>CAWGZR010000009.1:0-327155 GCA_963827165.1 Candidatus Bathyarchaeota archaeon | reverse complement strand
AAGAACTCATCTTACTCTGCCTCCTCAGGATCCGTATGCGTTATATCCGCGGTTAAGCTGTCCATCCGTTTCGCGGCAGCAGCTAATTCGAGCCCAGCTTTCTTCAAACTGCCCTTGCGTGCAAACATGTTGTTTAGGCGTTGTGCGTCATCGATTCCAGGGGTCCCTGCGCCTGCACCGATTCCGGGTCCTGACTGGCCTTTCCCGTTTGGGCGAGGCTTCGGAACTGCGGCTTCAACTGCAGCTTTCACTGTTGTTTCTAGCTTTGCTTCCAGATTTTTTTCGGAAGCGGCAATTGCGGCTTTGCAGGCATCCATGATCTGCGCTGTATTCTTTGTTAATTCATCTTCTAGCTGTTGATACGTCAATTCTGTGCCGGCTTTCGGGTTTGACCCTGGAGCTGGCATTGCTGGCGGAGTGATTGGTGGTTTGTTTTCACTTGCACTCATAATTTTACCTTCTTTTTTTATGTTAAGCCCGTGTAAGTCAGGCTGTAACTTTGCTTTCAAATCTTTTAGGCCACAAGGGCAATGCGACTTATCCATGCACTCACAGATAGAGGCAATTAGCCCTTGGCGCTGAGATTCATCCATGGCAGCTGCAAACCCTTTAAACCGAAAATTGTTATTTTCATAAGCGCCATCCGCAACAATACTAAGTTCTACACAGCGGGGCTGATGCACAATCTCCCAAGCACCTGCGCAAAGGTGAATCATCGTCATATCAGCGTCTCTGGTTTTGCCGCTGCATAAGCTGCAGACGATGTTATCTGAGACTACTTTGGGGCTAACCATACGCAAATATTTCTTTTCAATCTGCGTCAAAAGCACAGGGTCCCCAGAGACCTCAGCTTCAAAGAAAACCTGATCACCGACACGCTTAGCCTTAGTAACTACTCCTTTCACGGTCTCAGTGGAAGTGCCGTGATTAATTCGCAGATCAGCTTTTTGAAGGGAAGAGCAAAAATAATCTAGATCCTCCTCTGGAACCTGCCAACGGTTTTTGTTAACAGAAGAGTCTATAGCTTGCCCCTCGATACCGCCTGTTTTCCTGAGATCGTCTAGGCTGGCTTTAACGTCGACGTCGTAATTTAATTCCAAACGCATATTCTCCGGTTAAGTGTTTAATTTGTCTGAGGTTTTTACGCAGAAACAGCCGCAATTTGGATGTACATTGCAGGCGAATGTATCATCAGCAACAAATTCCCCATAGGGAAAGATACTTCGCAGATCATCTGGGTCTTCAAGCTCGTATTCGTCGCCGTCGTAACCTTCGCATTTAACGCACGTGTTAGGACTTTGCGAATTGTGAAAGCACCAAGTAGAAGATTTCACGTTAGGGTTAACAACCGCAGCTTGTACAGCTCTTACAGCATGAATCGCGTTAGCCGCCTCTCGATACATCTCTTTTCCACCCTCCATGCTTGGTCAAGAAATTTGGACTAAACTTAGTCAAGAAACTTTTACGGAAAGCCTTTTAGCGTAAACCGTTTCAAAGAGTAATCTGTGAGGATAGTTTTACTCCATGCTTTTGCAATTAGGAATGAAAGGCAACTTGAAGAAAACATTGGTAATTGTATTTGTTGCTATTCTGTGTTTATCGATGTTTTCAATATATGGGTCAAAGGTTAATGCTCAGCAGTCAGCCGTAGACTGGTGGCCCATGTTCCATCATGACCTGACACATACAGGTTATTCTACTTCAACAGGGCCACTTACAAACAAAACCCTCACCCTTTGGACTTTTGCAGCTTATTACTCGGTCTCATCTTCCCCTGCCGTTTTAGACGGTGTAGTCTACGTGGGCTCTGATAATGGCAACATGTACGCTGTGAATGCAGCGACGGGTGAAGACTTATGGAGCTACAACACCAACGGGCAAGCTGTTGCGTCTTCTCCTGCTGTTGCTAATGGTGTAGTTTATGTCAGTGCGGAAGACGACAATTTGTACGCATTGAACGCTGCAACGGGCACAAAAATATGGAGTTACAAAATCGGCGATTCTTGGTTTTCTTCTCCAGTCGTTGCAAACGGTTTAGTATACGTAACCTGTACCGATGGCAACGTTTACGCTTTGAATGCTGCCAAAGGAACAAAAGCATGGAACTGCACAATCGGCAGTTACGCGGATTCTTCTCCCGCCGTTGCTAATGGTTTTGTCTATGCAATCTCAGGAGAGGGCCATTTGTACGCTTTGAACGCTGCCAAAGGCACCAATATATGGAACTATACAACAGGGAACTACGGATCTTCTTCCCCCACAGTTGCAAATGGCTTAGTCTATGTTAATTCAGAGGACGGCAACATTTACTCACTCAACGCTTCCACGGGGACAAAAACATGGAGCTATCCCACTGGCTCCCCCAGTAGTTCTACGATTACTTCTACTCCTGCAGTGGCGAACGGGGTTGTCTATTTTGGCTCATATGAAGACAATTTTTACGCTTTGAACGCAACAACGGGTGCATACTTGTGGAGCAACAGTATAGACAGAAGTTCTTCCCCTGCCGTTGCAGACGGAGTTGTCTATGGTGGCTCAATAGACGGCTATATGTATGCATTGAACGCTTCAACGGGTGCTTTCATATGGAGCTTCGCGGTTCCTGGCAAAAATTCCGCTGTGGTGTCTTCTCCTGCTATTGCAAACGGCGTGGTCTATATAGGCGCATCTTCAGATACCGATTTCGACGGTAAGGTTTACGCCTTTGGTGCAATTGAGGTCCCTCAACCCTCTCCGCCTATATCTTCAACATCGCCAACGGTTCCAGAGTTTTCTCCGATGTTGGCTATTTTGACATTGATAGTTGCGGTATCTATTTTCTTTGCGGTTATGTTGTCGTGGAGTCAAGACAGAGCTCGCACAAGATACGAAGCCCCCGCCCCATCCCTTACAAGCTGCGCAGGAACACCCTTACCTAAAGCCTTCCGCGGTTGCCCAGGTGTCTGAAATTGCCTTGTTTCAGGCAGTGTCTCCGGTACTGGCTGAGCTGCGTTAACTGTCGGCTGAGCTTTCAAGACTCCATCGATCTTTTCCGGAAGGCCCAGTTCGCCACGTGCTTCTTTATCGCCCATCAACATGTTATTGTACAGGTCGATCACGCGGCTCATCTTGACATCTGTTGGCGGTTCCCAAATCGGCTTCCATTTTATCTTAGGGATCTTATCCGGTATGATCAAGGCTTCTGGGAAGTCGCCACGTAAGATCAAAGGAAATAGCTGCAGTTCATAGACGCCACTGCGGTGTTTCTGACGCATACGCAGCCTAGTTATAAACTCCTGCATTACAACATCAGCAGTAGCCCTGTTGCTTCCTTCTGTTTCTCCCAAAAAGATCTTAGGCACACCAAGTTGGCTGTCACGTTGCCGCTCCAAGTATTCAATCCACCACTCTGCCTTCAGATCCTTGGTTAAAGAAGACATTGGCGTGACCTCGACATCGCCTCTTACAGTCAGATCCGTACCTTGATCACGCATAGCCAGAGTATTTGACATAACATCTAGTTGTGGATCGCTCCATGGCTCAGGCATTCCCGGCGCACCGTTCCCACCACATTTCGCAATCAACATCGGCTTAGTGTAAACCTTCATGATCTTAGCCATATCAGCTTGGAAGTCATCGATCAAAGCTTGAATATGCAATATTGAACGCAGAGAAGAAGTTCCGTAAGCGTTCTCAAAAAACCAGCTGGAAACATTATTGAGGGTTCGATAAATTTCTTCAGGGTAAAAAATTGCGGGCGGGTATGAGTTAAGTTGGGCATAGCCGAATATGTTTTTGTAGCAATCTTGGCGAATCCGCATATACTCTGGATCAAGAGTTTTAAGCCACTCAACTTTGGCTGAGTCTTCATCCATAACCGGCTCAGTGTAGCTGCTGCCGAAAACCTGCGCGTCCTTCTCTTCTGATCGCATTGTGTCAAGCATATCATGGCTTTCAATCCATTCTTCCAAGAAATCGCGGAAAGTATTTGCTCCGCCTTCCAAAGTGAACCCGTTGCTAATCTCTAGGTTAACTTTAACATCTATTGAAGCTTGGATACGCGGAACAAAGCTATATAACGCCTTAAACTTCGGCAGATCCTCAACGGGTGTTACTCCCCAAATGCGATCCCAAAGGCTGAGTATATGGGCTGCTAACAAAGCCGATTCCGGAGGCTTTCAAGTTGTAGTTGTTGACGTACTCCATTAAGTTCCAGTCGCCACGCCAAGCAACGGGAACCTCTGTTTCACGCTGAGAAACTGCTACGGCATTTGGCACGTTGCGTAGCGGGTTAGGTATCGTTAACGAAAGATCTTTTCTCAGCAGAACCATCTAAAACCTCTCACTGTTTCTTTTCAGGTTCAGATTTCTTAGAGGCTTCAAGCGTGATAGAAACTTCTATTTCATCAATTATCACATTCTTGAATTGTTCTACCCCGTTAATGCGAATATGTAAGCTACGCATACGTGATGCGTGTTCCATACTGAGAACTTTGACAATCTCGTCTTTTGCACTTGCAGAAACCAAAATTTCATCGACCATTTTTAATCATCCTCGATTGGTTGTTTTTTCTTAACTACAGCTACGCCTTTTCCTTGCGGCATCGCGGTGACGCCGAGAAGGTTTCGAGCCATAACTTCCACGCAGTCCAGTGCGTCGTCATGTGCACTCCTTGGGAACTGGACCCACTCTTGATAGAACTCGCTTTGAGTGTAAGGCCAGGCGGGGTTAAGGGTTGCACGTCTAGATTCAAAGTGGCTGCTTAGCGGGATCAGGCGTTCTTCTTTACCTTTGCTGGTTACTGTAGGCACGATCGGGAGTCCTTGCAGCTGGGGCATATACATGATTACTTTTTGGAAAGCATTTGACTCCACATAGATCTTAGCATAGTTATGGATCCCGTGAAGCTGCAGCAACAATTGCACTGCAGCCGGATACGGCAAAAGCTTAGCGTAAACATCATAGAGATACATCCGGTTAAGAACCCGGTCAAAGCTCGCGGTGCTAACTGCAAATAAGTCGCCTTCGCCGAGAGCTGGGTCCACACCAGCATATTTTGGCAAGTGAGCCGAGGGCACAAAGTTGTTATCTGTTTCATTCCAGGGATGCAGCCACTCCGACTTAAGCAAGTCACCCATCATGCCTGTCGGGTCATTCTGATATTGTGAATTGAAATAGACTGTGCCGATATCGGCTTTTTTCTGCATCAAACGCTCGTAAGACCACACTTGCGGCCAGAGCACCTGAGGCACTTCGCCTTTCTCGACGCCCTCATAGTTTTGGATGGCTTTATAGACTTTAAACGGCCAACCTTTGCCGCCTTTCACCACTGACTGAATTAAGTCATTATAAAGATCTGCGTAATGCCACCGAGTCCCGATCACTAAAGTGGCGCCATGGGAAAACAGAGTTGTCAGCAGGACTTTGAAGAACCATCGGTTGACTTTCTCGAGCTGATTGGGCGTGTTAACGTTTTCTTCATCTATGATGTCGTCGGCAATGATTAGGTCAAAGCCACGTCCGGTTAAGGAGCCGCCTAGACCGCAGCCGTATAGCGTTGGGAACTTGCTGATGGTTTTGCGGTTAACGTAAAATTCGCTATCGGTCCATTTCTGCGGGGTTTTAGGCTTCAGGTCGCCGAAAACGTTGATGTAGTGCTGGTCGTTCTCAATCCGGTTGCGTATGGCCGCAACAGTTTGCTCGGCTAAAGGGGCTGTTTTGCTGACGATCCCGATTCTAATTTCGGGAAAGTTCCCAATTAGCCAGGAGGGATAGTTTATGGAGACGCATTCGCTTTTTGCGTGTTTGCGTGGTGCTTCAAGGTGAAACTGTTTTAACGCTCTGTTATGCCAGGGCAAAGGGCTAAAATGCTTCTGGTCATTTTCGGGTTGAAGCAGTTCATACCATTCGTCTTGAAACCAAGCAGTGTCAATGTACCCGAGATAACGTGCGTAATACTGCAGATTACTGCGGGCCAGCTGCTGTCTCTGCTCTTGAGAGAGCCTCTTCAGCGCGTAGGAGGGCTTTTCTATCATCTTCAGACATCTTGGTCATATCAATCGTTATTTTAGTCTCAGTCTTAGCAGTTACCTGGGTAACGTTATTCTGCTGCACAACAACCGCTGGCGATATTTGCTTAGGCAACAAACCTAAACTTTGCCCAACCTCAATCTCAGCTTTAATAGAGTCAATGAACTTGCCAATCGCGCCGACCCGAGCATTAGCAGACTTACAGGTTTTCATCAAAAAAAGGGCTTCTTCCCTAGCCAACTGCAACTGATTAAGCAACGCCTTACCATCCTCATGAGCCTCTTGATTTGCCCAGATAAACTGCTCCCAATTCGCACGGTCTTCTAAATCATCAAGCAAAGCAGCTTCAGTGCATTCAAATTCAATAGCCATCTGCCTAAGAGCTAAAGGATTTAGGTGACCGCTATGATAGGCTATAAGCATTGTTTTGCGTCGATGAAAAAGCGGCAAGGTCATTCTCACCATCGGTTCCTTTGGCTGTTTACCCGCTGCGCAGACTTGTTGAGGCATTTCTGAGGTTATTCCAAGAGCCTCTTCCAACGCTGCTATACGCTGGCCTTCAACATCTTCCGGGGGAGTTGACATAAATTGACACTTCAACCAATTGTGTTAGCTTTCATTTTTTGTGCATCAAAGATGTAGCGTTGCTTCTCAGATGCTTCAATTAACTCGTTAATTGCTCTTGTAGCTGAGCGAGCTTCAAGGTAAAACTTTTCGCCTTTTTCAGTTAACCCGTACATTTCACTATATCGGGTATTTGCAGCAGACGTCAAACGTTTGCCTTTAGGCGGCTTGCTTGTAATCTTCACTTCAACCAAATCCGTCTGCATCAAAATATTCAGGATATTGCGCAAAATCAGGCAGTTGATATTAACTTTGTACATGATGTGTGTAATTTTTAGGGGCTGACTATGTAGCACTTCGAAAACGGTATAAATCAACTCTGCTTGAGAACGCCTCAATTTTCATTCGCATCCATAATTCGCTTAATTGTAGCAATCCGGTTCTTCGCAGACTCAACAATATCCACGAAGACAATCTCCTGCAGCCCCATAGGTAACTCAGCGATTTCGCATAGAATCTCCAGCCATGCTTTTTCCTTTTTAAAATCCATACTTCGGCATCACCACGATATTTTGATTAACAGATTTTGAGAAAATAATACGTCAAGCCTACGCTTAGAGCTGAACTAATAAGTGAAATCGCCACTGGCTTTGCAAAGCGGATCCAGCTCCCATCAATAGCTTTGCAGTTTTCCAATTGCTCGAGGCGCTTGTAAATGTGAGGCAAATGATTGGTAACGATAGTGTCAAGTTGTTTGATGATGTAGTCCTGCTTGGTCTCAATGGTTGCGAGACGTTCTTGAATTGTTGGCATTACTGTAGTGAACCTTCCCTCTGAGATTTCATAAAGTCTTCAATTGTTTCTTGCGCGGGCTTAACATGAGGATCTATGGCGCCTTCTCCGCGTGTATCCTCTAAAACTAAGCCAATAATGTCAATAAAGCCTTCAGGAAAAACCGCTGAAGTAGGCGGATCATCCGGAAAAGCTCTGCCCAGCTCAGCTAAAACCTCGCCATCAGTTACAGTATTAATTGATTCTTTTTTCATACGGTCAAACTTAGCAGTGTACCGAATGAAGTTTCTAGCGACTCCTCTGGGAGATTTTCGATTCGGTATAATGATACACTCCAAATCTTTTTGTTTTGCCCTTGGCTAAAGGCAGACAGGGTGTTAGTTCGAAAGCCAAACCCACTAACTTGCGAGAGATTAAATCAACAATAGGAAGCAAGCGCTATTTAAGCACTTGACTTCAAAGAAGCAGTTAACTAAATGCACGAACTCGGCTTAGTCAAGAAATCTGAACTTAAAAATATGCTATTAGTCCAGGAAGCATGACAAAAAACCTTTTATCGAGAACCATTTCTAAGCTAATGTTTGATGAGAATGAGCAAAAGGTGCAACTCAACGCTTGCAAATAATTTTGTTAAGAGCGTTAAGAGAACGGGGGCTGTCTCAATTCTTCTGGCACTCATACTTGCGACATCAGTGACCAACTTAGTCTTCGCCGGGGTCGCAATAAACACTATACCGATAGGGGGCCATCAGCTTAATACTCTGGTGTATGATTCGGGCAAAGGCGAAATATATGTGTCCGACCAAGTCAACGGCATTTCAGTCGTCTCAGATAGCAGAAACGCAGTGATTGCAACTGTGACCGACACACCTGCCAACGATATGGGATATGATTCAGGCAAGAATGAAATATTCGCAACAATCTGGGGAAATAACAATGTTTCAGTCATCTCAGATGCCACTAATACTGTAATTGCATACGTGACAGTTGGAGATAAGCCCATAGGAGTTGCTTATGATTCTGGCAAAGGAGAAGTTTTTGTATCCAATAGCGTCAATGATTCAGTTTCGGTTATATCGGACGATACTAACTCGGTGGTTGCGACCGTTAACGTGGGAAGTGAGCCTTCGGGAATAGCCTATGATCCAGCAAGAGGTCAAATATACGTGACAAATGATGACTCTGACACAGTCTCAGTTATCTCGGACAACACCAATACTGTTGTAGCTACAATACCTGTAGTGCATGAACCTTGGGGCTTAGCTTTTGATTCCGGTAAAGGCGAGGTTTTCGTAGCCAGCTCTGCATCCAATATTGTCTCAGTTATTTCAGATAAAACTAATACTGTGGTTGCAAGCGTGACTGGCGCAACCAGTTTGGGTCTCAAAGGAGTTGCCTATGACTCCAAAAGCGGGGAAGTATTCGTGACCAACAATGGTTACAATACTGTCTCAGTTATATCGGATGACAACAACACCGTAATTGCAACCGTAAGCGTGGGTGATGGACCTATGGACATAACTTATGACTCTTCCAAAGGCGAACTTTTTGTAACCAATTATAGCTCGGGCACAGTATCGGTCATATCTGATTCCATTTCATTAACAGAATTTCATTATTTGGGCGACATCACCATCAACGCAGACGGCACAGTAAGTCCGCCTTCAGCTCCAATTCAAAAAAGTGGCGACACCTACATTTTGGCAAGCGACGTTGATGGGAGCATTACAGTAGAAAAAAGTAACATATTATTTAACGGAAACGGGTTCACCGTCAATGGCATTCTTTCGATAGGCAACTGGGGAAGTAACAGTAACCCACCAACAGCTGACTTATCGTTCGCTTCAAATATAACTGTCGAGAACTTCACTGTTACAGGTAGCTACTTTGGCATTCAATTAATTTTCATGGCAAACGCCACAATTACCAATAATACAATAACAGGAACAGGAAATGGAATTCTTTCTCTTGATGAACCAACCGCTGGAATCGATGTTGAAGGCGGAAATTCAAACATCATAACAGGAAACACCTTAACAAACAACTATGATGGTATGTCTTTTCTTGAAACAACGAATAACCTGATTGTTGGAAATAACATAGAAAAAAGCTCAGATACAGCCATTGGTGGAGGCTGCGGACTCATGTTCTGGGGCGCTTCGAACAATACCGTTTACCATAACAACTTTGTCGACAATGTAGCACAGGCTTATGAGGCTAGTTTCAATTCGCAATCCACGGGTAATATTTGGGATGATGGTTACCCTGGTGGCGGCAACTATTGGAGCAACTACCTGACAAGCTATCCTAAGGCTGCCGAAATAGACAGTACTGGCATAGGCAATATCCCGTATGTAATAGATTCACAGAACAAGGATCGGTATCCGCTCATGGAGCCGTTCACCGCATCTTTTCTACTGAATTATGAGCAGGAGGTCACTCCACCAAAAATATCGGTTTTGTCGCCGCTAAACCAGACATATCCTGAAGGTAATGTTTCCTTAGCATTCTCGATAAATAAAGAGGCCAACTGGATAGGTTATAGTCTTGATGGAGAACAAAACGTAACCTTAACGGGCAATACTACCCTAACCAACATGACAATCGGTCTGCATACTTTAACAGTCTTCGCTAATGACACGTTTGGAGACATTTGTGCTTCACAAACTATCAACTTTACAATAGCGAAGCCAGAACCTTTCCAGACTGCAACTGTAGCTGTTGCTTCAGGAACATCGGCAGCCGTTGTAATAGGTGCTGGTTTTCTGGTCTACTTCAAGAAACGTAAGCGTTAAAAACAAGTTGTTCCCAAACTCAAAACAAAAAAAGTTAACTGTTTGACTTTAAGGGGACTTTAAATGTGCTTTGGTTCCTTTAGCATGAAGCACAAAACGGCCAAAACAACTTCGGCAGTAACCACTTTTGTTTGTCCTAGAGATTTTTCGCCTACAACCAAGACCACGGCAATGTTTGCCGCGCAAACTATTGGGCAGTGACAAACCTACTCTATCTTTTGCAGAATTACGCAAAAGTGGCGCCTCCATAGTGTTTCTGAGGAATATACTGTAAGGATACGCTTAGACGTCGCTTGGAATTTGACTTCACAAGCTCCCGATTTATCCTGCTATCATTTCTGCCACTAGAGCCATGGCCAACACGCTTCACACGCCAACCATACAAGTTACTTCGGATGAGCTGAGGATTACTCGTAACTATATAGAAAGGAATCTCCGGCAGTTGAGACGTATAACGCTCAGCAACAAAATTCAATAAACGCTTCCCTATACCGATGCCCTGGTAATCAGGCAAGACTACAAGGCGGCTAACCCGATAATAATTTGCTTTCATGCGGACGTGCGCTACAGCGATAAAGGCAATGGGATTTTGATTATAGATTGCTGCGTAGCATCTGACTCCGGCGCCGAGTTTGCTGTTTAGATAGTGATATTGCCGAAACATTTGCCACAGGGAAGAGCCGCACCGATAAACTTGGAGCTCAACGGGCGGCCTGCTTCTTTTTTTCGGCTAAACTCCATTGTGTCTGTGCAGAAAACCCAATCGGGATCCAGCCAATTGATAACGTCATAGTGGCATGTTACGGCTATGAATTTCTTGTTTGTTCTTCGAACGGCTTTGCTTATTGCGTAGGCGCTGACTTTGGCAATTTCTCTATCTACAACGCTTGTAAATTCGTCAAATACGATGGTTGGCTGCTCTAAGCTAAGAGCTCTTGAGATGTCCACACGCATCTTTTCACCTTGGCTTAAAGCGTCATAGCTTTTGAGCCAGTCGGGCGGAGAAGCAAAGCCCACACTGCAGAGGTTCTTTGTTATCTCATTAACTTGTTGTCCCTCTGGAAAATCGTCAAGTATGGATTCATGCGTGTAAGCAAAACCTTTGATATAGCTCTCGGGAAAGAGTGTTTTTGCGATGCTTGTTTTTCCTGTGCCACTGCGGCCAACAATTACGCCTATCTGCCAAGCGCCATCATCTATTGGGATCGTTCCTGTGAAGTGTTTTTCCATCTTGCAATCAACAAGAGTGAAGCTTCCTATGACGGACTGAGCGCGGAAACTGCTTGGCTTATTCCACGTTTTTACAAAGTCAAAACTCGGCATTTGTATCCTTCACCGATTAGTTTGTTATAAACGGCTTCTTGGATTGTCTCATCATCACATTCTATAATAACTTCAAAAGAGGCAGCCAAGCTGATGCCTTTCTCTTCATTTGAGTTTTTCAGTTTTTCATCGGAAAGCATAAGCAGATACTTGAGATCATCTTCTCTTCCCGCTTGGATTATGCGATCAAATTCGGCTTGGTCTAAGTCTTTTTGGTGTTCGCCTCTGAGCTTGTTGAGAACCTGTCTAAGTAACCTGCGGTCGACGTCTTCAACGGGCAAGCGAATAACTGAAACTTCAGCCATACCCAAGGCTTTAGCAGCTGTATAACGCTGTTCTCCATCCGCTATCAAGAGGTCCTTGTTGGTAATGATGGGAACGATGAAGCCCCATTTCTTGATAGAACTCTTGAGCCGTTCGAGCTGCTCTCTGCTCATTTTATTTGGGTTCTGCCCATCCGTCTTAACTTCGCTGAGCTTTACCGTTTCAGCGGCTGGAATAACAATTGACACTACCGGATCACCAACCTCTCAAACAAGATAATGACAAGACTAACCAAGCCAACCAGACTCGTGCTTCCTAACGCTATGAGGATTTTTTGGGTTACTTCAAGCTGTTGAACTTTAGCCACAAGGCCCGACTGCAAGTCTTCTCCCACTAGCGCATTTTCTATTCTGTTTACTTGAGCCGTGTTTGTGTGTATGGCAGTGATGTAAGGGCAAACGGGGTTTTTGTTAGCGTCCGGACAAATCTCTGGTTGCTCGATTTCCTCTTCATTTGTCTCCGTCTATTATGCCTCCTTATGCTTCTAACGATTGGAATGCGCCGTCGCCAACAGTGTTGCTAAGAACTAGACCTGGCTCTACTTCAGGCACGGCTTCGGCGGCGGCTTGCTCAAATGTTTCTGCTAAGTGCCGCACAACCGCATCAATGGTAGTTAAGCAGACAGTTTCACTGATTAGTCTGTCACGAAAAGCTTCACCGCTAACAAACCTATGTGCATCATGCAGCTGTTCGCGAATCGCATAGGATTTGGACGAACGTCTGTTTCCTCGTTTATGCGTCATGCCTAGAAAGCCGCTCACCACAACTTTTGGATGAAGGGGGCGAACTCAGAATAGCCTAGAGCAAGTGCTCCCCTGCCAAATTCAGCGCAGAAGATATAGTCTCTTTCTTAAAAAACTATCTATGCTCACTTGTATACCAATTTACCGTTTAGTTCTTGGGGGGGGGGCAAACGTACAGTGAAGGTTGTTCCTTTTCCCTCTTGGCTCTCAAATGTAACTGTGCCTCCCAGCGATTCTGTCATCCTCTTAACAACCGGCAAACCGAAGCCTTGTCCTTTAGACTTTGTTGTAAACATGAGCGTAAACATTTTATCCTGAACTTCACACGGAATTCCAACGCCCGTATCTTTTACCGCCAAGATAGTGTCGTTCGCTTCTTTATGCGCACTTATTGTTAAAGTGCCTCCGTTGGGCATTGCCTGAACAGCGTTAGTAACTAAATTAAACAAGATTCGGTTCAGGTAGTATGAGTCAGCTCTAATCCATCTAGCTTGATCCGCTATTTTTAATTCAACCCTAATATTTTTTGGCAAACCGTTTTTTGTAATGAATGCCTCGGCAATGGATTTCAAGTCGCTTTCTTCAATCTTTGGGTTAAGAGGTCTAGCGTAGTCCTGAAGGTCCTGCACAATTTTGTTAATGTAATCTATATTTTTCTCAATTTCACACATGCTCTCCAAAGCATTCTTTTTCTCTTCACTCTCTGGAAAGCAAGCTAATTCCGACTTAGCCAAGAATACGTCGCTTGTTATAGCCTGCAGTGGATTTCGAATATCATGTCCAACCATACCTGCCGTGGCACCGATAGCGGCTAAACGTTCTGAATCTTGAAGTTGTTTCTCCAATTTTTTGCGCCCTGTGATATCCCTGAAAAGTGTCCCAACAACATTTTTGGAATAGCGGAAGTAGAAACAGTCTAGCCACTTGCCAATGTCCTTGTTATATAGCTCAACATGCTCTGATATTCCAGTTTTGGCAACTCTATCAGGAACCTCAAGCCAATGGAACTCTTGGTTTGGAGAAATATATTTTGCAGTCTTATCCAGAATGTCGTCTGCTTTTACTCCAATTATTGATTCATAGGCGTGGTTAACTTTCAAGAACTTGTGGTCAATTGGCTTTCCGTTTTTGTCATATATTAACTCAATCAATTGGAATCCATCTTGACTATTATCAAACACAGTGTGGTAGAGCTGCTCATTTTCTTTAAGTGCTTCCTCTACCTTCTTGCGTTCAGTAATGTCACGAGCGATTGTTGATGCACCAACAATCTCTCCGTATCTGTTCTTGATCGGGGCAACCGTAACATCAACATCTAAGCGAGTACCATCTTTGTGAAGCCGTATTGTGTCGCGGTGTTCAATCCGCTCACCGTTGTGAAGCCTATCGAGAATCTGCTTAAACTCATTCATGTGATCCGTTGGAATAACAACAGAAATAGGCCTACCAATCACTTCACTTGCTGTATATCCATACAGTTTCGCTGCAGCTTTGTTCCAAGAGGTAATAGTTCCATCAAGAGTCTTTCCGATGATAGCATCGTCAGTGGATTCAACAATAGCTGAGAGCCTTTCGCGGTCTTGGTCAGCTTGCCTTCGCTGTGTGATATCTCGGAACACAAGTACAACGCCAGTAGTTTTGCCGTTTCCATCTTTTATGGGTGCTCCGCTATCGTCAACCGGGATCTCCTTGCCATCTTTTCGAATCAAGACAGTATGATTTGCTAAGCCAACAACTATGCCCTCTCTTAGCGCTCGTTCAATTGGGCTTTCAACCTCTAAACGAGTACGCTCATTGATAATGTTAAAAACTGTTTTAGTTGGTTTCTGCGAGGCCTCCTCTAGTTTCCAACCGGTTAACGACTCAGCCTGATTATTCATGAATACTATTTTCCCTTTTGTATCAGTAGCGATAACTGCGTCACCGATGCTTGATAGAGTAGTTGCCCAGCGCTGCTCACTTTCCTTTATTGTGTCTTCGGCTCTCTTGCGATCCGTTATATCCATATGATGCCATAATCGACTGAACGCTTTTCCAGCCGTTGGTAGAGGAATAAAATCTCGCAGACAAGTGCGGTTGCCCTTCATTGCAACTTCTTCGCCGGTCACGGTTTTCCCTGCAGTAACTATTTCCTTGATTCGAGTGTCTTCTTGGTCAGGATACACGTAACCTTTCTTGATTTTTTCAATGATTACACCGGCGGTGAGTCCTATTAAGTCTGAAGGTGATTCCTTTAAACTGAAATAGTCGCAAAATGATTGGTTGGCAAACTCAACTCGACTCTCATCAGAAACAAGCAAAATAGCCCCATGCATATTCGCAAGGCTTCTGTAAAAGCGGTTTAATGTTGTCTTCAGCGTATCTTCGGTATTCTTGCGTTCAGTGATATCGATAAACGCTGCAAGACAACCCCGTACCTTTCCTTCATTAGTTAGAAGCGGCTTAGCGCTGCCTAATATTGTC
This sequence comes from Candidatus Bathyarchaeota archaeon, assembly GCA_963827165.1. Classification (GTDB taxonomy): domain Archaea; phylum Thermoproteota; class Bathyarchaeia; order Bathyarchaeales; family Bathycorpusculaceae; genus Bathycorpusculum. The sequence goes on along the minus strand of CAWGZR010000009.1, from coordinate 312,141 downwards.
ATTTTTCTTCCGCTAGGCGCCAAAACCTCCAGCTCAGAGTTCTTGATTTCTTTCTTCTTAGAAGCTGCCTCTTGCATTGGGAGCTCTTCAGGCGGGAGTTCTTTTCCATCTTTGAAAAATCGCCTTGTTGTATCTTTCTGTCCTCCGCTCGCCGGTCCTGCTGAAACGTTTTCTCCTCCAGCCGCTTCATAGAAACGGTTTGCAGTTTGATTTCCAACTATAACCTTGCATTCTGGATCATTCGATACCCAGATGGCAGCTGGAATCATATCCATAAGCTTCTGCAGTTCTTCAGCGCGTTGGCGGGCTTGCTCTTCACTTTGTTTTAGAGCTTCTTCGGCTTTCTTGCGCTCAGTAATGTCGCGGCTTATACCGACCATTGCTACTGCCTTGCCTTTTTCATCACGGACAAGCTTTCGGCTGTCGCTGAACCATCGATATTCTCCTGATTTAACCTTCCAGCGATACTCTACCGGTTCAGAAGTATCATCGCCTGCAGCGACCTTCTTTTGCTGAGCAATCGTAAGTTGTCTGTCCTCTGGATGCGTACGTTGATATGCTTCCTCAGCTGAGATGTTGTTTATTTCATCGGCTGTAAAACCAGTTAGTGCTACCTGCGCAGGATTCATAAAAATATATTTCCCGGTTTTTAATTCAAGTAGGTTGATTCCGTCTTGAGAGTTTTCTGTTATAATCTTTAACTGTTGCTCAGTAGCTCTTAGTGCGTCTTCTATTTCCTTTCGCTTAGTAATATTTGTACCTAAGACAGTAATTCCTTCGGCTGAGGGAAAGACAGAAATTTCATACAATGGGTCGCTATAATGCCCGCGACTCTCAAAGCGTTTAATTTCTCTGTTTTTCATAGCAGAACGATAATTTTCTTCAATTATTGTTCCAAGAAGTTTTGGATAAACTTCCCAAAAATTCTTACCCAATAAATTTTTAGGCAAGCCGGCTTTGCCCGCCGCAATATTATTAATATAAACGATGTTCCAGTCATGATCAAGCACATAAAGAGCTTCTTGAATGCTGCCCAAAATACCAATTAAAGTCTGAGAGCTTAGCTCGCTTTTTTCTTTAACTTGTTTGCGTTTGGCAATCGTTTGCTTATTACTGGTTTCTTTGTTTGTAGGCAAACAAGCACCGCGTTCCCAAAAGATTTTATTTTATTTCTCACAGTCAAGAAATATAAGTATTCCCAAATCAGTAGTCTCAAAATAAAATATTGTTGCAGTGATAAGTCATAGAATCAACCTTTTTCTGAATTGTTCCACGCCTCGTTTCCCGAATTCTTTTTCCAAAATCCATAAAATTATCACAACTTGTAGGTCCATTTACCGTTTAGCTCTTGGGGGGGGGCAACCGTACTATGAAAGTAGTACCTTTTCCTTCGGTACTTTCAAAAGTGACTGTTCCTCCTAAACCTTCAGCCATGCGTTTAACCACTGCTAAACCGAACCCTTGACCTTTAGATTTGGTAGTCATCATAGGCGTAAACAGCTTTGGCTTTACGTCCTCAGGGATTCCAACCCCCGTGTCTTTTACCGTTATCAAAACATCATTAGTTTTCTTGTCGGCAAATGCTCGAATAGTTAATTTTCCGCCGTTAGGCATGGCTTGCACTGCATTTAGGGTTAAATTAGAGACAATACGCTTGAGATAATCTGGGTCCGCCATTATTCTTTCGGCTTTGTCTTCCACTTCAGTAGTCACTTCGATGTTTTTGGGTATGCCGTTCTTTTTCACGGTTTCATTAAATATTGATTTTATATTGGCTTCTTGGGCACGTGGATTAAGCGGTCTGGCATAATCTTGCAGATCAGCAACTATCTTGTTTATGTAATCAATGTTATTTTGAATTTCATCCAAACTTTCCATAGCATTTTTCTTTTGTTGGTGATCGGGAAGCTCTTCCAATTCAGTCTTAACTAAATACAAATCGCCCGTAATAGCCTGCAATGGATTGCGAATGTCATGCCCAACCATGCCTGCCGTTGCACCGATGGCGGCTAAACGTTCAGAATCTTTTAGTTGTCTAGTGCGTTCCTCAACGACCTCTTCGAGATGTGTGGCAAGATTCTTGTATTTTAACTCACTCTCCAGTAATGCTTCTTCACCTTTCTTGCGTTCAGTAACATCATCAAATATTGCAATGAAATAACCCTTCTTTGGGCTGTAGGAAGAAACATGCAGCCACTTTTTCAGCGACTGACGATACCTGTGGCTTCTGAAAAGCATGGACTTTTCCCATGCCTGAGGCATAGTGCTGAAATAGCTTTTGAACAGGTTTTAACTGCCATTAAAGCAGTATGAAGAGACATTCTAAGAAGCCTCCCCGAGAAAATCTTTAACCTGAGCCATCACAACTTCCAAAGCCTTTGCAGTCAACGGCGGATCATAAACAATCCGCAAAACATCCCAACCTTGCAGCTCCAGCAAATTATCGATTTCTTTATCTCGACTCTCCGCTCTATCTGTTGAGTGAACTTGCCTGCCATCCAAAAAAACAACTTTGCACTTAAGCGGCCAGCAAAAATCAGGAACAGTAGACTTGAGAATGATTCGCTCCTGAGTAAGCAACCCGCCAGTTAAGCCCTCGGCACTTAACGCCTTGAAAACCTCCATTTCGGCAGCACTAACTTTTGGGTGCATCCGCTCTTTATAACTCAACCAAAAGCCTCCTTGACGCATAGCTCAATATGTTGGTCGCAGTTACTGCAACTACGCAACTCCATGCAAACTCTCGCGTAACGGTCACATTTACTCCGAAGCTTCCACGGACAATGACGGCAAGGGCAATCAACCAAAATCTGAAGCGTCATCTGGCATACTCCCCTTGCTTTTTCTGGCCATCAACCAACCGCCCAGGATCGCCCTCAACATCGCCAAGCTTAGTTAAAGCCTCATTAATTTTCACAAGAACCGTAAAAGTTGCTTCCTGCATCTTTTCCATCTGCAGCAGCCGACTATTGGTAAACTTTAACGCTTCAGAATTGCGTTTGACTTCTTGCTGCAGCTCATAGCGTTCCTGAGACTTCTCAATTTCAAAAGTGCCCTTGCGGATCTCTTGTTCAAACTTATTAACACTCATAGACTTAGTGAATTTCCGCTCTCGACGAATAACATCCTCTTCCTTTTGGTATGTCCTGTCAATAATCCCCAGTAAATCAGTTTTAGTGATGCACTGAACCCCATCAATCCTGACACCATGATAGTCCTTGTTGAACTCAAAAGTCAACAACTCCAAATCAACTAAGCCAAAACCCAAATGTCCTTCAGCAATGTCAAACCAACGATGTATAGCCAACATACAGGCATCATGACTCATCCCTCCTACATCGCAAGCGATATAACCGCTAATCTTGCGCCTCTCAGAACCAAAACAAACATGAATCTTGACGCCTCCCACAAACTCATCCTTCTCCCAGCTCTTGACATCTTGACAGACAAAAGACCGCAAGCTTATGTTGTGCACGCAAAGCGGAACAAACCGCACCCCGTAGGTGATTTTGTTACAGTATGCTCCCGGATAAGGCCTGAACCACTAGACCTTTTTGAAGCAACTTTGCGCAAACTACACGGACAGTGGTATATTGCCCAGGCGTTATGTCCTTGGGCTTCTTGCCGCTATGAATGATTCGGACAATTTCACAGGGTTTTAACTCAACTTCAGAAGCATCAATAATGTGATAAGCTCTCGCCTCAATACCTCGGCATTTATCCGCTAAACTGTTTAAACAGGTGTTGCTAGAAGTGTTGGCGGTGTTATCAGATGCTTCAGACAAAATTAGAGTCCTCCAAAACATCGATGCTCGAGAACTGCTCGCCTAGAGCAGGATCCGCTGCCATGCGTGCAATTTCGATTATTAAAACTGTAGACCTTGCAAGAAATGTCAGTTCCATCAGGATATGCAAGCTTCGCGAATTTGCAGAAAAACAAATCCTTAGAGCAAGTATCAATTAAAGCGCAGTCTTCTGATGAAGGACTACTCATGCAAGGATAGTGTCCCAGAAGACACGGAGGCTTAAACGAGTCAGCGACGTAGCCCATTAAAGGCTGCCTCCTCTTGGCTGGAACTTAGAGCAAGCGCTGCTTGAAGCTATCACATTAATTGAACTTTTACGGTTCGAGTTTGGTTCCGCGCATCGACCACACCAAAAAAAGCAGTCCATACAACGGAAAACTTGGGCGTTTTGAGGATTGTTAGAAGTAGATAAAAGAAAAAAACTGGTATATCTTGTAACTGGGAAGTGGCGCCGTCGAAAGGATTCGGACCTTTGACCGACTGGTTAACAGCCAGCCGCTCTACCGGGCTGAGCCACGACGGCACATCATAAAGCCCTTCTGCAACTTTTCAGTTCCAATATACTATTTAAGCCTAGCCGTATCTCCGAAAAAGGCTGTTGGAAAAATCTTAAGAGAATTTGATAAAGTGGTTTGGTTTTTGTTTAGCTTGTAGGCAGATGTTGTCCGTTGAATGTTATGGATTGGATTGTTTTTTCATCTATTTGCACCACGTTTTGTGGGAGCGTTACATACTCTAAGTTTGGTGCAATTCCTTGGCCATCATGTACCACCCACCATAGAAACTGGACAGCTGCTGTTGCTTTGGCCTGAGTTTCTCCTGGTACAACATTTAGCTCTTTGTAAACTAGCAAATAGGTAAAACTCACTATCGGGTAGGCTTGTGGTTCGTTAGCATTGAGGAGGTTGACGTTCGCCCAGCTTTGGTCGCCTGCTGGCAAACCGCTTGATGCTACTGATTGCACGGCATCTTGAATCGAGCTGAGACTTGGGGTAATCCAGTTGCCGGTTGGATTTTGAACCGCCGCGACTGTCATGCTGTTTTGCAGTGCATAGGCAAGTTCGACGTATCCAATCATGAACTGTGTTCCTTGGACGACTGATGCAACGCCGGGGTTGCCTTGTGCTCCAATTCCAAGAGGCCAAGCTACAGTTTTGCCTTGTCCGACCGCGTTTTTCCAATCGTTGCTTGATGCGCTTAAGTATCCAGTGAAGATGAAGGTTGTTCCGGAACTGTCGGAGCGGTGTACGACTTGTATTGGTTTGGCTGGGAGGGTGATGTTTGTGTTTATGCTTTGGATTGCTGGGTCGTTCCACGTGTTTATTTTGCCTTGGAAGATGTCGGAGATGACTTTGCCTGTGAGATGTAAACCTGTCGGGACTCCTGGCAGGTTGTAGGCAATTGTGACTGCTCCTATGGTTTCCGGTATGTGGAGTGTATCTGGGGCTTTTTCAGCGTCTGAGGAGCTTAATGGGGCATCTGACGCAGCAAAATCTACTGTTTTGCTTTCCAAATCAGCTATTCCTTGTCCGCTGCCTACACCGTCGTAGTTGATTTCTACTTTTGAGTTAACTGTTGAGGTATATTTTGTGATCATTGCGGTAAGCAGTGGCTGGGGGAATGTGGCTCCTGCTGCGTTGAGCGTTACGGGGTTCGTGTTTTGCTGCAGTATGCCTGTGCTGAGGTATCCACCTGCGATTACACTAGCTATTACTACAATTATTGCGACAATTGTGATGGTGATTATGTATTTTGTTTTCATTTTGATTCAGCTGTCGTCTCACTTAATACTGAATACTGCATATAACCTTTTTCCTCATAAACTATAGGGTGCACAAATACAGAACCAAAATTTTGTTCACTAAAACGCAACCGGTTAATATCAATTAACATTAAGCTACTACGCCGATCAAAAACTACACCATACCTCGGCGGTTCACCAATGAAAATAAAGACAAAAACAATAATTGCACTGTTAGTCACCACTATTTGCCTAATCCTGATTCTCGACTTCGTTTCAAACGCTGTAATCCAAACAAATTTCTTGCAGATCGAGCAATCCGAGGTCAACCAAACAATTGCCCGAATGCAAGTTGCCGTGGCAAACTGCTACCTTGACCTCGACAACAAGTTGGCGGGCTGGTCCCAGTTAAACAGCACATACGACTTCGTCAAAAACCAAAATGTCCTATACAACGATACTTATCTAACCGCTGAGTCACTTGCTAGTGAAACTGTAAACTTTGTCATTTTCCTAGATCAAAATGGAAGTTTTAACAACGGCATAGGATTGAACTTAAACACTCTGAAACCGATGCCAGTTCCTCAAGATGTAATCAACGTGTTTTGTTCCGATAATTTGATTTGGAATTTAACCAACGTGGATAGCCAATCAAGCGGGTTTGTTTTGTCTTCGGGTCAACCATTGTTTTTTGCTTCAAGACCAATACTTAATTCTGACGGCGCTGGTCCGGCGAGAGGAGTTTTGATTTTTGCGCGGTATTATGATTCTGCTGAAATTTTGGCGTTATCTTCTGTTATGAAGTTCCCGATGTCTATGGAGCTTTTTGGAAGCTGGGAAAAAGCGAATTCGAATAAGGCAGGAACCGTTCCGCCCTACATTAAACCGCTTAATCAACAGTTTATCATGGGTTACGACGTGATAGATGACATTCACGGGCAACCGATATTCGTTATTGGTGCAAAGATGCCACGAACTGTTTACGACCAGGGGCTAAGCACGGTAGGCTTCATTACTGAAGCCCTTGTGGTTGCCGGTGCGGTGTTCAGTGTCACGGTGGTTTTGATTATGGAATATTCCGTGCTCAAACGGCTTGGAAAGCTGACTGATTCGGTGATCAAGTTGAAGAATGGGAAAAACGACTTTCAACAACTATCTGTTTCAGGCAACGATGAGATAACCTGGTTGACTTTGTCGATCAATGGGTTGCTTCAGGAAATAGAAAGTCAAAATGTCAAACTTCAAAAGTCCGAGCGGTTGTCCGCTATAGGTGAACTAGCCAGGCAAATTGGGCATGACTTACGCAATCCCTTGGCTAGCATAAAAAACGCCGTCTATTTTTTGAAGCGTAAAGGCGATTCATGCAGTGCCGAAAATAAGAAAAAAATGCTGGAAATTATTGACAACGACATAAGCCGCTCAGATAAAATAATAACCGACCTGATCGAGTATTCAAGCGATATTTGCTTGGAAACTGAGCAATGCAGCGTCAAATCCCTCTTAACTGGCGCCCTTTCAGCCCTCCCAGTCCCCAAGAACATCGAAATTGTTGACCACACTTGCGAGGAGCCAAAGATTTTTGCCGACGCAGAAAAGGTTCAACGTGTTTTCAAATTAATTGTTAAGAACGCTCTGGAAGCCATCCCAAATGGTGGAAAACTCGAAATAACGAGTCGCAAAATGAACTCGAGCGCGGAAATTAAATTCAGTGACACTGGAATAGGCATCCCAAAGGAGCTGCTGCCCAAAATTTTTTCACCTCTTCTAACTACAAAAGCGCAAGGGATGGGGTTGAGTTTAGCGATTTGCAAACGTATAGTTGATTCTCATGGCGGCAAAATAGATTTTGAAAGTGTTATTGACAAGGGTACAACGTTTATGGTGACTTTGCCTATTCAACCCAAGATTCAGCAAGACATTGAAGCGTTGATGTCTAAGAAAGACCCATTGCTTCATTATAAGACTGAAGAGCCGTCAGATGCCGAATTAAAAAGCATCGTTCCTCACACAGCAACGAATAATGCGCGAAAACGCTTTATCTAAAATTATTTTCGGGGGAGGGTTTTATTCGATTTGGCGCACTTTGCGTTTCGCAATTGCCGAGAAGCCTTTGTAGAATTCTTTCGTTATATGCTGGTACCATTTACCCGAAAATGACAAATCAATTAGTGAGTCGACCCATCGGAAGTCACGTTCTGCACATTGAATCAGCAGCTTCTTATGTAACTCGTTTAGCTTGGTTCTTGTAAACCAGTCCTCGCTTGTTAAATGCCCTAGAGGCACAAAGAATAGGGGTACGATGAGGCTGCGCATGTCTTTGAGGTCGTCGACCAAATCCATTGTTTTTAGGATGTCTGATTCCTGTTCATCAGGCAACCCTACGATTATTGTGCATGCGGGAACGAGCATGTTATCATGTGCAACTCCCATTCCTTGAACTACAACGTCGTGCCAGTTGTCAGCGCTGAAAGGGTGAGCTTTTGCAGGCATGATTTTCTTGGCTATTTCAGGGGACCCGGTTTCTATGCCTATTTCTGCGCCCCACCACTTCTGGTTTTGCAAGATAAGTTCCGAGAGCTTTGAGACCAGTTTAGGATTTGACGCAACAGCTGCCAGCGAACAGTGGCTCCAGCTAAGGTCGTTGCACCGCTTCGTTACTAATTCATGGAGCTCCACAAGTTTCTCGGGGTTAGGCGTGGTGTTTTTGGAGCCGTAAAGCATGACGTCTTCCGAGTGAAGGCAGACCCCGTGGTTTCCTGCGTCCATGTTAACGTTCATTTCGCGATTTATCTTTTCAATGGGGTACCACCGTAGTGGTCTGAGCGTGACGTTGCAGAACTGGCATCCCCGGCAGCAGCCCCTTCCAATCTCAACTAAACCGTTAACCGAAGGCGAAACAATGTCAGGAATTTCTTCGAGCGTTGGCGTTTCTTCGACTCCAGCTTCGTAATGCCTCGGAATTTCCTGCCCTTCGATTGCCGCCCTAAAAATTTTTCCAACTGCGTTTTCTCCTTCTCCTTCGAATATGCAGTCGATGCCTAAGTCTTTGGTGGCTTTTTCACGGTAGTGGAATTGCCATGCGCCGGGTCCGCCGACGATTACTTTGCAGCCGTTTTGCTTTGCTTTCTGGATCGCAGGGCTTTTCATCAAAGCTTGAAAGTGCTTTGCCAGGTACGGTTCCTTCTTGAAAAGGGCTGCGAGAGTTGAGGAAGCTGGACCTAACCCAAACGGATCCATAGTGTGGATTCCAAGAACCTTCGCGTCTTTCAGGTGGTTGCCGAGGCTATTTGGACTTACGGTTTCCACATTGAAGCCTTCTTTGAGAAGTTGGGCTTCGGTTTTTCTTAGTCCGTATGGAGCAGCTTTCGGGTGTCCCTTGGTTGATTTTAAGGGTGGGAAGAACAGATAGCTATAAAGCCATTCGGGTATGAAATTCGGAGGGGCACAAGTACCGAAACCCAAGAATTCATTGTTATGATAATTGCTCATCAAAGTTCTGTCAGCAGTTAAAATCACATCTGCCATTGCCCCTTCACCATCCTTGACTTGAAATCCCTAAAGGTGCTAATTGTAGAGCAAAATGCGAGGATATAACTTTATTGCTAACTCCTTATGCAAGTATTGCTTATCGCCTAAAAAACAGGAAACCGAAACAGGCAATCGAACTAAATCATTTTTCAAAACCGTGAAACCGTTTCACATTCTAAGGGTTATTCTTTAACAACTCTTTGTATTTTTGATCTAGATCCTCAAATTTTTTGCAAGGGAGGACCCCCATCCGTCTCTCTGTGTCCACCGGTGATTTGCGATTTTTGTCATTTTGCACATCTATTTTCATAGCGCTCACAACTATTTCCAACCAAAATCATAAGGCAAAACAGCCGATTTTCTGAAAAGAGTGAAATTCTGAGACTCGGAATAAAAAACCTGTTTGTGGTCCATAATACGGTTACTAAATGCACTCAATAGAGTACCTTTGTCAACTTATAAAAACCGATTTTTTACATAAAACACGGGTTTTAACCCTTTTATCTAGGAAAATCTATATGAAGGTATTTATTTATTTTATAGAGTCACATTATAGAACCAATAATGGGGAGAGGATTATCTGAAAACTATGATGGAGTTTAGATGGCATGGACGGGGCGGTCAAGGAGCATGGACAGCCAGTGAACTCTTGGCGAGAACAGCACTTGACGAAGGTAAATACATTCAGTCGTTCCCTGAATTTGGGCCTGAACGAATGGGTGCCCCAGTCACGGCCTTCACACGAATAAGTTTAGAACCGATAAGGCTACACTGCGCAATTTATGAGCCAGACGTTGTTGTCGTATTAGATAACACCCTGCTAAAGTCAGTTCCAGTGACAGCCGGCTTAAACAGCGATGACGACGTGCTAATCATCAACTCCGCCGAGGAACCTGGCGTCCTGAAAGAAAAACTAAAAGTCGCTCATGGCAAAGTTTGGACAGTGCCAGCCACCGAAATTGCCCTGCGAATCCTAGGTGCGCCGATAACCAACACGGCGCTTCTCGGCTGCGTTGCCAAAGCAACCGAAATCGTCACAATGGACGGCATTGCGAAGACGTTGAAGGGTCGTTTCAGGGCAGATTTGGCAGAGAAAAACTTTGCAGTAGTTAACGAAGCTTACAAGGGGGCAAAAAGCGAATGAGCAGCAAAGAGAAAGAGAAAAGCTGGCGAGAAGTCTCAATCGCCGGCATATGCTCGAAATCAAGCCTCGGCTTTTTCACGGGCGACTGGAAAACTTACTATCCAGTAAGGGACTTAGAAAAATGTACCAAATGCTTAACATGCGTCATGTTTTGCCCAGAAGGAGCAATCAAATGGGCTCCAGAAAAAGGCGACATTTGGTTTGACATGAGCTTCTGCAAAGGCTGCGGAATATGTGCCAACGAATGCCCCACTAAAGCAATAACGATGAAGTTACCACAAACAGAACAAGAGGGAAAAGGAAAATGAAGGAACACCCCAAACAGGAAACTATCCCGTTGAACGGCGACGAAGCAATCGCCTTAGCAGCCAAACAATGCGACGTTGACGTTGTCGCCGCCTACCCCATTACGCCCCAAACAATAATAGTTGAAAAATTCAGCGAGTACGTGGCAAACGGCGAAGTCCAAACCGAATTTGTCTGTACTGAGTCGGAACACAGCGCCATGACCGCGTGCCTCGCCGCCGCAGCAACGGGCGCAAGAACATTCACGGCTAGCGCTTCAGCAGGTTTGGCTTTGATGCATGAAATGCTTTTCGTCACTTCAGGTTTTCGGGCGCCAGTTGTAATGGCGGTTGCTAACCGCGCCTTATCCGCGCCGCTTAACATTCACGGGGACCAATCAGATAGCATGGCTGAACGCGATAGCGGATGGATTCACATTTACGTAGAAAACGCTCAGGAAGCCTACGACACTATAATTCAAGCATTCAAGATTGCAGAAGACATCGGGGTTTCGTTGCCGGTGATTGTGGGTTTAGATGGCTTTACGATTAGTCATACGCTAGAAAATGTGACTATCCTCGAAGACGACGCAGTGGACCAGTTCGTTGGAGAACGCCAATTGCCCATGGTGCTTACTCATGAGGGTAAAACTGTGCCCTATAAACTTGATCCAGAAAATCCGATGACGATGGGACCTAATGCTTTGCAGAACTATTATTTCGAGTTTAAGCGTCAGCAGGAAGAAGGCATGAGGAATGCGCTGAAGAGGATACAGGAAGTTAATTCTGAATACGCCAAGTTGACAGGCCGAAGCTACGGCGATGGGCTCGTGGATAAGTACAAGCTTGACGACGCCGAAGTCGCGATTGTCGTGGTCGGGTCAACAGCGGGAACACTCAAATTCATAGTTGATCAAATGCGGCAAGAAGGTATCAAAGCTGGTGTCCTTCGTCTGCGCACTTTCAGGCCGTTCCCAGTCGAACAACTTCGAAGCACCCTTAAAAACGTCAAAACAGTGGCTGTTATGGATAAAGCCATGAGTTTCGGAGGCTTCGGCGGCGCAGTATTCAACGAAGTTCGAAACGCACTCTATGATGCCCAAGAGCATCCAACCATAGTTAACTATATTTTCGGGTTAGGCGGACGAGACGCAACCCCCCGTGAACTCCGAAAAATTTACGATGACCTACTGCAGATTAACAAGACAGGAACCGTGGAAACCACCGTGCATTTTCCTGGGATTGAGGGAGTAATTGGAGGAAAAAAAATGACTGCCCAAGAATGGAAATTCACCGCGAAAGATATTGCAACTAAACCAGACCTGTTCCTTTCTGGGCACCGAGCGTGCGCAGGTTGTGGACCAGCATCAACTCTGCGTCTGATTATGAAGGCGACGCGAGGACCCACAATTGTGACTCAAGCAACTGGATGCATGGAAATCGTTGGTTCAATCTACCCCTACACATCTTGGGCGCTGCCTTGGCTGCACACGGCTTTCGAAAACGCCGCGGCGAATGCTTCAGGTATCGATGCGGCACTCAAGATAATGCGCAAGAAAGGCAAAATCAAAGATGAACACATAGACATTATTGCTATTGCGGGTGACGGCGGAACATACGACATCGGGTTGCAAGCTCTTTCAGGTGCTGTTGAACGTGGGCACGACTTTCTCTTTATCCTCTATGACAACGAAGGCTACATGAACACAGGGATCCAGCGAAGCAGCAGCACACCGCCGGGGGCAGCAACAACAACCACCCCAGCTGGCAAAGTAATCCCAGGCAAAATCGAAAAGAAAAAACCAATAACCGAAATCATGCTTGCACATGACATGCCATATGTAGCCACAGCAACAACTTACTACTGGAAAGACATGCTGACCAAAGTTCGCAAAGGACTCGAAGTTGAAGGACCAGCATTCCTACATGTGTTCGCACCGTGCCCGAGAGGCTGGCGCACCGAACCAGCTAAAACAATGGAGTACTCAAAACTCTCTGTTGAAACCTGCGTATTCCCAGTTTGGGAAGCAGTAAACGGCAAAAGACAACTCTCAACACCCAGCAAACTGATTCAACTCGCACCGCAAAAGAAAAAGCCCGTCAAAGACTACCTTGCGGGACAAGGCAGATTCAGACACCTCTTCACACCACAAAACCAAAACCTTCTCGACGAAATGCAAAAACTGACCGATGAAAACTGGCAACGGCTAACGCAAAAATGCGAGCCAGCCTAAACCTTTTCCTTTATTTTGCCAACTTTAAAAAATTTTTAATTGTAAAGAAAAATCAAAAGAAAACGGCATTATCTAATGGCCGTTGTTTTCTGGTAGGATTTTTAGAATGCGGAGGACTTTCTTGAATTCTTCTTCTTTCAGCGATGCGCGTCTTCCGTTGGCGTAGATGTCTTTAACGCGTTCAACTACGGTGGCTACTGTCTGGTCGTCGGGTTCGTTTCCTGCAAGTTCGGTTATTTTGTGTTTGATTATACCTTTTCCTGACTGTTTTCCAATAGTTAGGCGTCGTTTATTGCCAACAAGTTCAGGCGGGTAGGGCTCGTAAGTCCAAGGGTCATTGAGAACGCCGTGGGTGTGAATGCCTGATTCATGAGCGAACCCATAGTCTCCTACAATTGCTTTGTTTGGCGGAACCACATATCCTGTTGCTTTACCAATGAAGTCAGCCGTTGCTTTAAGTTTCTGGGTTTTGCCCTCAAATTTCCTGACGCCGTGGTGCAAATATAATTAAGGAGAACTTTTTCGGTTTCAGCGTTCCCTGCTCGCTCGCCTATGCCCAAATATGTCGTGCTGACATACACTTTGTCCCATACACCTGAAGCCGCTTTGACTGCAGCCATAGTGTTTTCAACGGCGTTTCCGAAATCGTCGTGCGCGTGGATTTCTATGGCGCCCATTCTGGTTTCCTTCTTGATTGCAATTACTTTTGCCGGAATACCGTTCGGCAGGGGCGCCGTGAGATCTGAAAGTCCTATGCCAACTGTATCGCATATTCTGTAACATTCGGCTCCTGCATCGGCGACAGCGTTGATCAATTTCTTCTCGAATTCCCAGTCTGCTCGTGTGCTGTCTTCGCCGTGAACGAAAGTGCGTAGCCCACAGGTTTTAGCCGCGTACTCAACAACGGTCACAATGTTGGCTAAGATTTGTTCTCTGGTTTTTTCAGGCCATTTGGCTCTGAAATGGATGTCTGAAACGGGGTGGGAGATGCCTACTTCTTTGAATCCACATGCCACTGCGCTGTCGATGTCTTCTTTTAGTGCTCTGCACCAGCCGGCGACTCGTAGGTCCAGGTTTAGGTCTTGGATGAGTTTGGCTGCTTTTTTGTCGGGTTCCTGGTAGTGGAAGACTTCGATACGTTCGACGCCTATGTCGGCGAGGAACTGAGCGATTTTTGCGGAATCTTTTGGTCCCGCTGCTAAGCCAGGCATTTGGATTCCATCTCGGAGCGTGGTGTCATCTATTATGGGCTCCGTTTTTAGGGGCATTTTGAAATAATAGTCTTGTAAGTCCATGTTTTTCACTACTTTGTAATGTTTACGCTTCTCCCACAAGAGTTGTGTAACGATAAAAATATGTTTGCATGCTATTGATAAATATTTCTGCACCTATATCGCACATTTGTTCATGGAAATACGATACATATAATCAAGTTGCCTTGTCTTAAGTAAATCAAAACTTTACACAAAAACAAAGAAAAAAACTATTTTGCACTCGAAAAAAGCGCTTTGATGGTGCCTGAAACCGACAAAACTTGCACAGACCCTTCCTTCCTAACAAGACTAGTAATCGAAGCAACCGCCGCCCTAGCCATATTCAGAGACGCAAGTGAAACACGAATCACCGCTACACCCCGCTCAACGTCGAAGTCAATAAGAGCCAAACCTGTTTGGCTTGCCCCAACTTCACCGTAAAGCCGTGTTATAGATGCCCAGACCTCATCGATGAATTCGCGTTCAGACGGCAACACTTCGCATTCCAGTTGTAAGGCTAAGTAGCGCCGTTTAACCCGTTTCAAACCTTACCCTCCTTAACAATCGTTATGCCTGGGGCAACAAAACGGCTGCTGAGCTTCTCACGGTTGCGCTTCACGATCGCAGCTGGATTGGTTGAAACAGCATCCAGGGCTGATGCTTCATCTAACCCGAAGAGAAATGCCAAGCTAGCCATGTCTTTTGGCATCCTCATAAGTCTCGCCTCAGATACGCCGCTGGAAACAATTATTGGAATATGGAATTCCTTGGCAACCGCGACTTCCCGTCGCAGACTCATAAGCAGCCGAACCCGAGGCGGACCCTCCAAAACCAGAAGGGGCTTAACATCAATTTCCAGGGCGGCTAAGCTTCCGCTTGCCAACTCGGCTTCAGCGCGGTCAAAAAAACGTTTATGATAGTCGAGGCTGGCAAAGTTTAGTAGGTCAACGCGCCTGTCCTTGGCTGCTTGTCTGGCGACTTCTTTGTTGTCGCATGAGATACAGATGACTTCGAATTGACGCCTGAACCTTCGCAGAAAACGTGTCAAATCATTTTCAGAGTGTGGATAAAAATCGGTGCGGGAAACAAAATCAAGCCCTGCTTCGCGGCACAATACCTTAAGTTTCGCCAGTTCGTCCACGCTAGGATTTGAGGTTAGCGCGAAGGCTATTTGGTTATACCCGAGACGTGTGGCTTTGCTGATTATCCGTTGCGTTCCATGCGGATCTTTTATGTTGATGCGTAGATGCAGATCGGCAAAGGGGCGGGTCATGGCAGCAACCCTGAGGACTTGCATAACTCCGCTATTTGTTCGGAAGTTTTGTTTTTGAAGTGAATTTTAACATGGATTGGGTCGTTCTGAGTAAACTTGAATGCTCCCATAAACGCAGATTGCTTGTCGAACCGCAGGTACAGGTTGCCCTTTTCCAAATGCAGTTTGAGGTTAGTGCATAATTGTTCCTTGTCGAGAGAGCTTAAGCCGGTACCGATTTTTTCAAGCATCTTCGGAAGTAGCTTCTTATCTTCTAATTTTGTGGTGAAAAGGGTGATGGAGTTTCCATGGTGCCCCGTTAAATTGGTTGTTTCAAAAAGGATGATTTGAGCCAGCTCGTCTGGCATCAGGTTCTTGATGGCGCATTGGACTTTCTGAGGGTCCTCCGTCGCGTGGGCAAATACTCGAATATCCATATAGGCTATTGGCGGTTTAGAAGACATTGGACACCGATTGTTGTTTTAGTCTTCTAGCTTTTAGCTTTTTTCTTTGGCTTCTCTACGGCAGCTTCAGGTTTGGGTTCTTTGGGTTTCGCTTCGGCTTTTGCTTTTGTTGCGTGTGCTTTTAGGGTTTGAACGTTTTCGTCGTGTGATGATTTGCGTTTGAGGTCTAGTGGTATGCCGATTTTTTTGGCGTCTTGTTTGGTCAAGCATGCGGTTTTCAGCTCGGTTAAGCTGAATCCTCTGCTAGTACTTTTTTTGCCGTTCGGTTTGGATATGACTGCTTTTATGTGATGCATCGTTTTACCACCTTTGCACGTCTTTGTGCCTTGCTCCTCTCTGGTGGCTTGGTCGTGCTTTCTCTGCGCCTGCGCCGCGATGCCTTAAGCCTCTGACGCTTTTGCCTGCGCTTGTTAAGCTTCTGAAAACTCGGCCATCATGCTGCTTTTGCGTTATCCAGTTGACGTCTTTGTCGGCTTTTATGACTGGACTACTCGGGTCAAGCATGATTACTTCGAACCACTTGTGTTTTCCATCTTGTCCAACCCAGTAACTATTTAAAACTTCTAAGTTGGGAAACTTTTTGGCCGTGCGTTCTTCAGCTATGAGCCTGATGCTTTTGCCTGCTTTGAATTTGGCGACACCCATACGTTTGGGTCGTCTACCTGAGCGTGGACGCAACTTTCGCAGTCCGCCTCTTCGCACTCTTGTACGTGCTACAACGAAGCCTTGCTTGGCTTTGTAGCCTAGTTTTCGTGCTTTGTCAAGCCTTGTCGGGTGCTCGATGCGTAGGGTTACTGGCTGTTTGCGCCATTGCACCATGCGTTGCCTGTTGAGTTCTTCAACAAAGGAGTCTTCGCGGTCCGCCCATTCCTGAGCGATGTATTTGTATGCCATTTTCTATTTTTCCTTCATGTAGTTTATGCTTACGGTTCAGTCCACAAGGGACCACATCCCAACGGATAATGACTATCCGCCAGCAAGTTCCCAACAATAAAGGTTGCAACAAAATAAACCTTTCCAGCCAAACGGCAATAGATGCTGAGATTTCGGTGATTCGGCGAGTTTTGGGACCGCAAAGAAACGAAAAGTTCTGGCGGCTACTTTTTGTTTTCGATCGGGAAGATTTTTGCAGCCCAAAACTCCTAATTAAATATCGCTTTTTAAATTCTCGATGTCTAACTCTGCAAACTGTTGAATAATCCATTCTTTAATTTGGTCTCTTACAGAACGGAAGGCCGATAGTCTCTCTTCTTCGGTACCTTCTGCGTCGGACGGGTCAATAAAACCGTGAAGCTGATAATGCTTTGTTTTATGTAGCTTTGCGTTCACCAATTCTGGTCGACCCATAACCATCGGTGAAGAACAGAGTACACAATTTGTCTTGGCGCTGCTTCGACAAACTGTCACCGCTAAGTCAATGTCAACATCGCCAAATTCATCAATATTCTTGGAGTACTGTTTTGAAATATCTATTCCAATCTCAGCCAACGCTTTGATTGCTAATGGGTGTACACTTGTGGGATTTGTTCCAGCACTAAACACCTCATATTTGTCACCGTAAAAGTGTCTCAGTAATCCCTCGGCCATTTGAGACCTAGCTGAGTTGTGTGTGCATAAGAAGAGAATTTTTGTCTTAGTCATTAGAATCACTTCTACTCAGCTATAGGTACATTCCTATCTTTAAGGAA
This sequence comes from Candidatus Bathyarchaeota archaeon, assembly GCA_963827165.1. Classification (GTDB taxonomy): domain Archaea; phylum Thermoproteota; class Bathyarchaeia; order Bathyarchaeales; family Bathycorpusculaceae; genus Bathycorpusculum. Next base: position 294,747 of record CAWGZR010000009.1, on the reverse strand, counting down.
GCCCTTAACTAGTGTTTCTATCTGATTTCTAACTGATCTGAATTTGTCGAGTTTTTGTTCTTCTGTGCCTTCAAAAACAGCTGGATCTTCAATGTTCCAGTACAATCTTGTTGAAGGACCTGCTATGGTTGGGCAGTCTTCTTCTTCGCCTCTTTTGCAGACGGTAATTATGATTCCGAAGTGTTCTTTCTTTTCTAATTGCCAAAGGTCCTTAGGTTGCTGTTTAGATAGGTCGTACCCGATTTCCTCCATCACTTTGATGGTGTAGGGATTCAAAGGTTTAGGATCAAACCCACCGCTGTATGCGTCAAAGTAGTCTCCGCCATATTTTTTAAGAAAGGCTTCTGCCATCTGACTTCTCGCTGAGTTATGTGTACATAAAAAGATTACTTTCGTTTTAGTCAAGTTAACACACCTTAAGCTTCTTGTTAATGGAGTCTTCGTCTTTGTAATATTTCTTTCTTAACCAGAATGCAACGTTAACTAAGCTTATCATAACCGGCACTTCGATCAAGGGCCCTATTACTGCTGCAAATGCTTCTTGCGATGCTAAACCGAACACGGCAACAGCAACAGCTATAGCCAATTCAAAGTTGTTGCTGGCCGCCGTAAAGGAGAGTGATGTTGTTCTTTTGTAGCCAAGCTTTGAATAGTATCCAACTGCAAAAGCGACAGAAAACATTACAACAAAGTATACCAACAATGGTATGGCGACTCTGACCACATCTAAAGGCAAGCTTATGATGTATTGACCTTTAAGCGAAAACATCACAACTATTGTGAATAATAGTGCGATTAAGGATATGTGGCTTAGTCTATGCATTAGTTTGTGTTCATACCATTCTTTTCTTTTGGTTCTTAAGAAATAGTATCGCGTTATGATTCCGGCAAAGAAAGGTATGCCTAAATAAATCGCGACTGATTGCGCGACTTGGATTAATGAAATGTTTACGATTTGTCCCGAGCCTGAAATCCAGCCGCTGGCTATGGTTATGTAAAAGTAAGCGAGAACTGAGTACATCACGATCTGGAAAATAGAGTTGATTGCTACTAGAATGGCTGTCCATTCGTTGTCGCCTTCCGCCAGGTTATTCCACACAATAACCATTGCTATGCATCGAGCTATGCCGATGAGTATTATACCATTTCTCAAGTCAGGATAAGCTCCCAGAAACACCCACGCCAAAACAAACATCAGCAAAGGCCCAATTACCCAATTCAGAGTAAGTGACTCAGTTAGCATAGTTTTTGAGCCTTTTGCAGTTACCACTTTCTTAAGATCTTCGTAGCGTACCCTTGCAAGAGGCGGATACATCATTAAAATTAAGCCTACAGCGATGGGAATTGAGGTTGTACCTATGCTTAGTGAACCAATGGCACTGGAAACCTTTGGGTATATGTAGCCTATTGCGACTCCAAATGCCATTGCTAAGAATATCCATACTGTGAGAAACTTGCTTAACCCTGACAGGTGAGAGCTAGGTTTCTTCTCCATAAAGACTCCACTTAATGACAATCAGACTATGGTGGCAAATATTTAAGCCGATTGGTAGGATTTTTCTCATTTTATTCTATAAATCACTAAAATTATATCGTCAGAATTATCAGAATTTTCAGAAAAGCTTAAGAGTTTAGGCAACCACATAGACTAAATGGAGATTGAAAATGGCAAGTTGTGAAGGAGACTCGTGCAGAATCGATTCAATCGTAACAATTGACGTCAAAGGTCAAATTGTTCTCCCAAAAGACTTACGGGAAAAAGCAAACTTCAAGCCAAACGACAAAATTGCGGTAGTTGCTTGTGAGAAAGAGGGTGAAGTATGCTGCATTATGATGATCAAAGCGGAAAGACTTGCTGGAGCAATAACAAAAACATTGAGTCCCCTGCTTAAAGGTGTAACTAAGAAGGAGAACTAGGCATGAAGGAAGAAAAGGTTAAGAAGATAGTAAGAAAACGATATGCTAAGGTAGCAAAGTCAAGTGGTTCATGTTGTGCGTCGAGTGTAAGTTGCTGCTCTGCACCAACAGACAAACAAGTAAGCAAACTTGTAGGTTACAGCCAAGAAGAAATGAATGCGGTTCCAGAAGGGGCCAACCTAGGTTTGGGCTGTGGCAACCCCACGGCTTTGGCCTCTTTGAAAGAGGGCCAGAGAGTCTTAGATTTGGGTTCAGGCGCTGGCTTTGACGCTTTTTTGGCGGCGAAAAAGGTTGGCGAGACTGGGCATGTTATTGGAGTGGATATGACGCCTGAAATGCTTGATAAAGCCCGTTCGAACGCTGCGAAAGGTAAGTACAAAAACGTTGAGTTTCGGCTGGGCGAAATCGAGAATTTACCCGTCGCAGACAACTCGATTGATGTTATAATTTCAAATTGTGTCATCAACCTGGTGCCGAACAAGAAACGGGTTTTCGAAGAAGCCCTAAGAGTTCTTTCACCAAAGGGGCGTTTGATGGTTTCCGACATTGTCCTTCTCAAGATGCTGACTGAAGCCATTCAGGAAAACGTTGAGGCCTATGCAGGATGCATTGCGGGGGCAGAATTAAAGGACAAATATCTCGAGTTAATTCGGAATGCCGGGTTTCAAGGGATAACGGTCATGCAGGAAAAAACTTACCCGCTAGGCTCTATAATCAGCGAACCTGAAACTAAAAATACTATTGGCCGCCTGGGATTAACTGCTAAACAAGTCGATGAAGCCTCAAGCTCCATTGTAAGTATAAGCGTTTCAGCGTTCAAACCGTAGCCAGTAATGGTTTAGCAACTCTGTCCATTTTTTTTTAATATAATTAATTGTAGGCTTGAAATTTGATAAGGAATATGTAACCTCAGCGATACCCTTTAGAGGAAACCTTAAGAATAATGATTGGCTTTTAAACAGCCGATTGTTGAATTCGAGGATGATAACTTATTAGCCCAAAAAAACGAGCTCCCAGAAACGCAAAAAACCGTGGCAGAGGCTTCGGTTACCCATTTGAAATCGGAGATGAGTACGAGGTTCAGGTGGAGCAGATGAGTCCAAACGGCGAAGGCATTGCCAACATCAAGGGTTACTTGATTTTCATCGCCAACGCAAAACTCAACGAACACCTGAAAATAAAAATAACTCACTTAGAAAGCGGCTGCGCAGACGCCCAAATAATAACTGAGCCAACCCAATAGTTCCATATTATTCCTTTTGAGATTTGTTGAACTCGCTAAAGAGCTTTAATTCTCCATCTGTTAAGCCCACACGGCGCAAAATGGCGACACAGCCTAGAAACTGTTTTTGGGTAAAAGCGGCAGGAGTGATGGGTTCTTCCCATTTCGTTGAATCTGCAGTTTTTCTAGTAAAATGGTAATTTTCTTTGTATTTTTTGCCTTTTCTAAGGGAAGCTCGCTGTTTTCTGAATCTATTAAGGGCTGGGCAGTCTTGGGTTAGCATGCCGAAGGCTGTTTTCGGGAAGAGTCGGCAGCCACCCGGGCGGATTTCGTAGATTGAGCAGGATTTGTCTATCAAGAATGGGCACGGGGTGAGTCGGGTGTATTCGTCATATTTTGCTTCGTTCGCTTCCCACATTTTACCCAGCTCATCGAAGAGTGCTTTCATTTTGGTTCGAACCTCGGTGTGCCCTCCGGGTTCTGCAGTGATTTCTCCTGCAGTTAAAAAATCCTCCAGGGTGCAGCAGACGCCGCATCGGGAACAAAGAAAGGGTAAGTTAATTGACCATCCGCCTTTTTTGCCCGCGAACTCTAAATGAAGATAAAATGTGTCAACCACGCCGCATCCGACATCTCTGTTTAGTGTTTTTCACTCTTCCTGAAAAACATGTTGGGCGGCTTCAAAAGCTGGTCAGATACGGGTAAAAGCATAAGAATCAGTTTTTTTCAGTGTTAGAAGTATGGTGAAGAGTCAAAGCATCATACTGGTTATCGTTGTCCTGGGGACATTGATGGGTGCCTTAGACAGCACCATCGTGCTCCTGGCTTTCCCCGCTATAACTGATGGCTTGCACTCCGATTTCATCACGACCATCTGGATAATCTTAACCTACCTTCTTGTAATTGCGGTTACCACGACCCAACTTGGCAGAATAGGTGACATCTACGGTCGAACAACTATGTTCAATGCGGGCTTCGCTGTCTTCACCGTCGGCTCTGCCCTCTGCGGGTTCTCACCAGACATTTACTTTTTGATTGGCTCCCGTGTGGTGCAGGCTTTGGGAGGTGCGTTAATGCAGTCTAACAGCGGCGCCATTATCGCAGATACTTTCCCGCCGAACTCACGCGGCAAAGCCTATGGGTTCAGCTCCTTGGGCTGGACAATAGGCTCAATGATGGGAATCGTGTTAGGTGGCTTAGTCACTACTTTCATTGGGTGGCAATTCATCTTCTTCATTAACCTCCCGATAGGCGCGGTCGCCCTTATCCTCGGCTTCAAATATCTAAAACAAGCTCCAAGAGTTAAAGCGAAACTGGATATAGGCGGCATGGTGCTCTTGGCAGCAAGCCTTCTGCTCATCTCCTACGGCGCAACAACCTTAGCTTCACAAGGAATTGCTATCGTAAACGCATCTTCATTGCTGATAGGCGCTGCTATACTCCCCATTTTCATAACTTACGAGGGACGCTTGGAAACCCCAATGGTTGACTTCCAAGCCTTCAAAGATAAGGTTTTAAGAAACTCCTGCCTGGCCACATTCTTCGTCAGCGTCGGATACATATCGGTTGTTTTCCTGATAATTATGTATCTGCAGGGCGTGCGCGGCTTATCACCTCTAAACGCATCGCTTCTGCTTATTCCTGGCTACGTGGTCGGAGCCTTGTTCAGCCCTGTAATGGGTAGACACTCAGACAAAATAGGCGCCAGAACAATAGCTACAGTCGGCATAATCTTCCTTTCCGTGGCCACCCTGATCTACACTGCCATAGGCCAAAATTCATCCTTCTACATCATTTTACTGGCATCCGCCGTCTCAGGTTTCGGCACGGCCATGTTTTTCCCAGCCAACAACTCCGCCGTCATGGCGAAAGCACGTCAAGGCAACTACGGCAGCATCTCCGGATTGCTGAGAACTCTTCAGAATGTCGGAATACTTGGAAGTTTTGTGGTGGCGATAACAGTCGCCTCAGCCTCAATTCCCCGAACATTGGCTTTCCAAGTGTTCATCAGCACCGTAAAACTCTCGGGCGGTCTAAGCGCGTCCTTCATCGCAGGGATACAAGCCGCACTCTACGCTTCCATAGCAATCCTTGTAATAGCCGCACTGCTTTCGGTAACTCGCGGAAAAGAAAACCGTGCTGAAAAAGCTAACTGAGTAGCACTCCCTGTTTTCAAAAGATAAAAGAAGCAAGATCAGGGACGTAAAAACTGCTTTTCGTAGGCATAAACCGGCTTCTGAACAACTCAACCTGCGCTTTAATTTGATTTTTGCACCATAAACCATATATTGTTTATTAATATTTAATATGAGAGTGATCCTGGCGAATGTTAGAAAACAATCAACAAGCCCCAAAAATTATTACTCAAAGCAGAAAAAAAATGGCCGTGATAATTGTAGCGATCCTAATTGCTGCTTCAGTACTTGCAGTAATTTTCGCCAGTGGATTATTGACAAACAATCAATTGCCCAATATCAGCGGAAATAGCAATCAAGCTAGTAACCATGCTTCGCAAGCATGGATTGCAATAGGGACCTACGCGACATACCAGGGTCAAGACACTATACTATCAATGTCAGTTAACTTCAACGCAACCATGGAAATCATTAGCCTCAATGCAACTCACATTCAGGTTATGACTACCTTTAACCTTTCAACTCCATTTGGCAACACAGAGAACACGACCACAACGTGGGTAAACAGAGAAAACATGACTTTCCAACCAACGGGATTAATTCTGAACAGCACTTATACTACGCAAATAACCCTTCCAAACATTGGAACGAGAAGCTGCACTGTCTACGAATACAATAGTCAAGGCATCAGCGCAGCATACTACGTTGATAACACCGTTCAATGGCCAATCGAAATGGTTATGACCTCTCCACCAGTTGATGGACAATCCTACAACATGAACATAACTTTGGTAAACACGAACATACCCGGACTCTAATATAGACGGAATTCTTGAGTTTTGTACTATCTCCCCGAGCTCTTTACACGATATTTTGCTTTGACTATCATAGTGGATGCTGATTGAATTCGCTTCAACTAATGACTTGCAACTGATCTTTGTTATTCTTCTAGCTGTTGCCTTCTATGCAACTTGATAGAATTGTTGCTCATTAGTGGCTATCCCACCATTTTGGCTGGTTTGAATGTGCGTTGTACGTCCTCGAGTTTTGAACCGAGGATTTCTATGTTGTCGATGTTACCTAAGCCTTTTTCGGCGGCGGTTCGGATGTGGCTGATTTTATGTGGGTCCAATCCCATGACTCTAGCGCCCGTCGCGTCGGTGGCAACAACGTCTTTTCCTGCAATTATCAAATCCATTTTGACCGGGTCTCCGTAGGTTGGTCCTCTGCCTTCCATCGCGACGAACCCGTCGATCACTGTCAGCTGGGGTTTTATGACTGCGTTGATGTCCACTACGACTTTGCTGATGCCGTTCATGTGGAATTTCGCCTTGTATTTGTCCGGAAGTAATCCGAACATGTTTTTCATGCCCAAAGTGACTTTGGTTGCCATGTGTGTCTTCATTTTTGCAGCGCTTATTATGGCGGATTCGGTGACGATGCGGGGAACTGTGATGGTTTTGAGGGTTTCGCAGTCGGGAACGGGGATTTTGACTTTGTCTTTCTCATTACGCAAATTGATGAATTTGACGCCGTTTCGTTCAACCATTTCCTTCATGCCTGTGGCTTCGTAAGCTTCGTCAGCGTTGGTCATTGTGGCGTCTGACTCAACAACTATGGGTTCAACGCCCAGTTCTTTGAGCCTCAGGATTATGGCTTCAACAACGATTGGATCGGTTGTTGCTCCGCTGTCCCATGTTTGGGTATTTATGAAGTTGACTTTTATCAGAGCCCGCTTGTAACCAGCCAGGGCTGATTTGTAATCAATTAATTCTAAGGCTTTCCAAACGGGTTCATGCCCCCGTTCCCCCTTAACAATTGCCACTATCGACTTATCCAATTTTGAGACACCGCACTCCATAAGCCAGAGTCATCTTAACCTTTTTAATCTTTCACCAAAAGCAAAAAGCATTCGCTTTCCCTTACCGAAGTTTTTTCAAAAACCTTTCGCCTGAAAGCACGTCACGGGTCGGCTAAGTGTATTGTATCTTTCTGTTTGTCGTCGCTTGCCAATTTGCCGTTGTCGGGTAAAGCATGTAAATGCCGTAGTCTCCGCTGGAGCAATGGCCGACCTGTCGAGTGTCGTAATAATGTCCGCAGAAGTTATCGTATGCGTTAGTTTGCATGTTATAACCGAGCGTTATGGGTGTCCCCAAATATGTAATTGTTAGTGTGGCATACCCGTCTGAGTCGGTTCTCGCTGTGCTCAATGGCGACGACACCAACATTCCTGATATTGGCTGATTGTTTTCATCGACGAGGTGTACGATTTGCTGCCGCATTACTGGCGCATAATTTAAGGGGAATATGGCTGTGAAGCTCCATGATTCGTTGCTGAAGGCGTTTATGAACTCTGAGTATTGGCAATAGAGCCGATAACCGTTGACCACTCGTCCATCTTGCACATAGGTATTCAGACTGTTGTCACTTACAAATTGGGGATTGGATTGCTCGTTTGTTGCAGAGTTGAATATAAAGCCTGTTTGATTGTAGCCTGTTATGACTATTGCGTGGTCTTGTCCTCTGGAATCGCAAAGGATTCCGCCGGTGCTCGAATTTGCTTGCGGGTAAGGCTGGGTTTCCACGGAGGCTTCAAGGGGCACACCCAACGACAAAGCGACCTGTGCAGTGTATATCATTTGGCTTGCGTTGTTCGCGTTGTTTGTTTGCTGATAATTGCTGTAGCTTGCATAAAACGTCTGCATTGGGTAGAACCCTGCAGAGTAGAAGCCTAAAGATGCTAAGGCGTTGTTTAGGTTGCCGTCTGAGCTGTTTGACATTGTGTCTGAATATATTTCAGTTTGCGATGGAACAGATGCTAAATATCCCTGGTTGTGCCAGTAATTAAGAATCATTTCTGCCGATGTATCCCAGCATATACCCGCCAAATTATAATGACTGTTTACGGATTTGTCTTGGTCACAGAAGGGGACGCTCAGCTGAATGGATGCTGCCGGAGGGAATTGGATTTGCGGCGATACAGGCGGCTGAGCGTAAGTCTCTCGCGGCATCTCATGCAGAGCGCAGAAGCTTGCAGTAACCACAACAAATATGGCAAAAATTGCAGATAGACACCGTCGTCTCCCAAAACTGGCTTGGCTGGTGATTGGTTTGTAATTTTCATTGCATCTGCTATTGGATAGCGAGTATGTCCTTTTGATTCCCCCATCTCTAAGCACTTTGCGCCGACTTTGCGTTTTGATCGGGCAATGCTATTTTATTTTTTACCATCCACCATCACTAATTGATCTTTGCCGACTCGTTTTCCTTCGACAGATTGATCGCTATGTGAGTCGGCCCTTTTTCTTCGATTTTGGGATTTTACAGGAGTTCGAGGGGCTTGAAGTTTTTCTGTGTCAACATTGCCTGCTTGTTTACGGGTTTTGAATGAAGCATTTGATTTATTTGCAGCACAACGAGATTGCGGCAGGAACGATTATTTCTAGTGTTTCGGCATCGGTTTTTTTGATTTTGTTTTTTCTTTGCTGAGCATTTTCTTCCAAATCTTGAGTTTGGTAATTTAGCAAATTGCACATGATTGTCATTTTGAAGTTTTGACTAATTAGATTTTATGAATTGGTAGTTCACTTCAAAACCGGCAAAGATTCCCGCTAGAAAAACACGGAAGCACGCTAACTAACCTTAATTGAGCTTCCTCTTGCCGTTTTTGACTAATTATTGACTATTAGGGACCCAACCTGAAAATGCCTCAATTTCCAAACCAAAAGACACCAGAGCGCAACGAGATGCATGAGGCAAAAGACGCGGACAATAATCAGCTTTTCTTCGATGCTTATTTTCGTTACAATATTTGAACCGTACGTTGAGTGACGGGGTCGCTTGTTGACTTTTGTTGACGTTAGTTGACTTTAGTAGACTTCTATTGACTATGGTTGACTTTTGCAGACGACAGTTGACTTTAGTTGACGTTAATTGACGCAACCTGCAGACATTTCAAGCCCTAAACCAAGAAAGCAACCCAAGAAACAAACAACAAAAAAACTGCCAAAGCGAAAAGCATGTGATCGAGAATCCCCTAAAGAAGTGGCAGAATCACGAGCCCCATAATTAAGCCGCCCGCTAAACCGAGCATGATTGGGAAGGGTAGACCTGGAAAGATTCCTTTATGTTCAAGAATGAAGAACGTGACGATTGAGCCTGCTATTATGCCCACTAACGAAACGAGGCAGGGCAATATGCTTGAGAAGCTGAAGAACATGGTTCCAACCAGCATCGAGTAGAAAACCAAATCGCCCAGCCCCATTTGGATGTCGCGGAAGTCGTAGCTTAAACCCTGCAAGTCCTCGAGCCCGCCGGCTGACTGAGCAATTTTGCCGACTGGACCCCGATAAACCGCGAAAATATCATAAACCGCGAGGAAAACTAGGATCAGCACCGCTGTCCATAGCTGGATTTCAAAACCGAAGAACATCCCAAGTGCGCCGCCGATGCCGATGACTGCGACGTTTCGAGCGATGCTGCCTAGGCGGAAAACGGCGTAGTCAAACGCTGCCGTGATGGCTATGGATAGCGGAATCCATAAGATCCCATAGCTGCTTGGCAGATAAGAGAAGACTGCAGCTAGGTAGACGAGAGATAGCAGGAGGGACGCGGTCGTCATGGCGACAACGATTAAGCCTTTGATGATTCTTCGGCTTCTACGTTTGAGCAACAGATAAAATATCGTTGCCGCGACCGCCACCAAAATGACGAAGTAAAACGCGTTGCCGAAGGAGCCCGAAGCAGTGTTTTGGGGAAGAGGGGTAACGGGTATGGTTGCTGGGGCCTGAGTTTTAAGAAGGCTTGCGCAGGCTAGGCCGAATATTATGCTTGCTAGTATCGGAATCAGGTAAACAACTTCAAATTTGAAGCGATCCTGCTCCTTGGGCTGCCCCTTAGACGGCTCTTTAAGCGGCTGCGGCTCAGTCATGCTATTACCCATATGTTTTCAATCGCCAATAAATCGTGCAAATAGTCTTGCCCCCAGAATAAGGTTTCCTTTTAAACCTCAAAAAATCCAGCTAAAAAAATGCTCAAAGGCATTTATCCCTTTGTTATTTGAGCCGAAACGGAACCCTTCTCGAGTGCCTTCAAAACAGATTCAACATTTAGTGCACAATCAATTTTTGCGTTCACGCTGAAAAGCTCTGACACTTGATGGGCGTCGCTGCCCGCCGTACCCGGCAAACCCAAGCTTTTCGCAAACGCTTTAGCCTCACTGTTCGCCTTCGCTGACGAGTTCCCGTTAAGAACCTCAATAGCGTCAAACTTGTAGTTTCTCGCCACATCACCCATGCCGTATTCGCGGAAAGGATGCGCCACAACCGTAATCGCACCCACCCCCTTCGCATAATCAACCACGCATTCTGGGCTCCAGGGTTTAGGCGGCAGCTCCTCCGTTCCCAAAACTAGAACGTCGCCGCGATCAGTGCTGATTTCAACTCCTGGAATTATTAGGATGTCTGGGTAAGCCTTTGCCAACTCAATCGTAAGCTTGACGCCTCTCACGCTGTCATGGTCGGTTACTGCTGCAGCCTTGATGAAGCTGTGCGCGGAGAGCATGTCTACAAGGGTTTTAGGTTGTAGAAGAGAATCGCTGGAGTAGATGGTGTGGATGTGTAAGTCTGCGTAGATAGATTCTATGTTTACATCTCCTTTTGGGGCTAAAGGTTGCGGTTCTGATTCAATAGGTTGAGCAAGCTAAAAAAGATTAGTTTAAAACTCAAGACTGCACGAAGCGAGCTACAAAAAATACAATTGTACTTTGTCAAGGCTCAATTGAAACGGCGAAGACTTCGCAGTAATCTACTTGCCAAAGGAGCAGAATGCCTTTTTCAGATGTTTCTAGATGTTTCTAGATGTTTTTAGATGAAAATAGATTTTTCTAGATGTTTCTAGAGCTTTTTAGATGTTTTTAGAGAACTGTTGCAGCCAATCCAAACTCTATTTCAAGAAAGCAACTCAAAACGCAAACAAAAAATTTCTCCTCCCAAAAAATGTGGACCCACCGCTCACAAATCTGCGGTTTCATTTTGTTGTCTTTTTTGACTTTTTGAGATGTTTTGGGATGTTCCGAGATGTTTTGAGATGTTTTGGGCGAATAGTTGCAACCGATTCAAGCTCCAAACCAAGAAAACAACCCAAAATACAAAGAACGATTCGCTGGACTACAAAAATATGTGAGAAAGGAAGATCGACAAAAAAAGAGGATGACTTCGGTTTCAGCCACCTTAAACCAAGGTTATTCGCTTAACTGTTTTCGAAGAATACTGCTTAATCGGTTTAAAACCTCTTTGGGGACCGATGCGTTTGCCTCAACTGATTCAAATGGTATACCTTTGTTGCCGCAAGCGAAATTGACTGCGGTTTTGACGGTGTCCTGCCATAGTTTAGGGTCGTTGAGCAAAACGACACTTTCATAGCTCGATCGTTTGACGTATTCCACTGCCTGGGCTGCCACGTAAGTCACGGTTTCTAAGTCAAGCGGCAAAGCTGTTTCATGCTGACTTAGCGGGTAAACCTCGTCAAGTTCCAGAGGAACAACGCCGAATGGGGCAGAGTAAACGCAAACGTGAATTTGCCGCGTCAAATCTTCCCCAAGAACTCTGAAAAGCTGCCTGACTTTCTTGAACTCAGGCGCCTTGTGGAACGGCTTGTTTCTGGTTTGGGGTACGAGAAAGAGGACTTTGGCGTCTTTGGGCGGGTCATAGCGTTCGGTTAAGTGTTTGCGGTAATGTGTGATTTCGGGGCGCACAAGTCCGACGGAGTCGAAATAGAAGAATCCGCTGCTTTTCACTGTGGGACTGTACGTTTCCAGAAGGTCAGCGTGGCTGCGAAGTTTTTTGAGGGCGGACAGAAGAGCAGGGTGTCCGTGGACCCGCATTTCGGTGTGTTCCCATAACCTGCCTTCGCGGATGGCTTGCTTTATCCGCCTGATCTCAGCCGCACAGACATAGAGGTTGTGTTCAGCTAAGAAAACCTCACGTTCCTCTTTCGGTTTCTTTATCAGGCTTTTGGGTGTCTCCACTGCACATCGGGGGCAACAGCACGGGAAATAATCCAGTTCAGCCACGCGTTTAGTCCCGTTTTCAGTCATGTACCTATCCTCGCGGGCATAAAGAGCATAGGCTGCTGAATCGAAGAGGTCACATCCAAGTGCCACGGCCAACGAGAACATGGCTGGGTGCCCAGCGCCGAACAGATGCAGCGGGCGGTCAAGGGGTAACCCTTTTTTCGCGGTTAAGATCATGTCTGCTAAGACATCGTAGCGGTAGCTTTCCATTACTTCTGTGGGGCTTCCTAACGCGTGGATCTGGAAGGGAAGCTTGGCCATTTCACTGGCTGACTTCGCGACTAAATCTAGATGCCTTCCGCCCTGTACTGGCCCAACCCATAAAATGTCGTCGCGAGTCTTGGCTTTGAAAAAGTCCTTCGCTCTCTGCAATGTTTCATCTACAGTACCTTGTGCTTGCTCCTTGGTTATTTTCCAGCCTGTCGGTATATCCAGCATAGTGGCTATGTCGCTGCCGATGCCTTCTTGGTAAGCAACGATTTGTTTCTGATTGACTTCAACTTCGCCGTATACAAGAATCTGGTAGGCTCCCGAATCGGTCATTACTGCACCATCATAGTCCAGAAACTTGTGCAAGCCTTGGTCAACAACTACATCGCCGTAACGTTTCCGCAGAATGTATGAGTTAGTTATAACTGCTTCAAACCCGAAGGTTTCCTTGAGTTTCTTAGGTGTGACAAGCTGGATGCTTGGGTTAATCACAGGGTAAAGAAGCGGAGTCTCCACCGTTGCGGTTTTCGTCTTTAGCTTCCCTATTCTTCCCAGCAGGTCTTTGTGTTTTATTTCGAAACTCAACTTTTAAACCTAAACAAGAATCACGCCTCACCTATAAAAAAACACTAGGTGTCTTCAAACCCGGCACAGCTGGCTTGACAGAAAAAAGGGCAACTCGGTATGTTATGAGTCGTTGGGTTATTTGGTGAATTGGTCATCAAAATGAGCAATTAACAACCCACTCGCTATCGAAGTAATCGTTGACGCGAAAATGAACATCCACGGAACCGCTAAAGAGTAAGCACCCAACGCATAACTCACCATGCTAAGATTAACGATAAGCGGAACACAGACTGCGAAAATAACCAACGCCTCGTTCTTCCGCCTAAGAGACATCACTCCGCCCAACGCACCTACAGCGAAGGCGCAAAGACTCGTGACCGCCAAGATAAGCCAGTTAAACCCATGAAGCGAAGCCTCCACCGCAACCGCGCCCCAGTAAAGGCTGACCACGGAGGTAGCCAGCAACAAGGCACTGCCTATCAACAAGAATATAGCTCCCCTTGAAGCAGATCGACTAGGCTTTCTTGCCAACATAACATACAGCAGCAATGTGGCAGCAACAGCAATCAGCGCGATTATTTCCGCGTAACTCCAAAAGACTCCATTGGCTTTTTGCCCAAAACTGAGAGCCGTGTTGGTTGTTGTCCATCCGCTTTGCGAAACCTTCACTAGCACGTACGCTGTAGGGAAAACTGTGGAAGTTTTCGCTGAGTAAACGCTTGTTGATCCGGTTTCTTGGGCGTTAACTCCGTTAATGGTTACGTTGGCGCCGATGACGGTTTTAGGCAGGAACGTTTGGTTCGAGTACGTGTCCTCCGCAGGCAAGGTTAAGCCTTCTTGCGGAAGCAGTTGATAAGTAATGTTTACTGATAATGCAACTGCGCTCGAGCTGTCAGTGTCTTGGCTCAACAAGGACACTTGGAAGGTATCCCACCAAACCGTAACAGGCGTTGATTGTAAACCGTAAGCTTGCACTCCGTCATTTGTTACGAGGGCGGACGTCCACTTTGCCCCGTCCTGAGTTTTCAGTTGGGTAGGTGTGAAAGTTATTTTGTCCGCCGTTGATGAAGAATAATTGAAAACAAAGTATCCCGAAGTCGTATTCAAATCAAGAGTGCCCAATGCCCCCTCTGAAGCCCCGAAAACTTCTATTGAGACCACCGCATCGCTTATGGGTTGACCTGAATTGCTGCCGTAACTCCAAACAGCCTCAAATGACAACGTCCAGTTCCTATCGACCGAAGTGTACATTTGGGAGTCGCCTGTCGGTTTCACGGTGACCCAGTAATTCTGGTTCGTCTGCGCCTCAGATTTAGCGGTTAAAACAGGAAAAACAGCTGCAAACACTAACAACATTAGGAGAACAATGCGGATTAGGGATGTTTTCTGAGAACCCATGATTGGTCTCTTTATCGTTTCATTCTTAACTCTTATATGCCTTTCTTACCCTTGGCGTGTCATGTCACATATGGAAACCTGTTGATTTCTCATGGGAAGATGAAACTTTGGGCAAGGTCGAGAGCGAACTCAATATGTTTTTCCATGAACATGGTAACGCTATGTCGCCTAAACTGAAATGTCAGCATCCTTATATCGAATAGCTTGTCTATACTTGACAAAAGAGATGTAAACCATGGTCTGCTCCATCGACATCAACGAAAAACCAAAACTAAACGACCCAATCCTTATCGAAGGACTTCCCGGCATAGGATTCGTCGCAAACATAGCGGCTTTACACCTCATAAAAGAACTTAAAGCTAAACGATTCGTCCAAATATTTTCTTCATCCTTCCAAGATTTCGCCGTGACAACTGGAGACGGCAGAGCTCTCTCACCCACAAATGAACTATACTATGCCAAACGGGGAGAGGGCGAACGCGACTTAATCATCTGGTACGGTAACACGCAGGCGCTTACGACCATTGGGCAATATGAACTCGTCGGCAAAGTGCTAGATTTAGCCCAAGAATTTGGCTGCCGCTTCGTAATTTCAATCGGCGGCTTCAAAAAAGATGAGACTCAACCAGTACCCGGAATATACAGCACCGCCACAGACTTAGACACGATGCAGGAAGCGCTCAATCTGGGAACAAAAATAATGGTCGGCCACGTTTTCGGCATCGCGGGGCTATCCGTTGGACTAGCGAGGATCAGGGATATGAAAGGATTCTCGCTACTTGTTGACACACCCGGCATGGATCCAGACATAAACGCTGCACGCTACGCGTTAACCACTCTTGGGAAATACTTGAATATAGACGTCGATTTGTCCCGGCTGGATGAAACCGGCGGCGAAATCAAAAAGATCTTAGAATCATTTGGTATTATCCGAAGCATTACAGAAGAAAAGAAGAAAGAAGAGGAGCAGCTGCGCTGGTTTATTTAGGGTTTGACTTCACTCATGAACAGGTCGTAAACCTTCTGCACTCGGTCAGCGGCTGGACCTGAACCTTCAACAACGCCTTTTTCCGTCAGTTTCACCTTATCCATGACCCAGATGAAACCCTTATCATCATACAACTTTACCATAGTTGGGAAGACTTTTTCAAGTCTTGTAGCTAAGGCTTTGAGGTCGAAGGGTTTTTCCGCGCTTGCAATTTGATTAACCACGCTTCCATTCAGGAAAAGCCGGTGAAGCGTTTTTCCAGCCTCATCCCTCGCGTCAGCCAACACGAGACTCATATTGTCCTGATTTATGCCGATGACTGTGCCGATGAATGTTTTTCCGTCATTAGTAACTACAGAAACTGTTTTATCCGCAAGTAATGCGACTTCATTGAAATACTTCCTTTGTGCTACAGACAACTTTATTTTCTCCTTACGGATACGAAATTGCACTACCAGTATATTTATCTTTAATATACTCAACACACGAGAAAGCGATTGGTGACTATTTTTTTAAAGGGAGAATCATACTCAATTTTTTTGGAAGATCCAGCTGATTTGTTCTTTGTATTTTGGGTTGCTTTTTTGGTTTGGGGCTTGAATCGGTTGCAACTGGTCTCGCAAAACATATTAAAACGTACCAAAAAGTCAAAAAACAAAAAAAAAAAAAAATAAGTGAATAAAATGACTAATAGTCATCAATAGTTTTTATGTATTTCACAAATCTCGACTAATCTCCGCTTACCTGCTAATGACTTGAAATGGTCAACAACGAAAGGAGTTAGTGGCCACTAAAGAAAACAGGTTTATTCGTCCGAGGCTTTTTCAAACGTCGTTATTTCTTTTTCTTGATTGCCGCGCCATGGCTCTTTGCAGTTAGCTTTGATTTTCAAGTTCTTTTACTCTTGCGATAACGATGCTGAGAAGCATTAGTCTCAATGGTTCACCTGCAAGCTCCATCTCAACCTCTCCGATGGCTGTTGCTAATTCATTATCTCCAATTGTATCAGTTATCCACTTCTGAAAGTCAGCCCTTTTGAAATGGAAATCAACACACTCTATAGGCACCACTCCAAGTTCTTTGGCAAATGTTGTTAAATTAACTGCTGTTTCCCCTGTGTATATCCCAATAGACGTATAGAAATGAAAACCGTGGTCGTATGAGACTGTTGCTAAAAACTTTTGGGCATGAACTGTCTTGCTGGTCTGCTGTTGATGCTTGGATAAAGCGTGGCTGACGTAATCTTGTCTCGAATTGAATACTTTATCGCAGATTGTGCAATGAAGTTTGCCTTCGCTGTCAATTTTAGGTTCCTTTATATCAATATCTTGCATCCCGCCAGGTCGCGCCGTCTTAATATCATTATCTTCGTTAAAATTAGAGCCGGGATTAATTTTTGACAAAGTTTTGTCTCCTTAAAAAGTTCAACGTTCATTACCTATCCTCTCTTACGGAGACTTTGTTCTTAAACATTTTGACTTGACTGCGGCGGCAACAAGCACAATCTGAATCATATTATATTTTGTGTAAAAGGAAAATAATTGGATTTAATTTAACCATTTGTGATGCTTTTTTTCTATCAAATTATTTCTTCTCCATTAGATAAGAAAGTTTGCACATGCGAAAAAAAAGTCTTTAACATGAACAAAATCAAAATAGGTTGAAAGGACTATTGGCACTGGGACTCACGCATTCGTACTCAAATCTTAGTATATTTCATCTATCCTCAAGATCGAGTTTTCTTTTCTCGTATATTGAAGTTCTGCTTTTGAAATGCTATTACATCAGCAGCTAAATCTTTTTCAACCATAAAGTTGGGTCCTACCCAGCTGTTTGCACCGACCTTTACGCCCGGCATAAAAAGCGATTTAATCCCTGTTTTCACGTTGTCGCCGAAAACTGCCCCGAGTTTTCGCCTCCCCGTGTTGACAAGTCGATCTTTGACCATCATCTTTATTGAGCCACCGTCAAAGCGGTAATTGGCGGTTATGGTGCCCGCGCCGAAGTTGCAGTGTTCACCTATGATTGTGTCCCCGATGTATGAGAGATGTCCGACATGAGTGTTTGCCATGATGATGCTGTTTTTGATTTCACAGGCGTTTCCAACGCGGACTTTTTTGCCTAGGCTTGTACCTGGCCGGATGTAGCAGTTTGGTCCAACATCGCATTCTTCGTCGATGAAGCATGGTCCCTCTATATAGGCGCCCGAGCGTATGCGGGCTGACTCTGCAACCGTGATTTGCCCAATAAGATGGGCTCCCTGCTCAATGGTTCCTAAGATTTTGTGGTCCATGAGTTTGAGGGCCCAGTTGTTAGCATCAAGCAAATCCCATGGCCTGCCCACGTCAAACCAGTCATTTTTCAGAAGTTCCGCAGCGAGAACGGTTTTGCCTTCATCTGCGAGAAGGGTTAAAGCGTCAGTTAGTTCCCATTCCCCCCGAGGGGAAGCTTTAGTTTGACGTATCTTATCAAAGATGCAAGGGGAAAACACGTAAACTCCTGCGTTAGCGAGGTTTGAAGGAGCAGTTCCAGCGGTCGGCTTCTCAACTATTCGCTTGACCCTTTTCTTCTGATCCAATTCAATGATTCCGTAGTTTTCAGGATTGTCAACTGGAATTACTCCGACGACTGCATCAGTTTTGCCCATCTCAAACAGCCCCAACGTGTCTTTTACCACGTCTGCCCCAAATAGAAGGTCTCCATAAATTAGAACAAAGTTTCCGTCCACGTAGGGCTCAGCGACTGCCGCAGCATTTCCCGTTCCCAAGATTTCTTTTTGCTCAACATAGCTGATATCTAAGCCGAGTTTTTCGCCGTCTTTAAAGTAATCTCGGATAGCGTCTCCCATATAATGCGTAATGATAGTTACCTCGGTTATTCCCGCGTTTTTCACAGCCTCCAATGTGAACTGCAAAATCGGTTTGCCGCCCACTTGGATGAGGTGCTTAGGTCGGGTGGCGGTTATGGGTAGGAGCCTTATCCCTTCGCCAGCCGCTAACAATACCGCTTTCATTTTTCTTCAGCCTCAATTTGCTTGAGTATTAATGCACTAGCCTTTTGGGTTATATCGTTTGCCACGATTAAGGATTCTCCTTCAACCGTTAATCGAATAAACGGCTCTGTACCCGAAGCCCGTACGAGAAGCCACCCGTTCTTGAGCGCTAATCGAACGCCGTCAACCATCGAGAAATCAGTGTAGTCTGGAAACGCAGTTTTCAATGGTGATTTCAGTTTTGTTATGACTTTGGATTTTTGATCATTCTTGACTAAAACGTTTTCCCGCCGCGTTATGTACTCAGGCACTGAGCCGACGAATTCGCTTAGGGTCTTATCTTGATCTTCTAAAGCCCCCAGCATTAGCGCAGCTGAAAGTGGACCGTCGGGGCAAAAATGAAATTTGGGGTGAACCCATGCGCCACAGGGTTCTCCGCCGAAAACCGCGCGTGAACGCTCGATTGCTTCGGAAACGTAAATGTCCCCGACTTTGGTGCGGATGACTTTGCCCCCTTGCTTCTCCACCATCGTTTCCACGCACATCGAAGCTTCCACATTCGTTACCACAATTCCGCCCCCCACCCCCTTAAGCGTGTAAGCGGCAAACGCCGCCAAAGATCGGTCAAAATTCACGAACGTCCCCTTCTCATCTACGAAAGCCACCCGATCACCATCGCCATCGAAAGCTACTCCAATCTCAGCGCCAAGCGTTTTCACGACGGAAGCCAAATCCTTGAGGGATTCGGAGGTTGGTTCGGATTTTCTGGCTGGGAAGTAACCATCTGGTTGAGCATTGAGGGCGGTGATTTTGCATCCCATTTCTTTGAGCAGCGTAGGAGCAACTTGGAAGGTTGCGCCGCATCCTGGATCAACGATGACTCGCCATTTCCGTTTTAGCTTGACTGCTTTCAATACCATTTCCATGTAGAGTTTGCTTGCGTTAAGCGGGGTGGTTTTGCCTATGCTGCGCCAATCTGCCAAGGCGTAGGTACCTTTGGCTACGTTGTTTTCGACAGCGTCTTGGTCAGCGTCTGTATATGATAAACTGTCGCCTCGAAAGACCTTAATCCCGTTGTATTGCGGTGGGTTGTGGGAAGCGGTGAGCATGAATCCAGCGTCTGCGCCCAATGTTCGGGTAACGTAAGCTAAAGCTGGAGTGGGAACGACGCCTGCTAAATAGACGTCTGCGCCACTTGAAAGTAAACCCGAAACAAGACCGTCTTGAAGCATGCCTCCTGAAGTTCGCGTGTCGCAGGCTACCACAGTTTTTTTTGCTTTGGCATAGGTGCTTACCGCTGACGCGACTTTGCAAGCTAACAGGGGCGTTAAATCAACATTCGTCAAACCTCGAACGCCTGAACTTCCAAACAGCTTAACCAAATCTATCACCATCAATGTGAACTTGATTGAAATGCTAGAAAGATTGTCGCTTAAAATTATTGCGTGTCCGTCGGCGCATAAGAAGAGACGGTGAGCTAGTAAAGGCTAAATAATTTGTGGTGAAGACAGACATGGGGTTGTGTATGAAGTTACTGCTGGATGAGATGTACGCAGGCTTGAAGGAATATTTTGAAGCCTTAGGCTACGAAGTGCAGACTGCTCAAGATTCAGGGTTAAAGGGTGCTAACGACCGGGAAATCGTAGAATTCGCGGCCAAATACAAACTACTTTTGGTAACGGAGGATCAAAAACCAGCGGAGTTGGCCGAGATTCTGGGCGTTAAATGCGTGTTTGTCTCCAATTTGATGATTGCAAAGTTGGTTGATGAAGAAATCAGGGAACAAGGCTTTTAGACGCGGATGTGGCGCAAATATTTGTTCCAAAGGTAAGCCGCGGCGTAACCTGCAACTACTCCTGTGGCTGGACCCATCAAGAGGACAAGCATATCTAGCATTGTACTTCTTTGGATGAATAAACCGACGCTTGAAAACTCTCTTGCCAGTGGAACGAACTGTGGAAATATAGCGAACGCGGAATAGCTGACTAACCCGATTAACATGGTCGCAACTGCCATGGCAATAATGAGCCTGTTGCGGTTTACGCCTTCAGATGACGCGTTGATTCGAAAGACCCAGAGTGAACCGTCGGTTAACGCTCCAAAGAGAAACGAGAACAGAAATGTGAAAGGACCCAACGCCGGGCTGCCAAGCGCCGTTAAGAGTCCGCCCACTGCGCCGACATAGGTTGCGCCCAAGTTTTTGATGAATAACCCGCTTATCGCGAGGACGACAGCTTGGACGACGATCATTATGTAGTTTATCGGAGGAGGTAGAAAAGCGTTGATGATGAAGATGATTGAGCCGAAAAGTGCGGTTATGAATAATCTGCTGAGCCTCTGCAGTTAGTTTTTCCCCCTTTGGTATAGCACTTGGCGCGGTCTCTAAAAAGTCTAATGTTGAAGACGCGAAATATGACTTCTAAAGTCTTTCTGCACTTTTCTGTGACTGGATTCGGGTGGTCCTCATTTTAGACAGAAACCCATAAATTCAATCACTGCGAATATAACTTTAAGTCGATTATTTAACTGATAAATGTAAAAATGGGATATGATCGGTTTGAGCACACATGCAGAAGATTTGAAACTACGGTTAATGACGATTGAACTGCTTCGCACGGCAAAATACAAACGAAACATCACATACCGTGAATTAGCCTCAAAAACTGACTTACCCGTAACCGTTCTAAGTCGCTACGCCAAAGGTCACGTGTTACCCAACACCACACGTGCCAAACAACTCTGGCGTGTTCTAAACAAAATGGTCGGCTTGGAAGCTGAATTGCGCAGCAGAATAAAATTCGACGACGCAGGCTACTTCGACAACACAGAAATCGTGGGCGACTACAACATACTGCAGCAAGCCGCCAATCACGCCCTCGCAAACTTCGCCGGCAAACGGGTAACTAAAGTTTTAACCGCCGCAGTCGACGGCATACCCTTGGCCACCATGGTTGCCAACGCTCTCGGTGTGAACCTTATCGTTGCGAAACGGAACAAAGAAGTCGGTGTAAAAGCCTTCATCGACGAAACATACATCCTCGGAAAAGACTCAGGGGTAACCGTTACCCTTTACATCCCTAAAGAAGCCATAAAGAAACGCGACAGCGTCCTAATCGTGGACGACATGATTAAAAGCGGGGAAACCCAAGAGGCTCTCGTCACGCTTGTGAAGAAGTCGAAAGCTGAGGTTTCAGGCATCTTTTCGCTGATTGCAGTTGGCGAAGAATGGAAGAAAAGGCTAAAATCCGGCGAAGAGTCACCCGTCGAAGTCGTTACCCACCTAAAATCTCCATATGACAACTCCGCTTAGTTAGCGCATCTAAACCTTCTTTTTAGGCGGATGAATCTATGAAAATTGGTCACTTAACATTGTTAGTTAAGGATTTTGATGAAGCCGCAGATTTTTACGTTGAGAAGCTGGGTTTTGTGAAACGGCAAGACACGAAATTTTGGGGTGACATGCGCTGGGTTACGATTTCTCCCAGAGATCAGCCTGACCTTGAATTGACTTTTGTTTTCGCCGATACTGAGGGTAAGCGGAAGGCGCTGGGCAGGCAGGCGGGAGATCATGTTTTTATGACTTTGGAAACTGACGATTGCAAGCGGGATTACACAGCGATGAAAGCCAGAGGCGTCAAGTTCTACGGTGAACCCACCGAACAGGCTTGGGGTATGGAAGTCGTTTTCGAGGATCTGTATGGAAACCTCTACGATTTAGTCCAACGATCCATTCTTAAAACAGAAAATCTTTAACCAAGGCGCATCCAACTAACGAGTAACACAGTTATGTTGAGGCACAAAATATGCGTATGATTCAATGGCTAAACGGGACAGTAATCACCCCCGACCAAACCAAACTTCCCCTTAAAGAAGTTATCTTGGAAATTAAGACGGTTGAGCAAATGGCCGAAGCCATAAAAAACCTGCGCGTCAGGGGTGCCCCTCTGCTGGGTGCTGCGGCAGGTTTCGCCGTTGCGTTAGCAGCTTACCATTCGAATGCCACAGTCAGAGAAAGACTTCTTTCTGAACTTGAGGATGCTGGCGCCACAATCAAGCGGCAGCGTCCAACCGCGGTGAATCTTTTCTGGGGGGTAGACCGAGTTCTGGGTAAAGCACGAAGCACTAAGGGCGGTGTTGAAGCCATAAAGCAGGCGGTGATTTTGGACGCGCAGAGTATTGCTGATGAAGACGCATCTCAGAACCGTGCCATCGGCAAAAATGGCTCCGTACTCATAGAAGATATGGACACGATTTTGACCCATTGCAACGCCGGCGAATTGGCTACTGTCGAATACGGCACGGCATTGGGTGTTATCCGCGCGGCTTGGGAAGAAGGCAAAAAAATCGAGGTTATCGCCGATGAAACCCGACCGCTTCTTCAAGGTGCGCGGCTTACGGCTTATGAGCTTATGCGTGATGGGATACCTGTTACTTTGATAACGGATAACATGGCGGGTTACGTCATGAGCAGAGGACTCGTTGACAAGGTTATCGTAGGTTCTGACCGCATCGTGCAAGATGGCGTCGTAAACAAAATTGGAACTTACTCAGTCGCGGTGCTGGCGCATGAGCATGGTATTCCGTTTTATGTTGCGGCACCTAAATCCACTTTCGATCTGGCACACACGTCGGAGGATGTGGTGATTGAAGAGCGCAAACCAGAAGAAGTCACCCACGTCGGCTCAGTACAAATCGCACCTGACGGCGCCAAAGTAATGAACCCCGCTTTCGACATTACTCCACTCAAATACGTGTCAGCCATAATCTGCGAAACCCAAGTTTACTACCCCAAAGACTACGGCGAATTTACGAAAACCGCACCAGTGGAATAATCTGGAAAGAGGTTTCCGCGATCGCTTCCTTTTATCTGGGATTGTATCTTAGGATAGCACCAAATCCGCCTAGAGCAGCGAGCCTTGCTTTTTCCTCCGACTCGGTAGAAATCACTTCAACCGCCGCGTTTGTTTGCGAAGCCAAATCCTCCAGTACATCAACAATATCTTTCTCTTCCACGATATATTCAACGCCGCGGCATTTCTCGCATGGATGCGACGCCATTTCCTGAATAGTGAGCTGCTTATGCGCCTTAGGCACAATCTTTGCTCGCAAATATCCGCATCTTTTACAAACCGCCACGATTTCAGTCATGTCCGTGCAATCTGTCACCAACGCAACTTCGACCTCGCTCCTATTGAGAGCAGTCAAAACTGAATCTAACCCGTAAGTAGCCAACCCATGTTCCTTGCCTAATTCTCCCAGAAACCGCTGCATCATCATCTTTTCCTCAGGCGCACACATGTTCTTCAACGCATCAGCCGATTTCTCAAGCACTTCTCGCACCCCCTCTTGACTAGTTGATTGCGTGTCAACCACGCTTACAAGCCTATTCTTGAGCTCGTAATTCAGGAAATCGCCCTTCAAGAAATCCTGTTTTGTCGGACCAGGTCCTCCCACCGCCAACGCCGTAACCTTATGGATTTCCAAAAAATCCTTCGTTGCATGCTCCGCGATCCGATGGAAAAAATATGTGACTGCCATATCGCGTTCACGTTCATAGCGCCTTTGACTTGAGCCCCCCTTCCCAGACTTCCCATGAATCCCTGACGTGATATTCTCGATAAAATCGAAGCGTTCACCGCTGAGTAATCCGAAGCTGGCTTCCTTGGAATCCACGGTTAAGATTCCCACAACTTTTTGGCTTCTCAGCATTTCTCTCAGCGGCTCCAAGTGGAAATGATTGTCGACCCGGCAAAGATAGGCAACTATCGGTTCCGGCGGTACAAGCTCTTCGACGTTCAACATTTCGACCTCTAAATCGTTCGCTGAGAATGTTCCAGCAAAAAGTGCATATCCGTTCTCCGGGATTTCCTTCAGCATTTTTAAACGCTGGATCACGTTTTTGAGGGCTTCTTGAAGGCGATTCATAACGTCTCTTGCATCTTCATATTTTATTTCGACGGAATCCAACTCACACTTCAGGTTTGCCACTATGTTATCTACAGATGATTCCTGAGGCACGTAGACCGAAACAAACTCGGCCCCTCTTCCTTCTTCAATTGAAAGCGACGCCATGAACCTTCGCAGCTTATGCATTTTCACGGAATTTGACGTAGCAATTTGACACCCAAGAATACGCCCGCCTTTTTCAGAAACCAAACTGACACCTAAACATCCAGTTACAGCATAAACCAATTTATCAGTTTCTTAGAATTGGAGTAAAATAGGTTTTCGCCAAGCATAACGTTAAAGAGCCGACAACCCCAAAATGAAGCCTGCTACGGTGATCTAACCTATGACCGAGAACAAAAAACCCTCGCCGCCAGAATTTCGAACAAACGGCACCCTCGCGGAAAAAGGCGTAGTGGTAGCAGAACAAAGCAGCATCGACGCACTAAACTCCCGCGGATACGGCACGCTGGCGGAGAAAATTTTCACACTTACCTTCTTTGAAGCGCTCTATCTTGCGGATAAGGATATGCTTGAAGTCAAAGATAGCAAAGCTAAAGCGGTGGATTTCCAGGGTCTTCTCCGTTGCTACGAAGTCGTAAACGAGAACGCTTGGGTTAGCTACATGGTCTACCGCGACCTGAGAAGCCGAGGCTACGTTGCGCGAGAAGGTTTCGGCGGTGGCATTGACTTTCGGGTTTACGAGCGCGGCGGGTATGGCAAGGATACAGCGCCTTATTTGGTTTTGAGCATCCAAGAGGGAAAACCATTGGGCATAGACCAGATGGCTGATGCTTTGCGCCAGGTTCAAAGCCAAAAGAAAGAGATGGTGCTGGCCGTGATGAACCGCCGAGGAGAAATCGTTTATTATTCCCTCTCGCAAATGGCATTCAAATAGGAGATGCAAGATATCACAACTCAGCCTTACAACTGGAACGCTCAAGATTACGCTATAAACAGCCAAAACCAGTTCCAATGGGCTAAAGAACTTATCCCCAAACTAGAACTCAACGGAAACGAAGCAATGTTGGACATCGGCTGCGGCGACGGAAAAATCACCGCAGAGCTCGCACGGTGCCTACCCGGAGGCTGGGTGGTGGGAGTTGACAGCTCAGAAAAAATGATAACCCTTGCGCAAAGTTTCTTCCCCCCGAAAAATTATCCCAACCTGTCTTTTCAAATGTTGGATGCGAGAACGCTCACTTTTCGATCACAATTTGATATAGCATTCTCTAATGCCGCATTGCACTGGATAGTCGACCAAAAAGCCGTTTTGGATGGCGTTCAAAGAAGCCTAAAACCAGGCGGTAGGCTGCTTTTTCAGATGGCTGGCAAAGGTAACGCTAAAGATGTACTGTGCATCCTTAGCGAATTGGCTGATTTGGAGCCGTGGCACGCGTTTTTCAGCCAAATGCCGTTTCCCTATGGCTTCTTCGACCCAGAAGAATACCGAGTTCTCTTACAAGAGGCTGGTTTAGTAGCCGAACGGGTTGAGCTTTTTCCCCGAGATATGAAACATAACGGTGCTGAAGGCTTAGCTGGGTGGGTACGAACAACGTGGCTGCCATTCACCGACAGGCTTCCAATCGAACTCAGGGCAAAATTCGTCCAAGAAATCGTTGACCGCTACCTGAAAGCGCATCCCGCTGATGAGTCAGGTCTGGTTCATGTCGGCATGATCCGCCTAGAAGTGGAAGCTCGCAAACTATAAGCTGCCGCGTCTCAGCTACTTTTGAGTTTGAATTGACGTCTATAAAATGAGTTCAAGGGTTAAATGGGCCAAGGCATGGACTAACTTCGGCATTAAGATAAAGGAAGTGTTATCACAGGTCAATCAGATCATCTGTTTGTGATGGTCGAGCAACGACAACATACCGTTATAAATGATTTTAAGAGTGTTCGATTGAGGAACCACTAAAATGCAAGAAACAAAAATTAAACCTGACCACTACTCTGAAAAAGTTATTCGCTTTCAAGGAAAAAACAAGGAATTGAACCAGCTATCGCAACAGATTATTCAAAAATTAATCGCTGAAGGCTATAAAACGCAGTCAACCACTGCTCCCTTGGGTATCATCATTCAAGCGCAAAAAGCCGGAGTTTTGAGAGGCATAATCGACGCGAATAGGGCATTTACAATCTTAATAGCGGGACAACCTAACGATTTCACAATCCATGTCGGCATAGGCAAGTTAATTCAAAACTTAAGCGTTGTAGCAGTCGAAACCATTCTCCTAACTTGGCTGTTTCTAGCTGTTGACGTGCCCGAAATGCTTTGGACTCGAGAGGTAGAAAAAACAATAATCAAAGATATAACGCAGATCGTTGGTTAAAACAAAAAGAACCCGTTTTTTCTTTTTTTTCTTAATTTTTTTTTTTGCAAATCAGCGCCTCCGATAACTGCAGAGGTTTAATGCATGATTGAGGGAATTGAAAAAGCTCTAGAGAGAATGGCGTTGACGTTTCAAAGCCTGTGCATGCTTTGATCAATATTCTCTTCGGGATTTTTGTGGGGACGCTTCCACAGTTTTTGTCATTCCTCGTTGGCGCTTATCTCATAATTCAAGGAATATTGCAATTCGAAGACTACTTGATCTAAAAAGAAAGTAACGACGACCGGCGTCCCAAAATTTTTTCGTTTAGTACTTGGCAAATTTTCCTAGATCAAATTAGCCAGAGAGAATTACTTGCTTGCACCAGCTGCTGATTGCTTAGGGAGTAATTCTCTTGTGTATTTGGTCAGTGGTTTATTCGCATGATTGGGCTCGATTACAACTTTTGCGAGCCGGTATCGATAACCTCGCAAATTATTCCCAGAAGTGGCTCAGTATCCATGTAGTGGAATACGTTGTCACCGATCTTGCCACTCATGAGTACGTTAACTCCCATTTCCCTGAGTGCGGCGAGAACAACTTTAGGGTCTTGAACAAGCGGCTGAACGTGATGGAGACCCTCACCCCTTCCTTCCAGGAACTCCTTCCAGATGCTCGGACCATCGAGGGGCTGAATAAGTTCCAGTTGAATGTTACCACTTTGTGCAACTGCCGCCAGCATTGATGTCCCAACGGGTTTCCCCCGCAGAGTCACTTCCCTGAGAATCGGCGGTTCCATTTTGACTACCTGCCAAGGGCCAATTCCAAAGGTCATCCAATAGTTATCCACTGCCTTCCGCAAATCCCTGACAACGATTCCGATCTGAGATATCTCACTTATCTTTAGTTTAGGTACAACCGATTTGCTCATAATTTTTTTTAACCTCCACATCTCTCGGTGGGCTAACGCATAGAACAAGCTCTAAAAAAGTAACTCCGCTATTCCATATATAACTTGTTCCCAAGTACTTCTTGGTGATTTTTTAGCTTTGCTAGGCGTATGAGCATAAAAGTATAAGGACACAAGCTAAAATGAGTTGGCTCGATTTTCTTTCGAGAACCCGCGGTTCGACCAACATTCGATAACGGCGTCGTGAAAACTCAAGAATACACATGAAAATCGACACATGCACGGAGCAAAAATGAATATTATGGCCTGTTTTTTGCAACTGCATCCCATAAAAATGTGAAATTATTGTGGCAAGTTGGCTTTTCTCTTCTAATTGCCATTGTTTTTTTGTGCGATTAATTTTCTTGAACTTCGAAGTACAAAAAAACCATCAAAAAGCCCTTTATTGAAAGATTCAGGTACAATTAAAACGGGAAAAATACCCCCAACGGAAAACAATTGGCTGGGTCAACATTGGCAGGACACGGAGGCTACTTAGCCCAAAATGAGAACCTTGCGCGCGTCTGGTCCAAAAGGTGCTTTGACCCGCCAAACACACTTTTCCCTATTTTTTGTGATCTTTGATTTGGCGCTTGTTTCTTTTGCCGAAACTGAATGCAGCGTAGTTTTTTCTATCAGTAAGACGGATAGTGCATTGATAAGTCGGTGGAACTGTAGCTTTCAAGCCCCATCAGAGAGTTTAAAAGAATAATTGTGTCCTTTTAAGCAATGGAGAAAAACCTCATGCCTTCTTTTCAAACTGTTCGCGGAATGCGCGATTTGCTCGGCGAAGATGCCCAAGCCTTTATAAGGATTATCGGTAAAGCACGGGAAACAGCCCGGCTTTACGGTTACAAAGAAGTGGTTACCCCAGTTGTTGAGTCTTTTGAGCTGTTAAGCGCCAAGTCGGGCGAGGAAATTCGCCAGCGCATGTTCATCTTTAAGGATTTGGGTGAGCGCCAAGTGGCGCTACGCCCAGAATTTACCGCATCAATTGCGCGGCTAGCCACAACGGCTCTCAAGAACGAGCCAAAGCCGCTAAGGATGTTTTCTGCGGGCAGCGTCTACCGCTACGACGAACCCCAAAAAGGACGCTACCGAGAGTTTTATCAGTCAAACTTCGAGTTGATGGGTTCAAGCCGACCTGAAGCCGATGCCGAAATCGTCCTACTAACCGACACATTCATGAAGTCTCTGGGTCTGCGCGGCTACGCCTTCAAAATCGGACACATCGGCGTTGTACGTGGGATTCTCAGCCAAGAGGGTGTTGAAGAAAAAACCCAGAACACGATTTTGCAGCTCATGGACAAGAAGGAGTATGACGAAGCCTTCAAACTGGCGCCGACGGAAAAATGCCGAGACCTGCTTGAAGGATTATTGCAGCTGAAAACTGACGATTGCTTCAAAACTATAGAGAAAGTCAAGGCATATGTAGCGGGTTATGAGATGGCGGAAGTTGCCGCGGAAAACCTATGCGACATTCTCAAACTTGTTGTTGAGAGCGGATGCCCCGTCAAATTTGTGGAACCCGCTTTTGCACGGGGGCTTGAGTATTACACAGGGATGATTTTCGAAATTTACATTCCTGAATTGGATATTGCGTTAGGCGGAGGCGGCAGATACGACAAGCTTATTGAATTGTTCGGCGGCCAACCGACCCCCGCAGTGGGCTGCGCCCACGGAATTGACCGCATCGCTTTAGCGCTTCAAACGCAAAACGCAAAAGTGGGAACCGAAGAGGAAAAACGGATTCTTGTGCTCGCAGTCAACGATGTCCTTAAGGTTGAGGCGCTGAAAATTGCTCAGCAGCTGAGGCAGGCGGGCGTGATAGTTGAGTTTGAGGTTATGGGTCGCAAGATGGCGAAAGCTTTGGAAGATGCTGACAAACGCAAAGTGGATTACGCGGTCATCGTAGGTGAACGTGAACTCAAGGGGGGCGCGGTAATGCTTAGGAACCTAGCAAAGAGAGAACAAACAATCGTTCCCATCGGAGAACTGGCTAAAAAAATCGGTGCATAGAATTGTTATTTGATTCAGCAGTTATCGGCACGAGGGGGCAGGTCTTTCGCTCGGTTCAGATAGCTACATTTTGTTGACAAAATCCCCACGAAAAAGCGTGGTGAGCCCAGAGCGTAAACCATTTAGTACGCCGCGGCCAATAGGCAAATAGCAAAATTTCCGACGTGACCCCATTTGACTAACCAGAAAGCCAGCAGTCCTTTGAGCTGTATTCAGGTTTCTCCGTTGGCGGCAGAGAGTTTCGGGGTTCGGTCGATGTGTACGCTTGTGGAAACGCCTGATGTCGTGGTGCTCTTGGATGCTGGGGTTTCACTTTGCCCCTGGCGCTTTGGTTTGCCGCCGCATCCCGCCGAGTTCCAAGCTATAATCAAATCGCGCAAAAAAATCGCAAAAGCAGCCGAGCGCGCCCAAGTAGTGACGATAAGCCATTATCATTTTGACCATTACACGCCCTCGTTTGAGGATTGGCTAGTCAACTGGACCGAGGCAAACCAGACTGCAAGGCAAATCTATCTGGGCAAAACTTTGCTAGCGAAGAACCCGCGGATGCAAATTAACCCAAGCCAACGTCAACGCGCTTGGATGTTCCAGCAGACAGGTGGCAAATACGCTAAAACCCTTGCGGCAGTTGACGGCAAAACCTTTACTTACGGCAAAACACAGCTTCACTTCTCCGAACCCGTTGCTCACGGCTCAGAGAACTCGATACTGGGTTGGGTTATAATGACGGTCGTTGAATACGCGGATCAAAGGTTCATGTTCGCTCCCGACGTTCAGGGACCTATGGCAGAGGCGACGCTTAATGCAGTTTTGGAGGTTGAACCCACTTTGATTATGCTAGGTGGACCACCGCTGTATCTGGAAGGCGCGCGAGTTGAAAAGTCCCAGATAGCGCACGCTCTTCGGAATCTCGAACAGATTGTTGCAACGGTTCCCGTCACTATCATTGAACACCATGTCCTTCGGGATGAAGCTTGGATGGGCAAGCTGAAAGGGGTTTTTGAGGCGGCATCAACAGCGGGACACAGCATCTTAACGGCGGCGGAGTACGCAGGCGAAGAAAATCTGTTTTTGGAGTCGAGGCGTAAGCAGCTTTTCCAAGATGCACCTCCGGGCGAGGAATTCAAGCTTTGGATGAAGACACTTAATAGCCAAAACATCGCTAAACCCCCACTGTAACGTCGCAGGGTTATAGAAGGTAAATAAACAGGCGAGAAAAAATTAACCTGTTGAACCAGGTTGAAATACCGTGTTGCTCTTTAGCGTTGCCGCTTTCACAGCCTCATTCGCCCTCATTGTTGTGGCAGAGATGGGCGACAAAACCCAGTTTATAGCTATGTCTCTCGCTGCGAAACATAACCCGTACAAAGTGCTTCTGGGAATCTTTGTCGCGACCGTGGCGAATTTCGCAATCATGGTAGCAATTGGCCAAGTCATAACCGCTTTCGTTCCCCTCGACGTGATTTCTCTTGCGGCGTCTCTTAGCTTCATCGGGTTTGGCCTGTGGACTCTGAAACCTGAAAGACCGAAAGAAGAAAACACCAAATCGAGCCGTTTTGGAGTCGTGGGAACGGTAGCCGCAGCCTTTTTCATCGCGGAGTTCGGAGACAAAACACAACTTACTACAATCAGCCTAGCGGCCGAATACCAAAGCGCCATCGCAGTTCTGTTCGGCGCTGTTTTGGGTATGCTCGTTGCAGACGGCGTGGGGATTGCACTTGGCGTTGTCCTTGGTAAGCATATTCCCGAAAGAATTCTTAAGTGGGTTTCAGCAGCTATATTTGTGGTGTTCGGGCTTGTTGGTGTCTACGAGGTTCTTAACCGCCAAATCGGTTTGTCCTACACGGCGTTGGCATTGGCTTTTATGGTCGTTTTCTGTCTCACGGTATCTCTTCTTTTGACGCGAAAACAAAAGCCTACCCAAATCGCCATTAATGTCTCTTGAGAAACTTAATATGTCCATCACAAAATAGTTGAGGCCGAGCGTGTTCAGTTTGGAAAAAAAGTGTCTTGTTATGGCTGAGTTTAGCATCGCGCCAGTTGGCACTGGCGAAACAAGCGTTAGCCGTTATGTGGCCGCTGCCGTCCGGGCGTTCCGGAATGTGGATGGGTTGACTTTTGATGTGACGTCTATGGGCACGATTCTCGCAGCAAGTGAGTTGAGCACCATCTTTGAGGCAGTCCGCAGAGCCCATCAAGCCCTCGTAGAAATGGGCGCAAAAAGAATATCGTCAACGCTGCGAATAGATGATCGAAGAGACAAACCGAGAAATATGGCGGACAAAGTGAACGCCATCAAGAAGTGCCTCAAGGAAGCATAGCCACAAAAGTTCACAACAAAAATAGCGCCCACTGAAGGGCAGAAAAATCTCGGTGCAAAAGATTTGGAAACTGGGAAAACCCCTTACGAGATAGGTATTTTTTTGGTTTCTTTGGTTTCCTTTTTGGGCAATGTGATTTCGAGTACGCCGTCTTTTAGGTTAGCTTTCGCGTTGTCGGAAATTATTTTTTCAGGCAGCTGGATTCTTCGGTAATATGTCTGTGCGGATCTTTCGCGGCGGATGTAGTTCTTGTTTTTCTCTTCTTCAGTTTGGGTTTTCTTGGCGGAAATCGTCACTGCGTCTTCGGCGACTTCGATGTTGATATCTTCTTTATTGAAGCCCGGCAGCTCTGCTGATACCCTGTAGTCTTTGCCGCGGTCCTCCAAATCCACGGTGGGCATCGCCATTTCCCTCATCATTGGGAACCCGGGTGCCATACGCATCCAATGTTTCAGCCTAGGCGGCATCTCCCAGAAATCGTCAAATTCTTTTTGGAACCGCTCCATCATAGTGTCAAAATCGCGCCTTATCGGGTACGGAGCCATTTCGCCTTCGGATCTTTTTTTGATTTCGCCAGCTTTCTTTTCTTTTCCCGCGTAATAATAATACATTTTCTTTTTGTCTTCAGCCAAAAGTTTTTCACCTAATACCTAACCCGAATCTAAGCTAGGGTATTAACGTATGTGGCTGTGCCGCGCTAGCCTCAGCGGTTCCGCCCGCCCTATTGTTTAAGTATATTCTCGATAGGTATAGCAGCTTTCTACGTAGCGGAAAAACTGGGTTGACGATTCATCTGACCCTTGAGTTTGAACCTGCAAAACGTTGGCGGTGTTGTTTCCGCATCTTGGGAAGCTAATCTGAAGAGTCGCAAAGTGCAGACATACTCCTCTTTGCCTTTGACCACTACAAGCTGCTTGGGGTTATATTCAAAACTTTTCCGCTGAAATGAGCCACTGCTGAATCTTCCTTTCCAAAAAGGAGACTTAGACATGGAATTTTGCAAAGAAGACTTCGCGTCTTGTCCCTAAAGAAGTAACCTCGGGAAAACAAGAGATGCTTATGCTGGGTCTTCAACAAGTTTTATTTTTTAAAAAATTTTTGGCAAATGATAGCTCCTGACTTAGGCGCAAGCTAAAAAATGGGGGTTCGGAAGAGCGTGGGGAACTTTTAACTTCGCTGCGCTTAATCAACCATACACTTGCTAAGCGCAATGAATTTAACGCATCCTTTTGCGATGACTAAAAGGATTGCACACAGCGGCAATAAAAAATGATGTGATTTACATGTAACTGCAACAAGCAGACAAGCTATTGCTTTCTTCTTGGCTTCAGCATTACGGCAGCTTTCTTGAGATCCAGTACCGTGCATATCCGGAAGAAAGTTCGGAAATCAGGGTCTAATTGCTCGATAACCATCGTTGAAACGTAACGCACCCCCCGCATACAACCTGCAATTGCATCCGTAGTCAGTTCGCCCGCCGCCAAAGCCTTCTTCGCAGCCTCACACGCTTGTACATTATTGTAAACTGAATGTAGCGGCTCAATCTTGCAGTCAGGCCATCGGGGAACAACTGCCGACTTACCTTCAGCCAACTCGAAAAGCAGGCACCCAACTTCCCTGGAAACAAACGGCGCATCAAACGGCAAAAGCAAAGAATAATCGCCCAGGGAAGCTTCAAAACCCACTAGGGCAGCTGCTAGGTCCCCCTGTGGCTCGCCATCACTTACTACGAATTTGACTTTGGCAGATGAAACTAGCTTCGCGTACAGGTCTGACTGCTCTATTGAACTTGTAACCACAAGTACTTCGCCGACGAACCCCTTAACACTGTCAACCACATGGTTCAACAGTCGCTTGTTATCAAGATTCAAAAAAGCCTTGTCTTCGCTGAACTTGCCTTGGGAATCCTCAGCTAGAATAATTGCTGATCTATCCATCAGATACTGTCTCCACCCATAAACCGCAAAACAGGTTAAAAAACATACAACGTAACACAACGCTCGATTCTGAGTTTTTGCCGTGGTAAATTGATCGTGTGTTCTTAGTAAAAAGGGAATTGCAATGAGAGTTCTCTTAGGACTTTTTTCTGTAGAATCAGGTTGGTGAGTCTTCGCAGTTTTTAATATAGGGATTAACTTTTTCCCGAATATATGTTGGTTGTATTTCCAAGTTGGGTTGCCATGCTGTTCTGTCTAAAAAGTATGTTGTCTTGAAGTTTCTTTTTCTGGTTTTTCACGTGAGGTTGACAACAACTGCCTTAAGCAGATCCAATGTTACTCTACTATTTGCGTGGTAGGGTCATGCGGAGGCGCGAGGCGGTTAAGGTTTTTAAGGAGATTTGCAAGTGTGTACCAGACGCTTTTGTGAGCAGTATTTCTTTGTCGCCGAATACGCTTTATGGGAAGGATTTTGAGCTTAGGATAAATGTGGTTTTGGAAGGAAATAACCTCTCGGACGTAGCGGCTCTCGTAAGAAGTTATGGGTTGCTGTTGGATGAAGGCAAGGGGTCCCTTTTGATTTATGGATCCAAGAGTAAAAGCGCCGAAATGCAAGTTTATGCATAAGCAAACTTGGGCGTTTCCTTTGCAGTAGGTGTGAGCTGGATACAACGAAACGACAGCAATTTTCATGTCTCTAAAATTATTTTGAAAAAGAAAAATCGTTGGATTTTGTCGGTTAGTCTAACTGGTCAGTTTCTATTTTTTTGGCCATTTCCGTAAGTATCTTGGTGAATGGGTGGTCAGGTTTGTCTTCGGCGAAAATGAAGTTGCCTTCGGCTCGCAGAACCTCGCAGAAGCATGGGACCAAGCCGAGTAGTGGAACGTGGTAGGCGTCTTTGGTTTTGGCGCTCATCTCTGCCTTTTTGGCAGTGGCGGATGCGTCGAGTACTTTATTGAGGACTAACCCCGTTTTTTTCTCGAAGAGGTTGTAGAGTTCTGATAGCATGCGTTTGGTTCCGTCTACATCTGAGCGGTCGCCTGTTGTGGCGACGATTACGAAGTCCGCGGCGACAATCGCGTTTATCGACGAGTATTGTAATCCTGGAGACGTGTCAAAGAAGAGGTAATCAAATTTTTGGTTAGCAAGGAGGGTTTCCTTTAGGGCAAGCAAGCGTCCCAATGCGCGCATTTCCCATTTCCTGTCTTTTGACGACATGTCTCTGATGGCTTCGGTGGCGGGGTTGGCGAGGGATGCGTAGAGTTTGCCTTTTCCGGTGACTCTGCTGCTCAAGTCGATTAGGACTTTGCCAATGTCTGCGGTGTTGTTGAGGTAATCGTTAAACCAGTATTGAGTGCCTTCAGCCTTGAGGATGGCGAAGAGACTTGGCGCGCGGAAGTCAAGGTCAAAAACGCAAACTTTTTTGCCGAGCTTGGCAAACGTAGCCGCCAAATTCACTGACAAAAGCGTTTTTCCTGTGCCACCTTTGTAGGAGTGAACCGCAATTATTTTGCTCATTTCTTTCAACTCCTCGTTTCGGGGTCTACGAAAAAGTAGGCTTTCCTGCCCTTCCGCTCTTTTTTGAGGTAACCCATAATAACAAGCTGGTTAAGATACGCGCTTTCAACTGCGCGGGCACGAGTTGTTGATTCAGAAATTTCCTCAGCAGTTGCCCGTCCCAATCTACAAATCGTCATCGCAGTCTTGCGAAGATGATCTGGCATAGAAAGCAACGTCATAACATCTAAAGATGCGTCAGGTAAAACTGCGCCGTTACGAACATCACCACTTTTCTGAATCTCAATAATAACTTCCATCTTCTGATTCAATCTCTCTAAACTCTCCTCAATCTTCTCAAGAATCGCTATCGGCCCTTTAGTGGAAATTTGCTCCTTAATACTTAGACCCCCGACTTGTTTTGCACATGTACAGTTCCCCTACGTGTTTATTAAGTATTACGAAACGACAGTATGGATTTGAAACAAGTGATTGAAGATCATAACCGGTTTTGTATGCGAGAATTGCCGATTAAAATTAATGGGTTGTTGATTGAAAATTTTGTTTTTAAGAAATTATAAGAATTTGGGGGAATGAAGGGGGGATTTAGTAGGGGATTGGTGCTTGGTTTCTGGCTTCCTCTACAATAGGTAGGACTTGTTTGAGTTCCTTGAAGTATTTGAGTACCGTTATTCCTCGTTGTGTGACGGCATAGACTAGACGGCGCTTGCCGACGGTGCGTTCTTCCACCAGGCCCTGTTTTATGAGGAAGTCAAGGTATTCTTTGAGGACGCTGCAGTTCACGTTTGCCTTGTACATTACGTGGGTCAGTTTCAATGGTCCTCTGTGAGCTAGAACAGATAGGATGTCAACATACATTTCCAGTTTTGATCGACGCACTTAAACTCCTCTTTTTTTAGTTAGTCATCGCTTTGTATATAAATCATTTATGTATTAATAATCAATATTAAAGTCCATATGTGGGGTTTAGTTTTGGGGTTTTTGAGTCGCACGGTTTAACACATTTAGTCTATTTTCGAAGGCTGTAACCATGTCATCTAGCAATATTTCACGCAATTCTGTCGGCAATTCAACGATATTATCTTCAAAAGCGCTTGCCATTTTGGCTTCAAGCTCTTTTCTGTCTTTTTCATCAAGATTTTTCAAGTTTTTATCCTCCAAATATAAAGCAAAATAGGCAAACTGCATTTAACTAATTTATGAAATCCCCTTACTAATCCAAAATAAAGACGCAAAAACAAAACCACCGAAGAGTTGGTAGGGACTTATTGGTTTTTGGCGGGTTGCGGCTTGGGTTTTGAAGTTTTTCCCTGTTGGTCGGCAAGGAATTGTTGGTGGTTGGCCGGTTTGGTGGATTTTTTCGCCGTGTTTTTGACAGATGTTGTTGGGTTGTTGCAATCACAAATTGTTTTATGCGTCTATACGCATGTTTGGAGGCGCAGATTTAGCCGTAAATGCGCGTGCAATCCCCTTTTCCGAAGTGAATTTTGGTGCTTACCCCACAATTTAAGGAGAAACAATGGAGCGTCACGCTCCTGCGAGGCTACATCCAAAACGATGAAGTCCGAGCTCCACAATGCTTAAACTGCAAACAAACAACCCAACCACTAACCGTCAACCACGGCAATCCCAACCTCTATCTCTACGGCTGCAAAAACACCAAATGCCAACACCGTCTCCTACGCTTCGACTTCAACAATCGAACATTAAAGGGAGCAGCTGCAAGAAGCTGAAAGTTGGCTTGTTTTTTTTTGTCTAAAGGTTGGGTTTGCGGTTTTTTTGATTAAGGTTTGAAATGGCGCCTTGTATGCAAGAGCTATAGCCATAAGTTCTTCATCGTGTTTTCCAATTGGATATCGAAACTTAATGCGAATCTATTGCGTGATTTGTCCGAAGAAAATATGAGCAAAAAAAACATTGTACCTCTGGACTAACCTGAAGACAAAAATTAAATCCTCTTTGGTTAGATGTTTGCTCTTTCGTTTCAAATACACATTCGTTGCTATTTGACTTCCAATATTTCGAAATACTGGGTATTATTTTTCCGATGTATTTCGAGTTTAGCAACATTACTTAAATGCAGACTTTAGAATAAAATATCAGTGAACAACAAGCGCGGGGATAGAAAGGAAAATGAAAATTTTTATACGAAGTTTTAAAGCTATTTCGCCAATATTCGCAACTCTTTTACTTATCGCAATTGCTGTTATTGCGAGCTCAGTCGTTTATATGTTTACTAGTGGAACTTTTGCGACTATGACTGCAGGGGAAACAGCGGTAACAGAAAGAGTTTCCGTATTAGCCGCTCAAATAAACGCTAATGGAGCAGGAACTGGAGTAGTGAGCGTGTATGCTGAGAGCAAAAATGGCGTCAGTGTCTCTGTCTCAAGTATCATAATAAAAGATGCAAATGGAAATGTGGTTAAAACAGTTACTCCATCCGCAACTTCACCGTATTCTGTGTCGCTTCCTTCATCTGGGACTCTAATGCAAATCGGCTCAGGGCATCTTACCTTAACTGGCGTTACCAAGGGAAATGACTACACATTAACTATCGTAAGTACAAGAGGTGGCACTTTCGCTTCGTCCACAGTTATCGCGCATTAGCGCTTTTCTATTGTTTTATTTTTTCTGCTAGGGTTTACATGTACAATTGATTGCCTTGTAGTCGCAAGCTAAGACGCAGGGGGTGTTGTTGCTTTCAGGTTTGCAAGGAGCGCATGTGTATTTTATTTTTTTGCGGTGCTCTTCCGTGACTGAGGCCACGGTTTTGTCTTCAAGGTCAATGAACATGGATTCCATCTGAAGTGCAGATTGCGGACAAATTTTGACGCATTTGCCGCAGCCTGAGCATTTGTCGGTATCAATTGTTATGAAGTATTCGCCTGATCCGTCGCTGTAGCCATAATGCGTGATAAAGCCGCTCAAGCCTCCTTAGCTTTCTGCGCTTTTTCGTAGAGGGCTTTGCCGAAGAGTGCAGCTCCGAAAGCTCCTGCAACCATGGGGTCTAAGCCTTTCTCGCGCCAGTTAGGCATTGGTAGGCATTTGACGCCGAGGACGGCTTCTATTCGGGAAACGATTCCGATGTTTTTGCTTTGTCCGCCCGTTATGACAAGTTCTTTTTCTAAGCCCACCCTATTGATGAGATTAGCCATGCGTACAGCCATTGCGCGGGTGTAAGCAGCAAGGACTTTTTCTTTTGACCAACCCTTGCGTAGGAGCCCGATCGCTTCGGTTTTTGCGAAAGCCACGCAGGTACAGCTTACTGGCGCGGGCTCTTCGTCAACTTTAAGCGAGATGGCGCCGATTTCTTCAATAGGTATCTGCATTAGGTCAGCAAAGACCTCCATGCCTCTGCCCGTTCCGGCGGCGCATTTATCGTTCATTAAGAAGGAGACAACTCTGCCTGTTTCGTCGCTACGTATGGCCTTAATGTCCTGTCCACCAACGTCAAGCACCGTTCGCACACTGGGTCCCCAGATATAATTTGCGCCTTTTGCGTGGCAGGCGATTTCTGTTATGGCTTTGTTTGCCATTGGAACGTTAACTCGTCCGTAGCCTGTGCCGACGATGTATTTGAGGTCGCTGGCTTTCAAGCTCGTTCCTTGAAGTGCTATGCCTAGAACTTTGGTTGCACTCTCGGGACTGTTGGAGCCCGTTCGGGTAATGCCCCATGAGTAAGCTTCGCCGTTTATCATTATGGCGGCTTTGGATCCGACTGAGCCGACATCAACGCCTGCGGTGATGATGTCCTTACTTTTCCACTCTTTGCCTTCGATAACTCGGTTGTATTCTCGCCAACGCCAAAACTCACACTCATCTTTCACGCTACTTGGCTCTTTCATTTTTAAGGCTCCTTTGCACGGTTTGCCGCTGTTAATGCTGCGCCTAATGCGCCTGCGTAATCGGGAAATTCCGGAATAAGAATCTCAACCCCCAGTTTCCTCTTCAGAGCTGCGATAAAACCTACGTCTTTTGCTACCCCGCCGATTAGCACTACCTCGAGATTTACGCCTAGTCTATGAACCATTGAACTTATTCGGTCGGCCATTGCGTCGAAGACAGCGCGAGCGATTTCGGGTTTGGACTCTTGCCGGTGGATGAGCGAGACAACGTCGGATTCGCCAAAGATAACGCAGGACGCGTTTATCGGGCTTGCACGTTCCGCTTTGAGGGAAAGGGGACCCATGTCTTCGAGTTTAACTTCCAGCGCCCTTGCCATTGATTCGATAAATGCTCCTGCCCCTGCTGCGCATCTTTCATTTATGACAAAATCCATCATCACACCTTTTTCATCGCACTTGATCGCTCTGGCTTCTTCCGCGCCGATGTCAATTATTGTTCGGGCCTTGGGGCAAAGGCAGACACCTGCTTTTGCGTCAGCGCCCATCATACTTATGACACTGTCTGTTTTCGGCGCGTTTTCCATTGATGAACCCGTTGCCACGGAGTACACTATGTCTTGTTGCTCGAGGTTTGCATCTGCTAACGCTTTGGATATTGCTTCTTCCGCTGCTTTTGCAGCGTCAAAGCCTGAGAAAGCTTGTCCTCGTGCGACGACGACGCAGTCTTTTAGGATAACTGCTTTTACCCTTTGCGTGCCGAGGTCTAATCCCAGAGTTATCATTAAGTTGGCTCCTATGTGTCGACTCTGGCGGTTAGCATTTCAAGAAAGGCTTCAACGCGGGTTTTCATTTGTCCCACGTCTTCGCGTGTGTATTCGGTGTCCAGGTAGTACATTGGTATGTTGATTTTGTCTAGTGCCTTCTTGATACGTGTGTACTCCATAGCGTAAAGCATGCAGCCACGGGTCACGTAATAGATGACGCCTTGAACGTTGGCTTCTTTAACTTTGTTTAGGAGCCAATTGATGCGATCTTCGTTCCCGTCACTGGACGTGAAGCAGGGGCAGGTCGAAGCCATGAGATAGCGTTCACCGATCGCGTTTAACATGTCATCCATTGTCCATTCATCAACGCCGACAGGGTCATTTAGGATCCGTTCACCGCTACAGAGCTCGTCTGCAACTATGATGCCTTTCGGGTCTGCTTCCTCAACTAGATTCGGCACTTTCCAGCTATCAGGCCAAAACATTGGAGTTCCTGTTACCAGAACCCGCGGAGTATCGGGCGGGCAAACCCATTCTTTGCGCTCAGCTCGCTTTTCAAGCTCGTCACACAATTCGGCGGTTTTTTCAGTCCACCGTTGCTTATCATCCCATAAATACGCTTGGTTAACAAGCATGGCATCTCTGCCCATAATAACGGGGTTACCTTTGCGCAAATCTTGTAGGCGACGGAAAACCCTTGTGGCTTTCTGCGATTGTTCAATCGCTTCTTTTAGGTTCCTTCTGGTAATTTTGTTACCTGTAAATGTTTCAAGCTGTTTTTTCATATTGATTATTTCGTCGTCCCAGAACCGAAGCGAGTGAGGAGCATCTTTGACTCTTGGGATGTTCATTTCCCATATAGGTTTGTAGTCGCTAAGGATTTCTCCAAGTTTGGTCATACCATCGCATGTTAAGACGCTGATTAAGGCGTCGCTTTGCTCCAGGAACGGGGAGAGCCCAATCATTTGCGCTCCTATTGTTGAACGGATAACCGGGCAGACCTCTACGGGGACAACTCGGTCGCCAATTTTAGAGGTGTCATACCAGCCGCTGTTGACTCTGACAGGTATAGCGTTGGCTGCCAAAATTAGTTCGGTGGGCGCAAACAGGCACATGTAACCAACGATTTTTTTGCCTTTTTCCTTTTCAGCGGCAAGTTCCTCTTGGCGTTGACCGAACAAGTTCGAGATGTTGTCGAAGTATTTCATGGCGGTTGGTCTTTTGGGGTCGGCTTTTTTCATCCGCTCGATGTTTTCAGCCATTATCTTCTCGGAAGACAGCTTGATGGTGTTTTTGAGTTCTTCGATTTCTTTCGCTGGGATTTGAGGCGTGTATTTCTTTTCTATCTTTTCGTTTTTCATAAGTACTCACTCAATGTTTGGTGGTTCAAGCCAGTTTCTAGATTTGAATACGGTTTTGTTTCCAAACTTTAATTTGAGGGCTTCTGCGTACGGACACATTTCAGCACAACGCAGGCATAGCACACACATGGAAGTGTCGATTTTCCCGCCTTTCTGTTCGTACACTTCGGCTACCTGCGCTTGACAAACCCGTTTGCAGACGCCGCATTTGGTGCATTTTTCTTCGTCTTTTTCAATATGCAGTAGTGGTGCCCATTTGAAACCCTTAAACCTATTGACGACCGCCAAAGAGATGCCGGTTGGGCAGAAGCGGCACCAGAATCGCCTGAAAAAAAATGAGGCGACCAATGTTAACGCTACAAATGCGAGAGCTAAATCTAAGCCCACGTTTTTGGGTGCCCAAAAGATGATGTCTTGGACGTAGGGGTAGGTGAAGTTGACATGGGCAACGCTTACTGCGTTGGTTGTCCATGGGACAATCTGGGGTATCATTGGGTCGATGAGCACAGTGTATGGTCGGAAGGGTCCTGCCAAAATTCGTACCATTGCCGAAGCGAAACTCATGTTTTGGGGTGGGTTCTCAATCCAGAGGTAGATTGGCAAAGCGAGGAAAACAGCGGCTATGGCGTACCTTGACTTGTGCAGGGTATTGTTGAGTCTTTCAGGCAGAAGTCGGTAACGGATTCTCAAAGCTTTTCGCAACATAACTTCGAGGTCCATGATAAAGCCGAAGGGGCATAGCCACCCGCAATACAGGCGTCCCAGAAAAAGTGTTATGGTAAAAATGAATATGACGTAGTATAGAAGGGGGAGTTGAAGTGAGAAAACGTAGAACAGGGCGGTGAAGGCAACTGCTTGGACAACAAGCCGCAGGAAGGTTACTTTTGTGGCGAGGTTTTTTTTCCAAAGCAGAACAGTCAGTATCCCTGCTGCCCCAAGTCCGCCGAGCACTGTTAACCTTAAGACGTCCCCTACGTACTCCCGAAACCATTGTTTCTCGCCATCTCAGTTACTGTAAATTAGGATAGAATCAGCTGTTTGCTGAATTCTCAAAAGAGAAAAGATGCCCAAAACTAATCCTTTTCAAAAGACGGGTAAATTTCCATAGGGGATAAGATTTTTTTGGGTCAAACGGCATTTTTCACGGTCTCTTTGAAGTTTTAAGTAATGAAAATATGAGGTTTACCTTTTAAATCTTGCATTGTTTGGTGGCTTGGCTTGCGGATTTTGTGTTGAGCAAAAAAGTGGGCGGTTAGGTTGGCGGTATTGTTCGGGTGTTGTAGGCTTTGAGGTAGGCTTGGTGGGCTGCGTCGTAGGGGTAGCTTTGGGTTGCCGTGTATGGATACCCGGTCATGCCGATGTACGGTAGAGGTGCGACAGTGAAGTTGAATCCGTATCCCCATTGACCTGGCGGGTCCTTGAACCAGCACGCTACGAAGAGGAAATAGTCTCTTTCCATACCTGGAGCGAGTTTCGTCAGGTTGCCAACTGGGAATTGAAGCGAAACCTCGTCGCCTTGTCTCCCGATCACGTACATGTTATCTGCGGCTGCAACCAGCGCGGTTACGTCGCCGTACCGAGTAAAGTTTCCTGAAGACGTTGATTGAGTTGGCCCCCACTGACTTAGAGTTGCGATTGGCAAGATTTTCTGGACCGTTATGTTCTGTTGACTGCTGGTGTCTATTGCGATGTAGTCGTATGTCACGTTGAAGAAGTTGCAGATCTTGAGTTGGTAGTCAGTTACTCCTTTGGGAAAATCTCCAGTCAAATCAACCACGAAGGTTCTGGCGTTTCCGTCGGATGGCATTGGGATTTGCTTGTCCGCCGCTACTTTTACCCAGTTGCCGCTTGCGTCTTTAACTTCCATGTAGGGACCCGGATAAATCGTTGTGCCATTAGTCAGCAGCCCCGCTGAAGCTGCACCTGAGAAGTTGCCTATCCAGTTGTAGTAGTCTTGGTATGCCCCCCAGTTCACTATACCGTTAACAACAAGCTTGATGGTTTTTGCGCCTGAAAGGTTCCCTAAGTCCAAAGTTAACTGGTTTAGGTAAGTGTTATTCCATGACGGACTAAGATCCCCACTTTTGCCAGGCGTAAAGACTCCGTCAAGCTTCGAAATTTGAGTTAGGACGTTTTGGCCTTTGGCGGTAGTTCCCGCTGGCCCCCAAACGTAGGTTGCGCTAAGTGGCGTCTGGAGGTCGGCTGGGTTGACGGTGTAGATTTGCCCGTTGAAGGCTTGATTCACGTAGTTGCTCATGGTTGAGTAAACGTCGGTTCCGATAGGGTGATCGACAACCACCATGTATGCTGTGTCCAAATAGAATAGTTCATTCCATTGCTGAGCAAGAGTCATGTCGTAGTACCCGTTGTTGACGGCTAGCAGGTTCGGGTTCAGTTTCACATAGTCCCATGGGGTTCCTCCGCTATATGTGATGGCGCCAGTGCTTGACATGGTGCTCATGTACCCGAGCCACCCAGAGTTTGAAACGTCAGTCACATATGAGTAGCCTGTTCCGTTCCACATGAAGAGAGAGGGACAGGACGCGTAGCCACTGATGATGGTATAGGTTGCAATCATGAAGGTCTGCTGGTTCAGAGTGAACGTTCTGGTTGTGCTGGTATCGCCGTCTTGCCAATTTGTGAAGCCGACCACTCCGGTTGCAAGGGTAACTGGATTAGGCACCTGGACGGTGTATTGCCCGTCTGGTAAAAGTGCGATGTAGGGCGAGTTGTGGCTGACTCCGTTTAGCGTGAAGGTCATAGGTATGGAGCCGCCGCCGCTTCTGCTAACCTC
Source organism: Candidatus Bathyarchaeota archaeon (assembly GCA_963827165.1). Classification (GTDB taxonomy): domain Archaea; phylum Thermoproteota; class Bathyarchaeia; order Bathyarchaeales; family Bathycorpusculaceae; genus Bathycorpusculum. Next base: position 250,479 of record CAWGZR010000009.1, on the reverse strand, counting down.
GAGCGTGTGGTACCCAGACTGCACAACTGTGTATTGGCCGCTCAAAGTATTCAATTTAACAGCGTGGTCTCCCAAAACGGAAGACGCGTTAAGCGCGAATACCACGGTTTCGGTTTGACTCGCGTTTAAAGCGACGACTTTGTTTTCAACCCAGGCACCGTCAACCGTGACTCTAACTGTTAGTTTGTCAGGTTGGTTAGTGGGGTTCTGGGCAGTAGCTGTCATGTTAACCGGCTGGCCCGGCCAGGCTTCATATGGGAAAGCGTTCAAGTTAGATAGGATTATCTTGCTTGATCCTGGAGGAGCAGGGTTAATCACGAATTTTCCTGTCAAGTCCCCAACCTGGACACTGTAGTTCCCATAAGTGGTTTCAATATCAGTGTAGGTGACGACTTGCGTTGCCGCGCCTTCCACCGTTATATTTTGCGAATCTTTTACTTCGTTGTTAACTTGGAAGTTTATGGTATCGTTGCCTTCTAAATCGCCGACGTTTGTTACGTTAACCGCAATTTGCACGGCGTCGCCTTCCGTGGCGTTAGGGGGATCGATGGAAAGGTTTGTTAGAATAAACTTTGCAGGTTTTGTGACGCCCCCGATGGCGCCTTGATTTTGAAGATAAAAATAGGCTCCTGCAGCCCCGCTGATAATCAATAAATCAATAATAAGAATTGCTTTCAACTTAACTGAAGCCGAACGGGAAAACATCAAAGCACCCCTCGCGTCTACCGACCCTAATATGAATAAAACAACATTAAAGCCTTTTTGGCTGATGAAGGAAATCCTCTGGATTCTTCATCGTTGCAGTAAGTTTGCAATCAATTAACAAATATGCCGTATTTTCGGTCCATTTTCACATTTCAAGAAAAAACAAAAAGGTATCTTTTCGCTTCTTTCTTCACAGGTGCCTTTAGTTCTTGAGATATTTCCCCAGTTCTTCAGTGACGCATTCTGGCTCCATGTGAACTGTGACAACTGCGCCTGCGAAGTGGTCTTTCGTCTCTTTTTCAACCTGCGAAGCAACGCGATGGGCTTCTTTTATTTGGATTTGTTTGGTGAAGCAGCAGTCGATGTTAATGTAGCGTTTGCCCTCTGCAGCATAGGTTACTACACGTTTTATGCGCAGGTTCTCCCCGATGCCCTTAGCTATCTCGTTGATTACGTCTCTTAGCTTGGATTCATTAACTTGGGCGGCTGGAACCGCGATTCCAGAGGGCTCAACATGTACGGTTACATTTCCAATCGGCTTAATTTCAGCTCTGCAATCGTTTCTCGATGACTTCCGCTATTTTGTGCGCTTCTTCAACCGAGAGCTCAGGGTCCACGTAGGCATGAAGGGTAATGTAGAATTTGCCGCCTATATAAACTGTAGTTATTTCATGTACTTCTTTGACCCCGTCCACCGTCGCAAGTTTCTCGACTTGTTGGTCGAGTTTGCTTTCTTTTTCAGAGGGTTCAACATGAATTGTGGCGTCTACGTTGCCGAGAGATTGCTTTAAATCAGTTTCGATTTTTGACGCCAGAGAATGCGCTTCTTCAAGGGGCATGTGGCTCGGAACCTGGATTGATGCATCGATGAAGATTTTGGAGCTGACTTTGCGCACTTTGAGATTCACGGCTTTGATTACGCCGTCATGTGAATAATGATGTTTTCTTGTTTTTTGGACCAACTCTTTTGACGCGGTGTCGCTGAGCTCCATCACGCTGACCCGCACAAGCTTAACGCTCAAATAACTAAGCAACGCACCAAGGAAAATCGATGCTATTGCGTCGCCGTAGAAGAAGCCTAAGGTAGCTAAGCCGAAACCTACCAAAGCCAGAAGTGTTGAACTTAAGTCTGAGATTGCATCGTAAAAGCCGACGCGCATTGAGGGGCTTTCGATATGTTGAGCTTTTCCTGAACACAGTGACTCGTAAAGAAGCAATGAAGATTGCGTAGCCTATTGCGATGAAACCCGCTAACTCAACACCCTGATGGATCTGAGTGCCCATCATAAGGCGTATTGCTGCTTCGTAGAAGATCAGAAGCGCCACAGCGATCAAAGTGACTCCACCAATGAGTCCACCTATGGTTTCGAACTTTTCATGGCCGTAAGTGTGTTCTTCATCGGGGGGCTTGATTGATGCGCGAACCGCATAAAACAACATTATGGTTGAAACTGCATCAAGCAATGCGTGTAAGCCGTCGCTCAAGATGGCTAAACTGTTAACCAAAAAACCTATTGAAACTTCAACAATAACGACGCTGAAAATCGCGACTGCTGCAATCCGAAGTGCCCTAAGCTTATAGTTGCCATCCACAGATTCTTGCATTTACCTAATCTACAGAAAGGTCACAACGAGGGCGAATTAAGCTTTACGGGGCACAAATCAACTAAACCATTCCATAAACGACCTAGAAGCCAACTCAAATTAAGTCTCGATTTAGGAGCAAACTTGAGAAATTTGAATCGATAAGCATTTAGGTTTGAATTTGGGTATTAAGAGAAACGTTGATGCTAATGGATTTCATAAAGGTCGGCGATATATTAGAGGGATCATATAAAGAGCAAAAAGTAGCCGTTCGCGGATGGGTTTATCGTAAGCGGGAAGGCAAAGAACTCATTTTCCTCGTTGTCCGGGACTCAACAGGTTTCATCCAGTGCACAGTGAAAAAAATTAGCTCTGCTTGGGCGGAAGCACAGCGGGTAACCATTGAATCCAGCTTAACGCTTGAAGGCATCGCGCGGGAAGACAAGCGTGCGCCAGGAGGCTTCGAAATCAGCGCGGAAAACCTCGCTATCATCGGCTTAGCCGAAACGTTCCCTATAGCCAAAGACAAAAGTGAAGAGTTCATTCGTGACATGCGGCATCTTTGGCTTCGCAGCAGAAAAATGAATTTGATGATGAAGGTTCGCGCCGAGACGTTAGAAGCAGCGCGAGCTTACTTCAAAAGCCAAGGGTACACGGAGGTTTCTCCGCCGATGTTTATTTCCGCGGCGGTTGAAGGTGGCTCAACACTTTTCGGTTTGAAATATTTCGACCAAGACCTATATTTGACCCAGAGCAGTCAGCTCTACCTTGAAATCCTCATTTACTCACTTGAAAATGTGTATTGTATTGCTCCGTCGTTCCGTGCGGAGAAAAGCCGAACAATCAGGCACCTAACCGAATACTGGCATATGGAAGCTGAGTGGCCTTTCGCCGACATGAATGATCTCATGAAGTTCGAAGAAGGCTTAATGACCCAGGTATGCCATACCATCGTCGATAACTGTCAAAAAGAATTCGCGGAAATAGGCGCCGACATCGAAAAACTCAAAACCGTGAAAACGCCTTTCCCACGCATTACCTATGCTGAAGCAATCGACAGGCTGAAAGTGAAGAATCCCGCTTTGACTTGGGGCGCTGATTTGGGTTATGAAGACGAGAAGGTACTGGCCGAAGACTTCGGGAAGCCCTTCTTCGTTTACGATTACCCGACGGCGATCAAGGCGTTTTACTGCAAAACGTACCCTGATCACCCAGAAGTGGCGATGTCAGTGGACATGATGGTACCACGGATCGGGGAAATCAGCACCGGCGGCGCAAGGGAAGAAGACAAAGATGTCCTAATCCAACGCATGAATGCGCAGGGACTCAAACCTGAAGATTACGAGTGGTATCTCGACCTCAGACGCTATGGGACCGTGCCGCACGTGGGCTTTGGAATGGGACTTGAACGCCTCTTAACGTGGATGCTTGACTTAGACAACATCATTGATGCCATCCCATTCCCAAGGACAACTCGCAGATTCTACCCATAACTTTCTTTTTTCACTGACGCGTTTTTCGCGCTGTCTCCAAAACTTTTGGAAAGGCTGGGTTTTTTGTCTACCTTTTAAATTTGGGGTCTAACAAGAATTCATTCTGTTAGTAGCCTGTGAAATACTCCAGTTTTAACTGCGCTTTAGGTAGCCCTATACTGTCAATGAGTTTCTCCATCGCCGTAACCATTCCTGGCGGCCCGCAGCAGTAGAAAATGTTGTCTTTGTAGTCAGGCAGCTCTTTCTGAATCATATCCGCCGTTATTATCCCAACTGCGCCTTTCCAATCTGCGGTTGGCTGGTTAACAACAAAATGCAGCTTTAAGTTCTGGTTGGCTTGTTGCATGGCTTCGAATTCCCTTCTAAAAGGGATGTCGTCTGGAGTCCGGCAACCTAGAAAAAGTGTAATTTGTGCGGGCACCTTTTTGTCAGTGGCGTTTTTGCAGATGCTCATGAATGGGGTTACGCCAATGCCGCCAGCAAGCAAGGCGATTTTGGGGTATTCGCCTTCGAACGTGAAGGTACCGTAAGGGCCGTCGATTCTTGCCCAGTCGCCAACTTTGGCGGCTTTAAGAGCCATCGAGTACTCGTGGTCAGTTAGCCTTTTTGTAAATTCGATGAAGCCTGCCTCGGTTGGGCTGCTGCTGAAGCTAAAATGCTTGTTCACCTCCTTCCCATCCTGTTTTAATGCAACGGAAAAGAATTGGCCTGGCTTATAGGCAAATTCGGCAGGTCGAGGGAATCGGAAGCTGGTTATGTCAGCTGTTCGGGGAATAATCTCCTGTATTTTGGTTTCAAACTTCAATAATCTCAAACTCCGCAAAAAATTGATAAACTAATAAGTTTTTTGTAACAATAAACTTTGCGGAGACAAAATTTTCAAACGCAGTAAGGCTACAAGCTTAAATCTGTGTTTTTGGACTTCGGAGCCGAATTCTTTGGCTAGCTGCTCGACTAGTGACCGCTGCTGGTTGGTTAGTTTCTCCGGCACGGAAATGCTGACTCGCACGTTGAGGTCGCCTTTGCCGTAGGCTCTGAACCGCGGCATTCCTTTGCCTCTAAGCGTCAACACTTCGCCCGGCTGGGTTCCAGGATGAATCTTTACAGTTGTGGGTCCCTCAAGAGTTGGAATGCTTACATCGGCGCCTAACGCTGCTTGTGGAAAAGTCACGACTGCAACGTACCATAAGTCGTCGCCTTCTCGCAGAAACTGCTGATTTGGCTTTATGTGGACTAAAACGTAAAGGTCGCCTGCTTCTCCTCCGTTGGCCACCATTTCGCCTTCGCCCCTTAGCCTAAGCTGGTAACCTTCATCTATCCCTGCTGGGATGCGAACCGAGATTTTCCTGCGTTTACGAATCAAACCTGTTCCGTGGCAGTTAGGGCACGGTGTTTCGATAAGCCTGCCTTTCCCCTTGCATTGGGGACAAACGGATACCTGCACAAACGTGCCGAAGGCGCTTCTCTGCATGTTTTGAACTTGACCTGCACCGCCGCATCTTGGGCAAACCCTAGCTTGAGTCCCTGGCTTGGCGCCCGAACCCCCGCAGACATCGCATCTTTCTGTCCGTGGAATCTCAACTTCCTTTTCAGTTCCAAGCGCGGCTTCTTCGAGAGTTATTTCAAGGTCGAAGGCTAAGTCTCTTCCTCTGATTTCGCGTTCACCGCCAAAACCTCCTCCGCCGCCGAAGAAAGTGCGGAAAATATCGCCGAAACCCATATCGTGGAAAATAGAGTCGAAGTCGGCTCCCCTGAAAATGTCTTCGGAGCTGTACCGCTGGTCAAAACCTGAATGACCCAGAGTATCGTACTGCTGTCTTTTCTGGGTGTCACTGAGAACGGCGTAGGCTTCGCTGATTTCTTTGAATCTGTCTTCGGCGCCAGGATCTTTGTTTCGGTCTGGGTGAAATTGTAAAGCTAGCTTTCGGTAAGCGTCTTTAATTTCGTCGGGCGATGCGTCCCGTTTTACGCCTAGGACCTCGTAGTAATCTCTTTTTTCAGCCATCAGCCATTTACCGCTAAATCAATATTTTTCTTGAGTTTGTCTATAGCACTTGACTGGGATTTATACCATTTCCCTTCTTTAATTCTGTTTTTTGGTAGACGGAAGCGTAAAAAAGTGGTAAAAAAGAAAGTTGGGAGTTGACTACTTTACTTTGTAGTCTTCCGAGTCAACGACTTTTTCTTCGCTTGAACCTTCGGGTTCTGGTCCTTCAGAACCAGTTGGCGGCATTTGCGGTCCTGCTCCTCCAGGCGGCGCTTGCCCTGGTTGTTGTCCTTGCTGTTTCGCATATTCTTGCGATGCTTGCTGGTAAACTTTTGTTCCGACATCCTGCAGAACCTTCTGGAGTGCATCGGATTTTGCTTTTACCTGCGACATATCGTTGCTCGCTAAGGCGTTTTTGAGTTCAGTAACGGCGGCGTCTATTTTGCTTGTTTCTTCTGAAGTGATTTTGCCTGCCAAATCAGTCTTTGTTCGCTCTGCCGTGTAAACTAAGCTATCAGCGGTGTTGCGCAGCTCAGCTTCTTCCCGTTTCTTTTTGTCTTGTTCGGCGTATTGGTCGGCGTCTTTGATTAGACGTTCTTTTTCTTCTTTGGACAGTTTGGTAGCTGCTGTTATAGTTATTTTTGATTGTTTTCCTGTACCCAAGTCTTTGGCGGTTACGTTTAGTATTCCGTTTGCGTCGATGTCGAAGGTTACCTCGATCTGAGGAACTCCTCGCGGTGCCGGCGGCAAATCTACGAGGTTAAACATGCCTAGTGAGACATTGTCTCCTGCCATTGCTCTTTCGCCTTGGAGCACGTGGATAGTTACTGCAGTTTGGAAGTCCGCGGCTGTTGTGAATATTTGGCTGCGTTTAGTGGGAATTGTGGTGTTCTTGTCCATAACCTTGGTTAATACGCCTCCCATAGTTTCAACGCCAAGGCTTAAGGGCGTGACGTCGAGTAAGAGTAGGTCTGTGACTTCGCCGGTAACTACTGCTGCTTGGATTGCCGCGCCTATGGCAACACTTTCCATCGGATCAATCCCTCGCTCGGGTGATTTGCCTAGGATTTGTTCGACGAATCGTTGCACAAGTGGCATTCTAGTCATGCCGCCGATGAGAATGATTTTGTCGATTTGCTGTGGATTTAATTTTGCATCTTCGAGGGCTTTTAGAAGGGTTGGCTGGGTTCGCTGCACGATTGGCTGTGCTAAGGATTCAAGTTTGGTGCGTGTTAATGTTAGGTGAAGGTGCTTGGGCCCTGAAGCGTCTGCGGTTAGAAATGGCAAGTCGATGTCGGTGCTCATTAGGGCGGAGAGCTCAATTTTGGCTTTTTCTGCCGCGTCTTTGAGCCTTGGCATTGCCATTCTATCGGTTGAGATGTCTATGCCTGTTTGGCGTTTGAACTCGCCTAAGATATAATCCATGACTGCTTTGTCAACGTCTGTTCCGCCGAGCTGTGTGTCACCGCTTGTGCTGAGCACTTGGAAAACTCCTTTGCCGAAATCCATGACAGTGACGTCGTGGGTGCCGCCGCCGAAGCTGAAGACAAGGATCTTCATTTCCTGTTGAACCTTGTCGATGCCGTATGCGAGGCATGCGGCGGTGGGTTCATTGATTATTCGCATTACTTGGAATCCTGCGATTTCTCCTGCGTCTTTGGTCGCTTGGCGTTGGTTGTCGTTAAAGTGGGCTGGGACGGTGATGACTGCGTTGCGCATGGTTCCACCAAGATATGTTTCGGCGTCTTTCTTGATTTTCTGAAGTATGAACGCTGAGATTTGCTGTGGACTATACTCTTTGCCATAAACGCTGACTTTGTAGTCTGTCCCCATTTTGCGTTTTATTTCAAAAATTGTTCCTTCCGGGTTGGTGGCTGCTTGTCTTTTTGCTGGTTCACCTACCAAAAGTTGTCCGTCTTTAGTGAAGGCTACGACTGAAGGGAACATTTTTCCAGCCATTGTTGGGCCTTCCGCGCTTGGAATAACAGTGGCGTGTCCGCCTTCGTAGATGGCGGCTGCTGAATTGGTTGTTCCCAAATCGATTCCTAATACTTTTTCATTTGTTTTTTGGTTGCTCAATTTGTTTTTTCCTCCGTTTGATTACTTTGATTGTTTTTTGGTTTAACGGCCACTTTGACGATGGTGGGTCTGATGACTTTGCCCTTCATCATGTAGCCTTTTCTTATTTCCTCAAGGATCGTACCCTCGGCGACATCGCCTTTTTCGACGGCGAGTACCGCATTATGTTTGGAGGGGTCAAAAATTTTGCCTTCGGTATTCTCAATTGGAGAAACGCCTTCTTGCTCAAGAACTTTTCTGAGCTTCTTTAGCGTCATTTCGACGCCTTCAAGTAACACTTCTGGCGAGGTTGAGATTTCTCCGTTTTTGACCGCTAACTCCAATTCATCCACTATGTCCAAGAGTCCAATTACTAGACGTTCGGTGCAGAAGTTTTTGATTTGTTCTGACTCTCGTTCTGAGCGTTTCTTGAAGTTTTCAAGATCCGCCTGCATGTAACGTAGCCGGGTTAGGTAGTCTTCGGAACGTTTTTTTTCGCATTCGAGTTGGTCCCCAAAATCGGGGGATTCTGGCTGATTGTCATCGACCATTTTTTGTTTGACCCTCTTATTGTTCTAGTTTAGGCGATGTATTTTTCTCTTTTTGTCTCTTTAGCCTTTGGTTGCTCTGCAGGCAACTCGGGGGTTTGTTCTTTCTGGATCGGGCTGCACCCCGCGATGCTGGATTGTTCTACCAGTTTTCGAAATATTATTTCTGCGACTTGATCTCCGACGGCTTCTTCTTTGAGTTCGGCATCGAAGAAATGCTTTTTGAAAGATTCAGTTATTTCGCTTTTGTTGATGACTACGTTTGAGTTTTCGTTGTTTGTCCATGCTTGCGACATCAGTTTGTGGCCTAGCTCTATGAATATGTTGACCATTGTGGTGTAGTCAATGTCGAAGGGTGAGTCTCCTGTTAGGAAACGCCCTTTTGCAAGCAATATTCTCTTGTCGTTTTCAGGGGTTACAGTTAAACTTCTGCGCATATTATTCACCTGCTGGTGTGCTCATTTGCACCGCTTCACCTAGAGCACATGTGTGTATAGACTTCCTTTTAAGGATTATGCTGCCAACAAAGCAAAAATACATGGACAAACCAAATTCTGCGTCTTTAGTCTATTGCCGAAATTTCCCTATTACAGTTGGCGACTCCATTCTCATAAGTAAAAGTTGATTATGACTGATGTAAGGCAGGTACTCAGGTCCTGGGACAGCTGGCTTATGCCGCTGATCGTTACCGAACTAATATTGTCGGCGTTGATTTGCAGGTTCAAGGTGCCAGTGGTTGATGTGACATTCTCGACCACCGGGCTATTGTTTATGGCGGTGTTAACGTTAGGGTTTGAATTAGTTATGTTCAGAAAATAGCCGTTTTTCTGCGCATACGCCAAGTTGACCGATACCGCCACGATAACCACAACAACTATAGCAACCCAGTTTATTGTTCATTTATCTCAAAATCAGTGGGCGCCTGTTTCGGTTCAAGTTTTGCGAAAAAATATGAAACGGGCTGAAAACCCGGAAAAAAATAGACAAACCAATGGAAGCAACCGAGCGATATGATGCCATCATATTTTTACGCGATTAAAATATAGAAAATTATGCGGGTTAAAAGGAAGAGAGATAACCTAAAGGCAAGCGTAAAAATTCAGGAAGAGAGAGGGGAGAATCAATCCGCCTGCCTTTAAGTTGATCTCTTTCGTTATTTCATACATAAGCCCTGTTGACTCATAAATATTGATGTGATTGTAGCCATACAACAACATTGTGAAAAAAGAGGTTGTTATTGGCTGAGTTGTTTTATTATGGTTTCTTCGGCTGCTTTTAGTGCGTCTACCAACCTGTCTGTTTTTGTTCCGCCGCCTTGGGCGAAGTTTGGTTTGCCGCCGCCTCCACCGCCGAAAATCGGAGCTGATTCCTTCACGACGTTGCCTGCGTTGATGCCTTTCTGAACTGCTGTGTTGCCCGCCATGACCATGAGCCTGCATGTTTTCCCGTCTGAACCGTAAAAGAGCGTGATGGCTGCCGTGTTGCGTTTTATTATTTCTGTAGCGGTTTGCACCATGCGGTCAACGTCGATGACGTCTCCGAAGTTTCGCTTGACAATAGTGACCCCATTTACTTCTGTTGTTGCTTCAGCCGATTGAGCCTGCCCAACCTCGCTTTCTTTTGCAGCGAGTTCTTTGATTAATTTGCGTTTCTCAAGGTTGGCTTCTTTGAGTTCTTTGACGAGTTTTTCAGCCGTTTTGTCCAGTTTGTCGACAGGAGCTGAAAGTAACTCTGAAACTTTCCAGAGCTGGGTTTCTTGTTTCTGCACGGCTTTTACTGCTTCAAATCCGACGGCATATCCTAAACGTTCAACCCCGTCCTGCACGCGTTCGGTGTAAACGATCTTTACATACGCAACTTCTAGTGTACTTCGCAGGTGGGTTCCAGCGCAGGCTTCCACATCCCAATCGCCTGTCTTGACGACCCGTATGTCCTTGCCTGGGACGGCGCCCCCTTGATAGAGCCTAAATCCGTAACGTGTTTCTGCCTCATTTCTTGGGAACCATGTTGTAGTTACTTTCATGTCGGCGGCTATCGCTTGGTTTGCCAGTTGCTCGATTTTTTGTATTTCGTCAGGTGTTAGTCTTCGGTAGTGGGTGATGTCGAGACGTGAAGTTTCTAAGCCTTTCTGGGTTCCGGATTGCCAAACGTGTTCCCCAAGAACCCTTCGCGCCGCGCCGTTAATGAGATGCGTTACTGTGTGCGCCTTCATCAATGAATAACGCCTGTCCCAGTCGAGGATCCCGTGCACGATGCTTCCTTCTTGGAACGTTGCCGCCGCACCGAGTTTGTGCACGATGACTTTGCCGATTTTCTGGGTATCAACCAAGTCGTATTTCGTGTTGCCTTCAGTTATCCACCCGTGGTCTGCGGGTTGGCCTCCGCCTTCCGGGTAGAAGCAGGTCTGCTCTAGTACGATGTTGTCGCCGTTGATTATTTTGATGACTTTGGCGTCGAATTCACGCATGTAAGTGTCCGCGTAATATAGCGGTTCGGTCGCCGGTAACCGTTCGGCTGTTTTCTGCAGAACTTTCTCCGTTTGAGCCTCTTCTTCCTCCATCGGTTTGGATGCTTGCATATGGCGGTTAGCGATTAGAGTGTAGAAGTTTTCAGGTACCTCGACTTGTACGCCTTCTTTTTCCGCTGCTTGTTTGACGATTTCAGGCGGTAGCCCATGTGAATCATAAAGCTCCGTTAGTGTGCTGTTGGGGATTTCAGATGTGCCTTTTGCTTTCAGGTCGGCACTTATGCGTTTAACCATGCCCTCGCCCCGCAGCAGGGTTTCCTCGAATTTTTCCTCTTCAACCTTGAGCATTTCGACGATTTCTTTCTGCATTTCTTTGATTTGCGGGAAATCTTTCGCCCATAAATCAACCTGCATATCCAAGATGTCGTAGAGTCTATCTGGCGCCATGTTTAAGGTTCGCAACAGACGATAGACGCGACGGAACAGCAGCCTTGCCAGATAGCCTTCTTGGATGTTTGATGGGACGACACCTTCGCTTAGCATAAAGCAAAGGGTTTTAGTGTGGTCTGTTATTGCCCAAGCGTTCTCGATGGGTACAAGAACTGTCTCTAAGGTATTGAGGTCGATGCCTGAGAGTTCGGCTACTCGCCTGCGTGTAACCATCCTGTTCGCGGTTTTGTCTACGCTGACGAGTCCCGAATACTTGCCTACTTTGGCTAAAAAGTCGTCGTCGACGTTGGTTAGTCCTGCCAGGGCGTAGATTTTGTCGAGCATTTTGCCGTAAATAGCTTGGAAGGCGCTTGGAACCCCTTGACTTATCCATGCGAAACGGTCAATACCATATCCCGTATCCACTGTGCGGATTGGCAACTCGACAAATTCGTCGCCGACAACTTTGTACTGCATGAAAACCAAAGTGCCAACTTCTAATCCTCTGACTATGCATTCCACGTCTGGACCCGCGTTGCCTCCGCCGACCCAGACGCCTTCCTTATAGATTACTTCCTCGGATTTTATGCCCAATGCCTCGGTGGCGAAGCGGTGGTGGAACTGGACGGTTTCGTTTTTCCAGTACACTTCTTTGTTTGGATAGTTGAAAGCGTGGGCGCCGCCCATCTCGAAAATGGTGAGGTGCCTTCCAAACGTTGGACCCGTGTTTGAAATGTCTGTTAATCTGATTGATGGTTGGGAAATCACCAGTGGGTTAGCTGGTGGAGGCGCGATGCCTTCGGTTACGTATGGTTGAAAGTCAATGATGCTCGCGTGGGTTAGGTAGATGTCTTTGCGCCAGCGGGCGACAACGGGGTATGGCTTGATGCGTGTGTGACCGTTTTTTTCGAAGAAGCTTAGGAATGCTTCTCGCATCTCAGGCAGCGTGAAGCTTTTTTTTGTAGCTGGGTTATTGATGAATGTGTAGAATCCGCATTCGTCAGAGCTGGATTCGCCACAGGTTTCCTGTGCTTCGTTCTGTGTCCAGTACCATTCGCCGCATTTTGGGCAGTGTTTTCTCACGAATCCTTCCTGTCTGAAGAATGGGAGTTGGTATGCTTCTGCGGGAAACGTTTTCTCAACCATAGACCTTCGCCTTTTTTCCGTAACATTGTTTGTTGTTGGAGAGGGTTTATGGATTTCACTGATTTAAATGATTTCAAAGAAAGCTTCTGGTTCATGGCTGAAGAAAAAAGGATATTTTAGAAGAAACATCATGTTGCCTTATCTCGACCGTTTACGCGTCAACATTGTAAAGACCCCGGGGAGCAAATTGCTATTCCTAAACTTTTCTCTTTGTTGTCTTCGAGATTAGTGCGGAACATCGAAATGCGGGGTTGGCGCGCTGAGCCGGCAAGTATGATCTCCAATGCCCCGAAGAAAAATGATGATTCCCTCATCCGAGAGCCCCCTAATCTTCTTGCCAACGCGTTTCAGTCAGAATTGCGTGTTTATTGCGATCTTTAAAACAATACCCTTCAGGGATAGTGCCACTCTCCGATCAGACGAACCTTCTCAGTGCCATCCTTTTCCTGCCCGTAGCGCCGAAGCGGTTTAGTAAGATGCCTCTGAGACCTTGTCGAAGTCACATACAACCCAACCTCAAGCGCCCTGGGAACCACCAGTTCCTTCTTCTTCAAACCCGCAAATTTCTTGCCGCATTTTTCACAGCGGAGCCCTTGATTCTTCCCCATCGACTTTAAATGTTTCTCGCAATCTGGGCAAACTGGATTCTCCGATCGCGTCTTTGATGCAAGGCTGAGGATGCGGATTTTTTCAAGGTTGATTGTCAATGGCTTGTTCTTCGTCGCTTTATGCGCAGCACCGTAGACTTCAACGCAGTCGCCAGCTATCAGTCCTCGAGCAATTTTTCTGAGGTCGCCTGTTGGCTCGTAAGCAGCGCAATCCACCTCTGCCATATCGTCTCGTATTGAAAAAATAACGTGGCGAAGAGGAACGATGCGCGGGTTCTGGGATACGTTTCCTCTGGTGATTATGGAGCTGTATGGTTTGATGCTGCCAAGCGTCGGGGTGCGGATCATGTGTGCGTCAGTGCCTTGGTTCGAGCGGAAGATAACCCATCGTTCAACGGGTTCAAGCGGTTTAACCAACCCGTAGGCTTCCTTCACTACTTCGGGTGTTTCGCCTCTGATGCCGAAGAGAATCGGGTCTGGACCACGCGGAGTAATGATGACTCTGCGTTTTTCTTCGTCCACGTTGTTAAAGGTGCAGGGTGCCAGTTTCTTGTCCATTTCAAAAATTGACGCCGGGTCGACCTGCCGCTTTGTTCCCCACTTCTGCGGAGTTCTGTAAGCGATCAACTCGTAAGTGTGGTCGCAGCTCAGGGTTTCGCCGATTGCCGCTAAAGCGCCGATGATCCCTCGACAAGAGTTGAACCCGCATGCTTCCCCGCCAAGCTCTTTGGTAAGCGCCAACGCTTCCTTAAGCGTGACAATGCTCGTTTCGGCCCTTTTTGAAAAAGCCGTTAACTCCAAAGGGATTTCTTTGCCACTGAAAAACACTATGCCCGGATCTGTACCCTTTTCTTTGATGGCGCTGTTTTTTTCCCACAGCTCCAAAGCGGTTTCTTTTATTTCTTGCTCCAAAGCGGCTGGATGATTGAACCTTAAGCATAGGGCGCCGTTGCCTCGTGTTTTCCACGGAACGTTCGGGTTAAGCCTGATTAAGAGAGGGTAATCGATGAATTCAACTCGAAAATGGATGAGTTTTTCAACGAGTAGCGCTGCGAGATAAGTGGTGCACCCACCTTTGGTTGAGTCTGTGTCGTCCAACCCAACGTGCATTACCTGTTCCGTAGTCAAGCAGCGATTCTCCAAGCTCAAGTAGAGAATAAACTGTAAGGTTAAAAAAATGTTGCTTAACCCGAAAAATTGGGTTGGAACGATCAAAGGATGAAAGCGGTTTCCACGGGGTTCTGCTCAAAAAACACTTGTTGCTCGTGTGACAATTGGGGTTTATCCGTTATTATCATAGTTAGCTTAGAGTTGATTCTTCCGATTTGGCCGATTTTTTTGGATATTATGTACCGCAGCATTTCCATGCTCTCTGCCTTGATATTCGCGATTATGTCGTATACTCCCCAGAGATTATGCGCTTCCTCAACGCCTTCAATTTTTTTCAGATCCTTTAAAACTTGGCTTTCCGCGCCAATTTCGGTGTTCAAAAGTACGTAAGCTGTTGGCATTTTTTCTTACAAACTCCATAGATTTTTAAAATGGTTGGTTTCAGAGATTGGTTGCTACTCCACCATCAATGGGAACGACAAAAACGATGGTTTTAACCCAGATCTCTTCCGCCAAACCGATAAAAAGTTCAGTGCATCCGCCAAAAATGAGATTTTTCGTCTTCAGGTCGTGGTTGCTCTCTGAATTGTTGTCGATTTTCAGCATATTCATTCTCTCGCTTACTGTTTTCTGATGCACAGAGTGTTTAATCAATTGTAAAAAATTTAAAATTATGTGACTGTATTTACTCAATCACAACTTGGCCACGACAGGAGCAAGTCTTAACGAGCCCCACACTTGTATTCTGAGGCTAAATTGGGTTTGGGTAGTGTCCCCTTGCATGAGTGTCTAAGTCTTTCCCGTTTTGAAAACCGTTTCCACACCAAGGACATTTGAACTCTCCTTTTATTTTCATCAAATCACTCAGAATCTGCATTAAGGTTTAACCCTATTTGCATGCTAAAAATAACAAAAAAACTTCCTATTTTTACTTGAAAGAAAAGGAGTCAAAAAAGCTTACTTTTCTTCGACAACAATCATTGTCAATGTTGAGCGTACCTTGTCTAGGCGGCGGATGCGCCATGTCACCAGTTCTTTCAGCCTGTCCATCGTATCCGCTTTGACTCTTGCAACGATGTCATAGACTCCGTAAACGGCTGATGCTTCCTCTACCCCTTCGACTTTCTTTAATTCTTTCAAAACGTCTGATTCTGAACCAATTTCAGTGTTTATCAGTACAAAGGCTGTTGGCATATCAATCTGTCCTAATAACTGATTAGTTTAGGCTGCATTAAAAAGTTTCCTAGCCGACAGCCAAGGCAACATTCGCTAACCACCAAAAAAAAACGTTTACTTGTTAAACATAATTTTTATTCCCGCCCACTGCAACGCGGAATAAGAGACGACAAGTCGGAACCACAAGCTCACAACCCTCGTTAGCAGCGTAACTGAAACGCTCAGAGCCGCAGGGATCCCCAGCGCAGTGAACGAGATGCTCATTATTAATTCAGGAAAGCCAAAGAAGGTAACACCGATTGTTTGCAGCGTGCCCGTCAAAGTGAATACAATGAGCACTTTGTCTACGGGTACTGGGTAACCCAAAGCCACAAAAGTGATGAAAGTAACAGAGATTTCAAAAACAAAGCTCATGACCGAATAAACAATGGGTTTAACCAACGTTTTCGAGTTTTGCCTCAAATGCTGCATCCCAACATGGAACGTATCGAGAAGTCCCTCCGCTTTTTGTCTGAAACCTTGGGGGTTCCAAGTTTTTCGGAAAAACGAAATCACACGTACCGCCCAGTTTAACAGGGTTTTGGTGGCCGCCGGCTTAACGCTAATGAAATATACTACGCCTAAAGTCAAAATTAATAGACCCAAGACGAAGGAAATCAGAAAAGTAACTAGAAAAGGCAAAGGGTACCCAACAAGCACTAGGCCTAAACCAAGAGACATCGCGACAACTGTTATTGCCATGTTGAAGATTTTTTGACTGACGACTGAGGCGCCGATTTTTCCTGCGCTGAGGCTTGAGTCTTTGGTTAGCAGGTAAGTTTTCGAGATTTCAGCTGACCATCCGAGCTGCGGAAGAGTGGCGTCGAAAAATAAGCCGACCCATGTGAAGAGCAGAGCTTTTCGTGTGGTAATTTTCACGGATAGGCTGCTAAGCAGACTTCGCCATACCAGTGAAGAGAAGAGGGCGTAGGTTGTGTAAGCGACGAATGCCCAGGCATAATAAACCAAGTTTGTTTTTGACAGAATCTTGGCAACTTGTTCAGGGTTAATATACAGAACGAAGTAGAGTACGAAGGCTATTAAGCCCAAAACCAGAACTGCAAGAATTACCTTTTGCTCAAGTGGTCTCTTAGCCTTTTCCATGTTGAATTTGCAAGCCTTCCCTTACCTTTCGGTAGCTAACCTTTTAAGCAATATGCAAAGAAACTCGGCACCGCCTTGCTTGACCAGCAAAGAAGGATTAATGGTCAAATCTGAACTGGGCTTTACAAATTACTTTGATGAATTAGACAGAAAGTTTTGTCTCATCTGAAGAAAAAAACTTGGAGCCAAAATGTTTCTTATTCTTCCATCATTATCAGCGTTAACGTCGACCTGACTTTGTTTATAGTTCTCATTTTCTGCGACACCGCTTCCCGAAGTTTCTCCATAGTGTCAGCTTTTATTTTGGCTATGATGTCGTATACCCCATACGAATAATACGCTTCTTCTACCCCTTCGCTTTTTTTGATTTGCTGAAGAACTTCCTCTTCTGAGCCCGATTCCACATTTATCAACACAAAGGCCTTTGGCATTTTAGTCTCCACTCATACTTAGTGTGTTCTTAATTAAAATATTTCTGAAGGAAAGGAACTCTTTTTTCCTTAACTCGGAAGCAAACCAAAAAAATTCTTTGTTCTTATGTTGCAGGGGAATATTTTCGGAAAGAGAAAATTGCTGGCCGCCTTAAATTTGGGCTTCAAATATTTAATCCAAAATATCAACGATTTCGGGGGACGCCGAAAAAGATTAAAGAAAAAAAAGAAGTGGATTTTTTGCCTTCTCCTTTATGGCCGTTTTCTACTGAGCATCAACATGATTACTGCGCCGATTATGATTATCACAATGATTATGGCGACAATTCCGTACATCAGGGTTGTTTGTGTGGCTACTCCAGTATTTGGTGTTGAGGTTGGGGCTATTGTCGTTGCGGGCGAGCTAGCATAGAATGCTGAATTAGCTGAAGACCCATAGTATGACTGTGTGCCGGCGAAAGTTGCTGTAACCGTAAAGTTCCCACTAATGATTGGTATCCAGTTTAAGCTATAGAATCCGTTCGGATCAGTCATCACAGTGCCAATATTGTAGCAGTTATTGTTTTTGTCTGTGACCGCTATTGTGACTGGTACTCCGGTTATGTTGGTTGGCATTGGCTGCTGCATATAAACGGCTTCCATAAACGGTGTCATGCTTGAGTCGGAAACGCATGGCAACCCGTTGGGGTAGTTTGCTGCAACTGCTTTTTGTTGAGCGCCAGGTGAAATGTCCGTTACAGTACCAGTTATTGTTACGGGCGTGGCAGTTGTGACGCCGACGTCAGGTGCGTTGACTGTGGTTTTGCTTGGTCCCATGCCGAAAGCGTATATTTGGTTGTCGTATGAGTTGATTGTCGCCATGATTCCGTCTGATATTGCTGGTCCGCTGGTTGTGTCAAAGCCAAGTATGCTCCATACAAGCTTTCCGGTGGCGAGGTTTACTGCCAGTTCGCTTGCTCCACGGAAAAGCGGTGGGCTATACATGTGTCCTTCAGGGACAAAGAGCATTCCGTCGGCGATGCTTCCGCAGGTGAAAGTCCAAAGTGGCCATACACCGTAAGGCGTGTCAGACCCAGAGAAGCCAGAGAGTGCGTTTGTATCTGTATGCCAAATGATTGTCCCATTGGTTGTACTAATCGCATAGATGTTTCCTCCGAAACTCCACATGTAAATTACTCCGTTTGCAACGATGGATTGGTAGCCGCCGATGCTGTCATAGGGATTTGGGTCGGGAAGATTAGTTACCCAAAGTTGTTTGCCAGTGTATAGACTGTATCCGACAACTGTGTTTGTTTCGTAGGTGACTTCAGCGAAGACTCCGTTTCCATCTGCGCCTGCAACGACCACTCTTGCAAATGGCGCCTCAGTTCTGTTAGTGATCCAAAGCATTTGACCTGTTGTTGTACTGTATCCCAATTCAATTGCGTAGCCGCCTTCGAAGTCCGATACACCTGAGGTCCCAGCAGCCTGTAAGCAAATTACGCCGCTGTTCACAACAACTCCGCCGTTAAGGTATCCGAAGCCGAAAACTGGTATCGATGGCAAAGCGACGCCGTTAAGCGTTGTGGGTATTGGTGATGTCCACATGACTCCAAGAGAGAAAGCTGCGATTCCGTTTTGCGTTGGTCTCCATTCCCAACCGGCAGCGGATGCTCCGTAGAAGGCTTGTTCCACGCACTGGGTAGAGTTCCATTCGCCTAGCCTTGGCGCGGTTGCAGTGGTTGAGTTGATGTAGTAGCCTATCAAATCTCCGCCTTGATCTTCAGTCATCGTCATTGCACTACCGTTAACAACGCTCAGAATGTATTGTCCAGTCAATGCATCAAACATGTTATATGTGGTTGTTCCTGCACCTGTAACGATTCCCGCAGGGGTTCCAGTTGTCCAGAGGTATGCTAGTGCGCCGTATTGGTTTGGAGTAACGTAGTCGAGCACTTGACCGCATCTTAGAACTGTAACAACTCCAGACGTTGTTAAGGCTGTTTGCTGTGGCGAGCCTCCACCGAGATTGGCTGCATTATCGGTCCAAAGCGTTTTTCCTGTTTGTAAATCTACGGCGACGATGCCTGCTGGGTTAGTTGAAGCGCCAGGGTACTGCGTGTAATAAAGTATACCAGCTATCACTACGGGTGCAAATTTAGGTTCGTATTGCGAAGTCGAATAGAAATTGGTTGCTGGGCTACTGGCGGTGCTAAATTCCCCTCCGATTAAGCCTCCTAGGGCTTCAGGAGTTGTCCACATGACATGAGCTGTCGTAGGTGCAGTCGTATACGGATTATAACTTGCGGTGGCATTGTACTGTCCAGTGCTTGCAAAAGTTGATTGTCCAAACCCGAGCCAACTTCCGCTGATAGTGTACCACAAACTGTTCACGGATTCTATTGGACGCGACCAGTAGTTTGCAGGAAGTGATGCCTGAGCTTTTGACGGCACTGCGCTCTGTTGTACTGTCAACGTAAATGGTGCGCTGATGCTGGGTTGGTAATAGTCGCCGATAAAAGGGCTAGTTGTTCCTGGTGCCAGGTTATTGCCTGCTAGGGTTTGTCCTGGGAAACTCATTTGGAAAGTGTAGTTGCCGGTGGTTGATGGGATGAAATTAGTGTGGGTTCCTCCTGTGTCATCCGAAGTGAACGATCCCAGTGTTTGGTTGGTTCCGTCAGGTTTCGTTACGATCACTGTAAGGTTGTGCCATCTGTCTCCATATGGGCCGTTTGCTGTGGGTGGTGGTAAGCCGAGCCAGAAGCCGACGTTAATTGTTTGGCCTATTCCTGCAGGGTTGGGCGCTGCATTGACGTACGCGTATGTTGGAATATTCAAAGGAGGCGAATGAGCATAGGCGCTCGGTGTTAGTAATAGCGCTGTTCCCATTGAAATTGCTAAAAAGGCTGCAATCAGAATGGCAATAGATTTACTTTTAGATTTTTCCAATCGGTTTTTTCTCCTAAATTTAGAGAGTGAGAGCAAAATAATTTCTGTTGAAAAACGCTCTCGCTCATATAAGCCAAAGGCTTTTTCCCTAAATAAGGCTTTATCAAGTTGAGCATGATGCCAAATGAAAACCATGGAAAGACGGTCTGAATATAGTAAACCATGCGAATTACACAAAAACAGCACATCTTTTCAGAAATAATCTCCTCTGTAGAATGGAAAAATAAACGACGATAAGGTGTTTCCAGGCGCAAAAGTGTGCCCTCGCCCTATTATGTTGCTTATTTTATTGAGTTAAACCATGGGTGGCTGCACATTTTTGCAGCTGTGCACACAAAAGAGTTATATTACGACTTAGGGAAAGATGTAGTTCATTGCGGGGAAAATCATGGTTAAGTACATTTTCATCACGGGAGGCGTGTTAAGTTCCGTCGGCAAAGGCATATTGACTTCTTCCATCGGAAAAATGCTTCAGGCAAGAGGCCTAAAATGCACCGTGGTAAAAATTGATCCTTACGTGAACGTTGACGCGGGAACAATGAACCCGTACATGCACGGCGAAGTCTACGTAACCGACGACGGCGGCGAAACCGACCTTGACCTCGGCTGGTACGAACGATTTCTGGATTTAAGCCTCAAACAAGAAAACAACTTAACTACAGGTATGATTTACAAAGCCGTTATTGAAAAAGAACGGCGAGGAGATTTTTTGGGGCGATGCGTCCAAATCGTGCCTCATGTAACTAACGAAATCAAAAACCGCATCAAGAACGCCGGCAAAGCAGTCAACGCCGACATTGTCCTCACTGAGGTAGGCGGTACAGTAGGCGACATCGAAGGGTTGCCTTTTCTGGAAGCTATCCGCCAGATGCGGCTAGAAGAAGGCTACGAAAACACATTCTACGTTCATGTGGCTTTAGTGCCGATTTTAGATGTCACGGGTGAAATGAAAACTAAGCCCCTTCAGCACAGCGTCAACGAACTGCGTCGAATCGGAGTTCAACCCGACACAATAGTTGCCCGAAGCCCCAAAATGATTGACAACGAAATTCTGCGTAAAATAGCTCTCTTCGGAACAATCCCTGAGAGCGCAGTTTTCTGCTCCTACAACGCGGAATCCGTCTATCAAGTGCCGCTTATTCTGGATGGGCAAGGCATGGGCGACTTCATCTGCCAGCGACTGTGCCTCAAATGCGACGGCAAAGACTTCAGCGTCTGGCAGCAATACGTCGACGGTGTAGTGCATCCCGAGCATGAAGTCAAAATCGCACTTGTAGGCAAATACGCAGGGTTGACTGACAGTTACGTCAGCATGACTGAAGCGCTTCGCCACGGCGGCGGCGCATGCAAAACCAAAGTTTGCATCAGCTACCTTGAAGCCGAAAAATTGGAGCATGAACCCCAATGCGTCAAAGACCTAGCAAACTTCGACGGCATCTTCGTTCCCTACGGCTTTGGACCGCGCGGCACCGAAGGCAAAATCTTGGCTGTCCAGTTTGCACGGGAAAACGACATCCCATTCCTTGGCATATGCTACGGTTTCCAGCTTGCTGTCATCGAGTTTTCTCGGAACGTTTGCGGCTTGACAGATGCGAACAGCACGGAAATTAACCCTGAAACCCATTATCCTGTCATCGATTTGATGCCTGAGCAACGGGGAATAGAGATTAAAGGTGCAACGATGCGATTGGGCGCCCACAAAGTTATCCTGCAAAAAGGCACTTTAGCCTACAAGATGTATCAGCAAGAAGAAATCCACGAACGCCACCGACACCGCTTCGAAGTGAACCTTGACTTTCAAGAAACGCAGAAAAACCATGGATTGTGTTTTACAGGCAAAAGCAGCGATGGACGGCGAATGGAAACCCTAGAGTTACCCGATAAATACTTCTTCTTTGCCTCGCAGTTCCACGGAGAATTCAAAAGCCGACCGGGGAGACCCGAACCCGAATACGCAGGTTTCATCCAAGCATGCCTCGACAAGAAGCTTGGGAAACCCAAAACCCCCATCTCCTAAGTTGATTGCTCCGTTTTTTAGAAAAGGCTATTATGACCCGTTTACATGAAACGTTAGGATTTGATTGGAAATGGCAGAAGAAGGAAATTGGGATTCGAAAGGATTCAGCAAACTTATGAAAAACAGCAAAAACGAACTAACCGATTTGCAGAGTGAACTTCAAGAAGTCATGGTGAAGTTTTGCATGCGCGCCTTGCGGGTTTATCAATCGACCCGTCCAGAACCGCTAAGACCGGGCGAACTAGCCTTGCTAATAAAAAACGAACTCAACAATGTCATCGCCGACTTAACCGCGCAGCCGAACCTGGAAAACATTACAAAAATTGTCAAAGAAGAATGGGCTAAACAACAAAAAGCCTAAGCTCTCTCTCCCAAATAGTTTTTTGGAAAAATCGTTTGCTTTATTTTTTTAAAAATTGTGAAAGATAAAAAAAGGTTACCGTAGGCGCTTATTTTGTTCTACAGAACTCTTCCATCGTAGACATCAAGGCAGGAACCGCGTAAATTACGTCCCTGTCATTTACCATGCCTACGAGGGCGCCGTTTTTGTCAACGATTGGTAAGTGTTTGATTCGCCATTCTTTCATCAGGTTCGCTGCTTCTTCAACGGTTGCGTTTTCGTCAATTGTCACAAGTGGGTTTGTGTAGACCATTCTTGCAATGATTGTGTTTAGGGGTACGCCATGTTCTACGGCTCTCACCAAAACGTCTTTGACGGTTATGATTCCAGTTGGCTTTCCACTCTGCTCTACAAGAATTGCGTCTTTATCGTATTTGTTCATCAACGCGATAACTTCTTGAACAGAGGTATCGTTGCGCACGGTTTTAACGTCTTTCGACATAATGTCTCTAACGACGACATTGCTTGCCATTCAATTTACACCTTAACGCTATGACAAAAGCACTTCTTATTAATCAATTTTACGTTTATCACCCTCAAGCTCGAATACGACCAAACTATACACCCATCATTTCACACGGCTAAAAGAGGTTGAATCATGGCGTTTATTTTGGTGGCAAATTTCAGTTTGTGTTTTGAGTTGCCTTCTTGAAAAGGGACTTGGGTCAGCTGCAGCATCCGTCCTTTAAAGTCCATTACCGTCCCTTGCCGTCCTTTACCGTCTTTTACCGTCCCCTACCGTTCTTTACCGTCCATTACCGTTCACTAAAGTCCACTTAGCAAAACCTGAAAGAAACCTAAAAATCTAAAATAACCTAAAAGTCAAAACCCGTCAATTGCTCATAGAAATCAAAGAAAGCCAGCAAAAGTTCTATTTGGCGGCGTCTTCACGATTTTTTGGTTCAGAAATTTTTTGTTTGTGTTTTGGGCTGCTTTTTTGAAATGGGGCTTGGATAGATTGCAACTGTGCGCTAAAATAAGCTATTTTAAGCTAAAATGCGCTAGATTAAGCTATAAAGCTAGATAATCGCTTGAAAATTTCAAGACAGAAGCCTACAGAAGGGCAAGCCGATGGTTTCTGGACAAGATTTTTTTCCATTGTGTTTTAGAATGGTTTTTTGGTTTGGGACTTGAATTGTTCACAGGTTGAGTCTAAAAAAGACAATATTATACACTCTTACACGCTTTTAAACATCTACATACAAGTCCAGACACTATCATACACAATTAGACAGTCCTAAAAATAAAGGCGGGAATTCAGGATTTTTAATTGGTGAAAAGTCTTTTATATTAATTCGGAATTAACAAGCTGAGCGTTAGCTTTCACGTATCAAGTGCAAGCTACAAAATGAAAGGTGAAAAAATAAATATGAAAAGCAAGGTTTGGAAACTCTTAGGTTTGCTTTCAATAGTTATCTTTATGTTGTCCATAGCTGGCTCAGTCCACGCCGCCTCATTGACAACCACAATAGCAACGAAGGTTACTCCTGTAGGAGTAGTATATGATCCCGCCACGCATGAGATTTTCGTCTCCAATTACGATAGCGGCGATATCCAAGTTATCTCAGACAGCACCAACCAACAAGTCGCAGACATAACAGCGCTTACACAGTACGCAGGCGCTCCCTTCAACTTAGCCTACGATTCCGTCAAAGGCGAAATATGGGTAGCAGACGCCACCGGAGCATACGCCATTTCAGACACCACAAACCAGATCGTTGCAAACGTAAGTGACACAAACGGTTTAGAGCAAGCAACTTTCGATCCCAATACAGGTCAA
This sequence comes from Candidatus Bathyarchaeota archaeon, assembly GCA_963827165.1. Lineage (GTDB taxonomy): Archaea > Thermoproteota > Bathyarchaeia > Bathyarchaeales > Bathycorpusculaceae > Bathycorpusculum. The sequence continues at coordinate 226,469 of CAWGZR010000009.1, read as the reverse complement.
GTATTCATGTATTACAATGGGGCCATCGCAGTTATCTCAGACAGCAGTAACGCCATCATAGCCAACATTACGCAAAATGTATCAGGAATTGTTGATGATTCATCCAAAAGCGAAATATTTGCAGCACAGTCTGGAGGCAGCGGAGGCAGCAGTAGTGTTTTGGTTATATCAGCTAATACAAATGCCGTCACCACAACCATACCAGTCAGCGGCTCCCCCTATTACATAGCCTACGATTCTGGCAAGGGCGAAATTTTCGTTGCAGGCTCAGTTTTCGATTCAAACACAGGCTCAGATAGCTACAATATCCAAGTTATATCAGACAGTACCAACAAGGTTGTTGCAACCATCGACTTGCCCACTTCAGCCAATTTAGGCGCCATGGCATACAATCCTAACAAAGGAGAAATTTACATGAACAACGGTGCTTCGATCTCAATCATTTCGGACACGAGCAACAGTGTTGTTGGAACCGTGAATACTAACGGTTATGCAAGCACATCCAACGGCATAGCTTATGACTCGGGAACAAGCACGGTCTATGCAATCAATAATCCTGGCTCCACATCAGGTAGCATGGGCTCACTAGCGGTGGTATCAGATCCATCAAGTGGAACTTCCACTTCCAGCCCAACCTCAACAGCCACGTCAAGCACAGGTACCTCTACTCCCACAGGCTCAACTTCCACGCCGAAAGTTCCGGAGTTCAGCAGTGTAGCACTCATATCAGTTGTAGTAGCCATGATTACATTGACCGTTTCCGCAGTCGCATGGAAAGCGAAAACAAAAAACCCTTCGAATAAGATATAGTTGAAACTGCTATAATAAAAATCGGAAATTTTCTCTCTTCTTTTTTGTTTTTTGCTTGAACGAATTTCGGCGGAAGCCAGCGGCATGAAAAAATTGAGTTGGATGTTATTGCATCTGTGGGAAAGCCGATAGTTTATCGTATTTTTTATATCTCCAATACCCGAAGGACAGTAGCCAACTGAAAACGAAGATACCGATGATGCCGAACCCGATCATCTCAAAGTTCAAAGCGCTAAGCCAACTCCAGAAACCGCCATTAAGGTTAAGTTCGCTCGCCAAAACTTGTAGCAACTCGATGGAACCGATTGCCCACGCCACCAAAACAGATATGACTGTTACGGTTAGGTTGTAGTAGATTTTGCGGATGGGATTAAGGAAAGCCCAGCCGTAGGCAAGGCGCATTGCGACGCCGTCTGCACTGTCAACTGTTACCATGCCACAGGTGAATAGGAGCGGGAGGATTAGGATGTAGTATAGAGGTATGCTTGTGGAAACTCCGATGCCGACGCTAATTGCGATGAGCGCGACCTCGCTTGCCGTGTCGAATCCCAAGCCGAAGAGCACCCCGACTGGGAAGATTTGCCAGGGTTTGCTTATGACTTTGAAGAGGGGACGGAAAAAGCGGTTCATGAACCCACGGTTCTCCAGCAAATTGTCAAGTTCCTGCTGGTTAAGTTTCCCTTGCTTTAGGGTTTGGAAAATCTTGTAGATGCCAATGACAATGACGGCGTTAATGAAACCGATGATCCAAAGGAAGCTTCCTGACACTAAAGTGCCAATAACTGCGCCGGTGCTTTGCAGTGCTGCTATGTTGCCTGCGACGGCGCGCGTCGCCACAACCAACCCCACGATTAGTGCCACAACAACGGTTGAGTGTCCAAGAGAAAACCACATACCGACGGTGAAGGGGCGTTTGCCTTCCTGCATCAGTTTGCGTGTTGTATTGTCGATGGCTGCGATGTGGTCGGCGTCTACGCCGTGGCGCAACCCGAAAACATAGGCGACTATGCCTAATCCGGCGAGGACAACGGCGATTTTTCCGATGACGAAGGCTGCTGAGAACCCGAAAGCGGTTATGCCGATTAGGACAGCGAAGATTATAGCTATTTTTGCCTTTTCGTTGCCCGTGAGGTTTTGTGTGGATGGGTTTTGAGCCAAATCTTTTCCCTCAGTAACACTTTCAGTTGAAAACGTGTTACTGGAAATATAAAGGCTTTACCATTACCTATACAAAAAACTAAATGAACAAGAGGCAATAATTCTCAACAATCAACAAAGCCAAGATGAGGCTATTTTACGCTTTCTCAGGGCCACAGTCAAAGTGGCAGATGCAAACGCAGCAATTAACAAAGCAAGAATCGATAGTTGCATTGGGAACTCCGGTGCCTGCGCGATTATCGCCGGTTGTGTTCCGCCGTTTGATATTTCCTCCGAAAACGTCGCTTCTTGGCCAGCGTCGGTTCTTAGTGGAGCTGTGTATAATGCGCCGTTGATATAGACTGCGAATTGAAGTTTCAGGCTGAAAAAGTAGCTTGTGAGGTTCCAAGGGGAAAAAGTAGCGCTCAACGACCCACTTTTGTTGGTTGGGCTTAGTATGGTTTGGTTTGTGATGATTTGCTTGGCCACGTTGGCGTTGGGGAATTCCACGTCTAAAGGTGACGGGAGATAGAAGAGGATGTAGCTTTTGCCGCTGATCATGTCTTGGTTCACGTAGTCCAGCCTTATGGTCCAGTTCACTTGGTAACTATTGCCGCTGATCCATCCGCCGTCAGGTTCGTTCTGCTCGTTTTGGCTTATGTCATAAGCAAATACGTTGACTCCTGCAGGGTTGATTTCTGCGCGGTCACCAAAATCGTCTTTGAAGGGATGGGTTTGCACGGTTTGTGCACGGACAAAAGATGCGCATCCGGAAATTGCCAGCAAGACTACAATTAATAGGCAAGACAGCTTGCGAGGGTTTATCATTTTACGTCGCTTTGTTCCTTCGCGGCATAGGAGTTAATGCTGTGTGCGTCTCTTCTGGTCTTTACTGCGGATAGCAAATAGCATCGCATATGATTGTCTTGTATAAACGAAGCGGTCTATGGCGAGAACCTAAAAAGCTTTTAGGCAAAAGACGCCAACAGTCAATAGGCGATCTATATGTCTAAAGTCACTCGTGTCGGCGTAACTTTTCCCCCTGAACTTCTAAAGGAATTCGATGAGATAACTGCGAAGATGGGTTACCAAAGCCGCAGCAAAGCCCTGCAAGATGTCGTTAGGCTTTATGTTTCTGAGCGCAAATGGATCAAAGAAGAAGACACTCCGCAAACAGGGGTAATTTTGATGGTTTATGATCACGACGCAATAGGTTTAGAAAGCGACTTAACCGAAACCCAGCATGAACACTCCAAAATAATCACTTCCACCCTGCACATTCATATCAGCGAACGAGACTGTCTCGAAGCCATAGCTGTGAAGGGAAAAGCTTCAGAAATTCGACACCTAAGCGACGAATTAACCACAAGAAGAGGAGTAAAAATCCTCAAAACAACAATCGTGACCATTTAAACTTCGAACATACGTTCTAGCGAGGCGCGAGCCTTTTTCGCGATTGCTGGGGGAACCTTAACCACGTTCTTTTCTTCCTTCAGCGCCGCGTATAGTTGTTCAAGCCTTGTCAGCTTCATGTTCGGGCAGATGGCACCTTCGTAAGCAAGGAAAAAGTTCTTGTTTGGGTTTTCGTTGCGGAGGCGATGCAGGATGCCTTCTTCAGTGCCTACGATGAATTCTTTGGAACTGGATTCTTTGGCGAAACGGCACATTTTCGAGGTGCTTCCGACGTAGTCTGCGACTTTGCGCATTTCCGAGCTACATTCGGGGTGAACCATGACGGTTGCGTATGGATGCTCAATTTTTAGTACTTTGACGTCTTCAGGTTGGAAGAGCAAGTGGGTCGGGCAGAACCCATTTTCTGGAATCGGAATTAGGGTTTTGCCTGTTTTTTCTGAAACATATTCGGCGAGGTTTTTGTCAGGTCCGAATAGAATGGTTTCTTGGTCGAGGCTTTTTATTACTTCAACGGCGTTAGCGCTGGTGCAGCATATATCACACTGCGCTTTGCACACAGCCAAAGTGTTAACATAAAGTACCACGGGCGCTTTCGGATACAGTTTTTTGGCGCGTTTTATCTCATCGACTGTGAGCATCTGCGCCATTGGGCAACGTGCGCCCAGGCAGGGCAAAAGAACCTTCTTGCCTAGGATTTAAAATCGCGGCGGATTCAGCCATGAAATCCACAGCTGAGAAAACAATCATTTCCGCATTTTTCTCCTCGACTGCCTTGCGGCTTAGCTCGATGCTGTCGCCGACGTAATCAGCCACATCCTGAATTTCTGGCCTTTGGTAATTATGAGCCAAAATGACGGCTTTTTTTTCCTTCTTAAGCCTGAGGATTTCTTGTGATAAATCCATTTTTTCGCCAGTAACAAGTTAAGTGAAAAATAACACAGATAAGTTTACAGATATATGCTTTACCTTCCCATTTGTGGTTTGAACCCTGAACGTTGCCCGAAAAAAAAATTTAGATATGGTTTTGGATAAAAGAACTCATTTTACGATAAATGAAAAACAGAGACAACCTTAAGACCCGTGATTTTCTTTTTGGGAAACTCTAAAATGGTTCACCGCCTTTGTTTTTCGGGGTGCTTATCATGCCATATAATGAGCTTAGGAAAGATTATTTATTGAACCGTTGGGTTGTTATTGCGACTGAGCGGGGTCGGCGTCCGACTGATTTTGTTAAGAAGAAGACTGAAAATGCAAAGCCGGCGGTTTGCCCGATGTGTGTAGGGAACGAGTCCATGACGCCTCCAGCCGTAATGTTGTATCTAAAAGGCGACGGCGAAGTCCATGTAGCCCAGGACCCTTCTGTCGGCGAACGCCCAAAGAACTGGCTTGTCCGCTGCATTCCAAACCTTTTCCCAGCTTTCAGCCCACCAAAACAGCCGCAGGACGCGGAGCAAATCTTTTCAAGCGAATTCTTGGGCAACGCAATCGGGCAGCACGAAGTTATTATTGAGTCGCCGAACCACGATGAAAATCCCGCTGATGCAGATTTGCCTCAGCTTGAGCTGGTTATCCACGCGTACCTCGACAGGCTCAGAGGAATGAGCGCGAAACCATATGTGAAGTACGTTTCGATTTTCCGCAATTACGGCCAAGAGGCAGGTGCATCTCTTAGCCACGCGCACAGTCAAATGATTGCCACGCCGATGGTTCCGCCGATGATTCAAGAAGAGATTACCGCCAGCAAGAAATTCTTCGCTGAACACGGGCGATGTGTTTTCTGCGACATAATCGAGCAAGAAACCAAAGGTCCAAGGTTCATCTATAACGGCGATGACTTCGTGGTTTTTGCTCCTTACGCCAGCATCGATCCGATGGAATTTTGGATCGTGCCCAGAAAACACGCTCCAAACCCACTTCAACTCAGCGACATCGAAGTAGCAGAGTTCGCTAAAACCCTCAAGGAGAGCCTTAAGGCACTGAAGGATTTGGTTAATGATCCGCCCTACAATTACGGGTTCCACTTAGCCCTAACCAAAGACGCCGAGGACTTTTATCATTGGCATTTGGAGGTCCAGCCGAAACTGTCGACTTGGGCAGGCTTCGAAATCACAGCGGGAATCTTCATTAACACTGTGACACCCGAAACCGCTGCCGAAAGCCTAAAAGGAATAATAAAACTTTAGGGTTGGCTTAATCCTCTTGCGAGCCTTTGTCTCTTCGAGAGTTTATTAATAGCGTAAGGGCAACGATAACTATCGCTACGACTGCTATGCCTGCTACTGCGCCGTAGACTAAACCTAGTGTACTTGTAGCTCCCTTGGACCCTGAAGGTGCGCTTGCGAAAACGATTGATATTTGGTGTGTGCTAAAATGTGTGGTGTACCAGACGTAGTAGTTGCTGCTGTCTTGGGTATAGCCTTGGTTTTGGGTTTGCTGTCCGTCGATGTAGATTTTGGGTGTTGTTCCATATGGGACCGCTGTTTTTGGGATCGTTATGTTCCCGAAGCCTGTGGTGCCGCTTGTTCCTGTTACGGTGAAGGAGACGATTGTTGAGGCGGCTGATTGGTTTTGTGTGATTGTGGCGTTGTTTATTTGGGTACTTGTTATGTTTCCGCTTAAAGACAGGTCAATGGTCGAACCGCTTGTTGTGATTGCCTGTACCGTTGTTGGCGCCATTGATGGAGCGGGAGTCGGAATCGGAGTTGGGTTCGGAGCAATCGAGGTTGAATTCGAAGCCGGAACAGGGGTTTCTGTTGGGGTAGCCGTCGCCATTGGTGAGCCGCCAATAGCAAAAACTTCATGTTCCCATGTACCAACATAAACCTCACCGCCCGCAACCGCAGGGGCGCAACTTACCCCACCCGTAACAAGCCACCAATTTAAAACGCCTGTTGCTCCGTTCAAAGAATAAAGGTAATCTTCGTCTGTGCCCACGAAAACTGTTCCGCCCGCGACAGATGGGGAGGAGGCTACTGCAGCGATCGTTGTATAACTCCAGATTTTTCTCCCGGTAGTAGCGTCCAGAGCGTAAACGCTACGGTCGTTTGAACCTATGTAGACAATTCCGTTTGAAACGGCGGGAGAAGACCATATTGTATCGCCCGTCGTGTATCTCCATATCGGATTGCCGGTTGCTGCGTTTATGCCGTAAACATTATGGTCGTCTGACCCTACGTAGAGCATTCCATTTGAAACTGCAGGCGACGAATACACTTCTCCACCTGTTGTGAAATTCCAGATTTCGTTCCCGGTCGTTGCATTCAAAGCGTAGATGTTGTTGTCGTAAGAGCCGATGTAAACTATACCGTTTGCAATCGCGGGAGAAGACCACACTTGGCCTCTAGTTGTGAACGTCCATATTGGTTGACCCGTTGAAGCATTCAATGCATAAAGGTTATCGTCCTGCGAGCCCACATAAACTACTCCTCCTACAACCGCGGGCGACGAAAAGACGGGAGCGCCCGTGGCGAATGACCAAATCTTTGCTCCATTAACGGCGTTCAAAGCGTAAACATTATCATCCCACGACCCAAAGTAGACCGTCGAACCTGCAACGGCTGGCGAAGAACCCACAACGTTCCCAGTCGTGAAATTCCATATCTTGGTGCCTGTTTTGGCATTGAAAGCGTACATATTATGGTCGTATGAGCCGACGTAAAGGACCCCATTGGCGACGGCTGGGGAACCGGTCACATTGCCCCCCACCATGTAAATCCATGAGGTTACATTAGTTTGGGGTGCAGGAGATTCGGAGGCGCCCGTGTGGCTTAGATCGCTGTGAAACATGAGCGATGAGTTTGGGTCGCTGCTTGAATCGCTGCTCTGTGCGTTCGCAGCTTGAAATATTCCTAAAAACATTGGAACAGCAATGCTTGATAGAAGAATCAGCATACAAAGGAAGATTAACATTTTTCTGTTCATAGCTTAAACCAACCGCCAACCAGATAACAGGAGTATTTTTCGGCTGGTTTATACGGCTTCTTATTTTTGGCCCCACAAAAGGCTGATCAGCTGAAAAAGGAGAAAGCACGATCCAAGTTGCATTTCAGAGTTGCGTTGAAAAAGCAATTAAGCTAGAAGCGACCAATTCAGCGCTTATGGCTCAAGAGGTACCTGAAGAGTTACGAAACCTAACTGTTCAGTTTGTTCAATGCTACAGCAACATAGTCGATTTAGAGCTTGACTCAGAGCTGGAACCAAAATTTTGGTTCACGCCACTGATAAACCACGAAGCCAAGAAAGAAGCAGCAAAATATTTTCTGTTGGCAGCCGCTTTGAGTGACAACCACCTTACGGGAAACCCGCGTAACATCCGATTGCTTCTTAACCATTTTCACAACGCTTTAGGAAACAAGTTGTATGCCTGGGAGACTGCTGAAGAATTCAAGACCGAGATTCGCAGGTTTGAAGAGAAAACAAAGCATTTCGATAAGCTTGGAGAAACAAAAACCGAAATTCCTGAAGTGCTATGCTCAGTTAACAAGTTTATTGCGCAGAAAGCAAACGGCGACCTAATAAAGTATGCGTCGGTTATGAGTCGCAAAGGGCTGAAGCCAAAGGATTTTGCGAAACAACTCGCTTTTAGCGTCAAACGGATGAACAAGCAGCACACATCAAAAACCTGGCTGTACCTGCGCTGGATGGTGCGTCACCCTCCTGACCTTGGACTATTTGCTTTCGACCCTAAGGACTTGATGGTGCCGTTGACTACTCCAAAACTAAGAGTGTTCGTAGCTCTGGGTTTGAGCGAAAACGAAAATTTGCCATTTGGGTTGAGCGTAAAAAATCGTCCGCTGAGCTGGTGGAGCAGTACTGCCGAGTTTGACAGGGACACGGAGCGTTTCACTTTATTCGCGAAAATGCTGTTTCCCGAGGATCCGACGATTGTTGATTTTCCCTTTTTCATCTTGGGCAGTTGGCTTGAATACTCTGATTTGACGCCCACCTCTATTGAGAAATCTCTGAGATTCTTCATTAAAAAGCACCTGGAAACATCTGTGCCATTGATGAGGTATTTGACTGTAATCTATCGTTACAATCGGATTGGAGAGTTGATTCAGCCGGGTGCCTTTACTGGGTTGGAAACCGAGGTTTATGAGTTTTTAAAGAGTAAGCAGGTAGTTTTCAACTATGAATTCATGGAGTTCTCTCTTCCCTGCTTTGACGTTAGAGGCTCCAGGTTGATGACGTATAAACCTGATTTTCTTCTGCCTCGTTTAACATATTCTGGAAAGAAGGTTCTGCTTGAGCCGCACGGGGTGAAGAGCGGTTTAGAGGAGTTTTTGTTTAAGCTGGGGTTGTTCCGTAGGCAATACGGGGAGTTTTTCTTTTTGGTTCTGATTGTTCCCGACAGTTTAGTCTGTGACGTGCAACAACTTGACCCTGTCGGCTCATCGTACGATGCTTTGTGGAAACAAAGCAATTACAAAACTCATTTCGAAAACTTCAAAGCAACGTAATTTTCGCCTGGAAACACAGGAGGAGACGAATTGCGCTGCATGTTAGGTATGAAGGAGTTTAGGTCTGCTTTGTTAGCGAATTATTCATTCACTTTCGGAAAATATATCCTGTCGAGCTTGATTTTGATTCTAAACAAAAAATAAAACAACCAAAAATTGCGTTCTGGCCTATTTCTCTTTTAGTCTCAGCTTTTGGAAAACTGTTATAGCTTAGTTCGGTGATGGCTTTTGTTATTGAGTGGTGGGGTTTGGGTAGGGATTTGATTGCTGGTGTTGATGAGGCGGGGCGCGGATGCGTCGTGGGACCTTTGGTTGTTGCCGGCGTCATGGTTAAAGCTGAGGTTTTGCCGATTCTCGTCGAGCTTGGCGTAAAAGACTCCAAGTTGCTAACGCCCCAAAAACGGGAACTGCTCTATCCTGCAATCTTGCAACTAACCCAAAAATACATGACGATTAAGGTGCCTCCGAGCCAGATCGATGTGGCGGTCTCGAGTGCAAGGCGGCTGCATAAACTTAACCGTTTGGAGGCTCAGATCATGGCGCAGATCATCGAGGAGTTGGCGCCTGACGAAGTTTACGTTGATGCGGCAGACACTGTTGAACACAGATTCGGAAATCATATACGAGAATGCCTTAAAATCAAAACCCGCATCATATCACGGCACAAAGCCGACAGACTTTACCCTGTTGTTTCAGCCGCATCTATAATTGCGAAAGTCGAGCGCGACAGGGAAGTCGCGGCTCTTAGGGCACAGTGGGGTGACTTCGGTAGCGGATACTTAACTGACGAAAAAACAATGGTTTTCCTCCGCTCGTTGCTGGAACACAATGATGACTTCCCGAGTTTTGTGCGCAAATCATGGAAACCCGCGAAAAGAGCGAAAAGCGAGAGGGGCACAATGCAGAAAACCCTTAATTAAGTTTATTACGACGCAAAACTCGATTTGTAGTCATGTAGCTAGGTGAAAAGTCTACAAGAAAACATTAGTTATATTAGTGGGAAGTCACATCCCTATTTTGGGAAAACAGCGAGTTTTAGACGGCGGTTGCCTGATGAGCGAAAAAGATGTTACGCGGTTCCTCCAAATCCTGGGTCTTTCAAAGAGGGAAATACAGGTTTATATGTTCTTAGCGAAAAGCGGGGTACAATCCACTAGCTTCGTCGCGAAGAGGCTCAAGATGGAGCGGGTCCAAGCCTACCGCACTTTCAAAAAACTGCAGGAGAAAGGCTTCATCGAAGCCACCCTGGAGCGGCCCACTCGGTTCACCATCGTCGCTTTTGAAGCCCTCGTCGACTCGTTCATCACCGCGAAAAAGAACGAGGTCACTAACCTTAATGACCAGAAACAAACGTTGCTGACAGCTTGGCAGTCAATCAGCGCGCCCGAGTCGGAGTACCCAGTAGCTAAATTCTCAATCATTACAGGCAAGAAAAAGATTCATTCAAAAATGCTCTCCATGATCGAGGAATCGAACCACGAAGCAATCATATTAACAACTTCTTTAGGCTTAATTCAGGAAGACATAGCAGGAGTCTTCGACGCAGCCATAAGCGCCACACAGGACCGCAACATACAGGTGCAAGTAATAACCGACATCTCCCCGGAAAACTACAAAACAGTGGAAAGAATAGATCGAACCGTCACAGAAGACAAACTTACCATGAAACTTCGCCACGTCGGGATGACGTCAAAGTTCTTCCCAAGATTCTTAATAAAAGATGAAGAAGAAGCCATGCTTTACGCTCCCTTTGGCAATGAAGCCTCAGTGTTGAATCTGGAAGATGAAGGCCTATGGATCAACGACAAGATGTTCATTTCGGTGCTCAAGGCTTTCTTTGGCCAGATGTGGCAGTCAGGCATCGAGGCATCAAGAAGAATTGAAGAGATCAAAAGCGGAATCCCGATAGGCGAAACACTGGTGATCAAAGATGCTGACGAAGCTTGGAGCAAAGTCAAGAAGGTTCTCGACGCAGCTAAAAAAGACATCGTCGTAATCACATCCTCGCAAGGCATCAACAGCTTGGCAGAAGAAGACCCGCTGATGGAATATTTTAAGAAAGGGTTGAAGGTTCGCGTGATGGCTTCAATCGATCTTGATAACCTTGAACCTGCACAGAAACTCGCGACACGCTACGAAATAAAACATGTTCCAATCAGCTACCTTACTATGATGCTCGTTGACAACAAACACCTTTTCATGTTTAAGATGCCGCCGCTGAACGACTTCGGGTCTGAAGTCCCATTCTATTTAATCGATACATTCTACTCGACTGACCCCAGCCAGATAGAAAGAGTCAGTGAAATGCTCAGTGACATTTGGAAAAGAGGGATCGATATCCAAGAAGTCAGCAGCCAAGCCGGGACCAAACTTCCAGCAGTTACAATTTCAACAAACGATACAGTCGCGATGATTGTCGACAAAATGTTCAAGAACGGAGTGAACTCGGTTTTGATAACTGAGCAGCAAAAGCCAGTTGGCGTGCTTAACGACCGCGACCTTCTGAAGGATATTGTTGATAGCCGAAAAAACCCTGAGAAAACACTAGCGAAAGACCTCAATTTCACACCCCTGATTAATTTGCAGGATGACGAGACTATGATTAGCGCCATGAAGATTATGACGGAAAAGGGAATGAAACGGGCTGCCTTAGTCAAAAATGGACAACTCATCGGCATGCTGACCGAACCAATGGTCAAAAAAACTGCAATTCAAGTTAAAGCCTCCGCCTAATAAGACAAGCTTCTCGCTAGCCGAATCAACGGCAAATATTATTAGCCAAAAGCGTTAACCTTTAGGCGAGGAACAGTTAGCTTGAAGATAAAAACGCCAGTTATAATTGTGAATTTTAAGACTTATCTCGAATCGACAGGTCCAAAAGCTCTTGAACTTGCAAAAGCCGCTGAAAAAGTGACAAAGGAAACGGGTGTTTCAATCGTGGTGGCCCCTCAATTTGTTGATATCGCGCGGGTCGCAGAAGCGGTTGAGATTCCAGTTTTCGCCCAGCACCTCGACCCCATCAAGCCTGGGAACTGCACGGGTCATGTTCTCGCTGAATCGATCAAGGAGGCTGGTGCGGTGGGCACATTGGTTAATCATTCTGAACGACAGCTTAAGCTCATTGAGATAGAAGCAATTGTTTCCTTGTGCCGCGAAAAGGAATTAGTGTCCTGTGTTTGCGCTAACAACCCTTCGGTAAGCGCCGGGGTGGCTACTTTGCACCCGGATATTGTTTCTTTTGAGCCTCCTGAACTTATCGGCACGGGCATAGCGGTTTCAAAAGCTCAACCTGAAGTAATCACTAGAACGGTGAATATGGTTCGACAAGTAAACGCTGAAGTCACGATTTTATGCGGCGCGGGAATAAGCCAAAGCGAAGACGTAGCTACAGCATTGAAATTGGGAACTAGCGGGGTTCTTGTTGCAAGCGGCATTGTCAAGGCGAAAGACCCATATATGATTCTGCATGCTTTTGCCGACGCAACAAAACAATAGATATGTGATTAGCCTTGAAAGTTGAACCTGAATGCGAATCATGCCTGCTTTCTCGGGCCCAAACCGAAACTTATCAGGCAACGACAAACCCCGCTCTTCGTTTCCGATGTCTCGCGGAGGTGGTTCGTCTTCTGAACCGGGAATTCAAATCGTCTTCAGTAGCTGCTGATCTAGGCACGAAACGGGACCGAATAATCAAAGAGTTAACAGGCAACATCGATCCCTACAGCAGAACCAAGAAAGCCGCTAACGAGAAAGCTCTAAAACTGCTACCGCATGCGCGCAAGTTTGTCGATGCAGGATATAGCCAGCAGGAACGTTTCAAGAAGGCTTGCCTATGTGCTATAGTGGGAAACATTATGGAGTTTGACATTCCAGGTCACAAATTCACACTTGACAGTTTAGCCGCATGTATCCGGGAAGCAAGCAAAGACCTCTTTATCGACGACATTGACCGTGCATATGAGATAGCGAAAAATGCTGACAGCGTGCTCTATTTAGCGGATAATGCTGGAGAAATCGTTTTTGATACGTTGCTTGTTGAGCAGCTCAAGAACATGGGTCTAAAAGTGACTTACGTGGTTAAAGGCGGCGCAGTCATCAACGACGCAACTATGGATGACGTTGAGTTGTCAGGCATGGGCGCTATCGCAGACGCTGTTTTGACTACTGGGACAGATGCGGTTGGGCTGCTAAAGAAAGAAGTTTCACCCGAATTCCTCAAAGTCTATAACGCGGCAGAGTTAATTTTCGCGAAAGGTATGGGTTACGCTGAAACCCTCACTGAATACAAACTGAACAAACCGCATTTGCTTCTGTTCAGAACAAAATGTGTTCCCGTGGCTAACTATTTCTGCGCTCCACGCGACAAGAATATTGCAAAGCTGATGCCATAAAATGAAACTGCCCGCCTTAGCCTTCAATCAACAGGAGCTTTCCCGCTTCAGCGAGGCTCTAGGCAAGGAGTGGCTCATAACTAACGGGTTAGGCGGCTATGCGTCAAGCACCATTTTAGGGATTAATACGAGGAAATATCACGGCTTGCTGGTTGCGGCGCTCCGTCCGCCTGGTGAACGCACGGTTTGCCTGTCAAAGATTGACGAGGACATTTTCGTCGGCGGCGAAGTTTACAGGTTGGGCTCTAACGAGTTTGAAGAATCTATTTACCCTCAGGGCTATGCTTTTCAAACGGCTTTTTCAACCTCGCCTTTCCCAACATTCAGTTACAACGTTGGCGCCGTCGAGGTTGGAAAAACAGTTTTTATGTTGAAAGGTAAGAACGCGATTTCCGTAATCTACAAAGTCTTGAATCGAAGCGTCGAAGAGGCTAAGATCCGCATTTACCCTATGTTAACCTGCCGACACTTCCACACTGTTACTAGGAGAAAAGAAAATTCGTTGCATTTCACGCAGAGAAGCAGCCGCCAAGGGACAGAATTAACCTTCCAGAACCCTGCCGTTGCGCTCTTGTGCCGAGCAACAGACGGCGAGTTCCATGAAGAAGTCAACTGGATAGACGGCTTGAGATATCGGGTGGAAGCTGCAAGAGGTGAAGCAAACGTCGATGATTGTTTCCAGCCCGGCTTTTTCGAGTTTCATGTTTCATCTCAGGAAGCTAAGGAATTCGCCGTCTCATCGGCAGCAGACGTGAGCAATCAAGTGGCTCTGAAAACTCTGGATTCCATCGGCGCCTCGATCACTGATGTTGAATTATCCTTTTATCGGGAGCAGTCACAGAAGAGAAATCTGCTTTATGGCATCTATGGTTTGGAATCCGAGATTCCTTTAAGCGACTGGCTCAGCTGGATTTTTTTAGCCGCCGACTCTTTCGTCGTTGCTGATTCCTCAAGCAAAAAGTCCGTTATTGCCGGTTACCATTGGTTTGAATCGTGGGGGCGGGATACGTTTGTTTCATTGCCTGGGTTGCTGCTCGTTGCTGGCAGATTCAACGCTGCGCGAGACATTCTGGAAGCTTACATGAGATTCTGCAAAGGCGGGCTTATTCCCAACTACGTCGCTGACACGTCGGGTGAACCTGCTTACAACACCGTCGACGGCACGCTCTGGTACATCAACGCCATCCTAAAGTACCTCAAGTACACAGGCGACTACCAATTCGTGCAAACCACGCTGTGGAGCAAACTCCAAGAGATAATTAGCAGCCACCAGCACGGCACAAACTTTGACATCTGCATGGACACCGACGGCTTGCTAACGCATGGGGCAAGGCTCACATGGATGGATGCGGAAGTCAACGGGGAAGCCGTGACCCCTCGGGCTGGGAAAGCCGTTGAAATCCAAGCGCTCTGGTACAACGCGTTATGTACGATGCGGTTGCTTGCGGAGAAATTCGGGGAAAAACCTTTGGCTGAAAGGTACAGCTCTTTGGCGAAGAGGGCTTATGAAAGCTTCAACAGCAAATTCTGGAACCCACCGTTGGGTTGCCTCTTTGATGTTCTGGATGCGCATGGAGTTGATGCATCTCTTCGCCCTAACCAGGTTCTAGCTGTTTCACTTGACTTCCCCATACTCGACCGCGCCCGTTGGCAAAGTATAGTTGACGTTGTTGCCCGAGAGTTTGTGACGTCTTACGGTTTGAGGACGCTTTCAAAGAGTGACGCAAAGTACACGGGGAAATATCTGGGCGATCGAAACACCAGAGATCGGGCTTACCACAATGGAACAATCTGGCCCTGGTTGCTGGGACCCTACATTTCCGCTTACCTCAAGACCCAAAACCACAACGAAAGTTCTCGTGGACAACTGCAGAGAGAGCTTCTGGAACCATTCTTCAACGATGGAATCAAACAGGCAGGACTCGGCTTAATAGGCGAAATCTGTGACGCTGACCCGCCTAACTCGGCTGAAGGATGCATCGCACAAGCGTGGAGCGTCGCTGAACCGCTGAGAGCTTATATTGAAGACGTGCTGCTTATCAAACCCCGATTTGCTCCCGTTTAGCCAACTGCGTCTGGCCGCTGGAGAAAAATCACGCTTTTTTGTGAATAGTAATGTGAAACGATTGCTAAGATGGTCTCTTTTATTGAGTGTTAAAACCAATAGTTTTTGGGCAAACTTCGATAATTACCACTTCATCTTTCACAACGGTTGGTGCCCGGATATTGAATAGAATTGGCATCCAAAAAGACGTCAGAAAAAGGAGGCGCAAGGCCCAATCTCATAGAAACCCAAAGCCCAGATTATGTTCAGTTCATAAAGCCTAAATTCAAATACTGAACATATCTATACAAGAGACATTAGGGGACGCCGCATCAAATGAAGTCTTCAACTAAGAAAATCTTGGTTATTGGCATTATTGTGCTTTTCATAGTTTCCATAATAGTGGGCATCCTTGGTGGACACGTTTTGTAATTCTCAGAGAAGGTTCCATACTTTTAAATCAAGTATTTCAAAGATCAACCATGCATTAGCCTAAAGAAATAATCGATATATTGCAAAAAATAATATTATTTCTACCATGACTTAAACTGCTGTGTGTCTTTCCATTATAAAAAACAAATAACGGGGGGGATTAATTAATGAATTTTTAAGTGAGCCCAACTATAATTCAATAAGTCATGAGTCCACTATTTTCTTTTTGTTTAGTAGGCATTACGCTAATTTCTGTTTCTTGCCCACATCAAATATCCTGTTCCAATAACTACTATTAACGCTCCGATTATCAGAAAATAAGAAATAGTCGTACTCCAGGCGACCTTTAAACTGAAATAATAATTTGACGGATAATAATCAAGGCTTGTCGCCAAATTCGTAGCTAACAAGGATGCTCCAACAAGCATTATGGCAAACCCGCCAGTTGCTACAACAAAACCCACTTTGCATTTAAAGCGAAGTCCTAGTCCAAGTATCACTCCGAAAACTGTGAGAAAAACGCTGGTTGACAAAAAAGAGAAAAAACCTAAGGACCAATAACTTTGAAAATCACTCCAACCTATACCGCTGTTACTTAACGTGTTGTTTTCCCCCAACACGATAAGAAGTCTGGATACTTCAAATACGATTAGAGCAAATCCAGCAGCAACTAAGGCGTAGGACAATATGTTGGAAATTCTTCTCAAGAAAAACATTCCAATCACTATCAACAATGCTCCTGCGATGAAGCAAAAAGAGATGACTATGACCCAAAAATCGTAAAAATTTAGCCAACCAGTAAGGTTGTAACCGTTCTGGTTTGCATTTTGCAACTCAAGGATTAATGTAACAATTCCAAGAACGACTAGGAAGAAACCGATAATAATTGGAATATATCCTCGCTTGTTTTTTTCAATCAGTGCGATTTCCAAGGTTGCCATAACCCTTAATGATGGCTATAAAGATAATAGGATATTCGTTAAATATCTTGACTAACTCAAATCACCGTTTCTTGACCCTCTGCATAGGTGGTTGGTTCACCCCTGCCGTGGGAAAAGGCCTAAAATCTGAAAATCAGGGCGAAATTGTCCACACCGGCGTTACAGACCAGTTGGTTACAACGCCTTCATGGTAGATGTCTAAGTCAATCATCACTGCCTGGCCGCTAGTTAGATTTCCAAGTTGGGCTGGACCAAGTTGAGTTAACTGAGTGGTAATCGACGAATCCGTCCCGTAATTGTATCCGTTGACAAATGGCACGGTCATGTTTATCTCTAATATACCTGTGCCCGAATAAGCTTCGACTCTTAGTCCAGCGTTGTATGCTGTGCTGTTTCCCATGTTATAAGCGGCGCCTTGAATGAAAAGCCGCCAAGACGGACCCCAATCGGTTTCAAGTTCAGTGACTCCTAATTCTGTTATGAGGTGAGGTTTGGATAAATCTGGCTGAACTGCGATTTGACTTGTCAAATTGGCGATTTCCTTTTTTTGATTTGAAATTTGAGATTGCAACAAAACTATTTTTGAATTTTTATTGTTTAAAGCAGTGTTGTAAATTGCCGTTTCAGCAATTGCACTAACAAAGAGGACAACAACAATCAGAGCTGTTATTGCGGTTCTAATCTTGCTCATAATTTCACTTGGAAACATTTTTTACAATAAAAGGCTATTCGTAAAGTTTTCTTGACTGGTTTTAGTCAAAGTTTCTGGACTAAGAATTAATCCATTTCCACGCTATGCAGATTTGAGATCTGCTCTTATGAAAACTTGGGAAAGGTATTACTTCTCTTGCTAACAAAGCACAGCATACGGAAACATACTCCTACGTTAAGTTCCTATTATGTGAAAAGGATATGTAGGAGCTGTTTTCCAGGTTTTACTTTTTTTGAGCCACTATCATTGCGTGCATCTTGTCGAAAGGCTCCAAATTAACTACTTCTAACACGTCGAAACCTCTTTTGCGCAGGATGCCTGCTTCCTGACGATAAACCGCTTCGGGGTCCATAGTCACGTCGATGCTTTGCGCCTTAACAGCAATCATAACCCAGCCCAGAGATTTAAGAAAAACGTCTGCATTGTCCGCGAGAAGCTTTGCCTGCTCCGGCTGCGCCACATCGCAGTAGATTGTGTCAACTTTGCCTGAGATGAAAATGGCGTATTTTTCTGGCATGCGCGCGTCCGCGAGTATCGGTGTTATGTTGGGGCGGAATGTGGCGACGTTGTTGACCAAATCGCGGATTGAGCGCTGGGCAAACTCAACGCAGTAAACATGCCCCGATTCGCCGACGATGTCAGAGACGTGGCTGGGTGTGGTTCCCGACGCAGCGCCTAGATAAAGCACTTTGCTGCTCCCCTCGATGGGAACGTTCTGTAAACCCCTTATGATTGCTCCAGCCAATTTGCTTCTAAAAGCATCCCAAACCCGATACTCAATACTTTTGAACTTAACGAGTCGTTCCCCGTAAACATTCAAACCCGGTGTTAGGTTCCGTGTGGCAAGACGTTTGGCCCCGTCTTCAAGAGTGACCTCATAGATTTCCTTGAATTTTGGATGCGGCTTAACCCTGACGGTCAACGCCGTTCTCTTCTCCGGCGCCTATCTCTTTGTGGCCCGCCACGGTTTTGACCGTACGGTCGCCCTCCGCCCCCGCCCTGTTGTGGAGGTCTATATGGCCTTTCTCCGCTTTGAGGCGGCGGTCTGTATGGGCGCTCTCCACCTTGAGGGCGTTCGCCTCCTCCTTGCGAAGGTGGGCTAAATGGTCGTTCCCCGCCTTGCGGAGGAGGTCTGAAGGGTCGTTCACCGCCGCCTTCCCTGCGTTCTCTAAAGGGCGGTCGCCCTCCACTTTCTATTCGGGGTTTGGGTTCCTTGGGTACCGGCGGTTCTTTGTACTTCTCATGGATTTCATCAAGCCGCTTATTAATGTCAGCTTTTAGCCGTTCGCCGATGAAGTTGCCTCCGAAAGCGTCTGCCCTAGCCGCGATGGCGAGTTTCCCAGCGATGACACGCGCGATTTTTCCACGTTGCCACCGTTTAGCGTCGTGCAGCAGCGTATGTTGAAAGATTAAGCCGTGTTTTGGCGGTCTTGCACCCGTTTTGAGTGATCGGAAGAGAGCTTTTTCTGCGCCTAAAACCTGAATTGTGCTGGCGGGTCTCATAGCGAGGTTTTGCAGGCTGCCTGCCATAGCGATTAGTCGTGCGCCCAGAAGCGCTCCTGCCACGGCTCGGACGTTTGGCGCCATTTCCTCCATTGTTCGGTCGACATAGTTTTCCATGTTCTTGCGTAACTCGTAGAATGCAAGAACGTTTCTTGCCAATTCTTGGATTTGGTTTAAGTCGAGTTCCGCGATGTCTGCGCCCATGGATGCCTCAGCCGCTTTTACAAGAAGTAGTGCTCGTTCCTTGGGAACGTTCTCTTTTTCCAATGCTTCTGCCGTGTAGTCTTCTCTGTAACCCAAATTCATGACTAAGCGCGAGTAGGTTTCGTGTTTTTCGACTAGTCGGTCAAGCTCTGGGAAGTAGACGCCGTACCATTCGCGTAGTCTGCCCATGAACAGGTTAACCGTTCGGTCTAAATCATCTAGCGTTTGAATGCCCTGAGCAACGATTAAGTCCCTTTTCTCAGCGGCGCCCTTGACCCGCAGCTTAGTTAGTTCCATGCTGACGTTGCGGTTCCAAAGGCTCAGCTCTTGGTCATCCTTGGCAAACCCCGATTCAACCGCGACTTGACTCATCAGCCCGCGTAAATCATCAGCTTCAGCGCCTTTAGCTACTTCAACGGTCACATTCATTTTGCGCTGGGTCTCCTCGGCTAAGTTGCCGTTTTCAAAAACAAATGTATCATAACCCGCATTTTTTAGCAGAGTTACGAGTGCGAAAACTTCGTCAGAGAGCTTTCCCGTCTCGGTTTTTAGCAGGCTTTTTGCAGCTGCCAGAGGTTTCTTCGGGAACAGAACCTTTTCAACTAGACCTTTTTTGTCGTCAAAGGCTGCGACGCCGAATGGAAATTGAATTATGAATGCTTTCATGTCTTTAAAGCCTCAGTAAACAACGTAATGTCAAGAGTTTAACCTAATAAATAATTGTTTTTCAAGATAGTCATCTGTCGTTTTATATAGCCATTAATCAATTGGAGTTTTTCAAGAAAGTTACACAAACTAGACGTGGTTCAAAGACTGCTGAAACAATAAGAAGATAAATTAAGTAAAAATTGCGAGGGGTTATGCATTTACTTAATCGATAATTTTTCCAAAAGAGTAAATCCGGTCAAATGAATGGTACTTTTGCATTTGTTGCAAGAAATCACCACTTCTTCCAAACCGCGACAATTGACTTTTGGCTCTATAATGCAGTAGGTTTCTTCAGTAGTCTCATCTGGCGAAATAACATTTCCACATCTTGGACATGGAAAGTCTCCGTTCCCATCAATTTTGGTCAAATCCACTTTGTAGACTTGTTTTTGTTCCATTCCTCTTACCAGATTTCTTAATTAATATTTTTAGATTATAAAATTATGTTGTTACAAGATGAAACAACAATAGTGTGCTGTTATCTTTGTGTGGTGAAGAAGATTGGTGGAGTCTTCAAGTTCTGTATAAAATGTCAAATTTGCTTCTGTTCTCTATGTTCACATGAGCTAATGAACATTCAAAACATGTTTCCTATAGAGTGCCTTATGTGTGTTGGAAAGTTTTCATAAAGATAAGTCTTATATCTGAATCCAAGAATGAGGAAGTGAGGACTTTAATGAGCATAAATACAAGCTCCGAGATTATAGAGCACAATGGGAAACAAATCAAAGAGAAATATGGTGTCGAGGTTTATCGTTTACTTCATGGTCTATCATGCACCAAGTTAGACAAAGAACAAGGATATTTCTTGCTTACCTTAATGGATGAACTTCTAAAAGCTAAATGACTGACAAATCTCCGTTTCTTTGGTTCAAAAATAATTAAGTAATCCTCTGACAAACCCGCTAAGGAAATCATTGAACACTCCCTCCAATTCAAAGGTAAGTGATTTTGACCTTTTGAAGAGATTATTTAATAAACGATTCGTTAACGGCAAGAGAAGAAAAGATTTGTTTTATGCTTTAGGAATTGAATGTCGGTCAAGGAAGCGTAAGAGCAAAAATTAGGGCTGATGGATTGCACATGTTCCTGTTTCTTTATTTTCAGTCATCAATAAGTTTTTGAATAACAGAATTGACCGCATAACCAAAAGGTTACCATCAGCTTTCATTGTGAGATTAAGAGTGCCATGGTCGTTTTTTTCTACAGATTCAAAAGATGGCTGAACGATGCCTAACTATAACAACAACAGAAAGCACGGAAAGGAGCAAAGGCAGAATTACCAACCAAGAAAGCTCTGGAAGCTCCGAGTTGTTTGCTGGAAACAGGAGGTTTGGAGTAAGTAAATGTGGAGGGTAAAGCCGTTCCAGCTAAAATTTTAACAGGTTTTATCGTCGCCACTGTAAAATTAAATGCGCGGTTTATTGTTTCGCTGTTTTAAAGTTAAAGGGGTATCGGTAATTTAACGGCTTTTAAATGCCTGCAGTTTCGACAAACTACCAGCCCGTTTTCAAAGATACGTTCTTTTCGACTTTGGCATTTGAGGCAAAACTCCCCGTCATCTTCATCGACAAATTTCATAGCGCAAGAAGTTGTTATTTCCATCTTAAAGATTTTTTGAATTAACAATCCTTACCTCTGTTTCTAAAAACTGATGATTTCTCGAATGGAGTTGAAAAGTCATCATTTTTTTGTAAGTGACGGTAAATGCACAGGGAGATTAGGGAAGCTGATGAGGTTAAACGCATGGCCTTAAAATATTTCATCTTCTATTTCGAGTTTTTCATTGGTGAATCCGGCGGCACTTGAACGGCTATCCGTGGAGGAGTCACTGGCATTTCCCATTTTTTCTTAAAATCAATCGTTTTTGGAAGTGTGTTATTTTGATTATCCCGATTCTCTTTTTGTGGTTTTACATTTTGTGCATCTGAAGAATGTAACTGTTGAATGGATCGTTTCGTCTGCAGATTCGACGGTCCAAGTTTCGCTTTCGGTGTTTCCGCATGTTTCACATACCAAATGAATTGTCGGAAGCTGTCTTAGCATTGCCTCCTTGGTTTGGTCTATTACAGCTATTTCGGCTCCTTTACCAAGTTGAACGCATATTTTCTTGTTTGATTCTTTTTGTTCAATTGGTTTTTCGTATTTGCATTTTTGGCATTTGAGTTTGGATGAGCCTTTTTTTGTTGTTTGAAGTATCGATCCGCATTTTGGGCAGAAATCCATTATATACACCTACATAGGGGCTTTTCTAACTGGTATGGTTTTTATGTATTGCGACTTTTCCGTAACAAATTATTTAATTAATGTTCTAAATAGTACAATTTAACGCTCCCTTCAGTTCGCCATCATTACCCTTTGTTACCCCGGTAACGCTTGGTTCATCAGCTTTTGCATCAGGCTGAAATCAATAAAGTTTTTATTTTAACGATATGATATTGCTCTTAGGCATGAAGAACCAAAAGAAGAACCGCAAAGAGAGACGCAAAGAAATCTTGGCCGAAATTCTACATCAATAAAGCTCTAGCGGTTAGTAAAATATTGAAACCATAAAAAACAAGCGCCTTAGGTTTAGCAAAGGCGCAATTTAGTTGATGCGCCAAATCTTATAACTCCATGCCCGTGCTCCTTTTTGAATTGTCCTTCTTTGACTTAAATCTATTTTTTAGAAAAGGGTAAAGGTTTCAAATCTCTCTGTTTAAGGTACCCTATGCGCGGTGGAAGGTTTTGGGAAGTTTAGAATACTATCCTCTGTTCTGCGCATTCGAATGTTCTTTGAAATGCTGGATAAAGCAAATAACAATGGGATCATTAGCTGAAGCCTGAATTGACCAAGAATAAAGTAAATGTTTGGAAATACTAAGAAAGGAACAGCAAAAAGAAATGCAGGGGCAAACGAAAAGAACGGGTTGCGTTGGTATCTCCGAACGAATTCAACATTAACGATTCCCAATTTGGCTCTGTGACAAATTTATGTCTCGAAACTGCGTCTTAACCTACTTTCTGTTTTTGTTATCAATTTGTGCATTCGTGAGTGTGAAAAGCTAAAGCTTTTTAGCGTCCCTATACTGACAGCAAGTCGTTGGTATTTGCCGAGGGTTGACCGATGGGCGAAATGATGACGAGTGGGATGACAAAGAGTTTGACGATTGGCTGTACCCTTTTTGCCATATTCTTTCTTTTCAGTGCCTTCGTTTTTTTGCCGCAGCAAGTTCGAGCACAGACATTGACAACTACGGTAAAAGGTTTAAGCGAACCTTTTGATGTGGCCGTTACACCTGATGGAAAATATGCATATGTAACAAATGGCGGCGGTTCAGTTTCGGTGATAAACACCAATACGAATAAGATTACCGCAAAAATAACCGGCGGAAATGATCCTTTTGGAATAGCTCTAACGCCCAACGGCAAATACGCCTACATTACAAACGGCGGCAGCGGGTCGGTTTCCGTTATAAACATATCCTCAAACAAGATAGTGGCGACTGTAACCGTGGGAAATGGTCCTTTTGGCGTGGCTGTAACGCCTAATGGTAAGTATGCCTATGTCTCAAATTTTGGCAGCGGCACGGCTTCGGTGATCAATACGGCTACGAACACCGTTATGGCGACTGTAACTGTTGGTAGCAATCCTCAAAGCGTTGCTGTTACGCCCAACGGAGAATATGCGTATGTTACAAATTTTGGAGTCGGCACGGTTTCGGTCATAAACACGGTTACGAACACTTTGACAGCGACGGTGTACGTTCAAAGTGGTCCCTTTGGCGTGGCTGTAACTCCAGATGGCAAGTATGTTTATGTTGCAAACTCCGGTGGTGGTTCGGTCTCCGTGATAAACACCGCTACAAACAAGGTGATTTCAACGGTAACTGGTTTAAGAGAACCTTTAGGTTTGGCTATAACTCCCAATGGGCAATACGCCTACGTTGCGAACGACAACAGCGCTTCAGTATCAGTGATCAGCACAGCTACAAACAATGTGACGGCAAAATTAACCGTTGGAAGCAGCCCATACGATGTAGCGGTAACACCCAACGGTACATATGTCTACGTTACAAATTTTGGCAGCAGCACGGTTTCCATGTTAAATGTGACTTCGACAATGAGTGTATCGCCCTCTCCTTCGACCGTGGATAATAATAACCCTCAGATGCACACAGCCACCCCTAGTGGTGTTTCCGCTCTTGGAAACGGTCAGTCAAATTCAAACTTGCTCTTCTATCAAGAGAATTCAATAGCTATTACAGGGGTGTCTGCATTAGCTGTGGTCGTGGTTATTGCTTTCTTAGTTAAAGTAAAAACCAGCGAGTAACTGGGAGAATAGGTTATGGCAGTCAGCAAAGATTCAGAGTTAAACAACAAATAGGAAGAAACGCAAGATGACGTGGGAGCTCCCCATCAACATTGTGTTACCTGTATTCGTCGCAGTAATACTGGTGGGGATCTACCTTATCGTTAAACTGTCCAAAAACAAAACCAGTAAAGTTAGCTCGTTGAGGCTTTTCATACAAGTAAACTCGCTCGTTGCAATATTTATGGGGCTTGTGTCGGGTCCTTTCGATACACCGATGTGGCAGCCCATTGGATCTTCGCCGCGAAGCCTGTTACTTGGAGCCAGTTTTTTGAAGAACCAGTTTCCAGATGGTTTCTCTATTCCCGTTTTAGCATGTTACTACTCAAATGGTCGAACAGTCACTTGCGCTCTTTGGCAACTTCAAGCCTACATTTTCCCGTACTGGAACTTTTCAAACGGGTATGAAGCAATATACTCTACCTCAGGTTTAGAAAAAATAGGTGTCGTCATTTGTTTGGTTGCGGTCGCGTCTATAATTTTGGGAAGGTTTTTCTGCGGTTGGCTATGCCCCTTCGGCCTCTATCAGGATGTGTTAACCCGAATTCGCAAAACCTCAAGGCTCCGACATTTGCACCTTTCCAAAAAAACAAGCTCTGCAATTTCACAATCACGCTATATTATCATAACCGTCATTTTACTTCTCAGCGTCATTTTTGCTTCATACGCCATTTTTGGCGCCCAGCTTATTCCAGGAACAACACCTGCGGGACCCACGGGACAAGCGGGCAATGTCGGCAATTTGGAACAGCCTTTCTGTCTGGTTTGTCCGATGCGGCCTCTTTGTATTCTGATTGAATGTGCGCTGGGCGAAATGAAATTTTCATACGTCTCGAGAATAACCTCTGGGCCACTATGGACCTTGGGGTTTTACGTTACATCCATAAATTTAGCCGTCTTAAGTGCTATCACAGTTTTAGCTTTAGCCTATAGGCGGTTCTGGTGTAGAATCTGCCCCTTGGGCGGGTTAACCGCTTTGTTTAGCACTTTTACCCCTTTCAAACAAATCGCTATGACACGTTTGAGTAAAAACGCCCAAAAATGCACCAAATGTGGAGTTTGCAAACGCGTTTGTCCAACTCAAGCGACAGCTGTGTACGAGAAAAAAGGCGGCGACGTAACAGAATCGCGATGTATACTTTGTGCTCGATGCGTTGAGGAATGTCCCTACGAAGGGGCATTGACTTTGAAGGTTGCGGGAAAAACAGTGATGAATTCAAGAAATTGGCTGGAAGAACAATAAATTTTTGAATCAAGACGCTTCGAAACATCGCTGGTTATTTTCACGTTGGCGCCTTGGGTCTTCCTACGAGCAGGCATTTACAAAAAGCTTCAAGTTGCTCTCGCCAAATTCAAAAAATTGACAGGTAACAGGAATGCGCAAGATTGTCTGCTTAAGGGCCATCGACAGAAAATGCATCGGATTTCATCAAAAGCTTAGTGGTCTGCGGTGCCTGCCCTTAAATTGCATAAGTATTATAAGGAAAATTGGTAGTGTAGTAAGCGCGATCGAGTAGAAAAACGTAAATGTCGTAAATCACAGCTACAAAAAGCTTTTTTTTATGGTTCATTTACGCCTTTTTTACTCGATAAAAAGACAAATTAAGGAAGGAAAGAATAAACATGAAAAATCTTAAAAAATAAGATTGCAACTATAGTGATTTCGATATTCTTCATTCTATCAATGACAGACTTCATTAACACTTATACCCTCAGCTATGCACATAACCCCAGCATGGCATGTCACAGATCAGGCCTTCATCTCTCTTGCACCTAATCCAGTAGGTGTTGGCCAAACGGAAACAATCAGCATATGGACAGCTCAGCCTCTCGCTAATGCCGGTACCGCTAACAACATCAGAAAAGAAAACTACAAGCTAACCATTACTGCACCTGGCGGAGCAAATACCACACAAAGCTGGCCTGTTGTCGCTAACCCAGGTGGTGAACTAACAACTACTTTCGTACCTTCTACGACCGGAACTTACACAGCGACATTCACTTTCGGAGGAATGACATATCCAACTCTATCACAGGTAACTTCCGCATTCACACTTCCAGCGACAACAATTGCTTCAATTAATGCCTATGCAGGAGACATTTTTGAACCCAGCACCACAAGCACAACCTTCACCGTTCAGCAACAGCCATTAGGCTATATTTCTTCCGCTCCGCTTCCAACCTCTTACTGGACTTTCCCCATAAACGGACAGAATACAAACTGGTATAGTATCGCATCAAGTTGGCTAGGTCAATCGTCAGCCCAACTAGGCACTACAGATGAGAGTGGTTACCAGCTTTTCCAGAACTCAGGCACAGCACCAAACAGCGGCCACATACTATGGACAGACCCAGTAGAGTTCGGTGGAATTGTCGGAGGATCAAACACTGGAGTACTCGGCGCATCTTTCTATTCAGGAAGCTCATACCAGCCCAGATTCATCAACCCAATAGTCATGGATGGATATCTCTACTTCAGAATGCCCTTCGGAGGGGTCGGCAGCACTACTGTCACGGGATCAAACGGTCTAGCTTACGGAGGATCTTACGTCTGCTTAAACTTGCGCACTGGACAAACCATATGGGCGAACAGTAATCCCTATTTCAATCCCACATGGGGCCAACTATTTAATGAAGTTGACCCTAACCAATCTGGTGTCATCCCAAGCGGCTACCTATGGCAATCTTTCACCCTGCCCACGGCAACTCCAGTACCAACTGTCCCCGGCCAAGAAGCACCAACTACGATGCCTAATGTAACGTGGATGGCTTACGATGGATTCACTGGCAACTGGGAATTTAACATAACAAACGTTCCACAAAGCTACAGCGTCTACGGTACAAATGGCCAACTGCTGCAAGAACAGACCGTAATTTCGGCATATGATTCAAGCGGTAGCCTGCTAAGATATGTCCTCGACTACAATACTGCCACACAATCTGGTTGGCTAGGTCTATGGAATACCACCACACTGATTTTCAACATTGCAAACCCAGGAGGCCCGTACAGGCCAGAAGGTCAAGTAATCAACGGAGCAGCTAATGCCGTTTATGGAAGCACTCCGGCTACAGCATACATGACTGCATATCTTTGGAATGTGACAATAAACGCTGATCTAAACGGACTTGCCATCAACGCCACCTCCGCTACAGGAGTCTCAATAACTGGTCCAACGATCAACGCGGTTATACCTGGTGACATCATAATGGGAACAAGCAGCGGACTATCGGAAGCCGTTGGTCCTCAGTTCACTCCAAACCCCTTCACAATGTGGGCAATTAATCTCAACGCAAGCAGAGGCGCAGTAGGATCGGTAATGTGGGTTAAGAATTACGCTGCACCAGATCAAATGACAAACAATCCTAACTTAGGAAGCTACACCCAAAGAATCGTTGATATAGATCCAACAACGCGCGTAATCACAATGATGATCGGAGAAACCATGGAATGGCTTGGCTACAGTTTAGACACTGGAACTCTTCTATGGGGTCCAACAACAACAGTGTTCCCACAGGGCTATCAATTCTTCGGCAGTGGACTAGGCATAGGACAAAATGCTGCTAACGCTTACGGCAACGTTTACGTCACAGGCTATGGCGGAGAGGTATGGTGCTATAACACAGCCAACGGAAATCTTCTTTGGCAATTCGGCAACGGCGGCGAAGGCAACACCACAAACGACGGACTCAATTCACCTTGGGGTCTTCTACCAACCTTGATATCTAGCATCGCCGACGGAAAGGTGTACTTTTACACCAACCAGCATGGAAACGGCGCTCAGTCACCATACTATAAAGGCGAAATGTTGTACTGTCTCAACGCAACTACTGGCAAACAAATTTGGGCAGAAGAATTTCAGGGTGGCGACAACGGTGGACCAGGATATCCAATTGGGCTCGTTGCATCCGGCGAATACGTAAACTACAACATGTATGACAACCAAGTTTATGCCTTCGGTCAAGGACCAAGCAAAACCACTGTCACCGCACCTGACATAGGCGCAACGACTGCCACACCAATAACC
The DNA here is from genome assembly GCA_963827165.1 of Candidatus Bathyarchaeota archaeon. Lineage (GTDB taxonomy): Archaea > Thermoproteota > Bathyarchaeia > Bathyarchaeales > Bathycorpusculaceae > Bathycorpusculum. The sequence continues at coordinate 198,339 of CAWGZR010000009.1, read as the reverse complement.
ATAACGGGTTCAGTTACAGACATTTCAGCGGGCACGACACAGGCTGAACAGGCAGCAGATTTTCCAAACGGTGTTCCATGCGTATCTGACGCAAGCCAAAGTCAATGGATGGAATACGTTTACATGCAACAGCCAAAGCCAACAAACGCCACCGGAGTTCCGGTCACATTGAGCGTTCTCGACGTTAACGGCAACTACAGAACCATCGGCGCAACAACCACCGACGCAAGCGGCACATTCTCCTACACTTGGACACCAGACATAACAGGCAACTTCACAATCACCGCAACATTCGCAGGCTCAAACTCTTACTATGGCTCATCCGCCGAAACACACATCTACGCCAGTGCAGCCCCACCAACACCAGCACCGACGGCAACACCGCTTAGCGGCATCGCATCCAATACCACATTGATGTACGGAGTCGTCGCGATAATCATCGTGATAATCGTGGGAATCGCCGTACTAGCAATGCTGACGGTAAGAAAACGACCATAAACGAAACAAGTAAAAACAAAACCCTTTTTCTTTTTTTATTTTTTTAAACCATTAAACTTATTAGTGCTAAGAGGGCAGGAACTGAATAAATTTTGAAAAACTAAACTGAGAAGTGCAAAAAGTTTTAAGCTACTTTCGGCAAATTCAAAGAATCGTCAGGTTAAAAGAATGCACAAGATTGGCTGGATAGGCAAGATTAATGAAGCAATGCAGCGGCAATATGCAAAGTTTGAGTCTTTAGGAACTGCCAAAAAATTCATTATAATTGCGCTTGTGTGCTTTGTGGTTTTTTATCTTAGTAAGGGTCCGCCGCCTGGTCAAGATCACTTCGTTTATTTAGCCAGCTCTTTCCTTCACGGTAGGCTAGGCCTTACAGGCTCAGGGACAGCGCTTGCTGAACTCGTAAATCATAATGGTAATTACTATGTTGTTTATCCGCCCATGCCCGCGATCCTTCTGCTTCCTTTTGTCGCTGTTTTTGGCACCTCGGTTGATCAGAGTTTAATGTCAATTGCTCTTGCCAGCTTGTGTTGCTCTCTGATTTGGCTTATGTTGACCAAAACTGGCACGAAGGGCAGCAAAGCGTTGTGGCTGACGGCTCTTTTCGGGTTTGGGACATGTTTCTGGTTCATAGCCGCGGTTGGTTCAGCATGGTATATTGAACAGGTAACTGCAGTTCTCTTCTTAACGTCGGCAATATTATTGGCTCTATACAAGAGAAACGATTTTTTCGTCGGGTTCCTCTTAGGCTGCGCTTACTTAGCACGGCTCCCTACAATTTTGGCGTTCCCATTTTTCCTGCTCCTAATATACGAACACAACGACGCATGGAAACCGAGGTTTAAGCAAGCGGTTTATTTCCTCGTGGGCCTAGCAATCCCAGTTATTTTAAACGGGTTGTACAATTATGCCCGTTACGACACGTTTCTCGACATTGGATACACCCTAATAATCAAAGGCGACCCCAACTACACAAATGGACTATTCAGCCTAGCCTATATTCCACGGAATCTTTACGCGATTCTTTTCCAAGGACCAATTCTCCTCAACACTTTTCCCTATTTTAAACCCAACTGGATGGGACTGGGACTGTTCTTTACCACACCTGCGTTCTTACTCATTTTCAAAGGTCCATGGGATAAACTCAGCAAAATGGCCGCGTTAGCCGTGCTTTGCATCCTTCCAATTCTAATAACTCACGGTGAAGTTGGTTATACCCAGTTTGGCTACCGCTTCAGTCTCGACTTTACACCCTTCCTAATGTTGCTAACTGCCAAGGGACTGAGCGGAAAACTAACTTGGCAAGAAAAAGCATTGATACTCCTTTGTCTTCTGATTAATCTATGGGGCGTAGTGGCGATAATCAAGTTTAACTTTGTCAGCTTCTAACGCAATTATTCTCTATTTGTTTCTGCTAAGTGGGTTTTGCTTCCGATTCAGGTTTATGCCGCACTATTGCGACGCCTAAAATGATTGATCCGAAGCCTAAAATGAAGAACAGTACTGGTGCCGCTCCAGTCATGGAGTAGATGTTAAAAACGGCTCCCCAAATAGCCGACCCGCTGAGAAGTACGCCCAACAGAATAATTGCGGTTCCGCCGAGCAAATTATCCCTGCGCTCGTCGCTTAAATTCGGCATCTTCATCTGGGTCATATTTCCCATATGTTAAATTGATCAGATTAAGTTTGTTATTGCGCACGGGATAAATTCTCTGCAAAGGACCGTTGTTCACTTATCTATTGTGTTCATGCTTCAAATGCCCTTTTCCAAAGTTTCGATTGTCAGTTTGTATTTGTTGTCTGTGAAGTTTTGGTTGTATTCTTGGAATTTCTGGAGGATGTTTTTTTGTTCTTTTTCCGTGAAGTAGGTCATTGATTGGTAAAAGAAATGTTTGTCTTCTTTTTCGATGTGCCGAGGGTAAAGTTCAATCAGCGTGTTTAGGGCTTCAAGGATGTTGCCCAAGGCTTCGGCGCTGCCGCCTATGTAGTTGGCTTCTTGCTTCTCAAGGAGAGTCACAGTTCTCCGTGCTGTGGCATGCTCCAAAATGAGTTCACGCATCATCGCCGCGTCGATTTCGGATATTTTCCTCTTGTAAAGCTCGTTGAACAGGATGCCCTCTTCTTTACCGTGGTGGTAGCGGTCAGCGAAGGTTCTGAAGAAATCAACGGCTGAGACAATGAAGCTTGCGTCAACCGTTCTCGCTCCGACCGCTTTTTGCTGCTCTTTCTTTAGGACACCGATTGTGTACAGGATTAGGCGGTGCTCGCTGATTAAGACGTCAACTGGCAACATAACTTTGTGCGCTCCTTTTCAATTTGAATCATTTGGAATCCTAAATGTTTTGCTAAAAAGACTGCCCAAACCTATATTTTACTTTGGGACTCTGAGTCGCCAAGTTCTTTTTTGAGGCTTCTCTCAGAGAAGAAGAGTAATGCGGAAACGACGCCAACAACTATCGCGGCTGCAACGGATATAATGGGTATGAGGTCAACGGAGGATTTGAGCGATTCGGGGATGGCGGTGGGTGCTGTAGATGGAAGTGCCGTAGGAGCCGGAGCCGCCATGCCGTAGGAACCCGCTGAACTGCTGGGCGCTGGGGGAAAAGCATTAAAATTTACAGATGGAGTTGGGTTTGAAGGTTTATTTTGAGGCGAAGCCGGCAAAACGCTTACCGCTACTGAAAGCGACAGAACTAACGCGACAGCAAGAAACGGCGCCAATAACATTTTGCGATTCAGCAAATACACAACCTTGCACTCTGCTTTTTAACCCGAAATAAACGGCGCAAACCGTTATTTAATGTTATATTTTAGGCTCCCTGTTCTAAGGTTTCGAACGTTCAATCAAACCGTGTTTCGGAGGAGTTTTTAAATTCCCCAATGCACCATTGAGAGGGTTTGTGGATTGCTTTGCCTGACGACGACTCAAAAGAAGTGCTCAGGGGAACAACTCTTGAAGTTTACCGTTTTCTGCTGAAAAGCAACAAGCCAGTGGGAACTCGCGAACTGCAAAGAGCACTCAACATGAGCAGCCCGTCAGTGGCAACCTATCACTTATCCAAGCTGGAAGACGCCGGCTTGCTTAAGAGAGAATGCGGCGGCTTCACAGTCAGCAAGTTCCTTTTGGAAAACAGCGTAAAAGTCAACCGCTTCCTAATTCCAAGATTCCTCTTCTACGCCATCTTCGCAGTCGCTGCGCTGGCCGTAGAGTTGACTTTTATGATGCCAGCACAGTTGACCCGGGAATACGTGTTCTCCGTGCTCACCACAGCCATTCTCACATTATTCTGTAGCTACGAAACAGTCAAAACCTGGCTAAGAGGCAATTTGTAAAATCATAACATACTGTTCAAATGTATGTTTAAACACAAGTTTGTTGGGTGAGCAGTTTGGTCAAGACAATTAAAATCCGCGATGAAGTCTACCGAAAACTTCTCTCTACTAAGAGAAAGGATGAAAGCTTCAGTGAACTTCTTGACCGTTTAGCTGAAAAAAACTCAACTGCGGAAATTCTGAAAAAAATAAGGGGGTCAGTCGAATTTGGTGATAGTGAAAAAGAAGAAATGTTGTCTGAAATCCGTTCAAAAAGAGCCGAGCATCGCTATTCTTGATATTGTTTGAATCTGACGTCCTTATAGAAATACTTGGTGGGAAATCTTAAAAAGGCAATCAAGCTCTAAGACTCTTTCTTGAGAAAGATGAAGAGATGTTTAAAGCGCGATTTCATTGGATGAGGTTCTTCACGGTTTGTATAGGTGTGGAAAACAGTCCGAAGATATCCTTTTGATTCCCCTCTTAGATTTTACCAATGCAGATGCTCTTTTGTCTTGCAAGATTGAGTATGAAATGGAATTAAAAGGAATGTCAATAGAGACAACGATGCAATGATCGCCGCGATGGCCGTAAACAGCGACGCGAAACTCTACACCTTTAACATCAAGCATTTTAGCCGATTGAAATCGTTTAGCCTCAAACTCTTTCCGCAACCCCCAAAATAAATCGCTTTTCCTTCTTAAACACCGCAATAAAAAGACTGCGATATCAAGAAATAAAGTCCTTAGTTAACTTTAAACGGTTGCGTGAACAATAAGAGTGGCACCGATTTGGATCTGTTGGGGAAGGGTTTATGGTTAATCAGCCTCCGCTCCGTGCACGCGGCGTCAAAGTTCTTAAAGCTGTTTCTTCACCGCTTAGGCTGCAAATCCTCAACTTGCTCTTTGACCGAACCGCTCTTAGCTATACAGAGCTTATGATGGCGCTGAAGATGAATCCGAGTCGGGACGCAGGCAGATTTGCATATCATCTAAAGTTCATGTTGAAGGCTGATTTGGTTGAGGCGGATGTTGATGCTAAAAAATATTACCTCACTGACTTGGGCAAGATGGTTTTGGATGTAGCTGACAGAGTTGAAGCGAAGGCAGTTAAACCCAGAGGCATGGTTGTTCGTACTTCGCATTTGACGATGGAAGAATTCGACGTTAACAAAATCGCTAATTCACTCATTAAAGAGGCGAAGGTTCCTGCTGAGTTGGCGCAGAAAGCAGCTAAGGAAGCTGAAAAACGACTGATTAAATCTAAAACAAAGTATCTCACAGCCGCGTTAATACGCGAAGTCGTGAACGGCATCTTGATTGAGAAAGGCTACGAAGATTACCGCCATAAACTAACGCGGGTCGGCATGCCGGTCCACGAGGTAACCGCCTCGATCGAAGCCAAAGACCAAGTAGCAGATTCAGCAGCCTTAATAACCAAAGCGGGGGAAGCCGTCTTGGAAGAGTACACTCTGCTAAACATTTTTCCAAGAGACATTGCTGACGCCCATCTTTCAGGCGCCATTCACGTAGACGGCTTAGGTACATGGATTACCAAGCCGAGCGAAGTTAACCATGACCTACGATTTTTCCTGCAAAATGGCCTCAAATTGGACAATCCACTGCAAGCCGCGATTGAGCCACCAAGAGACTTTGAATCGGCACTCGCCGTTGCCCTCAGCGTTTTGCTTCACGCCAACAAAGAGGTTAGCAAAGCCCAGACCTGCACGTACTTCAACGTTTTCCTTGCTCCATTTGCAAAAGGCGTCGAAACTCCTCGTCTTAAAGAAAACCTGCGGCTATTCATTTTGAACCTGAACCAGCATGCCCAATCTACATTGGCGCTTGATCTCTCCATTCCGAAGGCAACCGCTGAGAAAGAGGCGGTGGGTCCCTTGGGAAAATTCTGCGGTAAATACGGCGACTTCGAGGCGGAGAGCCAGCTATTGGCTACATTGGTAATTCAGGTTTTTTCGGAAGAAAGCCTAAGCAAGCCATTGCTCAATCCCAAATTGATTGTGAGAGTAGCCAAAGAATCCTTCGCGGACGAGACCACAAAGGGGCTTCTATTAAAAGTACATCAGCTAGCACTTGAAAGAGGCGCACCTTACCTCGCTAATATATCTCGCAAAGAAAACGAAAATGCTGCTTATTCTTCTACTGGAGCGAAGCTTGCTTCGGATTTGACAGGTGACTGGGAAACCGACACTTTACGTACAGGTAGTCTGGGCTGCGTAACCTTGAACCTTCCTAGAATTGCTTTGGAATGCGAGAAGGACAAAAACAAGTTTTTCGAACTTGTAAGGGAACGCTTCGAGCTTGCCGCCCGCGCCATAGGTATAAAAAGTGCCGCACTTAAGCAATTTGGTAGAAACTCTCTGCCTTTCCTATTGCGAACCGGCAGCGGCGACGTGTACTTTAGGTTGGAAAACAGCAGCCGAATGATTAACTTAGCTGGGTTTAGGGAAACAGTGGAAGCCTTCACGGAAAAAGGCATGAATTCGGAAGAAGCCCGCGCCTTCGCGACGGAAATTATTCAGGCGATTTTGGTTTTTAAGCAGAAAATCGGCAGGAAATACGGCAAACGCTTGTACTCGGTTATGCTTAGCAACAGTGAAGCGGCGGAGCGGCTTGCGCAGCTAGATATTGAGCGGTTCGGTGTAGCTAAAGTCAAGTTTTCGGGAACAAGAGAAAAACCCTATTACTCGACCACGCGGAGGTTCCAAATCAAAACTATCGGCGAAACGTTGGCGTTGGCGACGGAGCAGTTGGAGACAGTCCAAAAGATGAAGGGGCTCGGCGCGGGTGGTACATTGGATATCATCGAGTTGGAAGTCGGGGACTTTAAGGCTGAAGCGCTAATGGACCTTAGCTGTCGCCTAATAGGAAACCAAGCTCTAGAGTTCTTTACTTACAACCGTGTCGTTTCCTACTGTGACAACTGCAAGAAAAGCTGGTTCGGAACCCTCCACAAATGCCCCTGTTGCGGTTCTATGAGTGCACTTGCAACCTTCGACCGCTTCGCATCCACATAAAAAACTATTTAATGGCTCCAAGCACCAATGCAAGAAGTGCCATTCTCACGACAACGCCGTTGCAAACCTGCTTGAAATATCGCGCTTGTGGTGTGCCGTCAACTTCTGGGGCTATTTCATCCACTCGAGGAAGCGGATGCATAACAATCATGTCTTTTTTCGCGTTTCTTAGAGTTTTCTGGTCTATTTTGTAGCCGCCTTTGACCTTGGCGTATTCTGCGGGATCCGGGAACCTTTCTTTCTGAATTCGGGTAACGTATAAAACGTCGATTTGAGGCATTATTGCGTCGAGTGTCGCGTCTTCGGTTACCGGGATTTTCCCTTTTATGACGTCGGACACGTCTTTGCGCATTCGGAGACTTTCGGGCGAAACCAAGAAGAGCTCAATGTTGTAGAATGCTAACGCATAGGCGAGAGAATGGACCGTTCGTCCATACCGCAAATCACCTAGAATCCCGACTTTTAAACCGTCTATTTTGCCTTTTTCCTTGCGTATGGTGTACAGGTCGGTTAACGCCTGTGTGGGGTGCTCTTCAGCGCCTGTGCCGCCGTTGATTATCGGAACCTTAGAAAACTCTGCAGCCAGCTTAGCTGCTCCTTCCAACCCGTGCCTCAAAGCGATTACATCAGCGTAGTTTTCGACTGTGCGAACGGTGTCGGCGAGGTTTTCGCCTTTTTTGACTGAGGCAAAGTCAGCGTCTGCGAAGCCGATGTTGCCGCCTCCAAGTTTAAGCATTGCTGCTTCAAAGCTGAGTCGGGTGCGGGTGCTGGGTTCGTAGAAAAGGGTTGCGAGGATTTTTCCTTTAAGCATGTCTGAACCTGTTTTGGCAAGAGGCTCCATGGACTCGCTTTTGTCGAGGATGTAGTCGATTTCTTTTCGCGAGAAATCTTCGATTGATATGATATCTCTTCCTTGAAATTCCACTGGGCGCACCTAAATCAAGAAAGCTCTCTTCTTATAATTATGACTTTCCGTTACCAATTTTTTGGATTTGGTAAATCTGCGTTTCTTTGAAAGAATTGAAACAAAATTTTTGCGGTTTTTGGTTGACCAAAATGGATTTGGAGGTTTTAATAAGCGGGCATCTGCTTGCTTTTTCGGCTTGTTAGAGCTTATATGCTTTTGTTGTAGCACACAAGATGCAACACATTTTTAATAATGACAAGTTAGCACTACATACTCAAGCTAAAAAGCAAATTTTGAAGGCATTTTTATGGAATCAGTCTTTGATAAAATCAATAAAAGGCAAAAAACCAAAGAAATTTTTAGCACCAGAGATTACATGCCAAGAGTGTACGACGTAAGATCGCCGTGCCAGTGGCTAGATCATTGCAACGGTGGCAAATGCCCGGCGTTCACGAGAATTAACGGGAACTTTTACTGTGCACAAGCAAAACAAATTCACAGCTAGGTAACCCTTTCTCATTTTCTTCCATTACTTCGGTTTTCTTTGCGCAATAGGTAGATATATCGTTCAAAATTAGCTTTTCAACGTGGTTAATGCTTCTTTGACAGTTGAAACTGACTTTTCGAATCGCCCCTGGGACTGACTAGATAATTCAAGCTCGATTATTCTTTCGACACCCTCTTTGCCCAGGACAACTGGCGCTCCGATCGAAACCTGTGAAGCCCCGTATTCCCCGTCAAGGCATGTTGATACACTCATAACTCTGTTTCTTCCAGTTAAGATTGCGTCCGCCGTGGTTGCGATGACTGCGCCGGGAGCGTAAATTGTTGAGCCTTTGAGCTTAATTACGTCTGCTCCTGAAGTCACGGTTAAATGCACGATTTTTTCAATTTGCTCCTGTGTCAGAAAATTTGTTATGGGAACGCCTGAAACTGAGGCGTACTCGACGAGCGGAACCATGGAATCGCCGTGTTCACCGATCACTAAGGCGTTTGTGTCTTCTCTTGAGACCTTCAATTCATCTGCGATGTAGGTGCGAAAACGCATAGTATCAAGGATGTTGCCCATTCCGAAGAGACGGCTGCGTGGAAAACCTGATTCTTCGAAGGCTACGTACGTCAAAATGTCCACGGGATTTGTCACAATCATAAGTTTGCAGTCTGGCGCGTACTTGACAACCTCCCTAACGATCGACCGCATTATCCCTGCGTTGGTGTTCATCAAATCGATGCGGGTCATGTCGGGTCTTCTGCCGAATCCCGCGGTCACAATCACAAGGTCAGATCCCCGCATTGCCCCGTAATCGCTGGTCCCAGTAATTTTACCGTCGAACTCAATGGCGGGGGCAGCCTGCATCATATCCAAGGCTTCCCCTTTCGCTTGGTTCTCGTTCGAGTCAATAAGGACAACATCACTGATTTTATAACGCAAAATCTCAAATGCAGCTGTGCTTCCCACTTTGCCAGCGCCTATTACTGTTATCATAAAAGAAACAAGATCTAAGGCTTGGATATAACCAACACGCTTACTCCAGAATTTGAGAGTGGCCGATTTCTCGTTATTTCACGATTATCACCGTGCATGGCGCAGAATGAGCCACTTTTTCGCTTACACTGCCCAGGAAACGTTCGCTTGTCTTGCCTAACCCTCGATGCCCAACAACGATGACGTCGAAGCAGTCTTCTTTTGCTGTGTTTACAATTTCAAAGGCGGCATCTCCCTCTTTCGCTAAGCCTGAAACTAACACGTTGGGTTTGACTACCCTAGCGTGCTCTACGTATTTACTTATGATTTCGTTTTGAATTGCTCTTAAATCCTTAGTGATGACAGTGGTGCTGCCGCTTGGGTAAGCAACTGTTTCTTGAGGCACCGCTGACATAACCACTGCCTCAGAAACGTTCAGTGCGATAAGTGATGCGCCGAATTTTTCAGCAAAATCCAATGCTAAATCAAACGCCACGTCAGAGTTGTTTGATCCATCAACAGCGACCAAGACTTTGGTAATCAACAAAGAAGCCCTCAAAAAAACTAGTTCATTAAAACAGCCATTAAACTTTTCCCCAACAAAAAATTGTCTTCGAAGAGTTCAATTCTGTTTGATCCGTTATTTCTTTTTTTCCTTACCGATTTCTTTAAACATTATAAGCATAATGTGCTAATTAATACGTAAACAGCATGTGGTGGGGTACTAATAAGCAAGCATAATCAAATTTCAATAGCCCTGCTTATTATTGTACTGATGATTTTGCCCACCTTCACCTTCTCACCTGCAAAAGCAGAAGCAAGCCAAAACCAAAATTCATGGGTTTCACTCGCATCTATGCCAACCGCCCGCGGTGGACTTGGCGTGGCTGTTGACAACGGAAAAATCTATGCAATCGGGGGCTTTAACGGTAATCTACCACTTGGCACAAATGAAGAGTACACACCTGCCTTAAACTCATGGACAACTATGTCGTCTATGCCGACGGCAAGGAGCGGCTTCGCTGTAGCAGTTTACAATGGAAAGATTTACTGCATCGGCGGGACTATCGGGCCACTTGGGGGGAACAGCGAGTTTGTTGGAAACAACGAGGTCTACGACCCCGCTACTGATACTTGGCAAACCGAAGCTTCAATGCCGACTCCCCGAGCTGACTTGAGCGCAACGGTGGCAAACGGCAAAATCTACCTTATCGGCGGAATGGAGTACTCAAGCAAAAACCCGTACTACGTAGAAAGCAACATCACCGAAGTATACGATCCAACCGCAAACTCGTGGAGCACGCAAGCGCCCATGCCGCAGTCTGTTTACGGCTACGCTTCAGCAGTAATCAACGACAAGATCTACATTGTCGGAGGCTCAAAGAGCGCTGGAACGGCTGGAACAGGCAACTTCCTCAATTCCAACCAAGTGTATAACCCTCAAACCAATAGTTGGGGCATAGGAGCAAACTTGCCTACCGAAGTCGCCTTCGCCGCCGCGGCAGCAACCTCCGGTTTTATGGCGCCTCCCAAGCTTTATTGCATCGGCGGATTCAACACTAACTCTTTCAGCAACATTGTCCAAGTTTACGATGCACTCAACAACTCATGGGTAAACGGAGCTTCAATGCCTACCAATCGAGCGTACCTGGGCGTTGCAAACGTAAATGACGTCTTATATGCAATCGGCGGGTTCGATGGCACAAACTGGCTCAGTACAGTCGAGCAGTATACGCCAGTGGGTTACGGAACTTCTCCGCCCACAATTCAAATCAACTCACCCGGCAACAGCACATACTCTAAAGTAACCTTAGCCTACACCGTTGATAGAGTCGCCGCTTGGGTGGGTTACAGCCTGGATAACAAAAAGAACATCACAGTAAGCAGCGAAATTCAACTCTTCAATCTCACCCAAGGACAACACAACATTATTCTTTACTGTAACGACAGCACCGGCAACATGGGTTCCTCAAACAGAGTTTTCTTCTCAATCAATTCTCTTCCCCCAGTCATCACGATGATTACGCCCATGAACCAGTCATACGGGTCCACAGACATTCAGTTGGATTTTAACCTGAACCAGAATGCCACCCATATAGCGTATAGCTTAGACGGGCAAGCAAACGTGACAATAGTCGGAAATGTCACTATAGCCGCTCTAGCCAACGGTTCACACCGTATCACGATTTACGTTAATGGCGAATATGGTCTCTCCAACTCAAAAACAGTTTACTTCAACATAGCGCCTTTCCCAACCCTGACCGTCGTGGGGATATCAGCATCGGTGATCATCGTTATAGCGTCTGCATATCTGCTTTTGCCGCGGAAAAAACAAGCCACCCCGCCTAAACGAAAACTACCCGTTTAAGTACGGTTTTTCTATTATGATGACCCAGCGTCATTTGTCCGTGATTAGGGCTTCCAACCTGCAAGCGAAGTGGATTTAATCCCTTGACGGGCAGGTTTTATTTTAAGAACTCATCTCTTGAAGGCAACATTGGCATCGCAACAAATTTAAACCAATGAGTCATGTCACTACACGAAAGATTAACAGGTAGTGGAAGTATCAAGTTTGAAGCGAACCACAAAAATCATTAACCAAGCAAAGGCTGAAGGCAGACACGCGCTTCTTGAATCCGAAGCCAAACTGATCTGCATGGATTATGGCATCCCAGTAACCAAATTTAAAGTTGCCTCAAACGAGAAGCAAGCGGCAGAATACGCTGACGAAATCGGCTACCCTGTTGTGCTAAAGATTGTTTCACCCGACGTCATCCACAAATCTGATGCAGGTGGCGTCATGGTTAACCTAAAAACCCCTTCCGACGTACAAAATGCCTACAAAAAAATCTTGGAAAACGTCAAAAAATACAACGCAAACGCGAAAATCGTTGGCATCCTCGTTCAGGAAATGGCTCCCTCATCGACCGAAACCATTGTCGGAGCCATCAAAGATCCCCAGTTTGGGCCAACCATCATGTTCGGCCTGGGAGGCATCTTTGTTGAAGTCCTAAAAGACGTAAACTTCCGAATCGCCCCGATAACCGCGGACGACGCCAAAGAAATGATTACTCAGCTTAAAGCTTATCCGCTTCTGAAAGGTTTCCGCAACACACCTCCAGCAGACATTGACGCCCTAGTCGCCATACTCGTGAGCACGTCGCGTCTCGTAATGGACAACCCTGAAATCAAAGAGTTAGACCTCAACCCTGTACTCGCATACCAAAGCGGTGCAAAAACCGTCGATGCAAGAATAATACTTGAATAAGTCATCAAAAAGTAGCTTTTTATTTTTTTCTTATTTCTTATTTTCTGCGCTTGCAACATACTAAAGAATTTGCTTAGTTTTGTTTGCATAGATTCGGTTGCTTGTGAGGGTTGTTTTGCCTGTGCGGTTTTGGTGTAGTTGCGTTCAACACTTCGACATTAGTGTGTATTGAGACATAATATTTAATAGGTGAAAACATGAACCTAAGATTGACCGACCATGCCCAACCAAAGCCTAAAAGAAAAACTAAACCAAAAATTTACACAGCTAAAGCCAAAGAAAAAACCCGCAAAACAACAAAAAGCGCCTCCTCAAGAAAACAAAACCACAGAAAACAAGAACGAAAAATCCAAAAACAAATTCAAAATGCCGAAACTAGGCTCGATCTTCAAAAAGAAAATGCCTAAACAAGAGCTTCCCACTGTAAACAAAGCTCTGCCCAAATCCTTGAAAGTTGTCGATAAATATTCTCTTTACGAGCCGTTTTGTCAGGTTTTCATTGTTCAAGACCCCAAAACCGGCGAATACCGCTACATTTTGGATGAGCTGCAACTAGACAATTTTGAGCGTGGAATATACAACCGTGTCCTAGAAATATTGCTGGCTGAGATCGACTCGCCCAAAGAAGAAATCCCTGATCCGCGGAAATTTTTCGCAACGGAAGCAAAGAAAATCGTGGATAAATACCGCATCAGCCTCGGCTGGTTGCCTGATGTTTCATGGTACAAAATTCTCTATCATGCGGAACGCGATTTGGTTGGCTTTGGCAAAATTGACCCGTTAATGCGTGACCCAAACATTGAAGACATTTCCTGCGACGGAGTTAACAAGTCAGTCTACATATGGCACCGAACATTCGAAAGCATCGAGACTAATGTCCAATTTGAAAACGATGAAATCCTCGATAACATGGTTGGAAAACTTGTCCACATGGCGGGAAAACACGTCAGTTCCGCTTTCCCAATAGTCGATGCATCGCTTCCAGGCAAACACCGTTTAGCCGTATGTTACCGCCGAGAAATCACGCCTTTCGGCACAGCCTTCACCATCAGAAAATTCCGAGACGACCCTTACTCAATCATCGACTTGATCAACATAGGCACCTTCACTGAAGAACTCGCCGCTTACCTTTGGATATGCCTTGAAAATCGTGCTTCAATCATGATTCTCGGGGGAACAGCCGCGGGTAAAACTACTGCGTTGAACGCTATGGCGTGCCTTATCAAGCCAGGAAGCAAAATCATAACGATTGAAGAAACTGCTGAGTTAAACTTGTCCCACGAAAACTGGGTTTCACTTATTAGTCGTCAAAGCTATGGATTGGGCGGAAACAGCGTCGGTGAAGTTCCTCTTTTCGACTTGGTAAAAGCTTCAATGAGACATCGCCCTGACATGTTGATTGTAGGCGAGGTTCGAGGGCAAGAAGCATATGTGTTGTTCCAGGCGCTAGCTACAGGCCACGGTGGCATGTGTACTATGCACGCGGAGAACTTGGATTCAGCTGTGAAAAGGTTAACTCAGAAGCCAATGGAAATTTCTCCCGCATACATTCCACTGATGAACGTTGTCATCTCGGTTCAGCGTGTACACTTGGTTAAGTCCGGTGTGAAGAAGGCTTACAGACGTATACTTTCAACCAACGAAATCGTGGGCTACGAAAACTACGTTAACATATTCACTTGGGATCCAATTGCAGATCAACAAGTTTCTTTCATGAACAAAAGCCCGATGTTTGACTCAATCGCAAAAAAGGTTGGCCAGACAACTGATGATTTGGTTGCAGAGGCAAAGCGGCGAAGCGAGGTTCTGCGTTGGATGCGGCAACAGAAAATCCGAAGCTACAAAGAAGTCGCGCGAATTATTTCAGAGTACTATGCACGACCTAAAGAATTTTACGAGAAAATTCAAATGAGCGAGGAGGAAAAAACAGTTGCCGCTGCTCCAAAAATTTGAGGCTCTTTCATACCGCCTTTTCGGGCGATTTGCACCTTATTTCCAAGAGCACATTTACCCGATCAAAGGTTCACTAGAGAAGGGACGGGTAAGAATTTTTCATGACACATACATTTCAATGATGTTTCTAGCTGTTTTGATAACCCTTCCAATTTCAGTGGTAGGGATTGTGCTTACTCTACTCACTCACGTTTTACCCTTGCTGGCTCTGGTGCCAGTTCCAGCTTTTATCGCAGTTGCATTCTTATTCATGCCGACCTCTAACGCCAGTGACCGAGCTTCAGGCTTGGAGCGAGAGATGCCTTTCGCAGCAGCATACATCAGCGTTATGGCGTCGGGCGGCATTGCGCCGTACACCAGTTTTAAGCGTTTATCTGATGTTGACTTGATGCCTGCTATGCGTAAAGAAGCAAGGGACATAATGAAAGATGTGGAAGTGTTCGGCGTTGATCCGCTCTCAGCCCTTGAAGAAGCTGCAAAAAAGAATCCGCTGGACATCTTCAAAGACTTCTTAGGCGGCTACGCTTCAACAGTTATTATCGGCGGCGACATAGGGCACTTTCTTGAACGCAAAGCAGAAGACATATTCAAAACCCGTGCGCTACGCGTTAAAGCCGCTGCTGAACGCCTCGGGATGCTGCTGGAAACCTTCATTATCGTCATGGTCATGATGTCGCTTTGCTTCTACATTTTGTTCGCTGTGCAGCAGATTCAAGGCGGTTCCGCTGCGGCTGGGACAAGCCTGTCGACTTTCTCGGGGATACTCATGTACACCTACCTCTTTACGCCGTTGATGTCGGTGATGTTCATTTATTTAGCTCACAGCATGCAACCGAAGACTCCCATAATTGAAATGAAGCCCTACAAAGTATTCGCAATTTCATCCGTAGTTGGCGTATTCGTGTTCCTGCTCTGCACCAACTTTTTGGGGACGGTACGGCTGCCCTTATTCACTACTCTGATTGGATGGGGTCTTGATATACCCATAGCCATAGCGGCTGCGCTTTGTATCTCCGCAGCGCCACCTGGAATAGTACACATGCGTATGGCTAAGAAGCAGGCTAGCATGGAGTCGGGCGTCACAAGCTTTCTGCGGGACTTAACTGAAGTCCGAAAAACAGGGCTTTCACCTGAAAAATGCATCGAAAGCCTATCCAAGCGTGATTACGGGGCTTTCAGTAAAGAGCTGAGGAAAATCAGCGCCGAAATCTCCTGGGGTATACCGTTGAAGAGAGTTATGATGGATTTCCTGCATAGAACAAAGAGCTGGATCGTTCAGATAGTGATGTTTCTGCTGGTGGAAACCGTGGATGTGGGCGGCGGGACCATCTCGATGATTGAATCATTAGCTAACTTCAACAATCTGACTGCCGAGGTCGACAGAGAAAAGAAAATGTCAGTTCGACCATACGTAATGATGCCATATCTTGCCTCGATTCTTCTAGTCGCCACAACTACGATGATGCTGAATTTCACCACCGGCTTCGGTGTAACTACAACCACAGGTGTTTCGGCGCAAGCCGCAGCAGCCAAGGGTCTTGCACAGGAAATATTCCTTACTTCAGTGATCTTCAACAGTTACCTAATCGGCATAGTTGGCGGAAAAATCAGTGAGGAATCTATTGCTGCAGGATTCAAACATGCCGCAATTCTAGTAGTCATCGCTGTGATCGCTGCTAAATTGATTCCAATGTTTGTGAAGCTTTGATTGGAGCGGAAAAAATGGTGTCAACTAAAAATTGGGGAAAAAGAAAGGTACTGCATAAAGACAGCAGAGCCCTCAGCCCCGCCATCTCCACCATAATCATGACTGCTGCAATCATAGTATTGGTTCTTGTAGCCATGTCTTATGGACAAAACTATCTTACCTCAAGCATCGCACAAAACGAGTTCAGTACCAACCAGCAGTTTATGCTTACCACTGGACTCCAAATCGACAACGTTGCTTGGATGATTGGTAGAGCCCAAACAATCCAGTATTCAAGCACCTATGGGAGCCTTCAGATTTTGCCAGGGGCCTTGACCTACACTGTCAATATGTACAGCGGCGGAACCTTGGTGAACACTACAACTTTGCAAACTGGCATAATTCTGTACAATGTGCCTACCGCCGAGTATTCGCTTGGTAAAAACTACGTTGAACCCATCGGATCATCGAACAATGAGTTTCTGCAGACCGGTTCAGCTGCTCCCGACAGCTATGCGTATTCAATCGAAAAGCTTCCTATGAGCGATGGAAACTTCCTTCGAATAGTTGTAGTCCCCACGATTAGGATGATGACTACCGAGGTGGGTGGCCAAAGTTACACCGAATTCTACATGCCCCTCCTTGAAAGCGGCACAAGTCCAGGACACTCACAGTCCGTCACATTGATCTGCCAAACTGTTAACCAATACCTGAAAAGCAGTATCACCCAGGTAACCATCACCACGGGGTTCCCCTTGGCTTCCAAAGGTTTCGACTCAAGTTTCTTCCCATTCAAAAGCACCACCCAAACCGTTAGCAATCTTGATTCAACCGTGCAGCTTTACGTTGGGCAAGTATCAGTTTCGATAGGATTGTACGCTTAATGGAGTGACATCAATGCAGCCTACTCTTGAATACATGATTCTGATTCCGGTTCTGATACTACAGATTTTCCTCTTCCCCATGTTCGTCAGCGTAGCGATGGGTCAATGGACTGGTGACCGTCAGACTCTTGAACTTCAGCAGACGGCCAGCAGCTTAGGCAGCGTTATCGAACAAACTTACCTTTCCCTCAATCACACTTCAATTCTGAGCTGCAAATTCAACAGCACCTTTCCTTTCGCCGCGACAATAGAAGGCTACAATTACACGGCTCTCGCTTCGTTGCACGCGGTTTCGAACTCTGATTACGGAGCATGCGAAGTGCTCACTGTAACAGTAAGCTTAGTTGGCAAGCATCTTTCAACCTCAACTGAAGTAACGTTGGGGCAAAACGTCCAGTGGCTAAACTCAGAACTAATAGGTAACCCGCCAACAGCCTGCTTAATCGCCCAGAAATTCCCTAACCAAATAATCCAGCTGTCTTTTGGCAGCTAACGGAGGACAAAACATTGTCAAGCGTATCGATAGACCACATAGTTTCAATAATCATTTTCCTAGCGGCTATATTGCTTTTCGTCACTCTCTTCGGCCAAACGATCCAAACCGCAGTTATCTATCAGGAACACCAAGCAACTGCCACAAAATGCAGTGACCTTCTCGATGAAATGTTGCTTAACCCTGGTAGCCCAAACTATTGGGGCCAAAGCAATGTGGCTCCTACGAGCTTCGGCGTGCAAGATCCAGAGTTCACCGAGTACCAGGTGAGTGCACTTTCGCTTATGCGACTAGACGCAACAGGAGACCTTCTCGAATACGATAAGACCCCAAACACGCTTTACACGGAGGTCACGCCATCGGCTGGAGCGGTTTTAATGACATCGAACGCACAAGCTTTAAACTACTCTAACGCGTTGACGCTGCTTGGGATTAACGGCACCTACGGCTTCCAACTTTCGCTGACCCCTGACGTTACAGTGTCGGTTTCTGAAACACATTCTAGTTCGCCGTTGACCCTATCTTTGAGCGCGTCCGGTGCAAGTTTTCCTTTTTCGAATGCAGAGGTAAATTGGTGTCTTTTCTTGGTCTCTTT
Organism: Candidatus Bathyarchaeota archaeon; assembly: GCA_963827165.1. Taxonomy (GTDB): domain Archaea; phylum Thermoproteota; class Bathyarchaeia; order Bathyarchaeales; family Bathycorpusculaceae; genus Bathycorpusculum. Next base: position 180,243 of record CAWGZR010000009.1, on the reverse strand, counting down.
AGGTAATACCCAAGCCCAATACCCATCGTATACTTTGCTAAACGGCACTACAACCACGAACTCGCAAGGTGAGGCTTCACTTGTCTTCCCAACTGTAACGAGTTCAACTGAGGTTTACGCGTTCATTGCCTACGCTCATTTAGACGGTATCGTCGGAGTCGGTTACCACACTCGTGTCTCAGAATCCGACCAGTATCTGGTCCCCGCTGTTGAAGATGTAGGTTCACAAACGGTGGTTTTAGCGCACAATTATGATTTGAATGACTCGAATGCAGCGACAGCCACATTAAAGTACAATGCAACTTTCGTGATTTCAACCCAAGATTACACCCTTAGTGAATTGTCCCTTGGCTCCGGCAGCAGAACCTATGGATCCGTTGTGTCAGGCGTGGGAAACCCAACGGAAAATGTTACTTTGCCAAATTGTACGACAGGAGTTTTGATACTTACCTATCAGGAAAGTAGCAGTTTAGGCGGCGTAGTAATCATGCCTTGGGGCTTAAGTTCGCTGGAGTTTCCAGTGAATTATGGCGGGAATCCGTCGCAGCAGGAGTGGGTTGCAACCGATCTGCGTCAAGTTATGGTTGGCGACGTTGCCTATCAGGCAAAGCTTTCGCTTTGGAGCACCCAGGCAGTACAGGTGACTGGCTAATGATGCGTACCGTTGAAGTCTTAATGGTAATTGTCATATTGACAGGCGCTTTTATTGCGACATCCTATTTTGCTGTTTTGCCTTGGCCTCGTCAAGTGTCTCCGCTGGATTTGGGGCGTCTCTCGCTCACCACTATGGAGACTTTGAATTCAGGCAACGACTTAAGCGAAGCTGCATTTGACACTGGGAACGTAACTGCATGGGACAATCTGCAAGTTGCTCTTTCTGCATCCTTGCCGCCTAACATCATCTACAACCTGACGGTTTACGACGTGAACAACGGAGGCGGCGGCAATAGCCTGTACACTTCTAAAGAATCCATATCGAATGCAGCAAACTTAGGAGTTAGTTCAGATGCCTCGTCCTATCTTGTTTCTTCCTCCAACGTTACGTTTAATCCTACTCCGCAGAAAATTGGTGAAACCGCAAATGGCGGCGGCGGGATTACCTTGTATATTCTGAATTGCAGTGACTCGAACGGCTGGTGGATTACTGGTTACAGTGCACAAAGCCTAGCGGCTGACCTCTACAACCTGCTCTCACCCTACTTTGCTCGCACCATTGTAGTCCAAAACACGGCTCAACTTGGGGAGTTATTGAATGGAACGCCTCTTCATGGCGAAACTCTTCAAAACGCAGTCATAATCAACACATGTGGAGAAGCTGTTCCGATTCCAACTGCGTTTTCTGGTTCTCCCTACTCATCCAATGGGTATGCAAACTATTGTTATCTTTTAGGTCAAAAAGTAAACCAGTACAATTGGACGTGGACTAGCATTGTGGGTTGGCCGTTTTATTATGTCACTAACACCGCTTTGTTTGCTAACAGCCAAAACAGCTGGGGCATATACGGCATGAACATGGTCGGGGACCCAGGGCTAAACGCGTTTCTTGAAGGAATAGATAACCAAGTGTATACACCGGGCGACAGCTCAACAGGTGCTCCTGGCGTCGTAAACTTGTCAAATGAAGCCGTCACAGACTGCAACTACTATGGCATCTATCCATCAACATATCAGACATCGACTCGTGCACTCTCAACTTCGATCCTATCCCAGTTCCATCTTGCAGTGTCAACCTACGTTTTCAACACTGCAGGCGGCTACAATCCAGGCGCCGTCTACAGACACATCGAAACCGTCAATGGGAAACAGCAGTATCAAGGCGGATTCTACGCTCTGGGTTTAACCCGAACTCCCGACATCAGGCTTACGGCCCTCGGTTTGCTCTGCGATTATCACCCAAGAATCTACAGTTCAGACTTCAACAGCTACGATACTACGCGTCTGGTTGTTTTGCAGCTTGGTTTGGTTGGAGGCACATAAATGATGCGAATAAGAACGAATAGGAAAGGGCAGTTTTCAATTATTGCCTCGCTTTTCGTCGCAGTTATCCTCATTACAAGTGTCATGATGACTTACTCCACAATACGTTACAACGACCCTCAAACAAACCCGCAAATCATGAGCGCAGTCGACGAAACCAATTTGTCGCTGAAACAGGTGCTGGGCTTCACCGTCGGCTACTACGGCTCCGTTTTGCAGGTTACCGGGAACTCTTCTTATGCTTACGACCAATCGGACAGCTACCTTAACAGCGGCCTAAACAACATAGTCAACGTAAACCCCAAGTGGGGCACATCCTTCAAGGTTACCACCCTGTCACTTGGCACTAACTGGTTTACAAATTCAAGTTTCAGCCAAGGAAGCTTAAACGTCACCTACGACCTCACCGGACTAGGCGTCTACGGCATCGCCTACTCGATATCATCTGAACTAAATGTCCAAGTCTTACATTCACCATCAAATAACCAAGTGAGCTTAACAGTTACCCAAGACGGCGATCAGCCTGTTGTCAGTTTGGGCACATCCAGCTTCAAATTCTACCAGTACATCGACTCCAACTTAACATGGGGAATGGTGAATCCGCCAAGCTCACCAGTCGTTTCAAGCGACGGAACCTATACCATCTCGGTTCCACCTCAAATCAACCCTCAATCCTACATTATTCAGGTGCAAGATTCACGCGGCATAATGGTTGCAGCCTCATCTTTTAGTCACTACACAGGAACACTCGACTTTAACGCCACATCGCAAAGCGGCGGATACTACGTGAAACAGTTCGACACCCAAGTTGATGGAATTTTGGATCAGGGATCACACAGTAACTCCACAATTCAACAGATACCACTAAACGGCAAATTTGACACATTAACAGAAGCAAATGCAGCAACAAACACTCAACCCTACCATCCAGCGAGCTACACACTGGACGGTTCAACAACACTTGTCTCAGGTTCGCCCAGCAATCTGGTAAGCGACGACGGGGCCTACATGACGTTCGGAAGCTACCTAAGCTCAACAACGTCCCAAACACTCTACTCCCACCAGTCAACAACCAGCATCAACGGGGCAAACTACTATAGTTACTCAACATCAGGCGCAACATCTTCAGGACTGACCCTATCCGCATCCATGTCAACTTCCAGCGCACTCTTAGGCAAGGTAGTGTACAGTCTCCAAGGAATCGCATCCTTACCCGCAAACACTTGGACATTTAACTACCGTGCATGGAAAGACTCCGTTTCAACAGTAGCTTACGATGCGCAGTCATCAACAACATCCAGCGGAAGTTCTTCATTATCATGGAGCCACACGGTTGGAAGCGGCAGCAATCGTCTTCTAGTTGTCACAATTTCGACGTCAAGAGCTGGGAGTTCTTCATCGGCTCCCCCAACAATCTCTTCCCTTCCAACCTATGACAACGTACAAATGACTCCGGGACCAAGCAATGTATATACTTCCAACACAAATCCGCAAGTCCACTCTTACATTTACTACCTAGTTAATCCGCCCTCCGGCAGCCACACTATCCAAGTCAGTCTGGCCGGAACTTCAAGCAGCACTTACGCGGTAGGAGGAGCCGCTTCATACTCAAATGTGAACACATCAAACCCCATTCAAACCTCAAATACCACACCGAACTATGGCCAAACTCAATCAGTTTCAGTTTCAACAACTAGCGTGGGTCAGGCGGTTTATGCCAGCATAGGAACCTATTCAACTTCATCATATACTCTAACGGCTAACAGTGGCCCAACCTCAAGATGGAGCCAAACAGGGCAGAACTACAAGGGACAAGGAGTAGACGAGATAAACCCCTCTGTTGGATCAGTAACCTCAAGCTGGCAAACTGGAGCGTCAAGCGTCGGCTACGTCTGCCTCGCAGTAGTCATTAATCCTGTAGCGACTGCGGCCGTTGGAAAAATCGACGCGACCATTCTCATAAGGGAAACAAGCGGTACAGTGAGGACAACTCTAGCTACCGGTGTAGCTCTCTCCGGGGCTTTGACAACTTCTGCCTCCACACTTTCAGGGACCTACAGCTTTCCAGCCTACACCGTCGTAAGCCAAACAGACTATCTCGAAATAGATTATTACACAAGCGTATCAACCACCGATTCCACCAACGCCTACTTGATGATTGATAACAGTGGACTATTAACTTCACAGCAAACGAGCATAGGCAACATATTGGTTCCGGGTCAATACACTTGTGAGGCAGAGCTTTCAGGCGCCTCTAATTTGAACACTTGGAACACGCTTTTATGGCAATTAGATGCTGACTCAACGGTTGCTAATTCAGCTGCCGTCTTTCAACTTTACAACTACGCATCAAGCCAGTATCCCAGCAGCGGGAACAACGGATATTTCACTGCGACCTTGGGAACAACGATAACGCAAAATCCCCAAACTATCACCACCACGCCTACCCAGTTCCGAGATGCCATTGGAAACTGGAAGATGCGATTAACCGTAACAAATTCGGCGCCTTTTAACATAAACGTGGATTCATCTACCTTTACAAGTGGTGTTGCTACTTACGCACTTAATCTTGAAGAACAATGGACAAACCTAAACATGACAACTCTGCTTCACCCCGCGCTCTGCATAGATGCAGGCACCATGGGCTCGAACCAAGTGGCTGTCGATGCTTGGAACACGGCAACATCTTCATGGCAGACTCTCTCATCGGGACTCGTCAGTGGCTGGAATAACATGTCCATTAATTCCTATTTGACTTCAGGCTCAACGACTTTCACATTGAAATTCACCAAGACAGGCGACACGGCGCAGAACAGTTGGCCGGTTGCATCCGTTTTGATAAGACCCGAATCGGACCAAGACTTATTCTTGGCATTAAACAATCCAGCTGCGACCGTCGCTGTGGAACTTCTCCAGAATGGAACGATGATTTGGCTGGGGCAAAATTTGCAGGTTACTACACAATTGATTCCTGTTCCGCCGGTTCCAGTGAAAGCGTTGCATGTTAACGAAACTATAAATGGGAAAAACGAGCAAGTTCCTTTCCAAATTGAAGATTGGGCTTCATCCTACACCATTCCGTTGGGGTTAACAGACAATTCGACGGTGTTCGGTAACAGGCAAATGGTTGTTTTTCTTGTGAATACCCACGTCTCAGCCTTCACGCTTTGGTGGAACGGCAGCAGCCCAGCAGTTCAAACCCCATTAGCATACACTGATAGCCACTTTGGGAGTGACAACCCAAACGGTAACTTTCTTAGTAACGGGCAGCTTAACCTCCAATTCGGAGTCACCCCATTTACTGCAACGTCAACTTTGGTTGGAAGCGGTACCACGGATAAGGCGACTTTCATGCAGCAGATTAACTCGCAGACGAGCACTTACGGATCAGGAATAGACTACGTGATATACAATGGGGTTGTTCGTGACGTAGTCCAACAGGAAGCGGAATGGAGCGGCGGAGTAACTAATTGCCCTAACTTTTACGCCGATATCGTGCTAACGTTGCCCGCGAACGCCACCTACTTCACTTACCAACTCAGCCTCATGTTCCTAGCTCAACGCCAATCTCGCACAATAAGCTCGCTATGCCCACTCTCCCTATCTTCTTCTATCAGCACATCTGCAGACTGAAAACGGAACATCTCAAGGCGACCCTGTAGTTGCAAGCGGAACTCAAGTCTTCAGCGCCGCACAAACTTGGGTGCATCATTGGAGCGAATTCATAAACGGAAACACTGGCGCAGGTATAATGTACACTGACGCATTTAACCATGGGCTCTACGTTTTCGACAGCATGTCACCTGCAACGCCAAGAGGCGCATTGAGCGCAAACGCTGCAACCCAAACAATCTCGCTACTTCCAGTAACGCTCAATTCAGTGACTTTCCAAAACGCTTTAGATGTCTCATGGTATCGGCGCCGTCGTGACGTTTGACAGTTCAACTCGGTTCCGATCTACAATTGGCCTCAGCCTGGACTTTGGGTGCTTGCTGAAATGCCGCCTATCATCGATATGACATGCGGCAACTAACCATTTTTTTAATCTTATTTACGCTAAGTATTTAATTTTCATATTACTTAAATGGCATTAAAGTCCAGTTTAAACGAAAGGTGGCAAATTGAACTATCAAATGCTCCTAATCGGGTCACAGGTAGCAGTTACCTTAGCTATCCTGCTTTACTCGTCTTGGAGCGACTACAAAACCCGAGAAGTCAGCAACTGGGTTTGGGCGATCTATGCGCCAATAGCGATTGCTCTTAGCGTATCCGACCTTCTGCTCTTTGACCAATCCAAAATTGTTCTTTTCGGAGTTAGCGTGGGCTCCAAAATTATTCTCTTCGGAGTTAGCGTGGGCTTCACTGTCGGCTTAGCGTTTCTGCTTTTCTATACAGGCGCATTCGGCGGCGCCGACTCAAAAGCACTTATGTGCATTGCCTTTTCCTTGCCTTTTGCTCCAGTTGCACTCTTCACGCCCGTCATAGCAAATAGCCTGTCACCTGTCTCCCAGGTCATTTACCCAATGACCATCTTCAGCAATGGCGTCTTGTTTGCCGCAGCAAGCTGCGTTTACATGATTCTTCGCAATTATGTTTGGCACAAGAAAAACGGGAAAGAAATGTTCACCGGTACCCTCGCCCATGAGTCAGCTTGGGAAGAAAATCCTTATCCTGATAACAGGCTACAAAATGAGCTATTGCGAAATTGAAAGAAAAATGGCACATTTTCCCAATGGAAGACGTTGAAACTGAAGGCGAAAGCGAACCAAAACGGAAACTGGTGGTTATTCCAAGCGAGGATGGACGAGACGGAATCGTTGAACGGTTATCTAACGCCGCTCAAGCAGGAAAAATCGACACTTACGTTTGGGCAACCCCAGGATTACCCATGCTCATATTCATTACAGCAGGCCTAATCGTCGCCCTGTATGGCGGGGACTTTGTTATGGATGCTAGTTCAGATTTATCCTCGCATGAAAAATCAAGAGTTTCAATGTAAATACTTTTGCCGCGTTTTGAATAAGAAACAAAAGCAACCAGAGTTAAAACCGAGCCGAAAGCAACCAACGCAAGGCTGTAGCCCTGATATGGGTAAGTCCCCCAGTTTAACGTCAACGCTTGTGTTACCCGTTTGGTATGAATAGAAGAAAGCGCTAACCACGAACAATGAAAGCGCAAGCGACAGAAGACAAACTTCCGTTTTGAACTTCAAATGCCTTACCCCAATCTCCTTTTCCCACTAGACAACCTTTTAATGGATAGGCTGTTTTAAGCTTTTTGGAAATACCCGCTTAGGAGCAGCCTCATGTCCATTGTGAATGCAAAAAAGAACTGGAAAATCTCGTAAAGCCAGACAGCCGAAAAGAATGCAAAGTCACGGTTCTACCTGATTTTTTCCTTGACCGTCTAATCAACCTGGATTGGAATCCACAAGGAGTTTTCGCGGTTAATCGGGGATGTTGCAAAACGCAAAGGCGGCAGCATAGACGGCGTTCCCCAAACTGACATGCAAGGTGGAAACGCAATTAATGTGGCATCGGCCCTGGCAAACCTTGGGAGCCAGAGGTTACGCCGATTGTGTGCACAAGCGAGTGGGGACTGCAGCAGATTAAAGTACTATTTCAGAGGCACGGAAGTCGACACTTTCACACGTTAAGGTTTGGGCAAAGCTTCGATAACTACCGCGTTGGAGTTCAAGAACAAAGACACAAAAACAAACGTTATGATACGCGACTTAGGCGCCCTGGCCGATTTCGGACCAGACGACCTCAACGAAGACGATTACGCAGACATAGAAGATGCGGACTATACATGCCTTTTCAATTGGGCTGGCACACGAAAAATGGCACACAACTCGCCCAGACAGTTTTTAGCCGAACCAAAAAACAGGGAAAAGGAAAAACTTATTATGACACCGCCGACCCAACGCCAAACCTCGCGGCGCGTTCCTGACTTAATCAAGAAAATCCTTCAACTCCGACCTAATCGACATTTTGAGCCTGAACGAGAACGAAGCCATTGTGTATGCTCGCCTGCTTGACAGCGCTTTTGACGACAAAAAAAAGCATTTGCCGTTTGAGGAGTTGGCGATGGAGGCAGCAAGGGTTTTGGCGAGAGTATCTGAAGGCGCGAATTGATTTGCACACCTACAGCTTTTTCGGCTACTTTGAAGGGAAAAACGGAGGTTGTTGCGCCCACTTTCAGGGTTAAGGTGCTTCGGGCAACGGGCGCGGGCGATGCTTGGACAGCAGGTAATATTGTCGGCGACCGCAACGGTCTTTCAGACATGTGCCGATTGACGTTGGCGAATGCGGTTGCAGCCTGCTACCTGTCAGATCCCGAAGGAAAACATCCAACATGGGAAAAATTGGGTGCTTTCCTCAAAAGACTCGAGATAGAAGGGTTTTGATGTTTCCTTCGCTTAACTTTTCGTAACGCTGAAAACTTTCGAACTGCTAAGCGCTATAGGCGTTTAGTCTATGAGTAGCAAGGCGAAGGATTCAGGGTTCTTTGTGAATGGAAAGTGACTTCGATTCCCGGCGTTGGCTGCGGTTTTCTTCACGTTTACTCCGACGGCGTCTTCTGACCAACGCGCCAACTCGGGGTGCAAACAAATCCTGGTTTGAGTGTTGCATTTCTCGCAAAGTTGGCAGGTTCCCGAAACGAACGCTACGGCCAAGCTGTAGCCTTCCTTCATAGCTGCCTTCTCCAAATCAACCACTGCCTGAAGCATCGTTTTTCTTATCTTCTTTCCAGTCAGCCCAAAACTTCGCAACACCTTCCTTAACTTCCTTTGCAACGGTTGAGTCAGATTCAGCCATGTTCAAGTTTTTCAGAATCTCAGGGTCAGCAGCAGCCTTAGACTTGAACTTCATGAAAACGGCATATTTGTATTCGGCAACGATTTTCCTGAATTCCTCAGCAGAAGGCGTGTAATGGTGGACAAGCTAAGGTTTTACCGTAGTTGCTGCAGCCGATTTTGCATTTGAGAACCACGCGGTCTTCAACGACAACTTTGTTGGCGGATATAATTTTGGCGTCCGCGGCACCTTTCTCCAAAGCTAATTTAGCAAGAAATTGAAATTTCTCTTCACTTGTTTTGGCAGACATTATTTTTTCACTTAGCTCTTTGCCTGAATGTTTCTTTTAATATAAACGTTTAGCGAAGCCACAGGGAAAACGTCGTCAAGAAATCGCGAGTTTACCTTTAGGCAGGGCGCTTGGTTTTTTTACATGCTACTGAGCGCAAGGATAATATACTGAATCGTTAAATCATGTTTTTGCACTGGGGGTTGTTGGGATCAAGAGCAAAATCAGCAGCATCGGGTACGTTAACAAAATCCAAGAAAACATTCTTAGCATTAAGCACAGAGAGCTTTCACCCCTTTTTAACGAGTTAAAAGCTGCTGACTGCGTAATCTGTGGCGGATCAGGCAGGTCACTTTACTCGCTAAACGCTGCCTTAAGTCAAATCGCGCTAAGCCAAGCAGGCTGGCGAAACAAAGTAGTTTTAACTCCTGATGACCCAGGGTTCCCCGGAAAAAGCATGTACGACGCCGCAGCTGACCTTGCAAGCAGGTACAAGAGAACGTTGCTTCTTATTAACAGCGGCAGCGGCTACTCTGACGACCCATTGGTGATGGCGCAGGATTTAGCACAGTACATTGAAGAGAAAAAAACAAACAAGTTCTCCATGGGTCTATTCACTTCTGCCCCTGATTCCCCGTTGGGAGACATAGTCAGCAAATACGGAAACGTAGTTGAGCTTAAAGGCCGCGGCAAATCAAAACCCGGCACCGAGTACAGCGAAACAGGAATGATGGGCGACATATTTGAGTTAGGAACGCTTGAACTTTTGAACAGCATGGTTGAAGCCGTCTTCCGAAACCTGGAAGTTGAAGAAGTTTTCCAACTTTGTGTTGACGAACTTGAAAAGATCGGCGACATCATAGATTCAAACGTTAACTCTGAGACCTACACTCAGCTTGTCGATTTGCTAGAGAAACGAACAAACGTTTTCCTCGGCGGAAAAGGCACAGCTAACGAAATCGCCAAAATGACGGGCGTCAGACTTTTCCACATCAAAAGCTTCCTTGGCGACAACGTCTACATCACCCGAGGCGTCAACACTCCCCATCCAAGGGCAGGCGACCTTGAAATCTTAATTTCCTATTCGGGCGAAACAAGACCCGTGATCATTTGGGCTGACGTCATCAAAAAATTCGCTGGAACTGTCTTCGCAATAACAAGCGCCAAGGATTCAACACTGGCAAAGAAAGCCGACCTCAAACTTATCCTTCCCGAAGAAGCCCAACCACTCACCCCAAGGCGATTCTATACAAGAGCAGCTTTCGCCTTAAGTCCAGTCCCGGTTAAGCTTGCTGAAAGGCTCGGTCAAAGAGGCCTAAACCTGCCCGAATACATAATCAGCTGGTACCACTCAGTAACCCAGTAAAAACAGCCTTTACCGTCGAATTGCTCAGTAAAACCGTGGAGTCTACTTATCCTCAAAGGCTCTTTTGAACACCCAAATCCTCTATAAATAGAAAAGGGGTAGGTTGAGTAACAGGCAAAACTCTAAACTTATTCTACAGGGGTTTGAGCCAGAACGGTTTGCCAGAAACGAATTTAGTTAAGAAAACCGCGAAATCGGTATTCTCAGAGTAAACTGTGTCTATTTGGCCGTTAACCAGAACCATAAGTTTCCTTCGGATTGATTCCGCAATAAGGTCCGCAACGCCTGCGTTCTTGCCTCCTCCGGCAAGCTTATCCTTGAGTAGAGTTACGATGTCCGTTGTTTTGCGTGGCAACAGCACAACCCAGCGTCCGTCTTCGACGAAGGGTCCAGAAACGACCTCCTCATTTGCAGCGTACTTTCCCAAGAAAGACTCGCATTCGGGTTCCCGTTCAAGCGGAGGACCAAGGTGCTTTTTCGCCCTCGGCAAAACTTGTTGCTCCAACTCGAAGACCAAAACGCTGAGGTTTTTTTCGTTACTCCAAACTGCGTCTTTGAGAATCTTGTAATCGCTAATCTCTACAAGTTTATGTAACGACCGCTTTGTTTTGTAGAGTTGCCCCCAAAGGACATCTGGGACAGCGGAAACTTGATCTATTACCAGAAACACGGTGGATAACCCGCGACTCTCCAGTAGGGTTTTGAGTTGTTCAAATGGTAGCGCTTCGGTATTCGGGGGGAAAAAGAAGGCTTCGTCTGGCTTTTGCAGGTATGCTCTAGACGCTGCTATGAAACTGTAAAGTTTTTCGGGTTGCACAGCTGAAGCGACATTCCTTCCCTTATCAACGGGATCAACGATTATCAATGGTTCAGGGAAAAGTATGGAAACCTCATGTTGTCTGCCTTTATAGTGATCTTCGATATCGACTATCACGCGTTTTTTGTAGTGTGCAAAAGCCTGCAGGGTTCCTGCAAATGTGCCGTACTTCATAATTAACAGTTCGCATAGGTATCCGCTGAAGCCGCCGACTTTAATTTCCGCCCCGTAAACGCCTGTGCCCTGCATGAACCTTTTAAGAAGCCTCACCTCGCCGCGAAGCCCCGTCGTCAAATGTACTCTTATGTAGTCAGTGTGGTAGGGTGTTCGATCTGTGGCGCTTTGCCACTCTCCTGGTTTAGCGTCATAGCAGGGAACAATATCGACGCGATACCCCTCCACGGTAATTTGAAGATAAGGGTGTTCAGCGAATCGTTCAAGTTGCTTGTATCCAACTGCCGCTTTCCTCGCGATTCTTAAGCCTACTTCTCCCAGATTCTTTCTGGGAATCGATGTAGGCAAACGCATAAAGATGTCTATGTCTGGGTTCTCACGGAGCCAAGTGTCCTTAGCCACTGAACCCTCAACACGTACAACCGCAGAGACCCCCTCTTCTTGGCAGGCTAAAGCAACTTTCTGCTCAAGCTCGCGGGTAATAGCCTCAACTTTCTGGCGGTCTTCGTCCGTTGGCGAAATTTGCATTAAAACTCGCTGAGTAATTTCCTGCATGAAAATCATTCTTGTTTGGGTACCGGGCAAAATTCTCTTAGCGTCGAGTAAGTTGGACCCTTAGGAGAAAGCTGGCTTCTTTTAAGCCGCAAACAATTCGCTTTAATCGTACCAAAGTCGTAATCAGATTTTTTGGTTACTAATTCTGCGAGGAGCTGCTTGTTGGCTCCTGATCTAACTCGTGCAATAGTTAAGTGAGGACTGAAACCATAGGCGTCTGCGGCAAATCCTAAGGCACGTATCTGCGGCTCCAACTGCGAGAAGATGCTTTTGAGTTCTTCCACGCCCTCAGTCATGCCTGCCCAGACAACTCTCGGGTAATTTAGACTTGGGAAGACGCCTAACCCGCAAAGTTGAATGCTAAAAGGCGAGAATTTAACGTTCTTCAATGCTTCGTGGATTTTATCAACCATACTAAGGCTGATGTCGCCAAGAAAACGCATGGTTATATGGATGTTCTGCGGCGCCACAAATTTTAGGTCGGCGCCTGTCTCCTGGAGAAGTTTCTGTGCGGCAGTAAGCCTGCTTAGCACTTGCTCGTTTTCCATATCAAAAGCTATGAAACTTCTAATCTTCTCAGACATAACAGTCACCTTCAGAATACTTAGCAGACTACACTCATAAATGCTTTAACGTGGCTTCAAGAACGCTTTTTGTCATTCTCGGACAGTACCTAAATGTTTTCCAATAAAAACTGGTTCGCAAAGATTTTCTGACTATCCTTTTTTGGTATAGCCAATTTTTAATGGTATCTTTTTTTGTGCTTCATCAACCTGTTGGATACCGAAGGGTTGGTTGTGCTTCAGATACTCTTTAATGGAAGTTACCGACATAGAAGCAAAAAAGGGTATGCTATGAACGCTGACAAACTGGTTGTTGGGCTGGCTGGGATGCCTGGAGCAGGAAAATCACTGGTTGTTGACGCAGCACGCGAATTAGGCTACGCTGTTGTTGTGATGGGCGACGTGATCAGGGAAGAAACAGCTAAACGCGGTTTAGATTTGACTCCGCAAAACGTTGGAAAAGTCATGCTTGAACTGCGTGTGGAAGGTGGAAACTCCGTGGTTGCGACAAAATGCATTCCCAAGATTGAGATGCATTCAGCCGCCAAAATTCTTGTCGATGGGTTAAGGAGTCTTTACGAGGTAGACGCATTCAGAGCGCATTTCACCAAGTTTGCGGTAGTGGGTGTTTATGCTTCACCTGAAACCCGGTTTAACCGTTTGTTTACCCGCCGACGAAGTGACGATCCCGACGTGTATGCGGTCTTCCATGAACGTGACATGCGTGAACTAAGCGTTGGGTTAGGTAACGTCATAGCGATGGCTGAGCAATTGATAGTTAATGATAATAGCGCAGAAGAAGCTAAGCATACTATTAGAGACGCGCTGGAAAGGATAGAGGCAAAATGGATCAAGTAACAGTTCATGTGGAAACGGAAATTAACCCGACCGAAACTGAAGAAAAAGTCAAAACGGCGGTCTTCAATATTTTAGGCGGCAAAGTTTCTGTAACGGTTAAACCTGACCTCAAAGGTAGCGTTTTCGTTGCTGAAGCATCGGGTCAAGATTCCCTTGTTAAACTTCGGAACCTGTTGCGAACTGACAGGATCCGCGACGCCTCCAGAAAAGCCCTCTTCCACAGCATACGAGGAAGCTCCATATGCTTCTGCTTAAACAAGCAGGTTGCCTTTGCGGGACACGTTTCTTTTTCGGAGGAAACCGCGGAGTCACCTCTGGGTCCAATACGGGTGACAATTACAAGTGAGACTCCACAGCAGCTTGTTGAGTGGCTGGCTGAAAAAACAAAATAGGCAAGGACACAGGATGGTTGAAAGGGCGCAGGTGGCGAAGAACGGTGCAGTTCTGCTAGGGGATAGCGTCGCATGCGACGCGTTTGACGACAAGCGCCCCCTTAGGATTGTAACCCACGCCCATGCCGACCACCTTGGCGGCTTAAGGAAAAGCATCAAATGTTGCCAAAAAGTCTTGATGACAAGCGCAACAAGAGACCTTGCCGAAAAACTAGACCAAACACTTCATCTTAAGGGCACCCAGATTCAAACGCTAGAATACGGGGAACCCCTGGTGTTCGGCGACGAAAAAATAACGCTTGTAAAAGCCGACCACATTTTGGGCGCTGCACAGGTGTTGGTTGAGGACGCGGGCGGAATAAGAATTGTTTACAGCGGCGACTTCCGCATCGACGACACACCAGTCGTGGAAAGCGACGTGCTTGTGGTTGAAGCAACCTATGGCAGCCCCTCCTGCCGGCGCAGGTTCAACGTAGATGTGCGCGAGCTTTTCGTATCTATGGTTGAGAAACGCCTCCGCGGCGGCGCCGTCTACGTTTTCGGGTACCACGGGAAACTTCAAGAAGCGATGCAACTTCTAAGGGACGCCGACGTCTCTGTACCTTTTGTAATGCCTGAGAGGGTTCACGAAATTGCCCAAGTCTGCAAACATCATGGCATGAGGCTGGGCGACATGTCGCTATCAACCGATGATGACGGGCGACAACTTTTAGAAGGTAATCTCCCATGCGTCGCGTTCTACCATATGAATGCCCGTGGCTATGTAGGTCTACGCAACGCGCGAATCTGTCTTAGCGGATGGGAATTCAACTCGGCCTGCAGGCAAATCGGTGAAAGAGAATACCTGGTGGCGCTAAGCGACCACTCGGATTTTGACGGGTTAATCGAGTACGTGAAACGTTCAAAAGCGAAACAGGTCATCACCGATAACTATCGAAGCTCAGGGGCAGCTTTAGCTAAAGAAATTCGAAAACGTCTTGGCATCTCAGCGTTTCCCATGCCCAGAACCCCCGGCCAAACAACGTTGTAAACCTCCGTTTTTTCTTGATTTTGGTTAAGCTTAAATCCCCAAACTCAAACTACTCTTTCAACCTACATACAATCAAAGGTATGGAAAATGACTAAAACATCCGTAATATCAGGATTCTACAAGCTTCCAATCAAGGAACGTTTAGCTATCGTCAAGGATTTTGCAGGTTTAACGGACGACGAAATTGCCCTGCTCGAGAACACGGGCGCAGTATCCTTCGACACCGTTAATCACATGGTTGAAAACGTAATTGGCGTCTTCCCAGAGCCGCTGGGGATTGCAGTTAACTTCCAAATCAACGGAAAAGACTACCTAATTCCAATGGCAACTGAGGAGCCAAGCGTCATCGCCGCTGCTTGCTACGCGGCAAAAATGGTCCGCGACGGCGGAGGCTTCCATGCAAGCAGTACGGCGCCAATCATGATTGGGCAAGTTCAAGTCGTCGGCTTAAAAGACGCTGCAGAAGCGAAAAAACGGGTTCTTGCTGGTAAAGCGGATATTCTCAAGAAAGCTAACGACCAGGATCCAGTTTTGAATTCTTTCGGCGGAGGAGCCAAAGATTTAGACGCAAAGATCATTGAAACCACTATGGGGCAGATGCTTATCGTCGAGTTATATGTCGACTGCCGCGATGCGATGGGTGGAAACGCCGTTAACACTATGGCTGAAGCAGTGGCCCCGCAAATTGAACAATTGACAGGTGGGCACGTTTATCTTCGTATAATCTCTAATCTCGCGACCAGACGAATGGCGAAGGCTTGGTGCACTATAACAAAAGAAGCCCTCGGCGGAGAAGCCATCGTTGAAGGTATCGCATATGCTTCAGCTTTCGCTGCAGCTGACCCTTACCGTGCGGCGACACATAACAAAGGGGCAATGAACGGCATCATCGCAGTTGTCCTCGCAACCGGCAACGATCATCGCGCTATTGAGGCTGGAGCCCACGCCTATGCCGCCCTGAAAGGTCCTTACACAAGCATTTCGCAGTGGACAAAAAACGGGAACGGCGACTTGGAAGGGGTAATCGAGCTGCCGATGGCTGTAGGTTTAATTGGCGGGGCAGTGAAAACCCACCCTGTAGCTCGTGTAGCCATGAAAATCCTTGGCGTTAAAACAGCCAACGAATTTGCAGAAGTTTTGGCGGCAGTAGGTTTAGCCCAAAACCTTGGGGCACTTCGAGCCTTAGCAAGTGAAGGAATACAGCGTGGACACATGTCTCTGCATGCAAGAAACATCGCAATTACCGCTGGAGCAAAAGACGAATTGGTCGATTTGGTAGCTGAACGAATGGTGAAGGAGCGGAAAGTCCGAGTAGACAGAGCTAAAGAAATCTTGGAAGAACTGTCCATGCAAAAATAGATTCCACCTCCCGCTCTTTTTTCCGATGCCAGCTAACAAGTTTAGAAAGTTTGCGCTTTGTAACTAAAGAGCCAATTGTATTGATCTAGCCAAAAGTTGCCTGATATGGGTAAAAAACAAAAAAGGGAGATAAAGTTTGTTCTTTATCTTTTTTATGGGTGTTTTCTACTGAGCATCAACAAAGTCAATACGCCGATTATGACTATGACGATAATTATTGCGACGCCAATGTATTCTACTGTGCTTTGTGTTGCTAAGTCACTAATTGGTGTTGCTGTTGGGGGACTTGTTGCAGATGTTGGGTTTGCGTAGATGTGTGTTTCAGCTGATGACGGATAGTAGCCTTTGGTGCCTAAGAAGTTCGCGTACACTGTGAAGTTGCCTGAAATATCTGGTGTCCATGTTAGACTGTAGGTTCCGCTTCGATCCGTTGTTGCCGTTCCGATGGTCCTGTAGTTTCCGTTAGAGTCTAAGACGGATATTTGAACTGGTACTCCTGTGAAGTTAGTTGGTTCTGCCTGTTGCTGGTAAACGTAGCCCATCCAATCCATCATGCTTGTGTCTGAAGCGCAGGGTACACCGTACGGGAAGTCTCCTTTTTGCTGTGTCATTTGTGTTCCAGCTGAAACATCCATTACTGTGCCTTTTATCACGAATGGGGTTGAAGTTGAGACGCCGACATCTGGTGCCGTAACTGTGGTTGCGCTGGGTCCTTGTCCTACGCTATAGATTTGGTCGTCGTATCCGTTGAAGAATGTTGCGTAGCCGTCTGCCATTGCGAAGCTTGTGCCTGTAAATGAGCCTGAAACGTATGCTGAGAGTCTCCAGAGTTCTTTTCCCGTGGTCGCGTTGATGGCCTCTGCGGTTGCGCCCTTGTAGATGGGGTCAGTGATGGTGTGTTCGACTGTTACATCGTATATGACTCCGTTGCCGATCGCCATTATGAAGCTCGGGTAATCGCCGTAGAAAGTGTTTAATCCTGCGTTGGTGCTGTTGCCTGCGCCGCCGTTACCGTAAGTCCACGCTATTTTGCCGGTGGTGTCGTTGTAGGCGTAGCATATTCCTGAGAATGAGCTACTGTAGAGGTAGCCGTACGCTGTTTCGCCGGCTAAGGTCCCTGGACCTGGACTGCCATAATAGTCAAAGGCTGATTGAGGTGTGCTGGGTCCCCATATTTGGGTTCCAGTTGTCATGCTGTAGCCTACCCATTGTAGAGATTCTCTGTAGTTTAGGATGAATACGTTTGTTTGGAAGTCGACTGGTCCCTGCACAACGGTAAGGTTGCCTGCCGGGGGCTGGTATGTCTGCATCCAAAGTATTTGACCGAATGTTGAGTGTGCTTGGTTTACGTCGACTGCAAAGTATGTAAAGGGTGTTTGTGGTGTGCCTGTTCCAGTTGCTGCGTATCCGCCTGGTAGAGACCCGTTTCGACAGAGTAGTATGTCGTCATAAGAAGCTGCAATTATAGAAGGCGATACAATCATGGAGTTATGCCAGGATATCGAAACGTTCCAGTCGTACGTGGTCAATGAATCTTGGTTGATGGTTTTGATTGCTGTCGTTGTTGATCCTGCTGCAAGGGTATTTGAGTTTAACGGGATGTTTGCGTTGACTGTGAGAGCTGAATTGTATGGGACTGCGCTGCTAGTTCCGGCTGGTGCTCCCGGCGGGAGAGTGCCTGATCCGCCTGTGATCGGAATCGGGTAGGTTGATGTAAGTAATCCGTTGGATGCGTTTACGATTGACGGTACTAAGCTTCCTCCGCCTGTGTATGGGTTAATGTCGTATTGCCATAGTCTGGAAGAGTTCCATTCGCTCAGGTACCAGTTTGGACTGGCGGTAGTGCCGTAGTTGTTCATGACGTATTTTAGTTGTTCGCCTGCTGGTCCCGCGACCGATGTTCCTGAAGGAACGTTAGTTACATTAAACAATGCCTGTCCTGTGAATGCGTCAAAAGCTCGGGCGAAGTTGCTGGTAAATAATATTGGCGGAAATACTCCGTGTTCATCTGGGTCCCAAAGATTGTAGATATAAGCAAATGACAGCGATGGAATTTGAGTGCTGCTCCAAACGACTTGTCCAGTTTGCAGGTTTTCGCAGACTGTTGCTCCGCCGCTTGGCTCAGAGAATGAAACTGGTTCAGTGAAGAATAGGTATCCATCTACGATTATTGGGTTAACGAATCGTTGGTCGTAAGCGGAACCCTCAAAGTAGCCAACTCCTTGCGATGCTGGTGCGAAAATTGTCGTTTGCTGTGCTGAAACACCGAAGTTGCCTCCTACGATTCCGCCCATCTCAAGTGGCTGTGTCCACATGACGTGTGAAGTCAAGGGTCCTACGCCGTCTGGATGGTAGAATAACTCGGTTGGGCCAACAGAGCCACTGTAGCCTGCTGAACCTGAACCTAGCCAGTTTGACGAAATCGCGTACCAGTTTGTGTTTTCGCCGTATATCGGGCGTGTCCAATAAGCTGCTGGCAACGGTTCACTTGTGATAGCGTTAGCTATGGGAGCTTGCTGCACCATTACTGTTGTTTTTGCGCTACTTGGCGTGTAATAGTCGCCGAAGATTGACGATTTTTCGTATCCGTCACCGTTTGCTCCGTAGGTTTGCCCCGGGAAAGTGAATATGAGAGTGTACAAGCCCGTTGTATCTGGTGTAAAGCCTGTTTCTTGAGCTGATGTGGAGTCCGAGATGGTTTGGAAAATTGTAGTTGTTGGTGAACCGCTGGGTGGGACGACTGTGAGGTTGAAGTTATGGAATCTCCAAGTGTTTGACAGCAAGGCTGCGCTGGCTGTGGAACCGTTCGTCGCTACTGCGGCGCTTGATCCTCCAGCCGCTCCGTAGACCATGTCAAGCCACATGTAAACTTGGATTGTCTGGCCGACACCGATAGGATTCGGAGTTGCGATGATGTATGCGTATGTTGGTATGTTCCAGGCTGGAGTGTGAGCTTTGGCAGTCGGTGTCAACATTGGAAGAGCCATCAGTGAAAGTGTTAGTATTGCCGCAATCAATATAGCTATACTTTTGTTTTTTAACATTTGCAATTTTTTTCTTTCTCCTTTTATGTTGAAATTTAGCGTTGGGACTAAGAAATGAAATTGTTCTCTCCCAACGGGCGCTATCTTTCACTATGTAGCCTAATAAGACTTGCGAGTTTCCCTCAAAACAGCGTCTTTTTTGGTTTGTAGGGTTCTTTGATTTCACAAATCAGACCCTACGGAAAAACTTAGCATCTAAAAAGGTTGAATTCCGTCTTCAATTCACAGGTTCTGCATTTTTCTTTTCAGCTTTTAGATTCTTTCGTTTTGTTAAAATCAGCCCTGAAGCTGCCGCTGTTGCTACAGCAATTATTGAGCCGACGGCTGCGAAGATGAGAAATTCTGTTGTTGGTTGAAGTTTGGCTTTTGAAACGGTTGAGAATGGTGTTGAGCTTGCGGATTGTGCATGCGAAGAAGAAGATGAACTCGTGGGGGTCGGCGTTGAATTTTGTGTTGGTATTGTTATCGGATTTGGTGTTGAAGAGGACGGGTTTGATTGAAAAGCTGGAAGGTTTCCTGGTGCTGCTCCTACCGTATTGGAGATTGTCGCGTCGTCAGAGTATCCTTCGCTTTCCGTTGTTCCTAAAAAGTTGTAGTTTACAAGTTTTATTTGGGTTGGATCTGTTATCCATTTATAACCCAAATTGCCTGGTACAACAAGCTGAAGTGAGCTTAACGGTACCCCATCTTTTTGGTAGGCAACTAAGGTATTGTTTTGCATTGCCATAGGAATCGTTAAGTCTGCAGTGTAACCATCGGGCGCAAAAAATGCGACTTTGACAGCGCCAATGGATACGTTTGCCAATTGAAGTAGATAGGAAAGGCTGACGCCTGTCCATGACCCCTCCTGCAGCGGCGTTCCGGGGGCGTCAACGCAGTACAACACCGCGTATTCTGTGGCGCTGGGCATGGCTTGGATGTCGTCAATAGTTAGATTAAGAGGGTTTTCGACAAGTCCTGTTATTGCGAGGGTTGGAATTGAGTTGGATGTTTGAGCTTGTATTTGGAGGGGTCTTGTGACGAGGACTGTTAGGGCTAGGGATGCTATGATTATTGTGGTGATTGTTAAAATGGTTTTTTTGTTCATTTGAGTCAAGCTGCGAGCATGAAAAATATGACGTGCGTCATATTTAAGGTTTCTAAAATAGAATACCCCTCAATTTGAACGCACGAAAACCCGGGTTCCTAAACTTGCCGATTTCGTTATTACCCAATACCCAAAAAAACCATAACTAAGAAAGTGCCCATAAGAATAGATAATTGAAAAAAAAGAGAAGCCACGCCACGCCTCAAGCGTTTTTTGCGGAGCAACCGCGGTTACGTGGTTTGATTATTAGGGTTTTTGCTTCTGGACTTTTCTTGCTTCCTTCACTGTCTTGCGGCGTTTCGCATTCCTATTCATGACCTGTTGAACTATAGTCGCTACGGCTGCCATTATAACTACTACTATAACCACTGCGACTATTATTGAGATGAGAAGCGAGTTGTTGGCTTTCGCATGCGAACCCGCGGTAGGAGTTGAACTTGGGGCATCAGTGGGTCCTGTGTTTCCAGTCGGTTCCGCAGAAGCAACGGGTGCGTTTCCTTGCAGAATTGGTCCTTGAGTCTGAACTAGCAGCTGATATTTCGCAATTTGTAAGGCAGCTGGGACCTGAGACTGGTTCAAATCTAAGCAAAAAATTTGGAAAGTAGTTGTGTTCCCCGGAACCAGAATCGTAGGGACAAGGTAAGTTGTGAATCCTACACCAACCACAGATCCTGTGGAGTTAAAGAAGGCTCCCACAACCGTCAAATTGGAAGCTGACTGGTCACCCGTATTTTTTATCACGCCACTAACCCCGTAAGCGCCATTATATCCGCCGGTGGTGCCAACGAAGCCCTTGGAACTTGTGATGCTTAACCCTTGGTATTGATAGTTGGCTGTAGCATTAGCTGAGGCGGCTCTAAGGGATATGCTGGAGAACTCTCCTGCTTGCATAATCTCGTACCATGTTGTGGAGCTGCTCGTGTTTGGTGGCATGAACTCCATGTAGAAAGGTGCTTCCTGCTGAGGCAATAAATCTGATACCCAAACTGGACAGCCTGAATCCGCCACATCCACGTTGCCTGGACCCACAACCGTCCCAGACAATGAAACGGAGGCAATCGTGTTAGGACCCGTATTTTGGACCAAGCCAACGACGTCAAGGTAGCCTTCAGGATCTATATACCAACTGTAGTTTGCAAATTTAATATCGCTTGTTTGACTAAAACTCTTTGGAACTGCAGCTAAACTCATTGAAAGCAGCAACAACGCAATACAGAGATAAACTATCCTCTTCCCCACGAAACATCCCCATCCAAATTAGATTCAATTACGCATCTTTACACCCTTGTAGTATAAAACTTTTTTTCAAAATTGACACCGAACACACCCCTAAAAAACCGATCAGAATAACCGTTGACGAGGTCTTTCATTTGCGAAATAACGGAAAATTACACGGAAGATTAAATTCTCTCTCACATGAAGAAATAGAGTATGTCTAGTTACGGGCATCTCTTGCAGACTGCACCCCGGTTTTCAATCCTCCCCTGCCAGATTGCCTGTATAATACATAATAAACGGAAATGAGGACTAAAATATGAAACAGGGAACTGTCGCCAAAGTCCTTGCTTTGTTGCTGGTTGCAATTGTGTTTGCCGACGCTTTTGGAGCGTATGCTGTGTTCCAATCAACGCCTGCAAAAAAAAGTTATCAGCCTTCTCCATCTCCCATCGTTACTTCATCATCAACACCCACACCGCAGCCAACATCGATGCCTACATCAACTCCAATCCCAAATCCAACTTCAGAGCCAACTCCCATTCCCACAATCCAGCCAACTTCTATACCAACACCTGTGTCTACTCCGGTTCCAACAGCCTCGCCAACACCCGCACCGACACCTTCACCTACGCCGACGGCGACCCCGACGCCCCCACAAAACGTAACGCCTACGATGAACTGGGCAGGCTACGTGGTTTCCTCTGATCTACAAAACCCTCAACCCAGCGCGACAGCCATCAGTGCCTCATGGGTCGTTCCAATAGTAGTAACTTCCACCACCAACGACACCTATTCTGCTATCTGGATAGGCATAGGTGGACAATTCAACAATGACAGCACACTCATCCAATGCGGAACCGAACAGGATTCAATTGACGGTCAAGCAAGATATTTCGCGTGGTTCGAGCTTTTGCCAAGGTTATCGACCACCATTTTCTCTATGCCTATTTCACCTGGGGATATGATGCAGGCTTCAATTCAGCTTGCGAATGGGACATCCGATCAATGGGGAATCAGCATAATGGACACTAACTCCTCGCAACAGTTTCAGAGGAATTTTATCTATGATTCAAGCCGATTGACGGCCGAGTGGATAGTTGAAAGACCGACAGTCGACGGCAACCTTTCGGAGTTGATGGACTTCGGAAATGTGACGTTCACAAACTGCACCGCGACCATTAATTCTACTATTGGTGGGATTGGAAATTTCCCTTGGGAGGCGCTAACCGCGTATTCGTCGCCTATGTCTTCGATCGGGCAAGTCCAACTAACCGACGTATCCGACTTAACCCCTGACGGCTTAAGCTTTATGATAAACTGGCTCGCATCAGGATAATACGGAAACTCGCTGACCTCTCGTAACCATTCAATATTGCTTCGTCGCTTAACGACTTCTGTAACTGTGAAATGGCAGTCACAAATATTGAAATAATCTGAAAGCTAGAGAGCACTAAGATGTCTATGAAAGCTTTTGTAATGAAGGAAATAGGCAGCGTCGGGTTCATGGAAAAACCTCTTCCTGAGGTCGGACCAAACGACGCAATTGTAAAGACAAAAGTCGCCTTAGTTTGTACCTCAGACTCGCATACTGTGCGGGGCGCGATTGGTCAACGTGCGAACCTGACTCTTGGACATGAAGCCACGGGTGTAGTCAACAAAGTTGGCAGCCAAGTGAAAATCTTTAAGCCCGGTGACCGAGTTGCTGTCGGCGCTATAACGCCTGACTGGGGAGATATCGCTTCTCAAGGAGGCCACCCATCTCAATCTGGTCAACCATTGGGCGGATGGAAGTTTTCTAACACCAAGGACGGCGTGTTTGCAGAGTATTTTCATGTTAATGAGGCGGACGCTAACATGGCAAAGATCCCTGATGATGTGCCTGATGAAGCCGCCGTTTATGTGGCTGACATGATGTCAACTGGATTTGCAGGTGCTGAAGAGGCTAACATTCCTATAGGGGGTTCAGCGGTGGTGTTTGCTCTGGGACCCGTGGGTCTCATGGCAGTTGCTGGAGC
Source organism: Candidatus Bathyarchaeota archaeon (assembly GCA_963827165.1). GTDB lineage: Archaea > Thermoproteota > Bathyarchaeia > Bathyarchaeales > Bathycorpusculaceae > Bathycorpusculum. The sequence goes on along the minus strand of CAWGZR010000009.1, from coordinate 156,699 downwards.
CAAATTCAGGGGTGCAGGCGTGATAGTGGGAGTCGATTCAGTGCCTAAGCGACAAGAGCTTGCGAAGTTTTACGGTGCAGATTTGATTGTTGACCCAGCTAAAGAAAACGCGGTGGCCAGAATAATGGATTTAACTGCGGGTTTGGGTGTAGATGGCTCGATTGAAGCGCTTGGAGCAGATATCACATTTGAGAACTCCATTAAGGTCACAAAGCCTGGCGGAACAATATCAAATGTAGGATATCATGGCGTTGGCGAGTGCGTTTGTATTCCTAGGTTGGATTGGGGTGTTGGGATGTCTCAAAAAACCATAAAAACCTCATTGTGCCCAGGAGGACGCTTAAGGCTGCAAAGATTACTGCTGCTATTAGAGAATCGGAAAATTGATCCAACGCGTATGACCACTCATACATTCACGTTTGATGAGGCCGACAAAGCATTTGAAATAATGGATAAAAAGCTGGATGGCGTCATAAAACCACTCATTAAGTTTTAGGAAACATTTAGTTGAATTGCTAAAAGCTCTTTGGCCGCCCGTGAGCTGCAAGCCTCCAGATGAAAAGATGCTCGTTCGGGTGCTTATTATCGAAATTCTTTTTCGGCGATGTCCAGTTGTTTTTCCAGTTTTTCTTTGTACTTGTCTACTTGTTTTTCCTTAATCTCGTTATCTTGGTTTGCATTACATAACTTTAGCAACTCTTTGTCGCTTAAGTTTACCAAGCTTTCGGCAAGTTCATCAACAAGCTTGCGGATTTCTAAGAGTTCTATAGCGATGATCTTAAGATCTCTCTTCTCCTGCTCAGTCATGACTGTCTTAGCCAATTTAGCCACCAAGGGAACGATTACCTTTTAAGGGATTGGCTTACTAAAATTTTCCTATAAAAAATTTAGATTATTTTTGTTGCAGGGGTTAATTCGAACCTGCGAACCTCTGCGGGAAAGGATTTTCATCTGGGCATGCGGGAGAATATTAATTTTTGGAATTTATTAGCAGGTGCATCTGCGGTTGATGGGAATTATGGACGATTCAAAATCTTCTATGAAAATATTAATAGGCTATAACTATAGTTATAGTTACAGTCGTGTTGAAAAGTGCCGACAACAGTTCAGGTAAACGAAAAGACTCTTCAGATGCTCAATAGAGTTAAGAAAGAGATGAAAATGAAAAGCCACGACGAAGTAATAAGAACACTAATTGTCGAAAGAAAAAAAATTCCTTGCTCTATGTTTGGCTCAAACCGTAAATTGAATTCTTTCTCGAAACAGGACGAGGCAGAATTCCATGAGCTGTAAATACATTATCGACGCCTATGCTTGGATAGAATACTTCAAAGCTTCAGAATTAGGGGTAATCGCAAGAGAGTATATAGAAGATGGACAATCAGCCACTCCGACAATTGTGATTTCGGAAATCAGCAGAAAACTGCAAAAGGAAATCGAACTGGGAAATGAAACCCCTGATGGTAGGTTAAAACGTCTAGAATTTATACGCGCCACAAGCATGATCGTTGACTTGGATTTTGAAATTGCAGCTGACGCAGGTAAACTAAATGTAGATTTAAAAGAAAAAGCGAAATGCTGGGGTTTGGCCGATTCAATTATTTTGTGCACGGCAAAAAATTTCAATGCAAAAGTCGTTACGGGAGACGAGCATTTCAGATTGTTGAACGAAGTTATCTTTTTGAAAGTGTAGCTTGGTGCTACGGGATAGCTTAACATATTCTTCTTTATCGGAACAGCCAGAAAACATACACATCTTGAATATTATGTAAGTTCAACTCCAGTTTCTGAAGCGACACTTCTAACTTCAGCCATGGTATTGATTACGATTTCACGCGTTTTTATCATTGGCTACGATAAAGAAAAGATTATACCCAAAACAGAAGCTGTGTTATATTTAATTGAAGAGGTAATTTGAAAGTACTAGCTTTAATTCTTACAAAACCTTTAACACATTGGGACTAAAATGCCAATTGATACTGAAGAATGGGATTCTGGAAAAGTACATCCAGTTGAAGACAGAATAATGTCCTTTCTGAACAAAAAAGAAAACATGAATCGCGCTTTTAATCTTGTAAGTATAATGGAAGGCCTGGGATACTTGGTCACAAAAGAGCCGATTAGTTATGAGCTTGCGATTCAACTAAGGAAGGCTCTAGATAAATTAGCGGAAGAGAAGAAAATAGAGAAAAAAGTAATTAAGGAAGCGATAGGTGAAGAAATCTATTACAGAACCGCTCAGGTAACCCCTCATCTCTTTGTTTGAAGTTGAAAACTAAGGAAAAAGGCTAGAAAGAGTTATTGCACCATTGCTATCGGTTGCTGTTGATGTATTGTCAACTTGGCTAAAATATTGCAAAGAAACGGTTATGCGGTTTCGGCCAAGGCTGCTGCTACAATCCATTGTTCATTCTGCTGTCGCTTTAACATTGCGTGCTAACCAAAACGGCTTATTTTACATTTTCCCATGTTTCTTCGGGGGATTACCGGTCAAGATGCAAAACGACGCCTTTGTTTGTGAAATATTACGAATTGTCTCGCTGTGCAGACTGTAAAGTGGCATCGCTCTGTATAAACCTCAGTTTCTCGGTTTAGCATTCAGCTTTTTTCCAATCCGATTCAAAACTTGTCCTTAACACACCTATGAGGTTGCTATTGTTCGTCCATAAAGAGGGGCTTTCCCCTAATCCGCTTTCTTTGGAGGTAGTGATTAATGCTTCTTTATCGTCCGACATTAGAAAATGATTCAAAGGCTCAGCGTGAAACTTTACCTGAACCGAGGTGGCACCGATGAGTTTTGTAACTTTTTCTTTGAGTATGGCATCCGGTTTTTCGCCTTCAAAAAGCAACCGAATCACAGTACCGTTCTTTATTGCGAGCGTATATTCATCGGAAAATTGAAATAAAACCGGCATAATTCTGCCTTTATCTGCAATTAAGGCGACTTCTTTTTTGGAATTACATATAAGATCCGCGGTTTTAGCAAGAATTGATTTCTTTTCTGCAATTAGTATGTAAATGCTTTCTTCTTTAGGAAGTTCTTGCTTCCAGTCTTTAAGGGATAGTTTTTGGACTATACCTCTCATTCCCACAAGCCGCTCGTCAAATTTGCCTTTTTCTTCGGCAACCAAGAGGCTTAAGGCATCTGAAATGCGAGTAGCTCTAATCTCAGTCGGTTTGCCCAGTAATCTTTCAACCAAACCCATTTTTTCAAGTGATGGTAAAATCCTATAGACATCTTCCCTACGCACTTTCGAAAAACTCGCGACTTGTCCAACTGTTGTTTTTTCGAGTTTAATTACGGCCAAGTAAACCTTTGCCTGGTTAAGAGTCAAACCCAAACCAAGCAGCAGGTCAGTGTTTTCATCGTTCGTCATTCTATCTGTTAATATTTTTGTATCCTGACATATTTATCTTTTTAGTTCCTTGAAGTTAAGGAAGGGATTAAAAAAAGGATCCTGGCAAGATTCGAATATGACGCCTTCAGTCAGATCGCTAATTAGCTTTATTTTTATTAAATAAAAACCTGCGTTAAAAAAAAAGTATTGACGGCAAAAAGGATTTCTAGCGGTTGCTAGGTTGCTGTTGACTATTTGGGGTTTCGTTTGGAGTAGTCGCATATCCAGTAGAAAATGGTGATTGGAATTTGCCAATATTTTCTCTGATAATGCCATATCCCTTTTCTGCAAGATCGTTTGGTAGGTTATCCAAATCCAGATCCTCGCCTTCTTGCTGCTTTCCCTGATTTTCTAACCCATGCTTAACCGTGAGCCTGATGGTTGAACGTTTTATTCCTTTTTTTAACGTCACATTCGTTACATCCCTATAGCTGTAATCAGTGTAGTCTTTCTTTAAACCAAGCGCGTGGGGATGCCGAAAAATTATCCGTTCATTCGTTATGATCACAGATTCTATGTTAATTCGAGGATGATAGATTTTTTCCTCAATGTATAATTCAACTTTTTCGTTGGAGCCAAGTATGTTCTTTATATCATCTGGAGTTGCCATATTAATCAACCACTTTACTTGTAATAATATCGTTTGGTTCGATAAATAACTGTGTGACTGGGAAGCGACATAGACAAGAGAAGTTACTTCCCTCTTTTCAAAATCTCTTTAGAGAGACTCCTTCAAACCCCGTAGAGGAATGTTTAGTTTATCCCAATACGAAGCCGATGATTACACCTACTATAAATCCAATGCTCAAAGGTAGGATGCCTATGATGAGTGCTCCATACTGATATACAATTGAGCCGTATTGGGTTGCATAACTTTTCAATGCACCAAGGCTTAAGCCGAAGAAGCCGAAGTACGCAACTATGAATATTATAATTGCAGCTATAATGGCGATCTTTAAGAATAAGTGAACTAAGTAGCCTACAATTAATCCCACGACGAATATTATTATCATTAATACAATAGGTGATAATCCGCCTATGCTTCCAGAAGTAATAAAATGAAATACTTGATCTACCGCGCCCAAGATCTACATCTCCACAATTGTAATTATAAGCGTATATACAGCTTTTAAACTTGCGTAGCTGTAACCCCACACCGACAAAAAGCTCAATAAATGACGCGAATCTAAAAGAAAAGCAATTGTTGCAGAAAATCACCAAAAAAGTTACATGAAAAAAGATTTTTTGAAGTTTTTTGGTTTCACCTATTTGGGCTACGACTTAGCGAATATTGAAAGTAATCCCAGAAGGGCTCCGAGAACAACTAAGACTCCTCCGATTCCGCCTGAAACGATTCCAAGTACTAATAGCACTATTGCCCAAGGCAAGATTCCAATGGACTTTGACCCAATTACACAGATCGCACCAATTACTATTGCCACTATGCTGTACATTACTCCCGTCAAGTAGTAACCAGCCGGTGAGAAAGTGCTGCCAAAAGAAGATCCTATAAGACCAAGTAAGCCAAAAACGATTATGAGTATTCCACCTATTAACGCAAGGATGTATCCCCAGTAAGCAAAATTATTCTTCATTTTTTAGTTCACCTCTTTGGATATTTGTATAGTTTCGCAAATGATTTGTTTTAAACAATTTTGCGTGAAAAAAATTCACGTTCATTTTAAATGTGGGGGAAGAACGTTCCCGGAACCACTATGCCGAAGAGGGCTCCAAATATTATGCTTATTACGACGAAGATTATCCATGCCAGTATTGCTATTGCGATTGCGCTTAGCCAGCCTATTCTGAAGCTTGCTTTGTAGACCCATATCCACGCTAAAAGCGCTAAAATTAATGCGATTACATACGCGGTTGAGCCAATTAGCGTTCCCAGGAAGTAGCCCACTACGAACAACGTGATAGCATAAACTATTGGGCCAAACAGTGTGGCAAGCATGGCTTCCCCAAAGGTGGCTTTTCCGCCAGTTAATGCCTTGCCGGCTAGCCATACGGGTATTGAGACTACTACCCAAAGAATAATCAAGCCAATTATAGTTACGATAAGGCTCATTAAACTGATATTTCCAATGATAAGATTGTTCATAAATTATGTCTTCTAAGTTACATATGGGCGCAAATCTCTATTAAGTCTGTGTAACTGTTGTCTCACACCGACAGAGCGGTAGGATGTTAAAAAATCTCTATTATCTCTTAATTATCATGTTCCATTAGTATTATCTTTCAGAAATTGAATTATTAAAAAAATTTTGCCCAAACTGGCTTTAATGTTGCTGGGGCGTCCCATCCACACACGCATAAATATGGAAATGAAGATTTTTTAGTTAAAGAAGCGGTAGCATGCAGTGTGTGTGATCGAGCAACTACCTTTAAGCTCAAAAAAAACCTTGAGTTTCTAAAAAACAAAGAGCCGACCCCAAACGGATTTCTTTAACACAAAGGGACAAAAATGTATGAAATAGAAAAGCCCACAATAGAAGAGAAAACGCAGCAAGAGCAAACCAAAACAAAAGTTGAAAAGATTCAAGCGCGAACAGAAGAAGATATCATTCAAGCGATAAAAGAATCAAAAGTTCTTTATCTCAGTTTAAGCGGTGGCTGGGGTCAGACAAGACATTGGATAAAACAATGGGAAAAAAATAATGGAAAGAAGATAACTGAAGACCCAGATTGGCACGATTCTGGATACATATGCCCCTATTGTGCAGAAAAAGTCTCAGAATTCTATGTACCTCACCCCTTTTCAACTATAATTTACAAATGTATTAATGACCATCGATTTTCGCACAAAATGATGACAGCTAAAGAAAAACAAACTCTGAAGGATGAAGAAAAACAAGATATACTTAATGAGGCACGCGCGGCAAAAAAAGCTGAACAAGAACTCGTCGGCAAAAAGTTTGTTGAAAACGTAAAGTACGCTATTCGCATGGTTAGAAGGACACCGTACATAGATGCTACCATCATAAAGCGTGAATACCAAGAACATCGCGAGTTCTATCACCAAAAAATGAACAGCGCCTTCAAAAATCGAACAAACCATATTTCGATCGGAGCTTTTGATAGCTTGTTTAGTGCAGTTGATTTCAGCGACACGTCAACGCTCTGGGAAAGAAAAGCAGGTCTGGCCAAGAGTATAAATGATAATAAGATTGATGTTATGGGCGCTCTAATTGGAGCAATGTCTGCGTATATTGGTTCTCTCGGTGTGCTTTTTCCGATTATACTCCTAGTTGTCACGCAAGGCATGGCCGCTTTTGGCAACTATCTAATGTATGGATTCTTTGCGATTATGTTCTTCGGATTCTACGAAGGCTACTTTAACCAAAACAGACTAAAAAGATTAGTTAAGGAACATAAAGACTACACCAGCGAATTTGACGAAATCACAGACTTGATTGAAAGAAAAAAGGATCTACGAATTCGATAAGTTTTTCAATCAGTGCCGCGCGCGTGAAAAAGATATAGTCATGACAATCAAGAACATGGTCCCATTTTCTTCATAAAGAAAATCATTGGATTCAAACCTGAAAGTGTTAATCTCTACCGAGCTCATCCTCAAAAAAACGCGAATTATAGTCTTTTTTTCCCTTTTAGGATATATCTGGTTTTAAGTGTAAACATGAATGCCTTTTAGAAAAGGTTCCGTTCCCGAGCGCGCTAATTAAAACATCATTTCAGTCACTATTCTTTTGAATATTGTTAAACCATGCTTCATTTTGAGTTTTTTCTCACCTATTCTTTGGCGATATTCTATTGGCACTTCAACTGTTTTATAACCTTTCTTCTGTACTATGCTATTTAGTTCTACTTCGATGTCAAAGCCACTCGATTTCAATTTCAGGTTTTTGAGTAGTTCTGCTCGAATGACGCGCAGACCTGTTAAGGGATCGTTAAGAGTTATGCCGTTTAGAATATTATGACTGAACGCAAGAAGCTTGTTTCCCAAATAAAATCGGTTGATCAACGCTTTGTTATCTAGTTGAGATGTAAATCGGTTACCACAAACCATGCCCACATCAGGGTTTTGCTCTAAAATTTTAATCATCTCGGGAACATGCTTAGCTGGGTAAGTGAAATCAGCATCCGTAAGTACAACATAATCTACGTCGCCGTGTGTTAGTCTTAACGCTTTAACGATGGCATCTCCTTTGCCAACGCCGTCTTGAAAAGCAATATCCACACCAAGATTCTTTGCGATCTCCACAGTCCTGTCGTTGCTATGACCGTCAACAACTAGGATATGAGGCGAATTAAGATTATCCATAAGTTCTGCGATCGTAAGTCCAATTCCCTCTTCTTCGTTCAAAGCTGCAACGATAACCTGAGTTGAGCTAAAATCCGGATTATGTTTTTCTAAAGGTGAATAGCCTACATGCAAATTCTCACACTTGTCAACAAAGTCTACTGACGGCTCGAAAATTTTTAAAACTGCCATAACTTAATTTCATCTCAATATCTTTCGTTCTTATCTTATTTTTTCCATATTTGATTATTATACTTCAACAAAGCAAGCGCTCTATCTTCTTTTTTCGGGAACAGCTGATAATTAATGAAGCGTGTCTTCACTTGCCTTCCTTAAAATTAATTGAGCTAAAAGCTGACTGATACGACTAGAAGTGGCTGCCCTAGAAGGGTTATTCCCTTTTTTCCTGTGTTCAGCCACATGTGCATCGATAGCGCGGTCCATAGCCACCAAATCGGGCAGCAACAAGATCTCGGTTCCGCACTCGCATTTAATGAGTGGCAAACGTTCCTTCAGACTTCGCTCTGCGTTAGAAGTCTTGGATCCCAACGAGGTCTCAGCGCAAATCATCTCCTTCGGCCTTTGCTTCTTTGATTTCTCAAACTCAGTAAGACTCATCTGAACCTAAAAACCTCCATCAGAACTATGAATAGAATAGAGCGTAAATCGCTATTAAGTTGATGTCTATGTAGTATCCCACCTACAACCTATCACTACGTACCCGACACCCACGCTCAACAAGTTAAGAAACGAGTTTAGCGATGTCAAAGCTCCAAGAACCAAAAAGCCTCCAGGAAAAACGAAAGTACCGAGACTGACCTGACGTTTTCTTTAACTTCATTATCGAATACTATAGACAAAATTCATGAGTTAAATTAAGGCTCAGAGTTAGTGGGCAGTTAAATAAGGCATGATGTTCGTAGCAAGCTTTTGACAGTGCCGTTATGTGCGAAGCATTTACAGGAAACTTTCAGAGACGAATTGAAGCAGCGCTTTATGGCAATTTAGGGTTTAAATATTTGTGGAGGGCTGTAGGTGTTGATTCACAGTCACACGAGTTTAACCCAGCCAATGACTCTTTATAAGGTAGCTCAAGTCTTGAGCGTAAAAGGAGGTCAGACAATTTATGAAAAGTAAAGAATTTATGGACAAAGACGTGTTTGCATTAGATGAAAAAATAGGCAAAATAAAAGAACTGGAAGTAGACGCCAATGAGTGGAAAGTAACTCATCTCGAAGTCGAATTGGACAAAAACGTAGCTGAATCAGTTCTTGGAGCAAAGAAAGGCGGAGTGCGAAACAATCTAAACGTTACAGCTTTAGAGAAAGGGACTGGCATCTGGACAGACACTGGATTACACTTAAAAGTTGCAAAAGACAAACTGCATATGTACCTGAGTCCAGTAAAAGCTTAGACATATGCCTTTTTTTAGATATTTTGGGAGGTGTAACGAATTATGTCAGAACATCATATAGACGTCAAGGAACAGATAGAGAAGATGAGCGAGAAATGGAGCGAATTCCAGAAATCGTTGGTTTCACACTTCAAAGACATGGACGTAGAGGTATTAGAATGGAACTTTGGAATTGGAAAAGCCGGCGAGGACACTATCTTTGAAATGAAAGCTAAAGTCGCTGTAAGACAAAAGAAGAAGTAATCCTTATCGGCTGTGAGTGTGGACGAGCATACCACTAAACTACCTATTCCTAATGGGCGATCAAGGCTCGTTGCAACGAATTTAAAAATTCCTAAAAGAACTGCAAGTCCAAAAAATCCTAACAGAACTCCTAATATACAGAGCCCTACACCACCAATCCAACTTCCAAAACCCATATCTTTCCACCTTTACTCCATTTATTCCTACCTTTCTTTGTCTAATTTTATATTTTGCGTCCTGAAAGCCAGTCGTGCAACTACCATGATGATGGCTATGACAGGCAGAACCCATATTATGGTACCTATGTTAAGAAAGACAAAGCTGAAGAGCCAAAAGTTAACAAGTATCCCAGCAACTACGAAAAGTGAATCAAGCAAGCCCATTTTCAAGCCTTACTCACCATTAAGTCGATAGGTTTACTTTAAGGCGTGTGACTGTGAATCAACACCTACAATCTAACGTTTTTTTGGCCATGATCACTCGAAGTGCGGGGTTTTGACTGAAACTCGAAAATGGAGAATAAAATAATTGTCTCAGGTTAGTCTTCAGGTTTTTCCAGTTGGGTTCAAAATCTTTTCTTGATTAAGTGCTGAGAGGTGGATCCTAGCCCCATTTTACCGCTAAAAAAGATGTTCAAAAATTGCCAGTGCGCATACCAAAAAAGACAGGATATTTTTTCACCGACAGTTATCGGTCCTAAACATAAATTTTTTATGAACTGAACAACAATAGAAAATGGGTGTTGAAATGAGTTTAATTGGAAAGTCGATCCGACTTGAAAGAATATTTAACCGACAGACTAAGAAAACGGTCATAGTGCCCATGGATCATGGGGTTTCAGTTGGTCCCATAAAAGGCTTGGTCAAGCTTTCTGAGATGGTTGATAAAGTCGCTGAAGGAGGAGCAAACGCCGTTCTCGGTCACAAAGGTCTTCCCCTTTATGGTCATCGAAGATATGACAGAGACATCGGGATTGATTATGCATCTTTCTGGGAGTTCTGAGTATTAGTCCAGACCCGAACAATAAAGTCCTTGTGGCGACCGTTGAGGAAGCATTGATAATGGGTGCGGACGCAGTGAGTGTTCACATTAATGTTGGAGCGGACAATGAGTCTGAAATGCTTAAAACTTTGGGTTTTGTCTCACAGGAGTGCATGAAATGGGGTATGCCCCTCGTTGCAATGATGTACCCTCGTGGACGAAAAGTCAAGTCCGAGAATGACGTCGAGGCTGTAAAACTTGCGGCGCGGATCGGTGCGGAACTGGGAGCGGACATAGTCAAAACAAACTACCCTGGAGACATAGATTCGTTTAAGGAAGTTGTGGAGGGGTGTCCAGCTCCAGTGGTAGTTGCGGGAGGCCCAAGGATGAAAACAAACAGTGATGTTCTGCAGATGGTCTGGGAGTCCATGCAGGCTGGAGGAGCAGGCGCCTCGATAGGGCGAAATGTTTTTCAGGCTCCTGACCCGACGAAAATGGTGAAGGCAATAGTGAAAATTGTCCATGAGAGCTACCGGGGTAGAAGAAGCCCTCAAAGAACTCGAATGAAGTAGACCCCTATCAATGTAGACCATGCGATTATTAGATAACACAATAAATCAGGCATAATAGGTAAAGAAATTTATGCTTGAATTCGAGCTTGAAGCGGTTTGAATCTATATCGGTCTTACCTTAGAACAGGCGCGAATCCAGAATATTAAATTCCTAAACTTCCTTCAACAACCAATTTTCATTTGAGAATAAGCTCGCCGAGTTGCACCAAAAATCAGGTTCAAAACCATATCTGCTCTGGTTTGGGCTGAACCTGGCGGGATTTGAACCGAGTCTGAAAGAGATCTTCAGTTTTATGTTACCATGAAAACCCTGCCAAGTTGGGATCGTCTTAACTGAAATACAAATGCAAAACTCTAGAATTACTATGATATATTATGTCAACCCGACTCCAAATATGTTTGAAAAAAGTGATTGTACGATTACAATAACAATTGCTTATTAGTTCTGCTTACAACTTAGCATTAAGGAAAGGGACGTGTTTTGGTATAGAAATGGGCCACACCGACTTTTCTCAAAGAAACATAAGGATTTTACAAGAAGGAAAAAGCAATTGCAAGCCAATTTGATGAATTATTCTCCCACTCAGCTAATAGTTGCTGCGCTTAACGAAGAAAACGGTGTCGGCTTAACACTAAAAGAATTTAAACAGGTAATGGGCAACTCAAGCATTCTTGTAGTCGATGGAAATAGTCGAGATAGAACTGTAGAGATTGCAAAAGACTCAGGTGCCCAAATAGCCTTTCAGACTGGCATTGGCAAGGGAGATGCAATCGCTAAGGGAATAAGCCTAATGGACACGGAAGCAAAATACATCGTTTTAACTGATGCTGACTACACATATCCTGCAGAGCATATCCCTTCAATGATTGAGATACTCGAGCAAAATCCTGATGTGGGCATGGTTTGTGGAAACAGATTGGGCGGAAAGAAAGATGAAAAGGCATTGCATACCCAATTTTACTTGGGAAATAGAATGCTTGCTTTAGCGCATAACATATTGAATGGGGTAGATCTTGAAGATCCTTTGACAGGTTTGAGGGTTGTAAGAGCAGATATTTTTAAGAGTTGGAAGATAAGATCCTTAGGCTTCGATATTGAGGTTGAACTTAACTCCCAAGTGACAAAACAAGGTTATAGAACGGTCGAAGTTCCAATTAGATATCGCGAAAGAATAGGCGAAAAGAAGCTCAAGATGAGGCATGGCGCAACAATTCTCAAACGAATTTTTCTGGAAATGAAATAGAAAAAATTATAGCAAGTTTTCACACGCGTAAGAAACGAAAAAATGTACTTGTGCTGTTAGCTTTTATTTCCCAAAGATATTTTCAAATACCGTCATGAACAATTTTGAAGTATGCTGATGAGAAAACTTGATGAATTCCTAAGTCAGAAATTGGTCACATTGGTCAAGAGGTTAATGATGGTCTTCAACTATAATCTCGTTCTCAAACAAATAGTGCAAAGATTTTCCTGAATAATTTCTTCACAGTTTCTTGAACAACAGCTAATTACGATTGAATTGGGTCTATCTATCGTTTGAACAGATCAAGTTTCATGTGTCAATGAAGAGATGCGAACGCAAATTGGATTAAACCACTATTGGACTCAGCCCAAAACAGGCATACGTCTCAACTTCTGGGTCAGTTTATGGTTGATTTTCATTTTAAAATGCTCGTGATTTGTGATCTATCTGCCAAAATAGGCTTGAAGTGAGGCTGAAAGTGCTACGGGGTAGCTTCACGCCGTCGTTTAAACCGTCGGTCGGACGATAAGTATGCGTATTGCAAGTGATTGGGCGACGCTGAATGCTTAAAGAGTTTTCTATGATTTCTTAGTGGAGGATTTGGGGTTCTCTCTCAAGAAATTGCGAAAATAGGCCTAGTTGCGCTTCTATTAAGAAGCGGAGTAACCTTAAGGAAGCACGCAACTTTTACTGACCCGTTCAGGTAGAATTCTCATCTAACTAGATTTATCAGTAAGTATGTATAGCTTATGTATGTAGGGATTAAGGTGGCAAGACAAATTTCGGTGTCAAACGAAGTCTACGAACTTCTATCTGCGCGAAAAGGCAAAAAAAGCTTTTCCGAAGTAATAAAAGAAAGCCTTTGTTCAACAAAAAAGAAAACCGACATAATGAAATTTGCTGGAGTTATGAAAAACGAAAAGGAAAAACTTGAGCAACTGAAAATGCAAATTGCTGCTGAAAGGGAAGCAAATTACGGTAGATCATTCGAAGAGGAATAATTATGTTAATTGATACAAGCGTTATCATCGATTTTATAGCTGGCGACGAAAGGCTTGTTTCTTTAGTACAAGAAATTGCCAACAAGGAGGAAATAAAGACAACTAGCATAACTGAGTATGAATTGCTCAAACATAAGACAAAGCTGAAGAGACAGCTGGCAGAAGATTTCCTCTCGGAATTAGATATCTATCCATTCGATAGTGACGCTGCGAAAAAAGCTGCGGTTCTTTTTACAGAGCTTAAGGATTCCGGTAGAATGATTAATGAGAACGATTTACTTATCGCAGGCATATCATTAGCGCACGATGAGGTATTGCTGACAAGGGATCGAAAACTTGCCGGTGTTGGCAAAAGCAACATTAAACTCATCTAGTTCAATACTTGGAAGTTAGCGTGCTGGGCGTAACCCGATTTTATCTTTGGAAATTTTTACCTGGAAGCTACTTTGATCATTGTTTATGCTGTTTTCTTTATATGTCGATTTAGAGCGTGTAGGGGCTCTGATAATTATCTAAAACGCTTATTTCAGCTTATTTACCTAAATAAGCTCGGAATAGGGTTTAAAGTGCTGCGGGCAGGATTCGAACCTGCGAACCCCTGAGGGAAAGGATATCCCATCGAGGCCTTTGCCGGCCAAATGTTAGATCTTGAGTCCTTAGCGGAATACACTGATGCGTATTCTTTCACCTTTGACCTGGCTTGGTTACCGCAGCCCAATCCAGCTAAAAATGTCTGGGTTCTGTCTTATTAATCATTTCCCACTCTGTAAATATGTTAAGTGGGAGAGGGACCCCCTCCGCTCTCTCTTGTACTAGATCCGTTGACACGTGTTAAATGACTTTTTCCAAGTCAACAATGAAGCGCTCGAAAACTTTTAACCCTCCGTTCCAGAAGTTGGGGTCTGCCACATCGAGGCCGACGATTTTGCCGATTTCCAGCGGTGACACACTGCTGCCCGCTGATAACGCCCGCTCCAGCTTGGGAACAAACGCTTTCCCCTCCTCCAGATACCGGTCGTAGAGCGAGTAGACGAACATTTGCGCGTAGACGTAGGGGTAATTGTAGAAGCGGTAGTTCGCCATATAATAGTGCGGCTTCATGGTCCATTCTGCCTCCATTTCAGGGAACCATGTGACGGCGTCGCCAAATATGCGGTCCCGCGCTTTTGTCCAGTGGCGGCAAATCTTCGGGTAGTCGAGGTATTCGCTGTTCTGAATTGATTTGTATAGGGCTTGCTCGAACCATACTCGCGCGGTCACTTGAAAAGCCGTCATGCCTGCTTCGTCTAGAACCAAACAGAGAACTGCTTTGCGTTGCGCATCTGATTTTGCTTCCTCAAGGAGCAAATTGGTTAGCAATAGCTCGCCGAAAATTGAAGCGGTCTCGGCTACTGTCGAGGCTACGCTTGTATTCATTAGGGTTTGGCTTCGTGACATGTAATAGTCATGCGTGGCGTGTCCTAGCTCATGCGCCAGCGTATAAACGTCGGTGAGTGCTCCATTGAAATTGTCAAGAACAAACGCGGATTTGCCCTTAAACCAGCTTGCACAGAAAGCACCGTTGCGTTTCCCAAACCGGGGAGTTACGTCGATTCGGCGTTTAGCAAACATTTCCTGAACAGCAGCTGAATATTCCGTGTCGAAGCGGCTGTATGCCCGCGTGACTAGTTCTTTGGCTTCTTCAAAAGTAAATTTTTGCTCTGGCATGTCTGGCAGAGGTGCAACGATATCGTGGTTTCCAATGACAGGCAGATTCATGAGCTTAGCTTTAAGCTTCAGGTAACGTTGGTAAACGATGGCTTTTTTCTCAATCGCCTCTAGCAGATTGTCAATTATCGCCTCTTCGGTATCATTGTTTAGGACGCTTGACTCCATAGGAGACGCGTATTTTCTGCGCTTTGAAACTGTGACCCAGTCGTTGCAGATGCTTCGTAAGGCTGAAGCAAAAACTTCACCGTCTCTGCCAAGCAAACCATATATGGAGCGGTTCGCGGATTCCCGCGTTGACCTGTCAGGATGCGACAGCAATCCGTTGGCTTCACCGTAACTAAGCGTCTTCTTTTCCCCTTTGACGACGACATCAAACATTCGGGTATTCAGCCATTTGCTCTGCAACTCCTCCCAAGCCTGCACGCCAAATTGATCTTTCTCAATGATTAACTGCTCTTCCACCTCGCTTAGTTGATGGGGGACACGGCGTTGTACACGTTCCAGCATGTGCCGATAATTAGTTAGCAATGGCTCAGCAGTCAATTCGGGTTTGGCTTTAAGCAGAGCACCAAGATCCAGCGAAAAGAAAGCGAGTTTCTTGCTCAACTCTGCCTCAAACTTGCTTACCCGGTCGTAGAGCGTCTGTACCTCGGGCAAGGTCATGTTAGCTGAGAAGGAAAGACTTGCAAAAAGTGAAATATCCTCCATTTTCAGGTTGAAAGACTCAAGGTCCTGTAGACAGCTTAGCAGATGGGCTGGGTTCAGTGAGGCAATTTTCCCTCGATATGCATTCTCAAAATCATTAGCCCAGGTCCTTGCTTCCGCCAAAGCCTTTTCAATTGACGGGTCATTTGGACTTGAGAAAAGTTCTGTTAGATCCCACGGTATCTCCTTTTTCTCGTCACTCATGTTTTCGCCTAAGGATTAAACTATGCTCTATTATTTTGGGTTTCCCATATTTTGTTTTCAGTCGAATTGTTGCTCATCAAGACCGCAAAAGTAAAAGCGCTCGCTCAATGTTACATAGGAGAACAAGCATGCTAACTCAACACAAAATAATCTTTGGCAGCAGCCAACGGATGTCTGAACTTGTCGACGGCAGCGTCCAGTTGATGGTGACTTCGCCGCCTTATCCCATGATTCAGATGTGGGACAGCATCTTCATCGACGAGGACCCCAGAATTGGAGCGCTATGGCGGAAACTGGAAGAAGACGGAGAAGATGAAGCGATCGCGCAAATTTACGACGCAATGCACATCTATCTCGCGCCAGTTTGGCAAGAAACCTACCGAGTTCTCGTTGACGGCGGCATAGCATGCATAAACGTCGGCGACGCGACTCGCACAATCAACGGAAAATTCAAGCTTTTCCCAAATCACGCTCGAATATTGGAGATTTGCGAAAAAATCGGCTTCACTACGTTGCCCTACATCCTTTGGAAGAAGCCAACAACGAAACCGACATACAAGGGCAAAGGCGCATTTTTAGGATCAGGTTTTCTGCCGCCGAATGCTTACGTGACGATTGACTGCGAATTCATCCTGCTTTTCCGCAAGGGAAACCTGCGTAAGTTCCCGCCTAAAGATCCTCAACGATACGGCAGCGCTTTCACGAAGCCTCAACGCGACGAATGGTTCAGCCAAATCTGGTCTCTAAAGGGCACCCGGCAAACCGCAAGCGAACTCGAGAGACGAACAGCAGCATATCCTGACGAAATCGCCGATCGGCTAATCAAGATGTTTAGCATCAAAGGCGACACGGTACTCGACCCTTTCTTGGGTTCGGGCACCACTACAAAAGGCGCCATGCAAAACGGGCGTAACAGTGTAGGATATGAACTGGACTCGAACCTTCTTTCGTTAATAACCCGAAAAACCCTTAACAAGGAAAAGAACGCAGATCTAGAAATAATCGAACGAAAATAATTCCGATGCTACGTGTGGAGCTCATCGGCAACTTTTTAATATACCCTGTTAAGTAGAAAGCAAAGAGCTGCATCCCTTGGGCAAAAAAGACTCAAAAAATATTGACCTTTCGAAGTTTGGGCGTGTTTCAAAACGGTTTAGCATGCCAAGCAAATGCGCCAAAGGCGAAATCGCTAAGGACCGATTTGCGTTTGACCAAACCATGCAGGGGCATGACTGCAGGAAAATTCGTGACGGGGGCGATTTTATTGTTCTGAAACGTGACTTTTTTGGAAACGAAATTGGCGAACCAACGGTTTTTGAGGTCAAGACAGGCAACTCTTCATTAACTGAGGCACAAGAAAAGAGGCAGCGTCAGTTGGGAAGAAGACGTTACAAAATTGCCAGATACTAGTTATTTAGCGCTCCTTTGACTTTTATTGACTATAGGCGACTATTAAAGACTATTACTGACTATTGTAGACTATTATGGACTATTAAAGACTCAACCTGCAAACAATCCAAGCCCCAAACCAAAAAAGCGACCCAAAACACAAACAAAAAAATTTGCAGGAAATCGCAACTTTCCTTCACAGAAAGAAGGGGCTCAATTTTTTCTGAAGAACCCATTTCCACAAAATTTTCCGTCTGCAAAAAGCCACTTTTCCAATTGCAATCTAATTCCGGCGCTTTTTCCATTTCTTTTCATGCAACGGCAACCTTCAAACATTTTTTGATGCGGGGACTCTATGAAAGTTTAGCGCTCCTTTATTTTAGTTTCAATGTGTATGACAAGGTTTATTAGCTAGCTGCGTAGCATGTCTTTGTGCCTTTAGAAAAGTTAGGAGAACCCTTTTTCAAGTTGGATAATCCCGTATCTTTGGAGTTGAAAGTTTGAACAATACATACCTAACTAAATCCTATAGGGCTCAAATTAATGGAGAAATGATTAATTGACCGCTACTATCCAGAAAGAAGACATCCATGATTTACTAAAAACATTTTTCAAAGAAAAAGGACTTGTCAGGCAGCACCTTGACAGCTACAACGAATTCATCGACCATGGCTTACAAGAAGTCACCGATGAAGTCGCCGAAATCCCTATAGAAGTGCCAGAAAGCCCCTATAAAGTGAAACTTGGACAAATCTGGGTAATCGACCCCCAATCAAGAATCACCGGTCCATACGTCACTGAAGTAGACGGCACAAAACATGAAATTTACCCGATGGAAGCCCGCCTCCGCAACTTAGCGTATTCGGCTCCGATTGCGTTGGAAATGACTCCCGTCATCGACGGCAGAGAACAGGATACTGAACTGGTTTACATCGGCAACATCCCTGTCATGCTTAAATCGAAACTTTGCTTCCTCTCTCAGCTTTCACGAGAAGAACTCATCGCTGCAGGAGAAGACCCAGACGATCAAGGAGGATACTTTGTCGTCAACGGCTCCGAACGCGTCATCGTCGCGATGGAAGACCTTGCGCCCAACCGCGTAATAGTTGACATAGACGAAAAAGGAACAGCGCCTGTTTATCAAGCAAAAATCTTCTCAACCACCGTAGGCTTCAGAGCAAGAATCGAACTTAAACTCAAGTCAGACGACGCAATCTACGTCACCATGCCAGGAGTACCCACCGAAATCCCCTTCGTAGTCATCATGCGCGCTCTAAGCCTCGAAAAAGACAAGGAAATCGCAGAGGCAGTTTCACTTGACAGCGAAATGCAAAGCCAATTAGCAGCATCATTTGAAAAAGCCATCGGCGTTGACACACCAGCAGACGCGATTCTATTCATCGGCAACCGCGTAGCCCACGGGCAAGTAGAAGAATACAGGCTGCAAAAAGCTGAAACCGCTCTTGACAAAAACTTTCTGCCGCACCTTGGAAGAAGCGATAAGAACCGACAAGAAAAAGCAATCTTCCTTGGAGAAATGGCTTACCGCGTTTTGCAGTTAAAGACGGGCAAGAGACAACCAGACGATAAAGACCACTTTAAGAATAAACGTCTGCGATTGGGCGGACCACTTCTCGCAGATCTCTTCCGAGTATCATTTAGAAACTTAACAAGAGACATAAAGTACCAGCTTGAACGCATAGGCGTCAAAGGCCCAATCATAACCGTTTCAGCTGCCGTTCGTCCCGGAATAATCACCGAGCGATTCCAACATGCCCTCGCAACAGGCAACTGGGGAAGAGGCAGAGTCGGCATCACACAGCTGCTTGACCGAACAAACTACATTTCAACTCTTAGCCACCTTCGAAGGCTCCAATCACCCCTTAGCAGAAGTCAACCAAACTTCGAAGCCAGAGACCTCCATCCAACCCACTGGGGACGCTTATGTCCCAACGAAACGCCAGAAGGCTCCAACTGCGGTCTCGTCAAAAACTTGGCTCTCTCAGCATCAATCGCCGTCGGCGTGAACCCAGACCGAGTTAGACAGTTACTTTTCGAAATGGGCACCGTGCCCGCGGGCGAAGCGTCAAACGAACTACGCATTTCAGGCGCCAAAGTCTTCGTTGACGGAAACATAATTGGTTACTGCAACAACGCCGGAGAGATAGTAAAGTCCTTCCGCGAAAAAAGGCGAACAGGCGAAATCTCAACCGAAGCCAACGTAACCTACTTCACGAAGATGCAGACTGAAAACGAAGAATTGCATGCTAACTGCGACGAAGGCAGAGTTCGACGTCCACTTATAATCGTTGAAAACGGAGTTCCGAAACTTCAACCTAAACACATAGAGAAAATAGGATTAGGCGAGTGGACTTGGGAAGACCTTGTCAAGAACGGTTTGGTTGAGTATTTGGATGCTGAAGAAGAAGAAAACGCTTACATTTCCTTGACCTTTGACCAGATTCAACCTGATAACACCCATGTGGAAATAGCCACCTACACTATCTTAGGAATATGCGCCTCCACAATCCCGTATCCAGAACACAACCAGTCACCACGCAACTCGTACCAAGCGGCCATGGCAAAACAAGCTCTCGGAGTCTACGGCACTAACTTCCACCACCGAGTCGACTCACGTTCGCACATACTGCATTACCCACAGGTTCCAATGGTTGAAACTGAACTAATGGAAGTCATGGGTTACAAGCAGCGCCCAACAGGACAAAACTGCATCGTCGCCGTGCTAAGCTTCGAAGGCTACAACATGGAAGACGCATTGATATTCAACAAGGCATCAATCGAACGCGGCTTAGCAAGATCCACATTCTACCGCATTTACGAAGCTGAATGCCGCCAATACCTCGGAGGCTTAAAAGACAAATTTACAGTTCCAGAACCTGGAACCCGAGGCTACCGAGGCGAACAATACTACAGGCTTCTGGAGCCCGACGGCATAATCAGCCTTGAATCGCAAGTCGTCGGCGGAGACGTATTGATTGGACGAATCAGCCCACCAAGATTCCTCGAAGAATACAAAGAATTCGAAGTTAAAGGTCCATCTATGCGTGACACATCCGTTGACATGCGTCCCTCAGAAACAGGAATCGTAGACGGCATATTCATAACAATGTCCGGCGAAGGCAGCCAACTCGTGAAGGTAAGAGTTCGCGATCAACGCGTACCCGAATTAGGAGACAAATTCGCCTCACGACACGGACAAAAAGGAGTCATCGGATTAATCGTTCCACAGGAAGATTTACCATTCACAGACGGTGGCTTAGTCCCCGACCTCATCATCAACCCACACGCAATCCCCTCAAGAATGACCATCGGCCAATTTATCGAATCCCTCGCAGGAAAAGCAGCATCCGCAAGAGGCAGACCAGCAGACGGAACCCCATTCAGCAACGAAGGACCCGACGAGGTACGTAAAAGCCTCATAAAATTGGGTTTCAGCCACACAGGCGGCGAAGTCTTCTACAGCGGCACAACAGGCGAAAAATTCGTCGCAGACGTCTTCGTAGGCGTAGTATACTATCAAAAACTGCACCACATGGTAGCTGATAAAATCCATGCCAGAGCACGCGGTCAAGTCCAAATGCTGACGAGGCAACCAACTGAAGGCCGAGCTAGAGGCGGAGGCTTAAGATTCGGCGAAATGGAGCGAGACTGCTTAATCGGACACGGCGCTGCTATGTTGCTCAGAGACAGGCTTCTTGAGGAATCGGACAAGTATACGCTATACATCTGTGAAAACTGCGGGCAAATCGCTTACTTCGACATGAAACAAAGACGCTACGTATGCAGGATATGCGACGAAAAAGCAAAGATTTCACCAGTCATCGTCTCGTACGCTTTCAAGCTACTCTTGCAGGAGCTTCAAAGCTTGTGTATAACGCCTAAACTTAGGCTTAAGGAGAAAGCATAAAATGTCACAACAGGAAGAACTCATCCATAAGATAGTTGACGAAATATCATTCGGCTTAATTTCACCCAAAGACTTGAGGAAACAGTCAGTCGTTGAAATCCAAACTCCAGACACCTACGACGAAGACGGTGCACCAATCACCGCTGGACTCATGGACGGCAGACTAGGCACCCTTGAACCAAGGCAACGTTGCAAAACCTGCGGCAACACCGCAATCCGCTGCCCCGGACACTTCGGACACATAGAACTTGCAGTTCCAATAGTGCACATTGAATTCACCAAAATCATTTTTGATCTTTTGAAATCCACATGCCGTAGCTGCGGTCGCATACTCTTAACTGAAGATGCCGCCAAAAAAGCCCGTCAACGTATCGAGCGGCTCAACGACCTTTTGGGAACAATCCCTGATGAAACTTACAAGGAAATCATGACTGAAATAAAAGCCAAGCAATGTCCTTACTGCGCTGCAGCTCAATTCAAAATCACTTTTGAGAAGCCAACAAAATTTATCGAGCAAACTGAAGCCGGCTCTGAACCTTTAACTCCAAGCATGATTAGAGAAAGGCTTGAACGCATTTCAGACGAAGACCTAGAAGTCTTAGGCTTCAACCCGAAAGTTGCACGTCCAGAATGGATGGTTTTACAGGTTTTACCTGTACCGCCAGTCTACGTTCGCCCATCAATCACGCTTGAATCAGGCATCCGATCTGAAGACGATTTAACCCACAAACTTGTAGACATCATCCGTATTAACCAGCGTTTAAAGGAAAACATGGAGGCAGGAGCACCTACACTTATCATTCAGGACCTCTCCGAGCTTTTGCAGTATCACGTTACAACCTACTTTAACAATGAAGCCTCAGGTATCCCACCTGCTAGACACCGAAGCGGCAGAGCACTAAAAACTCTATCGCAGCGGCTGAAAGGCAAAGAGGGGCGTTTCAGAAGCAATCTCTCAGGAAAACGTGTTGACTTCTCTGCACGCACAGTAATTTCTCCTGACCCGAACCTTGACATTAACGAGGTCGGTGTGCCTGTCGATGTTGCTATGCGTCTTTCTGTTCCAGAAAAAGTCACAGCTTGGAACATCGAGGAAATGAAAAAACTCGTCATTAACGGACCAGAAACCTATCCTGGCGCTCTATACATCATTAGGCCAGATGGCAAACGCATACGACTAGAATTCGTGGTTGACCGCACAAAAATCGCAGAAGCCGTGGAACTTGGCTTCGTTGTTGAACGGCACCTTAAGAACGGGGACATAGCAATCTTCAATCGGCAACCTTCACTTCACCGCATGTCCATCATGGCTCACTACGTTCGAGTTCTGCCCTACAAGACTTTCCGACTCCACTTATGTGTCTGTCCTCCGTATAACGCTGACTTCGACGGGGACGAAATGAACCTTCACGTACCGCAAAGCGAAGAAGCCCGAACTGAAGCGTTGCTTCTGATGCAAGTTCAAGACCAAATCCTTTCGCCAAGATTTGGTGGACCCATCATTGGCGCTATTCGAGATTTCATCACGAGCGCATATTACTTCACAAGAAAAGGCAACTACATCAACCGTGACCAAGTTGACCGTCTACTCACCGCAACTGGGTACACAGACGCGCTTCCTGAACCCGAAATCAAAGAACCTGAACCCATGTGGTCTGGCAAACAAATCTTCAGCCTCTATCTACCTAAAACGTTGAATTACGTTTTAAAAGCAAACATTTGCCAAGGCTGCACTAAATGCGAAGAGGAAGAATGCAAACATGACGCTTACGTTGTAGTTAGAAACGGACAACTGGTCTCAGGAATAATCGATAGGAAATCAATCGGTTCAGAACAATCTGAAAGTTTGCTTCACAGAATAATCAAAGACTACGGCACCCAAGCAGGAAGGCAATTCCTCAACAACATAACTCACCTTCTAAAACTATACATTTCAATGCGCGGCTTCAGCTACACTTACGAGCAACTAGTTCTTTCACCCAGAGCCCGCAATCGTATGGCTAAAACCATGGAGCGGATCCAAAAGAAAATCGACGAACACATCGAAAACTTCAAAAACGGCACTTTGCCGCGATTGCCAGGTCAAACCTTAGAGGAATCATTTGAAATCTACGTCATGCATGAGCTTGCCGTAGCGCGAGACGAATCAGGTAAGATAGCAGACGAAGACTTCACATTGGAAAACGCTGGCATCGTCATGACTCGAACTGGCGCAAGAGGCTCAAGCCTTAACATTGGCCAAATGGCTGCTTGCGTAGGACAACAGTCAGTCCGAGGCAAACGCATCTTGCGAGGCTATTCTGGAAGGGCATTGCCGCACTTCAAAGAAAACGATCCTCTTCCAAGAGCCAGAGGCTTTGTCTACAATTCATACCAGACCGGTTTGGACGCGATTGAATTCTTCTTCCACGCTATGGGTGGCAGAGAAGGACTAGTCGACACAGCCGTCCGCACACAACAAAGCGGTTACATGCAGCGCAGGCTAATTAACGCACTTGAACACATACGCCTCGAATACGACAGTACAGTCCGCGACTCAGCCGGCGACATCATTCAGTTCCGGTACGGAGAAGACGGAGTTGACCCAGCCAAAAGCGACCATGGAAAAGCAGTAAACGTCACTCGACTCATCGACCAGATAAAAATCGGACAAGAAAAGGGAGAACCCGCATCCGCCGAAGAAATCAAAAAACAACTTAAAAAAGTCGAAAACCAAATTACACCGATTCTGCTAAACCAGCTAAAACAAAACTTCGCAAAAGGCAAACTCACCAACAAAAGTGTTGAAAAAGCCGCGTTCACAACAGCTGACCAATACAAACGAGCCCTTATGGAACCCGGTGAAGCAGTGGGAATTGTCGCCGCACAGTCAATCGGCGAACCAGGCACACAGATGACCCTTAGAACCTTCCACTACGCAGGTGTCAAAGAACAAAACGTCACCTTAGGCTTACCGCGACTTATTGAAATCGTCGATGCCCGCAGAATTCCCTCAACTCCAATTATGACGATTTACCTGATGGGTGATCACGCGAAAAGCAAAGAAGGCGCCGTTGAAGTAGCGAGAAACATAATTTACACATCGGTCGAAAACTTGGCTTCAGCAATTTACGAAGACCCTGTACGTGAAGAAATCATAATTGAGTTAAGCAAATCAATGATGGACGACAGAGGCATAACAATGGAGCTGCTCAACGAACGGTTGCAATTGCAGAACGCCACAGTCACAGTAACCAACTCTACAGTGGAGATAAAGCCGAAAAAGGCTGAGCAACTGAAACGTATGCTGGGCAAGATCCCTGGGTTCCAAGTCAAAGGAGTACCAGACATTAAACGTGTACTTGTCACTGAAGAAAGCGGCGAGTGGGTAATACGCACTGACGGCTCAAACTTATCAAAAGTCTTAGAGATTGAAGGCGTAGACACCTCACGGACCACCACCAACAACATCCATGAAATCGCCAAAACCTTAGGAGTCGAAGCCTCACGAAACGCACTTGTCCATGAAGCGAAAGGCGTCTTGGAAGATCAAGGCTTAGACGTAGATGTTAGGCACGTAATGCTCGTTGCAGACATGATGACTACTACAGGCGATGTGCAACAGATCGGCAGGCACGGCATCAGCGGAAAGAAAGCAAGTGTTTTAGCGCGCGCCGCATTCGAAATCACCGTTCCTAACATTATTGAAGCAGCCGTCAAAGGAGAAAGCGATCCCTTGGCAGGAGTAACCGAAAACGTTATAGTTGGGCAGTCGATACCAATCGGGACTGGCTTAGTTGAATTGTACATGTCAACATTTGAAAGGCAAGATAAAGATGGAGGAAAGACAGAAGCATGATAGATATAGATAAGGCGTTAGCGTCAGCGGTTAAAACCGGCAAGGTATCTTTCGGAGCTAACACAGCATTGCAAAACGCCAAGACAGGGAAGGCTAAGATGATTGTTTTAGCTTCTAACTGTCCAAAAACCATAAAAGAACAGATAGAATACTTTGGGGAAATCTCTAAAGTCCCGGTAATAACTTACAAAGGTGGCTCAATGGATCTCGCCGAAGTCTGCAAAAAACTCTTCATTATTTCAGCTTTGAGCATCCGAGAAACTGGGGACTCTGACATTCTCAAACTAACCGAGGAACAACCTGAAGAATAAAAAATGGAGGAAAAAAACTGACAACTGGCATAAAAATCACGTGCGACGAAATGCGTTACATAGCTCTGTTTGAAAGCATAAGCGGCGCAAGCGTGAAAGACTGCATAATCGACGAAGAACAAGAGCGAGCAATCTTCATCGTCAATCAAGGACAAGTAGGCGTTGCAATAGGAAAAGGCGGCAGAAACATCCACACATTGGAGCGGATGACAGGCAAGAAACATGAGATCATCGAGTACAGCGAAGATCCAGTTCAATTCATGAAAAACGCTTTGAAACCCGCAGCAGTAAGAGAAGTACGCGTCACAGAACGAACCGACGGAAAAAAGATGGCAGTCATCACGGTAAACCCAAAGGACAAGGGCGTCGCGATTGGTAAAAACGGCAAAAACGCCGAGCGTCTGCGCTTTTTAGCAAAAAGATACTTCGACATTCAAAACGTAAGCATCACCTAAACAGCCTAAAACAGGCTATTAGGCGATAAAACGTCGCTGTTTCGTCAAGCAACTAGACCTAAATGGACCAATTTTCAAGCGTTTTATGGAAACCGCACGAATATTGATACCGACATTGAAATGGTACCCGATTATTATTGGCAAGGCAAAAGAACTTCTAAACATGCGTCTTCTGCGAAGAATGTTTA
This sequence comes from Candidatus Bathyarchaeota archaeon, assembly GCA_963827165.1. Classification (GTDB taxonomy): domain Archaea; phylum Thermoproteota; class Bathyarchaeia; order Bathyarchaeales; family Bathycorpusculaceae; genus Bathycorpusculum. Next base: position 130,854 of record CAWGZR010000009.1, on the reverse strand, counting down.
TTTTTAATAAGAAACATCAACTAATTTTTTTCTCTCTTTGATTAGAGTGCTTCGGTGCTTCCAATTATTCAAGAATTCAAAGGGTCTATCATGTATTCCCAAAACAAAAAAAATGAATAATAATAAGCTGGTCCTTAAAGTGCAATGTTAAACTCCAATCGAAACGACAATCCAAAAGAGAGAAAATACCAAATTAATCCAAGACTAAAACTTTAGGACTTCATTTCTCATTTCAGCGTTCATATATTTTTTTAAACAAGAATCGTAACTTCTGCATACTTCTGGTTTTGGGCACTTCAATAATCCGACACACTCAGGAAGGGCTTGCTCCACTTTTGTGACGAGATGCATTGGTGAATTTGTCTCAAGCTGAGTTTTCTTGTAAATGTCAATGCCGAGTGCTTCTCCGAGTTGCTTCGTTCTGTTCTCAAGATCAGTAATTTCTGTTCTCAAGTGGGCGACCATTGCCTTCCTTTTTTCAATTTCTTTGAAGAGTTTATTTTGAAGGTTTTGCTGCGCTGCTACTAAGCGTTGTTTTTGTTCTATGAGATCTTGCTCTTCTGTTTTCATATTTTGCAAAGATCTTAAGAGATCTGAATCGCTAATCGAATTTGAGGACCCTGCAATTTGCAAGGTGTCTGTTTGCCGCGATCGGTCGATTGTTTGTGATGCTTCAAGTTTTTGGGGTATCATTTTTCCCTTTGGATCCGACGCAGCTTTATCTGATTCTAAGTCTGAATCCAGTTCCTCATCACTGATAGCCCAAACCAAAACGTTGTCAACCAATTTAGAATGTTTTGTCTTCAACACCGATCAAAATTAGTTTCTAATAAGATAACTAAAACCTTATGAATTTCAAATTCATGCTAAGTATTATTTATGTTTAGAAATAAAGAAATTGTTTCCTTATGCTCTGAAAAGAGACTACTTTTCAAAAGTAAGCGTTAATCTGTTTGTGGCGAGGAAACTCGATTGTGGTTATTTATGTTCGTATATTCAAACTTAATAACGCTTATATATTGTATATTAATACTGAATACAGTGATGTTGCGCTGGAGCATTACGGAGGCCAAAAAAAGTGGAATTGTTACAAACCCGCGAATCAGAACTAAACAAAATAGTGATTCCTGCGGATGAAACAAAAGTTGAGCAATCAAACGAACTTAGCGTTCCCGATTTGATAGCAACTCTAAACGGAATAAAAACAGAAGAACAAGAGTTACTGCGAGAACGAGAACACTTGCAGAAAGAAGAGAACGAACTCAGAAGCATTGCCATAACGCAAATTGAAGAAAAGAAAAGGGCACTAAAAGGCTTGAAATCAGAAGTCATATTCCTACAGAATAAATGTAACGAACTTGAACAAGCGCTGGGCGTTCCAGTTTATAAATAACCCATGCGCAAGGCCCATAGCTTTCAAGCAGATTGGATTAAGATAAGAAAGAAAAAAAAACATTTTTTAAAAAAGACGACGATTATTCAACTCGGCACTTCAGCAAGTCTTTTTTCATTAGTCTGCTTTTTAGAATTCTGAAACAGGTGATTCTGCGCTCTCATCAAGTAATTCTTTCAATATGTTGCGGTAGGTTTGAAGGTAATCTTTTCCCTCTTTGGTAATAGCGTAGACGTTGCGGGATCGTCCGTTTTTTTGTTGTTTTTTGCTTTCCAGGAAGCCTCTGTCTTCCAGAGTCTTTAAGGCAGGATAGAGTGCGCCGTGTCTTAGTTTTATGTGGAATTGTTCTTCTACCTGCTTTTTGATTTGGTATCCCCATGTTGGTTTGGTTTGCACGATTCGGAGTAGTTGAACGTCCAGGAGGTTTCTGATTATGTGTTGTACAATTTCTTCTTTGTAGGCTTCTGACATGGGTTGTACCTTGATGCGGGCTAATGTGAACTGTTTGACGTTTCGGTTTATAGCTTTTATGTGTATTTTGTCGTCGGGTTATATGGCATTGCTATGTTTTTGTATGCTTGTAGTATGTATGAAGATTTATATTATGGTTTATTACTATTAACTACATCAGGATATGTCTGAAATAGGACATATTGTATTTGTGAAGAACATCAATACTGTTCTACAGAAAGACAGGTGAGGAAAAAATGTTAAAAACATTAACAATTCAAAAGGAGGTTTCGACCAAACTAATGAAAGGTTTACTGGACCTTATCATACTTCAGTTCCTCAGCACCGAGCCGATGCATGGCTACCAGATTATAACAAAAGTCCGCAAGAGCTTCGGTGTCTATTTCGGTCCGAGTACCGTCTATCCTTTGTTAAACACTCTTGAAAAGAAGGGATTTGTGAAAGGCGAGTGGAATATGGATTTTGATCGGCCTAGAAAAATCTACAGCCTCACCCAAAACGGTCAAAAAATGCTTGATTTCACCGAAGAATCCTTAAGCCTGATCTGCCGAAAACTAACAACCCAACCCAGCATAGAAGGATCCAATCCGCCCGCCGTCGCCATTATGGCAAAGCTGCCTACACATGAACAAACCGCTTAGATGCCGCATGCGCTTGGTCGAGGCATTTCCTACACTTTGGCTAAGAGGTCGTTTTGTTTCCGTGCAACTGAAAACTTTTTTGCCGATTTGTAACGTTGCGGACTTGTTTTAAATATCTGTAGGGTTAATTCTGTATTGGCAGATTCGGTTGAAACAGGTTATTGGCGTCGCAAATGTAGATTTAAATGGTCAGCTACTGGATTTTTGTAGACGTATCGCCGGTTCTGCCGTTATAACTGCAATAGCACAGGTAGATAGGCATTTGGAGGCTCCCAGTGAAAGAGCCGTAATAGAAGTTATGATAGTTATTCATGATTTTCAGCCTCGCGTAATGAGTTACGTGAGAACTATCGGAGAAAGACCCGTTTTTGTATTGGCTGTTGACCAATGGATTTTTGAACGGGACATTGAGCGTGGGTTCTTAGGAGAAGCGATCGCGAGCAAACTCATTTTTCCATACTTAACGATTGCAGGCGCTGACTACTTGCATGGTCAAGAGGTTGCTTTGAAGAAACGCTTGGTTTTAGAGTTGCTGGAAAATCTAACCATAAATTTTCCCGAGCTAGCCAGCAGAATGCAGATCAAACCTCAGTATTTCCTCTATGAAGTAGTTTTGAATCGAATCCGGGTTTTTCCTCTTCTCGCATATGACGCTTCAAACCTCATCGCAGCTGTCACTCTTAACGAGGAAGATTCTCTTGGCAGCTACAATGAAGCGTTAGCCGCAATTGAGGGTGAAGGAAAAATCTACTTCTTCGATGGGTTCGTCAAAATTTCAAATAAACTCATTGCCCGATGCAAGAACCCAATGGTGCGAATTTTCAATTTAACGAGGAATGCACCTCGGACGATTTTCACGTCGTTTTTCGGTTTTTTCCCTCAGCTCATGAGCATCGTTTCACAAAACACTGAAATTTACCTCAAAACCCAAAAAATCAATTGGCCAAAACTTCCCGACCCAGCCTATCTAATCACTGACCCCCTAAAATACGTGTTTTTCCAAACTTCGGAAGGCTTGCTTTCACTCGCTGATAAGATTGACATCAAAGGGTTTGCGCAAAAAATGCTGCCGAAAGGACAGAGTGAGAACGTCACTGTTGAGCCGATGGGTGGAATGCTAAATGACGTATATTTGATTCGTGCCCGCGGCAAAGACATTGAAACAAAAGCCCTTGCGAAACGTTACAAGGATCTTTCAGGCTTCAAATGGTTTCCCTTGACTGTTTGGTCTCTGGGGGTGAGATCGCTCTCTGTTTCAGCTCAGGCACGGCTTGCCAAAGAATGCGCCATGAACGAGCTACTTAGGAGTGAGGGGTTCAATGTGCCGAAGATTTTTCACGTAAGTAATGCCCAACGTTTGGTTTTTATGGAGTTCATCGACGGTGAAGGACTGAATGAAACAATCAAAAAGATTGGGTCGGCTAAGAAAGGTGAGAATGTTGAGCCCGAACTTGTCCAGGTAAGCAAGGCAGGGGAAATTCTCGCCCGCGTTCATTCATTTGGAATAACTTTGGGCGATACAAAGCCTGAAAATATGTTGGTAAAACCCGACGGCAGCATTTTCCTTATAGATTTTGAGCAAGCCAGTCAAGCTACACAGAAAGGTGATAAAGCCTGGGACATAGCTGTCTTCCTCTATTACTCCGGGCATTACATTCAACCGTTAAACAGCGGCAACGCAAAAGCGGAATCATTTTCTAAAGCCTTCATAGACGGGTACTTGAAAGCTGGCGGAGGCGTCAACGACATCAAAGACGCAGGGGCCTCTAAGTACACTAGAGTATTTGGCATCTTCACAATGTGGTCAATCATCTCGACAATCGCAAACGTCTGTAGAAAAACTGAGTTGCCGAAGTGAACGGCATGGTCAAAAACCAAACGACCTTAACATTCTATGGGGGAGTTAACGAAATCGGAGGAAACAAAATCCTGCTTCAAGACCGCGCCACAAAAATTTTCTTTGATTTCGGCATGTCGTTTTCCGCGAAAAAACAGTTTTATTCGCCGCCGTTTCTTTCGCCTCGCAACGAAAAAAGCCTCCAGGAACTTGGGATTCTTCCTGCTTTAAGCGGTATCTACAAGTTTGATCCTGCGCCGCCCGAAGCGAATGCGGTTTTTCTTTCTCATGCCCATCTGGATCATTCTGGGTATTTGTCTTTTATCAAACGTGAAATTCCTGTTTACTGCGGTGAAACTGCTCAAACAATCTTGCACGCTATGAGTGAAATTCGACGTGCCGACCTAGAATTTGACGTACGTGATATCGAATTCAATGTTTTCAGAACTGGCGCCAAGATTCAAGTCGACGATGTTGTTGTTGAACCCTTCCATGTTGATCATTCAATTCCAGGTGCATATGGTTTTCTGATTCACACTTCCAACGGCACAATAGTTTACACGGGTGATTTCCGAGATCACGGCGGCAAACCCGAGATGACCCATGAGTTTGTGGAAAAAGCAAGTGAGGCTGAACCCGTTGCAGTTGTAACTGAAGCCACTAACACTATTGGTGCAACAGTTTCCAACGAAGTTGAAGTTGAAGCGAAACTGGACAAAATTGCTTCACAGGTTGACGGTATTCTGTTGGCTGAATTCGGCTACTCAGACATTGATCGCCTCAACACTTTTCATCGAATCGCCCAGAAGCATCAGCGATGCCTTGCGGTTTCACTAAGGCAAGCGTATTTACTGGATGCACTTAGCGGTGACGTGCATCTTAAGGTTCCGGCTTTGGAGGATGATGGGCTTCGGGTTTTTCGAAAATCGAAGAAACGTTATGAAAAATGGGAAACCAGGTTGATGGAGCGTTTGGGCGGGGAAAACAAGGTTTTGGATGTGTTCGATGTTTCGAAGCAACAGTGCAAAGTGGTTTTAGCAGTGAGCTTCTACGATTTCGAAGAGCTTATCAGCATTCAACCAACTGCTGGAAGCTGCTACGTCTTGTCTGCTTCGGAGCCATTTAACGAAGAGATGGAAATCGATTATGACCGATTGGTTAATTGGCTTAGCCACTATGGTTTGCCTCAATATCACGTTCACGTGTCAGGACACATGATGCCTCTGCCACTTAAAGCCGCATTGAAAAAGATGGGTGCAAAGCAGGTTTTTCCGATTCATACCGAGAACGCCGAGTTGTTCAAGAAGTTTATGGGTAACGTTGGCTGCAACGTGCAGCTTGTGGAGAAGGGTAAGCAGTATTTGTTGTAGCCGCGGTGAATGAAGCGTTTATTTACCGCCAAATGCATAGGTATAAATGGTTTTTATGAACGATTTTTTGTATTATAGGGGACTTTACAAAGTTAAGGTTGTAACAAAAAGCGAAGGTTACTGGATTGTTGAAGCCTTGGAAGACTTTGAGGATTTTGCAGATGGCGAACGAGTCAAGGTTAAAACAGGCGAAAGACGCATCGTAACGCCTACTGAGCTACACAGCAAAAAGACCCTGTCTCCGCCTATACCTGAACACGTGTATGAGCGGCAGCTAGAAAAAAAGTAAAGCACATGGTTGAGGAATACGAGAATACCCACAAAGAACTGAGTATATAATCCATTTTTGCAGTACTTGTTCATTAGTTTCTCGCATTGGGGAAAGGGCATACGTGCAAACCTTTTACCTGTCAAATCTCGAGCTTGAGTAAGCTTCATGTTAGCGCTAAATTGTTAGGACGCTTCAAAAGAAATTTTTATGCAGTGTTTCTTGCTTTCAGAGGTAACTCTATCGTGAATTTTGTTCCGTTGCCTTCTTGACTTACAAAGCTTACTTTGCCGTCTAATCCTTCAACAAGGCGCTTAACCACGGCTAAACCTAACCCTTGACCTTTCGATTTGGTTGTGAACAGAGGCTTAAACAAGTTAGGCTTAACACGATCAGGTATACCCACGCCAGTGTCCTCAATATCAATGGATACATTTCCCCCGTTTACCGTCGCTCTTACTGTTAGTTTGCCGCCGTTAGGCATCGCCTGTATTGCATTAATAATCAGGTTGGTTAGAACTCGCCTAAGGTATGCAGAATCAGCTCCGAGAATCAGGTTTGGATCCACGTTGATTTGAGTCTGTATGTTTTTCGGAATGTTTGTTTTGGCAAGAATCATGTTTGCCAAGTCGTTAAGGTTAATTTCTTGAATGTTTGGCTTGATCGTCCTTGTATAATCCTGCAGATCGCTAACTATCTTATCAATATAAACGATGTTTTGCCCAATTGAATCAAGACTCTCTTCCATAGCTTTCCTGCTTTCGCCCTGAGGCACACCCTTTAGCTCATCGTTGATCAAGTACAAGTCGCTGGTGATAGCCTGCAGGGGATTGCGGATATCATGACCTACCATGCCAGCTGCCTCACCTATGTTAGCAAGCCGCTGGTATTTTCTCAGCTCATCGATGTCTAAAAAGGATAGAATGGCACCACCGATCCTATCATCTTGTGTAATATACGGTCGTATTCGCATATCGTAATAGCGACCTTTTTCGTCTCGCACTTCTCTAGTGATAGGATGGAGTTTAGATACTACTTCGTAAATATTTTTTTCTATGTCTTCTACTTTTATGCCCAATTTAACAGTTGTCAGCGGCAGCCCAATTTCTGAAACCGAAAGGTTGAGAATTGTTTGTGCTGAGGGAGAAAATAATCTAATCTTTAGATTTTTATCGACCATGATGACCGCTGGATCCACATTTCTGTTCAAATTAGTTAAGTCATCGTTCACTTGCGCAAGTACCTGGTTTCGGTTCTTCAACTCATCATTAAGCGTTTTCAGTTCCTCGTTGCTTGATTGAAGCTCTTCTTTCGCAGTTTCCAATTCTTCGTTTGTGCTCTGTAACTCCTCGTTGCTTGACTGCGCCTCCTCCATCGTAGTTCTCAGCTCTTCGTTTGTGGCTTCCTGAGTTTCAACAATTCGCTGCAAAGTCTGCTTTGTTGACTCCAATTCTTCCCTGAGCTCTCGATTTTGGCGGTCGCGGGCGATGTCTTTACCTTCGGAACTGAAAGTTAATTCCGTGTTTTGACGTAGGAGAGTTGCTGCTGAACTGACGTCTTCGAATAGAAGCAAAAAGAAAGGTTCCTCATATTGTGGTACATGCAAAGGAAGTACCTGAATATTGATTGTTTTCTGCTCCCCCGAATACTCAAACCGCACCGCGTTTTCCTTAATAGGTTTCTTTTCTTTCTTTGCCCGATAAACTACTGACGTTATCTCGGGTCTTAGTTCTTTCCTAATAATCTTAGATAAATTTAAACTCGCTAATCCCGAATCAGGCGAAATGTAATGTCCAACGTTCCCTCGGAAAATAAGAACGTCTAAATCATTATTAACCAGTAATGCGGCGGGAACATATTCCGTAATCAATAACCGGTCGACTTCGTCCCGTAGCGCCGAAAGTACGTCTTTCTTCTCAACACTTTTTTCGGCTTGAGATTTTGCATAGGGGAATGACGATTGCAAGCCGAAAGTTATGGTGGGTTGGGCTCTTTTTTTAACGTAAATCACGCCTCGTTTGCTAACAGGTTCAAAGAAACTGGTGAATTGTCCGATGCTTTCAGATGATCCGAGAACAAGAAAACAACCCAGTTTCAGCGCATAATTCAGAGTATGTATTATTCTTTCGTGCAGGTACTCGTCAAAATATATGAGCATGTTGCGGCAACTGACAAGGTCCAAGTTGGAGAATGGCGGGTCTGCTGTTACGTCCTGCTTCGCAAAAACACACATGTCTCGGATGGCTTTGGCAATTTGATAGTTGCCATTATTTTCGATAAAGAATTGTTTTAGTCGGTTTTCATTGACGTCGGCTTCAATGGTTTTTGGGTAGATGCCTTGTCGAGCTTTCTCAATGTTTCTTTCGTTAACGTCGGTTCCGAAAATCTGGACCTGAAGATTAAGCGACTTTTCATCGAGGAATTCCTGAATTGCTATGGCGAATGAGTAGGCTTCTTCGCCTGTTGAGCAGCCTGGAATCCAAATTCTAATGGGATCTTTAGGCAAACGGTTCTTCACAATCTCTGGAAACGCAGTTTCTTTAAGGGATGCAAATGTTTCTGTTTCCCTGAAAAAGCTAGTTACGCCAATCAACATGTCGTTATATAATGCTTCTAACTCATTTGGGTGTGCCTTCAAATATTCCACGTATCGTGCGATTTCTTCCATATTGTTAATTACCATTCGGCGGTTTACGCGGCGATTTACCACGGTTTCCTTGTAATGAGAGAAATCGACATTAAACGCGGTTTTTAACATTGAAAAAATTGCAATCAAGCCTGTTTCGTTTTTTGCTGCAGGTTCTCTCGCCCTGTTTTTCCCTTTTGATTCAATTTCGGTGTGTACAAGCTTAGGGTTCTTGGCAATTATTGGCAGTTTCTCTGCAATTTTGTTAGGAGGCAAAACAAAATCTGCTGCGTCAGCCGAAATAGCACTCTGGGGCATCGCTGGATACTCTGCAGATTCTGGACTCTGGGCGAAAGTGATTCCTCCATGTGTCTTGATGGCTTTTAGCCCTTCGGTTCCATCAGATCCAGTTCCTGAAAGAATGATCCCTATGCTTTGAGTTTTCAAATCCTCGGCAAGGGAAACAAAGAAGGCATCTATAGGCTTGATCATTGTGATTTTTGGGTTGAGTTTGAGCATCTTATTATCCATGGTCATGATTGTTCCAGGAGGAATTACGTAAACATTGTCTGCTTCAACTTCCGTCCCGTCTTTAACAGTTTGAACTGGCATGTTGGTGAATCTTGATAGAATTTCTGTTAACAAGCTTTCTTGACCGCTAGCCAGATGCTGGATGATGACAAAAGATAAGCCCGTGTCGGCAGGCAAGGATTCGAGCAACACTTTGAATGCCTCTAATCCACCTGCGGAAGCGCCTATCCCCACGATTATGGATTTTCCCACTTTGGAACTTAAAGAAGGGCTTTCCATTTTCTTGTTTTTGTTTGGCGTTTTCACTTATTTTTCAGCTCCAAAAATTAATTAAACTTGCCCGTACGTATCAAAATAGGTCGCTAGCTAATCTCAGTGTATAAGCCATATTAATCTATGTATTTTCAAACATAAGAAAATAATGGCGTTCATTAGTACATCAAAATTCTGTTTTCATTGACTAGAGACCTTTCCTAAAGGAACAGGTATTCAAAGCTTAAATGGCACAACCTGCATTTTCATTTTCCCAAAGAGGAACAAATCTGTTGGCTAACCAAAAAATATGCGAGGGAGACTACGTTCTCATTTACTTGGACGCGCGCAGAACCTACATGATCAAGATGCAGGCAGGCCAAACATTCCACACTCACAAAGGCTACTTGAAACTAGACGAATTAATCGGAAAAGAATACGGCGAACCAATCAAAAGCAGCTTAGGCATTTACTTCACCACGCTGAAACCTGCCTTAACAGACTACATCATGAAGTCTTCGCGAAATACGCAGATCATCTACCCGAAAGATGCAGCCCTAATTGTCATGTTCAGTGGAATCGGTCCGGGAAGCCGAGTGGTCGAATCGGGTACAGGAACAGGATCATTAACCACAGCCCTCGCACATTATGTTGGTCCAACAGGAAAAGTCTACACCTACGAGCTGCGATGCGAATTCCAAAAAAACGCAGCCAAAAACCTCGAACGCTCAAAACTCATTGATCATGTAGAGATGAAAAGCGGCGACGTGACCCTCGGTATCGAGGAGAGGGATGTGGATGCGGTGATTTTGGATCTAGCTGTTCCTTGGCTTGTTGTCCCCCACGCGTACGAAGCGCTTAGGCCGTCAGGCATACTTGTTTCTTTCAGCCCAACGATTGACCAAGTTGTGAAAACTACCGAAGCACTAAAAGAAAATGGGTTCGTATTCATCGAAACCATTGAATGCATGATGCGGGCAATGCAGGTTGAACGAGGAAAAACCCGACCTCAAACCCTAATGACTGGACACACAGGATACATTACCCATGCACGGAAAATCCTTAAAATGCCGACTCAACCCGCTGCTGAAACAATTCAGGAACAGCCGCTGAAAGAAGAGGAAAAACATGAAACCGCGAATGAGTCTGAAGAGCCGCCTATGATCAACTTGAGTTTCTCCGACCCTTAATGCCTTTAACGGTGGCTGGCTCAGACATGCTAAGACTCCATAACGCTTGTTTCAGTTGTTCGCCTCTTGTCAAGCCGAAGTAAAATCCTGCGATTCTTCCCGCGTAGGGAATGACGATGTGTTCTATTGCTTTGTAGAGAAATGGGTTTCGGATGCGGTTTTCTAGGAAAGTGGGTTTCCAGATGCGGACGTTATATTCCCAGCATTTGATGAAGAAGTCCCAGCGTATCTGCGAGAGAGAGTCAAGTTCCGCGCCCTTCTGTTTCATCAACACACAGTTCTCAAGCGGAACGAAGAATAGGGGCACGTAAAATGCGTTATAATTCTTAAGTTTGTCCATCAATTCAAGCGTCTGCAGTACATCTTCTTCTTTCTCGTCGGGCAAACCGATAATCAAGGTTGCCAGAGGATACCAGTTGTTATCGTTTAAGATGCCGAACGCACCTTCAACGATTTCTTGCCACTGCTCAGGCTTATACGGTAGCATCTTGCCACCCATGTACTTCTTCATCAAACGGGGGCTGCCAGTTTCAATTCCGGTTTCAGCGGTGATTATGGCTTTTTTGCCGAACGAGTACCAACTGCGTTCAATCAGAATTTCCGCGAGTTCCTTAATCATCTGCGGGTTATGAACTGCCGGAGCCAACGACATGTGAGAAGCCTGGATGCTTTTGACGCCAGGGTACTTCGCAACGTTCTTGACGAGGTTCACAACGGCTTCTCTGTTGGGAACAAAGTTCTTGTCTGCTCCATAGAGGAACAGGTCTTCGGTGACGAGGGTTATGTGGTTGCTGCCTTCAGCCGTAGTTAACGCTACTTCGTGCATAATTTTTTCAAGCGGAACATCAATTTTATGCTGCATAGTGGGAGTGCAAAACTGGCAGTTTCTTCCGCAGCCTTTTGAAATTTCCACCGCGCCATGGATTCCCGCGTGACGGGTCAGGGGCATAATAGTGTTGTAATCCCAGTTGCTGATTGATTCGTCAGCTTTGACGATGCGCGGGAGAGCTTTGCCGCTGACGGCTTTCTTGAAAATGTCAATTATGGGTTCGGGTCTTCCGCCGAGAAGCACACAATCGACGCCTAAACTATCTGACACATGTTTGCGTTCCAGCTGCCAAGCGCCGAATCCCCCGACAATAATTTTCGGTTTATACTTCTTGATGCTTGGGTGAGTTACGAGTTTTTGGAATTCCACGGCATTCATGGGTTCACCACCGCCGATAATTGACGAGTACGTTTTGCTTACATAGCCCATGCCTGTCGGATCCATCGAGGATATGCCAAGAACCCTTGTTTGTGGGCCTACAAAATCTTCTAGGTCGTCGGGGTGAACCACGACAACTTCTTTGGACGTGAACCCGTTTTCTAGAAGCATAGCCTCGACTTTTCGAAGGCCATATGGCGCGAATCTTGCCCTGCCGTCGGGTCTGCGGTCAACAGGCGGATACAAGGTTTTTCTCACGAGTGAAAGTGGGAAGGGACCTCTCGCGAAACCCGCTGTGAAAGCTATAAATGGATTATTATAGAAATCGCTCATTTCTGTTGCTGACGCTGTAAGAACAATTTTAACCCCTGTGCCCGTAGCCACCTTTTCTCTCCTCACCGAATAGCATACAAGAATAGCCCGGTGTCCTTAAAAGAATTACTATCGGTTGCATGGTGATACACTAGAAACCCAACGTAAACAAGCGCTTGGACCGCTGGGTCCAAACAATTGTAAAGTATCTAAGCGGAAAGCTATCTTGCTCTTTAATTCATCTTTGACTTTTGAAGAGCAATAAGAAATACAGTTTTGCACCACTGGCAAAACCAAACCCTTGTGAGAAGCAAATTAGAAATGTTCGTCCAATCAGGTTTCGGTAAGTCTGTTCCAAAAGTGGAACATTGGCGTTCCAAGATTAGACTAATATTCATCGGAATCAGGTTTATGTTATGCTCAATATGGACAAGGAGACGATTTCCGCATTCTTGATAACGGTAATGTTGATTTCAGCCTTTTCAGGGGTAGCGTTTGCTTCCACGGAATCAAGAGATTCTAGTCCGTTGTCTTCTCCTATTGTGTTGAATTCTAATTTGCCCGGCGAAACCGGTTACTCGGTTTTTCAGCTTGCTGACGGAAGTTTGGTTTTAAACACTTCCAACCAAACATCTACTTTCTTAGTAAAACTTGACTCTTCAAATCATCTTTTATGGATGAAGACAATTCGAGTAGGCCAAGATATTACGAATCTTACTCGCCTCCTTCCTACAAGCGACGGTGGCTACCTTTTGGCGGGACTTGTAAATAATCAGTGCACTTTGGTGAAAACTGATTCGCAAGGTAACGTTCAATGGACCCAAATGTTCAGTTCGGGCGCTCAAGTAAACTATCTCATGTCAATCATTCAAACTCGCGACGGCGGTTTCGCATTTGCGGATTTCGGGGAGAACGCAGTAGAAGGTCTGGGCTGGATATGGTTTTTTAAAACTAATTCGTATGGAAACATGCAGTGGAACGAGACGCTTCTGGGAAAAGTCGCTGATTGCCCCTCAACCATTATTCAAACTTCCGATGGAGGATACATTTTGTCTTGCACTCCATACTCTTTTGTTCCCAATCAAGGCTTTTTCTCGCTCGCCAAAATGAACGCCTCAGGCGGCATTATTTGGAATACAACTTACGGCGGCCAAGGCTATTTCATCCAACCTGAATGCAATGGAGCAATCGCTACACGAGATGGTGGATACCTATTGTACGGTTATCTTTGGGACAAATGCGCCTGGATAGTCAAAACAGATTCTGTAGGCGCCATGCAATGGAACCAAACATTCGGCGCCAAAGGCAGCTCAATAACAGGCGCAGTTGAAACCTCGAACGAAGACTACTTGTTGCTAACCATCTCAAACCTAACTGAACCTGGATTAATGATGATCGATAAATCCAGCGACGAACTTTGGAAGATGAGTCTTCCCGGGGTGTCATTGCCCTGGGGGTTGGAGGCAAACTATAACTCGCTTATTCCCGTTAGAAGTGGCGGCTACGTAATTGTAGGCTCAAAAAGTCAGTCCGTATGGCTCGCAAAACTTAATTTTCAGACCAACGGATTGTTTACGCTTCAACTATTATATGTTACAATTGCGGTGCTCACAGTTGCTGTTTCGGCGGCGCTGTTGGTTGCCCTGAAGAAAACGTCGAAAAAACGTCTTCTGTAATTTTGTTGAATAACTTATATTGTCAGCGTAATGTCGTTTGATTAACTCTGATACATTACCTTTTAAAAAGTGGATAATTGGCTAATTAGAAGCTCAAACGATTGCCTTTTGGAAATTTTTACCTTTGTTGTTCCTGTCCTATCTTCTGATGCGTTTGCTCGGTAGGTAATGAAATTGTAAATTTTGTGCCTTTGCCGAGTGAACTCTCAACGCCAATTTTGCCTCCATGAGCTTCCACCATTCGTTTACATATTGCCAGTCCGAAACCCATTCCTTGTGCTTTGGTGGTAAAGAGAGGCGTAAAAATTTTCCCAATTACATCTTCAGGCATGCCGCTGCCCGTATCCGCAAAAATAAATTCAACATTTCCTTCATTTTGGCGGCTGCTAATTTCAATTGTGCCACCGTTTGGCATAGCTTCAATAGCATTCTTAATTATGTTAGTAAATACTCTTTCAATTTTGGATACATCTACCCAAACCATAAGATCGCTTTGAATGCTTTGTGTTATCTTGATGTTACTTGGGATATTTATGGCGAGTAATACGTAGTTTACTAGTGATTTAGGTGAACATTCTTCAAGATCCAGATGTATTTCACGGCTGAAATCAAGCAAGTCAGCAACGATGTCGTTGGCATGCTCAACAGCTCTATCAATTGCATTTAACATTTCAATGCTGGTATCACCGATAACTGTTCCATGTTTTTTTCTTAAAAAATAGGCGGCATTCTTAATCGCGGCCAAAGGATTCCGAAGGTCATGACCAACCATACCAGCCATCTCACCAATCGCCGATAAGCGCTGTGACTGCATAAGACGCGATTGAGCGTCGACTAAATCTTTGGTTCGCTCTGAAACCAATTCTGACAAGTGATTTGCATGGCGCTCCAATTCATTTTGTAGTGCTTTATGCTCTAAGTACTCTTGGAAAGTCCTTCCTCGATATGAATGCATCCGCCATGCACTGAACGCAGCAATTGCGTTTGCAACAAACATGCTAAATAGTAGAGTAAAAATAGCCGAAGTGGCGACATTGCTGGCGAGTAACACGATAATTAAGGCTTCGCCAACACTCGTAAATGTGGCAAGAAAAACTTGGTACTTAAATTTTAAAGGTACAACCAAGTACAAAACAAACACTGACACGATTGTTATGATGCATGTTATAGCAATGTTTGAGGGGCGGGTGGCATTAATGATTCCCCCACCCATAATCATTGCCAGCACCGTGACAAATATTATCTTGTCGTAGCTGCGGTAGCTTTTCACCCTTCCAATATATATCAATTCTACGCCTGTTGCAGACAAGAGTGCAAGCCTAATGAAGATGAGTCCATAAAACATGTTGGATATACCAAAAAATAGGTAATCGTTAAAAATGAAACCGGCAAGGGGGATTGCAAACAGGATCATAGCTAATTTTGATTGATTAATATCTTCCTTGAGGTAAAACTCTCGTTCTCGAGCTTCATTTTCCGTCCGTAGATTTTGGCTAGCAAGCATTTGATGGGTCTCTTGTTAGAACTTTATTATGGCTTATATTTTTGAATTCCGTTTGAAAATAGTCGGATTTTATGGGTCTTTCTATATTTTATTGTGGCTTTGTGATCGCAGTAACATCATTAAAGTGTTGCCTAGAAAAATGCTTAACCCATCGTTATTTATGAGAGCATTTTCCCCCTATTCGGCGATAATGGAAGATGCTTCGCGTTCAGATGGCTCAATACTGTGTAACTCAATGGTCGGCTCATCTAAACATGCTGGCGAACCTTTTGCCTTCACAAACAGAACGACAACCTATCAGTGATACTAAGGTATACGCCGTGGTTTGCTCAATTAATTCCATAAAGGCCTTCTTTCCGTTTTGGCAGTTGAAACTACTGCGTTTTAGATTTCAAAAGTAGGTTATGTGCGAGCCGTAGCAGCTTTTCTTTATTTTCAAAAGAGACCTGTTCGAGTTTTCTTATATCAAAAATTTCGTCGCCCAAGTCAATCACGACATTTCTCGCCAAGCTCCGATGTCTGAAGAAAACAAATGTTTTATTGGCTTGTTTTCTTGCCAAGATTAGCTCAGTAACGACTTCGGACGATAATGTTTGTAATGTGAAGAGCTATTCGTTAAAGCCAAGCATCTTATTCATCTTATCCAATGCTCTTTCTGATGCTTCCTTATCTGGAAACTCGAGATCTTCTTCACGTGGTTCGGTGCCGGCAAAAAGGCATACCGCCTCCATGCCCTTCCGCTTTGACAAGCCAAATACCAACCCTGAGAAACCCATGAAAGGTCCCTTGTATCCTATCTCAATACCATATTTTTCTTTCATCTCGTCGACTAATTCTTTGCTAGTAGCAGCGCAGCATACTTTCTTGTCCTTTGAACCGTAACCTGCGACGACTATTATTCTTTTCACATCGCATTCAGCCAGTAAATCTAAGACTTTTATGGCAACTTCATATTGGCCTTCAAAATTTGCGTGATAGCCTTTTGTAATGATTAAAGAGGGCGAGGAACAAGTGTAAAACTCGACTTTAGGAAAGTCTGCTTTGCCAGACTCAACGATGACACCCCCAAAGCCCGGAAAGGCTGGATCGGCAGCGTAGGAAGGTTTGGTTTCGTAAATGGAAGGCATATGCGTAGAATACAGGTCTGCAAATTTCATTGCTTTAGTTTTGACAATGAGACTGTCCATGACAAGTTTGCCTATGGACCTCAAACCGGGCGACCCAACCACAGCTATTGGCTCGATAATTTTGGCGTCGCCGCGGCGTTCTATCCATGTTTCTTTTTCCATCAGAGCATCCTCAATTTAAGTAACGTAAGCGGGCTTCTTACCTGAACCAGCCATTTGTTCTCGAATTCGACGCTCAATTTCAATCAATTTAGCGATTGTTTCATCCATTTGCGCAACTTGTTTGTCCATTGGCTCCATATCTACTTTCAAATTTAACATTGAAGTCAGGACTTTCAATGCCGCCTTCGCTGCCCGTGGATCTATTACGTATTCTCCAGTGGGAGTTTGGTACCCGTGGGTTTCCGCAAGCAAACACGCGGCTTCCACGTTTTTCTTTTTGGCAAGACCTGTTATTATTCCGTTTTCGCCTCCGATGACTCCATCGTTGAGAAATTGTGCACTTTGTGCTTTGGCTTCTTCAAGCAAGGCCAACGTTGTCGCAGTGCAGTAGACGTTTGGCTCTTCGAAAGGTCTTTCGGTTATGTAGGCTGCAATGGAGTATACTCTCTGAACACCGTTCTTGATTGCCCAATCCAAAACCGCGTCGGCTACCTCATATTGACCCTCCGGAGAATAGGCTTGTGAATTGCCGGAGAGAAAAACGATTGTTCGTCCTGATTCATCTTTGAATGAGTGAAGTTCATTTCGAAGAAGATCAACAAGTCCGTCTTCTCTGATAACAACGAAAGGTGGAAAATACTTTGAATAGATCTCCCCAATCTGTTCAGCTTTGAGTTGCTGAATTAGGTAATCAACTGAAAGTTTTCCAATGTAAGCTGTTCCAGGCAATCCGCATATTAGTATTAATTGATTGGGAGTAAACTCCCTTAGCATTCTGATTTCAACACTCATGAGCTATAAACCAACTTCACGTTCAAGATGCGCGGTGATAGAAATGAACGTTTTGTTTGAATTGCTGCGGCCTTGTTGACGATGACTAAGGTCTTTCCTTTTTGTTTATTTAAGTCATTAGCTCTCTTCATTTTCAATTGATTGTTGTTACGCGTGCTTTTTCAATACTGACAGAACGATTTCATTTATTTCGCCTTCAACATCGGGATCAATTTTCCTAGAATTTGAGAACCGAAGAAAACCTATGCGCTAAGTTAGCTCTGGATCTTCTGCGCGTTCTAAACCTAAGACATCAGTCTTTCCAACCGTTTTACGAATCTCTAAAGTTGTTTTCGTCAGCATTCGATGGTCTTAAACCTGTTCGAAAAGAAGTGGTAATCTAATTAATGCGCCGATTGAATATGACTGATGATAAAACTCCCGAGTAACTGGTTAGTTATTTGCAGCGATTTTCCTCAGAAATTTACTACGCCTTGGACTGCCCCACAGTTGGTGCAAAAAATAACTAAGACATCTTTTGCTGAGCCATCTGCGGCAACGCTTAATTTGTAACTCCCAAATTCGGAAACATTAGCCTGACATTTAGCACAAACTGGACGAGTCAAAACAATAATCCCTCTTTTAGTTAACCAAGAGTAAAATGGCTATTTATTTCTTATCTCGGAATTTCCGTTGAGTAAAATAGAAGAACTCAAAAGTCACCTATTCTCTGACCAAGAAATACTTCTTTAGCAAACGAATTCCCATCTTAAGTTTTTTGAAAGAGGTAGTGAGAATATTAGATGCTCGAATATTGATTTGGCTTGTTACTGTAATTCTACAATCACAATTACTTATGTTCTTTTAATTGCATTGTTTACTTTTAGGTGAATTTTATGGCCGAGAAACTGCAAACAGCCGAGGCTCATCACAAGGAGCTTGTAGAAGCCCTATTTGAGCAAATGAAACCAATCTTGGAAAAATCAGAACAACCCATCTACATATATCTTGACGATAACCACAAAGCCTGCAACCTCAAGTTTGCAACAATGTTGGGCTATAAGTCGCCGAAAGAATGGGCCGCAATAGAAGGTTTCCTCGATATTTTTGTTGCCGAGAATAGTCGAGAAACACTATCAACAGCATATTGGAACCTAGTGAATAAGATGATTGCTTCGACGATACACCTGACATTCATCAACAAAGAGAGAGGACCTACAGAAACAACTATGATATTGGTACCTATTTTTTTCATGGGGCATCTTTTCGCAGTTCAATTCGTGACAAGCGTAGTTTCATAATACTTTTACAGGTGAGTGAAATTTACGCTTAGGCAGAAAAACTTCTGCCCTTTATCGGTCTTTTGGGCGTTTGTCGGTGAAGCCAGTCCCAACATGGGCTATTTAGACAGCCTTGTTCCGCTTGTCACATAACCTTACTATTGAGGTGCCAAAGTATTTTCTCTCGCAGTCTCAATTATACCTGAAAATGGCTCAATCATGCGTTTTCAAAGTTTTTACCCTTTTAGCAAACTGCCCAAGTTCGTTGAATTCTGGAAATGTATGCTTCAGTTCTTTCTTATTGCGGCTCTGGATTGTATAAAAGTCATCAATGTAGGCTATCATTTAGAACCATCCTACTTCGTTTTAAAGATCCAGTCTTTGTCGGAAACTGTCTAGAAATTGGCTTTACAAGAATGAACTTGCAAAAATTCATGAGGGATCAAGAAATTGTGAATTGAGCGCCTTAATGAATTAATTAAACATGTGAGTTCTGCCTGAGCATCGAAGAAGGCTGCAGCCGAGCGAGATCAAGAACAGGAGAATGAAAGATGAGAAGAGACAAAACCGAGATTGATCTAAAGAGTGATATTGACGAATTTATTCACCTTGCTCAAAGATGGAGTTCCCTACACAAAAGATTACTAAATACTTTGGCGAGGATCCCTGAAGAAGTTTATCAATTCACATTGCAAAACATTTCTTTTCATGCGGGTCAAAGTCAAACCATCCAAGTGCAAGAAATAAACAAGCCATATATGATAATACTAAAGAGAACAGACTCGGAATCCCTGATAGCCCACGAAATAGCCCATGCATACATTAACTACACTGAACCGAAAAATCGGTCAGTTGATCAAGAAGGAGAAGCCGAAGAACTAAGAAATAAATGGGGTTTTAAGAAAAAACAACTCTGCCAAACCTTCCCTAAAGGATGTCTTAATTGCTTTAATCCCCACTGTTCCGAAAGCAAATCAAGGAGATTCAGCTAACAGTTTTCTCAACAGTTGTGGTTTCGGTAAAAATGTTCTCGCCTAAAAAAGCGATTTTGTTTGTTCCGAGTTGGAGTATTTAGCAATTAAGTAACATGATTCATAATAGATTTATTGTCAATTCATCGACTACTTGAGAGGAGGACAGTTTAATACAATATAAACCCGAATGGAACATTAATAATATTGCTTGTTTGAGTCGATTATTACAAGAAAAATCAACTTCAAGTTTTACAAGTTGACGATGAAGGTGTTTTGAACGGTTCAGACCCAAAAGATCTTCTGTTGAGCCAAGAATAGACTTATCCGAATAAATCGTACCATGCATTTTTCACCTCTTGTAACCTCAAAAAATGAAAAGGAGAGTGACTCCAGACAATTTTCCTGGAGATTGTGGAAAAACTTCATGATAGATAGAATAGAGACGAGTTGATATTGAAAAAATGGTATCCAAAAACGAACACATAAATTTGTGGATATTGGACCAAAAGCGCGAAGAAGACCGAAAGCGTGCACTTGAAGAAATGAATCAAAAAAATCAAGTGTATGATGGTGAAAACAAAAACCGCTGCTCTAAGTGCAAGAAGGGTTTTGACGCGCCAAAGTTAGTTCCAGTCTGTCCTCATTGCCTTCAAAGAATAGACGAAAGCGCAAAAACCGGTTGCCAATATTGGTTTGGTTTCTTAAATCAAAAAGAAAAAACTGAAATAATTCCGCAGCAATGTGTGGAATGCGAAAAAGTTTTAGACTGTATGCTAAGTCAAAAGAACTCTGAAAATGCCGTGTCGGAAATCAGAAAATGGTACTGAGTCGCCAATTGAATGTCGCTATTTAAATACTACTCTTCGATTTTTTTCTGCAACGCCCTTTCAGAAGTTCGCTAAGAAAAAATGATGTTTCTATTGGTCGGTTATCGACACACCTAACGCGGTTGGCTTCCAAAGTACATGGAGGTTGAGAAGTTGAAGCTGATCCTTATTCTGGTAACACTTGAGAAAAAGAATGGCTATTGTTTTAGCGTTCCGAAAGGCGACCGCATTGAACCAAGAGCTGTTATAGAAACGCCAGAAAGGAGTTTTTTCAAATCTTCTGGGTTTCTCGAATGCGAGTTTAATTTAAACCGTTTTTTTGGGTTCAAGATATAGAATTTCCAGTTGAGATTTTCTTTGAGGAACTCCATTATGCAATTTGATAATTTTCTCTTTTTGCACCATTCAATTTTGGGATAGTTATAACAAATCTTGCTCCTTCTCCAGGAGTGCCCTCCTCTTGAATTCGCCAGCCATAAACATCAATCATCTTCTTGATCAAGAATAACCCAAAACCTGTGCTCCCCCCAGTAGTAAAGCCTTCAGAGAAAAGATGACGTTTATTCTCAAAAGAAATGCCTACCCCATCATCCTCGTAAACTAACTTGAGGCTATCTTGATCTGCCATTTCGAAATACGTCTTTATGATTGTGGTTTTTTTACCATATTTCTTTGTGTTATCAATGAAATTGTAGAAGAGTTGCCTCAGAAAAGAATCAGCGAGTAAAGTTAATCCCTGACATTCATTTGTTATCGTTAAATTGATCCCTGAAAAGAAAGCAACTGCTTCGTTTAGTTTCTCTTCCACGTTTATGTAGGTTAATTCTTCCACACCAATTTGCTCATACATTTTGGCAAAATCAAGAATTCTGACAATCTCTTCCACCGCTTGTTCCATCTTTTTTAACCCATCAACAATATCTTCCTCTTCATGATGCTTTTTCTTAAGTATGTACGCATAACCGGTGACAGTAGAGAGCTTGTTACGGACATCATGCCTAGTCAAGCTTCCGACTACTCGGAGTTTTTCGTTTAATTCTTGAATTTTATCCAAGGTTTCTGACAACGAAGTTAATGATAAAGTCAGGTCGGCCTCAATGGTTTTTTGCAAGCTTATGTCAGTAGTTATGCTGGTAGCACCAAGAAACTCACCGTCTGTATTGTAAACTGGCGTTAAGTTCAAAATTACTGGTACGGTAGAACCGTCTTTGTTCTCGGCCAATGTTTCAGTTGACCAGCTCTCACCAGCCATTAACCTCTTTGCTGTTTCGTCAACCTCATTTTGCGAAACAAGACTCAATAGCTCTGTGACCTTATGCCCCAATGCTTGTTCTTTTGACCAACCATAAAGATTTACGGCTGCATTGTTCCAAAAACGAACTACTCTGCTACTGTCCACCATTATAATTGCCTGTCCGACATAATCTAACAAATTAGCTTGAATCTTGATCGCTTCTTCATCTTTCTTTTGTTTACTGATGTCTTTAGCAATATGGATAACATGAGCGACTTCGCCTTGTTGATTAAGAATTGCTGAAGTGGTGATCAAAAGAGGAATGCCCAAATGTTGGTCCTTTATTTCTTCGGTTGCAATGTGCTTTGTTTCTAATGTCTTTGTTGCCGGACAATTACACCAGGGCTCTTTTGAGCCGTGCATGATTTCATAACAGTGCCTACCTATCAGTTCCTCAGGTTTCTTTTTGAAGAACTCGCAGGTAACTCGGTTAACTTTGGTTATTAACCGGTTTCTATCTATGACAAATAGTAGGTCGCCAAGACAATCTATAATGTTGTTCGTCTCAAGCAAATTTTCTCTTAAGGTATCACAATTTACCAAGTTTTCAGGCAATAGTGAAGCTTTGTCTTCAGTTTGCATTTTTATTCTCCAATTATCCGCTGATTCTCAAATAATTTCAATTTGACGATTAATGGGCAAGGAAATTGTGACGGTTGTTCCATTATTTACCTCAGTTTTCACTTTTATGATGCCTCCATGCGCTTCTACGATACGCTTACATATAGCAAGGCCAAAACCCATTCCCTGCGCCTTGGTGGTGAACAAGGGCGTGAAAAGCTTTCGCAAAGTTTCTTCGGGTATGCCGACGCCCGTATCCTCAAAAGCGATCTTAATGCAGTTTCTATATTGAGCGCTTCTGATCTCAAGCGTTCCATTCTGGGGCATTGCATCAAAAGCGTTCTTTATAATATTTGTAAAAACTCTAATCATTTTGTCAGCGTTAACCCAAATAAATGTCTCTTGGCTGACATGGTTCACAATTTGGATTCGTTCTGGAACCTGAACCATCCGAGCGGCCTCGTCGATGAGAGCACTGGCATTGTATTTTGTGAGTTCTAGATGCATTTCTCTCGAATAGTCTAGAAGGTCATTTATGATTTTGTCAGAACGGTCAACGCATTTATCGATTGTTTCAAGCATTTCTTTAGTTTGTTCTTCAGAAATTGAAGTTCCTTTCTTTTTCAAATAGTACGCTGCATTCTTGATACCTGTAAGAGGATTACGCAGGTCATGCCCAACCATACCGGCTAGTTCGCCTATAGCTGCCAAACGCTCGGACTTAACAAGTCGCTCATTAGCGGTTTTCAACTCGGCAGTTCTCAAATCAACCGTTCGCTTCAAATGCTCAGTATGGTTTTTTACTTTTCTTTCCAAAGCCTCTCGGCGCTTTTCAGTCTTTTTGCGTTGAGTAATGTCTTCGAGTTCTGCCACGTAGAGACTAGGTTTACCTTCATGGTTCCGGAGGGCGTTAACCATGATTTTTCCTTCAATCACTGTTCCTTGTTTTTTTACATAGCGCTTCTCAAATGTGAAGGAGGATATCATGCCCTTTTCCAACTCTGTCATCTTTTTGACGCTTGCCATGAGATCATCTGAAAAAGTAATGTCTTTGAAAGTTAAGTTTCGTAACTCCTCTTCAGTGTAACCTAATATTCGGCAAAAGGCTTTATTCGCAGTTAAAAAGTGTTTGTCAGCCCCTGATGTGGCAATACCAAGTGGAGAGTTAGCGACTACAGCTCTTGCCCTATTCTCGCTTTCTTTCAGGGCTTCCTCGGCATGTTTGCGTTCGGTTATATCTACCGCAATCTCTACTGCAGACGTAATGTTTCCATTCCTATCCTTGATGGGTGTGGCGACTATTTCGACCCAATATGAATTACCATTTACATCTGTAGAATGGTATTCATGGGAGTCAAGAGTAGTTTTTCCTGCAAAAACTTTTGCTACACCACAATCTGTGCAAGGCTTATCTAAATTGTTAAGCGTTGCATAACACAATTTTCCCATTGTGTCCCCCTTGTAGCGTTTTACGAAGTCGTTTGCCCAAAGCACATGATAATCCTTGCCGACAATTACTAGCCCGGCGCCGCTGGCCGCTATAACTGATTCAAACTTGTTTTTCTCTTGGATAAGTGCCTGTTCAATTTTCTTCTGGTCAGTGATGTCTATAACTAGCCCTCTGAGACCGATCACTTTGTTCGCGGAAAAAATGGGGTTTGTTTTGACCAAAGCTGGGTAAGTAGAGCCGTTTTTTCTTAAGAGTGTATACTCTCTGGCACCTTCGGCTTTTTTGTCCGTTTTTCCTGCCATCGACTTCTTCATGTTCTCTTTTGCCCTTTCGCGTTCTTCAGGAACGACGAACGACAGCATGTTTATGCCTTTTTCAAGATCTTCTTGGGTAAAACCTGATATTTCATGTGACTTTTGGCTAAAGAAAATGATTTTCCCAGTTAAGTTGGTTTCAAAAACAATCTCCTGCAGAGAATTTGCCAACTCCCGGTATCTTTGTTCGCTTTCTTGAAGAATTTCTCTTTCCTTTTTGCTTTCGGTTATATCCAAGAACATTCCCTGAATAGCAAGCTGTCCGTCATACTCAATTCTATTTGAAAGGGCTTCTAACCAAATTATTGAGCCATCTTTTCGTACTGCACGAAACTCAAAGCACGACTTCGGTTGTTCACCTCGCAAACGTCCTTCCAAGCGACCAAAATAGGTGATTCTATCCTCATGGTAAACCAATTCAGTGATTTCTCTGGGCGAAAGGGACATCAACTCGGCAATGGAGTAACCCATGATATTCTCGATAGCTGCATTTCCAAAAACTATCTTGAGTGGCGACGCTTGTAGAATCAACAATCCTTGAAGTGAATTCTCAACCAATGTTCTGTATTTTGATTCCGATGCGGCAAGAAGCTTTACTGACTTTTTTCTTTCCACAGTCTTATTTATTGCATCTGCCAATTCGCAATAGACTGTTTCAACTGAACCGTTTTTGTTTACGTAACAGTCTGCACCCAAGTTCAAAGCTTTTGCAGCGACATCTTCTCTGCCTTTCCCTGTAAATAGAATAAACGGGATTTGATTATTTTGTTCCCGGAGTTCTTTCAAGAAATCTAATCCATTTTTGTTAGGCATTTCATAATCAGAAATTATTGCATCATAGATTTTTTCTTTCATTTTTCTTATTGCTTCGACGACAGATGAAGCATTTTCGATATCAAAGTTATTTTCCATTATCAATATCTGTTTTGAAACTTCCAGAATGCATAGATCATCATCTACATGCAATATGCGTATAACGTTTTTTTTGGTTGAAGACGACACGCTATCCACTTCTATGACTGGTCTATCTTCTTCAAGGTTTAGCATCGAAGCACACGTTCAAATCAAATGATAATAATTGGAATAAATCGATTATGAATATGGAAAACTAAGTGCAGACTACTCCAATTCCAATTAAGAATAAAGGAGCAGAAATTATTTGCATTGACAGACAAATTCAAAAAAAAAGGATCGTTTTCAATATTGAGTTGAAAAAATTGTGCTACAATTACCCGAGATTCCTTTCATAGATTTGAAATTTGGCTATTTATTTATACAATATTCTACAAGGGCTAGAGAACAGTAGTATTGAAGAATAGGATTTTTGGGCGGCGATTTTCTTAATAGTGAACTATTTAACTCAAATGATGTTGATATTTTACAATTTCCAAACCAAAGGAGCCCAACTCAAAGAAAAAATTACCGGGCTGAATGCGCCCAAAACCTTTTTGAAATTAAAGTCTTCCCTTTTTTTCTTTGTTGAAATTATAGGCAACTACGAAAGCGCTATCCAATTCGTTGTTCTTGTAAGTCAACTTTGCGCTCAGCGTACTCCATAGGTGTCGACCATCTTTTGTTATTACTCCGAATTCGATGTTTTCGTCTATTTTTTCTCCAGCTATGCTTTTTCTCATAATATTTTGAAAGATTCCTTTGCTCTCCGCGTCCAAAAGTTCCAGTGGGCTCATAGAAAGCAATTCTTTTTCCGAGTACCCCGATATTTTACTCATATACTCATTTACGCACTTGAACCGCAAGCTCTTGCAGTCGATTTCATAGATAGCAACCGGCGCGTAGATTGCGAGACGGTGATATTTCTCTTCACTCTCTTTGAATTTTTCTTCCGATTGTTTGATTCTTTCTTCAGTGTTTACTTGATCCGTAATATCTCTGAAGATTGCTTGCACGGTTGGTTGTCCTTTATATTCTATCAGAGCAGAGGACAAATCTACCCAAATAATGGTTCCGTCTTTTTTGATTCCGCGGAACATGTACCTTTCGGGGGTAGGTTTTCCTTCTAGCCGGTCTTTGAATCGTTCAAAGAAGAGTTCTCGGTCGTCTGGATGCACAAGACCCACAGTTTGTTGAAATGTAAACGAACTCAATTCTTGAACGCTATAACCAGAAATATTTTTCATAGCTGGGTTAGCGTAGACTATATGGGGTAGTGGTCCCTGGCCCAGCAATATTCCCTCCGGTGATTGTTCAACGAGTGTTCTATATTTCATTTCACTTTCTTTTAGTTCCTGCTCTTCCTTTTTGCGTGCAGTGATATCTGATACAACGGCCATGGACCCAAGCCACTTTCCTCCTTGATCTTTAATAGGTGAAGCTGAAAATAGGGCGTTTATTACTTTTCCCCCCGCATCAAGAAGCTCAAGCTCAAATTCACCGCCTAAGCCTGCCTTACAAAAATCCAAATAATATTTTGCATGGGCTAATCCTCTTTCAGGAATGTACCAGAATAAACTCTTTCCAATTAATTCACCCTCCTTGGTCCCCACGATTTCGTACATTCTTGGATTTGCAAAAATGATTTCATCTTCAGAGTTTAAAGCAATAATACCTTCATGGGCAATGGATACTAATAATCGATATTTCTCCTCGCTTTCTTGCAAGTCATTTTCCAATTTTTGGCGTTCAGTAATGTCTTCGAGGATAGAAGCAAAATAACCTTTCTCAGGAGTGTACACCAATATCGATAGCCATTTTTGCAGTCCCTCAAAATACCGTTCAAACTTAACTGATTTTCCTGAAATAACTGTTTGGCCGTATGATTCAAGCATCTCCGTAAAATCTTTGTTCGACATTGGCAAAATATTTGAAGCTTTCTTGCCCCTCTTATCCTTGCTTATTCCGGTAATTTCTTCAAAAGCATCATTTGCAGCAAGTATTGTAAAATCAATTGGTTTGCCGTCGTCGCCAAAAATAATTTTGTTGTAAGCGAAGCCTCTGGTCATGTTTGCAAATAAGTAGTCAAACTGGCGTCTATCTCGTTTGAACTCCTGATTTTGAGGTTCGATCGCTGAGAACCATGCAGAGTCAAAGAAGTTTTGAGCTAATTCGATTAGACCCGAATTATTTGATAACACAGCAAGATCCAAATCATCTGTGGATTTCGTGTGAAGAATGATTTCTTTGCCATCTCTTATTCTTAGCCAAACCGTGGGTGGTCCAACCAAATATCTAATTTCAAAATTTAAGTATTTTTCAAGAGCGCTAATTTCTTTTAGCTTCTTTGAACTAAACTGTTGCTCGGTTAGGATTCTAATGTTTACTTTTCTTTGCAAAGCTTTTTCAATAGTTTTATAGTGGTCGACAATGAATCGAAACATTCTTTGCCAAGATACTTTAATGCATAGGTTGTCTTCGGAAGTTTCAATCAACTTTTGGAATTTAAGTTCAAGCGCATCGCCCTCACGAACTAATACGAATTGCTCTTCTTCATTATGTGGTTTTGAGTGCCACTTTTCAACTTGTTTAATCAATTCATTTACTCTTTTGTTCAACTCTATATTTTCTTTACTTCTCTTTAGCATTAATATGCCGACTGCATCCGCGACTGGCAGAGCCTTATACTTGGCAGGCAGGGAAACAATTTTTTCAACTATTCCCTCTTGTTGCAGGAAAACAATCGCTCTATAAGTATCGGGTCGCGCTGCATTTGAAACTTCAGCTATTTCTCTTATGGTCCCACTGCCTACATGAATGAGGGCAAGATAGGTTCTAGCTTGGGCACCGCTGAGGCCAAGATCGGTTAATGTTCTGACTTCTTCGAAATTATTACTCAATCTTTTGCCGTTCTCTGTTACTAATCGTCGGCCACGCGATTTAAGTTTTGGCGTAATGAATCCGATAAACAGAAATCCAAGAAACTTGCTGTTGGGAGAACTTACACCAACTGTATTTTATATATCAACTATGCTGCATAATACATTGTGAAAGGTTGAAATGGCTTTAGATGACCTTGACCGAAGATTAGTTCAATATTTGAGCGCAGGCACAAGCTCATATCAGGAACTTGCTAATACTTGTGGAGTCACGCGAAACACTATTTACCGCAGAATAGCTGCGCTTGAAAAAAAGGGAATAATTGAAAATACTCTTCATTGTGTCATAAACTTGGAACAAATGGATATTACTCCAGTGACAATTGGAATCAGAATCCAACAAGTTAACCAAAACGAAGCCATCAATTTGCTTAAAAAAAATCATAACGTGCGATTTCTTTGGCGGACTTATGGCGAACATAATCTGACTCTTGTAGCTTTTTGTCCTAAAGGCGCAGAGGGTGTTATAATCCAGGACATCAGAGCTGTCCTTGAAGACTTAGCTGCTGAACACATATGTGTTTCAGTAGGTTTTAGTTGGGAAAAAATGAACTACTCACCTTTTGACGACAAAACAGAAATTGAAATGAAGATAACGCCGATAAAAGAAAATAGGTTCTAACCTATTACCTAAGGTTAGTCCCAAGATACATCTACATTCGATAATACTCATAATAGACTTTAACTATTTGTTAATCTGCAAAACTGAAAGCAAGCCCTTAGTTTCCCCAAAGAACGTCAACACTCGGGTGCCACGTCGTGTAATTGAAAAAAGAGTCTGCCCTCCCTCAAATATTTTCTCAACAAGATTTAGATTGACTAGAAAAACCAAGTTTTCTTCGGTACACGAAGGGCTGAAATCATTTTTGTGTTTGATATACGACAACCTAAGTGGACCGTTATGGATTAAAATTTTTAGAATATCTATATAGACTTCCAGCTCTGTTTTTTTAGGGATTAATTTTCTTTTTATTTGATTCACTGGATTGAATGAGTTTTTATGTACAGAGTCTTCCAAATCAAACATCTTGGTGCTTTATAATGGAGCTGCCGCAGCATATACCTACCCCATGATACAAGAACAACAATTATTTGTCCAATATAGTCTATTATGCATAATAATGAAGCATCGATTGTTACGAAAGTAATGTTTCCAAAATTTTTTTACTGGAAGAAATAAAAATAGCTAACTGGGAAAGGAATCCTCGACAATACATAACGCGAAGCGAAATTGAGGACTTTCGTGTCATTCATATGAGGATGACAAACAAAAAATAACTCAGATTGTAAAGGGCAATTTGCACAGGTTTTTTGTTTTAGATCGAAGCAGACTTTGCTTCAGATCTAGCAAGACAAAGGTTCTGAGAACGCTATTCGTCCCAAATTTACCGATAACGTCCAAAAACAAGTCGGGAAATGTTTCTAGCCATTTTCGGTAAGATACCCTGATGGAAACGTCAGAAGTGCCTAGTGCATCCGCAAGTTCATTCTGTTTCTTAATAGCATCATACCGGTAGCCTAGAAGATAGAATAACCCCCCAACAAGGCATTTAGAACTTTTGCCGCTGAAGAACGAAAATTTTCGGGTGTAAGTCTGATTTATGATTCTAACAGTCTCCCAAGTTATCTCGTCAGCAATTGATTTATCGAACCAGACGGCGTGAGCTGCAACTGAGACTTCATCCACGGGTATGCGGCTTAGTAAACTCACTTTGTTTCACTTCAACGTTAGCTCAAAAGTAAGTGGACCTTCGAAGTTATCATTACCTCATGATGAAAAAACTCCATTTTCATCATAATCCTTGGGAATAAGTACCCATTTCGTGCAAATAAGGCATCATTTCAGAAAAATCGATAAGTGAGATTGCCTTGTCCTGAGTTCATAAGCTTATTAACTGTTTAACAGGTTTTTGAAGTTGCGACGCCTAAATCAAAAACTGGGGCTGCGCCAAAAGGAAGGAAAAATAGCAATGTTGAAAACATCTGATAAGTCCCATTTAAGAATGTTTGATGGTCTTTTTCCTGTCGCAAAAGATTTAGAAAAAGAATGTAAAGCCAAGATATGGAGTTTGCAGTAAATGCGTCAAAACAGAGTGATCGTTATGCCTGAGATCTTTATGGCGTCTGAGATGAAGAAAACAAAAAATCCTAGATTTTCAGGTAGTGCAGCTCTTGAGGAAAAAATCATTAAGAACTTTATTGACTTACTTATACTAAAATACTTACAAAAGTATCCTCTCGCAAATGGATATGAAATTCTCATCTACTTGCGTCGTAAATTTGATATTCCTTTTAGTCCAGGCACCGTCTATAGCACGATTTATTCTTTGGAGCGTCATGGTTTGATCAAAAGTAGCGGAAATGAAATCGGTCGGACATATAAGCTAACAGATATGGGTGGTATGCTGATGGAAACTACAGTTGAAACCCGGAAACGAATTCAGCAAATATTCACAGACATAATAATAGAGGAGTAGACAATGCAAACTTTCTCATTCAGACAATTACCGAAATCAACAATTTCCCATTCAACGGGTTTTGCGGTGAATCAAATTTGATAACAAAAGAGAAAATTGGCACAATTGGAAAAACTAACGTAGAGATGTGTTTGGAAATTCTAGAGCTTCTATTTAGAAGCGTTCCATGTAAGCTCGCACAGGCAATGAAAAAAATGAACGCCAATTGCTGCACGGTGAGGGTTAATCTTGATTTCTTAATTAAACAGGGATTGATTGAAACCAAAATCATCGGGAAAAAGAGAAAATATTACGTAATTACTCCATTAGGCGCGACTGTGCTTGAACAGTTCAAAAAACTCAAGGAATTTCCCAGATTAGACGAGATCCAAATCGAAGCAAAGACTAATGAAACACAATTTGTTCTCGCCTCAAATTCTTTGGCGAACGCGTCTTTTTGATTCCGTTGCTATCGTAAATAGTACGACTATCTTGAACCTCCAATCGCTGTGGGTTTGTTTAACCATTCGAAGGACTGCGGTCTAAAGTGTTTTCTTTTGCCTTTCTCAGTTTCGCCTCAAATATGCCGTTTCTGTATCTTGATTCTATTACTTCTTTTTCGACAGAAGTAGGGAGCTTCACCGTTTTGGAGTATGGTTTGGTCACTGGACCTGCGGTTATTGTCAGAGTTGTATCATCTATGTCAAGGTTTATTTCGCTTCCCTCCACCATCGGTAACTCAACCGTCACGTGCAGATAATCGTCTTCGTCAAAGATGTCAACTATGCGTTCTTTTTCTTTAATCGTTCTCATTTCAGGCGTTAATGATGAGTGGGTGCCTGAAAATTGTTTCATTGGTTTTCTATTCATTAGTCCAACTGCGGGTTTTGTGGTCGGTCCAGTCCTTATCGGACGCGAACTTACACGAAAATCAATTACCCCACTTTTCCCAAAACTAATTTTCTTTTCCGTTGTCCGATTTACTTGAGGGTTCTCTGCAAAATTGCTCAACTCCTTTACCAAACCAAGTAGCCCATCGTTCTTTTCACTAGTGGTCGTATCTGCTCCGTTCAATGTGACAAAACTAGAATTGAGAAGATTGCTCAAAGCCTTGCTCAAATCTTTCGTTGGGTAAATTTCTTCTTTCTTGTGAATTTGAATTGTTTCAATCTTAGATTTTTGCAAATCATCAATTTCCTTTACGTTTGACGGTGTTCCTTTCTTTTGAATTACAATTTTCCCAAGTTTGTCTTTCTTTATCATAATTTTCTTTTCTCCATTTGGTCAGAAAACGTTGTTTCCAAAATGGCTATATATGATTCTGGGTTTACGAAGTGTTCAGCTTTCGGCTGCATAGCCTTTTGGATTAAAGAGCATACTCCATAAAGGCCATATTTTTCTAAAACTTCTCGTGCAAGCGGATAACCCAAGTAATATGAAACGCTTTTAATTATCTGAGCGTGCTTTAAGACCTCTCCAAATATTGCTTGTACGTCAGCCGGCTTTTGCTCCGTTTGTAATGGCTCAGCAGCCATCATTCTCTTTCTTTTGCACTCTATAATTGACAAAAGCCCCACGCACTTGAGATAGCCACTCTGCAATTCTTTATCCGAGCGTGCAGCTTCTGCGTTAAAATTCATGTTTCGTAAGATTTGAATCGCTATTGCTTCGCAGCATCCTTCTTTGAAGATTGTTTTAAAAATCGTTTCAAAATACACATCTACGACTTGCTGAAGTTGGTTGATGTCAGGGTTATTCGTAGTTTCGAAGTATAGTTTTGCGGCGTGCTGTACTGAACGCTTTTGAGATGACGGGTCAATAAAAGAAAGAAGCTTCTCTGCAAGTTCATGGGCACACACTGAAATTACTCTTTCGGGATAATCTGTCACCATTTTCTTGTTAAAATGCAATATATCGTTTTGAGGATCGTAAAAAGCAAAATGTTCCGATAATCCTGCGGAGTAGTCTCGACTAATAGCGATGGATACTTGACTCCATTTATCGTTGTTTCTAATAATATTACTGTCTTTAAGGTCATGTTCCATACGCTTGACTAATTGGTTTTGAAATTCTACTCGTTCAACCACCTTAACGTCTCCAAAGAATGGAAAATCAATTTTGAAGAATTTTATCATTTGTGAGTGAATTGCTTTGAGCTGTAGAACAATTTGTTCTTGGCTGGATTCTGCGCGCTTTCCTTGGTATTCTACTGCCACGGGTTCTAAAGAAAATGGTTTTTTCATAGCGCGTCTCCAGAAGATTTTACTACTTTCTTTCGCTCTTTTAATTTCTTGATTCCTGCCTGCATGTCGCCCATTGTTATTTCGATCTTGTTATTTTTTAAATTATAGTCATTAGATTTTTCACTGAGGAATTGTCTAATTGCATGCATTGTAGCTTCTCGACACACCCAATCTATCTCCGCGCCAGTGCATCCATCGGTTTCTTCAACAAGTTTTTCGAACAAGACGTTTTTTGCAAGAGGGGTCTTTGCAGTGTGGATTTTGAAGATTTCAAGCCTTGCGTCGGCGCATGGAGCTGGAACTTGCAGAAGAAGATCGAATCGCCCAGGTCTCAACAAAGCCGGATCTATGATGTCGATTCTATTTGTGGCTGCCAAAACCATAACTCCATGAAGTTCTTCCAAACCGTCCATTTCCGTGAGAAATTGGCTTATTACCCTTTCAGATGTATGTGCATCAGTTACTCCGCTGCCACGTTTAGGAACCAACGCGTCAATCTCATCAAAAAAAACAATGCAAGGAGCGGTTTGTTTGGCTTTTCTGAAGACTTCCCTTACTCCTTTTTCGGATTCCCCCACAAACTTGTTCATGAGTGCAGGTCCTTTCACGTGAATAAAGTTAGCTTCGCTTTCCGTAGCTACAGCCTTGGCCAAAAGGGTCTTGCCTGTTCCTGGAGGTCCACAAAGAATGATTCCCTTAGGTGGCTTCGCCCCTGCTTCCTTAAAAATTTCTGGGTATTTCAAGGGCCATTCGATAGCTTGGATAAGTTCTTGTTTTAACTCGTTAAGACCCCCGATGCTATCCCAGGAAATATTTGGGGTTTCAATCAAAACTTCTCTTAGTGCTGAGGGTTCAACAAATCTTAGAGCATCCTGAAAATCATCCATCCTCACCACTAGTTTATTGAGGACTTCAGTTGCAATGAATTCAGCTTCAAAGTCTATCTCCGGCAAAATTCGTCGTAGAGCTTTCATCGCAGCTTCTTTGCATAGTTCTGTTAAATCTGCACCCGTAAAGCCATGTGTCAAATTGGACAGATTCATAAGATCCACTTCTTTAGTCAGGGGCATTCCGCGAGTATGTATCTGAAGAATTTCGAAGCGCCCCTCTCTTGTGGGCATTCCTATCTCAATCTCTCGATCAAATCTTCCCCCCCTTCGCAAGGCAGGATCTATGGCATTTGGTCTATTTGTTGCTCCAATGACAACTACTTGTCCACGTGATTCTAAACCATCCATCAAAGAAAGTAATTGGGAAACTACCCTTTTTTCTACTTCGCCGGTAACTTCTTCTCTTTTTGGCGCTATCGCGTCGATCTCATCAATGAATATGATGCAAGGTTTGTTCTGTGAAGCTTCATTGAATATCTCTCTTAATCTGGCTTCAGATTCGCCATAGAATTTTCCATGGATTTCTCCGCCGCTAACGCTGATAAAAGTAGCGAAGGTCTCATTTGCCACGGCTTTTGCAATAAGTGTTTTTCCCGTTCCTGGCGGACCATGCAATAATACGCCTTTAGGAGGTTCTACGCCGAGACGATCGAAAACTTCTGGGTGACGAAGAGGGAGTTCTATCATTTCCCTGGTCCGTTGAATCTGCTCGGAAAGTCCTCCAACATCGTCATAGGTGGAACCGAATCTTCTCCCAGTTTCTGCTGTTTTTTCTCGAATTACTATTTCAGTAGAAGAGTGTAATATCGCTGCGACACCGTTAGGCTTAATTCGTGCAACAATGAAGGAAACGCTTGATCCCAATAGCGTCAGTCGTACCTGGTCGCCTTCAACCAATGGCAAGCCGTCCAAGAGGTTACGTATATGATCCAAAGGTCTTTCGCCACCACGCCAAGACCGGTCTTGCTCAATGGGTGCGAGTATTACTTTTTCTGCATTGCATGCTTCTATTTTCGCTACAGATACGTTGTCACCAATTCCAACGAAGGAGTTGTTCCGAATAAGTCCATCTATTTGAATCAGTTTCTTCCCTCGGTTTTCGGGGTAAGAAGGCATGATTTTTGCTGCTGTTCTTTTTTTGCCGATTATTTGAATAATGTCGCCCGTTTGAGCCTGAATTTCCTTCATTGTTTCAGGATCTATCCTTGCAATTCCTCGGCCGAAGTCTCTGAGGGCCGCTTCAGCGACTCGAAGTGTTGTGTTTTGGAGGGTTTCCGACATTAATTTGCACTTTCTTAACTTGAGCTACTTAACCTTTAGTTAATAACTAAATGTATATATACATTTTGTTTCACTCTAAATGGGTGAGGAGGCGACAAATGGAACCAACAGGAAAATTTCTACAAATAGTCGGAAACGAAACGAGGCGAAAAATACTCACTCTCCTTTCTCAAGAACCACACTACATATCTGAAATTGCAAAGGAATTGGAGATTACACAACCGGCGATTCTCAAACACTTAAGCATCCTCGAACAAGCTGGTCTGATCGAAAGCTTTCGCCAAGATAGTCCTTTGGGCGCGGCACGAAAATACTATAAAATCTGCCACTCTGTGGGTATCGAAGTCGCTATAAATTCATCAGGCTTCAAAGTAAAAAAACAACCTGACCTAACAAGCTGTGCGAATTTCACAAAAATGGATCAGGCAATTAAACAGCTTACTAACCAAATAAATCATGCACAAAACTTGACAGAAAAAGCATCAAAAGCACGCGAACTGATGAACGCTGCTGAAATACTTTTGGCTTGCAAGAGCTTTGAAAAAGGAAAATGGAGTTGTGAAACCTGCCATCAAGTGGCTGGATTGAAAAAGGGGACTTCACAAATAATATTGCATATGTCAAAAGGTGATATTGAATCAGGTCTGCGTAAACTCATGGAAACAATAGATAAAATCTCAATTGGATTCGACGCTAGAACTTAAGGGCCATGACCAGTATTAAAATCACGGCTTTGGATTGGTAGTGATACAAGCTTTTTTTGATTCAGGCATTTGGCGAATTTTTTACAGATTTTTTCAGTTTTGCTTGCAATATATTGTTTCTGTAAATGAATTTCACCGGATCTCCAGTGATTCGTGTTGGAAGTTTTCTCTTTTCTAAATATTTCTTAGTTGCGTTTTCTGCAATAATTGTTACAAAGTTTTCCTCTATTTGCAGGTCTATGTCTTTCTCTTCAATCCCGGGTAATTCCGCTAAAATTATTACGCTATCTTCCTCTTCAAAGACGTCTACAATTGGCTGCTTTTCTCCTCTAAAACTAATTGACGATGGATACTGCCTCGGCACTGTGGAAATTGGGAAACATTTTCGTTTTGATGTAGGCCTGCTGAAATGAGATCGACCCACATGATTCGGAATAAATCTTGGTCTTCCAGTGGCGGCTATCTGGTGAAAGGAGTTGTGTTCGAAACGAATAAATTGGGTACATTTGTTGCAGCATTGTAGAGATACTTTGTCGTTCTTTATGCTTTTTATCATCGGGCAAAAAACCCATCCAGCACCGTCTATGCCTCGGACCAGTAATTTGGTTATGCCTTTTCTGAAAGTCATTCGACAGATCAGCCACATCAACTAACCCTTTCCTTTCGTTACATCATCAAACAGACGTAATATTGTTTTGGAAACCCGAAAGCACTCAATTTCATATAATCTTGATCCAGTTCTTAACCGTTTAACTGTCATGAAGGTAGTTTAGGCTTTACTCCGAAATGGGAATAGTTGAAGAAATGAACACGTCACATATCGAATCTCGATACGAAACCCGTTCTTACAGTCTGAATATTGCTTAAATAACAATATATCATACTCGAGATGCAGAAACAATCGCATGCATAAAGAGGTGAATTAAAAATGGTGCAACAAAGTCCAGATTCAGGTAGTTTGGCAGAAGTAATTGATCGCATAATGGATAAAGGAATAGTCGTCGATGCTTGGGCAAGAGCTTCACTGGTTGGAATTGAAATTCTCACCATCGAAGCTAGAGTGGTAGTCGCTTCAGTAGATACATTCCTACACTACGCGGAAGAGATCACAAAGGTCGAACAAGCAGCAATAGCCGCTCCTGTTCCAGCCTCCTAAATCTGCAAAAAAACGAACAAAGTTGAGTTGAATAATAAATGTCTAAACAAAAACCGAAAAATCGTGAGGTGAATTAAAAATGGTGCAACAAAGTCCAGATTCAGGTAGTTTGGCAGAAGTAATTGATCGCATAATGGATAAAGGAATAGTCGTCGATGCTTGGGCAAGAGCTTCACTGGTTGGAATTGAAATTCTCACCATCGAAGCTAGAGTGGTAGTCGCTTCAGTAGATACATTCCTACACTACGCGGAAGAGATCACAAAGGTCGAACAAGCAGCAATAGCCGCTCCTGTTCCAGCCTCCTAAATCTGCAAAAAAACGAACAAAGTTGAGTTGAATAATAAATGTCTAAACAAAAACCGAAAAAACAAACAGTGACAACAGCTGAACCAACGAAAACAGAAACAAAACCAAACCCGAATAGCGTAAATGGCAAAAGAACGCTTTACAAGCAAACCGCCGTCAATTTCCAAGAAGCCGCCAACGAGATGCTTGCATCAGGTATCAGCAACCTTAATTCAGGCGTTCGCGACATGCAAAAAAGCATTCAAAAAACCAGCGCCAATTTCCAAAAGGCCGCAATCAAAATGCATGCAGAAGGTTCCAACAACCTTAGTTCAGGCGTCGCTGAAATGGTATCCGGTATTGCTGCCATGCAAGCTAGCATAGCCAAACAAGTGAAAGAACAACGCGAATACACGAAACAGTTCTATGGATGAGCTCCACTCATCCTTAGAATAAGCTGTTCCTCTTCTCCATATTTTCCTATTAATATAATCAAAATTAACATTCAAGAAACTGATTAATTAAGAGGTGAAGTAGTTTGTCAAAAATGCCGAAAAGTGCTGTTAATGCACAAGAAAGGGATAAGAAAATACAGTGGTTAAGAAAACACAGAGAAATGGTACAATACTGTTCAGTCGTGCCTCGTCCACAGCGAGTACGTATGCTATGGGTAAATGATCTCAAAAAAGAAAAAGCCTTGAAAAATTGAGCCCTTTTTTTTCTTTCATCGAGACCTCCAAATCAAGGTTTGATTAAGCGTTTTCACCAAGATCTTGTTTTGACCCAGATAGAGAAACCTTCTAGATAGTTTTCGCTTTTCGATACAGTTTTCGTAACGAATATCTGAATATTCCTTAAAAGGAATTGTCGAGATACACGTTCTTACAAGAAAAAACCGAGGAATTTAGAATTGAAATATATGCCGACTCATCAAAGAGTTGTCCGTGGAAAACGGGTTCATGAAACTTTGGAAGAAAGACAATCCAAGATTTCTGATGAAACGAAACAAGCGGAACTCTCCATAGATCGAGTGGAGACAGAGTTCTTAACTCCCAAGATTGAAAGTTTTATTGAAACCGATCAAGTTAGACAATTAAAAGACAGAATCAGATTATGGGTTAAAGCTTCATGTCACCCTCATATCGTAGGACCTACTGGTTGCGGAAAGACAACGATGGCCATGCAAGTGGCAAAAGAATTGGGCCGACCGACAGTTTGGATAAACGGCGACGATCAGATTACAACAACCGACTTAATCGGTGGATACTCAGAAATGGAAGCCGAAAGTCTAGTGGACAAATATATCCATAACGTCAGGGTGACTAAGGATAAGACAAAATATAGGTGGGTTGACAATCCGCTTACGCTCGCATGCAAATACGGCTACACTTTAGTTTACAACGAGTTTTCAAGATCAAAGCCCGAAGCCAACAATGTTCTTCTATCAGTATTAGAGGAACACGTTTTAGAACTTCCAACGATGTTCGGAGACGAAAGATACGTAAAAGTTCATCCAGACTTTAAGGTAATATTCACAAGTAACTCTGTTGAATACGCGGGAGTTCATAGACCACAAGACGCCCTGTTGGACAGAATGATCGATCTTCACATGGACTATTACGACTTTGACACCGAAGTGAAAATAGTCAGAGCACATTCCCACATATCAGTGGTCGAGGCAAAAAATATTGTCAAAATCGTTCGTTCCCTAAGAAAAGAATTGCCTGATCCTCACAAGCCTGGTACACGTGCAGAAATCATGATTTCTAAAGGACTCAAAGCAATGGGTAATTATTCCAAAGAAGACTTTGAACAAATTTGCTTAGATGTGCTCGCAACAAAAATAGGTAATCCAGTGGAGATCCCTGACAAAATTGATTTCATTAGAGAAATACTGTGCGATGCCCACGTTAACATACAGAAAAACAGCCCCGATTTTATAGTTCCAGAAATCGGCGTTTGCCAACCGTAGGGGTTTTGAAGAGGAGAGCAAACGAAAATGACGCAAAATAAGCTTTCGCTTTTTAAGATTACAGAAGTTGCTCTTGACGCGGCAAAAAGGTTTCTCTCCAAAAACCCTGAAACCATTGTAGATATCAAAGAGAAAAATGGCGAATGGGCAGTCACCGTCGAAGTATTGCAGAGAAAATCCATACCGGACACACAAGATCTTCTCGCAAGATATGTAATAAGACTAGATGAAGAAGGGAAAGTAATTGGCTGGACACAGAAAATGGTCAGAAAACGCAGTGATCGAATTGCGTCTGAGATAG
Organism: Candidatus Bathyarchaeota archaeon; assembly: GCA_963827165.1. GTDB lineage: Archaea > Thermoproteota > Bathyarchaeia > Bathyarchaeales > Bathycorpusculaceae > Bathycorpusculum. The sequence continues at coordinate 91,697 of CAWGZR010000009.1, read as the reverse complement.
AGGAGTAAGAGGTAAGGAAGGAAACTGAATGTACACAAAAAATCTGCCTATGGAATCCCTGAAAATCTGCGGAACTAATTCAAAACATGCCCTGCATCTTTATGCTCCAAATGTAGATAAGTATTCGATCCAAAACGCATTCTTGATTCCTTCCAGAGCAAACCAAAGAATAATTTATGTTACTGGAGACGACAGCTCATTGCTAACGGAAGAGTTCAATCATTTAAGCATTCAGTTGAAGATTATTAATTCAAGCGAACTTTACGAACTCAACAGCGAAGACAATGATTTGCAGCTTATAATTGACGCGGGGTCATTAGCTAACGAAAAATGTGCTGAAATTGAAAAAAGAGAGGGTTATCTAAACGAATTATGCCGGGGCAGCAACTTAAACTGCTTATGTACTTATGACCTTACAAAATTCAACTTTGAAAAAATCAAGCAGTTAGCTACGTATCATAATGAGCTTCGTTTGACGACAAGTGATTTGACAATATTGTCTGGAGACTTCTTCAATGAATCTGAATTGTCGGGCAAGTCTGTTGAAAAAATAGTAAAGGATAACTTAGAAAATGTAATCTTAGCCATTCTTCAGAAGGACATGATGTGTGGAACTGAAATAATAGGAACCATACATTTGAAGTTTAACGTGCTACTTAGTCCAGGAACAATATATCCGTTGCTTCATTCGCTGGAGCAAAAAGGGTTACTGGCATTCAAAAAATCAGGCAAAGAAATAGTTTATGGCCCGGTTGAAGATGCCAAACCAAGAATAAGAAACTTGGTTCATGAACATATTCAAGCTCATTCTGTTCTGAACCATTACCTGAAACAAGAACTTGAAATCTAGAGGTTTGTCAAATGGATAAGGAACAAGGAAAATATTTTTACTGCGTAATAAAATGCTCTGAAGAAAGAAACTTCGGCAAGATAGGCTTGAATGACAAGGAAGTTTTTACCATTCCCTGCGGCGGCATTGCGGCAGTTGTCAGCGATTCTCCGATGACAGACTACGAGTTGACCGAAAATAATACAAAGAAACATGAGAAAGTTGTTCAAGAAATAATGAATGAATACTCAGTTGTCCCGACTGAATTTGGAACAACAATAAAAAATGACATAATCTTGAAACGCTTGATTAAGAAGGCCTATAGCCCTGCTTTAGAATCTCTAAAAGTAGTCGAAAATATGGTTGAACTCGGGGTAAAGATTGTTAGAACCGACAAAACTGCTTTTGTAGATGCAGAACAGAAAGAAACAATGGTTTCAGAAATATTAGAATCTCTGAAATCTAAGTCCAAGGAAGCAGTCGCATGTGGCTTGTTCAGCGAAAGACTTGTTTTAAACGCGTCTTTTTTGGTCGGGAAAGAATTGATAGGTTCATTCTCAGAGGAAGTTGAAAGACTTCAGACCAAATATTCAACGCTAAAGTTTCTATATAGTGGACCCTGGGCACCACATAACTTTGTGTACATAAAGATAGGTGCAGAAGGTGTAGAAGTAAAGAAGAAACGGGTGTAGTCGAATGCCCTTTTTTATAGATGATCTTTTCCTGGAAATGTTGGGTCTTTCTGTGCCACCATTTGACATGGTTTGGCTAATGGAGACTATAATGGATTATGCCGATGAAGGTAGAGTTAATGAAAATCAGCAAAGAATTAACAATGAACTTAGAGAAAATAGACTCCTCTATGAACTTGGCGAGAAAACTCAGGAAGAATATGAAGAACGCAACAATGCACTTTGTCACCAACGGATGACAAATAAAAGGTTAAACATAGTTCGTCCAAGTCAAAGAATTAACATTTTAGGCTAAATATTGTAGGAAGCGAATGTATTGAAAGAAGTACAAAAATCAGGCAGATGGAATAGTTTCGAAAACCTATTTGGTAACGGAAACATCGGATCGGAGTTGACCGTTTTTCAAAGAAAAGAACATGTCTATCAACGTGCAAGGGGGGTCTTTTTTGGTATTCAGTAAATCACGAGAGGCCACCTTGAACAGTCTATTAGATGTGATAATGGACAAAGGTGTCATAATAGACGCGGCTGCGAAGATTCGAATTAGTGACATCAGTCTTTTAGACACTAAGTCGCGCATAATTCTTTCTTCCTTTGAGACAGCAAAAAAGCTGGGTTTGAAATTTCCCGCAAATACTAATCTAGAGGCGCAAGCATGGCAAGCCATGTCAATGTTGCAGATCTGTCGAAAGTGCGGTAGAAAATCCACTGGGGAAGAACATGAAAGAGAGTGTCCTTGGTGTGGCGGAATTCAATACTAAAATCAGGAGATTAAGAATATGACGAATTTAGCATTAAGACCAGAAAAAGAGAATTCGGGTTTAGCCGAAGCAATCGATAGAATCTTGGATAAGGGATTGGTAATTAACGCAGATATTGCAATCAGCGTTGCTGGAGTGGAACTGCTGGGAATAAAAATCAGAGCTGCACTCGCTTCATTTGAGACCGCAGCAAAATATGGGCTAGAATTTCCATCGGGAACCAATCTGGAAACAATCGCTTGGAAAGACGTTAGTATCGAAAAAGAAGATTGCCCTCAATGTGGAAAAGACGTTAACAGAAACGAATTATTGAACTTTGCATGTCCTTGGTGCGGATGGGAAAGTGCCAGATCGCAGAAAGAAAAAGCTATGAAAGTTGGAGTTAAATTGGGGGTACAGAATTGAGCGCTTTGACCAAACTTGATTTGCTCCTTAATGTTTTGGACGAGAAAAGCAGAAAGATGACAATGTTCCTATTAAACGAGAGTCATGCAGAGCTAAGAGATTTATCGAATCTGCTGTGCGCATCCTCAGATATGGAAGTTCTTCTGATCATAAGAGAAATCATCAACCCAACTGCCAAAGAGATCATTGGTAAACCAATCCTTTCTTTCCAGCAGTCGAAGATAGATCGGTTAACTGGTCAAAAAATCATGTTCAGCTGGTGGGTAGATGAAGATTTCGCCAGCAAAGTTCGTGCAGAGGAGCTTATAGATGTAATAGAAGAGGAAAATCTAGTAAGGGTCATTGCCGCGCTCCCTTCGACGGAGAAATTTGTACAATTGAGATTGACTGAGTCTTGTCTAATAATATCTGGGAAAGAATATTACAAAGAAGTTCATTTGCCCTGCTCAGTCATTGGCAAAATTGAAAAAAACCTTCACAACAGTGTCTTGGAGGTAAAACTAAGCACGAAGGAGGAATCACATGCCAATAGAAATTAATGAACAAGACCTGAAAACCGGTCTTCTCGGAGTTATTGTCACTTTAGTTGAAGTTATCCAGGAAGTTCTTGAAAAAGAAGCTGTGAGAAGAATGGAGTCAGGCAGATTAGACGAGTACGAAGTTGAAAGATTGGGCAATGGGTTGATGGAACTTGATCATGCGCTTGAGCACATCAAGGAAGAAAACAGTCTTCAATCTGTTGTTAAATGTTTGAGGACTGACCTCGACCGAATGGTGGAAGATACCATCAATATAATGACTGATCCTGAAAACATAGACAATAAAGGTGTTACCCAATGATTCAAGAAAATAGTTTCGAAGAAGGAAAATACGTCTATTGTATTATCAATAATGGAAACGCAAATGATTTTCGGCCAATAGGCGTTGAAGACAATGAAGTAAGAGTTGTAGCTTTTCAAGACGTGGGGCTGGTCATTCACTCGTGTAAAGCAAAACCGTACGAAACTAAATCGAAAGAAAAAGCGGGTGAGTGGATTTTGGCGCATCAATATGTAATTGACTTGGCAACAGAGGAATATGGAACGGTTATTCCGTTGACATTCGACACAATCTTCAAAGGCAACGACGAAACTCTCGGAAAGTGGTTATCTGAGCAGTACTTTCAGCTCAAAAAGTTGTTCGCCAGATTGGAAGGAAAAGCCGAATATGGAATTCAGATCTTCCTTAAGAACCAAAATCTTGATGATTTACTAAATGAAAATCAAGAAATACAGTCTTTAAAAGAGAAATTGAAAAAATCATGCGGCGGCGCAGCCTACCTTCTGGGGAAAAAGCTAGACCAAAAAATACAGGTTGAAAAACAACTTGTCATAAACAAATTCACAAAAAATATTTGCGTTCAAATCGAGAATCTGGTCGATGAGGTAAAGCTTTCTTCAACAAACAAAGAAGTTCCCGAAAAGTGGAAAGACAAACAAATGATTCTTAACATGAGCTGTCTTGCTTACACGGGAAAAATTGAGGAATTAGGAAACATATTAGCCAAGTTTGTGAATGACGGCTTCGACGTTAGATTCACTGGACCTTGGCCGCCATATTCTTTCTCAGGACAAATGAACGAGTCAAAAATTAAGGAGAACTGAAAAATTTGGCAAAATACATTTACGGAATTATAGATTCTGAAAACAAGAAAACGTTCGGAAACATCGGAGTTGGAAATGGCGAAACATACATTGTCCAATTTGGAGAGCTGGGTGCTGTAGTTAGTGACGTTTTTGACAACTGCAGAATTGGCATCGAAGAAGCGAAAACACATGAAAAGGTATTATGTAAAATCATGGATCCATACTCGTTAATTCCAATGGGTTTCGGATTAGTGGCTAAAAACGAAAAAGAAATAAAGAATATTCTAAAACGAGGCAAAATGCAATTTAAGAAAACTTTAGAAAAAGTTGACAACAAATTACAAATTAACGTTAAAATATCATGGAACAAAACCATCCTTGCATACGTCCTGAACGAAAACAAACATATCAAAGAACTGGTCGAAGCATCTAAGAAAAATAATGATCAAACCCTCAGAGTTGAGCTAGGCAAAAAAGTGAAGGAAGCCCTTGATGAAAAGAAACTTGAATACATAACCGACATAGAACATTCACTTGGAACCGTTTTGTTGGATTCTGAAGAGAACAAAAACGAAGATCAAGATACACTAACGAATATGTCTTTTCTAATTGATAAAAACCGCGAGCAAGATTTTAACGAAAGATTAAACAAGTTGGAAGAAAAATACGCCGGCAGGCTTGAGTTTCTCTCAGTAGGTCACTTGCCAGCTTACAATTTTACCAAAATCTGCGTAAAAAAAATGAACTTTGACGAGTTAGACGATGCAAGAAAAACCCTAGGATTAGGTCAAGAAGTAAGCATATCCGAGATTAATTCAGCATATAACATTCTGGTACGAAAATATCATCCTGACCTTCATCGAAATAAACCATCTTGTGAAAATAAGTTCAAGAAAATTAGAGAAGCCCAATCTCTCCTAACGAGATACTGTGAACACTATCTTTGTTCACTTGAGGAAAGCCAAGTTAAACAGAATTTTCTCATCGAGGAAAGAATTAACTAACAATCTTGGGGGAATTTCGATGAGACGAACGATTGGAATCGATCTTGGGACCTCCAACTCTGCAGGTGCTGTGATGAAAGAAGGAAAAATAAGGATAGTTCCAGCCGCAGAAGGTCCAACCGCTTACGGGAAAATGGTACCTTCAATTGTTGCTTTCAAAGATGACGGTGAAGTTCTAGTGGGAAAAGATGCAAAGAGATATTCTTACGATTATCCTGATCGAACTGTCAAGTGGATTAAAAGAAAAATCGGTACAGATCATTGTGAGAACATAAATGGTCAGTCATATAACCCTCAACAAATATCAGCTTTTATATTGAAGAAGATAAAAAAAGACGCTGAAACCTATTTGGGCGAGAAAATAGATAAAGCAGTAATTTCGGCGCCCGCTTACTTCAACAACAATCAACGAAATGCAACAAAAGAAGCCGGGGAAATAGCCGGTTTTGAAGTCTTGAGGATAGTCAGCGAACCCACAGCAGCTTCGTTAGCTTATGGTATGGCCAAATTAGGAAAAAATCTTAAGATCGCAGTGCTTGATTTGGGCGCCGGAACCTTTGACGTTACCATTCTGGACATAAACAACGGGCTATTCCATGTTCTTTCTACCAGCGGCGATGTTCATTTGGGCGGTAAGGACATGGATGACGAAATTTTAGACTATCTTGTTGAAGAAATTGAAGAGAAGTACGGAATTTGCTTGGAGAATGATAAGAGGAGACTAAGCAAACTTAGAGATGCAGGTGAAATGGCGAAGATTCACCTTTCAACAGAAGTCTCAACATCAATAGATACCGGCGTAAAGGCAAAGTGCTCTGGCGCAAATCTGAGAATAGCTTTGACACGTGATAAGCTTGAAGAACTTATCAAACCTCAGCTCGATAGGCTGCAAGGTCCAATAGAGCAATCTTTGAGTGATTCAGGCTTAAACCGTGAGGATATTGATAAGCTAATTTTAGTCGGAGGACCAACTAGAATACCTATCGTCAGAAAATATTTTGGCAGTTACTTTGAAACGCAACCTGAATTAGGTATAGACCCGATGGGAATAGTCGCTACTGGAGCGAGTGTTGAAGCCTGTGTCTTAAATGGCGAAATAAAAGAATTGTTATTGTTAGATGTGACTCCGTTATCTTTAGGTGTGGAGACAACTGGTGGGCTGTTTACCCGACTAATTAAAAGAAACAGTGCAATTCCAACAGAGGAAAACATGACTTTTGCAACGGAAGAGGATTTCCAGACGTCGATGATAATTCATGTCTTGCAAGGAGAACGCGAAATGGCCAAAGATAACACCACTGTAGGCATGTTCAAGCTTGAAGGTATCCCCCAAGGAGCTAAACACGAACAAGAAGTGGATGTTGCCTTTAAAATAGATTCTAACGGTATCCTGACTGTCTCCGCAGAAATTTTAGAAACAGGAAAAATAGAAGCTATCAAGATTGCGGAAACAAAGAATCTTTCAGAAGATGAAATTATGAAGAGAATTATCGAAGCGACTAGGTTCAGCGAGTCAGATGAGAAAGTAAAGGGGTTTATCGAAACCCAAAATTGTGTAACGGGAACTATCCAGGCTGTGAAAAAATTTCTTCAAGAGGAAGCTGGCAGAATCCCTTGTAAAGATAAAAGAAAACTGGACTTGGCGTTACGCAATTTAAATAAGAATGTGAATAACAAGGATCTCACAACGATCGAAATTTCGACCGTTCAACTTCTCAAGTTAATGGAAGGTACAAGGACGAAGATAAAAAGAGTAAACCAGAGCCGAATGCTGCTTTCCGCCGCGGAAGGTCGATTGGGCAAAAAGCTGCCAAAGGAGAAAAAGGAAGAACTAGAAGCCTCCGTAAAACGAATTGAACAAGCATCGCATGACCACGTGAACTTGGAGTTCCTTAATTTGAGGGAAATGTTGATTTTGTTAGATGCTGATTACGGAGAAGATTAACTTGCAACCCTCAAGGGATGGCGCTCTAGTTGACCTCATTGACAGAATCTTGGTTAAAGGTATAATTCTTAATGCAGATATCATAATTTCAGTTTCAGGCGTTCCATTAATTGGCATCAACTTAAAAGCTGCAATCGCGGGGTTGACTACAATGATAGATTACGGGATGATGGGAACTTGGGATGAACAGATCAGAAGAACCGTTTTGGCGGAAAGTTCAGAAGAAGCTCCATTGTTTGAAAATGAAAAAATTATTCTAAAGACGTTTGCCTCTTATTTTTGCCAAAAAAAATCAGTCTCTGGAACATGGAGACCAGGATATCTTTATGTAACGAACAAAAGATTTTTTCTATTCAGAAAAAAGCCAACCGAACTATTGTTTGAAACATCTATATGCAAAATAAAAGGTCTGTCAACTATTACGGAAGAAACCGTAGAAGATGGAAGCGGCGTACTTCAGGTTTTAATAAAAGATCAATTAGTTACTGAGATAGCATTAATTCGCGCCGTGAAAATAGATGCTCTAAAGAGCAAAATTGAAGAAGTGGTAAGAGAGCTTGGGCAATCAGAGGAGGTTTTGATGCCCGCAATCTGAATTGATCCTCGTTGGTTGCGTTCAGATCGAGCCACATTTCTTTACAAAGGAGCACATTATTTGTGTAGACAAATTATAAGCTATGAATTTCTTCCTAAACGTTGCCTTTCCTTTCAAAGTTAATGTGTAGAAGGTTTTCCCATCGGCCGAATCGGATTCTACTAACTGCTCATCTTCTAATGTGTGAAGCAATGGGTAAAGCGTGGCTGGACTGAGCAAAATGCCAAACTCTTTGTGTACTATCGCAATGATTTTGTAGCCATATGTTGCTTTGCCATTCAGCAATGACATTATTACGATATCCAGAAAGGTCTTAACGTTTCTTTCTGCTGTTTGATCTTCGGCCATTAAATTGTTTTCAATTATTACTTTGTTCTTGATGACACTTGTTGTTTCTAACATTTTTTTCCTTTCCATTTCGCGTTCAAATTAAACTATTTTACAACCCATCTTCGGTTGGGTGACATAGGACAGGATTGATGGTAAGTATTAAAAAAGAGTTATGAACACTGAAACTTCTATATTCGGAATCTGAACAATTCGATTCCTAAATTGAAGCGATTTCTTACGTTAAAATTGCAAGCGAATCTTTATTAATTAATATGAGCGATCAAATTTTCCTATTTCAAATTCTGATATTCATATTGCTTCTCGCAGGATCGGACTGTAAACTGTCCCCACTCATGCCATGGGGGTGTGCAACCAAAAGTATCAAAGGACTATTCTTGGGGTCCAAACAACCTTTTTACTTCTCTTTTCCATTTTCAGTTAGTCAACTTCAAATAATTGTAATGTTTTCGCCTGGGAAACCTTATCGCTAACCGCTGAATAAAGTTTCCCAGACGTCGCCGTCTGAGTAACTCTGAACTTTCATCCAAATAAATGTCAAGCTAATGCCTTCTCATCATTCGGCAACCACATATCTAGTTCAACCCAAATAAAAGCCTATACTTTGACTTCCGTCAGGCCACGGGGAACCCTTTTATTTTTCGACTGCACCGTAAGTGAGTTAAGGAGTTTTGTAACTATGGATTTTGTGGGTAGCCAAACTGAAAAGAACCTCTTAGCAGCTTTCGCAGGCGAATCACAAGCAAGAACCAGATACACATTTTTCTCTAGCCAAGCGAGAAAAGAAGGATACGAGCAGATATCCGCTATCTTCCAAGAAACCTCAGACAACGAGAAAGAGCATGCGCAACTATTCTTTAATCATCTTAAAGGCGGAATGGTTGAAATCAAAGCCACCTATCCGGCAGGAATGACTGGATCAACCGCTGAAAACCTTAAGGCGGCAGCAGAGGGGGAGAAACTTGAGTGGGGTAAACTTTACCCCGACTTCGCCGACGTTGCGGAACGTGAAGGCTTCAAAGATGTTTGCACAACCTTCCGCATGGTCGCAAAAGTCGAATCTTACCATGAACGGAGATACAACAAACTGCTTGAAACCCTGCAGCAGGGCAAAGTCTTCAGTAAAGATCAGCCGATCAAATGGAAATGCAGAAACTGCGGCTTCGTCTTCGAGGGCAAAACTGTGCCAGAAAAATGCCCCGTATGCGCACATCCGAAAGCCTATTTTGAAGCTTGGGTTGAAAACTACTAAACCCCTTCATTTTTTTTACTCAAAGTTTGCAGGTGCTTTTCTATTGGTTGTCGGTCTAAATCTGAGGTTTGTCAATCTGGGTGTTTTTCGAGGACTTTAGTTTGGGGTAAACGAATCGGACAAGCAAATACAAAATAAAAACGTTAGCACATATGAAGAAGCTAACCGGGTAGGGTGTATAAAACGCGATAAAAAGCCCCAGCCATGTCGCCAGAAGAGCAATGACTACAGAAATAATTATGACTTGCCGCGGTCGTTTTGCCAACATCTGAGCAGTCGCAGCTGGCGTGACCATCAATGCGAAAATGAGCAAGACGCCAACGACCTGAACAGCAAATGACGTTACTACTGCTACCAGAAGCATGAAAATTACGCCGAGCCAAAGTACTGGCATTCCTTTTGCTTCAGCCACATCTTCATCAAGCGATGAAAAAAGGAGCGGTCGATATACCACCGCGGTGACAACCAGAATTGCCGCACCGGCAATGAGGGTTAAAAGAACAGCGCTATAACTAACGCCTAATATTTCTCCAAACAAGATCGAGTACGCTTCAGTTGCATAACCAGTATAGAGGCTGAGGAACAACACTCCTAGACCGAGCATGAATGCGAGAACTGTTCCAATCTGAACGTCACGCGAGGCAGCACGCCTACCAAGCGCAGCCATCGCAAGTCCGCCAATACTTGTGAACACGAGAAGACCATAAATGGGACTAACTCCGATTAATACGGCAAACGCCCCCCCACTGAAACCAACGTGGGAAAGTGCATGCGCTGCGAATGAGGAACGCCGAATCACAATGAAATAGCCGACAATGCCCGCGATAATTGCGACGACTGTTCCTGCCTCATAGGCGTGCTGCATGAAGGCAAATTGAAAAATCCGTTGCAGATCGACAATTGGATTGAAACTGAAGGTTGACGATAAAGTAGACAATGCTGTTAAGCTCATTCTGTTTGGCACCCGTGGCAGTCTTCTATTCCTACGATTGCGATGTTACCTCTCGAATCTTTGAGAACTTCGACGTGTACTCCGAACAAATCCGAGAGACATTCTGAGGTAAGGACTTCTTGTGGCATTCCAGTCGCCACTTTACCGTTAGCGATGTAGACCACTTTATCGAGGTATGGTAAAAGAGGGTTGATGTTATGTGCTATTAGCATTGCAGTTACGTTGCGTGATTGAACTACTTTGTGGATAAGCTGCAGCAGTTCTCTCTCGCGTCGCATGTCAAGATTCGACAGAGGTTCGTCAAGCAATAGGATAGAGGGGTTGCTTACAAGTGCCTCGGCTAGAAATATTTTCTGCAGTTCTCCGCCTGACAACACGCTGAGGGAACGATGAGCCAAACCTGTCGCGTCAACAGCTTCCAGCGCGTTTAAAGCAGCTTTATGGTCTTTTTTGGATAACAGACCTAGGCCCCACTGTGTGCCGGAGGCTCCCAGTCGCACAAGTTCAAAAGCTTCAACACTTGTTTCACCGTCAAATATGTGTCGCTGGGGTACGTAACCAATCTGGGGATTGCCGCGTTTAGGGGCTTCATCGAATATCTTGAGGGTGCCGCTGATGGGTTTTTGCAACCCGAGGAGTAAACGAAACATAGTTGTTTTGCCTGCTCCGTTTGGGCCGATAACCGCTACGAACTCGCCGCGATTAATGGTGAAGCTTGCGTCCTTCCAAACTATGTTGCCAGGGTAGCCGGCAACCAGATGCGCGGCGGTGATAATCCCGTATTGAGTGGTCATTGTCTATTGCCCCAGAGCGTTTGCGTTTAGTGCGTTTTGAAGAGTGATTAACTCTGACTCCATCCAGACTTGGAACGCGACATCGGGTGGTTGTATGGTCTCTGTTACGCCGACGATTGGAATCCCTTGTTGGGCAGCTAGTGCCTTGATGCTCTGCGTAAGCGGCGTAACTGTCTGCTCATTGTAGACCAACACTGTAACAGTTCCGTTTGTAATCAGGTTCTGGAACTGCACGATACTCTGCGCTGGGGGATCGTTTCCTTCAGCTACTGCTTCCATGAAAGCTGGAGGAGAAACTAAATCGAGACCGCAAGGGGTTGCCATATATTCAAAAATGCTCTCTGTTGACGCCACTTTTACGCCTCCGAACTGTTGCTTTATCTCAGCCTCGCGTGCCATGTATACTCCAAGAGATGCATTTAATGCAGCATACTGCTGGGTATAATATGATGTGTGAGAGGGATCCATGGATACAAGGTTGTTATACATAGCTGCCACTGTTTCATTCACATATGTAGGGCTGTACCAGAAGTGAGGATTGGCACCAACTGGTTGGCCAATGAGCTCTTGTACGTTTAAAACTACTTGATGTGGAGTATTGCTTGCAGCTATAAGTTGTAGCGCCCAGGTGTCATATCCGGCTCCGTTGACTATAACAAATTGGGCATTTGCAATTGCCACGGCGTTGGCTGCATTGCTTTCGTATTCATGAGGATCAGTATTTGGGTCTGAAACGATACTCGTTACACTAACGCGCGTTCCGCCAAGTTGAGTTACCAAGCTGCCCCAAAAATTTTCGGCGGCAACTACTTTTATGACGTTGGACGTTGAATTTGAGTTTGCATTAGGGTTGCCTGAGAGGTAAAAGCCTATGAAGGCTGCAAGTACAATTACTATGACCAAAACTGCGACTATTATATAGGTAGTTTTTTTCATTTATTTCCACATATTTGAACTCTCAGAGACTTTATTAAGTTTTGTGTTTTTTTTAATAACGAAAAAATCAGTCTTTTTTAAGAAACAAGTCAAAATCACTTACTTAAAACGATAAAGCAATTTTAGGCAATTTTCTTGCCTGCGTGGGAAACGCCTGATTCTTACAAATTAAAATGGCAATATTTAAGTCAAGCAAACCCAATAGAAAGAAGAAATTAAGCTTAGGGTGAATTATGTGAGCATTATCAGTCTTTCATTACCAAGTGAGCTGCTTGAAGAGCTGGACACGGTTTTGGGCGAAGACCGAAGCGCAAATCGATCCGAAGTTGTCCGACAAGCAGTCCGAATGTATCTCACGCAGTACAGTGAACTGGAGAAAATCCGGGGAAACGTCATAGCGACAATCACGGTTCTCTACGATAAGGCGGAGCAAAACAAGGAGCTTTTCAAGCTTCAGCATGAGTTTGACGATATGATTACCGCATATTTGCATGCGCATCTGTCGGAGACAAGTTGCCTTGAAGTCATGGTTGTCAAGGGCTCCTCAGAGAGGCTTAGAGGCTTAATTGACGGGTTGAAAGCAAACAAACCTGTAAAGCAGATAAAGTTTTCAATTATGGCGATCAACGAAAAAGAAACCTGATAACTTTTGAAACCTTGATACGCTTTGTGTACGCATTTTTCTGGATTTGATGGGGTTCTGTCGATTTTTTGACTCAACCTGCCAATCCTCCAAATCCATAGATTCCATTTTCATTGTTAATCAGCCTTGTAGTTGAGACATTGGGCAGTGAGGCTTAGTTTTCAATTTTTTTCGATGCATGAAAACGGCTGTTGAAATTAGAATCAGGGCTATGACTATCACGATTATTGCGGCATCGGTTGTTGAAAATGGCGAAGATCTCATTTCCGGTTTTAGAGCTAAAACAGCACCTGCTCCTACCAAATCAGGGCTTTGGGCGGTTAGGAAATTGGAGGCTATATAAACGGTGCCACCGACGACCACAGGAGTAGAGGCGACAGTGGATCCAATTGTGTAGTTCCAAAGCTTCTTGCCGCTCAACCCATCAAGTGCATAAAAATTATGCTGAGTGACAGGCGAAAAAAACATTGGACCATTCCAACCCACATAAACTACGCCGTCAACATACGTTGGATTAGTAGCATAAGAATCAGCGAAGTCAGGGGCTTCAAAGTTCCAAATTACTGTACCATTTGATGCATCAAAGCAGATCACGCCTGCAGAAGAGGCGACATAGAGATAATCGTTGGCAATTAAGGCAGAACCAAGGCTCGAGTCGGTTGTATAATTCCAGATGACTGCGCCATTTAAAGCATTAAGAGCATACACAAAATCGCTGCTCGAGACAACGTAAACAGTCTCGTTTGCAAATATGGATGAGCCAACAGAATATGAGCTTGTGTGGTTCCATATTAATAAGCCGTTTTGAGCTTCAAGAGCAAGCAGGTCTCCTTCCGTATTAGTGGTGGCATTGGCGTAGTTGCAGTTGACAAAGACTTTGTTTCCCTCCGCAATAAGAGAACTCAACTGACCTGAAGTTGTGTAGTTCCATATTTCTTCGCCTGTGGAAGCATTTAATGCGAAAACAGTACCGCTGCTAACTGCATATACATATCCGCTCGAAACTACAAGAGAAGTTTCGAGAACATTACCGTTTTGAGTAAAACTTATTGGACCGAAACGTGTGCCTGCTGGGCTTGAGTAGCTCCATATTTCTTTTCCTGTTGATGAGTTAAAAGCATAAACTAAGCCGCCTCTGCCGTTAAGGTTGTAGCCATCAACGAAGACCGTGCTTCCAACAACAACAGGCGATGAAGAAACTGCGTTGCCGGTAGTATAATTCCATAATCGGACACCGTTGTAAGCGTTTAAGCAGGAAACAACACTTTGATCGCCAACGTAAATGTAGCCGTTTGAAACCGTGAACATGTCGAATAGACCAGTTTGGTTCCATATTTGATTGCCTGTAGAAGCGCCAATGCAGATGATGCCTGTAGGAAGACCTCCATAGTCCTGAGAGGTCACGTAAACGAAGCCATCTTTTACAACAGGCGTATAGACTTCACTCGAAATCGGTGTGAATTTCCACAGTTGAGTGACTGTTGGACCTCCAACGCCGGAAGATTGTTTAGCATTCACCTTCGGCATAAATGCTGGGAACAACGATAGGCACAAGATAGCAATAAATGCAAATGCTAATGTACCCACGTTTCTTTTCTTTTTCATTCGTTTCCATTTGCTAAAACCGATAAAGCGATAAAAGGATTTTCGTATAGGTTTGTTGACTAAGCGCTTATTTTTTCGTTCAGATTTCGTGACTAAGCTCTGAAATACGTGCTATTTGCAGTATTATCGGTGTATTTGTTAGCTGAAATTTATTTTAGCAAGTTTAGAGCCTGTTTAGGTTTCTGAACACAGGGATGAGATGAAATAAGAGAAGGATTAAGTAGTTATTTACAAGCCTAAAGCTTTATGCGTAGAAGTGTACTGGGGCTAATTGGTTTTGTAACGTTATTCCTGATAGGCATGCCGATTTTGCAGCCAACCTTAATAGCCCAATCCAATTCCACTCAAGAAAAAGCACCTACAATGATAAATGGCGTAATGTGCCATGAATTAAACGCGGAACAAGCAGCAACATTAGCAGAAAATGGAGTTAATTGGGTCAGCGACGATATAGATTTCAATCAAAGCGCGAGTAATTGGAATACTGTTTATACTTTAGCTCAGCAAAATCATTTGCAGGTTCTAGGAATCTTAGATCAATGGACGATGAATTTCAACCACACGTTCTCAATAATTGATTGGGAAAACGCAGTTACAGAAGCCATATCTACGTATGGAAGCGGAATATCCGCTTGGGAAATATGGAATGAACCATGTTTCAGTTCCAATTACTTTGGCGTATTCAATGGAACTGCAGCACAGTATGTAGAATTAATGAGCACCGCTTATCCCATAATTAAATCAGTTTATCCAAACGCTACCGTACTGGGGTTAGGCGGATTACCCCTTTATACAAGCACAGATGGGCCCTCTAATACGACGTTGGTTCAATATCCATCTGGTTACACGTGGGTTGATTACTCGGAAAACTTCGCCCAGACCGTCGTCAATTTAGGCGGGATGAACTACTGCGATGCTGTAGCTTTACACGCTTATCCATATGGAAAATATGCTGCAAAATACGCTGGGGATTCCTATGTAAGTTCCCTTCGAAAATTTACTGAGATTACTGGAAAAGATGTTTGGATTACAGAAACCGGACAATACTCGGAACCATATGATGACATCGCGTACAGTCCACAAGAACAATCAGATTATCTCAGTTCAAGTTACGCACTTTTGAAATCTCAGCACGTAAAAGCATACTTCTGGTATGAACTTAATGATAATAATGTCGCCAATAATTTGTACGATTACAATACGACCTCATTTGGTCTATATGATTTTTATTCAAATCCCAAACCTGCATTAAGCAAATATTTTAGCTTGATTTCGCAAACTGCTACTCCGGAGTTTTCATTTTGGATAATTCTGTTACTTGTTTCAGTATTGATCCTAGTATCTATTGTGTTTGCAAGAAAGAAAATGACCGCTCCTTCAAAGCGCGGAAAAATCTTAAACCCTCCATACCGTAAAGAAACGAACAGAGGTGGCAAAGGCTAAGTACTGCAATTGATAAAAAGTGATAGAAGATACATGACCGAAAATAAGGTAATAGGATATACTGAGTTTTTCGGCAAAGTTAACGCGATAATCGTTAAAGATGGAAAAATTGAACTTCAAGAAACCGAAATCGAACGGTCTGATTGTTGATGGAAAGATCAGAAGTGATGTTTGAGTTAATGTTTGTCTTACCTGGGACGCTGCAATCTCCTTATAGTTAATGGGATGCTGTACTCTTTGGGTGAAACATAATGGAAAACAGAGTAACTTGGGTAAGTGATAAGCGCAGACATCCTGAAAGATACAATGAAGAAAACGAAACTTTCCCGCAAGCGCTAATCAATGTGGAAACTGATAGTTGTACCATCCAAAGACGTCGAGCATCATAGATTTGCTTAAAAATAATTAATGCGCATAACTGGGTACGACGTTGGGTTGGCGGAAAAATTTAGCTGACAGAAGGGAAATGCGTCTGTTGACTTTAGTTGACGTTAGTAGACTTTCGCTGACTTCTATTGACTTTAGTAGACTTTTGTTGACTTTAGTAGACTATAGTTGACGCAACCTGCAGATGATTTAAGCTTTTCCGCAAAAAAGCAACCCAAAACACAAACAAAAATTTCCGCAGAAATCTGCCATCACCGACTTATACTATGTATTTGCTTGTTTTCTCGAAGTCTTTAACGATTTGCATGACGCGTTTAGGTCCTGTGCGTGGCCCAAGCGGGATGTCTTTTAGAAGCACCCATGGACTTTTGCGGGCAACAACTGTCGCGATATGCTCTTGGCCGAAGCATTTCGTTGCGACGTCGACAACTCCTCGTCTGACTCCAGTTTCTGTGTAGTCGCCTAGCGCATGCAGGTACTCGTGCAAAAGGAGGTTGTAAACCAGGGCGTTGACCGTTGGCTTGGAGCTTACGGATGCCTCGACAATTTCAACCAGCGCCCTATTCAAAACGATGTTGTTGGTTCCCACGGGGTAGTAAGCTCCCAACTGCAGGGGCAAATCATCCAAAAACAGCATCATGCTATCTCTTCTTGTGCCCAAAGCATACTGCACCGTTTCCTTAACGATCTGCCAGACTTCACCGTAATTCTTAGCCGCATCCAAACTGTGTGCGAAACGCCCTGTTTCATTGGAGTTGACGCTCAAAAAAAACTGCCTTCTAACATGAATTTAGGGAGACCGAACTCATTTAAGCGTTGCAGTCAAAACCCAAAAAATCCCCGCGAAGGATTTGCGGGAGAACAAGCTCAAAACGCGTCGCGAACGGTTTATATGAAACGTGCCGGAAATTATTATTGTCATAAGGTGTTGTTAACTATGAGTGTTGAACCTTTTCATGTTACAGACGCAAATTTTGAAGAAACAATACAGAAAAACAAGGTTGTTTTGGTTGATTTTTGGGCGAATTGGTGTGGACCCTGCCGAGCCTTAGCGCCGACAATTGTGGAGTTAGCGAAGGAGTTTAGCGGTAAGGTTTTGGTTGGCAAGCTTGATGTCGACGAGAACTCAGCTACGGCTGAACGCTTCCAAGTCTTCAGCATACCAACAATGATCCTATTCAAAGATGGCAAGGAAGCTGAACGGCTAGTTGGCTTGTGCCCCAAAAACAGAATAACTGAGACCTTTCAGAAACATTTAGTTTAGCTTTGGGCACTTTTCATTTTTTCATGCATTTTCTCGAAAGTCCAGCGGATGCTAGACTTAAGCTCCTTGAGCCTTTCTTCGTCGACGTTTCGAATCACTATTTCCCTAATCAAATCGCCCTCACGCACAACATTGAAGGAAAACGCTTTATCCGGCGTTAACTGCTTGGTCTTCACTAACTCAGCATCTTTCTCCTGCATTTTAGCGAAAACTTTCTCAACTAAGAAATTGTTGAAGGGCAGGGTGTTGACGCTGAAGTTTTTGGTTTCGTCAGGCAACACATGCATTCCCTGCTTGTCAAAGATTATCAGCGCTAAGGGTTCTTCAGCCATGGTTTTGAGGGGGATAACGGGCTCCCTTTCCAGGGATTGCTGGGGTTCAGCGGTTTTTACCTGCTCCGGCGGTCGTTGAATCACAACTTTTGGTGCTTCAGGCCCTGATTTGGGCAAGACAACTTCTTTAGGACTAGGCGGAGGCGTCGACGTTGCAGCGGCATCTTTGAGGTCTAGGCGTCTAAACCCCTTATCAAGCAAAATCTCGTTAACCGCGTCCAACGAATCCTGAACTTCTTTGGATTCAGCGGCCAATTTTTCAAGTTGGTCTTCAAGCCTCTTCTTGAAAGCGATAAGCGACTTCATTTTCTCTGGATCTTGCGACAAACCAATCCCACGCCACTTATTTTGTCAGTAGATGCTTATCAGTCTTAGCATAGCTTTTTCCCAGGAGCATTTTACGGGTTAGGAGTTTCGCTGATTTTCTTAAGTTGCGCTCGATACATTTCAACGATTTCCTTTGAAGATGTTGCGTCTTCCGGGGCTTTGTCGTTTCGGTATTTTCCTGTGAACCGCGGAAAACGGATTGCTAAGCCGCTGCCTTTACGAATTGAGTTCATTGCGCATGTGTGGATTGGGCTAAGAGTGATTTCTGCGCCTAAAATGTCAAGCACCAAGCTAGGTTCAAACCAGACGTCAGCCTGCAATGTGGATTGGACGCGGGTGTTTTTGCGGGGAATCAGATGTTTCGCTAGGGTATCACGAAGTGTTATGAGGTCTTTGTCGGTGAATCCTGTTCCGCATTTAGTTACGGTTTCAAAAGTGTCCGCTTTTTTGTTGTATGTGGCCAACAGCAGGGCGCCGTAGGTTCCCACACGTTTTCCTCTACCGTGAAATGCGCCGACAACCACCAAGTCCACGGTATCTGTCATTTCGCTTTTGTAGTCGCGTTTATACTTTATCCATAGCCAACCTCTGCTTCCTGCTTGGTAAGGCGAGTTATCCGCAATGGATTTGCACATTAATCCTTCGCAGCCCTTCTCTATTGCTTCTTCAAAGAAATCTTCAAGCTCCTTGGGATTCTTTACGATTTTTTGGATAGCTGGTTTAACGCGGTCAGTTTCCTTAATGGTGGATTGGAGTTTTTTTCGTCTTTCCCTGAGGGGTTTTTGGGTTAAGTCTTCCCCGTCCACGTAGAGCAAGTCAAAGGGAAAAAGGGAAATCGGGTATTGAGAAATGGCTTCTTCGACGCCGTATTTGCGCCTCCGGTGCATAAGCTCCTGAAAAGGACGCATGTCGC
Source organism: Candidatus Bathyarchaeota archaeon (assembly GCA_963827165.1). GTDB lineage: Archaea > Thermoproteota > Bathyarchaeia > Bathyarchaeales > Bathycorpusculaceae > Bathycorpusculum. Next base: position 72,645 of record CAWGZR010000009.1, on the reverse strand, counting down.
CAGTATCCAAATCCATTGCGACGCATTCCGCTTCCAAAATGGCTTCTTTAGCAGAGATCTTTTCTTTGATTAAATCCACCGCGTCAGGGTATTGGCTGGAAATATTTTCTAAACGTCGCGAAAACAATATCACTTTATCCCCTTTCTTATGAGCTTGGATACGTTCGCCATCGTACTTGTACTCGGCTGCGCATTTACCTCCTAACTTGTCGAGGATTTCTTCAGGTGACGCTAACCTTTCAGCCAGCATGGGCCTTATAGGCTCGAAAACCATAACTGTGAATTTTCTAATTCCCTCTAGACCTTGTTCAACCACAACGTTTGCAACTCTACCAAGGTCAGATGAAATACTATACGCTCGCTCAACTATTTCCCGAGATTCTTTTCCCCCTGCGTACGCGATTGCTAAGGCATCAAGAACGGTCATGTCCGCGATTCCAAGCCGCAGGTTACCAGTTACCGTTCTAATAATCCACTTCGCCTCATTTGGCGATGCATCAGTTAACAATCCGCATAGCATCGCCATTTTCGTGTCGACTGCGCCAGAACCTGAAGTTTTAGCCAACTTATCCAAGGTCTCATAAACCCGCTCCACTGTCAGCTTAACGTTGAAAAAGGTTGACTGTTTCCTTTTTGACAGGAGCTTCTGGGATGTTTCGCCGATGTCCCCGCTTTTCTGCAGTTCCGACTCGATTAGGCTTTCGCTTTGCCCAGCAGCACGAGCTAATGCTCTGATGGCTAGTTTTTCAGCGACGCCCATTTCGACGCCCAGGAAATCTGGGTACAGTTTGCCTTGAGTTAAATATACGACTTTTGCAATGACGTCTTTTGGTGTTCTCTTGAGTAGGTCAACTAGCAAATCGGTCATTTCAAGCCGTTTTGAGGTTGCTTCAATTTTCTCGTAAGCTTCGGCAATAACCGCGTAATCCATCATTTTCGGTCAAACCAACTATTATTGCTGAACTATTAAAATTAACACCGTCGATGCTTGGAGGACTATATAGAAGGTTATATTAACCGACTAAACGCTAATGGAAATTATGAAGCCGTGTATTGTCTACTTTTCAAGAACGGGAAACACAAAACGTTTAGCCCAAGCAATAGCCGATGCGTTCAAAGCGCCGATTTTCGACATGGGATCAACGCAGCCGTCAGCACTCGCAGAATTTGATGTCTTAATTATCGGTAACCCTGTTGAAGGCGCCAGCCCTGCGAAAGAAGCAACAGCCTTTGTTGAAAACATGCCTATGGCAGAGGGAAAGAAGGTCATCTTGTTTTGCACTTACCGCGCCTTCGGAAACGAGCGAGCAATGAAAAAAATCGAAAAGCAGCTGGAAAACAAAGGCTACAAGACAGTAGCGAAAGTATCCAAAAAGGGGATGAAACCTGATAAAGATGCAGATTTCTCAGAGGTTCTTGGTGAAATAAGGAAGGCATTGGAAAAGCAGCTATGAGTAATATTAGCCTACAAAAAATTAGAATCAGCTTCGTTGCGCTTGGGGTGGTTCTTTGGGGGTTAGCAAGTTACCTCTTTGAATTCACTAAGAACGTAACAATATATGACGCCGAAGGGAACCCTACAGTACACATTATGCCTGTATATTGGGTTGAGATCATTGCACTTTTTGCAGCAGGAATTGCATTCCTTACTTTTGTAACAGTTTACGGAAAGATTAATGGAGTCAAAAAGAGTGACGTAGGTCTCGCAATTCTAGGCACATCTGCACTTGCCCTTGGCGTATTTTTGACTTTTGGAGTGCCACTAGAGGCTTCATCTAGCGGGATAATCGCAGCTGATGCATTTCTGGCTGTCATAGCGATTGTTGTCGGAGTTACGATAATCGCTTTCGGCGTACTCGTTTTCTTCTATGGCCTTCACTACGCACCATGGAACTACCTGAAACCAAGAAGGTTTAGATCTTCCAAATAAACCAAGGCAAGAGACACCGGAGAATAACCACCTAAATCAAATGATTTCACTCGCACACGCCTATGAGAATATCCAATTATTCTTTATCTAAAGAAAATCTTTCGCAGCTTTCAAGTAATCCTCAATCATTTTATAGTGCTCAAACGCCAAAACCTTAGGCAGACGCTTTAGACTGAAAATCCGTATTTCCTGGATTTCGCTTTCTTGCCGCCTTATTTCTCCCCCGACCACCTTGACTAAAAAGCACGTTGGGTAATACTCATAATCCACATCATCCTTAACTCCCTTCTCCACATACTCCCCTATTTTACCGGTTATTTCTACCTGAAGCCCCGTTTCTTCCCTACACTCGCGAACAATTGTTTGCTCGACGGTTTCGCCTAGGTCCATTCTGCCTCCGGGCAGCGCCCAGTAGCCTTTGAAAGGCACCGTGTCCCTTTTGACAAGCAAAATCTTATCCTTGGGAAATGGGATTATCGCAGTTGAGGTTTTTCCCGTAAACTTTTTCATTTCAAAATCGCCTTAGGTTTATTGAAGGCGAAAGAGCGCATTAAGTTTTTCGAGGAACACATTTAAATTAAGTGGTTTTAAAGAAAAAAAGAAGTGATGAGTTGCTTTATTCTTCGTCTTCGCAATCTTCGCAGTCGCAGTCGTCGCAATCTTCTTCGTTTTCTTCTTCTTTGACAAATAGGTTTACCATTTTAGAAACCACCACAGGTTAACAGTGGCAACCTATAAGTCTTCTTCTAAAATGGCTAGAAACTTTATTCCAAGAGTCATGCCAAACTGTCGTTTACTTCCTCGTATTCCTTGTCTGAAAGCCAACCTTCACTTCTGAGGCGAAGCGATCCATCGGCAATTTTGCCGCGCATTAAAGGGCTGTTCAAAATGTTGTTTTTTTCTCCTAAACTTCGGATTTGACTGTCTAAGGAGCTGTCCTGTTTAACAAGGACTTGTATGTTGTCGATCAAACTCGAAATGGCTTTGAAACGTGGAATCACAAGCTGCTTAATCTTTGACCTGCCCAATGCGCCTTTAATTTTGGAGCTGAAACCTTCGTCGCTTGCTGTGGACGGGGAAAGAAAAATGAAGCGTCTGCTTGATCCCGATTGGTAGTATGCAGCGTAGAAAGGAATGTAGAATAGAGCTGGGCTCTTCAGTTGTTGATCTACATTGCCAAGCACTGCGAACTTCGCGTTCACGGTTTCTCCCAGTTTAATCGCGTCGTTAAGCCCGTCGACTAAGGGTTTTTCGAGTTTAAGCAGCTTCTCTGTTTCCCGTTTAAAAACAAGCATTTTGGCGTCGCGGGCGACCTCCAAGTCGTATAGGGGCTGGCGGAGCCGCTTAATTTCCGTTTCCAATTCAAACTGGAACTTGGTTGTCTGCGATTTTTTCTGTTTTGTGAGGTTTTTAATGTTTTTTTCAGCGCGTTTTAGTTCTTTCTTTATTCCGTTGATTTCTTTTTTTGTTTGTGCAATTTTTTCTTTCCATCGCTTCTCGTAAATAGCATGGTTTTTTGATGCTTGAGCTTCGGCTTCTCGCATGTAGGTTCTAATTTTTTCCTGGTCATTCTCCGTGTGTTTTTCGTTCTTCGACTTTATTTTCACCCAGATTTCAAGTTCTCGGTCAAAGCTTCTGGTGACGTCTGCTATTCGCTTCTTGTAAAGGTTGTTCAGGTTCATGATTTTGGGGTTTATGAATTCTTGTTGAGCTTTAATTTTGGCGTTTGCCTCGTCCTCGACGGCTTTCGCAGCGTAATCAAGGTCCGCGACGTATTCGCCTGTTGTTCTTTTGACGGATCTTAGGCATTCAGCAAGCTTGTTTGCGTCTTCCCTCGCACCAGCCTGCAGATACACAATTTCCGTCAAGAGCGATGAAACTGCAGTTTCTTGCTGAACAGGTGGGAGCAAAGCGTTTGTCGTTTGAGCCGTAACTTCAACGGCTTCGCGGCGGTAAATGGCAAATTCCCGTTTGAAATCCGAGTCGACGATCAAATTGTCAACCGAAAGCTCCTTCTCCTTTTTCGGCTGCAAAAAATAGTTACTGTGATCGGATAAGAAAGTCATGAAGTTCTCTATAGTCTTGGAGTTGGTTTCTAGACCATCTGTGAAGGCTTTTGTAGAAGGCAATTCAAAATAGGTCATAACGTACTTTGTGTTTTTTAAATCATCGAAAATGTAGGTTGTTTCGCCATTGGGAAGCAACCAAAGTGGATAGCCGATTTTGGCTAAAAACACGAGCTTCTCCTCAGGCTGCTTCAAAATTAATCCGCCGCCCTTAACTCTTTCAAGCTCCGCGAACGCGTAAACGGTGGCTTCTTCAAGTTCCGCGTTGAAAGGCTCCTTGCTTTTTTGTGGTGCAAAGGGCAAAAGGAACTTTCTCAAGGCAGGGTTTAACATAGGATTCAGTTCAGAGTATAATGATGCTTCTTTTTTAAAATTTGTTGTCACCCAACTGAAAACTTCAATTTCGACAGGATGGTCCGCGATTAAGCTTTGAAGAAGTCGGATATTTTCTTTTGGAACAACGCCTTCTTCAATAGTTCACTTTGCAATATCCAACGTTGCATAGGAATCTCAAATCTGCCGCCGATGAACTGCAGCGACTCTGCCAAACTTTTGAAAACGAAGGGTTTCTGCTTCATGGCGTTTCTGACGTTTTCACGGACTTGCCAGACGCCGATTGGCATTATGTACCCAGGTCGTGCTTCCCGTAACACTACAACTGTGGCTTGCCGTCGTTCTCTCTCAAGCTGCTCACACGTTGCCAGCCGGGCGGAGTAATAGCAGCCGCCTATTGCAGCGTAAGTTGTTCGCCCACTGTTGCCTTCCCAATCCGAATAGATTGCAATGCTGTTGCCCGTTGGGTTCCAAACGGTGCCGGGGTACCAAGCTTCCATGGATTCGTAACTCCACTGTTGCGGAATCATCAAGATTTCAAAAACGTTATCCAAATAGATTGATTCGTAAACGCGGAACTCGTTGATTTCAGGGTAGGTTCTTACTTTCGTCATCAAATTCTTAGAGATCATGTCGTCGACGGCAGTTATGCTCCAGCGCGTCGGAACTAAACGCCTGTTTTTTTCCACTCCGAATGCACCCACACTGAATGCCTTTTGGATCTTACTAACCATAACTCCCTTTCCGTAGAGTTCAAGCACCGCGGGTTGAGCACGAAGATCCGAGTCGTAGTATGCCTTCTCTATTTTGTCGTCATAGCGTGCATTGCCGACATGTAAGTCCCGAATGGGCGCGGAGGGACCGAACGGTTGCACATTGTCGTCAAGAAAGAGGGAGCTGTGAGGTTTTTTGGTGAGGTTCAATTCGATGTCTACGCTGCTGTCGGCAAGGGCTAGCTCGCGGGTTTGATCCAGGATCTTCCCAGCGCTATTGAAGTTTCTTACATTAACCCTGTGCTTTCCCCTTACAAGGAGACTGCGGAAACCGACGATTTCATCCATGGATTTACCGAACCATCGTTCAGGCAAATCGTAAATTGCCGTGTCTTCATGAATAGGTGGGACAAGGGGTCCTGCATAGACGTTTGGGTATCCAATTCGCCCAATGAAAACGCTTGGGGGCGACATGCCGGCGATGTCTTCGCTCATCAAGGGGACGCTTTTTAGGAAGTAGTTTACTTTAAGCATGATTGGGCAACGGGTTTTGCCACAGAGAAACCTTGCGCCTTTGCATAAAACGCAGAGGCTGTCCTCTGAGGTCCGTGTAAACAGTTGGTCGGTGCTTGCCAGTTTCGCCGCGTTCAAAATGTCTTTTAGCCAGTTGTCTGAACCATGGACGTTTTGCAGAGGCGAAGTGACTGTCATGTTACACTTTCATGATGAATGCATCGGCTTGATATGTTTTTCCGAAAAAACAAAAGAAAGAAAACAATCAAAACTGTACCTATTTTTCCTTAACGCTGATGAGCAGTCGGGTCTTCCTTATTGCTTTTCTGATTGGCGGCGGTAAGATGTCCCTGATGGTATCAGCCGTTTTCCAGAGTGGAAATAGCCCCGTTGGCGCGATGTTTGCATCTATGATTTTCAATTTTCCGTCTACGCTCCTGACGTTGTCGCATGTTATGTCCAATAAGCCGTACTGCTCCGCTATCTCTTTGAGCTGTGCAAGGCTCTCCGATGAAACGTCAGCTTCAACGCCGTACTCCTGTAGAATCGAATATTGGGTGTGCCAAAAAATCCTTGCAAGATACACATGCCTCAAGTTTGGCGGCATCTGCTTGTAGACTCTGTGGTCACGCTCCACCGCCTGTGCCTTCCCAACTTTAAGAACCAACTCATGGCTCTTATGCCGCAGGTGAAAAACAAGTTTATGCAACCCAAAATTAACCATAACAGCATCGGGAAAAACAGCTTGGACTTTTTCCTGCAGCTGGCGCATTGGAACAAAACTTCCATTTGCCTTGAGATATTCATCTATTGAACTGTCAAGGAGCCTTGATTTTTCATGTAGAGATTTGAATTTCACACCATAAAAGTAGGCTTCTTGCTGTTGTATAGTTTTGTGACTGTTGAGTCGCAACAACAGTTTTAGGAGATTAAACTGCTGCTCAGAAAGTAATGCGCGTGGCTTAAACCACGTACGGGATTATAGTTTCCTGAAGATGCCATTCAATCTTGTTTGGGTTCGGCGCGAGTTGGGGAACATGTTTTAGAAGCCATGCTGAGAGTTCTTTGCAGATGTGAGGTTTGCAGGAGAATTTTCTTCTTTCTGCATTATACGATTGGCATTTGGCACAGGGTATCTGTGTTTCTTGATTGGTTTCCATTACTATCCTTCATTGGTTTAGTGAATGTTTGATTTATCAATTATGAACCTCAAATCTTGACGCGATCTTCGTATTAAAAATCCTGAAGAAAAGATGACGTGGCGCTTAAACCTAATAGCTAATTCGTGAATCCGCCTGCCAGAATCGGACTAACGCACTTATTGCGTCTTTAAACGTATGTGACTCTGGCTTCACGTTAACTTTAACACCTATTTCGATCAAAGTCCTTGCAGTCACCGGTCCGATAGCGACAACTGTTGCTTTGCAGCCCAAAAGTGACGCAAGTTCATCCGGCGAGACTATGTCTTTGAGCATTTCAAAAAGATTCTTCGCGCATAACCCGCTTCCAAAAACGATGGCGTGAATCCTTCCCGATGACAAATCATGTAAAAACTTTTTTGTCAATTCGCTTTCAGCAGGAAGTCCCGACTCGTAAACAAAGATTTCTTTAACTATGCCGCCCATCTCTGTTAGTTTTTCTTTTAGAGTTGGGTTTGCTGAGGATGTTCTGGGAATTGCTATTTTCTTTTTGAAGACGCCTAAGGGCTGCATGCATTCTGCAATTCCTTCTGAGGTGTACTTTAAGGGAACAAGATTCACGTCAATGTGGTGGGTTCTAAGTTCCTCTGCGGTTCTGGGTCCTACCGCCACAATGACAGTTTTTTCTAAACCACCCAATAATTCTTTTGAGAGATTAAGGTTTTCAGCGGCTGCTAAAAGGTGTTTTACTCCGTTTACACTCATGAAAACGGCATAGTCAAATTTTCCCAGTGTAAGTTCCTCAATAAACTTTTTTATGGGCGACAAGTCGTTCAGAGTCTTGATCTCTATGGTCGGGATCAAATATGGGCTGCCGCCGTTTTTCATTATAATTTCTGCTTCTTCGTCAGCTTGACCGCATGGGCGGGTCACGGCTATGGTTTTGCCTTTCAACGCGGATTGGTTTTGAACCATGAAAGTTTCCTGCCCAAGGAGACAACTTCGCCTATGATTATAACGGCTGGAGGCATTATTTTTGCTGCCTCTGCAACTTTGAATATATTGTTGATGGTACCAGTTACCGTTCTCTGCTCCGCCGAAGTTCCTTTTTCGATTACGGCCACGGGTGTTGCTGGGTTTAACCCGCCTTCCAACAGCTTCTTCGTGATTGCATCTAAAGACTCAACGCCCATGAGAACCACAATAGTGTCGACTGCGCCTGCAATCTTGGCCCAATCAACGGTTCTTTCTCCTTCTCCTGCTCGGTGACCTGTTACTATTGCCACGGATGAAGCGAAGTTTCTATGCGTCAAGGGAATTCCAGCGTACATCGGTGCTGCAACGGATGAAGAAACACCTGGCACCACTTCAAACTCAATTTTGTTGTCGGCTAATGCTTCAGCTTCTTCGCCGCCTCTGCCAAAAATAAATGGGTCCCCACCCTTCAGCCTGACCACGTTCTTGCAAGCGAGTGCTTTTTCGACGAGCAGTTCAGTGATTTTTTCTTGGGGAACAACATGCTTGCCCGTTCGTTTCCCAACATATATTTTCTCGGCAGTTTCAGGAACCAATTTAAGGATTTCTTCGCCAACCAAGCGATCATAGACTACCACCTCTGCCGTCTTCAAAAGCGCCTCAGCTTTCACCGTAAGCAGTTTGGGGTCGCCCGGTCCCGCGCCCACTAAAAAAACTTTACCATGGACCATATTTTTCTCTCCATTTTAGCTCGATTTCTTTGGCTCCCTGCTCCAAAAGTCTTTGAGCAACTTTCTTGCCGAGAGCTTCCGCATCGTTAACGTCACCATGCTCAAAACCTTCGATTTTACTTTTCCCATCAAGAGTAAACATTACACCCTGAAGAGTTAATGCATGACTATTTGCTTTCCCAACTGCCCCGATGGGCACTCGACAGCCGCCACCAAGCTGAAGCATAAGGCTTCTTTCCGCCGTAACTTCGGAACGAGTCGGCGCATGCTCCATTACACTTAAAAACTTCATTGTCTTACAATCGCTTTTTCTGGTCACGACAGCTAAGGCACCTTGCCCAGGCGCTGAAGGAAACAACTCTAGCGAGAACCTCTCTGTAACCTGGTCGGCTAACCCCATTCGTTCCAAACCCGCCTCGGCGACTATTATGCCGTCTACTTCGCCTCTTCTTACTTTCTGGATCCGGGTATCGACGTTGCCTCGAATAGGCTGAACATCAAGGTCAGGACGTAAATGTTTAACCTGCGCAAGTCTTCTCAAACTGCCCGTTCCGATAACTGCGCCTTTTCGCAGCTCTTTCAAAGCGGTCTTGTCTTTAGAAATAAGCACATCACAAGGTGAAGCCCGCCTAGGTATAGCGGCAACAACGGTGTCAGTTACTTCTGCGGTGGGGACATCTTTGAGGCTGGCGACTGCGAAGTCTACTTCTCCTTTCATAAGTGCCTGATCGATTTCTTTTTCGAAAATGCCTTGGCTATCAATCGTGAAAAGTGGTTTTAGCTTTTCCGCATCGCCCAATGTCTTTATAATCTTAAGCTTAAACTCTGCTTCCGGGTGTGCTTGCTTAAGATCTTCAAGGAACTTTGCGGTCTGCATTCTGGAAAGCCTGCTTCCTCTGGTGCCAACAATCAACTTCATTTTAAGCAAACCTACTCTTTGTTTTTGATGCAACCCTCAGAGCTTTGTCAAATGCGTTCACTGCAGCTTTCAGATCTTTTTCTGTGTGTGCTGAAGATAAGAAACAAGTCTCAAACTGGGAAGGCGGAATGAAAACTCCTTGCTTTAGGAGTTCATGGAAGTATGTTTGGAACATTTGAGTATCTGCGGATTTAGCGGTTGCCATGTCGCAAATCGGCTGTGACGAGAAGAATATTTGGTACATTGAAGCAAGGTTGTAAACTTGTGCATCTAAATGATAGTCCGCAGCTAAGTCTACAAGGGCTTTGCTTAGTTCAGAACAGTTCTTTTCAAGATTCGGATATATCTCTGATTCATTAAGGTTGAGGATTTTTAGGGCAGTGTAGCCCGCTGCCACTGAAACGGGATTCCCGCTGAAAGTTCCCGCTTGGTAAACACTTCCTATGGGCGACATGTTTTGCATAATCTCTTTTCTTCCGCCAAACACCGCAATTGGGAAGCCGCCGCCGAGCACTTTGCCCAATGTGGTAATGTCAGGCTTGATATTGAAGTGTTTTTGCGCGCCTCCTATGTCGAGTCGGAAACCCGTAATTATTTCGTCGAAAATTAAAATGGATCCATATTCTCGGGTGATCTTTCTCAACTCGTTCAGATAGTTGGTCTTGGGCAAGATGAGACCGGCGTTGCCGATAACTGGCTCCGCAATGACCGCGGCAATTTCGTTTCCCTGCTGCTTGAAAACCGTTTCTAAGGTGTCAAGGCTGTTGTAAGGCAAGACAATCGTGTTCTTTGTTGTCTCTTCAGGAATTCCAGCTGAATTAGGAACTCCGAATGTCGCCGCGCCCGAACCCGCCTTCACGAGTACGCTATCGTGAGATCCATGGAAGCATCCTTCAAACTTAACAAGTTTTTTTCTCCTAGTGTACCCTCTTGCAGCCCTTACGGCGTGCATTGTGGCTTCTGTTCCCGTGTTAACCAGCCGCAGCATTTCCAGACTTGGAACCAGTTTCCGTATGAATTCGGCGAATTCTACTTCCAATTCAGTTGGCGCACCATAAAGTGAACCTTTTCGAAGCTGGGCGGTCACCGCCTTCATGACTTCTCTGTCGGCGTGACCAAGTAAAAGGGCGCCGTAGGCCATACAAAAATCAATGTATGTTTCGCCGTCGGCACCGTAAATTTTTGAGCCTTTCGCTCGTGTCACGAAGAAAGGGTTGGGTTCGAAAGCCCTGACGGGACTGTTCACGCCGCCCGGAAGAACCCTCTTTGCCCTTTCGAACAACGCTTTTGACTTTGTGTCTTCTAAGTTTGATTCAGCCATTCTTTCACGTCTTTTGCAAAGTAGGTTATAATCGTGTCTGCGCCAGCACGCTTAATTCCTGTTAGAACTTCAAGAGCAGCCGTTTTCTCGTCAATCCACCCATTTTGTGCGGCAGCTTTTATCATGGCATATTCCCCGCTTACGTTGTAGGCTGCGACTGGCACGTCAAATTTCTTTTTAGCTAAGCTTATTATGTCCATGTAGGCTAACGCCGGCTTCACCATGACAATGTCTGCACCTTCGTTAACGTCTAACTCGATTTCTCTGAGAGCTTCCTTCTGATTTCCCCAACTCATCTGGTAACTTTTTCGGTTGCCAAACTTAGGTGTTGAGTCGGCTGCGTCTCTGAATGGACCGTAGAAGCTGGAGGCGTACTTTGATGAGTAAGCCATTATTGCGGTTTGGTCAAAACCCGAATCATCCAGAGCTTCTCTTATAGATTCAACTTGTCCATCCATCATGGCGGAAGGTGCTGCAATGTCAACTCCAGCCTGTGCTTGGCTGACTGCTACTTTCTGTAGGATTGCAAGCGTTTGATCATTTTGAACTTGCTCATCCTTTAGGATGCCGCAGTGTCCATGACTCGTGTATTCGCAGAGGCAAATGTCGGCTATGACAACTAATTCTTCACTAAACTCATCTTTCAGTTTCTTAATCGCCTTCTGAACAATTCCATCGGTCGCGAATGCACCCGACCCCGTTTCATCCTTCTTGGAGGGTATTCCAAAAAGAATAACCGATTTAACATCCTGCTCCATCGCATGTCGAACATCATTCACTACGTCGTTGAGGGGGAGCCGATAAACTCCCGGCATGCTCTTTATAGGAATTGGTTTTTTGGCGTTTTCATCAACAAAAAGAGGATAAATTATGTCACTTGGCTGAAGCTTAACGTTGTTTATCATATTTCTCAACGCAGCTGTTCTTCTGAGCCTTCGCATTCTAACTTGTGGGAAACTCATGCTGTTATCTCCTAAATCTTTTTAACTTAACGTTATTGTGAAATTGTTACTTTGATTTTTTTAATTAAGTCTTTTGAACAATATCTGCCGCTTTTTCCTTGGCTTCTTCAAACTTATTCTCCTTGAGAAGCCTTTGAATATCCAAGTCCTCGATCACTTTGTAGAGGAGTTCTTTACGAACTTTTTGGTCGCCCCCCTGCCTTTTCAAAAGATCCCGCAAATACTCCTGGAGTTTTATTTGAAGCAGATCCTCGGCAGTAATCATTTTCTCAATCCGTTTTCTCAGGACGCTTGCCATTGCAGGGCTTTTCCCGCCTGTTGAAACTGCAATTCTTACGTCCCCAACACTTGCCGTCGCGGGAAGAGCAAAATCGCTAACCAAAGGATTGTCCGGAGCGTAAACCATGCATCCCGACGATTTCGCGCAGTCAATTAGGCTGGAGTTGAATTCGCTGTTACTTGTGACTGCGACAACTATGTCTGGCTTAGGGTCAAAACTGTCCATGAAAGATTCTGCGTTTTCAATTTTTTCTTTTAGAATTGAGATCTTTTTTTCGCTATACAGCTTTGTCATGTTGCTCGAAAAGGATTGGCTTACAACCAAAATTTTGGCTCCTGCGTCTAAGAAGTCAACTGTTTTTCTGTACCCTTCTGAACCTCCACCCACTACTACGACGCGTTTTCCTTCAAGGTTTAGGTCTATGAGCATTTTTCAGTTTTCCCACTTTTTGAAGCCTCTGAGGAAATATTACCTAACAGTGTGTTTCTAAATTTTTCCGTTAAAGCATTATAGTCCAGTTGAGTTATCCGGGTTGGTTCGGCTATATGGATGATCTTGTCTATGTTCAATGAGTTTTCTATGACTTCTATGGCTTTGGCGCCGAACTCTTCATATTTGATTTCTATCTCCGGAATTGCACCTCGTCCTTCAACATCGACTCGGGGAACAATGCCCAGCAACTCAACCCCCGCATTGGTTAAGGTTTGTTCTATGAATCGCCTAACGTTTTCTGTTAAGTAGCTTGTATGCACCTTGTTGAGGATTACGCCTTCTGTTTTTACTCCGAGATTCTTCAGAAGATTAACATAGTTCAGAACGTTGACTAAAGCGCCTTCGATCCCTTCCATATCGCAGGTAACTACTACTACAGTGGAAACTCCAAGTGCTGCGGCTATTTCCGCGGTGGAAGAAGGGCGCATGACTTTTTCATTCAATAGCCCCGTAAAGGCGTTCATGGCTCCCTCGATGATGAGGAAGTCGTATTCTTTTTCTGCCTGCTTGACTGATTCGTTGCCTATCATCCATCCGCTTTGCCCAACTCTAATTGAAGAATAATCTCTTATGGGCTCCTTGATCAGGTAAAGTGCGGGGACAACGTCTCGGATGTCGCCGCCAACTTTGACGGCTCCCACCTTGAAACCTTTCTTTTTGAGCGTGCCTGCCAACCCAGTAACTATGAAGGTTTTGCCAGAACCACTTCCTAACGCAGTTACCAACAAAGCCCTATGCGTACTTTGTTTTTTAACAGCTTCACATTCGTAAACATTGGTTGAAATTCCAATTTCAGCCTTAATCTGATGCAGCAATTTTCCGTTCGCCGCTCTGATTCCCCGAAGCTCCTCGTTGCTTATGTCTAGTGACTTTTGGATGCCTTCTATAATGAGTGGGTTTCTGTCTAGCAAACCATGTATCATTACGCCCACAACGTTGCCCTCATCGTTCGAGATTCCGGAAACAAGATCTTTTGCGTTCTCATGATAATTTAGTCGCTTAGTGTGGGAAACTAGGATGGGTTTTGCTTTTTTGTGGGTGACAACGTTACCGTAAGTGTGGCAATGGAAACCGGATACTTCAGAACCCACTGCATCTGTGAGGCAACTAGTTCCGATAACTGTGGCTTTAACTTGATCCGTGCAAATCAGAGGCGTGAACTCTGCATCAATCAAACCAAGCCCTTTACGCATGATTGGATAAGCCGACAAGCGTCCGATATCAGTTCCATTCGAAAGAATCTGAAAGCCCGAGCAAATTCCTAAAACAAATTTACTGCAGTCAGCCATTTTGCAAATCTCTCTTGCAAGATCTTCTTTGAGGGTGTTTGACTCGACGAGGCTTCCCCCTGGAATAATTATCATGTCAAGCACATCTGAGGCTGTTTTTCCCTCCACAAGTCCGTCTTCGCGAACGAGATCAGTTGGTAGGTTCCCAAACGTTTCGAAGCAGGGCAAAGACCCGGGCAAATATGCCAACCCCACTCTGTGAATAAGTTTTGTTATGCCTTTAACCCCTCTTTTGGGTAATTAAGCAAAGCTTTTATTTAAGCTGGTCGGTTTATCCATCCAATGATGGAGGGGTTTAGCGGTCGATGCAGGCATCTGCCAGAAACGTTAACATCGTTAACGTTAGAATTACTCATAAAACAGCGCACGTTCCACTCTTAGAAGCGGTCGCGTTCAAAGACAAGGAAACTGCGTACAAAGAGGTTTCTGCCATCGCAGGCGTTGAAGAGTGTCTTCTTCTTCAAACGTGCAATCGAGTAGAATTATACCTGGTCAGCCAAAAAGGAGAAGAAACCGCGAAGGCCGCTTTTGAATATCTCGCCCAAAGGACCCCGATTCAGATTGAAGCCGCTTCAAAAGCAATCGAATATTCGATAAATAAAGAAGCTTTGAATCACCTTTTACGAGTCACATCAGGATTAGAATCAATGGTGATTGGTGAGGACCAAGTTATCAACCAAGTTTGGGACTCTTACCTTGAAGCCGAGAAAACTAATGGAGCAGGGCCCGTCCTCAAGCAATTGTTTAATAGGTCAGTTAACGTTGGCAGGCGAGTAAGAAAAGAAACAGGAATTAACAAAGGCGCAGTCTCAGTAGGTTCAGCGGCAGTTGAGCTTGCAGAAAATCTGCTGGGCAGCTTAAATGAAAAGAAAATTCTAGTAATGGGCGCCGGAGAAACAGGCACTCTTGTCGCTAAAGCCATGGCTAGGCGCTGCCTCAGCCCAATATTCATCGCTAACAGAACTCATGAGCGTGCCCAGAGACTGGCTGAGGAACTTCACGGCCAAGCAGTAAAATTTGACAAGCTTGGAGAAGTTCTCGTTGATTCCGATGTTGTTTTCTGTTGCACATCTGCACCACACTACCTCCTAACAAAAGAGAACGTATCAAAATTCCTGGTATCTCGTCAGAACAAAGACACCTTGCTTGTAATTGACCTTTCCAATCCCCGAAACGTAGAAAAAGGAACCGATGAGCTCCCAAACGTAAAACTGTACAACATCGATGACCTCCACCTAATCGCTGAAAAGAACAAAATGGAGCGAGTAAAAAGCGTGAAAGATGCTTCAAGAATAATAGAAGAAGAACTAATCACAATTGAACGTGCTCTCAAAACTGAGAATGTTAGCAAAATTATTTCCGAATTGTTGTCTCAAACAGAAGAAATCCGTCAAAGAGAGCTTTTAAAAGCTCTTAACATGATGAGCGACTTGGATGAACGTGAAAAGAAAATTGTTGATAATTTAACCAGCATTTTGCTGAAACAGACTTTTCTGCCTTTAGTCGAAAACTTGCGGCAAGCCGCTGCAAAGGATGACTCGGAACTGATCGAGGTTGCTTTAAAGTTGATTGGGGTAAAAACAGATCAGCTTGAATAAAAAGGAGATTTTGAAATGGAAAACGTTGGATTAGTACTAATTGGACATGGAAGCAAGCTTCCACACAACCGAGAAAACCTCGAGAAAATAGCAGACATTATGCGTAAACGCTCCAGCTTTAAGGTAGTCGAAATTTCCTTTATGATGAGGAACACGCCTACCATCCCCGAAGCGATAGATGCCATCGCCAAAAAAGGCGTCAAAAAAATCGTCTTGATCCCTGCTTTCTTGGCGCCTGGAGTGCACACCACGCAGGAGATCCCAGAACTCATAGGCGTAAAAGACAAGGAATCTCAACTCTCTGCAAGTGGAATTCAATTGGTTTATGGGGAACCTATTGGTGCGGACGAATGTATTGCCGTAATCTTGGAAGAAAAAGCATTAAAAGCACTTGGTCAAGAAGTCCGCGAACATAATCATGTCCCTTTTAGTTCAAGTGCAAATGAAAATAAAAACACAAATGCGCCTGCTGCTTCTAAGCAGATATTCGAAGATAGCATGAAACTCATCCGACCTGAAATTCAAGAGATTTTAACGAAAGCCCCCAAGAAGCATGCAGCAATAATCGAACGTGTAGTTCACACAACCGCCGACCCTGAATTTGCCAAGCTGTTGGTAATCAGTGACAAAGCAGTCGACGCGGGAGTCGCCGCCATAAAAGCGGGCTCAAAAATAGTCACAGATGTTAAAATGATTAAAGCTGGGATAAAAGAAGCTAGAGTGGAAAAGTTCGGTGGAAAAATTCTCACCTACATCGACGACCAACGCGCCACCAAAATGGCAGATGACGAGTCAATCACACGGTCAACTGCGGCTATGCGTTTAGCTGTAGAAGACGGCGTAAATGGCTCAATATTCCTCATTGGAAACGCGCCAACAGCCGCATTTGAATTGGCCCGAGCCGTTGAGGCTGGAACGGCAAAGCCTGCCCTGATTGTAGCCACTGAGGTGGGTTACGTGGGTGCTGCAGCATCCAAAGAAGTCATTTCTAAATTGCCTATTCCATATATAATTATTAAAGGACGCAAAGGCGGAAGCACAATTGCCGTGGCCATTTTCAACGCGTTGCTGTCGATGGCAGAGACTAAAAAAGAGGATTGAAATGTCAAAGTTTCTGAAGTATGGAATCACTACCGGTTCGTGCGCAGCGGCCGCAGCCAAAGCCGCATTAATCACGCTAACCAGCAACTGCGTTGACAAAGTTGTTATTCCTACGCCCATTGGCATCCGCTTTGAAATACCCGTCAAGAACTGCAAGAAACTAGGCGATTCCGCAGTAGCTACGGTCGTGAAAGACGCAGGGGAAGATATTGACGTCACCAACGGCATGGACATAACCGCAACTGTAAAGCTAACTGACGACGGCAAAATCACCATAAAAAACGGTGGGGGCATAGGCAAAGTGACCAAGCCAGGCATCCAAGTTCCAGTGGGTGAATCGGCGATTAACCCTGTTCCAAGAAAAATGATAACAGACGCCGTCAGAGAGGCATTGCCTGAGGGCAAGGGCGCTGAAGTCACAATATCTATTCCAGATGGCGAAAAAATAGCAGAAAAAACGCTCAATGCAAAACTGGGCATAGTCGGTGGCTTAAGCGTCCTTGGCACGACAGGCGTGGTAAAGCCTCTGTCGCTGGAAGCGTGCAGGCGCTCGTTGGTTCCTCAGATTGACGTAGCTATAGCCCACGGCTACGAGCGGGTTTTCTTTGTTCCAGGAAACATTGGCGAAAGGATAGCTAAGCAGCTGTTTAATGTTCCAGCTGACCAGGTAGTGCAGACGGGGGACTTCGTGGGTTACATGCTGGAAAAGGCAGCTGAGAAGGGAGTTAAGGAAATTGTGTTTCTGGGTCACTCGGGCAAGATGGTGAAGTTGGCAGCAGGAATCTTCAACACTCATTACAAAATGGGTGATGCCAGAAACGAGGTCATTGCGGCTTACGCTGCCTCCGTAGGTGCAGACACAGAAACCATAAACGCGGTACTGCAGTCGAACACCACGGAAGAAGCCACCCAACTCCTCAGTAAAATTAACCTGGTAAGGGCTACATACGATAGAATAGCCCAAAAGATCCACGCGCGAGTTACGGATCGGACAAAGAACAAAATCAAATTTAGCATCATAATCGTCTCCATGGAAGGAAAAATACTCGGAGTCGACGAAAACGCAAGAGGTTTAGAACCGTGACTAAAGTCTACATAGTCGGAACGGGTCCAGGCTCACCCGACTATGTAACTCCAGCCGCAAGAAAAGCAGTTCAAGCTTCGCAGGTGATAATCGGTGCTGAACGCAGCTTAAACCTATTTCGAGAGGACATTAAAGGAGAAACCTTGGCGTTGACTGCCAAGAACATGGAGGAAGGACTAAAACATTTAGTCGTTTCAGCCCATAATGGAAAAGTAGTAGCGCTTTTGTCGACAGGTGATCCGGGTTTTTCGGGGCTGTTAGGGGCACTCTTGAGAAGGTCAATGGACAAAGATGTCGATATTAAAGTTATTCCTGGCGTAAGTTCCATGCAGGCATGTGCGGCTCGGCTCTGCATAGGCTGGGACGATGCAGTTATTTTCGCTTTCCATGACGGGGTAGATGTTGAAAAGAAACGAGCGCTTGCCGAAGCGGTTAAGACTGGAAAAACTGTCATGTTGCTTCCTGAGCCTAAGACTTTTCCTCCGCGTGAAGTCGCAAAATACCTTCTCTTAGCGGGTATAGACAAGGAGACTCCTGTTTCTATCTGCGAGAATTTGACTCTAAACAACGAAAGCGTACTCGAGACCACCTTAATGGGAGTTCCAAAATTGAGTTTTTCCCCGCTATGTGTAATGATGATAAATAGAAATTCAAAAACCGAAATGTGAGATGGTTGATATGTGGAATTACAAAACTCCTGGCGTACCTGACGAAATGTTTACTCAAAGTGATAATGTTCCAGGGCCAACTAAAGAAGAAATTCGAGTGATTACGATTTCGAAGGCTCGTCTCTGTGAAGGGTCCGTAGTGGCGGATGTCGGCTGCGGCACCGGCGGCTTGACAGTTGAAGCAGCTCTGCAGGTTGGTTCAAAAGGAAAAGTCTACTCTATAGATGAGGACGAAGAAGCCGTGCGACTAACCTCGGGCAACGTTGCGAAGTTTGGTTTGCAGAGCATTGTTCAAGTTACTCACGGAGCTGCACCTGAGGCTCTGGCTAATCTCCCTGCAGTTGATGCCTTCATTATAGGCGGAAGTCACTCGCTTAGGTCGGTGATACGAATAGCCCACAGGAAGTTGAAGCCAAATGGAAGAATAGTCATAAATGCCATACTGCTGGAAACAGCAACTGCCGCTTTGGAAGAAATCAAAAAATCAGGTTTCAAAGAAGTCGACGTTGTTGAGATTTTTGCAGCTAAAGGGAAAACGGCTGGTGCGGGAACAATGATGTTGGCAAGGAATCCAATCACCATAATATCGGCTACTAACGAATAGGTGGAAAAGTTTGACTGGAAAATTCATAGGAATTGGTGTCGGTCCGGGAGATCCAGAACTATTAACTCTAAAGGCAGTGAAAGCCCTGAAATTAGCTGACGTTCTTTGCGTTCCAAAGTCGCATGCAAAAAAGCCTAGCATAGCCCTCGGGATGGTCCAACAAATTCTTCAAGAACGAGCGAAACCACCGGAAATTATCGAACTCGTCTTCCCCATGACCAAAGATGAGATGAACAACAGAAAGCTTTGGGTCAAAGACGCCACTATTGTCTCATCCATGGCCAAAGCAGGCAAGCTTATCGCATTCATCACGTTGGGCGACCCCATGCTTTACAGCACGTTTCTTTATCTTTATGAATTCGTGAAAGAAACCTACCCTGAGGTTGAGCTGGAAATAATTCCAGGTGTAACTTCGGTTACTGCTGCTGCCGCAAGCGCCAAATTGCCTTTGGCTGAAAGGGAGGAATCAGTGTCGATAATACCTTCAGACATAGATCCAGCCCTTATTGAGGAGACTGCAAGATCCGCAGATAACGTCGTGTTCATGAAGTGCGCATATCGCGTAAAAGAATTAATTCATGTTCTGCAGCGAGCCGGTTTCGGGGAAAACTCAACGATAGCCTTAGTAAAAAGGTGTACTTTGCCCGAGGAGAAGGTCTTAGTGGGAAAACTCGGCGATGTGCAAGGCTGGGACATAACAGAGGATTACTTCTCTGTAGCAATTGTCAAAAGAAGCCAAGTTCCCATTCACTGGAAACAGGTTGAAAAACCATGAGCAAAGTTGTTTTTATCGGTGCAGGTCCGGGTGACCCTGAGCTAATCACTCTCAAAGGCAAAAAATGGCTCGAAAAAGCAGATGTCGTTATCTACGCGGGTTCACTTCTGAATCCTGAATACCTCAAGTATTGCAAGAGTGATGCAGCGCTGCATGATAGCGCTAAAATGAGCCTACCAGAAGTTCTGGAAGTAATGGCTCAAGCTTTGAAAGAAGGCAAACTCGTTGCTCGAGTCCACGACGGCGACCCAAGCTTCTATGGTGCCATACAGGAACAAATGAGCTTTCTTGACGAAATGAAAATTGAGTACTTCCGAATCCCCGGAGTCAGCTGCTTGCAAGGGGGAGCCGGCGCTCTTAACCGTGAACTAACCCTGCCAAATATTTCTCAAACGGTTATCATCACGCGACCCGAAGGCAGAACACCAGTGCCTAAATCTGAAAGCCTCATCGAACTTGCGAAACACCAAGCAACAATGGTCATATTTCTCGGCACCCCACATATCGCGCGGGTTGTCCAGAATCTCCTCAAAGGTGGATATCCAAAAGATACGCCCGCTCAAGTGGTTTACAAGGCAACTTGGCCCGAACAGAAAATTGTCAAAGGCAATTTGAGTGACATAGCCGAGAAAGTGAAGGCTGCAGGCATAACTGAAACAGCGCTGATTTTCGTTGGTAAAGTTTTGGATCCCAAATCATATGATCTTTCAAAGCTTTATGACCCTACTTTCACTACGGGCTTCCGCAAAGGCGCAGAATAATGTACACCCGCGGAATAGTTGTTATCTCAATTACGAAGCGGGGAGTTGAAACCGCACTCAAAATCAAAAAGGCACTCATTAGCATTGGATTGCAGTGTGAAGTTTACGCGCCCAAAAAGTACATGCTAAAAGATGTAAACCCACTTGAACAGAAACTGGACGAGTTCATTAAAGAAACCTACAGCACTGTGGATGCAATCGTCGCGGTTATGGCAACTGGCATAATCTTACGTGCCATTGCACCTTACTTACAAGGGAAGCTGGTGGACCCCGCCATCATAGGCGTCGACGCCAACGGAAAATTCGTCATAAGTTTGTTATCGGGGCATTATGGTGGCGCCAACGAGTTGACAAGACTAATCTCAGAAGGAATAGGTGCCACCGCCGTAATCACCACGGCATCGGATTCTTTGGGAAAGCAGAGTGTTGATGAACTCGCCCGAATCATGCATTTGTCGATTGTGAATCCTGAAAGCCTCGTCTCTGTCAACGCCATTTTGGTAAATGGGGAAAACCTAGCGCTTATTTTAGTTGGCGACCTAAAGATTCAGACAAATGCGGTTAATGGTTACATTGTTGAAAAGGCTGAAAACCTTGCTCAAGCAATGGAAATTACGAGCAAGTATAATGCAGCTGCAATAGTAACAAAAGAATTATTGACGGATGAAAAGGCGGTTAAACCCTATACCATCTTGAAGCCAAAACGAATAATCATGGGTATAGGGGCAAGAAAAGAAATCACAAGAGACCAAATCTTAGAAGCCGTGCGCTCTGCTTTGGAGCGAACGAATTTGACTTTCGAACGCATAGATGGTTTGGCAACAGTTGATCTTAAGAAAAATTCGCGGGGCATGTTGGATGCGGCTGACAAGTTGGACTTAAAATTTGAATTCATAAGCGTAGAGACGCTTCGTGCCTTCAAACACGAAGACTTGTCTCCAGATTCAGAAATGGTTCAAAACAAAATTGGAGTAGGAGGAGTATGTGAACGAGCAGCACTAATAATAGCAGGAAAAAACCCACATCTAATCTTGAAAAAACAAAAAATGAACGGCGTAACAGTGGCGATAGCAGAAGGCGAATAAGCGTCGTCGGAATCGGACCCGGCGCTGTCGAGCAGATGACGCCTAAAGCCCGAAAAGCCATCGAGGACGCAGACGTCGTCGTAGGCTACAAAACCTACATAGAACTCATTCAAAACATAATCAAACCCGGCGTAGAGGTCATTTCTGGCACCATGGGGCGAGAAGTGGATCGTGCCAAAACATCCGTTGCAAAAGCTTTGGAAGACAAATTGGTGGTGGTCGTCAGCAGTGGTGACCCGGGAGTTTACGGTATGGCAGGCGTGGTATTGGAAACCGCTGCGTTTGAGAAAGCTGATGTTCCTATAGAGATTATTCCAGGGGTAACAGCGGCGACTGCTGCAGCATCTAAATTGGGTGCGCCATTAGTGACAGATTTTGCAGTAATTAGTCTTAGCGACCTTCTGACGCCATGGGATCTAATTGAAAAACGGTTAAAGGCTGCGGCGGAGGCAGACTTCGTTATTGTCCTGTACAACCCTCAAAGTTTAGGCCGCAAAAAACCATTGGCTAAAGCTCACGAAATCCTACTCGAATACAGAAAGCCAAGCACTCCGGTGGGGATTGTGAAACAAGCAGGAAGAAACGGTGAAGAGACAACCATAACTTCGCTCAAAGAGTTGATACTTAAAAACGTAGACATGGCAACCACCATTATCGTAGGTAATTCGACCACAAAAATAGTGAACCGCCAGATGGTAACACCTCGAGGTTATGACCTCGAGCAGTAGTCGCCTTTTAGAAGTACGCATTACTCTGTTTTTTGCGAATTTGTTGCATTTTCCATGTTAGCCACAAATTTGTCGTCAACAAGTTGTGCACAAAAAGGCAAATGAAATCAAATTGTGCAATACTTCTCTCTTGCTTTTTTGCTCTATTTGCTCATAATGTGAGTTGAAACATTGCTTTCGGGTGTAAATGGTTTTAGATGCTTTTTGCATCACGTATTTCATAGCATATGTTGGTTGCACTTTTCATGTTTAAATTTTCGATTTCTTCCGTCATTCGGTTAGCCATCCTACCAACAACCAGCACGAGCACATTTAAGCCCCTTGAAGCGGCTATTGCTGCAGCACGGCTAATTCCAAACTCGATATCTGCCTTAAGACCTAGCTTGTTTAAAACGGCTCTTCCAACTGCTCCCATTACGCCAACTCGGTCAGGCTTGAACTCATCGTAGAATTCCTTGATTTTATCAAGGTCAACTACTCGTGAACCACCCTTTCTGATGCTTGGTAACTTTACAATAAGAATTCTTCCTTCTTTAACTTTCAATTTGCCCTGTAAATTTTTTAGTTCCAAGTCTTCTCCAGGCGAGGCATCTTCCATTGCAGTACCTTTTGCTTCAGAGCCATCCGGGGCGACGGTATAAATGACGCCTCCTTTCATAACTAAGCCAACTTCGTCTCCTGTTTTTACCTGCCGCGTCGCTATGGCCGGCATGGATCGTTCAAATTTCATTTCACCTTTAATTGAGATAATGTACCCCTCTAGGCTCTTCAAATCCGCCTGTATTCCTGAGATCGCTTTCTGTGTCAGCCTATAATCTGCCCGTTCTGAGCCAGTTTCAAGGTAGCCTTCTTTCTTGAGGTTTTTGAAGTATTTTGAGACAGCTTGAATAGTGACTCCAAGCGTTTCGCTTATATCCTTTTGTTTAACGTGAGGTTGACCGCGCATGATCGCCAGAAGAATTTCGAACCTAGTGAATTCGCTTTTGCTCCGAAGGAGAAGTGGAACGGATGACTTTCGCAATTTAATTCAACCTGAGCTTAACCTTAAGTTAAGCGAGAATTTATAAACTTTCAGGTTGGATTATCCATCCAACAGGAGAGGGAAAAAACAACATGCATATAGCAGATGGAATATTGTCACCCGAATGGTGCATATTTTGGTACTTATTAGCAGCAGTTTTCGTAGCCGTAGGAGCTATCCAGATATCTAGAAAACGCAAAGCTGATCCGAAATACATGTCCTTAGTCGGCTTAATGGGCGCAGCAGTTTTCGTAATATCCGTTTGGCACATCCCAGTTCCCGTCACAGGTTCATGCTCACACCCCGTCGGAACACCAATGGCAGCAATGTTAATCGGACCGTTCCCAGTAACCGTCATATCGGCAATCGCCCTGTTCTTCCAAACATTCGTCGGACACGGCGGAATAACAACCATCGGCGCAAACGACATGTCCATGGGAATCGTAGGAACATTCACAGGCTTCGGCATTTTTATTCTTCTCTACAAACTAAAAGCTCCACTTTGGATCGCAGCAGGCACCGGCGGCATAGTAGGCGACCTCATGACATACGTTACGGCAGCTTTTGAACTTGCAATCGGACTTCACCCAAACAACTTGTTTACATGGTGGGGCATATTCATGGTTGGTTACTTGCCCACTCAGATTCCGCTAGCAATCTTGGAGTTTGGCTTCACGGCTGCAGCTATCCAGTACATAGCAAACCATAGACCTGAACTACTAAAATGGTGGATGGTAAAACCGCCAACAACAGAGGTGAAGAGCTAAATGGACAAGTTCAATAGAATCGCAATAATTTGCCTTATTGCATGCATTACGGCTCTAGTTATAATGGCGTACGTAAGTTATTATTACATTGACGGCGCACCATCACAATTACCTTCGACAGATGGCTCTGTAAACGCAAAAGCTGGCAGCACCGGCACAGTGTATTACAATCCATTCACCATCGAATATTGGGGAAACACCGGCGAAAACGTTGGCTTCACTGTAGTGGGATGCTGTGGAGGCTTAATAGGAGGCTATATCTACCCCACAATATTCGGTAAAACACGGGAAGGGAGGTAAAGACTAAAAATGATTATCTTGGCCATATTGCCTTTTCTTACGGGAGATCCGATCAATGGAATAGGAACCATATCGGGTTTCTTTATTTTCACAATGATAGGCCGTAAAATGCAGCTAAGGAAAATGAAACAAAAGGTGAATTAAGTAATGTCTTTAGTGGAACATCTGAACCTTGAAGAATACACTGAAGGAAACTCAGCCTTACATAGATTAGATACAAGAATAAAATTGCTATGCGCCATAACTGCAATCTTCTGTATCGTCGCCCTTAGCCATTGGTATGTCCCTCTCCTTTTTTTTGGAGCATGCTTTGGATTAGTCGTATATTCAAGAGCAAAAATCAAAGTTTATATTGACAGATTATTGATTCCACTCGCCATGATAGCATTCATCGGCATTATTATGCCCTTCACTTACGGCACAACAATAATAGCCAGAGTTCCACTATTAACGATTCCAGTATATTCTCAAGGAATCTACTTTGGCGTATTAGTATTCACGCGGGCCATTTCTGCTGTTTCCGTCCTAAATTTACTCATACTGGTTACACCAATCTCTTCTACCATGGATTCACTTGCGTGGTTCCGTGTTCCCGGCGTAATAATCGACACGATGATGATAATGTTCAGGTACATCGGTGTACTCTCTGACGAAAGCCTACGCATGTATCGGGCGCAGGCGTCAAGGTGTGGTCACTCAAAGTCCGTGGGTTACTTCAGTAAGTTGACTAACATCGGCAATATTGCCGGTTCACTTCTGGTAAGAGCCTTCGAAAGGTCGGAAAAAGTGGGAAACGCAATGATTTCAAGAGGTTACACGGGAAAATATAATTTGTTCACTTTGGAAAAAAAGAAACTGCCAAAACTCGATACCTTTATTGGCGTATTGGTCATAGCTGTTTGCGTCGGCATGGTTCTTGTTGACATGTTTGTCCTTCGAACCGTTCATTATGGAATATTTTTTTAGTTATGGAAGACATTTAGGAGAAAGATAAAGATTGAAAGCAGTTGAAACAATTAATCTTGAATACACATATCATGATGGTACAAAAGCTCTTAACAGCCTTAACTTCGCTGTGGAAAAAGGGGAAAACATGGCTATCCTTGGTCCTAATGGTGCCGGTAAATCTACTCTGATTCATCATTTCAACGGGTTGCTAATGCCAACTTCAGGAAAAGTTGTCGTACTAGGTAAAGAAGTAGTTAACGACAATCTTGATTGGGTACGGCAAAAAGTGGGCTTGGTTTTCCAAGATCCAGATGATCAATTATTTGCGCGAACTGTAGGCGAGGATGTTGCTTTTGGACCCATAAACTTGGGCTTGCCAATTGAAGAAGTTAAAGCACGCGTGAAATGGGCTTTGGAAGCCACAGAAATCACAGAGTTAGATCATAAGGGCACACAGAACTTGAGCACTGGGCAAAAAAGGCGGGCTGCCATTGCCGGAGTGCTTGCGATGAAACCTGAAATCATAATATTGGATGAACCTATGGCTAATCTAGACCCTAGAACGACTAGTAAAGTCCTAAAACTTCTGCTTCAGCTGAACAAGGAAATGGGGATAACTTTGATAATTGCAACTCATGATTTGGATTTGGTTCCACTTTTTGCCAATAAAATATGTATTCTCAAGAAAGGTCAAGTCGTTCTACAAGGGTCACCTGCCGAGATTTTTTCGCAAGCAGACTTAATCAGAGGTATGGATCTACGTCTACCTCGAATTACACACCTGTTCGAAATTCTAAGCAAGGAAAATAATGTAATAACAAACGAGCGTTACCCTCTTACCATAGGTGAAGCCAGAAAAACCATAGTAGGCCTCCTTGAAGAGAAAGATTGCGCGCGCGAAATCCATACTTGAACTCAACTAAACCTCTTAATACACCTCTTTTTTTGTCAATTAACATAACTTGAAGTTTTGCCATGAACGACATTCTCAAAAAATTAGAATTCCCAATCGCCTTCATAATAGGAATCATAGGTTTTGAGATTGCGTCTGCAGGAACTATTCCATGGATAATAGCAGGTGCATTGCTAATTTTAGCTGCCATAATTATCTTAGTAGAAGGCACAAGAAGAACAAAAAAGGAAAAACAAAATAGGCGCTGAATAAGTTGACACGTTACATAACTAATCTGTCTCTGTATAAGCTAATATTTTAGTCGGCTAAAAGTGGAGATTTGCTAATGAGTTGTCTGTATGGTTGTTTGCAGAAACGGGGGGGGGGAATCTGGTTTGAAAAATGTTGTGTTGGATGATGTTGGTTTGATTCTGGTTGGTCATGGGAGTAAGCTGCCTTATAACAGAGTGAACTTGGAAAAGTTAGCTAATATTTTGCACAAACGATCTAGTTTAAGATTGTTGAGGTTGGGTTTATGATTAGGGATATTCCAACTGTTGCTGAGGCAATATATGCGCTCGCTAGTCAGGGTGTGTCAAAGATCGTGTTGGTTCCTGCTTTTTTGGCTGCTGGGGTGCAGACGATGAATGATATTCCTGAGTTGATTGATTTAAAGGAGCAGGAGCTTCATCTGAGAGCGCGCGGTATCGAGCTTTTTTATGGTGAACCTTTAGGTTGCGATGATCGGATTGCTGAAATACTTGAGGAAAAGGCGTTGGGTGCTTTGGGAAACGAAATCGAAATCGGAAACCCTCAAGCCAAATTCGTTGTTTAAATGATTGACGTGAAACTCGGATTTTACAATAGCAGTTGCCCAAATGCTGAGTTAATGCTTAACCTGCTTGTAACCCATTGAAGCTTAGCGTATTCCGCAAATTGTTCAAACTCTGTTCAATTTTTGTTGTGCAAAATTTATCGATTCCACAACATGCAACTAATCTTGCGTCAACTCTTTCGTTCATTCAGCATACCCTGAGCATTTTCATTTTTCAAGGCTTCTCGAGTTAATTTTGATACTCCAATTTTTTCTAACGTTTAATGTAATGTAAGTGCGAACTAGAAATCCGAAGTTGTGTCTATTTGGCTAAAGTTTTGAATTGCTTAATGCTTAGGAAGCTGAAATCACCTTGTGTGGTCTTTTCTGTTTCAAGGAGTCTTATGCGTTTCCTAAATATCGGACCATCTGTAATGCATGTGTGGTATTCGCCGCCTTCTCCGCATGGGTCCACATTTTTTATTTTGGTTATGTCATCGTAGAACTTGTTGTTTAGTTCTCTTCCCAGCCACTCTACGCTCAATGCTTTGGTGTTTACTTTGACTACTGTAGCGTTAAAACCTATGTCTACAAATTCTCGTAGAAGTTTTTTTGTGTCGCAAAGCCAAAGTGGCTTAACAGGTTCTAATCCTACTTCTTTGCAAATCCGTTCTAACCAACCCTCTTCGTGCTGTGCGACTTCGTAAATGTCGCCTGTAATCAAGCCTTTAGCACCTGTGGCTTTCATTTGAAGCAACGCCTTCTTGAATTCTTCTTCGTAGGTGTTTGCGGTTGTTCTCCACGTAACCAATTTTATGCCGACTGCTTCAGATTGAGCAGCTAACATTTCTGGGGGTAACATGTGAAAATTTGATTTTCCATCGCTTGACATGAGAGTTAACAAGTTTGAAACGTCAAAACCTTGTTTGATCGCTTTGTAAACTGCAAAACAACCGTCTTTTCCACCGCTCCAAGAGGCAACAACTTTCACTAAATTTACCTTCTTTTCTTAACGGTTGTTAGCTTATTATTCTAATAAATGTTTGCTCGTTCAACTATGCTCTTCCAGTTTTTGCGCGTACGCATCCTTTTTTGTCAGCTTTCCTCAGAATTCTTTTGTTGTCTCAAACGCCCTTACCGCTGCCAAAAACATGATGAGGGTGAATCCCGCGAGAAATGCAAATGAGGTAAGAAGCGTCTCAGGCGAAGTGGAGTAGTGAACCCCAAAAGAGTAGAAATCTGAGCCTATTCCAAAATAACGCATACCATTAATGAAGTGCGTAAGAGGGTTGAGGTCGCTTGCAATTTTTATTGCTGTCGGCATCGAATCCAGCGGATAAAGAGCATTGCTCGCAAAAAAAAGCGGCAGTGTTAAAAGAGTTATAACGGCTTGACTAACATTATGGTCCCTTACTTTCATGGCGATAGCAGTTGAAAGAAACATCAAGCCCATCGAAAACAGCACCACAAACAATAACACCCCTGCAATTGCCATTAGGACACCTATAATCGTCAAGCCCAAGAAGAAATGAACTCCGAGAACATACCCAAACGCGATTACAATAGCTGTTTGGATCAATGCTTTTGTAATACCACCTAAAGTCACCCCTAAAAGTATTTGCGAGCGAGGCATAGGGGAAACCACAATTAACTTCATCAGCCCATACTGTTTGTCGAATTGAACATTCTGCCCCGCATAAAGGCAAGTAAAGAGAATAGTCATGCCTACCACTCCAGCCGCCATGAACGTCATGTAATTCGCAGAAACTACGCCCGGTGGGTTAGACCCACTAGGAAAGAACAGGTTGATGTTGCTTGACATCGAGATTCCGTAAAGAACTAGCCAAAGCACTGGCTGAATAAGAGCAGAAAAAAGAAGAGCCTTTGAACGAAAGAATTTAGTCATGTCTCGCCAATAAATTGCAACAAAGCCGTTTTCCATGAAGCACCCTTCTCTTTTACAGTTAATGTTTTGGTCCATGGCCTTCTTGGATAGTGTCGCCCAATCCCCTACCCGTGAAATGAATAAAAACGTCGTCCAAAGTGGGCTTTATTAGATTGACGCTTCTTATTTCAACGCCTCCGCTTCTTAGGATGTCAATTAGTTTCGGTATCAGATGTGTGTTCTCTTTTATCTGAAGAGTTAGGCCTTCAGGCGAGCTTCTAATTTGGTTTATGTCAAGTACTTCTTTGATTAGTCGGGTGGCTTTTTCGTCATCATCCGTTTGAAGATGGATTTGAGCTTGTCCCAGAGATTTTTTCAGGCTCTCGGATGAACCGTTTGCTATTATCTTTCCTTTATCAATTATGCAAATGGCGTCGCTGTTTTGGTCTGCTTCATCCATGTAATGAGTGGTGAGGAATATTGTGACGCCTTCAGTTTTCACTTTCTTTATGTATGACCAAATTCGCCTTCTTGTTTGGGTGTCTAACCCTATTGTTGGTTCGTCGAGAAACAAAATTTTTGGTCTGGTCAAAAGACCCCTGGCAATTTCTAGACGACGTTTCATACCGCCGCTGAGGTTCTTAGCAAACTCATTTCTCTTATCCGTCAGTTCGACCAGCTCAATGAGTTCATCTATTCGAGGGCCTCTGATAGTTTTTGGAAGGTTGTATAGTCTTCCATGAAAATCCAGTGTTTCCCAAACTGTGAGGTCTCTATCGAGCCTTTGATCCTGAAAAACAACGCCTATGGATCTTCGAACGCTATCCTTGTCTTTTGTTACGTCAAACCCTGCGATTGTTACCTTGCCTTTCTGTATCGGTATCAACGTAATTAGCAAATTAATTGTGGTTGTTTTTCCAGCGCCGTTTGGTCCTAGAAACGAAAATATCTGTCCCTTTTCTACGCTGAAGCTGATATCGTCCACAGCAACGAGTTTACCGTAGTTGCAGCAGAGTCCTTCAACCGATATTATTGGTTCACCCATGCATTATCACGTTATTCTAGTTTTTCCAACTCATTCATTGTCTTTCCAAGTATCCCTTCGATTTTTTGGGGTTGAATCCCGTTTGCAAGCAACTTAGATACTTCAGTTATGAGCGGATTAATCAAATCTCTATCATGACTGAGAACAAGATGTAAATCTGTAAATGTATCTTGAGCAAGATAATAAGACCTGCTGATTTTCTGTGCATAGTCGTCTTTCAAGTTTTTATGTGCTTGCAGAACTTTCTTGCCTGAATCAGTGATCCGGTAAATGGTTTTTAGGCCAAGGTTTTTCCCAATTATCCAACCCTCGTTCTGCATTGACTTCAGCAAAGGATAGACCGACCCTGTGCTGGGTTTTTTCCCCGTTAACTCGTCTACTTTCTTGATAATTTCGTAACCACTAACTTCCTTTTTCGAAATTATTTTTAGCATCCACATTTTCAAAAGCCCCTGTAGCATATGAAGACCTCGTTATGTCGGAATAGACATGTTGGTACAGATATAAGTCTTCCTTAAATTGGCACGCTGATTCGTCTCCTAAAATACGTTAATGTTTATTCTGCCGGAAGGACAATTGCAAAACACGTAAGAACACCTCCCAAAATGCGGCCATAAACTGGCAGCCAAGAACGCTGCGGCGATAATGCTAACATTTGAGCAATCTTGCTCTCCCTATCCAGCGCACACAAGCAGACTGTTCCGACAGGACCCCTGTTTGGAATCAAGGGCACGAAAGTGGGAACAAACTGATGATGGAACTGGTCCTTTTTTCTGTGGGCTGGTTGTCTGCTTTCATTTTGCGCACCTGCATGAGTAACACGATTTTCATTATTAGTAACACTTTTATTCAAGTAACACGTTTTCTATAAAACGTGTTACCGCGGAGGAGACATCTATGCACATACCTGACGGATATCTAACAGCTTATGTTTTCGTTCCAGCGTTTATTATCACTATTATTTGGTGGGCAATCTGCATAAAAAAAGTTAAACTCACAGAAAAACAGGTCCCAATACTGGGTCTTCTATGTGCGCTTTTCTTTGCAGCCATGATGATGAACTGGCCTGTCGTGGGTGGAACCACAGCTCACTTGCTCGGCGGCGCCTCTATGGGTTTGATTCTTGGACCTTTTGCAGGCGGCATCGGCATAACAGTAATCCTAGTCTTGCAGGCACTGCTGTTTGGTGACGGTGGACTCACAACTCTTGGAGCAAACGTCCTAAACATGGGCATAATCGCCGTACTCGTTCCCTGCGCGGTCTTTCTGCTACTGTACAAGTTAGTCGGAGTAAAAGGCAACAAATTATACGCTGTAATTTTTGTGTCGGCGTTCGCAGGCGACGTACTAGCAGCTATCGCAGCAGGCACAGAACTAGGTCTTTCACAGCCAGTCTTCCAGTACGGACTCAACGTTGCAGTTCCAGCCATGGCAATGAATCATTCAATCATAGGCGTCGGAGAAGGCATAATCACAGCGATATTGGTAGGAACCCTGCTAAAGCTACGGCCAGATTTATTGATGCAAAGCCCCATCCTCAAACGAATCCCCCAGCTCCAAAACAAGGAGGATTTAGATGAGGAAAACAAGCAAGCAACCGAGCAAAAGAAGCAGGCTAAGGAGTGAGGTGAAAAACTTTGCCATTAACAACTAAACGAACCATAATACTCATACTCGCAATAGCGATGATATTCGTCTTAGTCGGCACCTTCGTATTATCTTATTCGTTCGAAACGTTGGATAAGCAGGCGGGAAAAATGAATGACAATGAGACATCGATTTACAAAGCACCGTTCGACGGCTATAACATTCCTGGCTTAGAGAATACTTGGGGTCTTCTCATTGTCGGCGTATTTGGAACATTGGGGCTCTTCTGTCTGGGGCTGGTAGTTGCTAAAATCGTGCAAAGAAAAAAGAGTCAGTTAACATGAGAGTTCCTCAGTCTCTAAGAGATATAGTCGATGGTTCGGAGTCACTGGTCTATGTTGAAGACTTGAGCAATAAGCGCGGTCTGATGCAAAGCATCAACCCGCTTATCAACCTCATAGTAGTTGTCTTCATGATAGTGACTTCCCTCTTCATTTTTTCGCTTCCCTACTTACTTCTAATCTGCATAATACCGATCGTTCTTGCCGTTGCATCACGTGTTCCATTTAAGTATCTTCTTTCCAGAACCATTTGGATTCCAGCATTTGCAGCATTAATCTCCATACCCATCCTTTTCATAACGCCTGGACAAACAATTGCCGCTACCAACTTTAGACTTTTTACTTTAGCCATTACCTCAACGGGAATCACGCGGTTTTTGGTGTTTACTATTCGCGTTTGGTTCTGCGTAGCATCCTTGACTACTCTTGTGGTTTCCCTGGGCTTTGAGAAACTGCTAAAGCTCCTTGCTTCACTAAGAATTCCTGCAGTTGTTGTTCAATTGTTTAGCTTGACTTACCGGTACTTCTTTGTGTCAGTGCATGAAGTGCAGAGTTTTTTGATAGCTAAAGAAGCCCGAACATACATACACAGAAGCACCATGAATTATCCAGCCCTAAAAGACTTCGGCGCCATCCTCGCTGCCCTGTTCATCCGCACCTATGAACGCTCAGAAAGAGTTTATCTTGCGATGAAGTCACGCGGCTTCAGCATAGAAAACGACCATAAACTGGCGTTACCCTCTTTTAGATGGCTTGATGTAGCCTTCGCATCGTCAATAATAATTGCGTTTAGTTTAATCTTACTGATATTATAGAAGGTCAACTAATGTCGGAACCGATTATTTCAGTAAAAAACGTTAAATTCAGCTATCCTGCTGGAGTGAAGGCAATTTCTGATGTGTCGTTTGAAATCCAAAAAGGCGAACGAGTAGCCTTGTTGGGTCCAAACGGTTCAGGTAAATCAACCCTCATTTTGCTCATAGCTGGGCTTTTGTCTCCTGAGAGGGGAGAAATCAGGGTTTTTGGCGAAGACGTAACCTCAAAATCGTTTCAAAAGCTGCGGCAAAAAATCGGCATTGTATTCCAAGACCCCGATGACCAACTTTTCAACCAAAGCGTCATCGAAGACATAGCTTACGGCCCAAAAAACCTGAGGCTTCCCGACAAAGTTATTGCGGAAAGATGTGACCACATCCTTGAAGACATTGGTATAAGCCATTTGAAAAATCGTCCTCCCCACCGATTAAGTTTTGGCGAAAAGAAAAAGGTCTCTTTGGCGACTGCCTTGGTGTTGCGTCCTGAGTTGGTTATACTTGATGAGCCTACGGCGAATCTGGATTTGGTGTCGCGGCGAGGGCTGATTGATTTGCTAAATGAACTTAGCGCTGAGGGAACTACAATTGTGGTTTCTACCCATGATGTGGAGGCGTTGCCTGAACTTGCCGATCGGGTGATTGTTGTCAGCCATGGGTCGTTGCTGGGCGGCGGGGAAATGCATAAGGTTCTGCAGGATGTGGCTTTGCTTGAATCAGCGGGACTTGAGTTGCCATCTATTGCGAGGCTTTTTACTAAGCTTAAGAATTTAGGGTTAGTTGATGAAGTTCCGATTAAATTTGAAGAGGCACTTAGTTTACTGCAAAAAGAGCTCAAGTAATTCTTTTTAGACCGCAGTACGACATCATGTCTAGTTGGTTCTTAATCTTTCAGATGCAAAAAACAGATGAAGAGTTATTTCTGGTCAGAAGATAGTATTGCTTGTTTTATCTTTAGTTTAGCAATATGAACTATTATGTATTAGACTAATGGGGGATTGTAAGTGCAGTATGGTTCCTCTGCTAAGTAGTCCTTGTGTATGGATAATGCTCTTGCACGGCAGCCACCGCACAACGCCTTATACTCGCATCCGCCGCATTTTCCTTTCAGCGATTCATGATTGCGTAACTGAATGAACAAGGGCGATTGCTGGTAGATTTGCTTAAACTTTTGTTGCCGAATATTGCCTGCTGAAATTGGGAGGAAACCGCAGCCGAATACTTCTCCGATGTGAGATACAAAGCAAAAGCCGTTCCCAGCCATGCATCCTCTGCCGCCTCCATGTGATTGGTGTGGTTCTTTCTGTTGCTGAGCAATAACCCGCATGTATTGAGGCGCACATGTCATTTTAATCGGAATGGGCGATGTGAGGCTTGCTTTATAAATAGACTGAATAGTCTTCTCATATTGGTCCGCAGTTATTTCCATCTTCACCTTTCCACGACCAGTGGGCACCAACATAAAAACGTCCCATTCACGAGCCCCCATTTCAGCCGCTACCTTCTGAATATTGAAAAGGTCATCAAGGTTATGCTGGGTCACAGTTGTGTTAACGCGAAAAGCAAATCCGCTTTGACGAGCCAGAGACATGTTTTTCATAGCCAAATCGAAGGCGCCTGCCACCTGCCTGAAATTGTCATGAATTTCCGGGTTTGAACCGTCAAGGCTAAGTGAAATCATCTTTACACCAGAAGCATTCATTTTTTCAAACGTATCCGCGGTCAAGTTGCTGCCGCTTGGTGACATAACCACCCTAAAACCTAAGCCGGAGGCGCGTGAAGCAATTTCGAAGATGTCTTTTCTCTGAAGAGGGTCACCGCCGCTTATAATGAACACTGGCTTGCATAACTTGGCGATTTGATCAACCAGATTAAGTGCTTGTTGGGTTGTGAGTTGTTTCGGATCGGGTTCTTTTTGGGCTTCAGCTCTGCAATGGACGCAGGCAAAATTACATGCACGTGTGGATTCCCAAGCTACAACTCTCGGTGCGACTTCTCCCGTTTCCGAATGCGTTTGGTCGACTGTGTTTATGCAATTAACCTTCTTACTGAGGCCTTATTTCTTCAGGTGTTAAGTAGCAGGCGGGGTCAGTTGCCCATATGTCTTCATAAACTGCTTCCGCTCTAACTCTGAGGTTGCCGTTGCAAATGTCAAGAAATTTGCATTCGATGCATTTTCCGTGTAGGTGACTTTTTCTGTTTCTGAGGGCTCGAAGCAATGGTTCTGAGTCGTCAGTCCAGATTCGGCTGAATTTGTGATTGCGTATATTTCCGAGCGAGTAATGTTGCCAGAATTGATCTGGATGCACGTATCCGTTAAAATCAACGCAACCTATCCCGGTGCCCGAACTGTTTCCGCCATTTATCTGCAGAAGTCGAAGGGCTTGTTCAGCTTTTTTCGGGTCCTTTTCCTTCAGCTTAAGATATAAGTAGGCAGCATCAGCATGGTTATCGACGGTTAAGATTTCGGTGTTTAAGTTTTTCTTGTGGAAAGTCTCAGCTTTTTCTAAAATGTAATCCATGAACTCCCTCGTTTGTTCATGTGTTAGGTCATCATTTGTAATGGTAGTTCCCCTTCCAACGTAGGCAAGGTGATAGAGGCATACTCGGGGGATTCCTTCGACTTCAATGAGGTTGAAGATTTCGGGAAGAT
The DNA here is from genome assembly GCA_963827165.1 of Candidatus Bathyarchaeota archaeon. GTDB lineage: Archaea > Thermoproteota > Bathyarchaeia > Bathyarchaeales > Bathycorpusculaceae > Bathycorpusculum. Next base: position 37,513 of record CAWGZR010000009.1, on the reverse strand, counting down.
CCTTGAAATTATATTTCGTAACGGTAAATCGCAAACCCGTTTTAACTTTAGCTTTTAGGCAGTTTCGAATTCCTTCAACTGCCAGTTCGAAAGCTTCTTTTTTACCTCTGAACTTATTGTTAGTTTCACCTATGCCATCTAAACTAATTCCTACATACGAGAAACCCGCATTTTTTAGTTGCACTGCAACGCTTTCGGTAATTAGTGTACCGTTCGTGGATAATACTGCTCGTAAGCCTTGGTCGGTCGCGAAACGTGCAACTTCGAAAAGGTCGTGTCTAAGCAGGGGTTCTCCGCCAGAAAACAACAGTACATTAACACCAAACTCTGCTAGGTCTTTAACAAACGCTTTGGCTTCTTCAGTGGTTAATTCGTTAGGGTATATCTTATTCTCGGACTTCGAGTAACAATGAACACAATTGAGGTTGCAACGTCTCGTTGTGTTCCAAACGACAACCGGTTTTTGATGAGTTGCAGCGCCATAACGTAAATGATCCATCGAACCTGGAGTGCCACACCAAAGTTTAGTAATGTTAATCAAGGATCATTCATCTCCCGAGAAAGACCGTAAGGCAAAACAGTGGAAGATTTTGCCGAAATCATGGCGGAGCTGTCAGGGAGTACAGTTCTTTTTAGGTCTCTAGTGCTGTACAGGATTTTATATTCCCTTATTCCGATTCCATCTGAGATTTCTTTAACCATACGTTGAACAACCTCTCGTTCCCTTCCATGTATAACTGTGTAAAGATTGTAGTCCCATCTTCCATTGACGGTTTCGCGCTCATAGCAATGCGAGATTTCTTGATATCTTGACATATACGCTCCGATTTCTTGAACGCTGTTTTCAGGCACCTTCCAAGCCACAAGAGCATTTGCCGAGAAACCGATATTGTTAGGTTTTATTGAAGCGCCAAATCGCCTGACTACACCTTTCTCTTTAAGGCTGCATAAGCGAGTGATAACTTCTTTTGGTGTGATTCCTATCTGGAGAGCAATTTCATTGAAAGGTTCCGTTGTCAATGGGATCCCTTTTTCCATGCTTGCTAAAAGTTTTCGGTCAATTTCATCCATTTTTCATTCACTTTTAAGTTTGTTTAGGTTAGTTCGAAATGTACGTTTATTTTAAAGCGCTGAACGGTAGGCAAGTCAAGTACATCCTGATCTTTCACGCCTGTTTTTTGCTTGACTTCATTCAGCGTTGCGGTCAATTTGTTTTTGCTTGAGGCCGAAAGAGTGAACCATACATTATATTCATCTTCACGTTCATAATTGTGCGAAACATTATCGTAAGCGTTTATAATCCGTGCAATGTCCTCAACTTTGTTTTTTGGCACCTTCATCGCGACCAAAGTAGCTGACTTTAAACCTATTTTTGAAGATTCAAAGACCGGGCCTATCTTTACGATGGCACCCGCTTCGTTGAGTCGCTTTATTCGTTTTATGACTTCGCTTTCGCTGATGTTGAGTTTGCGGCCTATTTCAAGCCAAGGGTGCTGAACAATGGGAAAATCGTCTTGAAGTATCTGCAGCATTATTCTGTCCGTTTCATCTAGGCTTAAGGGCGACGTTATTGGACTTGAATTGGGTTTTGTCTCAGAATTTTTGCATTTCTCATTTTTTTTCTGCATTGCGTTCCCTTTCACCAAAGTCAAGCTGTTTTTAGTGCGTTTGCTTATCCATTATGATTTTTGCTCTTCCCTTCGATAATTGACGTCACTTTACGTATTAACCTTACGGAAAACTAAATTTTGAAGAAATTTATTGCTGAATCAGCAACGTAAAGAACCTGATTGGGGTTACGAAAAGATGTCATACCAAGGCGATACTTGGGTCAAATTTCAAGAACCTCGTTGTAACCGAGACCCTTGCATCTTTTACACCCGGGATAATCTTGGTCTTTTTGATTAAATTATTAAGGTGGTCCATGTCTCGGGCAGCAATCACCGAAACTACGTCGTATTCTCCGGTGCTTTGAAACAAGTATTGCGTTTCACTAAACGAGACTAATTGCTTACAGGCTTCTTCCAAATATGCTGGATCAATTTTGAGCAATATTGCCCCCGTTACTTTCAAACCAACTTTAGCCGGATCAAGCAAAGCAGCAAATCTGGTTATGACTCCGTTGCTTACAAGTCGATTAACCCTAAATCTAACCGTGGCTTCAGCTACATCTAGCTCGCGGCCAAGCTCTGCAAAGGAAAGGCGGCAATTAGCCTGAAGCAACTTTAGTATGCGCTTGTCCAAATCATCTAAGCCCAATGAAAGCATTCTGAGACCAGCCCAATACCTTATGATATAGATACCTTATGAAACTTTTCTTCCAAAAAATAGCATTCCAGTGTATGCAGAATACTCTTTTAGAAATGTGCTCGCTTTTTAGCAAAATTTCCAGTTTTAGATGCAAAAAAATAGCTGCTTCTGGTTTATGTTAGGGGTTTTGGTGTTTTTTCAGAGCAGTTCTTGAAAATGCGTCGGTTGCCCAGCAACTAACAAATACAAAGGCCTAGTTAGACCGTTAAACGAAGAAAACGATCAAATGCTATTAAGCCGCTTTTTTGTGCTTTCCAACAGAAAAAACCTTCAATCATAGGCATGTGCTATATTACTATCATCATACTAAATTTTGTTAGATCCGTTGAAGGAAGTCCAAGTTTATGAGCGAAATATTGCCAGCTAAAATTGAAGCCATGCGTAATCGATATGTTTTGGGGAAGGATAGGTGTGAAGGTTCCGAATGTTTTTTGCGAATAAAAATTCCGAACGGTCGCTTAACCGCCGACCAGTTTACAGAAATCGCAAGCCTATCTCAAGAATACGGCAGAGGATATGCTGAAATCACTGATCGACAGAATATCCAGTTACACTGGATAGATTCCCAAAATGCATTAAACATTTTCTCAAGGCTTGAAAAGACAGGGTTTTCCACGGACCATGGTGGGCAGGGGATCCCAACGGCTCATGGTGGTGACGTACGGGCTGTAGTAAGCTGTCCAGCCGCAGGCCTAATTAAGGATGAGTTGGTTGATCCGTGGCCAATAGTAAAACAGCTTGATAGTTTCTTTAACGGCAATATAGACTTCCTTGATTTGCCAAGGAAATTTAAAATTTCAATCTCCAGTTGCATGTCGAGCTGTGGTGACCATGAAATGCAAGACCTGTCTTTTGTGGCGATTAAGCAGCCATCCGGAATCGTAGGTTTTGTAGTTTATGTTGGAGGGACAGTTGCCGCGGCGCCTCAACTCGCTAAGCCATTAAACGTAGTGGTGCAGCAGAAGGAAATGACTAGATGTCGCAAGGTGCGCTGCTGAGGTGTTTAGGGATTTTGGAAGCAGAGAAGTTAAAGCAAAGGCTCGTTTTCGCTGGCTCGTCGAGGCATGGGGCGTTGAAAAACTCAGGAAAACCATCGAAGCAAAAATGGCTAAAACTCTTCAACCTTATACCACCGCTCATTTGGAGAATTTCAAGGCTGAGCACGTAGGTGTTCAACCGCAAAAACAGAAAGGTTACTCATTCATCAACATACCAGTCTCCAGCGGCATCTTAGATAACGAAAAAATGGTAAAAATCGCCAATATCTCCAAGAAATTAGGCAATGGAGAGCTACGCCTAACCCCCTATCAGAACATAATTCTTGCCAACGTTCCAGATGAATCAATTGAAAAAGCAGCCAAGGCTCTCGAAGAGATTGGGTATCAGTTAGGGAGTCCATATTTGAGGTGGGCAACCATTGCTTGCGCAGGAAACTTTTGTGGGAAAACAATTGACCACCCCAAGAATCGAGCAAAGGAAAGCATTGATTGCCTTGAGAAACGCTTTGGAGATAATTTGAAGAAGATCAAGTTGCAAATTAGCTTTAGCGGCTGCCCTAACGGGTGTGCTCGGCATCTAATTGCCGACATCGGGTTACAGGGCTGCGCATTGAACATTGAGGGAAGAAACGTTCCAGCATACAACATTTACCTCAAAGGATCTGTTAAAGAGGCATCTGCCTTGGGGAAGCTAATTCAACGTGGAGTCAACGCTGAACAAGTTAAACTTGTTTTAGCTAACCTAGTTGAAGCATACTTAGGAAGCAGTCCAAAGATTCCGTTTAGCGAATTTTACAGGGCAAAAGCGCCAGAAGAAATTCAGAAAATAATCAATTTAAATCCAGCCCATAGTTAACTAAAAGCGTGACTTGGTCCAAAGCTGTACCCCAAGGCTTTTGTTCGCGGTAGTAGTGCAAATACACAAAAATTAGCTTTCTGACGATGGAAGTCTAGAAACCCCAGGGTATACCCGTTTCCGGCTCCATTTGTAAGGCTTTTAATAGTCAAAAAGAGCTCATTTCAAGTATCTTTTGACAGGAAATGAAGTGGTGCCCAGGCCTAGGTCTATACTCGGGTTTTAACTCGGAAAATCACGCGTAGAACCTGGCAAGGCGCTTGAGGTCGAAATTCTGCCTGACTTTTTTGATGATCTTGAATAAGGTTTATGGTTCATGTTTGAAAATTCACAATACTTATAGTTATTGCACTTGCCAGTCTAATCCATGAGTATTGACATTACCGAATCTACTGATATTGTGAAAGAAAATATGAAGGATAGTGTCATTTATTTTCAAGACGTCGACTGCAGGATTTCAGGCAAAGACATTCTTCGAGGAATTACACTAAACGTCCGTCGCGGAGAAATTATGGGTCTCCTTGGAAAAAACGGAGCCGGAAAGACGACGCTTCTTTCCCTCATATCCGGGTTGCGGAGCCATACATCGGGAGAGATCAATGTGCTAGGCGAAAAGATGCCAACACATACCGCTGAGTTTCGAAGAAAAATGGGTTTTGTCCTTCAGGAAAACGCGCTTTACGAAGAATTAACCATCTTTGAAAACCTGAAATTCTCGGCTAGCCTATACGATGTGCAAAATTCGCGCAAGAGGATTCTTGAAGTCCTTGAAATTCTTGGCCTCTCAGACCGGCGCGACCAAGTCGTGAACACTCTTTCAGGAGGCCTCAAGAGACGCACTGCTATTGCCCGAGCTTTCCTTCATGACCCTGAATTGTTCATCATCGACGAGCCAACGCTCGGAGTTGACGCAGATACACGTCATGCGCTTTGGGCTTACCTTCGCCTTCTCAGATCAAAGAGTAAGACAGTCGTTGTTGCGACTAATTATCTCGACGAAGCACTAGCCTTATGCGACCGCGTCGCAGTTTTAGGCGAGGGCGTAATGTTAGCTATTGCTGAACCTCGCGAACTAGTGAGGCGGACGGGCAGTTGCATTGACGTCGAATGCGACGAGCAAACTGCCAAAAAAATCGCTTCGGGCGTTGAAAATATCCAACAGGTCACCCGTACCGACATAACTTTGAGCGGCATTTCATTATTCTTGGCCAAAGGCGCGAACCCTGATGAGACCCTACGCGAGTTTACAAAGTACGGCAGCATTGAGGGATTCTGTTTTCGCGCACCCGATCTATCTGAAGTGTTCAAATCCCTTGGACGATAACCATGAGAAAAAAACTACGCGCATTCCTAGGTGGAATGAATGCCGAGTTAAGCAGGTTGAGAAGGTCACGCCTGCTTATTGCACTTGTTTTGGTTCAATCAGTGACGTTTCTTATTCTCGTGACGCTTTTCGGCATGACCGGCGCATACGCTCCAACTGCTTTGGTTAATAACGACAACGGTCCTCTTGCACAAGTGTTCATCAATAGCCTAGAAAATGACCACCACTCATTCAACTTGATTTTCATGAATAATGAGACGGCTGCGCGGGAAATGGTTGCAAAGGGTGACCTCGTGGCAATGATAGTTATTCCACAAGGGTTTTCGGAGAACATCAGTGAAGGAAAGACCGCGCCTATTACTGTTTTTATTGACAACATCAACAGCGACCTAACTGCGGACATCCAACGCGCGGTACCTTCGGCCGTTATGAGTTTTGGTGATGGACTAAAGTTTGAAGGCGTAAACGTTGGTGTGGTCGAAACTGACTCTTACGCCCATGACACAAGCTTCATCAACTACATGATTGCAAGCGCTTTGGTCTTAGATGCCCTCATAATCGCGGGCACTTTAAGCGCTTTCTCAGTTGCAGAAGAGTTTGAATCAAAAACGGCCAAGATTCTTGCGATTTCCCCCGTACCCCCACTCATTCCGCTGATCGGACGGGTAATGGCAACTGCTCTAGTTTCGGCTGGGGCAATAGCAATTACAGTCTTCGTGGCCCTTGTGGGGTATGATATTTCGCCCGCTCAACCTCTTGAAATGGTGTTGACCCTCCTGTTTTGCATTGCCATTTTTAGCTGCATCGGCGCCGCACTCGGCGCAGTCATGAAAAAGACGCTTCCGGTGGCTCTGTTCGTTCTCGGAATTGCGCTTCCTTTGTTTCTTTTCAGCGGTTCGTACGAGCCACAACGGTTCGACGGGAGCCTCATCTGGGGGGCAGCTCACTTTTCCCCGGAATACTATGCGGTGGGTTTGATGGAACACGCCGTTTTCAATTTGAAGGTCACGCCTGAGCCGTTCGCCCTGCTTGCTCTCGCATTGGTTGGGTGGGGGATCGGTGCTTTGGTTTTAGCGTGGTTTTTCTCAAGAAGGGGATTTTTATGAAACTTCAGTCGCTGTTTACGATCGCATTGCATGACCTTAGGAGGTGGAGGAAAATGCCTCTTACTGCAGCTTGCGCGCTTATTCCGCCGATTGCCATGACGCTGGTCCTTGTAACTTTGAGTCTGTCGGTCACTCAGCAGCCTGTTGCTTTAGTTGTCCAAGGTACTGGTCCCGCGTCGATGCAGATGGCTCAAATTATTAGATCGGATACAGAGGCATATGATCTCACAGTAACGAATTTGACAACCGCAAATAGCATGCTTCAGGATGAAAAGGTCGCTGCCGTCATTACCATCCCGTCCACGTTCGATGAGCAGGTGGCAAACGGCACTGGAAAGGTTCTTCTCACGATTAATAACGTCGACTTTGATTTTTCGGACGATATTCGCAGGAGCGTTGACCGCTCCGTTGTAGAATTCGATGCTCCAACCCTCATCTCGGACGAATTCGTAAATACGTCCCTACCTAATGTGTATCATGTATCCTTGGACGAGCAATACATTAGGGAGACTAACGTTGACTGGTTCCACTATCAGTTTGTACCCACTTTCGTGCTCTTGATTCTGAACGTGGGTCTTGTCGGAACAGCCTGCTTGTGCGCACTGGATAGAGAGAGCAAAACTGCTCACATGCTAGCCTTATCGCCACAGCGTTCCTGGATGCTAGTTTCTGGTCGCATTTTGGGAGGTGTTCTTGCGTGTTTTGCAATTGTCCTTCCGGCAGTGTTGCTTGGAGTACTGGTTGGTTTTGTTAGCTTGCCAATTGGTCAGTTGCCGGCGTTGTTCGGGATATTTTTAGGAACGGCATTGTGCGCGTCCGGAATCGGCGCAATAATCGGGACCTTAATAAAAGGCTCAAGATACGTTGCGTTTCTATCCTCAATAACCGCAATTTACCTGTTCCTCTTAGGCGGAGGCTTCACTACAATAGAATTGGTTCCCCACTGGCTCCAGACCTTAAGCGCGTTCATCCCGACCCGATACTCGATCGACGCATTACGGCAGGCCTTGTTCTACCCCAAACCAACAGGGCTTCCCTTTTCGCTGTTGGTTCTTGCGCTTTATGCCATCGCCTGCGTCGGGGTTGGCGCATTCCTCATGAGGCGCTCTTGGAGTACGTGAATGATCTTCCCCCATACAAAAATGGGAAAAAGATGGATGAAAACAGTATAAATGCTCCTACGGAGAGATTCGTCGGCTTATTTGGTGACGTGCAATCTTGAAAGTCTCAAGCTTAATTGCTAAATGTTTAGGTAACAAGCCAAGGGAACCCGCTTCAAATGGCAAGCGTAGAATCTCCATAGTAAGTTCTACTGATTGTTAAGAAGAGCGCGTACGAGTAAGAGCACCCTTGGATGTTATTAAAGAAAATTTCTTGGCGCAGATAATAATGTGGAGTCTTATCATTTGGATAAAGAGAAACGAAATTGCTTAAAAACAATAATTATTGGTCAGGAGGTAGTCTTGCGCCAGCGAACACGTTTTCTCGCCACCAAGAGCATTAGGGTTGACAGCACTATTATGACAATAATTGTTGCAGCGGCAATCTCAATGGTTAGTTTTGATGCCAGGGGTTTGGGGCTAGGCGAGTTTGAAGGTGTTATTGAGGGGGCAATTGAAGGGGAAATGGTTGGAGTCGACGTTGGCGTGTTTGTTGAGGGGGTAGGAGTGGCGGAAGAAGGCGGATAGGTTGGAAGGTAAAACGGCGTTGGTCCTAGAGTGACTGGAGTTGGAGTTGGAGCAACCACGGATGTTGGGAGTGCAAATGCAATGGAAGCTGGATCGGTTACCGTTTCAACTCGGTAGACATAGCAACCGACTGGAAACGTGAAAGTCCTCACTAGTTGCCCAGCAGGATTAACCTCCGCAAAAACGGCGCCAGTGTCGGTGAAGTCCCATGTTCCATCGGGAAGTTCGTTATACGTATACTGGTGCGTCGGAACGCCGAAGTCTCCCATGAAATCTCCGTTTGGAAGATGCACTATTGATCCTCCATACGCGTTCCAATACGACGCAGGAGCCTCCCAGCTCCAGTTAGCGTAAGCTGCCATGCTTGTTTCGTTAAGGGTAATTTCCATCAAGCTGCTGCGGCAGTCGTCTGGGTTGGTGTTGTTTTCGAAATCGTTGTTGAACAGCATGAAAACGTCTGGTGTTACCTGTTCAACTGTGTGGCAGTGGTACCATAGACTGGGAGGCAAACCATCTGGACCAACAAGCTGCGAACCGTCTGCGCCAAGGAGGGTGAAATTGCCAAATTCGCCGCAGCCCCAAATTATGTTTCCTGTGGTTTCGTTGATTTTGTAGAAGGTGTTGAGGTTTCTGAAGTTCGCGTAGATGACTCCGTCGTTGTAGTCCCAATCTAGTGTATTCGCATGGGTGAAATCTATTACTGTTTGATCGTTAAAAGTGGCTGTTTCGTTGTACGGTGAAGCATCGCTGAGCGGTATGTAATTGTATGGGTTCCAAGTCCATAATACGTTGCCGTTTGCGTCGAGTTCGACAATCTGGTCGATTAGGTACAGGTTGTTTCCGACGGGTTGGACATACTGCTGAAAAGTGAGGAATGTGTTGTTGACTGGGTCATATTGAATATCATGTTCGCCGATGACGTTTGGAAAATCCGCCGTAGTGCCTGTGGACAGGTTCCAGAAATGCGTTTCGTACGTTGGGGCGGAGTTAGCTCCACCCACTTGAGGTTCACCGAAAAACATTAGAGTATCAGGTGCGATATTCCAAGCCGCCCCGTAGCTAGTGTCAGACTCACGAAGCGCTAGCACGGTGCCATTAGTATCCATAACCACAAAATAATTGGTATTTCCCCCCGTGCCCATAAAATTGCTGCCTAAGTTCTAGGTCGAATGCTATGTAGCCTTCCCAGGCATTTCCTGTGGTGGTGATGGTACAGGGTAGGGCGAAGGTGATCTGGGAATGGATTGTTGGCAAAAAACTGGAAAGTACAAGACACAATGTGGTGAACATTACTGCTGTAAAAAATATTCCTTTGTTTTTTCTTAAGTGAAACACTGTTTTTTCCTTTAATCTCATGTCAAATTATTCCGATTCAGGGTAAACAAAAAGCATGTAACTAAATCAAATGTAATTCAACGTATAAACGTTATTATCGAACGCGCAATTCGGTTGCTATTTGTCTTTTTGTATTTACAATGACATTTCCAATTATTTTACCAAAAGGTTAACTTAAAGCAATAATTATGCTATAACTGCTTTTCTGTTGATTGTAGAAATGAGATCTTTTTTATTGCATCTACCCCTTTGGGGGTTATGATGTAGCCACCTTTGTTGTCCTCTTGAGCTATGAACTTCGAATCAAGAAGCTTTTTAATATGAAAAATAAGGTGACCGCCTTTTAGCTCCATTATTTGGGACAATTTAGAGAAATTCTTCTTTCCTTCATACAAACTGATAAGAATCTTAAGCCGCACAGGGCTAGCCAGTGGCTCAAGCAAATTTTCAACAATGAAAGAAACATCAATTACTTCTTGATTGCGGTTGTCATCATTGATTTTTTCGACAAGAATTATTGTTTGGAAAGCTCTTTTTTCTCTTTTTAGTTTCTTCTGAAATTTTGTTTTACAGCTCTCGCATTGAGTGCCTTTAGCTTTTTCAGCTTGAATCCCCATTTGGTTTATTTTTGCATCCAGATCAGCCAACGCGTCTTTCGATTCGCATGATTTAACAATTAGCAGGCTTTTAGCCAATTGATCTTCAAAGTATTCATGGCATTTTATCCTTTTTTCGCAATCTGCATTTAGCAGCCCGTCAATATCGCCACTGGCTTCTTCATTTAGGAGGTCAGCGTATTGCATTAAGCGGTTTTGAGACAGAGCTTCTTCCACTGCGCTTAACCGATCTTTTAGGATTACCCCTTCTATCCTGCCTAACTCGGCTTTTAGGCTGCCAACTTCCTGTTTAAGTTCACGAAGGGCATAAGTTACAGTTTCTTGGTCAGCTGGGTCATTTTTTTTGGTCATTTTAAACACTAAGTTTTAGTATATTATAATTACCCAAAACTATATAAAACTATTTTCTCCAGTTGTTCATAAAATAGAGGAATTTAAGTGCCAAAAGTGTTAGTTGCATATTATTCTAAAACCGGAAACACAAAACAAGTTGCCGAAGCCATAGCAGAGGGCGCAAAAAGCGTCAAAGGAGTCGACGTTGAAATAAAAAATGTTGCGGACATCAATGCACGAGAAGCAGTTGAAGCTGACGGATTCGCATTTGGGTCGCCAGCATACTTTAGTATGATGTCAGGCCCATTGTTGACTTTGTTGACAGACTTTTATTTTGTGCGCGAAAAATTAGCTGGTAAACCTATGGTTGCATTCGCCACTGGTGGCGGCAGCCAAACTAAGACCACCGCAAACATCGAAAGCATACTCAAAGCGTTCAACCCTAAGCTTATTCTACCTGGGCTCGCCATAGGTAACAAAATTTCAGAAACGGACAAGCAACAAGCAAAACAACTGGGCGAGAAATTAGCCAAAACCCTTTCTTAGACAATAAACCGGTACACGATCATGAAAACATGCAGTCATAAAAGTGGTGAATCAAATGAACCTAAAAACCGTACGCATACTTTCTATTCTGACAGTAATTTTAGGGGTAATTACTGCGGGTGTCAGCGGATCTACGTATCATACTGTTCACGCCGTCTTTGGTGGACTAACCGTGTTATTAGCTATAGTAACAACGATATGCCTTTTTCTTCTAAAGCAATAATTCACGCTTATTCAAACTACCCTAATTTCACCTACTATTTTTCCTTCTAAGAAATTTGCCGATTATTGGCTAGGCTCGCCAAGATGAATGTGGCGCGATGCGTAATCTCGATAAAGTGATAGACCGTGCGGAAACTAATCATAATTCCCAGTCTCATAAGTTCGTTTCGAATCGCAGTTTTGCCCTTGTTCTTTTATTTATTCAACATAGGAAACATTAGCTTATGCTTAATTTTACTTGCTTTTTCGGCTGCGACTGACTTTTTTGACGGTTATTTGGCGAGAAGATTAAAGGTGACCTCAAGGCTTGGCGGCTACTATGATGCTACAACAGATTTTATTCTTGTGTTTGGCATATACGTAATTTTCAGCGCTAATGGATACTATCCAATTTGGCTATTGCTCCTCATAAGTGCATTGTTTATTCAATTCTTAGTAACAAGCCTCTACTCCAAAAAACTGTACGATCCCGTAGGAAAATATGCGGGAAGCGCCCTCTACATAGGTATAGTCTTAACGTTAATTTTTCCGATAAAAGCAATATTTAGTTTTGTAGAGTTTGCTTTCCTCGGATTTTTCTTAATCTCACTTGGAAGTCGCATAGTAAGTTTAGCGCGCGCTTATAAGAAATTAAGCCAAATTATGCCCTTATTTAGCAAAATGAGGCGAAATAAAGGGTTTTTGCGCCCCGGCCTAGGTCCACACTTGGGTTTTAACTCGGAAGAACTACTTGGGAGTTCGGGCAGGCGCTGAGTGGTGAATTCCAGCACCATTTTCCTGTTAAAAATGAATTTTTTGAGCAGTTGTTAAGTTGCGGGCCCGGTGGGATTTGACCCCAAAACAGACTGTGTCAAAACTCGTAGCTAACTCCTAAAGGCATTTAGCATCCGAACTGTTATTTGCAAGACTCTTTTACTTGTGTTCTGTTTTTTTACTTCTTCATCAAATTTATTATCGTTCCAACACCAAAAATGTTGATGACTCGTCTCATGTTGTAAGCAAGCATCGTAAACCCAACCTCTCCCTTAACCTTCCTAAATCCCTTCAAAAGCAAATAGCCCTGATTGAAAGCACGCTTTATGGTTCCAAACGGATGCTCAACAATCGTCCTTCTTAAACGACACTTCTCTTTGCCTTCAGAAGTCACCAATCTAGCTCTGAGACGATCAACAGCGCCATCATATCTGCCTCTGAACATGTAACGTCCGCGTTTATTCCTCGTACACTTACCTCGCTTCAAACAAGAAGCACAACACTTCGACCGGTACAACCTACCCTCAAAACCCTTTCCACGATTACTCCGCTTCCAAAAAGGCATATCCTCTCCAGCAGGACAAACATACACATCCTTAGCTGCATTGTAGACAAATCGGTCGGAGTAGAACTCGGGTTCAGGAACCCCGACACTTTTGTACGGATTAAAAGCAGCAGGAATAGGCATGAAAACTGTTAGGCCATTATCTTCACAGTCGGCAACGTCTTTCTCAACATAGAAGCCCTTGTCACTCAAAACATCAAGCTCATCTACACCCAAAGTCTGCTTTGCTGCTAACGCGTTCTTAGTAAGTTGGTGATGGTCAGTTGAGTTATTTATCACGTCATAATCAACGATGAGATGCTGTTTAGCGTCAACTGACGTTTGAATGTTGTAGCCGACTTCAAGCCGCTGACTATCTACTCTCATCAAGCGGCTATCCGGATCTATAAGAGAAACCTCTCTTTGGCCTGTAGCCTTCATCTGCTCTTGAATATGCTCGTACTGTTGTTTCGTCTCTTCCAGCTGGCTTATCTTTTCTTTGAGCCCATTTCTCTTGACGGTTTCCTCTTCATCTAAATCGGACGCATCGTTGTAATCCAGTTCGTTGAGGTATTGGGTTATTCTTTCTTCTGTTTGCTTGAGTCTTAGAGCGACTGTTTTCTCATTGAGATTGTTGCTTCTTGAGTTGACGGCCCTAAATTTGGTTCCATCAATCGCTATCAACTGAGCACCGTAAAGGTCCAGGCTTTTGCAAAGATAAACAAATTCCTTGAACACTCCCTTGATGCATTCTACGTTATTCTTTCGGAAGTCAGCTATGGTTTTGAAGTCCGGAGCCAGCTTTTTCATGAGCCACATGACCTCGACATTGCGATGGCATTCTTTCTCTAATTTGCGGCTTGATCTTACTTGATTGAGGTATCCGTAAACGTAGAGTTTGAGAAGGTCTGAAGGATCATAAGATGGTCTTCCCGTGTCTGCGAGTACTGAGTGCTTGAATCCGAGTTTCTCTAAGTTGAGGCTATCGATAAAAACGTCAATGAACCGTACCGGGTTTTCCTTGTCGACGTAGTTGTCAAGCATGCTTGGGAAGAGAACTCCCTGATTTCTGCAGTGACCCGTTATATGTTCGCTCATGACTTTCCAGCTCTTGCTGTTGCTCTAAAGCTAGTCTAGATTTAAGGTTAACGGTAAATAGCAAGCAAAGAAGGAGACTTTTCACACAGTCTGAAAAGGGGGCGGAACCGTAATTTAAAATCAACAACTTTTGACTAAAACACTGGAAAAAGAACCTACCAAACCATTTCTAGCGCGCTACTTTGTCCCTAAATTATGTGGATGCTCAATGTATGTGACTTCAACTTTACACGCGCGCGGGTGCGTGGGAGTAGGTGCGTAGTTGTAGGCGTTTGAATTCGAGAGAGAGAAAAAGATAAAAATTTATGGGAAGAAAAAGTGGATAACACTTGTATAGAATATATTCAAAGAAAAGGCTAAAGTTTAGCTATTTCACTGAGCGTTTGCTTAAGCACTGCTTTGTCGTCGATGTTTTATGAGTATGTTACGGTGAATGATGTGCCTTGATCTTTCAGGTTTGAAGCTGTGGCGATTTGGTTATTTTGATTGTTTTGCATGACGAAATGGTCTTCTGGGAATGTGTTTGGGGCGCCTATTCTGCCGCCGACTTGCGCTGACATATTTGTGAAAGTTATGATCCCAAAGTCTGCTAACTGGGCTAGTCGATTGTTGACCGTGGGTCTTTCTAAAATCCATTCTGCTGTTAGCCGTAAAGAGTTGTATGTGAGGTTTTGTTCGTGACAGTTTTGGGTGAAGCACGCGCCTGTCGTGTCGTCGGCTATTCCGACGTACCAGCTTCGAGTTGTGGCGTTAACGAGTGTTATTGATGCTGAGAGCTGGTCACCGGGCGAAATTGTGATGTTTTGAATGGGTACCGCATCACCGGGCAGAGCCTCATACCATAAACTGTAAACAGCTTGACCTGACAGAGAGTCCTGTTCAGAACCTACTTGGATAAGCGTGGAATCCACTGCACCGCCGATACCTATCCACACCGACGAAAACGAGTCAAAATCAGAAAGGGCAACCTTCGGCACAGTCCAAGACCCACTCACAGCGTCGACTGTAGGCTGCGGAGAAAAGTTATTTGCTGACACCCCATAGCCTGCCCAATCCGAGCTGACGAAAGTTTGAGTTTGAAACGACTTGAAATAGGGCAACACGAATGTATCTACCACAACCAGCGAAAACAAAAGCAAAGCTATCCCAAGCGCTATCAGCAAAATTTTGCGAATTCTCTTTTTTTCTCCATTTCGCATATTAACTTGTCTCCCCAACCTTTGGGGTACAACCCGTCAATTCAAGCGTTGTCTCACATAAAGCTAATGGCCGAACCATATTTAAGCGCCAATTCATTGGAGAGTTCACACTACTAAAGTCGCGGTTTTCGCTAATTGATCGTGAATGCGCCGTCTTCTTTATTTTCTGCAACGCACGCATGCGTGCTCCTAAATTAATAAAGTGAGCCTCTACCTCTTATTGGGACTAAACGGCTCAAGCATATTCCCAGTGACAGAATGCTTGTACGTCAAATGCGGAAAAATCCATGCCTCAAAAAAATCTGCGACATAGAACCTAATCGGCCCCTTATGGCATTGCAATATTGTCCAGGTTTAGAACCAAAGTAGGCCCAGAGCGATTGGCCAAAGTAATAGATCAAACACTTGAAGTATTAGTTACTAAGGGAAGAATCAAAGGGGAAGCTTTAGCGCTGGATTCAACGTTGACCCAACCAAACGATTCCAGTTAGGGAAACACATACTTCCCGTGGATCTTTATGAGTACATTTTTTTAATAAAGGGCTTCTTGTCGCTTTTTTTGTACTTCGGTGTTTAAGTAAATTAAGAGAGAAAAAATCAAAGGGTAAGCGACAATGAAAGGTTAACTCTCTGAGGGTGCTTTTGCCAATGCTTACCTTTAGCTAAAAAAAACAATGCCGCAAATTAATCACCCCTCGCTCAAAAGCCTGCAAATTCGAACATGTTTTAATATAGTAAAATAGACTTTTCCGTAGCTTTCTCGAAGGGGTCTTTGTTCTGAACATTGTTTTTACGCTTGAAAAGTCTACTTACTCAAGTTAACGCGCGCTTACAGTATATTCAGGCTACTCATTAAAAATTAATTTAGAAGTATAAAAAATACTTTTTTACTTCTTTGAATTATCGGCTTGGGTTTGTCTCGAACGATTATCGTTGGCTTGTTTCTGCCTCGAACTATTGGCAGCATTTGCTTTTCTTGCCATACTACTCCTGCTTTGGGAGGAGGTTGTTGATCCTTCTGGTCTATGTTGTTTACGCATAAATATTCACCTAAAATATATAGCAATTTGTTCTTAATTTGTCTTACATTGAATGCCCGAAACGTATAATTTTGAGTTTTAATAGCGGCCAATATTTAACTAAAAATAGCCGACCACGCTTAATTAATTAAGGTGGTCAAGTTTACAATTTCTTTACAATCGAAACCTTCACATGTAATAAATGTGGAAGAAGATTCACAATAACAAAGTAATTCCTTTCTTCTGAAAGACCGAGTGTCTGACAATTTGAACCATGGTGAACCTGAGATGTTTTCGAAATTTCTTTTTATTTTCACTTAGCTTCCGCACTGGGTCGAAAGGTCTTTTCAATCGATAGGAAGACTTAAAGAAACAAGCCAACAATACCCCTGCAGAGCAGAAGAACTTGGAAAAACACAGCGAAGATTTATTTACTTTTGACTTTTTAGGTTTTGGTGAAAATATATGAAAGATTTTAAATGTCCAATATGCAGTGGATCAACTGAAAAGGTTTGGGAAAATGAAACTAAAACAAGATACGGAATGAGATGTAAGGAAGGTCATAAAAGCACCAGCAATAAATCCGGTGATTCACAAGAACACCCTGTGTTTCTTGTTTCAAGTAAAGATATGGAATAGTTAGAGTTATTAATTAAGACATTCGGCCCACATTACCGGAACTTACACCAGCGGTTTTAATCCTTGCAACAATCATTTTTTCAAGTATCGTCTTAACGACAAAAAAGAAACTTTACGATCAAATGATATTATTCTCTTACAATGAGACGGTTTACTTACAAACCCTTAACAAGTTCCTCGTGATGCCCATCGGCTGTTTGAAGTTTCTTCGACATAAAATTTACCTAACCCAATAATGCCGATGAGAGAACATAAGCAATTGTGACTGTAGAATTACAAATACGCTAAATTAATATTCATAAAGAAAAAGATTGGAGTTAGACATGTTTTTTGTTTTCCTCTTATTTTAGAAGCTCTCTGTTGATTTCTCTGTTTGTGAGGCTGCGGGCATTCCTGGGGGCAGATCTGGAAACTTGTCTTTTATCTTCTGCTCTGCAACTGTTGCTGCTTCCGTAAGAATTTTTGATGCGTCCTCGTTTACAGGGCCAAAGTTTAATGTCGTTTCTGAACCTTGGCTAGCTTCCATCATGAGTCCGCTTAGCATGTTACCAATTTCGCCCAGTTCGCCTTCTGCTTCTGGACACACGCTAACTAAGCCCGCATTGACTGAACGTAGAACCCCTACGGCCGGACCTAATGTTGATACCACATCGCCAAGTTCTGATACTGTTCGTAATCTTAATGTAATTTGTTCAAGTGCAAGTTTAGAATTCATTATTAACCTTGACATTTTTCGAACTTCAGCTAACTCGCAGGCGAAAACATTTGCGCGTGCAATATCATGCTTTGCGTAAGCATCAACTGTTCTAGCGAAGATTGCTTTGTCTCTCTGGCTGAATCGGTCAGTGGCTTGATCAAGCTTCTGAACTTGAAGATCAATCCTCCTAACCGCGAAATCTAGTCTTGGCTTCAATGGTCCCGGCGGTTTTACAGCGTCTTTAATGCGGTTTGAGAATGGCGCATCTTCCCGTTTACTATCCCACTTTTTCGCAAATCTTTCCGACAATTTAAATTACCTCTGAAGACGGGAATGAAGCGAACAATCTTAACATTGTTAATATGATAACGACATGAGCATATAGCTGTACAGCTATACGTCGACTAAAAAGCTGCTTCAAACTTTAACTATAAGAGCTAAAGACGCTATAAGCGCTAAACAGTTTAGACAGAAATAGGTAGGTTAGCCTAAAGAGAAGCGCCAAGTAATGCTAAAAATAAAAAGGTGAATTAAATGAATAGCAGATTGAAAATATTTGGTATAATAATTGTTTTAGGTTTCGTAGCAGGCATTATAGCACAGGTAACAGCAGTCTTTGTTATCCCATGGATGATCTCAGTTTTGCCATTGCTCGGCGGTGTGTCAAGCTTCCTGATTTCAGGATTGGCCGGTGCGTGTTTAACAGTTGCGATAGTCGGCGCTTGGACATATATAACCGGGAAAAAAGAACTTTACTAAATAAGAGTATACTTTCCGCCTCTTTCTTTATCAAAATCTATCGCCTATGAAATTTGCGATTATGACGATTACTTTTAACATAGGCGTTTTTAGGTTTAGGTTTATTTTCTTCATTAGGTTTAATTTTATTTTCTTCATTTTGGCTACTCAATTTACTCCTACCTCAAACTATTATTTTAAATTCGAAACAAAGAATTCGACCTCTATAAGATATTTCGGCCTTAGCGTTGCATTTGTCACTTTTAAACGTCGTTCTGGCAAATCGTTAATTAATACGGTTTCAATAAGGTCATAATCACCCATTAAGATACTGCTCTATTTTTAGGCGACCGATTAATTTCGCCAATTAACTACTAAAGCCTCTACCGGTGGACGTTGGAAGAGTTCGCGCAATGCAGGTAATTAATTATTTTTTGGCTTAATTTCGTGAATGGAGCTGTTTTTAGGCGTTTATTGCGTGAAGGTCATCGAATTTATGGTTTCTATCACAGATTCTATTTTTGATTAAGGAATAGAGAATTTCTTAATCAGTCATTTCTTATCGATCGAATTGAATTGTGTTAAAGGTTGCCCGCCGGTTCCGATTAGTTTGATTCGTCTGCGGTAGAGGGCTATTGTAGCTTGGTCGTGTTTTGTTTTTTCTTTGTTGCAGGGGGCGCATAGCCATTGGACATTTTTGAGGTCGAATTCGTCGCCTCCTATTGCTATGGGTATAATGTGGTCAGCTACAAATGCTCTGGGCTTTGGAGATGTTTTATGCCATTCCCGCATTATCATTTTACGTTTTTTGCTAATTTCTTCATAATCTTTTTCGTATTGTTGAATTGCTAATTGGTGTGCTTTTACGCCTCCTTCAATCCAGCCCGGTCTTTTGGGGTAAGCCGGTAGTCGTGGTTTTTTAGGGTTTTTCCAGCCGCATCTTTGGCATTTGGCATGTTCACGTTTGCGAAGGTATTCTCGTAATCCTTTTTGGTTGTGTTTGGCGTAGAATTCGTTAGCGCATTTTAAACTGCAATATTTTTTGTTACCCGCTGGTACAAGTGTGCCGCACCCATTTAAGCAGATTTTTACGTTTTTGCCCTCCACAATTACTTCTGGCGCCTGCATCTGCTCAATTGCTATGTGCGTTACTCTCTTGTGAATTTTCATCCTCGGACTCCTATAGGGTAGGAAGGAAGGCTAGTCCATCGCTGGCTACTGCTAAAGACTATCGCTACAATGGTCTGGTAATGAACTAATATGTATTCACCTTCTATACCGAAGACGGAAAATTGTGGACCATTACCCAAGCCAGTTGAGAGTGGTTCTCTTAGAAGATTAAACAATTCGGCTAACATTCGAAAATACGCATAAAGAAGGATAAAAAAACGCATAATACTCCGACACTTACTGCAGCAAGCATGAACATTACATTCTTGTTTCTGCAACCTTGAGTTCCTAAAACGTAAAATTGCAATAGCGAGTTATCCTCTCTCTTCAAACTATGCTTGCTTTTTTGTGCGCTAAATTTTCTTAAACATCGAAGTACAAAAAAACTATCAAAAAGCCCTTTATCGATAGATAAAGCTACAAGTTGAACGGGAAGCATGTTCCCTTAATGGAAAACGTTTGGCGGGGTCAACATTGGCAGGACACGGTGGCTTCTTAGCCCAAACTTGAAACCCTTGCGCGTCCGGACCAAAACGTGCTTTGACCCGCCAAATCATACTCTCCCTATTTTTTTGTTGTTTCTTGATTAAAGGGCTTTATTTGGCAGGCGAAAAAAAGAATAGGAAAAATGTTACAAATGTAACTGGAAATGGCACAGCAGAAATGGTCCGTCCCTTTAACAGCTTGAGTCTCTACGGTTCTGAACCCAAACAAGGGATAACGGTTGTTGGATTTATATGCATTTTCGAATTTTCTCATTCATTTGACGCTGGAGATCCCTGAACCCAAATGAGACTGTGTAAAAACTATTTTTAATTTCAGAAAAATGCTTGTTTTATGTGAATAATTTTGGTTACAAGATGCTATTTATACACATATAGAGCAACTTTTTGGACGCGATTTTAGTTTTCACACAGGCTGAAATGGGTTCAAAACCTTCATTCAAACAAGAGAGAAAAGTCTTTTTTCGCCAAATTTTAGCGAGCGAAAAGGGAACTGACAGCTCAATAAACAAAAAGTTAAGAAGAAAACTCCCACCGCAGGGAGACCGAGGGGAATTGAACAGAATTTTGGTGCGACCACCGGGATTTGAACCCGAGTTATCAGATTGGGAACCTGATGTCCTGACCAAACTAATGCAGAAAATCACTTTACAGTTTATGAAAGGACGCGGTCTGACCAGCGCCATACAGGAACTACCCTTACGCGTTTGTTACCAATTTTCAGGGTATCCTGTTGGTCAAAGGTCAAAATCAATCCTTCAGGCAAATCAAATGTTTCTATAGCTTCTATGAGACCATCAATCTCTCGGTTCTTATTTTCTTCGGTTAAATTATAGCAGACCTGGATAGCCTGCGTTATCTTATTTTCCTCTTTAACTACAAAGTCGCACTCTTTCTCTTCTTTAAAGTAGAAAATGTCCTTTCCATTTCTCCGGAGGGCCAAGAACACCGTGTTTTCGAGCATTCTGCCTCTGTTTGACGAAAAAGAAACCGAGTTGGCATCAGCTAATCCATTATCTATGACATATACTTTCTTGGGATTCACTGATTGCCTTTTCAGGGAGTAACTGAATTTTGGTACAGTGAAAAAAAGATAACTGTCTTCTAAATATGAAGTAAACGAGATAGCGCTGTTGGTTGAACCAATGTTGAAGGTTTTGGCAAGACTGTTGTATGAAAACTCGACGCCTATGTTTGAAATTAGAAAGAGCGCCATCGCCTTTATCGACTTGGGGCTTCTCAGTTTGTGCCGAACAACGATATCGCGCATAATTATGTCGTTTAATAATTCTTGAAGTATCTCGCGGCGACCGAATCGCAGGTACTCTGGAAAACCACCTAGCTTAAGATATTCATTAAAAGTCTCTGAACACGCGTTTACCGACCTAAAAGTAAGAAATTCGCGGTATGAGAATGGGAATAGCTCTTCCCTCAGATGCCTGCCGGTAAGTCTTGTCCCAAGCTCCTTGCTTAACAATGAAGCGTTTGAACCTGTTATCAGGAAATGTTTTCCTTGGTCAAGCATGGTTCGAACGAAAAGCTCCCATTTTTCGACGTTTTGAATTTCGTCAAAGAAATAGCAGCCATCTTGGCCAAATTCTTCCCCAAAGAGTTCGTTCAATTTTTGGAAATCCCCAAGTTCAAAGCTGCTTGCCTTGGGGTCTTCAAAGTTGAAATAGTACTTGCCGTTTGTTGCGTTCATGACTTGGCGTAGAAGTGTGCTTTTTCCGCACCGTCTAATGCCTGATATGATTATGGCGAAGGGGAGGGTGAGGTCGATGTTGCCGGACAGTGTTCGGGGTATTCCGTAGTTTAGGGATTTTAGGTCTCTTTGTTGTTCTTCGATTATTTGCTGTAATGTTTCTTTAAGCAACATTGAGGAAGAATGTGCATTATTAAAATATAAGTCTATGCATTGGTAATGCACAGATTTGTGGTGCGGTAGCCGGGTTGCACCAGAAAACCCGACTGTGTGAAAAGTCTCTTTCTACGCTCGCTACTTACCGTTAAGCTTAAGGCTAGCTTTAGACCAACTGAAAAGCCATGAGCGAACATGTCAACGGAACCCGCAGAGACCAAACAGTGCTCTTTCCCAATACCATCGACCAATATGTTGACAAAGAAAACCCTGTAAGGTTCATCGACGCCTTTGTAGACAGCCCTTAACCTGGAAAGGCTGGGATTCAAACACTCAGTCCCAGCTGACACTGGAAGACCATCTTACAATCCTTCAGACCTACTCAAACTCTATATTTACGGATACCTCAACCAGGTCAGATCTAGCAGAAAACTCGAGAAAGAATGCCACCGCAACGTTGAAGTCATGTGGCTCATGAAGAAGCTGGCTCCAGACTTCAAAACCATCGCTGACTTCAGAAAAAACAACGTGGACTGCATCAAAGGAGTATTCAAAGAATTCGTGTATCTATGCAAAAGCCTTGATCTCTACGGTGCTCAGTTGGTAGCGATTGATGGAACCAAGTTCAAAGCCGTCAACTCAAGAAGCAACAACCTCAACGAGAAAACAGTCGCTCTAAGACTCAAGCAAACAGAGGAGAAAATAGCCCAATACCTCAAAGAAATGGACCAAAACGATACAGCAGATTCAGCTGAAGATGAAAGCGTCAATAATGATGAGCTCAAGCAGAAAATATGCAAGCTTGAAGAAGAAAAGCAGCGATACGAGCAGATTCAAGACCAAATGAAGGCAACTGGCCAGAAGGAAGTTTCACTTGTGGATCAAGACAGCCGTTTAATGCGAGTTGACAGCCAACGGCTTGAAGTGGGCTACAACATTCAAACGTCAGTTGATGCAAAACAGCACCTTATCGTTGATTATGACGTGATAAACATCTCGACTGATCATCATCAGCTTACCAAGGATGCGCTAGCTGCCAAGTAGACTTTGGATGTG
Organism: Candidatus Bathyarchaeota archaeon; assembly: GCA_963827165.1. Taxonomy (GTDB): domain Archaea; phylum Thermoproteota; class Bathyarchaeia; order Bathyarchaeales; family Bathycorpusculaceae; genus Bathycorpusculum. The sequence goes on along the minus strand of CAWGZR010000009.1, from coordinate 14,904 downwards.
GATACGCTTGATGTTTTAAGCGATAAGGGCTTCTACGTTGAGAAAGACATCGCTGACTGTGAAGATAATGGCGTAACAGTGTTTATGCCCATTCCTAATGTTTTTAGCCCGTACAAAAGCATTGGAGTTCCCGAGCCTGAGTTCTATTCTGACCGATTCGCTTACAACGCTTCTAAAGACATGTATGTTTGTCCTGCAGGCAAAGATCTGACATTTTGTAAGTGCGTGTACAGAAATGACCCTCTGCGAGGTAGGGTTTACAGGACGGTTAGCTGTGCTGTCTGCACTTTTAGGAGCAAGTGTACGAGGAACAAACGTGGAAGGACTATGGTTAGGTCCAAGTATGATGGCGCAGTTGAACGTCTCAGAGTAAGGTTGCAGAGTTATGAAGGTAGACAGAAGCTTCGTTTGAGGCGGCAGATAGTTGAGCATCCGTTTGGAACCATGAAGCGGGCATTCAATCAGGGTTACTTGCTTTTGAAGGGATTTAGGAAGGTTAAGGGAGAGGTTGGGTTTACGATGCTTGCTTACAACATGAGACGAGTCATCAACATTTTTGGTGTTGGAACGATAATAAATTTGATGAAGAAGTAAAAAAGAGAAAACAAGTGAAAGGGACTGCAGACAATAGTTCGGATGCTAAACGTCCTTAGGCTTTAGCTCAGAGTTTTGACACAGTCCGAAAAAAGGGGCGCAACCATTACTTTAAAACACCAATTTCAGAGAAAACTTTGGAAAAACAATCCATAGCAGACATTTTTTATATCGAAAGTGTGCGGGGCGCGCCGAGGAATCAGAGTCAGATATGTTTATGACTGATAGCGGGTCAGTAATGTTCCCGACAGACGATCTGGAGGAATCTTAATAATTGAAAAATGTAAAGGCATAACAACCGATGAACGACGGGCTAAAGCTTTAGCTTTAAAATTTTTTAAAATCACTCCTAAATTATACAGTTAATTTATTTGAAAAGATGGGATGAATTTTTGGGCGAAAAGGTACGACTTCAACCCATTTGGCAAGGAAAATCAAGATTCCTCAAGGTCCACGCACATGTTCCTAATCAGTATATCTAAAACTGCATTGCTCATCATTTCAGTTTTAAGGTACACGCGAATTTCCGCAGCACTTAAACCAATGCGTTTGGCTTCTTGCACAGCATAGCGGTAGGCTTCGATTTCTGTTGGTCGATCCACATAATCGTAGCGTGGGTTAAAGAGGTCGCGGCCTTCCATGTGTTGCTTTACGTGGCAGAGTTCATGTATGACGTCGAGGTAAATGTCTTGTTTGCGTCCGGTGCTTAAGTAACGTTTGTTTACCATTAAGTGCCCATCATCATTGCTGACTCCCATGTAACCAAACCAAATGAAATCCAACTTTAGGTTATTGAGAACTGCCTCTGTTTCTTTTCCGAATATGCCTTGAACAGCAACGTTTTTCTCGAAGCCTTTAAAATATTCTGTAAACTTTGCTTGCTGCGAAACCAAATGGATAAGACCCCTCAAAGGCAGATTTGTAAAATAGCCGAGAAATCGCCCAGCAACATGCTCCACTGCATCCTGGATAGGCACAAGCATTAACCTACCTAAACTTTGAGCGATCCTGAGTCCTCATACCAAACCAGCCTTTTGTACCACGCAATGCTTCCAAGTACAAAGCACTAAGTTAAAATACTTTCCCAAAACCAAGATTGCACAAACTGCAAAATCAAAGTTTTCTAATTATGTCTTATTTAATAAAAATGGGCAATGCCTTTTAAGACAGCTTATTGCAGGGGCAAACCGATCCGGCTACCACTGCTTGTCAACGGAGGCAAAATATTGTTTATGATCTTGCATGTGGAAAAAAACCAATTGTGCATTCTTTGCAGGTTTCCGAGAGTTTCCACTCATTCATCCGCATTAAGGGGTCCGTTTCTTTTTGGGTTCAAATTCATCGAGATCTAAAATACAGAGCGCTACACGATGCAAAAGCTGGAAATAAAAGTTATTAGACTGCGGCACCCAAATGTTTGACTGAAGAAAAATTGGCTTATTTAAGAGACGGAAAACAAGACCTTGAGGTTGACTTTCCTCTTGAGTCTATTTGGGACGCTATCCCTAAAGTAGTAGCTAAGCTTGACTGGAAAATACAGGAAAAAGACGAAACTACTCATCACTTAACAATTAGAACCAACGGCAGTTTTCTGTCCTACGGCTCTACGCTTAAAATAAAATTAGCAAAAGAAAATGAGAAGACAACCTACGTAGCAATTGACGCCGAAACACCGGTTACAACCATTACTTCCGTATTTGATTATGGTCAAGCTTACGAGCGCATTAATTTATTCGTCATAACGTTAGCCCAAATCATGAATAGCTAAGCTAACAGCGCACTATTGAACAACGTTCTCTTACTCGGACATTAACATCCTACAATCGGAGTTAATAACAAAAACTTGAACATAGTTGCCTTGACAGAACCAACCGAGTCACTATTCTTATTCTGAAACTAACGGGATTAGTTTTTGTCGTTTGTCAGACTGCGCAAAATATTGCTTTTTATAAATTTTGCGGGGAGCTAATCTTCGCCAAACATTTTCTTGCTGATTTCTAAAGGGTTCAGGAAGTGGCGGGCCTAATGGGACTCGCCTAAACTATTAAGCGAACTCCACCCAATTAAAAAGCAAAAACCAAGCACACCTCAAGTTCACAAAGGGGTGAACCGGACCGGGCTACCCCCCGAAACGGTGAGTCCCTTTCATCAAACTCGTCAAATAAGGCGATTTTTGTAAACTCAGGCGAAGATTTGAAGCTTCTATTCAATTCCAAGTTTGAAGGGTAGAGTTTACCATTCTTCTTCTTCCCATTCTTCATCTTCAGTTTCTTCCCATTCTTCTTCCTCTTTGAACACCACATCTTTCACCTCACTAAAAAGCTGAATAAGCTACCTTAATCTTTGAAAGTTTTAAGTATTTACATTCGTCAAATGACGTTAAAAATTAGCTAAACGACAAAGCTAATCAAGCCTCAACCGCCTAATTTTCCACAAACCAACTAATCTTTAAAACTCTATACAAGTGTGACCCCGTCGTCAACGCTTAACATTCTCAACAGCCCCTTCAATCTGGGTTCGAATCCCACAGATCAAATAGTTAATCAATGGGTTTGAAGATTGAGCTTTTGAGGCAATAGAGATGCTTATAATTGGGCTAAGCGGCAGTCCCAGGGTTGGGGGCAACACAGACATAATTCTACAAGAAGCTTTGGCAGCTGCGAAAGCGGAGGACGCGGAAGTAAAACTTATCAGAATTTCTGATTATCGAATTCAACCCTGCAACGGTTGTATGGCATGCTTTAGCACTAAGAAATGCGTTACTGACGATGACGGCGAAAGCCTTTACCAGGAGCTAGTAAAAGCTGACGGAATCATATTGGGTAGTCCATCCTATTTTCAAGGAGTCACCGGTCAAATGAAAATCTTCATTGACAGAATAGGTTTTCTGGCGTTGGCCAGAGGGAGAAAAGACTTTGCAGATAAGGTTGGTGGCGTAATTGCCGTTGCTCGTCGGTCAGGGGTTTCAAGTACCTGTAACCAGATGATCACATTCATGACTGCTGTTGGGATGACTATTCCAAGCGGTGGACGCGCATTCTCTATTGGGCGAGAGAAGGGCGAAGTTGCTAAAGACCAGGAAGGTATGGACTCTGCAAGGCATTTGGGAAAAATGATTGTGCGAACAAAAGTTGCATTAGATAACTCAAGAAAAAGCAACACCACTTCACATACCTGAAAAGCTTACTTATCTGTGCAAACAATTCGTGTCGCTGAGTGTGCGCTAGGCGGGGGATCCCAGCACCTTTTTACCAGTAAAAATAGCGCGTTCTGCGCTAAAACGGAAACAAAAGTGAAGAATGGTTCCAAGGTTCTTGGTTGGTTCGGTTGTTGGTCTTGGGCCTTGGTCTTTTGGCCGCTCCTTTGCTTCAAAAAGTGATTGAAAATCTAAGGTTTCTTCATGAGGAAAAAAGAGGAAATGGTGTTGTCTGAGTTACTGGGGCTGCTTTGGTGTCCGGTAAGTCCTCACAAGATAGAAGCCTATGATCCAGACGCCGAGGAGCACGAGTAGCGTTGCCCAGAATATGTCCCATTGGATGTCGGGTACGACTATGGCTAGGCCTGCTATGATGACGATGGCTCCCAAGATCAGTGCTCCAATCCCTGAGTGGCTGCCGCTGTGTTCGTGGTGTCTGTGATGCCTGTAGCTGTCTTGGGTTGGCGTCGCCTGCAGTGGTGCGCCGCATCGCTTGCAGTAAGCTGAGTCCTCAGAATTCATCATTCCACACTTCGAGCAGTAAACCGACGACAATTTCCTTGCACCTCCTGAGCCTGTTTTTCAGTTTTTTGATTACTTGGGAAACTTGGGTTTCGTTTTTTCCCGCATCTTTTTGCATACAAATTCCATCCATCCATTCAACTTTATTTTCCAAGGAAAAGGAAAGAGAAGTTAGTCTTCTCTCCATTTGAAGAGTTTAACTGCCAGCGTGAAGACGACCCCTGTCATGACGGCTATGACTGCTAAGTCGATTATTGCTCCCATCGTGTTTCCGTAGACCATGACGTTGTTTAAGCCTTCGACTACGTAGAACAGCGGCAGCGCGTGCGCGAAGTTTTGCAGGTAGGTTGGCATGAGGCTGATGGGGAAGAATGTGCCAGAGAGGAACATCATTGGGTAAGTTACTATGTTGCCGATTATAGCTGCTGTTTCGGGGGTTTTGGTGACTGTACCTATGAGCATGCCTAAAGAGGCGAACAGCGTGGGTCCAATGAGCAGGAACGGTATGATTCCCACGGTTAGGTTAATGTTGGCGCCGAACACGTAGGTTCCGATTGCAACCATCAGCAGAAAGCTTGCAAGTGTTACGAGCAGGTACAGCATGATTTTTGAGATGAGCCACTCCATCTTTGTTAACGGTGTAAGCGATAGTTGCTTGAAGAGTTTTGTTCTCTTGTACTCCGAGGAGATGTTAACCAGCGAGAACATTGGGCTGACCAGTATGGTGAAGCCTACGAGTCCTGGAATTAGGAAATCGACGTATTTTGTTTGGTGGATGTTAACGGTTGCTGCTGTAATGCCGATGACTGTTGTGCCGTTGAAGCGGTGCAGATTGAAGTAGTTGGCGTAGCCGTTGACTGCGCTGCTTACGATGCCACTGGTGCTCGACGTTGGGTTCCCGTAAACTGTTATGTTTATTGGGCTGCCCTGTAGGTAGTCGGCGCTGAAGTTCGCTGGGATTATGATGCCGTCTGAGGATGAATGCGCTGATAGGTATTGTGAAAAGTTTTCTGATGGGTCAACTGTGATAACTCTGATTGTGCTGGAAGTGTTAAGGGCGTGGAGGAATTGGGCGGCTATGTTTATTTGAGGTGTCACGAAGGGGCCTGTGTCTTGGTTTTGGGTATAAACGTTGATTGTTCCTGAGCTGTTTCCTGAGAAGATAGTGCCGAAGATGAGGATTAGGATTACTGGGAAAACGAGAGCGAAGAAAAGCCCCAGTCTGTTTCTTAGGTAGCTTCGCCGGAAAACTTTGAAGTCGGACAATATTCGTTTTAAGCTTGACATGTTTAGGGTCTCCTGTGGTTGGTTTTAACTTGGATTTCTTGAGTTACTTCGCCTTGCTCGTTGACTGCTCCGCTGACAAGTTTCACGAAAACGTCTTCGAGACTGTCTTGGCGGGTTTGGATTGCTCCCCAGTCCAAGCCTGATTGCTCCGCAGCGGCTAGGGCGGCTAACGCGTCGATTTTCTTTTTTAGGGGTACAAGAATTTCCTGTTTGACTGTGTCGTAGTCAACTTGGAGTTCAGTGTTGGCTTTGATGTAGTTGGCTAAGGTTTGGCTTCCGTGAATTTGCAGGCGTTCGCCTGTACCGTGCGCTGCTATGATTTCTTCTGTTGTGCCTATGGCGACGATTTTGCCATGGTTCATGATAGCTACTCTGTCGCTGAGTTGTTGTGCTTCGTCAAGGTAGTGGGTGGTTAGGATGATTGTTTTGCCTGTGGCTTTCAAACCGCGGATGACGTCCCAGATGGCTCTTCTTGCGTTGGGGTCAAGCCCTGTTGTTGGCTCGTCTAAGAAGAGTAGTTCTGGCTGGTTTACCAACGCCAATGCAAGGCCTGTTTTCTGTTTTTGTCCACCTGAGAGACTTTCAAAGTTTACGCCTGCTTTGTCCTCAAGTAGCACGTCGCGCAGTATGCTGTCGGAGTCAACTTTGACGTCGAATAGGTCAGCGTAGTAGACTATGGCTTCCCGAGGTGTTGCTTTCTCAATGAAACTGAACTCTTGTGGGATAACGCCTATTCTCTTGTGCAGTTCGTAGCCGTTCTTCCACGGGTCTAAACCGAGAACTTTGGCGTCTCCGCCGCTTCGCTCCCGCAGACCCTCAAGGATTTCTATGGTGGTCGATTTACCTGCGCCGTTTGGCCCTAGCAAACCGAAGACTTCGCCCTGCTTAACCGTGAAAGAGATGCCGTCAACGGCTTTTAGGTCGCCGTAACGCTTCTCAAGACGGGTAACTTCAATTGGGTTCAAGTCGTTCGCCTCCTGTTGCATGACGCGCCCATATGGGTTTTTTCCGCGCCGTTCCTTTTTGTTGATCTCGTGGTGAGGGCGTCTGGAGCGGTTGAGGTGGCTCCCATGTGCCCACGAGTTTTTGCTTGTATTTTCTGTGAATGTTTTGTTTGGGTCATTTTTATCCCGAAAACAAAAATGGAAAAGTTTGATTAATAGCTGGACACTTGTTCATTTTATGAACCTGTTCACTTTGTGAACTAGCATTAATCTTAAAAACAAACGAGTTAAGATAATATCTGCCAGTATGGAAGTGGACACTATTACGCAAGAGAACGATTTGGAGCCTGAAGGGCGAGACCCAAAACAGATTGCCCTCGCCGCATTTCGTTTCAGGGCTAGGCGAGGCATAGGCGTATTCTACACCTTAGTCTCCCTGCCGCCGCTGCTTGCAAGCATAATGACTGCCTTACACACACCAGGCTACCTGACGTTAACTGGCATAGTGGTCTGCTTGATTATAGTTTGGATGGTTGCCCGAGCGGCTGGAATGAAAGGCTTTTACCACATGACCCGCGTTATCGACTTATACAACGGTAAATTGGAAAATAAGAAAAGAGGCATTCTCCACATGCTCAGAGGGCTACTTATTTTTGTTTTGCCCTTCGCAGTTTTCACGTTACTAAACATTTACGGTCTTAACTACTTAGCAGCTACAACAATTTTCTGCTGGGTCGCCGTATGGGTCTTCTACCACATCTTTGTCACTTCACGGGCCTCAAAAGATGCTATCCTGCAGAGCCACATCGAAGATTGGCTTGCCTCGCCTTTGGCTATGGTTATTCTCATACTCGCGTCGCTCCCCGGTGTACCAAGTATCACTTTTGCCTTCGCAACTCCTGTTCTAATAGCCGCTGGCATCAAATCAATGTATGAAGCGCCCCAGGAGCTAGTACGAAGCAATGAGTAACCCGCCCAGCGACCACGACCAAGCCCTCTCGCAGTTCACTTCAGCAGGCGCACTTTCGAGCTCCGTGCGGGTAGGCATCATGCTTGCGCTACTTGGAGTGGAACGCATTACCTTCACCGACCTGCTGCTTGCCGTCAACGTCAGCAAAAGCTCGCTGAACAAAAGCATCAAAATCCTCGCCGACGAAGGCTACGTGAAAGAACGCTTCGGCTTCAAAGCCACAGGCGGCCCACGCACGTTTGTGCAGATCACCGACAAAGGCAAAACCGCCATCCACACACACCTGCAAACGATGCGTCGCCTAACCACAAAATACTTGCCTGAAAATCAACCGTGAGATTTTCAGCGCCTCGGGAAAGTCCAAGTCGCGGCTACAAGTTCGGATACTATGATAAGCCAAGTAGAATAAGCTCTGAGAAACTCGCACAAAAGTTTGGTTTAGTCAAATCAACCTTTGTGGCACACAAACGCAAAGATGAAGGTCGGCTACTTAAAGAGATGCTAAGTGAATTCTGAAAAAACCTCGGTTAAGTGACTTACATACAAATTACCGCGGATATCTCTAATTATCGATGAACTGAGCGCACTACTGCTTTTGCAAGATTTCAAATGTAGCAAATAACTAATTTGAATGAACTTCTACTATGTCCATTTTAGACAAAATAAGCTCAAAAACAACCCTAACCGGTAAATTGGCGCCGGGAGGGGGATCCCAGCCCCAAATTAGTGTAAAAAGACACGAAATAGTGCGTTGTAAATATTATCTTTGTTAAGCTTTCTGCTTTAGTCTCTGAGAATAAGATTGAAAAAAAAACTCAATTACAGCCTTATTTCGCAAAATGGGTGAAATAGAGAGGTTTTGGCGCCCAGGCCGGGATTTGGACCCGGGTCCTGCGGGCGACAGCCGCATATACTGCTTCGGCAACATGAAAGAATTCATGTCGAGACCGAACTATACTACCTGGGCACAAGCGCCGCAAGAATACTAATATCTTTAGCTAATTAACTTTTCCCGCCGATGCCGCTGAAGGTTTGTTAGAAATCGATTTCTTGGCGGTTCTTCGATGCTGAAAAGGCGCTTTATGCGTAATTTTAATACGTTGCTAAGGCTTGATTGTGTGTTGAGGATGGGTGAGAGCGTAAAGGGAAATACTGATGCTTCGTCGGTTCTGCAAAAGTACTGGATTAGCATCCTGCTGCTGATCCTCGCCTTGGCGTCGTTTCCCTCCATCTACATTGCGCTTTTTGCCGCGTTTGTCTTCACCTTTCTGGTTCCAGGGTTGATCGGCTACCGATTCTTCAGGCTGAAGACCCATGAAATTTGGGCTTTCGTTCCGCTTTTCAGCGTCTTAGTCTCGGTCGAGTTCATTTACTACTTATCCTTGGCGGTGGGCTACTCCCGAGATACAATCCTTATCAGCTTTTTGGCGCTGACAGCCATCTACACGGCAGTAGTTTACTGGAAGGATGAACCCTTAAAGCCACCCAAATTTCTGAAGCTGAAGCAAATTAAGAAGACAAGCATTCTGTTATTTACGGTAATTTTCCTCATTGCCCTAGCGGTTTTGGTCAAGAGCGTTTGGTCCACCAATCAATATGGCATCGTGCTCACCGGCTCAAACTGGCAAGACACACCCTTCCATTATGACATCATCGAAAGCCTAAACCAAGGCAATTTCCCCCCGCAAACACCCAACTACTCCGGCACCCCACTGGGCTACTATTACTTTGTCGATTTCCACACAGCAATCATAGAGCACGTTTTTGGCTATTTGCCAACACTTCTGCCCGTTTTGAACGCTCTCTTCATTCTTGTGTTCGGCTTGGCCATTTACGCTCTGGCGCGACCTTACGGAAGACGCGCAGCGGTGATAGCTACAGTTTTAGCCGTTTTCGGTTGGGGATTAAGCTACTTCGGCTTGATATCTGCCCTCTTCAATGGCACATTCAACGTCGGCACCAACTATGGCTACCAGTTCGGTCAACAGTTTGGTTTGCCGTCGATTTTCGATAATTTGCTCCAGCAGAGGCCATTGCTTGTTGGTTTGCCTGCGTTTGCGCTGGTTTTGGCTTTGCTTCAGAAAGTAGATGACAACAGGCGTTTGGTCCTAGCGGGTTTGATAACCGGGTTAGTTTACGAGTTCCACAGTGTCGCGTTCTTCTGCTGTTACGTTGCGTTCGCCGCATGCCTTGTCTTAAACATTAAAAAATTAAAATTCAGTTACTTGTACTTCATTCTGCCAACCGTTTTCGCGTTGCCATTCATTTTTGGCGGCGGCCAATCGTTTTCGTTTTCCTTAAGTACAGCTTTCCTTTCAGAGTTCGTGAAAAACCCCTTAATCTATTACTTTTTGAACCTTGGCATCCCATTCATACTAGCCATCTTTTCTTTCGTAAAACCTGGGCATGAGCACCTCAAAATCACTTTCCTTCTCTTGTTCTTGATTCCTAACATCTTTTTGTTCACGCCTTGGGCATGGGACATGTACAAATTCTTCATTTTCGCATGGATTCCCATAGCCGTGTTAGCCGGCATAATGCTGGCTAAAACAAGAAAAATCGTGATTGTAACCTTGGTGTTGCTCTCTGTCATCACTTGCGCAAGCGTCATTATCTACAACGTCGGAACAAACTACAACGGCGCAACTTGGAGTGAATATCAACTGGGACTTTGGGTTAGAAACAATACTCCTCAGAACTCGGTTTTCCTCACTTACTATTCGATCCAGTGCCCAGTCACCATGATCGGCGGCAGGCTAAGAATCGACTCTTACGTGTATTGGCCCTATGGACATGGAATCCCGCTAAGCCAGGTTTACCAAAGGGATGACCAAATTGACTCAGCTTACACGGGCAACGCAACTCAACTTGAATCTGTAATCAAAGAGTACAACGTCTCATACGTTTACGTTGGCAACGACGAATTGTCCCATTACCCCGGATGCGTGCAGCGGTTTGACGCCATCAGTTGGCTAAAACCCGTCTATACCAACCAAAACCTCGAGATCTTCCAAGTTAACCTATCTTAGGACGGCACCTGACCTTTCTGAGTCTAGGTTCTTCGAAAAACGGAGTTTTTCAGGTCCAGCAACCTTTCCTTGTTCGGGGAGCCTTTTTTGCCTGTCATAGATTCAATGTCTATTCTGCCGATTGTTGTATTTGCAAGTTTTTCGGGTTTGATGTTTGCCATTTTTTTTTCAGGGTCAAGGGAAAGCTGCCGCACCAACACCTCAATCCCATGCTGCTTCTCGCTTAGATCGGTGAGAAGCGTCATTTTGCCGCAGAAGTGAACTGAACTGTAGACGTAGTCGCATTCGTCGGTGACTCCGAAATCCAGCACGGCTTGACCCCAAATCCTGCTGTTAGCCTTCAAAAAGACGAGTTTTTTGCCTTCGGATGCACAGTGAAAATAAAGACAGTTTTTTGTTTGGTCATAACCGTGACTCAACGAGACAAGGTATGGTTCGTTTTCCATGCAGAGGGCGACGGTGACATACTGGGTTGTTTTGAGGACTTGCCGCATTTCTTCTGGATCGGTTATTTCTCGGTCTTTGCGTCTAAGATGAAAAGACGTGAATGACATGTTAGTACCCCAATAAAGCGTGGCGGTGCAGAAATTAAAATGTTGGTGTTCGTTTTGTTGTCGCTCGTTTAGAGCTCCAGCAAGTTAGCGTTCCGCAATGCTTAAAACTAAAATAAGAGAAATGACGCTCATAAGTTAGGCATCGATTTGAGGACGTGAAATTATCAAAGCTGAACCATTTAACGTTGAGAAAACCGTAACAGAAATAATTTTGGAAGACGACATATCAAAAAAGAAGCCGTTAGCCCAGAAAATCCTTAATGTTGCTTCCACAAAGGGGATTTATCCCGCAAGCATTCAGGAATTCTACATGGCCCGGGGCAGGGGCGAATTCAGCGGCTTCACAGTTCCCGCAATAAACCTGCGCAGCATGACCTATGATTTGGCCCGCGCGATCTTCAGAGTTGCAAAGAAAAATGATTCTGGCGCCTTCGTTTTCGAGATTGCCCGCTCTGAAATCGGCTACACAAATCAGCCGCCCATAGAATTCGCAAGTATGGTGTTAGCAGCTGCAATAAAAGAAGGATATTCGGGTCCGGTCTTCATCCAAGGGGACCACTATCAAGCCAACGCCGTCAAATACAAAGAAAACCCACAAAAAGAAATTGAAAGCTTGCAAACCTTGATTTCAGATTCCATAAACTCGGGATTCTACAACATCGACATAGACTCCTCGACCCTTGTTGACTTATCCAAACCAACTTACAAGGAGCAGCAGCTTCTGAACTATGATGTTTGCGCAAAACTCGCTTCGTTTGTCCGTCAACATGAACCGAAAGGAACCACGATTTCGGTAGGCGGCGAAATTGGTGAGATAGGCCATCAGAATTCGACTCCTGAAGACCTGCATGTCTTTATGGACGGCCTTAAAGAAAGACTACCTAAAGGCTTAGTCGGCATCAGCAAGATTTCAGTTCAGACAGGAACGACCCACGGAGGAATCGTTTTGCCCGACGGATCAATGAAGCAAATAAACCTTGACTTCAACACACTAAAGACCCTTTCCGAGATTGCGCGCAAACGATACGGACTTGCGGGAGCTGTCCAACATGGCGCATCGACTTTGCCTCCTGAAGCGTTCCACAAATTCGTTGAATGCGAAACCGCAGAAGTACATTTAGCCACTGAATTCCAAAACATGATCTATGAATCAAAACATTTCCCAGCCGACCTGAAAAAGCAAATTTACGCTTGGCTAAAAATCAACGCTGCAAACGAGGCCAAAGCAGGCGAAACCGAGGATCAATTCATCTACAAAACACGCAAAAAAGGGTTAGGGCCATTTAAGAAAGAAATCATAAAACTGCCACAGGAAACTCGAGATGCGATTGCGGCTGAAATCGAAGTGAAGTTTGATTTCCTCTTCAAGCAACTCAACATCGTGAACAAACGATCACTACTGGATAAATACGTTCACAGGCCATAATAAAAAGAAAGAATTGTGCCCAGAGAACGGCTTGAAAATCAAAGAAAGTTGCGCGGGAGGAAATCAATAATTAAAAAATAGTCGGCGAGACCTCTCTTTTTCCCGAGGGGGAAAATTAGTGTTAAACGGATTTAGCCGTGCGCTATACTGGTAAACGTGCAAAAAAGAGATGGGGCAGCACTTTACCGCGTACAGCAGTCGAACCCGCTCAAACAACCGCTGGCTATTAGCTTTCTTCTTGTTAACCGATTACGGTCTAAAAGAATATAAAATAATGTTGTCGCAAGTTGAAACAACAAGAGCTCAGATCCTTCAGTTTTTGCTTTCATAGAGTCTCTTCGAGTTCCCGTTCCATCAAGGTTATCTGCGGAATTTTTAAGCCATAAAGCAAGCCTTTTGACATTCATTATCTTGATTAAGATTGAGGCGTTGCCAAAATTCATTGTTTCGTTTCTTGAAGCTTTGCATCTATCACTTTGAGAAGCTTTGTTGGCGGAACCGGTTTCTCAAGAAAAACTTCCTTGCAATTATCGTCCTCAAGATTTCTTAAGCCGCTAAATATGATTTTTACAGTTTCAGGTGTCATCTTCTTTATTTCAAAAAGCAGGTTCGCGCCTTCAATGTCAGGAAGCTCCAAATCCACTAATGCTGCATCAAAACAAGTGCAATGCAGTTTTTCGACAGCTTCTTTGCCCGTTTCCGCAGTAACGACTTGGTAACCATTTTTTTCGAGGAGTCGACGGAAAACCCTAAGAATGGATCTATTGCCGTCTATAACCAAGATGGTTGATTTTCTCGCCGAAAACAATCTCTCACCACATCCAAAAAATACCTATTGCCACAGAACAATTGGAAAAGTCAAAATACTTAATAGCGGTTTGTTGGTGCACAATAGCAATCACATTGAAGGCTAATTCTTTTCATTGTTTCGGCTGAATTTATTAGGAAGTTGGATCGCACTTATGACGATTCAGATGGTAGGCTTAGGCGATCAATATCGATGTCCAACAGGTCCCGATGGTAGGTTAGTAGCTGCAAGGATGAATCGGCATCATGAGACGCTTACTCTGTGGGGTCTGACAAAGATCACTATTGGTTCTGAATTTATGATTTTGGATGTGGGTTGTGGAGGCGGCATAACAGTTAACCGATTAGCCCAGCTTGCACCCAAAGGAAAAGTCTTCGGCTTAGACTATTCTCCTGACATGGTTGAATTTTCTAAAAGAATCAATAAAGAAATGATTGCACAAAACCGTGCTGAAATAGTCGAGGCAACGGTGGAAAAGACCAGTTTCAAGAATGACTTCTTCGATTTAGTGACGGCTTTTGAAACTTACTATTTCTGGCCCGACCTACCTCTTGCCTTAAAAGAAATAAAACGGACGCTAAAGCCAAATGGAAAACTGCTTCTGGTAAATGAACTAAAATATGGAGCCACACCTGAAAAGGTGATTGCGGCAACGCACGTAAAACTTTTCCCGCTTGAAGAAATCAAAAACCTAATGCAGTCTGTTGGTTTTACAGATGTCCAGCTATTCACTGAGGCGAATTCTGATTGGAATGCAATTGTCGCGAAGGCGTGAATGGGCAGCCGCATGAGTAGATTGTAGACTGCCTTGGGTACCTTTCTACTTGCGGAGAAAAGTTTTGAACCGTTCGGCTGGTAAGAAACTTTATTTCTCTGATTCGCAATTAATTGTCTGATAAATAATATGTCAGAAAAAATAAAAGTCGGTGTTCGCGGTCAAGTAGTTATTCCCAAGAAATTTCGTAAGAAACTAAATATTGAGAGCGGAATCATACTCGAAATTAACGCGACAGAAGACGGCTTATTTTTGAAACCTTTTAATCCTATATGCGAACTTAAGGGACTTGGAAAAGGCGTCTTCGGAGACCCGATCCAATACCAGAAAAAACTGCGAGAAGAATGGAAATCCCCATCATGAAGGCCGCCCTGGACACAAATATCCTCATTTACTTTCTCGAAGGATTTGAGCCTCAAGCAAGCAAAGTTGAACAGATATTAGGTAGGTTCATGAAGGCTCAAAATGAAGGAATTATTTCAACAGTCACCATAGCCGAAGTCCTAACGGGTTTCTATATAGCAGGAGATGCAGCTAAAACCTTAACGGTAAAAAAGCTGCTTAACGACTTAACCCTCAACAGCTTAAAAATAGTGCCAGTCTCCTTTGAAATTGCTGACTTGGCCGCCGGCCTTAGGGCTAAAAGGGGTGGAAAGCTACCCGACGCCTTAATCGTAGCCACCGCGATTGACCAAAAAGCTGACATTGTTTACTCACAGGATAAAGACCTTCAACGTTTCAACAAAGACACAAAAATCTGTGAATTGCCTTAAAAGATAACCGCCCATTTAGTCCAGCA
>CAWGZR010000008.1:0-49798 GCA_963827165.1 Candidatus Bathyarchaeota archaeon | reverse complement strand
CGGAATATGGAAGTGGCGCGGGAGGTTAGATTTACGCCCTAGTTTAAATTCCACGCGAAAAATGCGCGTAATTTAAAAAAGTGACTGCTGCTTTCAAGTTCGTTTTTCATTAGCGACGGATCGGACGGGACTTATCGCACAGGTATGAGCCCCCCCTTCAAGTTTGGCGAAATCGACGCAATTTTTTAAATTTTGGTTACACGGATCAACGAATAAATATAAAGATCGATGTGTTGCAAAGTAAGTCGGTGAAGAAACTCTTGCCTAAAAACAACGAGATGCACGCTGTAACTATAGATCGCTTCGGCGGTCCTGAAGTCCTATCAGTAAGGAACGTTTCCGTCCCCGAACCTGAGCCAGAGCAGATTCTAATCCAGGTCGAATCAGCCGGAATCGCGATATGGGATGCCGCAGAACGTGAGGGGTTTCTTGCACGGAGATCCGGAGTTCAACCCAAGTTCCCCTGGATACTAGGTTAGAGGGTGCCGGTAAGATTGTGGGTGTCGGAGACAAAGTCAGCGAGTTTCGGAATGGCGATCGGGTTTATGGCGGTGTATGGGCGACAAATCCAAAGGCAGGATTTTACGCTGATTACACCTCTCTAAAGGCTGAGAATGCATGGCCAATTCCATCTACGGTAACGACAAAGCAGGCAGGAGCCTTGCTGATCGACGGAGCGACTGCACTAACAGGGTTAGACGCACTCTCTCTGAAGCATGACGAAAAACTTATGATCTTTGGCGCGAGCGGTGGCATGGGGCATTTAGCAATACAACTCGCTAAACGACTCGGGGCACGGGTGTTTGCGGTAGCGTCAGGGAAAGACGGAGTAGAGCTTGCCCTAAAGTTGGGCGCCGAAGCTGCGGTCGATGGGCATAATGGAGATATAGTTGTTTCAGCACGCGAGTTTGCCCCCACTGGTTTTGACGCAGCCCTGATAACAGTTTCTGCACAGACTCCTGGAGCGATCGAGGCATCCGAAAAAGCACTAATTACCATTCGCGAAGGAGGACGAGTGGCGTACCCTTGGATAAATAACATCAGGCCAGCTCCAAAGGCACCATCTAACGTCCGCCTAAATGGCTACATGGGCAACACAAATCGAGATTTTGTGAATAAGCTCAACAAACTGGTCGAAGCCGGTGCATTCGAGGTACATCTTGACAAGACCTTCAAGCTTGATCAGGTGGTGGACGCATTCGAAGCCGTAAACTCACACCATATAGGCAGGTTAGCTCTGCTTCCGAATACTTAAAGTGTTGAAGCATTAGTTCCCAGCAAGGTAATGAACCATAAAAGCTAGGCCGACGGGAACCGCTGACAAGCAACCGCTCTTTATACCGCTGATTTCCATCTTCACTTTCTAGCCTATGTTAAATTAATTTGGACGAAATAATTTACTAGCAAGGCGCAAGAAAATAGAGCCTACCGCTAAAGCAACAATGTCCCCAATCCCGCATAAAACTTGAGCAAACGATTGCTAAACAAAAACCTACTGGAAAGGGCGACTGAAGCAAGCAACGTTCAACAGAAATACATACGGGCAAAACGGTATAACGAGCTAAAGGATTGTTTTGTAATGTTTTAACTGGTTTTCTCTGACGTTGATAGTCAGGCTTTGACCAATTACAAGGTATGATACATCAACGGCAAAGAACTCAGGAATCCGCTCAGCTTCAGCAGCAGCCCCACCGAAGACTACAATGAATCGAAAGAAAACGCCCCAAATGAGTACTCTGTAACCCTGCATGGCTTCAAACCGTAGACCGTAAGGGGTAGCGCATTTTTTCGGAGAAGAATTTAGGTTTAGTTTTCAAAATCAACTGTAACAACTGGCTGAATTTGTAAATGGCGCGGGATGTGGGATTTGAACCCACGCGGCCTTTCGACCACAGACTTAGCAGGCCTGCCCCCTACCAGGCTAGGGCAATCCCGCACGAAACTATTTGGTTGTTCTAACCTGTTTAGACTTGTTTAGATGGCTTAATTAAGCACCTAAGTGGTCAGTCTCAGCCATCTCAGTATGAGGTAATTTAATTAAAGTTTTCTGAGATTTAAACCACTGCTATCGCTCAGGTGTCTTTCCGAAGTCTCTTCGAACTGTTGATAATAGACCAATTTTTGTTCTTGCCGTAGTCAGCCTTGCCTTCATAAAGCCTCATCACGTAATAATTGCTAACTGCAGGATAACGTCGATTACACACATGAGATTAGCATCATTTACATCATACTTGACTTTGGAACCCATCGTGGTCGATTGCTTTTAAGATCCCCAAGAACTGATTTTGAGTCGTAGAACGTGAGATTTTTTTAAACTCAAAAATACGCAATTATCTCGCAGTTGCTTCCTAACAAGTGATTGATTATCTATTTTTGTTCTCGCTTTTGTTTTTCTAATTTTTTGAGGTACCTTGAGGCATCTTCAATAAACTTTTGCTCGGAAGCTGTCCTTTTAGATTCATTTTTCTTTTTCATACGAATCAAGCAATTTATTTAAGATCTTTCCAAACAAGGTTTAGTTGTTCACTTATTTATAATTTTTTTGACTAGATCCTTTCAAAGTATCCATTTTTGTCTCTTTTAAGTTATTAAATAAGTCATTTGATTTTTTTCTGCGTCGGCAAAATTAGCCAATACGTATTCAGCAAGTAAAAGATGCTCGATTGTTGAGTCAAACAACATGGAAAGCGATTTATGGCAGCCGAACTGGGGTGAGATAGCGGAAGAAATTTAAAGGAAGGTGTGCAAGAAGAAATACTTGAGCGATAGTTACTCATAATATGTTTTGAGGTGTGAAGTATGGTTGAAAAATTGTCCAAGTCTGACGTTGCGTTCATTCAGCGGCTTCCAGTGGGAAGGCTTGCAACTGTAACCAAAGAATGCGAACCCATAGTTAGGCCTATTTGGCCTGTTTTTGACAGCGTATTCATTTACTTCGCATCCGATCCAGACATGCCAAAGCTTGAACATATCGAAGAAAACCCCGAAGTTTCATTGGTTTTCGACGATTACGACCCAGAAAACTGGGCACACGTTAAAGGAATCCGTATTCAAGGAGAAGCAGAAATCATGTGGGACGGAGAAGAATACCGTTATGCTCATTCGCTTCTTGAAGAAAAATATCCTGAGTACAGAACAACCGACGGCGGCTGGAAAGAAGGCGATGTACCCATAATCAAGATCACGCCCACGAGCTACAGCAAATGGGCTACTTCACAATGGAAGAAATAGTTATTTTCGCCCTTTGATTATTTTTATTCTGTCAGCAAGAGTGGCAGTTCAAAAAGTTTTTCTATTCAAAACTTGAGAGTCTTCCGTAACCAAGTTTTTTAAGTCAAAACCAAATAACGATGGATATGCAGAATATTGATCCCCTCTTTATCCTTCAACCCATAATCGTAATCGCGCTTTGCACTGCACTTCTTCTTTACTGGTACCCCAAACGCCGCTTTCACTGGATGGTACTACTTTATGCTCTGGTAGCATACGCTGTCGCCATCGCTCTCAAATACGCCGTGCAAATCCCCACCATAAACGCAGTAACGGGCTATTTCGGCTCGGCCAGCGTCGGGCTCGGCGTTTACTATGGTCTCCAAACCGTCTTTTTCGAGGTAGGTTTGGCTTACGTGGTTGCGTGGTACGTGATCTCCCGTGGGCTACTTGAAAGAAAAGACGCGGAAGCCTATGGTTCAAGTTTGGCATTCTGGGAAAACGCCGGTTTGCTTGGCATCCTTTCACTGATCAACCTCATTGCCTACTGGAGCATCCTCTCGTCGAACACGCCTTTGGCGCAGACGGTTTACAGCCAACTAAACGCAAATTCCTCTGGACTTTTCGCTCCAGCCTCTGAAGCCTTAAGGTCTGTCGCTTTGGGCACGGTTGAGAGAGTTTCGTCAATTATGATGCATTTCGCTTGGGGGTACCTCTGCTTCATGGCTGTCATCCTTCGAAAAAGGCGATTGTTCCTTATTGCTTTGCCCATGGGATTTGTTGATTTTTTGGTTCCGTTTGCATCAAGTATCGGGATTGTGGTTTTCGAGGCTGTAGTATTCGCGTTGGCGGTTGTCTCTGTCTTGGTTGCTTGGTACGCAGTTAAATATGCAGGCAGAAACATCGAAAACAACGCCGTCTCCACCCCAATTTCGGTTAGATTGCACAAAGCTTATCCCTAACTTGCCACAAAGTAGCAGCAAGAGTGGTTCAGAATGTCCTTTGAATCGGGCAAAACAACGGGTTTAATTGCCAGCTTAATCGCGGTTGTTGTGCCTGTTGCCGCTTTTGCTTTGAGCGGATTGCTCATTTTATCCATAATCAGCTCGATCTTAACCGCCGCGACTTCTAGCTCACACACAGTCGTTCCTTCCGCACTGACATCCGCAGCCTTAATTCCTTTTCTGCTTGATGGGCTTGCCTTAATCGCCCTAGTTGGATTTATCCTGTTTGTCTACTCAATGCACAGTTTAAGCCACTATTACAATGAACAAGGAATCTTCAGAGACGTCATCTACGGCGTTGTCATAGCGGTCGCAGGAATCGGCATTTTAGTTGTGTTAGAAATAGTTTCTTTGTTTTCGCAACGCACTATCTCTACGGGTACGAGTGTATCGATCATTTTCCCGTTCATTTTCCTGATTCTCGGTGCAGTTGTAGTTGAAATAGTTGCAGCCGTCTTCTTCATGCAAGCCTTCAACAAACTCAGCCAAAAATCAAATGTCGACAGCTTTCACACCGCCGGCATACTCCTATTGGTCGGCGCCATCACATCATTCATCGGAATCGGAGGCATCATCGCTTGGCTGGCATGGATCTTCGCCGCATCAGGATTCCACTCTCTCAAACCGAACGCAAACCCAGCCGCCCCCTCATATCCCCAATACAATTCACCACCCTCGGCGTTGGGTACCTTGCCCCTTAGCAAGTACTGTCAATACTGTGGAGCGCAGATCACCTCAGATGCACTCTACTGCCCAAACTGCGGAAGGCAAGTGCCTCAATAAAAGCCTCTGCGTTAAGCTGGATCTTTTTCTGACAACAAATTTTATATCTCGGTGCCCGCTCATTTCCGACAGGAAGTTGTGATTGTTTATGGCTGTTAAAACAACACCAGATTATGTTGACTTGCTCAACAAAGCAGTCGAACGCGAAATACAAGTTTCACTCCAATACATGCTTCAGCATGCAAAAATGGAAAAGCTAGTACGTAAAATCATCCCTGAAAACATCCTTTTGGAAAAAACTACCTACGACGCCGTTGGAAAGTTTCTGCGCGAAATAGCAATCCAAGAAATGAAGCATGCCGCAAGCATAATTGAACGTATTTACTATCTCGGTGGGCAAGCATCAACGAAATCATCAAAAGTTAGCATTGGCAACAGCTTAAGCGAATTCGCGAAATTAGGCGTCAAAGCTGAGGAAGAAGCCTTGACACTTTACCGCGAAATCATCGAAACCGCTGGGAAAATGGGCGATTGGGAAACGCGTGAGCTCTTTGAGAAAATCTATGGTGAAGAAGAAGGGCACCTATTCAAATTCCAAGAATATACGAAGTTCCAAGATGAGAAAGATGAACCAAGCAAAGTTCCTATGGACGACTGGCGTAAAATATACACAGATGACTACTTTGCTCTCTTAAACAAGGCTGTCGCAGGGGAAATAACTGGAATTATCCAATACACAAATCAACATGAGAAAATGGCTTTCCTTGGAATCCGAATGAAAAATACCCCGTTAGAGACTGTCACTGAAACCAACTACGGTTCGGTTGTAAGCAAAATACTCAAAGGAGTCTTCATGCAGGAAATGGATCATCTGGAAAAAATCAGTGAACGAATTTACTTGCTTGAAGGTGAAGCAGTATACAAGCCGGATCCATTGCCAGTTGTCGGCGAAACACCCTTGGATTTCATGAAACTTGATCACTCTCTGGAAAGCATCACAATATCGCTTTACCGACAAATTATCGCTGAAGCGCTCAAACGCGGCGACACAGCGACAAGACGACTGTTCGAAGACATCGTTCTGCAAGAAGAAGACCACTATTGGACATTCGACGATTACGTCAAATAAAACCGACTATTCTTTTCTCCCTCTCTTAAGGGAAATTTTTTTCTTTGCTCCTACAACTAAGCTTGCTTAGGGCTTCGTTTTTTTTGGGCACAAGAACAATTAAAGCAATAAAGACTCCGATCGCCATGAAACTATTAAGGTTTCAATTGGCTGTTTAAGATATTAAGTTTGGTTAAAAATGGTTTTCCGAAACCTTAATTCCGAACAACTGCACATTTAAAGATGGCAGAGGCGAAGTATGATGAACGAAGAAGATTTGCCTCGTTGTGTAAACTGCGGAAATTTTATCGACGACTGTAAGTGCGTGTGCCCATATTGCGGGGAAACTGCAAAGTGCGCGTGCTGCATAGGAATCGATAAAGCATCTGGCGGCGGGTAACCGCTCAAGCATCAGCAAAATTATTCATGGAAGATGAAGCAAAAATGGTAACTGAAAGTGTAAACTGGATGGCAGGCGGTCCGCAAGGTAGCGGCGTCGACACAGCTTCCACCATATTCGGAAGAGCATGCGGGTACGGTGGCTTATGGGTTTTCGGCAGAAGAGAATATCACTCAAACATCAAAACAATGCACAGCTATTTCCACCAACGCGTGTCCAAGGAGCCAACGTTAGCTAACATCAGTGACGTGAATTTGCTTGCGGCTTTCGACGGCGAAACCATTGTTAGGCATGTCGGCGAGGTAGTGAGTGAAGGTGGAATAATAGTTGATTCACGCGACATAGGTGTAAACGTCTTAACGGGAATACCCACCTTCTCAGAAGACTTCAAGAATCAAATTCGCGCTTTCCAAGAAAGAAAACGGTGTAGGCGAAACCGTAAACGATTTTTTAGAATTCGCTAAAAAGAAAAACATTCAGGTCTTTTCTGTCCCATACATGGACTTGCTTGCAGAAATCGGCAAAGCCCTAAAAATGGAAAAAGTCAGTGCACTTTCAAAAATGATAAACGTCCTCACTATCGGCATCTCATTTGCGCTGTTCAAGTACGATAAGAAACTTGTAGAAGACGCCATAAAAGCCACCTTTCACGAAAAACTCGTCGAAATGAACATCACCGCTGTAGACTATGCTTACGAGTATGCAGAAAAAAACTTGGACATAAACAAATTCAAGTATAAACTGGAAAAAATAGGAGCCAACGAGCCAAGAATTTTCTTAACGGGAAACCAAGCTGTCGCCATGGGTAAAGTGCTAGGCGGCTGCAGAGTACAAACATACTATCCCATCACTCCAGCAGCTGATGAAAGCGAATACATAGAAGCACATGAAATCCTAAAAACAAAAAAAGGTCAAGAAGCAGTTATCGTAATTCAAACCGAAGATGAAATCGCCGCAATAAATTCTGCTTCAGGCGCATGCTTGACAGGTGCAAGGGCAGCAACCAGCACGTCAGGCCCAGGTTTTTCTCTCATGGCTGAAGGCCTCGGCTGGGCAGGCAGCAACGAAGTTCCTGTCGTAATCACGTACTACCAACGTGGCGGTCCCTCAACTGGGCAGCCAACGCGGCACAGCCAACAGGACCTGCGGTTTGCCATGCATGCGGCACACGGCGAATTTGCAAGAATAATCCTCGCTTCAGGAGATATCAAGGAATGTTTCTATGACGCTGCCGAAGTGTTCAATCTTGCAGAAAAATATCAGGTACCAGTCATCCACCTGCTCGATAAAGCTATGGCTAATTGCTCCCAAACCTATCCCGTTTTCGACTACGGAAACGTAAAGGTTGACCGAGGCTTAATCGTCGGGGAAAAAGAACTTGAAGGCACAGAGTACAAACGCTTCAAATTCACTGAAACAGGAGTTTCACCACGTGCTTTCCTAGGAACAGAAAACGCCATTCAATGGTACACGGGAGACGAGCATAATGAGATGGGAAACATAAACGAGGAACCCTTAATTCGGATGCGGATGATGGAGAAAAGAATGAAGAAGCTGGACTTAATCGATAAGGAAGTGCCGATTGATTTGAAAGTTAACTTTTTCGGAGACAAAGAAGCGGAAAATATCGTGATTAGTTGGGGCTCACCCAAAGGCGCCATAATTGAATCGATCAACCAACTCAAGGAAGAAGGCTACCGCTTAGGGTACATTCAGGTGAGAATGATTAATCCGCTTCCCTCTGCCTACGTAAAAGAGATGCTTACAGGCAAAAAAAGGGTCATCGACGTGGAAGACAACTATATGGCGCAACTTGGCGGAATAATAACCGAATGCACAACCATCAAACCCAACTTTTACATCCTCAAATACACGGGAAGACCAATGATGACAACCGAAGTATACCGAGCCCTCAAAACAATTCTAACAACAGACAACGCCCCAGAAAGGCAGGTGCTTACACTTGGCTCATAAACCAGCAGAATACAAAACCAACGTATACGTTGACTGGTGCCCCGGCTGCGGAGACTTCGGCATCGCCAGTGCAATGCAGATGGCATTTTCCGACCTTAACCTTGAACCACACAAAGTCGTCGTTGTTTCTGGCGTAGGCAACGCATCAAAAACACCTCACTTCATAAAAGTCAACGGTGTCCACACCCTCCATGGAAGACTTCTGCCATTTGCAATGGGCATCAAAGTCGCCAACCCAGATTTAGAAGTCATTGGCGTAGGCGGAGACGGTGACGGCTTAGGCATAGGAGCAGGACATTTCGTTAACGCAGGTAGGAGAAACATCGACATGACCTACCTCCTCTTCAACAACGGCGTTTACGGGTTAACCAAGGGTCAGGCTTCTCCAACCCTTCCGCTTGGCGTAAAAACCAAAGGGATTCCCAAACCTAACATCAACGAGGCAATCAATGTGGTTTCGTTAGCGATAACTTCTGGGTACACGTTCGTGTCTAGAGGCTACGCCTTTGACGTTGTTCATCTGAAGAACCTGATAAAGCAGGGAATACAGCACAAGGGCTTGGCGCTAATTGAATGTCTGCAGCCTTGTCCCACCTACAACGACATCGACACCAAAGATTGGTATGCTGGCGAAGACAGAAAAGATAGCTCTGGCAAGCCGCAACCGAGACTTTACAAGTTGGAGGACGAAGGCTTCGACCCCGTTGTCCACGACTGGAAAGAAGATTTCAAGAAAAAGGTCGCTGGCATGGAAAAAGCACATGAATGGGGCGACAGAATACCCATAGGCGTCTTCTATCAAAACCCGTTAGAAACCACTTTCCAAGACCGCTTAACCAAAAGAATCCCCTTCTACATGCAGAATCCGCCCGCTAAACAACAACTTAAAGACGAAAACGGCGCAGCAACAGTTGACCTCAGCGAATTCATGGATGACTTAAAAACAAACTAAAAATTTTCTTTTTTTGGGAAATAGAGGCGGATTAGAAGCCTCTTCTCCTTTCTCCTCGATCCTTCTCCTCAACTTTCCTTAAACAACTAAGCGTAGTCAGGCGATATAAAGCGGTATTGCAACTCTCGATATATTCCTGCCAGGGTTTACTGCTTCTTGCTTTCGTTTTCTTCGTCGCAGTAGCATTCCGCGGTGAATCTTGGGGTGCAAATGCAGTAGAAAACCAAATCCGTTTTTCCAATATTGCTTATTCTCTGCGATATACCCGCTGGAATAACAATCAAGTCTCCTCTGGTTACCTTGGTCGATTCTAAGTCGCCAACGTCAACTTGTCCTGTCCCACTGGTTATAAGGTACATTTCGTTTACGCCATCAAGGTGGTGCGCCAAAGTCGTGATTCTGGGTTTTATTCGAGCCTGCGCGACAGAAACATCTTCGGCACTGTAGTTTTCAGCTATTAGGACGCGCTCTGCCGTCGGGATTTCTTTTAGGGCATTACCCTTAACAATTTTCGGCTTCAAATATTCAACCTCGCGTTCATCTCATGTATGCTACAACAAAAAGCAACTATGGATTTATATACACTTTTGATTATAGCCCTATCGCAAGCTTTAAAGTAACTATTATTTACCTAAAAATCGGTTTTTTTCCCAAATAACGGCTTTCTAGGTTTTTTTTCTTTGAGATTTTTTGTTTATTTTTCATGGTGTAGGCTTTCGGATTTCGTGCTATATTGCGAGATTATTGTGAAAACAACTTAAATATGCGCTAAATATAGTGTGTTGTTAAGATTGCTTACACTACATATATAACAAACCTTGAAACATGTATAAGCTATGAGATGCCCTTACTGCAACTCCGAAAACTCGAAAACCTTGGAAACGCGCGATTCCCCAGAAAACACAACGCGCAGACGAAGAGAATGCGGCACCTGTGCAAAACGCTTCACAACTTACGAATACGTTGAAACCGTCGAGCTCATGGTTAGAAAAAAAGATGACAAACTTGAACGATTCGACGTAAACAAAATAATCCGTGGCTTGCAAAAAGCGTGTGAAAAAAGACCTGTTACAATGACCCAAATCAACGAGTTAGCTGAGAAGGTAAGGCAAGACTTGATGCTTAAAGACGCGCAAGAAGTTGAATCTCAGGAAATAGGCGATTTAATAATGAAGCATCTAAAAGAAGCCGACCGCGTAGCATACATTCGGTTTGCATCGGTTTACAAGCAGTTTGAAGAGCCTGAAGATTTCAGGCGGTTACTCCTTGAGGTGAAAAAACATTGAAATTCGTATTAAAACGTGATAGTAAATTAGAACCCTTCGATCAAGAACGCATAACCAACGCGATTTGGAAAGCGGCAAAGGCATGCGGAGGAACAGACAAAGAGCAAGCAAGACGCGTAAGTGAAGAAGTAGTTGCGGAACTCCAAAAAACCTACGGTGACGACGGGGTACCAACGGTTGAGGAAGTACAGGATGTTGTTGAAAAACGCTTAATCGAAAATGGGCATGCTCAAACAGCGAAAGCCTACATCTTGTACCGCAAACAGCACAGTGACATGCGTGAATTGGCTGCTCTTCTGAGCTCTTCAGACATGGTTGACCAATACCTTGAGGTTGAGGATTGGCGTGTCAAAGAAAACAGCAACATGAGCTACTCGTTGCAGGGATTGAACAATTATTTGTCATCCACAGTAATTGCGAAGTACTGGATTTCAAGAATTTATCCAGAAAACATCGCTGGCGCTCACTTTTCAGGTGACCTGCACATTCACGACTTAGGAGTCCTAGGACCTTATTGCGTCGGCTGGGACATCGGCGACCTGCTTCTTTCAGGATTTGGCGGCGTATCAGGTAAAATAGAGAGCAAACCCGCGAAGCATTTCCGAACGGCATTAGGCCAGGTTGTAAATTTCTTTTATACGTTGCAGGGTGAAGCGGCAGGGGCTCAGGCGTTTAGCAACTTTGACACGTATCTTGCTCCATTCATAAAGTACGACAATCTTCAACAGAAAGATGTCGAACAGGCGCTGCAGGAATTCTTCTTTAACATGAATGTGCCGACCCGGGTAGGCTTCCAGACGCCATTTACGAATTTGACTCTGGATTTGGTTGTGCCAGGCTTCATGAAAGACGAGGCAGTACTCTTCAACGGAAAGATAACTCAAGACACCTACGGTAGCATGACTAAAGAAATGGAGATGTTCAATTTAGCCTTCGCAGAAGTCATGCGGCAAGGCGACTCCAAAGGCAGAGTTTTCACCTTCCCAATTCCCACATACAACGTCACTAAAGATTTCGACTGGGACTCGTCAGTAGCTCAAGCCATCTTCGAGGTAACAGCCAAGTACGGCGTGCCATACTTCTCGAACTTTGTAAACAGCGACATGAAACCTGAAGATGTTCGAAGCATGTGTTGCCGCTTAAGAATAGATAACCGCGAGTTACGCAAACGGGGTGGCGGATTCTTCGGCGCTAACCCGTTAACAGGCAGTATTGGCGTTGTAACTCTTAACATGCCCAGAGTCGGCTACTTGTCTAAAGATGAAGACGAGTTCTTTGAACGTTTAGAAACTCTAATGGAAACTGCAAAAGCAAGTCTAGAAATTAAGCGTAAAGTGCTTGAAGCCTTCACAGACAACGGCTTATATCCATATTCAAGACGTTACCTGCGCCATGTGAAAGAGGGCCACGACAGATTCTGGAAGAACCACTTCTCCACAATAGGCATAGTAGGCATCAACGAAGCAATCATAAACCTGCTGGGACAAAACATTGCATCACGTGACGGACAAGCCTTCGCCGTTAAAATACTAAGTTTCATGCGCGACCGCCTAGCAGACTACCAGGAAGAAACCGGTAGCATATACAACCTCGAGGCAACACCAGCTGAAGGCACATCTTACAGACTCGCCCGCATAGACAAACGGCGTTACAAAGACATCATATTCGCCAACCAAAAACAAGTACAGGCTGACCACGCGGAACCATTCTACACGAACTCTTCCCAGCTGCCAGTTGATTTCGCTGGAGACCTATTTGAAGCGCTGGAACATCAGGAAAGTTTGCAGACGCTCTATACTGGAGGCACTGTGTTTCACATTTTCCTTGGCGAGAGACTTAACTCTTGGAAGGCTGCTGCCGAGTTAATCAAAAAAGTAGCTTGGAACTCAAAGTTGCCATACTTCACGTTGACGCCAACATTCAGCGTTTGCCCAACCCACGGCTACACAAACGGCGAACACAAAGTTTGTCCAACATGCGGAGCAAACTGCGAAGTCTACTCGAGAGTAGTCGGTTACCTACGCCCAGTTGATCAATGGAACGATGGAAAACAAGCAGAGTTTGGTATGCGCAAAACATTCGA
Source organism: Candidatus Bathyarchaeota archaeon (assembly GCA_963827165.1). Classification (GTDB taxonomy): domain Archaea; phylum Thermoproteota; class Bathyarchaeia; order Bathyarchaeales; family Bathycorpusculaceae; genus Bathycorpusculum. The sequence goes on along the minus strand of CAWGZR010000008.1, from coordinate 37,058 downwards.
CCGATCAACCGTTGTGACTTCAGCGCCATTAACCAGTTAAAGAGGAGTAACAAAAATGAAGTTTAGCGGAATACAGAAAACAAGTTTGCTTGACTATCCTGATAAAGTGGCCAGCGTGCTGTTTACGCCAGGCTGCAACCTTCGATGCCCCTTCTGCCATAACTGGCGCATAGCTGTTGATCCGCAGCCTCCGTTTCTGCAGGAAGCAGCCGCCATTGAAATCCTGGAGAGCCGCAAAAAATACGTTGACGCCGTCGTGATAACCGGTGGCGAACCATGCATGCATAAAGAATTGCCCAAATTCCTTGCGAAACTCAAGGAACGCGGCTTCGCAGTCAAGTTAGATACAAACGGTTTCTTCCCTAATGTGCTTGAGGAATGCTTAGGAAGCGTGGATTTCGTCGCTATGGATGTGAAGACATGCAGGGAAAAATACAAGCTCCTAGGTGCACAGAACACGGATGGACTTATGAGGAGCATTGAAATGCTGAAAACTGGCAAGGTGCCCTACGAGTTCAGGACAACTGTTGTTCCCAATTTGGTAGCTACTCCAGACATAAGCGGAATTGGAGAGTTAGTAAAAGGCGCTTGCACTTTAGCATTGCAGCAGTTTGTGCCTACGGATACATTAGATAAGAAGTTGCAAGCAGTTCATCCTTACGCACCTGAAACCATAAAGGATTTTGCGGCGTCACTGAAGGGTTACGCTGAAAACATTGTTCTGCGAGTATAACCTCACCTAAAAGAGCCCGAAGAAGAAGACCTAACCATAAGAGAGACTGTTAAAGACAAAATACGTTATTGTTCACAGTAGCGACCATTTTGAAAGTGATTAAAAGGGCGAACAAGCTAAGTTTCACGATAACTAAACCTTAAATCTGAATAGCGAAGAATGTTTTAGCGATGAGTAGTATGGATATTAGAATTTTCTTTGGGGGTTTAATGGTTTTTACAATCAGTTTTGTATTCTTGATAATCTCTATAGTAGACTTTCTGCCGAATGCTTTTTTCTTCGCTGCTTTTATTGCAATTTTTGTAGGACTAATTCTGGTTGGTGCAGGGATAAATCGCCCGAGTTCGAGTTCGCCATTTAACAAGCGAATGTTGGTCGCTGGTGGCGTTCTTGTTGCAACCTATTTTGTTATCTTGCTAGTGATTATACCATCACGCATTGGTCAACCATTTATTTTGGGGCAGTTTCGCTAACAACTTTTCTACTTGTTATAGGTTCGATTCTGATTTATAATGGAGTGAAATCACGACCAAATAGTTCACTTCATATTTGATCATTAGTTAAATGCTAACGCGTCTACAGAGAAGATATTAAGCCATTCGGGCCTGTGAGAAGCTAAAACTTGTTTCTAAAATTCTTACTGAAAGAGGCGGTTGCAGGGCATCATGTGCGAACGATTTTTTAAGCAGTTTGAGTGCTTTCTCTTTGGAATAAAGTTTAACTTATCAAAATGACAATGAGGTTAGCAACCGAGCTATCCATGTCTTGGAGGAATATCGGCAGTTGAAGTTGATTTATGTTGCAATAGATGGAATGGGCGATTTACCAAACAAAGACTTAGATAACAAAACACCGCTGGAAGCAGCCGATACTCCAAATATGAATGCGTTGGCAGCCGGCGGCAAGACAGGCTTGATGTATACGGTGAAGAAAGGCGTTGCACCTGAAAGCGACGTGGCTGTCATCTCGCTTTTGGGTTATGACCCATTCAAATACAGCACTGGCAGAGGCGTCATAGAAGTAGCTGGAGCGGGCTTGAAAATGAAGGATGGCGATTTAGCTTTAAGATGCAACTTTGCAACATTAGGACAAGGAAAAACAATTATTGATCGCAGAGTTGCAAGAAGCCTAAGCACTGAAGAAGCCACTGAGCTGACCCGAGCCGCCAACGAGGAAGTTACGCTTGAATCTTATCCTGCAGATTTTGAGTTCAAAAACACCTTGGGTCACAGGGCGGTTCTTCTCATAAAAAGTCGAGCGAAGCCTCTTTCAAGCAACATAACAAACAGCGACCCAGCCTACATCGTTGTAAACGGCATCGGCGTCGCGCAGACAAACGTTGAAATGATTCTTAAAACCTGCGAGCCCACAGACAAAACTGAAGCCGCAAAAGTTTCAGCTGCCCTTGTTAACGAGTTTATCGACAAAACCCATAAGCTATGGGATAATCATCCATTAAACACAAAACGCGCGGCAGAAGGCAAGCTCAAAGCCAACGTTGTATTAACCCGAGATGCTGGGCACCTGCTTCCAAGATTTTTTAACATCAACGAGCATTACCACGTCAACTTCGCCGCCTTAGCAGATATGCAAGCTGAAAGAGGCATAGCGCAGCTGGCAGGGATGGATTCAATGCTGCTTCCGCCCCCTTCAGGCAACTTACAGAAAGACTGCGAGATAAGAGTCAAAACACTGCTCGACGTGCTGCCTAAGCATGACTGCTTCTACATCCACCTAAAAGGTCCAGATGAACCTGGTCATGACGGAAACTGCGTATTAAAAATGCAGATTATCGCAGCCATCGACAAATACTTTTTCGGGCCGCTGCTGAAGCAGATTTCACTCAAGGACAACCTTATTTGCATAACCGCAGACCACGCAACGCCTTGCTCACTTAAAGTACACAGCGACACCCCTGTACCTATTTTGATTTCGGGGAACAAACTAGGCGACGGCAAAACATTGAAGTTCTCAGAGAAGGAATGCGCAAAAGGAAGCTTGGGCACTCTTGATCGTGGATCCGAATTACTGCCTAAACTGATGGAGCTAATCAAAAAATAATTGTGTCTCTTTTGAAGCGCCCTATTTTCAGGTTTTTGCTTTATGGGAGCGGCTGTTTGCTTTATTAAATTTTAAGTAATCCTTAATAACAAAATCGCGCCTTATTTAATGTGGAGAGACTGATGGTTTCTCTTCTCGTTGCCCAAGTAAACATTGTATTTCAAACTGCACTCTTTGTCTTGCTCTTCGTCAGCATTCTTTTCATCCGCAAACGGAAAATCAAGGCTCATGCTCAAATCACGTTAGCCGTAGTCGTTTTGAATATTGTCTCATTTGTTGCCGTTATGTCTTCAGCATTCTCCAAAGTTTCGAGTGGTTTAAGCAGCACTACCTATAGCCTCGCGATGATACATGGCTCGGTGGGAGGTTTAGCTTTGCTTTTGAGCGTCTGGGTTGTGGGTGTTTGGCTTCTGTCGCCTTTGATGGTTGTTCCCGTTAAGTTCAGATGTTCTGGCGCGTTAAATAGGAGACTTATGTTCGCACTCGCTTTCCTTTGGTTCGCCTCGTTAATTTTGGGTTTTCTTCTCTACGCGGCGCTTCGCGCTTAAAATTTTTAAGATCTTCCTTCAGACCTCTGATTTCGAAATTACAATTCAAAATAAAATCTGAACCATGTGCCTTTAATAAAAAGCAGCCCCAAGAATAAACGAATAGGCGAATCACTATGGCTTATACGCGCGAAGGAAAAGAAACTTTTGAAGTCTCATACCCCATTGATACTATCTGGCAGGCAATCCCCAAAGCAATTGCAAACCTGGAGTGGAGAGTCGAGACGGCAGATGTCGCCACGCATCACGCTAAAATCAAAACTAAAGGCGCCTTCTTATCCTATGGTTCAGAACTTGAAATTGATCTAATAGCCGTAGATGAGAAAACGACGAAAATGGTTGTCACAGCCGAAACTCCCGTAACCACAATAACAGCCATGGCTGATTATGGCAGAACAAATGAACGCATCTCGGCGTTGGTTGCAACCCTGGGCAAATTGCTTAGCGGCACCCAACCTGCCTAATCCATTATTTGTGAACGTTTGAATGCAAACCAAGCTACTAGCAGCAAGCCTGCGATGTAAGCTGCAGCCACAGAGAGTGCTCTTGCCGCAACCAAGGAAGTCGGCTCAGTATAAACCAATCCCGCTGTCGGTATAGAGCGTTCGCCCACCCTCACTGCGGTGATGTTTAACTTGTAATAAGTTACGTTTGCCGAAGGATAGAGTCCATAATTCACGATGTTGATGCCAACGTTATCGGTGCCAGAACCGACGGTGATGTTGGTACCTAATATGTTGCCGCTGGCACCTGTGCCCGGAAAATAGTTAAGTGCGGGGGAAGGTCCAGAGAACTCGTTAATAATTGGCGCTGAAAAGAAGAAAGCCAAAAACAAAATTATAGCGGCTATCACTGTCACAATTGTGTTTTTTGAGATCGTGCCCACGGCGAAAAGCAGTGCTACCCATATGAAGGTGCTAATGAGGCTTCCAATCACAATAACAGGCATATACTGGAGGTTGCTCTGCGGACCGTAGATGGCGAGTGCAGCCACAGTTGTGTAACCGTACAAAATAACGTATGAAATAAGCAGAATTATGAAGGTTCCAAAAAGCTTACCTAAGAAAATCATTGTCCGCGAAACAGGCTTAGTCACCAAAGGCACAATGCTTCCGGTTTCGAATTCGCTTGAAAACGTGTTTACTGCTGTTCCAATTGCCAAGAGTAAATAGAGAAATCCCGACCCGCCGAATGTTATTGCGTAAGTTGGGTTAGCAGTTATCTTTTCGCCGTTTGATGCACTGAGTGCAAGAGGCAATATAAGAATTAACGTAGAGACGATAAACACAAGCGCCAGTATGAGGACGAATTTTTTCTTTCGAATATTCCAAAGCATCTCATAACGCACTATTGCCCAAAACCTTGTGAGCCAGCTTGGGTGCTCCCTCTTTGGATTCTGCGTTATTGTCATTGCGGTTTTCCTTCCTTATCTTTGCTGATAAGCTGAATAAAAATGTCTTCCAAAGTAGCATTTTTCTGATTCATTCCCACAATTACGCCGCCTGCGCCTGTGACCGCCTGGGAAACCTGTGCTCTAACATCGTTGTAAGTGTTTACTTGAATCAACAGAGTGTTGTCTGTCCTCCATGTGCCCGAAACAAATTCTAAGCCTTTAACGGCGGCGATAACAGGGGAGGAAAGGTCAACCAAATCAATATGTATCATTGCTGGCCCAAGGGCATGTGAAATATTCTGAGGAGTATCGGAAACCAGCATCGATCCATTGTTGATAATTGTGACATGGTCACAAAGTTGCTCAACCTCAAAAAGCAAGTGAGAGGATAAGAAAACAGTCATGCCTTCTTTTGAAATAGCTTTCACCAACTCCCGAACTTCCACCATGCCAACAGGGTCTAAACCGATGCTTGGCTCATCCAAAACCACTAGCTCAGGGTTGCTAAGCAACGCTTGTGCGATGCCGATCCGTTGTTGCATTCCTTTGCTGTATTTTCCGATTAGATCGTTTTCTCTGCCTTTTAAACCCACCATTTCAATAAGTTTAGGAACTTGCTCCGCCCTTTGCTGCTGGCTCATTCCATACATCCGACCGTATATGTCAAGCAGCTCGGCTCCTTTGAGATGCTTTGGAAACTTGGGCAACTCAGGCATGTAACCTATGTTTAGCCGAGAATCAGCGTCGTCCACACGGACTTCTTGTCCCAAAACTTTAACTGAACCAGAGTCTGGTCTCAGAAGGCCAACCAGGATTTTTATGGTTGTGGTTTTTCCTGCGCCATTTGGACCCAAAAAACCGTGGATCGTGTTTTTCTTCACTTTAAGGTTGAGTTTGTTTACGGCTGTTAAGGAACCGAAACATTTTGTCAGATCGCTGGTTTCGATAGCGTACTCCAACGCGGGCGCTTCCTTGCGGGGTGTTTCTGTTGGCGTTTGAATATAAGCTTTGACTATCCACGGTGCTCCTTCTAACGTTCGGTTTGGATAGCCACGTCCCGGTACATGAGCATAGCCATCACGAAGTACAATACAAACGCTCCCATGAACCCGCCTGCCATTCCGTAAGATATCCCGTTAATTGTGAAATTTGACGCTACAAAACGTGCTCCATTGACGAAGGCGGACAATACGAAAATGAAGCTGACCAACGACAGGATTCTGTACACGTTGCTTTTATGAATAACGAGTGCCAGATTTACTGCACCGACTGCGATCACACCCATGTCGACGATGAAGTGACTGGCTAAAAGCAAGTTGCCGCCTGTCAAAGCATATCCGATTGCACCGGTGAATGAGCCGCCGTTGCCTGGAAAATGATTTGTCGGGAAAGCAACAAGAAGATTAAGTGCCATCCCAATAAAAAACTGGGCTAAAAACAAGGCGAAAAGCACCGAGAGCGACGTTGAAAGAGCGCCTCGCTCTATTTTAGTAACCAAGAAACCACCAAACCCAAAATGGGTTCCGAAGGTTATAAGACTATTTAGCAGTTAGTAATGCTAAAAGGTTAACGGTGATATGCATGAGTAGCAAGCATCCTCCAATCTCATACAAAGGCAGAAGCTTAGGAATCCTAACCTTGACAGTTGCCCAACTTCTGATTGGAACGATCCATCTGCTTATCGGCCTTGGGCTTCTCGCCGTTGAAATACTCAATAAGCAAGGAAGTTTAGCCTACGACGTTTACACTATGGCTTTCGGCAGCTTGATTCTTTTTTTCGCAAACTACATTTGGCAAGGAAAAAAAGCAGGTTGGGTTGGAACCTACGGGGTTCTTCTGTTTGTGATCTTGGTGGATTCGTTGACTGTTTTAGGTTTACCGAGTATCCCAGGTATTCCATCTTTTGCTGCACCAACAGAGATAGCCTACAGCGTAATCGTTATTATCTACTTGTCGCTGCCTCATGTTAGAAGAAAATTCTTGACTTAACTCGGTTTTAATGTAGGCTTCATCCAGTCATGTGCGAAAACTTCCGCTTCCCCGCTTTCGATACCTGCGACTATTCGCTGCGCCGCGTACTCAGGCGTGTCAGCCCTACTGAAGGCTTCCTTCGCCTCAGGCGATTCCTCCTGTCCCTGCAACGACGCGTCTTTAATCGTGTTCTTCTCGAAATCTGTCGACGTAATAAACGGGTAGACAACGGTAACGATAATGTTGTCTTTTGCGAGCTCCGCCCTTGCTGTCAAGCTAATGTGAGCCAACGCCTTCTTAACACCCGAGTAAGGTCCGTTGTCAGGGAGAATCATCAAAGCTGTTCCCGAACTCACGTTAACTATTGCTCCGCCGCCCTGTTTGCGCATGATGGGAATAACTTCTTTCATGGCTGCTAATGGACCGACAACGTCTACGTCAAAAATGTAGTGAAAAATCTTGAAATCTGTTTTTTCAACAGGTGTATCGTATCCTTGCCCCGCAACATTAACCAAGATATCTATCCTCCCGAAATGCTGCAGAGCCGTTGTCATCATGCTTTTGACGTCTTCTACATTGGACATGTCCGCGGGAACTGCGAGGGCTTCGGGCAATTCTTTTGCGAGCCGTTCAAGTTTTTCTTTTGAACGAGCAACAAGTGCCAGCTTAGCGCCTTTACTCGAGAGCAATTTTGCGGCGGCTAACCCGATGCCGCCTGATGCGCCTGTAACTACGGCGACTTTACCTTTGACATCCATGGAAACCACTTTAAGCTATGCGCTTGAGAACTTGAGCTGGATGCTTCGGTGGCGACTGGGGGAACCCATTCTTTGGGTAGCCGAAAATGACTGCGGCGTGGACCTCATGGTCATCTGGGATTCCGAGTTCCGCCTTGATTTTCGGGTCATTCGCCAAACCTACAGCGGTTCCTATCCAACAGCTTCCAATGCCCAACGAGTAAGCTGCCAGCATCATGTTTTGTGCAGCCATCGTGCAATCGTAGACTCCGAAGCGGCTTGGAGCAGCTGAGACAAAAATGAGTAACGGCGCTTCATAGAAAACGTTATACTTGGGGTCTGATAGGCTCTTTTTCAAGGCAGCTAATGCGGGGTTGCCCGCGTCAGGAAGGGTTCGAAGCAACGTGGGTTTTGCAATGTCTGAGAGACGCTTCATTTCTGTTTTGCTTGCCACGATCGTGAATTTCCACGGTTGAAGATTGATGGCGGTAGGTGCGTAAGTTGCAGCTTCCAGCATTGTTTCGATTGCGGTTTCAGGAACGGGCTTGTCCTCGTAGCTGCGGATTGCCCGTCTGGATTTAATAGCTTCTAAAACTTGGTTTTTAGGCATAAAAATTCCCATTTACATGGATATTAACGGTTTATAAAAAGAATTCTGCTGACAGTTTCGATGCTGTTTCTTGACCAATTTGAAGAGCCAAAAAGGCGTCTCGCGATTCTGCAACTTAGAACCAAAGACTTAGCAACAATTTGCTCACGCTGCGAGGAAATCCATTAGTTTAACTTTTGTTTTAGGGTGCCCAAATATGCAGGTAAGCTTTCGATACATTGAATTTCTCTACCCACTAAAGCCTCTAGCTCACGCCAGAACTGTGTGTCAGCTTTTATTTTTGCACACTCCAAATCACGTTTCAACCGCAAAGTCCCCTCTTTGCCGCGTCTGTCAAAATCCAGAAAAAGAACAACCGCCCCAACCCCCAGCTCTTCTATTTCCGTGGTTGCTTCAAGAAAGGATTTGCCGCCTGTTTTCACAGTTACTACTTTGCCTTCGATGCCTAACTCATGCAAGGCTTGAGCATCTTTTTTGCCCTCAACAACTATAGGTTTGCCCTTGGCCGCATCCTCCGCCACTTTAGCTATTAGAGCTTCAAGTTTTTCCTGTTTTTCTTTGAGCTTTGTTGACAACGCCGCTACCTTGTAATCTTAGCTTGCCGCACGGTTTCTAAGCAGTCCATGGCTTCCTTGTTGTTTGCAAAGTACCGACGTACAGGCTCAAGAACATCTGCCAAGTCGGCTGCAACACCATTTTTCAGATCCATTGGATGAAGTTTACCTTCTGAATAAGCCGATTCAAGCTCTTGAAAACTTTGGAACTCAACGTTTCCTCCGAACTTCGCTGGACGCTCCACTCTAAAAACGGGTTTCTCACGGAAAATAATGTATTTGCAGATGTCCATTATCGGGTTAAATTTAATGGTTTTTTCTGGGCAGAAAGCTTTCGCCATCTTCTCTTTGATTTCGTCGGGCGAATCGTAGATAAATATGCAAGTCTGTGGCTTGCTCTTAGACATCTTAGCTGACGCCACCGCCTCCTTTTCCTGCCCCTCAGGAATCGGCCAAATCTTTGGCTTCTCTAAACCCTGCAGCAAATGATGATGAATACAGGTGGGTTTCCAGCAGCCTATTTTTTCCCCGATTTCCCTTGCGACCATGTTGGCTTTGCGTTGGTCCATGCCTAACTGGCAGATTTTTACTTTCAGCTGGAAAATATCTGCGACTTGCATGGGCGTGTACAGGTAGTCTGAAACGTAGTGGGCTTCAGCTTCCTGTCTTCCTGCGATTTCAAGCGTTCGAGTGGTTCTGGCAATGGTCAGGTTCTTAGCGATTATTACTGTTTTAGCCCAGTAGTCAATGTCTTTGTAGAGTTCGTCTGAATAGATGAATTCTACTTTGTCACCGGGTACGCCGAGGCTCAGCCAAGAATGTCTGAAAAGATCAGCGGCTTTGCGGATAAGAGTCAAGTCGCCCCCTAACTTGTTGTTCAGCCAAGCATGCCAAGTGGACAAGTACGCCTTGAAATGCACGCCTGCCTCAGCGAAATCCTTCATTTTATAAGCGCAAATAACACCCGTACCCAAATGCGCCAGCCCCGACGGCTCCCAACCGTTGTAGGCTATAGGGTGCTCTTCAGTTTCCAAAAGGTGACGCAGATCCTCAGGTGTAACAACCTCTTCCGTCGGCGGTCTGCAGATAAGCTCAATCCTCTTCTCTAAATCCAAATTGTTCACGGCTCAGTTCTTCATAGCTAATACGGATTAGGGATTTAAAAGTCTCAATACTCAAAGTATTGAAAATGTAAACCTAATCATCTTAAGCTATTCGTCATTTTACTATGCTATTCAGGTTTTAAAGTTTTTCCAGACGAGAAGAGGCGCTATTTCTTTTATATTCTATGCGTTCGATTGCGTAAGCAAGGCATAAATTAATGGAAACGGGCGGTAACTTTTTTACGGGCTTTTTTGTCTCCCATGTAACCTAACGCTTAACCGCATAGCTGGGCTCTGCCTTTTGCTTAGCTAAGTTCTCTCGGCATGGGATTTTTTTTCGCCCGCGCCTCGCCTGTTCCATAATTGGGTAGAACCCTATCGTCATGGGTGCAAGATTTGTGTTTCTTGCGTACCTCTGTTGAGTCCGTCGTTATGGGTGCTCAATTTTGGCGAGGCAATAAAGTAGGCGCAAGCGTGTTGGTTAAATGTTGCTGTAGTTCGCTTTCATTTTTTACGACTTGCAGGCTCTCTTCTTTATAGTGAATCCTTTTTCTATCCAATTAGTTTATAAAAGTGCATTCTGCCAAACCTTATATTTTGATTGAACAAAGTTAGCACTAAAAAAGAATCGTTGCCCGTGGTGACAGCGAGCGGGGTGGGGTATGCGGATATTGAAAGGCAGCTTTAACTTCAGGTTAGCCTTCTTGGTTTTCGCCATTTGCTACCTAAGCATCCTTGTTGCTTTTTTAATTATGAACCTTTCAAACATGCCTATTCAATGGGATGAAGCCGCACATCTTGACAATGGATTATTTCTTAAACTTGGAATGTACAAACAATTCTCAGGCAACTTGTTTTATCCGCCCCTCTATGACGGCCTAACTTTCCTCTCTTACAACGTTTTCGGCGTAAGCGTTGTCTCTGCAAGAATAATTGATTCTATCTTCTCAGTCTTGCTCCTTTGGGTAGTTTTCGAGTTCACATCCAAAGTCTACAACTCTAAAACCGCGTTGATAAGCTCAATTTTCTTGGGTTTAATGCCCGGTTACTTTTACGCGTCTCATTTTGCCTTGCTAGACATAATGCTCACGTTCTTTTTTGTACTATCCATTTTCTTCTTTTACCTTTGGCTGCAAACTCACCAAGACAGAAACTTAATCTTCATAGCATTGACCTTTATCATTGGTCTTTTAGTCAAATACCAAATTGTCGTCGCCATGCTCGTGATGTTTTTCGGCATTCTGCTTTTCAGCCGAAGCCAACTTAAGAGGCCATTTTCAAAAAAACGCTATGTTGCCATAATCGCTGTGCTGGTGGCGGTTATCGGATATTTTATCTACAGCCTCCAGTCCTACCTTGGAATGTGGCTTAGCGTTATCGGAATGAGTGCCAATGGAAGCCGAACGATAGCGCCAACTTACTACCTAACGGAAATGAACAGCATATATCCAACCATTCACCCGATTTCGCTTTTGCCGTACATTTTTGGCTTACTCGGCTTGGGAGTATTTGCTTTTAGACGACTAAGAGCTGACAAACTTCTGTTGATATGGTTCGTTACTGTTTTTGTTTTTTACACGTTGGTAAGCAACAAAAATTGGCGTTATGTCCTTCCTTTGTTCCCAGTTTTAGCGATTGGCGCGGCGGTTTTTCTCACATTCACGTTCGCGGAAGTGCGGAGTCTAAACCGAAAAACATTAACGAAAATAGGCGGTTTAGTCCTGATAGTCCTTGCATGCCTATCTGTTTTTTGCAGTGTAAACGACACTATCTATTGGACAAACTCTGAAGCAGCGCCTTTTCACTTGGAACAGGCCGTCAAATACGCCATATCGCATGACCCTTCGAACCAACCGATAATGGTGCTTTGTCCAGATAACTACTTCAGCCAAGGCATAATACAGTTTTATCTTCTCAAAGATGGAGGATCCCGAATTCAACTTTATAGTTATCCTTGGTCAAGAATCATAGATCCCACTTTCAACGTCACTGTCATAATCAGCCGGTGCCAGCTGTATAATGTCAAATTCATTTTCACAACGGAATTCGGCGGAAACCACATAGACTACTTCAACTCAACCGTAACACTCATGGACATCTACGCCCAAATCAATAGCTCAGGTAACTTCACTTCCGCAACACCTGAACAAACCTTTGGACACACACCCCTGAGCATCTACATACTAAACTACACGGGCTGACCAGATTTCCCACATTGAGAGAGCAAGTTTACTTAGCCCTTCTAAGACGTTTGGTTACCATCTTTCGGACTTAAACCGAAGCCATCCTTTTTTTCCGCACAGACAAGGCGGCAACGGCGGCTATTACAGCAACCACAACGACAACAACAATCGCCATCAGCGTAGATGAGTTCATGAACCCGCCCATTGAGAAAGAGCTCGTTGATTCCTGTATCCACCATTGATTGACCGAAGCGCTGTCTAGAGTTGATAAGTAAGATTGCAGGTCAGACTTGCTAAACCCAGTTGCTTGCGTCGGCGGCAGCGTCAATACTTGATTTGACTGTACAGTCACGGTGTTGTTTGATGCGGGATCCATGAAGATAACTGGGCCCTCAATCACCTGAACTGTGGTTGTTCCATTAGAAGAGACGTTTACGGTGTACTCTGTGTTTTCGCCTGCAAGTGCTCCCTGAGGCACGACGATGAGATGCGAAACAGTTTCTTTGACGTACGCGACGCCATTAGGTATCAGAAAAGCTCCTCCCTCGACAAAGGTGGCGATAGCTAGGGATTGCCCAAGAGGATGCGTGAAAACCAATACCGCAATTGCAACGTCAAGGGATACGGAGTATTTTAGGTCACTTAGCTGCTCAGCGCCATTTGGAAAAATAGTTCCGCCTGACACCAGCGGGTAAATCATGTAGGTTATTCCGTTGTCTGGGGCAGGCTCTGAAGTTAATCCTACCCAGCCGCCGTCGCTGTTTGCGCCCAAATAAACGGTTCCACCTTGGTTAGGGGTCTCAAAAGCTACAATTCCGTTATTGCCTGTTTTGATTTCGGTGCCGCTTACTATTTGACCAGTTGAACGAGGCGTGTTACCGCTGCTTCCAGGAGACCATGCTTGCCCCTTGACTGACGAGATATCACCGTAGTAGCGGCTTGCGAGTGGCTCATTGGTCGTTGGCGGGGTATTTGCCGGGGTTGTAGTCGGACCCGAAGTTGCCGAGCTTGTTTGAGTGACGATTATGCCGTTTTGGTCTGTTTCTTCCGCTGTTCCGCTTAATGTGGCGGTGATGATGTTTGTGGTGAATGTGCCTACTAGTTGTTCCGAGGTTAGTTGGCTCCCAGTTTCTTGCGCAGTGAAGCTTGAGCTGGAAACGGTTCCTGAAAAATCAATTTCGCCGGCAACTGGCGGAGCACCTGTTACGTCGCTTCCGTATGCTTGAGTGAACGCGGGGTCTACAACCCAACTTACCGGGTTCAAGTATAGCGCAATGGTTATTTGGCTGCTATCCTGAGTTACGTCCATACTGAACGTTCCCGTAACATCTGCTTGGCGTATGCCTGTGCCAAAGGCATCCATTTCATAGTACGTGCCTGAAGAGGAGCTTTGCCACGTTCCACTTAGGTCCCTGGCAGAACTAATTGAGGCATGTAAAGGCGCAACAGCCAACGAAGACAAAACAATGAAACAAACCGCAAAAGCCAAAAACTTTGCAGCTCTACCAAACCCCTGATTTCCAATTTGAATTTTCTTCATGTCCATCAGCGCCGAGTAACCGATTGACACGTTTTTCTTTATATGTGAATATAAAACTTGTTAACTCAGCGTATAGCTTGTAGCAAAGAAATGACGAGAAAAACGCTTTTTTATTTGCGCCTAATTTGCGGGTGTTTTTTCAGTCTGCATTTTTCCTTTTTTCCAATAAAGTTATAGGTTAAATGGGAAACCAATGCTTGGATGGCAATGCCGGGAAGAGGCAGATGGGGTACTTAATTGCCATGGCGTTAGCATTCGTTTTCTTCGGAATTCTTTGGTTTTTTTGCGGGTAAAGATTTAAGTGTGACAGTTATGCTTAATGTGCAAGGTGTAATATAATGCCAACTCACGGAAGTTTATCGAAAGCTGGAAAAGTAAGATCTCAAACGCCGAAAATCCAAGCGACCCCGAAAACCTCTCCCAGCCCAAAAACCCGGACCCGTCGCAACTACGAGAAACGTGTGATTCTGCAGCGAAAAGCCGGCCAAAACTGGATGTAAGCGTAAGGTCAAAACTTGTTTTCACCTCATAAAAATTCTTTATCGTTAGCTTAGTTTATTTATCTGTTGACTAGACCTTATTTTGGTTTATTGAGCTTTGACAGAAAAGACCTTGGCTCTGCGGGAAATCATCGACACTCTAAAAGAGATGCCGCAGGCTTCACGCGATGATTTGAACCGTCTCAAGATGAAGGCCGCTGGCAAATACAAGCTTTTGGAAGTACCTTCGAATTCGGAACTGATAAGCCTTTTAACGCCTCAGGAAACCAAACGGCTTCTGCCCATTTTGCGGAGGAAAACAACTCGCACCATTTCCGGAGTTACCGTCGTTGCAACCATGACTAAGCCTTATCCTTGCCCGCAGCCTGAGCCATGCGCATACTGCCCGGGCGGTCCGTCGCAGGGCAGCCCTCAAAGCTACACGGGACACGAGCCAGCTGCGATGCGTGGCGCACAAAACAACTTCGACCCCTACCTGCAGGTCCAAAGCCGCATCGAGCAGCTTACAGCTATCGGACATAAAGTTGACAAAATCGAGTTAATCATAATGGGCGGCACCTTCCCAGCTACACCTGCAGAGTACCAAACCTGGTTTATCCGACGCTGTCTGGACGCAATAACAGGAAAAGCCTCTGCAAGTTTGGAAGAAGCAAAAGCAAACGCAGAAACCAGCGCCTTACGCAACGTCGGTATAACCGTTGAAACCCGTCCTGACTGGGCAAAACAACCCAACATCGACGCTTTACTGGAGATGGGAGTCACCAGAATTGAACTCGGAGTACAGAACCCTGACGACAACATTTACCGCTTAGTCGGAAGAACACACACCGTGACCGACGTAGAGGAGGCAACCCGCATCGCGAAAGATGCTGGGTTGAAAATCGTTTACCACATGATGCCTGGATTGCCCGGCTCCAACAGGGAAAAAGACCTCGCCGCTTTCAAGAGGGTTTTCACTGACCCAGCGTTTAAGCCAGACATGGTAAAGATTTACCCGTGCTTGTGCATCGCAGGAACAAAAGCGTACGAATGGTACCAAAAAGGCACTTACACCCCTTACACAACTGAGGAAGCCGCGGATCTCATCGCCGAAATCAAACATTTTATTCCGCCTTGGATAAGGGTGATGCGAGTTCAACGAGACATTCCTTCACATTTGATTTTGGCAGGCGTCAAAAAAAGCAACCTCCGGCAACTTGCCACTGAAAGGCTGAAGCAGCAGGGGGTCAGGTGCCAATGTATCCGCTGCCGAGAAGTTGGGCACAGATTAGCGGTTGACAATGTAGCGCCGGAATTGGAGAAAATCCAGATTCGAAGCTTCTGCTATGATGCTTCGGAAGGTCAGGAAGTTTTCATTTCGGCCGAAGATTGGGAAAACAACGTGCTGCTTGGCTACCTGCGTCTACGTATCCCTTCAGAAAAGGCGCTCAGGCCCGAAATTAATCCTGCGCCATCTGCGATCGTTCGGGAACTTCACGTTTACGGACCCCTCGTGCCAGTCGGGAAACATTCCGCGATGGCTTGGCAGCATAAAGGTTTTGGCGCTGATTTGTTGAGGGAAGCCGAACGCATGGCACGAGAGGATTTCGGTCTCAAAAAGCTTTTAGTCATCAGTGCATTAGGAACAAGAAGGTATTACATGCGTTTTGGTTACGAACGCGATGGAGTTTACGTGTCTAAGAAATTGGAGGGTTAAGATGAGTCAACTTGAAGAGTCAGGTTATCGGGATGCAGCTTTGGAATCTCTGAAAGCTGCAGACGTCGAAGTCGGCGATATAATTCGGATCACCAGCAAAAATAAAATCTACGAAGGGATCCTCATACCCCGCTCAGAACTCGGAGAAGGAACCGTAGTCATCATCAAAATCAAAAGCGGCTACAACGTTGGGATCCGCGTTACATCCGAAGTGAAAATTGAAAAAATTGGGAAAGGCACAAAACCAGCTTTTGCTTCTCCGCCTCTACCAAAGCAGAACCCTTCTTTGCCACATGTTGTAATCATGAGCACGGGCGGAACAATCGCTAGCCGGGTGGACTATCGAACGGGTGCAGTACGCTCGGCGATTTCAGCAAGCGACCTGTATGGCGTAGTCCCTGAACTGTCGGACATCGCCAAGGTTGACACAGAAATCGTCTTTAGTTTATACAGCGAAAACATTACCCCTCAGCACTGGAAAGAACTTGCGGAAACAGTGGCTAAACGCATCGAAACAGGCGTAGATGGCGTGGTCATCGCGCATGGCACGGACACTATGGCTTATACTTCAGCCGCCCTCAGCTTCGCACTGCAAAACCTGCCAGTTCCCGTCATTGTCGTTGGTGCGCAACGTAGCAGTGACCGACCAAGCAGCGATGCAGCAACAAACCTCATCGGCGCCGTGAAAGTCGCTGGTGAAGGGCCATTCGCAGAAGTCGGCTTAGCAATGCACGAGCACGTTTCAGATGTCAGTATCGTTGTTCACAGAGGAACAAAAGTCCGCAAATGCCACACAAGCCGACGAGACACTTTTAAATCCATAAACGGGTTCCCAATCGCAACCGTGAAAAATGGCCAAGTAACCATGGTTGCAGACAGGTACCAGCGCCGGGACCCAAATCGAAAGTTGGTTTTGAAACCGAACTTCTGCGAAAAAGTGGCGTTAGTCAAATTTTATCCTGGGCTTGACCCCGCTGTCATTGACTGGTACGTCGAAAAAGGCGTGAAAGGCATTTTGTTGGAAGGCTCGGGATTGGGTCACGTAAGCAAATTCTGCTTCGACAACATCAAAAATGCCGTCGCAAAAGGCGTTGTGGTCGCACTTGCTTCTCAATGCATCTGGGGACGGGTGAACATGAACGTGTACGACACAGGCAGGGATTTGCTCTCGTTCGGTGTTATCCCCACGGACGATATGTTTCCAGAAACTGCCCTTGTCAAACTCATGTGGGCTCTTGGGCAAACTAAAGACCCGCAAGAAGCCGAAAAACTTCTGAAAACCAACGTGGCAGGAGAATTCTCGCCTAGGACGCTTCCGCAAGACAAGATTGTTGAGGGAGAGGACTAATTTGACAGTTGACTACACAAAAGTTGGTCTGAAAGTGGGACTGGAAATACACCAGCAGTTAAACGCCAAAACCAAGCTGTTCTGCAGTTGCCCGCCAGAACTTTTCAAAGGTGAACCCGAAATTACCTTCCTGCGGCGATTGCGACCAACCCAAAGCGAACTTGGACAAGTCGACCCAGCAGCCTATTTTGAATTTCAGAAAGGGGTTCGAATCCTATACGAATCAAACAAAACCAGCTCATGCCTAGTCGAGATGGATGAGGAACCGCCGCATCCAATTAACTTGCAAGCTGTAGAAATCCTCTTGACGGTATCGTTGATGATGAATGCTTCTCCCGTTGACGAAATCCATGTCATGCGCAAGACAGTGATCGACGGCTCAAACACCACTGGGTTTCAACGCACCTGCACCATCGCCTCAGACGGTTGGATAAAAGTCGGCGAAAAAGTCATCCCGATTCAGGCTCTGTTTCTCGAGGAGGACGCCGCACGCAAGACGGGAACACAGGATGAGGGAAAAACGATCCGTTACCGCATCGACCGCCTCGGGATTCCGCTTATCGAAATCGCCACTGGACCCGTTATCTACTCGCCGATGGAAGCGCAGGAAGTCGCCTTGGTTATCGGGAGGATATTGCGTGATACGGGTAAAGTCATGCGTGGCTTAGGCACGATTCGCCAAGACGTCAATGTTTCGCTGCCAAACGGGGCCCTAATTGAAATCAAAGGCGTCCAAGAGTTGGAGTTAATCTCAACGGTCATTGAATATGAGGTTAATCGGCAACTTGGGCTCATTGAAGTCAAAGAGGAGCTTGCTAGACGTGGAGTGAAAATCGACGCTCTCAAAGCCGAATTGGTTGACGTTACCGAAATCTTCAAGGAGACAAAAAGCAAAGTCATCCGCAAAGCTGTCGACAAAAACCAGAAGGTTATGGCTGTAAAGTTGCCCTGCTTCGCTGGTTTGCTAAAGCGGGAGCTTATGCCTGACTTCCGAGTCGGAACTGAACTCTCCGATCGTGCAAAGTTCTGGGGCAGAGTCGGCGGCATCTTCCACTCCGACGAAATGCCGAACTACGGCATCACACCCGAAGAAGTAGAAGCCGTACGCGAAGCCGTCTGCGCAGGCGAAGCGGACTGCTTTGTCTTCGTGGCTGACACAGCAGAAAACGCCACCGATGCACTCAAAGCCGTCGTGGAACGATCTCAGGAACTCATCAAGGGGGTTCCAGCTGAAACGCGAACAGCGAAAGATGATGGAACAACACGTTATATGCGTCCTAGACCTGGCGCCGCAAGAATGTACCCCGAAACCGATATCCCACCGCAGCCCATTACCAACGAGCTACTGGATAAAATCCGCAGCAACCTGCCCGAGCCAGCGGAAAAGAAAGTCACACGCATCACGAAGCAGTACGGCTTGAACGAAAAATTAGCCAAACAGCTAGCCGATTCAGAATACATGTTCCTCTTCGAAGACCTCGCAGGCATAAGCGGGGTTTCGGCTTCGACTGCGGCGGCGTTTCTGACTGAAACATTGAAAGCTCTAAAACGCGAAGGCATCCAAATCGACGCCGTAAACGAAGACCAAATCAAAGCCATCTTCCAAGCCATCGGGTCAGGAGAACTCGCCAAAGAAGCCCTCTCAAACGTTTTCGGCTGGCTCTCAAAAAACGACGACAAAAATGTGCACGACGCAATAGCTGCTTTAGGCTTGAAAATGTTCACCGAAGCTGACTTAGTGCCGATTGTTGACCGCGTTCTCGAAGCTAACAAGGCGCAGGTTGAAAAAATAGGCAAAGGCGCCTTTGGGATGCTTATGGGAGCTGTCATGAAGGAAGTACGCGGAAAAGCGAACCCTGAACTCGTCGCCAAACTCCTAAAAGAACGCCTAAAATAACGCCCTTTTCTCAAGACCCTTTTTTCTTTTCCAATTTTTTGGGGATGAATAAGACAGGCTAGACTTTCCGCTCTGGTTGCTCACATGAAGTAGGGGTTAGCCGTTTCAAGCAGATAAGCAGCTATCATCAACATCACCGACACGAACCCAAACAACACAGCCCCGACCAAACGGTTTTTCGTGTAGACTTTAGCTAAAACCCAGTAGATAGGCAACATGGGTACAGAGTAGCGTGCAATGTTTGAGACAACGGAATTCGTGAATAAAACCAAGACCATTGAAGCGTAGAATACCCAGTACCCCAAAGTTTTTGATTCTTCAGAAAATACTTTTCGGGTGCGGAAAACAAAATATCCAATGGGCAACAGCACTAAAGCTAAGATTAAGATGTCGAATGCTTGAAAGTTCAAAGTTGGACAGTAAGGCGCCGAAAACTGATGAATCAACAACGGGTAAGTTCCCCAGTTTGATTCACGAGCAATTATTTGCACGGGAAAAACGCCGCCTGCCAAAAAGTAACCTGCAATGTTAAAAAGTAGATAGGGTGAAGCCACAACCGCGGACGACAAAAGAAGCTTTAAAGATTCCCGCTTTTGAGTTCCTAACTGTTGCAGCCCATAGATGAAAAAAGGAATAAAAATCAAAAAGCCGTCGCTTCTCGTGAAAGCCGCCAAGAACCCAATGAAAACCGCGGCGGGCATCTTGTTTTCTTCAAGCAAATAGAATGCGCCCAGCGCCAGAGCCATAAAAAGTGCTTCCGTGTAAATGAGCGAGAAGAATACGCCGCCAATCCAGAAGCAATAGAACGCTGTTGCAATTATGGCTAGGCGGGGGTTAAAGAGTTTCTGGGTTAATTTGTAGAAGAAATATGCACTTGCAAAGAACGAGATGTTACTTATGATTACGCCTGATAGCATCAGCGAAGGAGTTATGTTGAAAAAAGTGAGGCTGAGAAACGGCGTAGACATCCGCGCCAGCGTCGCCATAGCCGCAGGATACAAGGGGAAAAACGCCCACAAATGATTCGCTATCTTTGACGGCATGGGACTGCCTGTTCCCGTCATTTTCGGGAAGGTTGAAGCGTTCGGGTATCCCAGAGGGTAACCATTTTTGGCTAAAGCCATATAGTGAGCTGAATCCCATCGCATGAACATACCAAGAAATGGCATCCTCATCTCGTTTGCATTCATGTTTGCGGTGGTTACATAGGCGAATAAGAAACTGCTAATTACCATGACAGCAACAATCAAGATTCGTGACGCTAAAGCAATGGTCAATGCTTTATGAACATCTTTCATTAGTTAACCCATTCGTCCAAACAATTCAAGCAACGTTGTAATTGGTAATGGTTAATATTTAATTCCTTTCACATAGATGCAGCTTCTAAAGAACGTTCACGTGATAGCTGATTTTTTGGGTTTAAAAGCAGCGCTGAGCCGCAAATCCTAAAAAGGCTTGATATAGCATATAACATGAAAGAGGCTAACTTGTTGAAGCGCATTGAGGCTAAGATTAAAACTCCTTTCGGGGAAGTTATTATTGAAGGGGAGAACCCGCAGGAGATTCTGGATATGCTGGGGCTTATTCCTGAGAATTTTGTGGAGAAGCTTTCGGATTTTGTTTCTGATCGGTTGACGCCGTCTGGGGCGCAGCTTAAAGGCATTATTGAAGCCACCACTGAAGGACCCGTGATTGTGACGCGGGAAAACCTGACACATTACGAGGCGGTGGGGTTGGTTATGTACGCTTCTACAGAGCGGAAGAACACGGCGGCGCAGATTCAGAGACTTTTGGAGTCCAGCGGCATAAAAAGCATGGTTCCCGCAAGACTTAACGAGATGACTAAGCGCGGGCAAGTTTTCAAGCCTGACCCGAACAAACCCGATTTTAAGCTGACGATTCAGGGCGAGAAATGGGTTGAAGACGAGGTCTTAACGAAGCTTCGAGGCAAGATGGCTTGAGCGAAAAACCAGAGAAAATCCAGATCCAAATCAAATACAGAGACATTTCGCAGGGGTTTTCAGCTGAACCTCAGGAAGCTTGGCTTCTGCTAAATCAGTTTTTTAAAGAGTTCATTCCAAGCTTTGATATTGCACGCAAACTTTGGCTAAACGTTGACCTTAAGCAGCTTGCCAGAGACCTGGACGGGTTGGTTGCGTTTTCAGGCGACGGGGCAAGTTTAATGGCGCCAAAAAATAAGTTGACGGATAACGAGGCGTTGTCGATTTGGTTGACGGCTCAATATTTGGGGCACGAACTCGGCATGTTGGGTAGTGACGCTGTGTCAAAGGAGGAGTTGCAGACAAAGCTTGGGAAAAGTGCAAAGATAGTTAGCACGCGGCTGGGCGAGTTGGTGAAGAATGGGGTGTTGGCGAAAACGCCTGAAGAAAAGTTCAGGATAACCGCGTATGGCATTGCGCAGGCGCAGAAGGAAATTGTGCCCAGAGTCCGGGCAAAAATTAGAATTTAGTTTTCTTACTCCTCATCTTGAAGGAAGCTAAAGAGCATTCTAGACTTCTGTTGTCTTTCTTTGACTTTTGTTTGCTGTTGACTGGCATTGCCTTTTTTACCGTATTTTAGCTTACTTTTGTAGCCAATCCAAGCTTTATTTCAAGAAAGCAGCTCAAACATGAAGAACAGTTTTCACGAAAGTCTCGGAGATACCCCTCTTTACATCAGAGATTGAAAATGGGCCCTGCTATTTTTGCAACAAAAAACACTGCAAAAGCGCCGCATTCGCTATTCCTAGTTTGTTAGTCTTTTCTTCATCAAATTTATGCTCAGTATGAAGAAGAATATGGTCACTACAATTATCCAAGCCGTGCTTATCGCGAGTATGACGGGTGTGCTGAGTCCGAGTATCGGCTCGACTTTGCCTGAGATAACACCGCGGGCGATGTTAACGACGTGGGTCAGAGGCAGAATCGCCATAGCAATTCCCTGTGCAGCTTGGGGGAGGCGAGACAGAGGGAAGAAGGTCCCGCAGAGAAAAAACATCGGAGTCAGGAAAAGAAAAGATGGATAGTTGAAGAAGTCGATGTTAGGCGCTGCAGCTGTGAAGCACATGGCAATGGAGCCAAACATTAGTCCGCCCACGAAAGACAAGGGTATCGCTAACAGAAACAGAGGCGTAAGAATTAGAGGTTTGAAGGTTAAACTTACTGCTCCTATCACGGCGAGCACAATGGTTGCGTTGATCGTGGCTCTGGTCGCTCCCCACAGCAGCTCGCCCGCAACAACTTCTTCAACGCTTATTGGCGTAGCGACGATTGCGTCAAAAGTCTTCTGGAAATACATGCGGACAAACGAGGCGAAGGTGCATTCAAAGAAAGCGCCGTTCATAATTGCGATCGCAATCAAAGCAGGCGAAATAAACACAAGATACGGCTGACCCAGAACGCTCGAAATGTAGCCGCCTAAACCTAAGCCGAAAGCCAGCAAGTACAGGATAGGTTCAAGCAGCGAGGGAAAAAAGTTGACGGTGATGGTTTTGGTGAAAACGTCAAAGTTGCGGCGCCAAACCTTCCAAACACGATAAGTCAACTTTGGGATAGCGAATCGAGCGGGCGACTTACGCAGGTTCGGGCTCGTCACTCTTCCTTTAGCCCCCTACCTGTCAACTTTAGGAATACATCCTCAAGGTTAGCGGTCCGTATAGTTACGTTCGGCATCGGATGATCCTTAAGGAACCCTTCGAAAACGCCGTGCGGCTTATCTGTAAAGATTTGCAGCCGATCACCCAACCGCTCAAAATCCCCGCCTGAAAAAGCCGCCTTTAGTGCGGGCAGCAGCTTCTCGTCGTAGTCAACCTCTAAAACCTCTTCGCCAACATGCTTCTTCACAAGCTCCGAGGGTTTGCCTTCCTCAATGATTTTGCCTTTGTCAACTATGAGTATTCTATCGCACAGTGCCTCGGCTTCATCCATGTAATGTGTTGTCAAAATTATGGTAACCTGCTTCTTCTTGAGATTGCGAACTTCATCCCAAGCCAAATGACGCGCTTGCGGATCCAAACCCGTGGTTGGCTCATCCAAAAGCAAAATCTGAGGCTGATTAATCAGAGCTCTAGGAAATATGAGGCGGCGTTTCATGCCTCCTGACAAAGCACCAATCTGCACATCTCTCTTTTCCTCAAGCTGAAAAAACTTCAGTTGCTCCTTCGCCCGCTTTAGCGCTTCTTCTTTGGGAATGTCGAAATAGCGGCAGTAAACGGTGAGGTTTTTGATAACTGTGAAATCAGGGTCTAAATTGTCCTCTTGAGGCGCCACGCCAACCAAGCCTTTGATTTGTCTGCACTGGCTCGTGACGCTTAAGCCTGCAACTTTAAGTTCGCCTGAAGTCGGCGGAAGAAAACAATAAATCATGCGCACTGTCGTTGTTTTGCCCGCGCCGTTAGGACCTAGAAAACCGACGCATTCGCCTTTGTAAACTTTAAAATCGATATGGTCCACTGCGGTGATGTCGCCGTACACCTTGGTTAAACCCTTCGCCTCAATCAGAACCTCATCTGAAATCATAAAACTTCAAAAAATAACTCTCAGGCATCAACTTAAAACTAACGATTTTGCAGCGAGGTTCTGTGTAATAGTGCTGGCGTCTTTTGTGGAGCGAAATTTTTTGTATGGCGTTATTGAACAAGGCGGTTTGGGTTGCTTTTTTGGTTTGGGTCTCGGATTAGTTTCAACTAGTCGCCCAAAACATCTCGAAACGTACCAAAAGATCTAAAAAATACAAAATAAAACCGCTGTGCTTATGGCGCTCTGCGCATTGCTCGGGCTTGCTGCCCGGGATTCTTTCCGAGTGAGATAGAACATCAACGACGAGTGAAGTATTCCCCACGGATTTTTTCAGATTGAATTCAGCAAAATTACTGCTGCGTTTAGTTCTTAGAAACTTTTCTGCCAGTTATAGAAGAAGTTAAGCTTTTCTTCTTCATTTCTTCGGTTCTTTAATTAAGGCTTCCTCAACAACTTGTTCAACGATGTCGACGATGTTTAAATCTAATAAGTCGATAGTAACTGGGAGCTCACTGCAGTTTTCAACCTTTTGTTTACGTCTCATTTTGAATCGAAAGCAGTTTGACTTAACACATAAATAGATTTTATGAATGCGGGATTAAGTTTTTCAGCCGTACCCTGCTTTAGTATGAACGAGTGTAAATGTTCCCGCGGATTTTTTCAACTTTCAGTGCTTTGAATTTCCGAAGCAAATAGATGGATATACGACAAGGAAAGCGATATTGCTAAACTGCTAACTCCCTAGATTTTATGTAATTGCAGGGCGGGTTCAGAGTTGTGCGGAATATGCAAAATGTGATGGCGAACCATCAACTGCATTTCCCTCTGAACCCAATTCAAGAAGAACAGAATTTATCTTTAAAGCTTTATGAATGCAAAATTCATGAGACCAACTTTACTTTCTTCTAAGCAGGGAATAATCGTTGAATTTCTAAATTGAACCAAATTATCAAAGAAAAGCTTGTTAAATTCGGGTTTGATTTAGCTGTAGGTTACATATAGAACCATCTAGAAAAGAATAAAAAAAATACGAAAAAAAATTGCGCCAGAAAGATCCGTTTACCTCAACCGAAAGCTAACTACTTTAGAAGCGTAAGATGAAGGCATATGTTGAAAGTTTAAAGGATTAAAGCATCTAGTTTCTAATGGCGAGGCCTTTGAAAATCAAGTTTTGGATGCTGGACATTAATCCCCGATCCGTGGAGGGGAAACCTGTTGAATTGTGGCTTTGGGGGATTGACACACATGGAAACAGGGTACTGGTTATTGACAGAAACTTCGCTGCTTACTTTTACGTTGTGGTGAAAGAAGGATTTTATCCCCTCTCGATTGAAAAGGAAATCATCAATGTATGTCAAGGATCAATCGTGAAGACCGAGGTTCTGGAACGTCGCTTCTTCGGCAAACCTGTGCAGGCAATAAAAGTATATTGCAAGGCTGCGAATGAGGCGGGGAAGCTTGCGCGGCAACTTCGCGGTCTAAAAGAAGTGGAGGATTGCCTCGAAGATGATATTCGCGTTCCAATGCAGTACCTGATTGATAACGAGGTGTCCCCGAGCACCTGGCTTGAAGTGGAGGCTGAGGAAGAGCAAGCTGCGCCTAAAGTGAGAGTCGACAAAGTTTATGCTGCATGCTCTTCTCCGAAACAGCTTGACGGTCTTGAGAAACCGAGCCTCCGAACCTTAAGTTTCTCGATGGTAAGCTACAGTCGTGAAGGATCGCCAAAACCAGAGAGAAACCCAGTAGTGATAATATCTACTTCCGCAAGCAACGGCGAAGAAAAACAGTTCCTGGCAGATGAAGACAGAGACGACAAACCCCTCATTGAGCAGTTCGTTGACTACGTGTGCCGATTTGATCCCGACATCATCCTGAGTTTCGGCGGCAACTCAAAACATTGGGATTACCTTACGAAGCGTAGTCGCCGGCTGCAGAGAACATTCGACGTTGACCGAGCGAAGAAAGAACCACATACAAGCGTTTACGGCCACGTGTCCTTCACAGGCGTAGCTAACGTTGACCTCGCCGACTTCATGGATGTTTTTCCCGAAGTGAAAGTTCAAACCCTTGCCAATCTAGCTCGATCACCTCGGCGCTACAAAAGATGCTTCAGGACGCGAAATTGAAGATGTAGACTTTGCCGATTACTGGGATGCCCCGCATAAGAGGGAGCAGCTTAAACTGTTCAGCCTCAACAACGCTCGCAAAATTCAAGGCGCCTCCCTGTTGCTGCTGGATTTTGCGGTGGAGCTTTCGAGTTTGGTTAGTTTGCCGCTTGACCACGTGATGACTGCGGCAGTTGGCTTTCGGGTGGAATGGTTCCTGATTAAGCAGACACGCAAAATCGGCGAGCTGGTCCCAAGACGGGTTGAGCAGCCTTACAGGCCCTATGCTGGCGGGCTTGTGCTAAAGCCGAAGCCTGGCTTGCACGACGACATAGCGGTGTTAGATTTCAAATCAATGTACCCAAACATAATGATAAGATACAATCTGTCCCCTGACACCTACGTTCCTCCACAAGCGCCGGAACCTAAAGGCGGGGTGTATCAAGCGCCAGAAGTAAACCATAGATTTCGAAAAGAACCGCCAGGGTTTTACAAGGAAGCTTTGATTTTTCTGATACAGGTCAGGAGCCAAATTAGGGTTCAGATGAAGGCATTACACTCCGGCACAGTGGAATTCAGCGTTTTGGATGCGAGGCAAAAAGCTGTGAAAGTCATAACGAACGCAGCTTACGGGTACGCGGGGTGGACTGGCGCAAGATGGTACATCAAACCTGTGGCTGAGGCAGCTTCAGCATGGGGCAGATACACGATTCTTACTGCGTCCAAAATGGTTGAAAGCAAAGGCTTAACAGTCATTTACGGCGACACAGACAGCTTATTCTTAACTAATGACGAAAAGAACCTGCTTGAGCTACAAAAGGAAATAGGCAAAGAACTGGGTCTTGAGGTTGAAGTAAGCGAGGTTTACAAACGTGTCTTCTTCACGGAAGCTAAAAAAAGGTATGCTGGTTTGAGGGCAGACGGCAGCTTGGACATTGTTGGGTTAGAAGTTGTGCGGGGAGATTGGGCTCAGGTAGCTAAAGATGTGCAGGAGAATGTGCTTGGAATAATCCTTCGGGAAAAATCCGCGAAGAACGCTGTCGAATATGTGCATAAAATGGTGGCTGAACTCCAAAACAGAACGGTTCCTTTCCGAGACCTCATAATTTGGAAGACCCTAACTAAGCCACCGGAACGATATGCTATTCGGTCTCCGCATGTTGAGGCTGCGAAAATGCTTAAGGAAAAAGGTTGGCGGCTGGCTGGCGGCGACAAAGTAGGTTTTGTCATCTTGTCTGGCACCGGACGATTCTATAGCCGTGTCAAGCCCTATGTCTTCGCGAAGTATGATGAGGTAGATGTCGATTACTACATAAATAACCAAGTGGTTCCTGCAGCGGCTCGGATACTTTCGTTTTTCGGGGTGAAAGAAAAACAACTGGCTTCTGGAGAAAAGAAAGAAGCTAAGGAAATCAAGAGCTTAACGGATTATTTTTAAGCTGCTGGAACGGCCTCTTGGAAAGTTACCAATTCAACATTTAAGGCTGGTTTTACTGCTTCGGAGATTCTTGAGGCAACGATGCGTCTGATGTTTTTCTCGCCGGCTATGTCAACGATTCTCTGTGTGATGATGCCGTCGAAGACAACTGTTTCAATGCCTGTAACCTGCTGGAGTTTCTCTGCCAGTTGGGCTACAGGTAAACGTTCAACCTGCTCGAGTTTTTCGTTTAGCAAAATGGCTTCAAGTGTTCCTTGTAGTGTTTTTGCGGCTTGGGCGACTGGTTCTGGAACCTCGATTTTGACGGGTTCGGGGATCTTTTTTGGTGTTGGTGCTGGCGGCTGTGGTTTGCCTGCTGCTTCTGCAATTGGGACTCTGTTTTCTAGAGCTTCGTTTACCTCTTTGCAGTTGCATTCCTCGATTTCTTTGCCCCGGGGTGCGCGACCGACATATTTTATGTTCGTGACTTGCAGGAGCTCTTTTAGTATTAGGTCGCCGCCTCTGTCGCCGTCAAGCAGTGCAGTGGCGCTTTTTTCTTTGGTGAGTTTCTTTATTGATTCTGGAACTTTGGCGCCTTCAAGAGCTACGGTGTTGAAGATTCCGCAACGCATCAAATTGATTATGTCTGCTCGCCCTTCTACAACTATGATTTCTTTGGCTGCGTCTAATCCTGGACCAGCTGGTAGGTCTTCTGGACCGTATTTCTCCACTTTGCCTACTTTCATGGTGTCTGAGATTTCTTTGTATACGTCTTCGACGCTTGGCATCGATTCGATGTTCCATTTGTGTAGGATTTCTTTGGCGCGATCAATTATGATTTTTCGTCGTGCTTCTCGTATGTCTTCGATTTTTTCTAGGCTGACTTTGGCGGAGCATGGGCCGACGCGGTTTATGCTTTCGATGCTTGCGGCAATTAGCGCTGTTGAAACTCTGTCGAGGCTTGTGGGTATGGTTATTGCACCTGTGGTGTGGTCGTTTTTTGAGTGGAGGTCGATTTCGATTCGTCCGATGCGTCCTGTCTTTTGCAGTTCGCGTAGGTCAAGTTCGGGTCCAAAAAGTCCTTCTGTTTGCCCGAAAACTGCGCCGATCACATCGGGTTTTTCTACAACACCTTCTATTTCGAATCTAGCAAGTACAACGTACTTAATCGTAAAGGTCTGGGATGTTCCCGTAAATATGCACTCCTAATGATTTACTATTGATTATTTGTTAATCACATAAAGCGAGCGTATTCTCGCTATAATGAGATTTTAATTTCTTGTTAATTTGATACAATTTAGGTACAATCAATCTAATAATACTTATGGTTCACCGATTCACGCAGCTCTTTGCTTTTCTACAGTGGTTTCTTCAAAATGAGACTTTCTTTGAAGTTCTTAGGTGAGACTTTTGGTTTGGTGAAAGCTGCTGCTTCGAGAATTTTTTTTTGTTTGTGAAATGGGTTGGTTTTCTGGTTTGGGAATTGATTTGGTTGCAACAATCATCCCAAAACATCTCAAAACATACCAAAAAGTCGAAAAAGATTGCACAATGAGCAGATTTGTGAGCGGTTGGATCCGCGTTTTTGGGTGGAAAAATTTTTGTTGTTTGTGTTTTGACTTGCTTTCTTGATTCCGGGCTTGGACTTAATGCAGGTTGAGTCCAAAAAAGATAAAATTATACACTATTATACACATCCATACACTATCATACACCATCAGAAACTTTTATGCGCCTAAGACAATATTAGACAACCCACAGATCCAAAACAAGACCCATAGCCTAATGAAACCCCAGTCAAAATTCTTGAGAAAATTATTTTCCCAAGAATAGGACACAATTTGCTTCCCCTCAGCTTAGGCGGTCTGGTGCTCCTAAAGTGCCGATAAAAATTCCTCTTTTGATAATTCCAGTATCTTTGATTATTTTATTCAGCCGCCCTATTCCTATATTTTCCCTAGGATGAACGGGAACAACAGTTAACCTGCCATCTGGATGCTTGAGAACGACGTGACTGCCATGTTTCGTACAATTTTAAAACCCAATTTCGATAGAGCTTTAATCACTTTTTGAGGCGGTAAAGGCTTTAAACTCATTTAGGATTGGACCTCGACGAATTGAACCCCGACAAGCTCGGTGCGTCCCTGACTTTTTAATCCCTCGACATTCAAACATGCCTCAATGGCCTCCTTGATTCTTTTCATAACCTCATCGAGGGTTTTAGCTTGGGTATGGCAACCCGGCAACTCCGGAACTGAAGCAACGTAGTATCCGTCTTCATCTTTCTCAACAACAACACCGAATTTCATGAACCCACCCTATGTTACGTCAATGAACAAACTATTACTAAAGGCTTATCACCCAACACGCAAGTGTCAGACATAAGTCGTGAGGTGATATTTCACCCTCAGCCGATTTTTCTGTTTGTGTTTTGGGTAGCCTTTTAGTTGGGTGGATTGCGACTTTTGCACTTGACGATTGTGGTTGAACATTTAAGCTTGCGTTCTGTTCACGCCTAGTCAAAGTTGCTATATTGGGCAGGCGCTCTGTCAATACATAGTAACTTGTATATATGCAAGAACGAAATAAAGCATAAGTGAGATCATGTATGGTTGCTCGTAAATTTACCGTTTTGCTTGAACAAGCTGAGGAAGGCGGCTTTGTGGTTAAATGTTTGGAGCTTCCAGTTGCAAGTCAAGGAGAAACGAAAAAAGAAGCTTTAGCCAACATCAAAGAGGCCATCGAAGGTTATCTGGAGGCCAAAGCAGAACTTCTGGGAAATAGAACTAAAGGTGAAAAGGCTGAAGTAATTGTCGAAGCTCCCTCTGCTCTCATGGCGTGAAGTTGTTAAAGCTCTAACTAAGGCAGGTTTTCAAGTAGCTAGGCAAAAAGGTAGCCATTTGATTCTTGTAAAAGACGAGCGTATTGTTCCGGTTCCAAAACATGAGCAAATAAAGAAAGGATTGCTTATGGCGATAATAGAAGAGGCCGGTATAACAAAAGCGGAATTTCAAAAACTTCTAAGATAGCATCTGGCTGCTTAAAATGTAGTTTTCAAACCCTTCATGAAAAGCCTCCAGCAAGGACTTTCATTTCGCCGAAAAGTAGAGTTTGGCGAACCATCCTTTGTTAACCGAATGCGGCTGCTTAAAAATTTTGGGAAGAGCGAGGAGAGAGAGATCTTTGCCGCATTATGGGTTAACCGATGATTCGCCAAACGTGCTATGCGGGTTTTACTTGCGCAATAGGCTAAACGAGGGAGAAAATAAAAGAGTATGTTGTAGGCATAAGACACATATTGTTTTGATCCTGAATTTGAGAAAATCTTGAACTTTTCAAGGGGACACTATGCTTGAGCAATTGACAGATAGTAATTAGACGAAGATACTTTATTCTGAAAGAAGATTACCTTACAAATTTGTTCTTTGTTTTTGCCTTGCTTCTTTGATTTAATGCCGAAATAAATTAACTTAGGTTTGGGTAGGGTTTATACACAATACAGTAGCCGTTTTTCCTTGTTACCGCCAAATTATGTTTCCCTGCTATACCTTCAATACAATCGGCTAATAATGCGTCAGAGTTTACCTGAACATGTATTTGATATGTATTTGAAAGAGCATCGTTTCCTTTAGGGGGCAAAAGTTTTAGGGATTTGCCTTCGATGAATCGGCATTGTTCAAAAATTTGTTTTATGATATTGACGGCTTGTTCTCTATTCATAACAAGTTCGGTACTTTAACGTCCTTAAAACTGTTTGTAGGCAACTAAAAGATACAACAAACACCGTCTCACTGTTTTCGTGAGTCGTAAGGTGGCTAAACGGTACAAAAGCGTTTTCAGCGAAATAACGGCGGTAACGTAAGACGTTTTTTGCGAAGTATTATATATCAAGAAACAACTAAGACATTTGGGGAACGTACACTTGAATAGACAGCAAGCGATGACGCTCTTAAAAGAATTAGTTGCCAATGACTTAGTTAACCCAGATTATGTAAATATAATAAACAGCATAGACAAACATTGCCAGATTCAAATTAAATGCGATTATAACAGAAGCCGAATAGAAGAATTCACAAAGGAACATGGATTAATCATTGAAGAGGACAATGAAGGAAAATACTTAGTTATCTATGAACCGTGATTTTGTGGGTCTTATGACTATAGCAGGGCGTGACGATTATGGGTATACCCCACATCTAAGTTGACAGGTTTAAGCCGACTCAAACTGTCTTGAACTTGGGTGAGCTAACGAAAGAGCGATTTTGGTTTCTGGCTAATGAACCCTTCACCTTAAATAATAAGGCGAACAAAAGATAAAGACTCATAGGCAGCGAGACCATGAGCTTGCATTTGAACCCTGAGTATAGCAAACTGTTGCCTAAGATGTCTGAGGAAGAATTCGCCGAGCTGAAAGCTTCCATAGAATCGGAAGGTCAGCATTACCCAATCATTGTAAACGAAGATCTTGAAGTTTTAGATGGGCATCACAGGTTCCAAGCCTGTACTGAACTGGGCATAGAACCAGATTTTGAGGTCCGCAGGTTTGAGGATAAGCTGCTTGAGAAAAAATTCGTTATAGAGGCAAACCTTAGGCGTCGTCACCTCAACAATTTCCAGCTCGTAGAGTTGGCTGTGCCCTTGCTGGAGATTGAAAAAGCGCTTGCAAAGAAGCGGCAGGTTAAGGGCGGCAGGGATGGCCGAGACTTGCAGTTGGGGTTAGCGTCAGATGCCGCTGAGCCAGAGCTTAAGTCTAAGGCAACTGAAGTGGTGGCAAGGAAGGCTGGTGTTTCAACCCGAACTTTTGAGCGGGGAAAAACGATACTTGAGAAAGCCAGTGAAGACGAAAAGCAGAAGCTACGTGAGGGAAAAGCGAGCATAGCAAAAGTTTATAGCGAAATAAAATCCAGCGAAAATGCGCTACTTGGAAAAGAAGCTGCTGAGCCCGTTGAGAAACAGCAGAGCCCCCGTGACACCCAAAACGTCGCTGAGTTGTTGACTCTTCTGAGTCGCCTGCAAAAGCATGAGTTGTATTGTCCTTCATGCGGGAACGCAATGTTTGCATGCAGCAAATGCCACAAAACATTGCAAGAGCTCTTGAAACCCAAAAATCCCGCAGACAACCCAGTTTAGTTTTTGGGTGGGAAGACTTTTCCTCGTCTATGCTTTTATCAGCTCGCGTGGCGTGTTTACGAAGAGGCGGCCTTTAAAAAACTAAAAACGTTTAATTATTTTGGTTCTTTACTATATATTTGGGGTAGTTAATGGTGCAAGCCTATATTTTGCTCAATGTTGAACCCGGCGCAGAGGGCAAAGTGCTGGAACGGCTTAAAAATCTAGCTATTGTAATTGAAGCCTACGTTTCATACGGCGTTTACGATCTTATTATCAGGTTGAAGTCTGCGACCATGGAAGAAATGAAAGAAACAGTTTCACATAAAATCCGAACCATCGACCAGGTAAGATCCACGGTTACCCTAATAATAATCGAGCAATAGCTACGCCGTTTTTCTTGTTCGCTTCGGAAGCGTGAGGTTTTAATCATTTAGAAATAGGTTTTTGACTCGACTTCATTCATTTTAAGTTTGTTTCGTTGTTGCGCAATCGTTTTTGTAAAATGCCTCGTCAAATGTTGAGAAAAGCCGCAAACTTTCAAGCAAACTTTTTATAACCTTAGGTCCTTAGCCGAAGGAAAAATGTCAGCCTGACCGACTTATGGTAGAGTATAAATGGGTAGCTCTGTCGAATACGACTCTTGGCATGCTAATGGCGTCTATTGACGCCACAATCGTGCTTATCGCGATGCCTGCAATTTTCCGAGGGATAAACATCAACCCCTTCACATCTTTCCAATACCTTCTGTGGTTGATGTTCGGCTACAGCATCATAACCGCCACTTTACTCGTGACTTTTGGCAGATTATCTGACATGTTCGGCAGAGTAAGGCTCTACAACATGGGCTTCGCAATTTTCACCGTAGGCTCGATACTGCTGTCCTTAACACCGAACAAAGGCGACGCAGGAGCAATGGAGCTAATAATCTTCCGTTTGGTTCAAGGAGTCGGAGCCGCATTTATCTTCTCAAACAGCGGCGCAATCATAACTGATGCTTTCCCCCAGAACGAACGTGGTAAAGCGCTAGGAATAAACCAGATTTCCTTCTTAGCTGGCTCGCTCATAGGCTTGGTTTTAGGCGGAGTCTTAGCTGTTTTTGACTGGCGCCTGGTTTTCTTAGTCAGCGTTCCCGTTGGCGTTGTGGGCACAATATGGTCATATTGGAAGCTTAAAGAGCAAAATGTTGTACGCAGAAAGCAAAAGATGGATATTTGGGGTAACATCACTTTCGGCGCTGGCTTAACTTTGATTCTTCTTGGCATGACCTACGGTTTAACGCCTTATGGGAGCTCTCCAATGGGTTGGGGTAGCCCCTGGGTCATAGCATCGTTTGCATCAGGAGCAGCGCTCTTGATTGCTTTTCCATTTATCGAATCGCGTGTTAAAGATCCGATGTTTAACATCAGCCTCTTCAAAAACCGTCAGTTCGCATCGGCAAACGTCGCGACATTCCTTAGTGCATTGTCAAGAGGAGGAGTTATGATTATGATTGTTATTCTTCTTCAGGGGGTCTGGCTGCCGTTGCACGGTTACAGCTATGATTCGGCTCCGTTTTGGGCGGGAATCTTCATGATTCCATTGTCAATAGGAGTAGCCCTTACTGGTCCAATAAGCGGCTGGTTATCAGATAAGCACGGGGCAAGGGTGCTGGCGACAACAGGGATGATAATAACAGGCTGCGCATTCCTAGCTTTCACCATGTTGCCGGCAAACTTCACTTACATGCCGTTTGCCCTAATTTTACTGGTGATGGGCATCGGAAACGGAATTTTCATGTCGCCTAACATGGCTTCAGTGATGAACTCTTGTCCAGCAGAATCCAGAGGCGCTGCATCAGGAATGCGCTCCACTCTTCAGAACTGCGGACAAACAATAAGCCAAGCAATATTCTTTGGCATAGTCATAATCTCACTGAACGCATCTTTCCCCAAAGCGCTTGTCGCAGCAGTGTCAGGCGCAGGAGTCTCAGCGCAAGTCGCATCCGCATTCGGCCATGTTCCCGCATCAGGCGCACTATTCGCCGCTTTCCTAGGCTACAACCCAATAGGGACACTGCTTCAAAGCATGGGAACAATGGCTTCATCTGTACCAACAAACACATTGAATACTCTCACAGGTCAAAGCTTCTTCCCAAACGCCATAGCTTCACCTCTGATGTCAGCCCTAACAACAGCATTCATAATCGGCGCATTATTGTGCTTTGCAGCCGCAATATGCTCAGCGCTCAGAGGCGAAACAACCCCTATCGTTAAAGGAGCACCGCAGAAAGAAAACCAAAATACAAAAGCTACTTAGAAGCAGCGCTAAACTCTCTTATTTTTTGCGAAGCCTTCTCCATTAAGGGTTGCCCATGTCCGCTAAGCATAATGTCAAACTCAAAAGTAGCTATTTTTCCAATTGACTCTTTTGCCTTTGCCGCGTCGAGCGTAAACCTGGGCGGCGCACCCTCAAGCTCACCGTCCATAAATCTGACGGCGTCGCCGACAAACATAACTTTCCGCTCGCCATCCAACAATGAAATGCTTCCTTCCGAATGCCCGGGAGTGTGAATAACGACTAATCTTCCGACTTTGTCGCCTTCTTCGAGAACCACCTCAGTGTCAACTGGAGTTGCCTTTAAAACAGAGGTTAATGCTTTAAGCATTAGGTTCTTAGGCTTAGGCGGCGACTGCTTTCCTGAGACATAGTCTGCATCGGCTTTATGAACTGCCACTTTAGCGCCGGTGAGAACCTTCATTTTTTTAAGGCTGCCAACATGGTCGATGTGAAAGTGTGTAATTACGATAGTTGACACATCGTTTGGTTTTCGTCCTAACTCTTCGATAGCCTTTATGATTTTCTTGTCGCTTCTCGGCAAACCTGTGTCAATCAAAATCAGCGTATCCCCGTCTTCAACAAGATAAACGTTGCAGTTGACCCCTTCTACTTGATAGATTCCTTCGATAATCTTCTTCAAATGTGCCACCGTCAAAGAATCTTTACTTTTTAAACTTAAAAACATGTTCAACACAATTGAGCGCACGCAAGGATCACGTCATGACAAAACCAGATTATTTTTAAGCGCAAGTATTATAGCGCATTGATGCAACACTACGTAAGAGGGATTACGGATGCAGCGGTCATATTCACGGTTACTTGGAGTAGTGGGAAAACCCAATACGGGAAATCCACGTTTTTCAGCGCGTCAACTTTGGCGGCGGCTGAAATTGCGAATTATCCATTCACCACTATCAAACCGAACAGGGGAGTTGGCTATGTTCGCACCAAATGCGTCCATGAAGAATTCAAAGTTAAAGATAACCCGAGGAACTCGCTCTGCCTCGATGGCGAAAGGATGGTTCCCGTAGAACTTATCGACATTGCTGGCCTTGTGCCTGGTGCTTGGGAAGGAAAAGGCTTAGGCAACCAGTTTCTCGACGAGATACGCAGAGCAGACGCGCTAATCCATGTCGTTGACGCTTCAGGCGGCACAGACTGCGAAGGAAAAACTTGCAAACCAGGCGAACATGACCCCTTAGAAGATGTCAAGTTTCTTGAACGGGAAATAACAATGTGGATGGTAACAATACTTAAGAAAGATTGGCCAAAAATTGCACGCCAAGCAGAAGCAGATAAGAAAGGAATTGCTATACCGCTTGAAGACCGTCTAAATGGTTTGGGGATAAAACGCCTCAGCGTCGCTGAAGCCATCAGAAAAGCAAACCTAAACATTGACAAACCTGCTACATGGAGCGATGAGGACTTCTATCGGTTTGTTGACAATTTGAGAAAAATATCAAAGCCGATGTTGATTGTAGCCAACAAGATTGATCTACCAACGGCCGCTTCAAATGTAGAGAAGCTAAAAAAGCTTGATTACATGGTTATCCCCTGCTCCGCAGAAGCTGAACTCGCACTGCGACGCGCCGCCGAAAAAGGACTAATCTATTACAAGCCCGCGACAGCGACTTCAACATCAAGCTACCAGAAAAACTCACGCAAGGACAAATTAACGCCTTGGAAGCCATTCGTGAAAAGGTGTTGAAGAAAAACGGTTCAACAGGGGTTCAAGAAGCTATGAACGTAGCGTACTTCAAACTACTTAACATGATAACTGTTTACCCCGTGGAAGATATTGAGCACCTCTCTGACCACAACGGAAGAGTCCTGCCCGACACCTATCTTGTGCCGAATGGAACCACTGCACGTCAATTCGCTTATGTAATTCACACCGAACTGGGAGAAAACTTTCTATACGCAATCGACGCCAGAGACAAAAGACGAATAGGCGAAGAAGCCATCCTCAAAGACCGGGAAGTCATAAGCATAGTTAGCACCAAAAAACGCGCCTAACCAATTTGCCTCTAAGATGTCGTTCCATTAACGATTGAAGGCATGGAGGAATACGCAGGGTTTTTAATACAAAAGACCTTGCTGCAATTGAAAAAGAAAATGCGCGGGATCTATTTCCAAGGCTAAAGAAATGCAAACTTGAAAATCCCGACAATAATAGTTTGTTTGGTTATTTTTGGGCTTGGTGGATACTTAACAAAGTGTGTCAATGTCAGCGCGAAAAGCTTCTTTGAAATATTTCATTTTGCCCATTTTTAGACATTTATCTTCTGAATCAACACTTTCTCATTTGTTATTCCAATTAATTAGATTCTTATTAAACAATTGTTGAGTAAAATCGATGGGTTATGAACAATTCATAATCACGTTTATATTATCGGCAAACATCCTCACTCTTTAATGAGAGGGCGTGCATTAAATTGAGCCAATTCTTAGCTTCGGTAAATATTTTCATTGATCAATCTCAGAAAAACAATGTGATAAGCGAGCTTTCAAAGCTTCAAAACACCCAAGAAGTATACGAGGTAGCGGGAGAATTTGACATAGTTTCGCTTATCTCAGCCCCAACTCTAGAGGAGTTTCGAGATGTTCTCCAGAAGCAAGTTATGAAAATCAAAGGAGTAAGAAGCACATTATCACCGTAATTCTTTGTCGCCACAAGGAAAGTCTCGTTAGAGAGAAGGAAAACGAAGAGGGAAGAG
>CAWGZR010000007.1:0-54892 GCA_963827165.1 Candidatus Bathyarchaeota archaeon | reverse complement strand
TGAATAACTAAACCTTGTTTGGAAAGATCTTAAATAAATTGCTTGATTCGTATGAAAAAGAAAAATGAATCTAAAAGGACAGCTTCCGAGCAAAAGTTTATTGAAGATGCCTCAAGGTACCTCAAAAAATTAGAAAAACAAAAGCGAGAACAAAAATAGATAATCAATCACTTGTTAGGAAGCAACTGCGAGATAATTGCGTATTTTTGAGTTTAAAGAAATCTCACGTTCTACGAATCAAAATCAGTTCTTGGGAATCTTAAAAGCAATCGACCACGATGGGTCCCAAAGTCAAGTATGATGTAAATGATGCTAATCTCATATGTGTAATCGACGTTATTCTGCAGTTAGCAACTATTACATGATTAGGCTTTATGAAGGCAAGGCTGACTACGGCAAGAACAAAAATTGGTCTATTATCAACAGTCCAAGATGTCTGCAGAGAGACAACTGAGCGATAGCAGTGGTTTAAATGCTCAGAAAACTTTAATTAAATTACCTCATACTGAGATGGCTGAGACTGACCACTTAGGTGTTCAAATTGAACATCTAAATAAGTCTAAACAGGCTTAGAACAACCAAATAGTTTCGTGCGGGATTGCCCTGCCTGGTAGGGGGCAGGCCTGCTAAGTCTGTGGTCGAAAGGCCGCGTGGGTTCAAATCCCACATCCCGCGCCATTTCCAAATTCAGCTTATTGTTACCTTTAATTTTGGAAACTAAGCCTAAATTATCCGCCAGAAATAATGCTGTACTCCCTGCGAGCTATTGTTTGAAGCCAAATCAACTCACATATAATCTTTGGGGCAGAACCCGATAGAGGCCCAAACTTTTTATGGTATGGAAATTTCGGGTAAGGGATGCGACGCGAAAAGTTATTAGGAAAAGCTCTGCAAATATCCTCTTGGTGTTTTTAGTCCATGGAAAAGAATTTTGATTCGATTGATGAATACATAGCTTCTTTTCCCAAGAACGTTCAAATTGTTTTGGAACAAATAAGGCATGCGATTAGGGATGCCGCACCCAAAGCCGAAGAAGCAATTAGTTACAACATGCCAGCCTTCAAACTCGATAGCAACTTGGTCTGGTTTGGAGCATTCAAGAATCACATTGGTTTCTATCCGCGGAAGTCGGCAATAGAGGAATTCAAAAACAAACTGTCAGGCTATGAAGTAAGCAGAGTCCAAGGCACCGTCAAATTTCCATTGGACAAGCCAATACCATTAGATTTGATAAAGGAAATGGTAAAGTTCAGAGTAAAGGAAAACCAGAAAGAAACAAGTCGTTCCAAATATTCATGATTCCAAATTAGACTCGCCAATCTCCCATATTACTACGAGTAAACCATCTGTGTGATCTGTATCAAATTGCCACAGGTGTCATCAAGTACTGCTATGGTTGAAGGTGTGCCTGGTAGCTTTGTTGGCTGCATAGTAAACTTCACACCAAGTTTTTGCAATCGTTCATAGTCTTTTTGGATATCATCCACAATGAAGTTATTTGCGCGAATACCCTGCTTGAAGAGAGCTTCTTGGTATGCCTTTGCAGTTGGGTTTTCGTTTGGCTCAAGAACTAACTCCACACCATCCTTGTCTTCAGGCGAAGTAACGGTCAGCCACCTGTATTTTCCTGCTGTAATATCTGCCTTTTTGACAAAACCAAGGACCTCAGTATAAAACTTTAATGCTTTGCCCTGATCACTAACGTACACGCCAGGATACTTAATCCTCATAAAAACACCAATTCTAGTTAATGTTCTTAAAATTAATAATCTTTACGCTAAGTTATCGGGAAGTCAAGCTTTACGCGCTTAACGCGCTCCAGACGGTTTGGGGCATGCCAGGGCTGGCGTAAAAAAATTTTGTTGGTTAAATGGGCTAGGAATCGCCGCTCAGCGTTCAGAGAAAAAATCCGAAGTCAAGTATTAAGAAAATTTTTGAGCCCATTGGTGGCGAGGACTCCTCGTTTTTCTATTTCATTGTCTTTATCCTTAAGACTTTGGGGAAAACGGGAAACGCCAAAAGTTAAATCTTGCGCGCTAGAAATAGTGGTGGAAATGACTAATAAAGAGAATCAGCAAATAGAGCCCCAGATGCCGAAAGAGCCACTGGATAAAGTTCTTGATCTCATTAATTGGGTTGAAGAAAACAAATCGAAAATTAGAAAAAATTATGATGGCGCGCGCCCGGAGTTTTTCTTGGCGCTTGTTTTCTTAATTGGTGCACTTGTAACTGTAGGCTACGTTGCGCATGATTTTCTAGTTTCAATTTCAATCTTGCCGGTCTCAATTGTAGCTTTGGTAGCTTTTTTTTCGTTTGCTTTCCAAGGAATTGAAAAAAGAAGATGGATTAAGCGATTTGAGAGAGCCTTAAAATTAAGGAGTTTTGACGATAGAGAAAAAGCTCTGCTTAAAGCGCTAATCAAGATAAAGAGTGTCAACGAAGAAATCAATCTAAAAACGTTGTATGAAGTGGATAAAGAGGTTAATGGAGATATTTTTACAGAAAAGAACCTTTTGAAAATACTTGCCGAGCCATGAAGCAAGGAATAATCAACAAAATATTTGTCAGTGCTGGAACAATATTGTTCCGGACAGGTTTAGTTCATGATCCAAACGTTTTAGATGATTTTCCTGTGTAAACAATTTTCGTATACGAGCATTAATAGCGATTGCATTCTTGGTGGTTGCCGGTCTAATGGTCATTTTTGGAACCGAAAAGTGTTAAATCCACATACTTGGAAATAAGTTGAGCGTGACAGGCGAGAAGGATAAGACTATAGAGAAAAACCTGATGATATAGCGACAGTTAAAAAAATTGAAATAACCAGCATTTACATAAAGTGATGCAATTCGCGTTGGTTTGTCCCAAAATTGAAAAGCCTAAAAGTAAATCTTGTTAAAGGAAGCATTTCAAGACTTTAAGGTGCGCCGCGCTAATTATTGAAAAATCTAGCTCTGCGTGAGCCTAGCCGAGTACAATTGGGCAATATTAAAGAAGCAACTGCGAAATAAATAATCCCAAAAAAGGGTGCTACTACTTCCATACCCAGACTTTGAGACTGTATTCTCCGTTTTCTTCTGTTTCAAGTTCCCAAACGCCGACAGTCTTGTTGAGATTCGCGAGTTTGGGTGAGTTTGTCATGAAATAACAGGCTCCTCTGTAGCTTGATTTCAAGCCTTTGCCTGTAGGCCAGCCCATTCCATTGATCTTTGTCATTACCAAGTCACCTTCAGCATTCATGAGTATTCCATTCACATCTACCATTAACACTCCGTTAGGCATGAATGTTGAAACGGCTGTGTCCATTACCGTGGCTTCTTTTCCAAAAAGTGTCCCAGCTCCCGAATGTGACGCCTCTACCTTTCCTTCTGCTAGAACGCGGACACCCGTTGTTTTCCCTTTTATTTCAATTATTAATTCACCAATCATTTAGATTCCACCAAAAAAACAGAAAACTTTGAAGGTTAAAAGAATATGTGACTGAAGGATAGTAGTCACAAAGCTAATATCAAAGGCTGATGGTAGACCTGTAGCCTATATTTTTATGGATTTTATCGTGTGGGATTTAAACGTGAGTGTAAATCTAACATCCCCGCGCCACTTCCATATTCCGTTAATTTGTGAGACGCTTATCATATGGCATGGAAGTGAGGTAATTCGGTTTTTCCAAATTCAACCTAACCAAACAGGTGTGAAGTATCAAGAGGCTCCGTAAACTGCCAAACCGCCAGTTTGTCTGCTTTGGAAAAGCCTATAATCGTTGTCATAAGTATTACTGTTTAGGTGATAATTATGGAATTGAACGAAATTCTCAAGTTTGTAACCGACAACCCAATCAGCTTCTTCGCCACCTTAGACGGCGATCAACCGAAAGTGCGTGCGTTGCAGCTTTTCTCTGCCGATAAAACCGGCCTTTACTACAGCATGGACGCGAGCAAAGATGTATATAAGCAGCTTAAAGTCAATCCCAAAGTGGAAGTCTGCTTCTTCGACCCCAAAAGCAAAACTGGAGATATGGTGCGAGTCACAGGCAAGGTTGAGTTTGTGAACGATATAGAGATGAAGCGCAAAGTGATAGAAGCGCGGCCTTTTCTAAAGCAAATGGGGATAACGGCAGAAAGCCCCGGATTGATCATCGTGAAGGTAGCAAAATGCCAGGCTCAACACTGGAGCA
This sequence comes from Candidatus Bathyarchaeota archaeon, assembly GCA_963827165.1. Classification (GTDB taxonomy): domain Archaea; phylum Thermoproteota; class Bathyarchaeia; order Bathyarchaeales; family Bathycorpusculaceae; genus Bathycorpusculum. The sequence goes on along the minus strand of CAWGZR010000007.1, from coordinate 50,718 downwards.
GAGTTAACATGATGGAGCCCAAGAAATACATAACATTCGGGTAAAACCCACCCATCTTTTATGCTTAGTGTCATGGAATCATAACTTCCACGGGTGAGTTCATCCGATTAACTTACTTTTAGGACGCGCTTGGCATCAATTCGACTTGTCACGCACATGGGGGAAGGCTTTAAATGAAAGAAGCGAAAAGCGGTTAGATGGAGCGAATAACTTGCGAGGAAGGGTTAGTGCGCGCTACGGCTGCAGTGCGTTAATCATAGCAGCTGTCATATTGGCTGCGGCATTCACCTCAATTCCAGCACTTGCACCCGCAGTTAATGGGTCCACAGAGCAGCCTATTACCGTTCAAAGGGTGTCTGGGACAGTCCAGATAAGCTCAAATGGAGGCGTTGAATGGACACCTTTAGTTCCCTCTGACACCGTAAGTTTAGGGGACACTATAATGACGGGACCGAATAGTGTACTGTTAATCCAATTCTCTGGCGGTAAAATCCTATTAGGCCAGAATACAAATGTCACTTATAAAGACCCTCACGGCCTACACCACCTCCTTTATCTCCTGTTTGGTATGTTGTGGGCAAACATCCAAAGCGCAACTGGTGGATCCGATAATTGGGATGCTGATATCGGTGTGACAGCTGTTGTTGGGGTTCGGGGAACTGAATTTACTGCGGCAGCATATGAGAATGGCACCGCTAATGTGATGGTGATTGAGGGCTTGGTTGAGGTTCAAGACCTCGCAAGTAACAGCACCGCCTTGCTGCAGGCAAACCAGGCGATTACTGATTCTGGAGGACTCAGTCAACAAGATATGTCTCAGGCAGTCGAAACAGTCAATTCGCCTGTCGCTTGGTGGGAGGAAAGTTCCATCGGGCCAATTGCCACACTTGCTCCATCTTCCACTCTTTCAACCACAACTCTTGCCGAGTACGTGGTCGTTGCAGTCGTGGTGGCAGTCGCTGTAGCAGGAGGATTGGTTTTGTACATTCGTAGAAGAAAGGTAAAGCGTTAGCGCGCTGCCTTGTTCGGGTATTATGTGTTGAAATAAGTCGGTGATACCGCTTGGTTCTTTCGTCCCGTATTTTGAGGCGCCTCCACGCGAAGAAACAAGCAGGCCCTGTTTCAGCATAAGCTTTAATTTCGGGACAAGCCAGCGCGCTTTACCTATTACAAACCACATAAATATTCGTTGTTGCCACGAAATGTAATGGTAATATTTTGCCCTATCTCGTTCACACGAATCAGCGTGCGCCTTCGGGCCCATTTGCTATACGTTGTTTCACGACTCGCTAGCCAAGAAAGCTATTAATCTTTGTGCTATCAGTCTTGGTAAGGGTGTCTACATGGTAAACCTGCCTGAAAAAGCGAAAAAGTTGATTGAAGCGAAAAATTTCGCAAACATAGCCACATTGATGAGGGATGGTTCCCCACACGTAACTACAACTTGGGTAGACCACGACAGCAACATCGTATTGATTAACACGACCGAGAACAGGGTTAAGACGAGGAATATTAGGCGCGATCCCCGTGTGGCGATAAGCGTGTTCAATATGAACGACCCCTACGATTCGCTTTTTATCAGGGGCAAAGTTGTCGAGATAAGAAAGGAAGGTGCTGAGGAACATATCGATAAGCTATCGCACAAATATATAGGCATAGATTACAGACAACACGGCGATAGGGTAATTCTAAGAATAGAACCGATTCATGTTACCTTGATGAAGCCCTGAGCTTAACACGATAGCACGAGAATTCTTAAACCGGCTGAGCATTCTTATCGCCCGTTTCAATGCATATTTTTACTGGTAAATTGGTAATGGGATTCCCCGCTCTGCGCTAAATTGTAAAAGATGGTTAAATGTGCGTATTAATGAGGAACATTCCGCGGATCATCTTTCGAGTCGATATATTTCATGCCGAGAGGCCCTATTGCGGTTACCTGCGTGACGTATTCGCCGGACTTCGCCCAGTGGAAATGGGAAGTGTTTCCGGGAAGAATAATTACAGCGCCGGGCGGATATGCATCTAGCTTATCGGCATCGAATTCATCACCCAATCCGATGTAGAAGACGCCGGAAATGACCGTATAAATGCGGTCCTCAGGATGACGGTGGGGCATTAGTTTCACCCCGTCGGGCACTTTGACTCTGATAGTATAAGGTCCGCGCTCCAAGGGTTGGCCAACCAGAACTGCCAGGCGCGCCTCCGGTGGGAACGCCGCGAACGGTTTCCACTCAACGTCTTCGGCAAGGATGGCTCGGAATGCCGACTGCCCCGGCTGATGATGCCGCGCCGGTTCTTTCAGGGTTTCAGGCTTAGACGCTGATTGTTCTGACATAGGCACCTCTGCTTCCAAGAACTATTTTTTGCTCATTCACGTTTAACGGCATAACCTTTACTCCGCCATTTCTCAAACTGTGAGCGAAAAATAAACATTTGTGTTTATCTTGATGCAGCAACTTACTTCTTGATTCTTTTTAGAAAAGTTTCGACTCTTCCTGAATTCCTATTTGCTAATTCTTTATCTCGAATAAGCTGATTAAGCTCACAGCCTATCCATTCACGCTTTCATTATCATTCTGGCTGAAAGAGCGGAAGTTAAATCATAGAAAAGAAAAAGCTACCGCTTAAGAAAGCAGCAAACACATCAAACCTGCGAATGCTTTTTCCATGTGGAAACAAAACTGTTGTCTTTGATGTAGAATCGCCATGGCTGATTCTTCCATTCGCCGGCATAGTCGACGCCGATGCGGGCCGTAGCTAGAATACATTCCTGCGGAATGGCCGGAGCGTCTGTTATGCGTAAAGGCGGTTTGGTCAAGTCGGCTTTAGTCTGTGCCCCCGTAAGCGACATCGCCATGCAGAGTTTGCCTGGGCCATTTGATAAGTTGGTGACGTTCTGTGTGCCTCGCCGCTTATCCATCAACTCTGTGCCTCTGACAGGTTCAAGTGCTCTTACAAGGACGGCTTCAGGTTTGCCTGGGGTTGCTCCAGCCGTGACGTTGAAGCACCAGTACATCCCATAAATGAAGTAAATGTAGGCATGCCCTTTTTCCCCGTACATAAGCTCGACTCTTTCCGTACGTCGGCCGCGGGCACTATGTGCAGCCAAATCCTCAGGGCCACAATAAGCCTCAGTCTCAACAATCCTGCCTGAAGTCATGCCTTCGGATGTGTCATGAACAAGAACTTTCCCAAGCAAGTTCTTCGCAACCTCTAACACATCCCCCCTGTAGAAGCTCCGAGGCAAAATCATAATACCCAAAGAAATCTGCATCCGCCAAATAAGGCTACCGCACAAAAGCCTGCTCGCCTGCTAATGTTTTGCATAATAGTCAGGTACTGCCCTGAAGGATTCCTTTGGTTCCCATGTCATGTCAGGATAGGTTATGCCCTGTTTGTTGCCTGCGTAGCTCTTGAATAGGCTGTAGTTTTGCCATGTCAAGGTCGAAGCGTGCAGTGTCATCACATAAGAGAGTGGCGATACAAAAATTTGATGTGAAAGCGCCGTGCACAAGGCTTAAGAGGCGTGTAAACACTACTGTTTACAGTGAACCTTTATGGCTCAAGTTCAGTTGAGACTGCCAGCGGAAATGATTGCGGAAATCGACATTTGGGTTGAAGAAGGCAAATTCAAAAGCCGAAGCGACGCCATAAAAACCATCATAAGCCTCTACGAAGAACGCGAAAAAACCCGCAAATTCTACGAACTCCTAAACAAACGAAGCGAAGAAGCCAAAAAGAACCCTGAAAAGTTGGTCCCGCTAGAGGACGCCTAGTTTTTGGCCTTTAAGGTTTTGCTGCATCCAACCGCTTCCAAAGAGCTGAGGAAGCTAGACCCGGTAAGTCAAGAAAGAATGAAAAAGGCGCTTGGAGAACTTTCATTTGACCCGGTCAAGGCGGGAAAACAGCTACACCCGTCAGATTATTGGAGCATAAGGTCAGGTGATTACCGAGCAATCTACGAAATCGATGCAGAGCAAAGCCAAGTCACAGTACTTTTTGTCGGTTACAGAAAAAAGGTGTACGACGACTTCTCAAAGTTAATATAAATAATCACTGAGTCCTGCTTAGCCTGCGGACTGCGTTTTAGCCCGATGGGACTTATCTCATTATTTTGGTTATTCTTAAAAAAAGAAAAAAGTATCGTTGATAATTAAGGTGAGGGCTTAGTTGTAGCGTTTTATCCGAATTTCGCTATCACTTGCCTTCCGAAGTCGCTTATTTCGATGGTATTGAAATCGTAAGGGCCATGTTTTTTTTCGGGTTCAGGTATGTCGATGAGCTTGGATTTTGTCAGGTGGCGCACAGCGTCGTTTAAGGCTTCAGGCATTAAACCTGTCTTTCTGTGTAAGAGGTCCACAGTCACCAAAAGACCTTTCTCAAATTGGGAAAGGGTAACAAGAACTCTTTTGGCTGTCGGGTCAATCATATCGAAATCGTCTTGTTCAAAATCTTCAACCATTCAAAAACACCACTCGTAGATTAGGACAGCCTCACATAAAAACAATTTGAAAAAGCCATCGATCTTAGTTAAATCCCAATAATCTTCGGGGAATTTGAATGTGGGTGCAAATCTAACATCCCGCGCCACGCTTCTTTTGGCAATCAGAACTCAAGGAAATCTTTTTTAACCAATTAAGACGTGGAAAACTTGTTTGATAACATAACTGAACAGCATCGCATAAGACGGCTTGACTCTGTCATTGGTCAATGTAGCTTCATTGGAGTAACATTATCTATCAATATCGGATCATGCTAGATCAACCTGACTATTTTTTTGTCAAATGAAAGAGCTTGTATTCTGAAATTCGAATTTAAGAATTAATCAGACAAAAATACTTCGTGACGAAAGCGCAGTGGCAGGCGTCAAAAACAAATGAGCAAAAAGGTTTCTTCTCGGTTTAGCAAAAATAGGGTGGAAGGTCTTACGGACGGCATATTTGCAACCGTAATGACTATTTTAGTACTTAGCTTAGTGGTTCCCGCTATTACCGGATCAAACGCTTCCCCGACTTTGCAAGCTGACATCGTAAACCTTATTCCAGACCTCTTAGCTTACATTATTACTTTTATTTTCTTAGGCGTACTTTGGATAAGCCACCAAAACATGTTTAGTCACATCGAAAATATTGATCTTAAGACTTTGTGGATCAACCTTCTCCTGCTCCTCAGCGTCGGTCTTGCACCATTCTCCACAGCCTTGCTTGGAAGATACCCTCTGCAACCAATTGCAGTTATTATTTATGGCCTTAACGGTTTAGCATGTTCAATACTATTCAACATTCTATGGTTCTATCCCAGAACACAGCATTTGACTCATGAGGAACCGAACCCAAAAATAATAGCAAAACGAAGCAAAATTGTGATTATTGGACCAATAGCATATTCCCTGGCGATAATTTTCTCGTTTTTCGCAATTGAAATCAGCTTAGGATTCTACGCTTTTGTCACTATTTTCTATATTATATTCGGAGGACGATACTTTCACTAGGACGATAAACAGAATGTTTTTTCTCCATAGGTTTTTGTGTGAAATCTAAAACGTGAATTTAAACCTAATATTCAGTTTCATTTTCAACTTCGGTCTATTCTGAACTTATTTTTGACAATTATGTCCAAAATACAATGTGAAAGTTGAAGCTGCCAATAATTACGCGATAAATTTAATCCGAAGTTTCTGGTGAATTATTTTTAGTTGAATGCGCTTTATGCTTTTTGAAGAGTTTTGATGAGCTTGTTTGCGTCGAAGCCTTTTGACTTTACGTATTCTATTATTTGTGAGTATAGGTTGTCATCCATTTGTGGGGTTCGGCTCAATATCCAAAGATATTTGCGGTTGGGTGCGCCTACAACTGAATAATCGTAGTTATTTCCCAATTTAATAATCCAGTAATCGCCATAGAATGGCCAGAAGAAGGTTACTTTGAGTTTTGCGTTAGAGTTTTTATCAACTACTTTTGCTTTGCCTTTGGCTTGTTTCATCTTGCCATTTTTTATCGTTTGATTGAGCACGGATATGCTGCCATCTTTTGATAACGTGTATGTGGCTGTGGTTTCGTTGCAGCCTTCTTGGAATTTTGCAGGAAGGTGTGCTATCTCATACCATTTACCTAAATATTTTTCCAGCTCAACATGAGGCACAACTTCAAGTGACATGTAAATCGCTCAGTATGTCCAAAGAATACATCAATTTATTGCTTTCTAGGGCGTGCTGTCGATCTATTACTTGATACTTTTGTCATTAGAACCTTCTACTTCCTAGCCATGATTAACACATTCAACCGTGAAAAAACCCTCGAAACGAAAAAACAAGAAAAGGCGGATTAGTTTTTTTATGTTAGTGATGAGATATTTAGGACATGCCCAATTATTCCAATCAACCATTCTTAGCAGCTACCGATGAAGAATATGCCATGCTGATCGAGGTCAGTGAAGAATTTGAGAAACAGAAAATCGACAAAACAGCTCGCGAGAAATCTGGAAGTGCAACGGAAATTGTCTTACGCAATCACCTGCTGAGAAGGAATCTTAACCTTTCAATGATTCCAGACGTCACAATCCACGGATCTAAGATCAAAAATGATCTGCTTCTGTTAAAAAACGGTGTGGACCCAAACCAAAAGACCTTCCCCGTTAGCGACGTAAAAATGGTAATAGAGATTAAGAACAATGCTGTCGGTGGCAAAACTTTGGAAAACGGGAAGCGAGAAGACGCTAACAAGGTCCTGCGCGCAAAATTCAACGAACTCGAAGGAACTACCAATGTTAGGAATTTTGTTGTTATCGTTCTTTCTGAAACGTTACTTCCACCCGGATCCCCTTTCAAATGGCGATTCAAGGAAGAAGTGATAAACAAAGAAAACTGCAAAGTCTTCACTTTAATCGCTCGTCAATTGTACCCTCCTGGGGGACTCTACATCAAGTCCAATATAGAAGAAATGCTTCGAAAAAACCAGATGAAGAAAACTGGAGAATTTCAAAAGCTAATCAGTTACCTCAAATGCTTGTAGCCAGAAAAGAAAAGTTTCATGATTTCTTGGTTCCAAAAGTGTGGAATTTAAACGTGAATGTAAAAATTAAATCCCGTGATTTTACCCATTTTGCCAAAAAGACCTTTTTGAAGTCGAATCCACCGAGCCCTCTGCTGTTCCGTTCCACTCCTGTTTTAGATTCGATCTCGTCATTAGTCTTCTGTGTGTGGAACCCATTGATCCAAACTGCTTCAGGTTCGAATTTTTAAATCTTGCTTAAATCCTGCTTTTGCAGCTGGTCTTTGTATTTATTTGTCAGCACAGATTGATTAAGGACTTTGAAGAATTAGAAAACAAGCTTCAAACAAAAGTTGTACCCAAAGGGCAGGCGATTGTTCTGGTTCCCAGCATCGAGCTCATCGTGGCAGCATTTCTGCTTATAGCTTTCTTAGCTGCAGTACTATCTACAAAGCTCAAGATACCGTACACTTTGATTTTGGTCTTGACAGGGGTCGTAATAACCTTAGTTGCGTCATTATTTACTCTGCAAGGAGGATCTTTCGAAAATCTGATTTCCCAATTAAGGTCTCTTTGCGCTCAACTTCTCCAAGGTGGCGGAGGCGGCCTTTTCGTGGGCGTAGTTGTTCCCCCATTAATATTTGAAGCCATGATTCACCTTCGCGCGAGTGATTTGCGAGCTGTAATCAAGCCTTCGTTAGCCTTGGCAACCGTTGGTGTTTTGATAGCGACTGGTGTTGGGGGGCTTATCTTGTGGAAGATCGTGGGTCTTTCGCCTTATGTTTCTTTTCTTTTCGCTGCGCTGATTGCGCCCACAGATACAGTTACGGTTTTGGAGGTCTTTCGACGGGTGAAGGTTCCTTCCAAACTATCTACGTTGCTCGACACCGAAGCGGCCTTCAACGACGCCACCGGCATCGTCCTTTTCACAATAATTCTTTCAACCGTCGGTCTTCATCAGATCTCAGTAACTCAAACAGTGCTCAATTTCGGGTTTACACTTGGTGCAGGCGTTTTAATCGGGTTGGCAATCGCGTTTCTAGGCGAATTACTCTCAAGCTTGATAGAAGACAAAGTAGCCGAAACCATCTTGGCAGTCGCGGTGGTGTACGGGTCGTACGCTTTGGCAACAGGAATAGGCGCTTCAGGGCTAATAGCGGTCGCCGTCGCAGGGTTATACTTTGGCAACTTCACGATGCGATCAGCCATGGAACCCGCGTCAAAAGAAACTGTGACGACGTTTTGGCAGATAGCCGCCTTCTTAAGCAACTCGATAGCGTTTCTAATAATCGGTTTTGAGACAAACATCATTACTCTTTCGCAATCAGTTCTGCTCATTGCCGTGGCTTACGGAGCCGTCACAATAGCAAGAGCCGCCACAGTGTACCCAATACTTGGTATCTTCAACAGGTTCGGTGACAAAATATCTGCCGTTTGGAGTAACGTCGCTATGCTTGGCGGAGTGCGAGGCGCTTTGTCCATAGCATTAGTGGCTACGATAACGACTTCAGCTGTTATTTCTCAGGGAGATATCAACACAATAGATACAATGGTGCTTGGAGTAGCTTTCATCTCAATCGTATTTCAGGTGCCTTTGCTTTTAAATTATGTGAGGAAAAGAATGCCGCAAACGAATACTGCTTCAGAAAAAGAAATTGACGAACAATTCGAATCAATGGTCGCTCACATGGAAGAATTGAGAAAACTAAAAACAGAAGGCAAAATATCTAACGAAGAATTCACAAAAAGAATAGACGAAAACAAAAAGAAACTTGATGAGTTAATCGCAACCTCGCCCGTCACAGTTGAAACAAGAAAAATTATCCGAGCAAGAGCCGCAGCATTATACAATTCTTTCCCAAAAAGACCCAAGCGCAAAACCAACGAAAAAGAAACAAAAACTAAAACAGCAAAAGAGTAGTTTATAAATTTCAAAGCAACAATACTTTCGGAACAGACAACATTTCAGATGAATTAAAAAAAAAAAATAAAAAATGAATTATATATTGTCTCTGTTTTCAGAACATTGTTGTTCGATGTCAACGAAAAGCTAAAAAGCAATAATGCATCGCTTTTTACTATTGAATTAATAGTTTTGTTGTCAATTAGAAGGCTTTCGTGAAAGTGACGTCAGAAAAATCAAACAAACCATCTGAAGAAGAAACTCCATTTTCTACATATATCAAGATGGGGCTATCTTCAGAAGAGGTAGCTCGAAAACTGCAGAAGTATGGCACCAACGAGATTCCTGAAAAGAAAGTAAACCCTTTTCGCAAGTTTTTGGGCTATTTCTGGGGACCCATTCCCTGGATGATAGAAATTGCCTCAATACTATCCATAATTATACAACACTATGACGACTTTGCAATTATTTTCACTTTGCTAATTGTGAATGCAGTTGTGGGATTTTGGCAAGAACGAAAAGCTGACAACGCGATAGAATTGTTGAAAAAGCGGCTTTCTCCAAAAGCCCGAGTGTTAAGAGATGGAACATGGCATGAGATACCATCAAAGGAACTTGTCCCCGGCGACATTGTGCGTGTCCGCTTGGGCGACATTGTACCTGCCGACGTTAAACTGATGAAAGGCACCTATTTGCTCGCAGACGAATCTGCATTAACCGGCGAATCCTTGCCCGTAGAGAAACACATTTCTGATATAGCTTATGCAGGAGCCATTATCAGACAAGGCGAAATGGATGCATACGTGGTGGCTACTGGAATAAGCAGCTTCTTTGGCAAAACCGCCAAACTGGTGTCAGAAGCTAAAACTGCAAGCCACTTCCAAAAAGCTGTCGTAAAAATAGGTAACTATCTGATTATCCTTGCGGCAATAATGGTTTCTGCCGTTGTTATTGCCGCTTTATTTCGACACGCCAACCCATTATCTATTTTGCAGTTTGCCCTGATTTTGGTTGTAGCTTCAATTCCAGTAGCATTGCCTGCTGTTTTGACAGTCACTATGGCTGTTGGCGCAATCGTCCTAGCCAAAAAAGAAGCTATTGTAAGCAAGCTAGTTTCAATTGAAGAAATGGCTGGAGTTGACGTGTTATGTTCAGACAAGACGGGCACAATAACAGAGAATGAACTTACTATCGCAGAAGCGCAAGCCTTTGGAAAGTTCGAAATTGACGATGCTCTCTTGTACGGAACATTAGCTTCTCGGGAAGAAAATCACGATCCAATAGATGATGCTGTCATCACCAAAGCCAAGTCGATCAGAGCAGTTGCCGGTGCTCTTGGTCAATATAGTGTAATTGATTTTAAGCCGTTTGACCCAGTTTTAAAGAAGACTGAAGCCATTGTGGAGGACCAGAATGGTGAGCGTTTCAGAGTTGCTAAAGGCGCGCCGCAGGTTGTTTTGTCTCTTGTTTCCAACAGAACCGAAATCCAAGATAGAGTTAATGAGATTGTAAACACTTTTGCGGCCAAGGGACATCGAGCCTTAGGAATAATTAGGGGAGACGAAGAGGGTAACTGGCAATTTGTTGGGCTTCTTGCAATTTATGATCCGCCGCGAGAGGACTCTGCTGAAACAATAAAAACAGCTCAAAAGATGGGCATAAACGTCAAGATGGTCACCGGAGACCACATTGCTATAGCTAAGGAGATTGCTCAAGAAGTCAATCTAGGCACAAATATTATACCTGCTTCATCTTTCATTGACAAGCCCGACAGTGAAGCGAAAGGCATTATTGAGAGTGCTGACGGTTTTGCCCAAGTTTTTCCAGAGCATAAATATCGCATTGTTGAGTTGCTCCAAGAGAGAGGACACATTGTTGGGATGACCGGCGATGGAGTTAACGATGCACCTGCATTAAAGAAAGCAAATGCTGGGGTTGCCGTTGCAGGAGCAACTGATGCAGCTAAATCCGCGGCCGATGTCGTTCTAACAAAGCCAGGGCTTTCAGTCATCATAGATGCTATAAAAGAGAGCCGCAGGATTTTCGAGCGCATGTCCAATTACGCCGTCTACCGCATCGCAGAGACTACTCGAGTATTAATTTTCTTGTCGCTTGCAATTCTCGCCTTCAACTTCTACCCGCTGACAGCAGTTATGCTAGTCATTCTGGCTTTGTTGAACGACATTCCAATTATGACTATCGCTTATGATAATGTGAGGGTTCAAGAGAAACCCGTTCGCTGGAACATGCGTGGTGTATTGATTGTGGCTTCTCTGCTTGGCGCGACGGGCGTTGTTTCAAGCTTCTTGCTCTTCTTAATTGGTTTGAACGTTTTCCACTTAAGCGCTGGTACGCTGCAGTCGCTGATTTTCCTTAAAATGGCTGTTGCTGGGCACCTCACGATTTATTTGGCGCGAACTGGAGTGAACCATTTTTGGAAACGGCCTCTTCCAGCCAGTATTCTTTTTGTGGCCACAGAGGGGACTCAAGTTGTTGCAACGTTGTTCGCTGTTTATGGTGTATTTATGAATCCGATTGGATGGGGTTTCGCTGCCTTCGTGTGGGGCTACGCTTTGCTTGCCTTCCTGATAACTGACCAGCTGAAAATTCACTTCTTTAGATTAATGGGACACGAAGAAGCAATATCCAACAAACAACAACCTTTCGTTGCTTCACCCACATTTTCTCGTGCTAAACAATTCTTTTTCAAAAATAAAAAAATCTTTCATCCTCAAAAATTGAGAGGCGCAAGGCTTCATCTCCAAAAAGATAAAACGAATTAACCAACGTTTTTTTGTTTAAAAATCTGTTTTGTTGTTATCTTCTATGCTTCCCGAAAGTTTAGTATCTTCTAGTTTTGATCTAATCTCAATGTTGTAGATTCGCCAGATATCTTCTCGCGTGATAATACCTATCAACTTTAAGTTGCTTTCTTGATCCATGACGGGCAGGCGTCCGATCTGGTTGCTTGTCATCTTGTCAAAAGCTGTATAGAGGCTTTCATTAGGGGTTGTTGTGACTAGCTCTTTCGTCATGACGGAGCGCACTTTGGTCGTTGCTCTCTGATCTGGATGGACCTGAAGAACATCTGTAAGCGTGATAATACCAGCAAGTCTGCCATTGTCATCAAGAACGGGTATACCTTTTATTCCGTTCTTTGACAATGTCTCAGCGACATCTGAAACCAGTGTGTTTGAAGTGGTCGTTATGACTTTTTTGGTCATGCCATCTTTGACAAAGAGTTTCTGCAGAAGAGGAATTGAGTATTCACCTCTATGTGCTGGCGATTCAGTCCTCGATTGAACTTGGTTTTTATAGATCGTTACTTTTCCCGTGATTACGTATGCAATGGTGGTGGCTACCATTGAGGGAACCAGCAGAGTAAAACCGCCTGTCATTTCGCTAACCATGAGAATAACGGCAACGGGCACTTTTCCTACGCCTCCGAAAAACGCCATCATACCCACTATAACAAATGCAGCGATAACAGGGCTGAAACTCGGCAAAATCCCGCTCAATAAAATCCAGAGGGATGCTCCTATTAAGCCGCCTATGATCAGGGATGGCGCGAAGACTCCGCCGCTTCCTCCTGAACCTACTGTCAGAGATGTGGCAACTATCTTGGCTACGATAACTATTGGAATTAAAATTATTGGGAACAAGACAAAGTTACCTGACATTACTATCTGGAGCCAGCCATAGCCCGTGCCGAGGACTTGAGGAAGAAATATCCCGATAATACCTACTAAAAATCCGCCTAAGGCTGGCTTTAAGAAACGCGGCATTTTCAAACGTTGAAAATAGGCATGTATGCCGTAGAACCCTTTAACATATAAAATGCCCACTAAACCGCAGATGACACCCAAAACGGCGTAAAAAGGTAGATTAAGCGGATCATTGAAAGCACCCAGATTAAGATTGCCAAATATCGGCGTCCATCCTGTGTATGACGCGAATATGCTGTAGCCCACTGTCGAAGCAATAAAGGCAGGCAGCAACGTCTCAACTTCAAAGTCACCAATGTAAAGAATCTCCGTGGCTAGTATGGCCCCGCCGAAAGGTGCCTTGAAAATGGAGCCGATTCCTGCGCCTATCCCGACTGCAACTGCGATTCTTCTGTCTTTTACACTTAGATGAAGCCGCTTGCCCAGAAAAGAACCAAAGCCTGCCCCTATCTGCGCCGTCGGACCTTCCCTGCCTGCACTTCCGCCTGAACCAATAGTTAATGCCGAGGCTACAAGTTTAACTAAAGGTATTCGAGATCGAATTTCACCCTTTTTATTATGAAAAGCATCTATTGCAGCGTCAGTTCCATGACCCGCAGCTTCTGGCGCAAAGCCATAGACGATTATTCCGCTCAGAAGACCACCGACCGTAGTCACTAAGGGTATCAAATAAAGACGGGAGGCTACTACTCCTAAGGCTCCGCCTTCTCCAACTGGTTGAGGCGCAAAAAAACCAGTGACACCGCCGAGGAGAACCGAGCTAACAAATCGAATAGATTCATAGAAGACAATGCTTCCAACTCCGCTGACTACCCCTATCAAAACAGCAATTGGAACCCATTTTCTAAGATAACCAAACTCGCGAGAAGCGCCAGGAGACTTCACTAATTATTGATCCTTCTCTAGATACGGTGAGCAGGTCACAGTCGAATATAAATGACGCGCATAAACTTATCCAAAAGAGATTATTAAAAACGAGATCTCCAGGTTCTCATAGACTACTGTCTATTTTCATGTGGGTTGAAAAAGAGCAAGTAAACCAAATGAACTCCGCCCCTTGTAGGCTTGGTACAACTTTTATCGTATACAATAGTACTCTAATTTTAATCCGTGCCCGATTACTACGGAACAGAAGCGGCGCATGTGCCTTGTACATTTACTTTCTCTCAAAGTGTACATTTAACTTTAGCGATTTCAAGAGAACATTTTGATGTTAACCTCAATTATCAATTATTATATGCTTGAATCGGCATGTCAAAAGCCTTTGTTTTAATAAACACCGAGATAGGCTCAGAATCGGACGTTTCGAAAGAATTAACGAAAGTCGAAGGGGTAGAGGAAGTATCACCGTTTACGGATTCTAAAACGCATAGTAGCAAAAGTCATGCAAACACTATTGATAAATTAAGCGAAATAGTAACTTGGCGCATTCGACGACTGGACAAAGTACGCTCAACACTTACAATAATTATAGTTGAAGAAAAATAACCACCATAAAACGTCTCTTTTGTTATTTCTCTAAAAACTTATCTAACAGCAAAATTTGCGCGTCTTGCATATGTACTGGTATTTTGATTCTATTGCTTGAGCGGGCAACTTTGCCGCGATATCATGAAATCCAGCTTCCAATGTATCAACTTTAACGCCTGCTTTAACACCGTTAAACTTTTTTTCACGAAATAGCTTAATCTCGAAGAGTTGTTTCTATCCCAAGTTATTTGCGAAGCTACTGCAGTCATGAGACGCCTCAATCTCTTCAAAATCACACAAAAACATGTTTGGGAATTATGGAATTAGCAAAACAAAAATAGCCACATTTTACATAAGATAATTAACGGAGCGTGAAATGACGGATACGTCCCTTGTTTTTGCAGTGGTTGCGGGAATCATAGTCATTGGCTTTGCTGGAGAATTCTTCTTTAAGAAAACGGGAATACCCATTTTCATTTTCCTCATACTGATAGGAATAATAATAGGACCGATCCTGAACTTTTTTCCGAGAGCATCAGTAATTTCTGTGCTTGCTCCCTTCGCGGAGCTGACACTTCTCATGGTCCTTTTTTACAGTGGATTAGACTTGAAGCCAAATGTGTTATTGGCAAATGGAGGAAGAGCTTTGATCCAAGCGGTAATCTACGTCGGATTAAGCTCTATCTTGATTGCAGCGATAGGCATTTTCATAATGGATTGGGGTGTGATACCATCGTTTATCTTCGCTTCTATGATATCAGGCGAAACCACAGCCGCGCTTCTTGTACCTGTCTCAAAGTGGATGAAACTGTCAGAAGCAACGTCGTCATTCCTAAAAATGGAAGCTGAAATAAACTCCATTTTTCTCATCGTGCTTTTCTTCACTTTTGTCGGAGTCTATACGAACCCCGGAATCAATTTGTCCGCAGCCTTTTCAAGCGTCGCCTCACAGTTTTCCGTTGGAATAGTGTTCGGCGCTATTTTGAGCCTGGCATGGATCTACGTGCTCTTTCGCTTTCAAAAACAGAAATTCACTTACGTCCTAACATTGGGGCTTATCCTAATTACTTATTCATTGACTACGCAACTCGGTGGCAATGGCACGCTCGCCGTGCTTGTGTTCGGAGTCGTTTTTGGAAACTACTACCTCGTGAATAGACTTTTCAGAAGACAAATGAACTTAGATACCCTTCAAAGTCAGCTTGGAGTATTTCAACAGGAAATTTCCTTTCTTCTCACAACTCTATTATTTGTTTCTCTGGGCTTGCTTTTCGTAATTACTCCATCCCATATCGCCACTAACCTGTCAATTGCGATTGTGATTCTTTTCTTACTTCTCGCAGTCAGATTTGTGGCAATACACGCATCAACTTTCAAGTCACCCTTATCGAATGAGAAAAGGAAGATATTGCTAATGTGTGCCCAAGGACTTACCCCAGCTACCCTTGCCATTCTTGCTGTAAGTCTTCAGTTGCCACATTCAAACACGTTCGTCAACATCGTAACCTACATTATCATTCTCACTAACATTGTTACGACAGTTGGAGCAATTTTAAGCCAAAGAGAAACTGAAGCCAAACCGTTAACTCCTTGAAGATGGGTGGTGGAAAAAGATGGATGTATCCGTTATTTTTGCCTTGGTTGCTGGAATCATCGTCCTAGGCTTTGTAGGTGAATTATTCTTCAAGAAAACCGGTATACCCATTTATATTTTCCTCATACTCGCAGGAATCATTCTTGGCCCAATTCTAAACCTCTTCCCAAGAGAATCGTTAATTCCGGAACTTGCTATTTTTGCTGAACTAACCTTGTTTATGGTTCTCTTTTACGGTGGATTAGGCTTGAATTTTAGCTCAGTTCTTGCAAACGGAGGCAGAGCTTTCATTCAGACAGTAATCTATGTCGGGTTTAGCATGATGTTAATTGGGCTTATCGGAATTTTCATCTTAAAATGGAATGTTCTGTCATCATTCATCTTTGCTTCGATCATTGGCGGAGAAACTACTGCTGCAGTCGTTGTGCCTCTCTCTAGGGCGATGAAACTTTCAGAGGGAGCCGTGACGTTTCTTACCCTGGAATCTGCAATGAACTCCATTTTGTCCGTGGTGTTTTTCTTTGCTTTTGTAGGAATCTACAATAACGGAGGAATTGGTTGGGTTTCAATTGTTTCCAGCATATCAGCACAGTTTCTGATTGGAATAGCGATAGGTTTTGTCCTAAGTCTGCCATGGGTTTTCTTATTGTATCGTTTCCAGAAGCAAGGATTGACTTACGTCTTAACTATCGGTTTTGTCTTGATCACGTACTCGTTGAGTACTGTCCTGGGAGGCAATGGCATTCTTGCTGTTCTTATCTTCGGCATAATTCTTGGAAACTATCACCTCTTAAATAGAGTTTTCAAAAGACAAATAAACATGGATCCTCTTGAGAAGCAGCTCGAAGTGTTTCAAGGGGAAATTTCATTTTTTTTGGAAACTTTGTTCTTTGTCTTTCTGGGATTGACTTTCATAATTACCCCTGCTTTAGTCGTAAGCAACCTGTCAATAGGACTTCTGATTCTTATCATGCTTCTCTTAACCAGATTTGTAGCCGTAAAAATCTCGACTTTCAAATCTGAACTAAACAACGAAAGAAAGCAGATAATCCTTACGTGCGCTATGGGTCTGACCCCTGCCACACTCGGCGTCCTAGCTGTAAGTCTCCAGTTGCCACTCGCAGACACCTTCCTAAACATCGTAACCTACATAATTATTCTTACTAACATGGTCACAACAGTCGGTTCGATACTAAATATGAGGCAATCGAAGATAGGGCTATCTGGATAGGCGATCAATAGGGATTTGGACTTACATTTGTCGTTAACGCTTTTTGTCAGTCTGGCCATTTACTTCTCCAGTGCCTCGCGTCTTTCCTGATTCCTCGCTTCTATCAACAAACGACGCTTGGGTGACGTGTTTGATGCTCCAGTCGCAAGAGATGCTGCCTCCATCACGAGAAAAAATAGTCAAATGTAAATTCGCAAATCTCTTCGCAAATATTTTCAAAAGTAACGTAGAAGTATTTACCCCCCAAACAGGCACAAAACTTCATCATGAGATTCATTGAAGTTTCGTATTTAAAATTCTGATGAAGTCTCAAATGCTTAGGTGAAACTATCCATCGATCAGAAAATACCTGTAAGAATATTCTTCTTGGTCTTTAGTCCAAGAAGATGCTTCAGAATGTGATTTTGAAATATCTTCATATCTCAGCGCGCACGGATTAGGTGCAATCCCTCTTTGAAAGATTCTAAAAGTCGCTGCTTAAGCGGTGAGGCGGAAAAGAAACTGTCTATCCAGCTCAAGTTACCTGTCTTGCAGGGAGCGCTTGCGCGCCGCTTTCCTTCGTCTTGATGATTTGTGTAACTGTCCGACACACGCTTATTGACCATCGAACTCACCTTCTTCTTCAGCTTATCCGAAGAAATGTTCTTGCCGCGCAATGCGGCCATTTGGCCTGCCAGCGATTGTCTCCCATCATCGTGAACCCATTTTCAAAGTCTCCCTCTTCAAAATGGAACCTCACTGAAGATGGCTCGATATTCTTCAGGCTGGCGGCAAGTCGTCCAAGCTTTTTGAGGTAACGCCGAGAGGTTGCCCATGATCCCTGTAGAAAGCAAAGGTCATATCGGGTGTTACTGTTCTGAGAACGTTGGCGGCCACGTCTCTTTCAACTTTTTGCCCTCGCGATTCAGTAGCTGTAAAATCTTCCTTTGGCAAAATCTGTCATGACAAAGAGGAGCAACGCATAACCCCAAGCTAGAGCGGTAGCCCTCAGCCATGGCGGGAAGCAGAATGCCGTGCACCGTAATTATTGTAGCGGTAATTTGAGTAGGAATGATTGGAAAGAGAATCATTTTTGCCGGTTTCACCGACCAAAAGTGGTCCTCGGTCCTCGCAACAAAAACAGTTAAGTGGCCAGCAAACTGAAAGCTTTAGGTATATAGGCGATTGGCGCACGAGTGGGTTTAACTTCAGTACAACTAATCCGATATAGAGCACTCCGAAAGAAGAGAATATCCAGATTACTCCAAGAAACGTCGCTATTCCCAACAAAGACCGCATGTCCCATTTCTCAGGCTTATCCGAATATTTCGGCAAAGAGTGATTAATCAAATCCCAATATAAAACCGCGCGCTCCGTCTGGGACCTATCGTTTTTTCAAGATTGACTAATATTGTGGCTCCTAATTAGAATTTTCGCCTAAAAAGCCCCGGGTAATCAACTACCAAACCGTTATTGTCAACAGAAATGACATTACTATATCCGTTTTCGTCTTCATACCTGTAGCTCCTATTCGTCAGTTGTGTATACCATTGACGCAAAGGCTTGAGTTTGCCGCTCGGCAGATCAATGTATACTACTTTGATAGTCTGCCTGGAATTGTCTCTGAAATCAAGTCTGCGTATAGGCAAAGTATTAGTAAACGCTGATAAAGAAATATCTACATCACTACATCCTGAAAACTTCTTAAGAACTCTAGACATTGAATTTAACCAATTATCTTTTCCTTCTACGTGCAGGCACAGGCTCTTTTTAACGCCCATCAGCCAACTAATCTTTACCAAAATTGTCTGCCATTGAGAATTGACGTCTATCTCATATTCTATATCAAAAGATCGTTCATTTAAGGTGCCATCTATTTTGCCATCGACAACGTAGCCGTCTTCTTCATATCTGATTGTACCATATTCGGTTCCTTTCCACGCGAGAGCTTCCCAAGCAACCTTAAATGGCGCATCCTTAACAATCACCAACATATCATTCATCTTGAAATATTATGAAGTACTTTATACCAATCGGTCAAGCGCAAGCCGTAACTCCAAGTACGTCCCAAAAGTCCTCTTCACCTTTTCAAGATTTTCGAGGTTTAAATTCTACACATCCTTAATCCTTTTCTTCACACTTTCAGCGTTGCTTTGAGTTACCCCACCACCATGATGATTCTTTGAATGGAGTATAACATCTTCCATTATGTCATCATCGCCGAAAGGTGATATCACCGTCCATCCACAGGTGGGGCAAGTGAATGATCTCATTTTCTTGGTCTCAACCGTTTGTGTTTTGTTTTCCAAAAAAATCACCTCCAAAAAAGAAATATTAACGTTCAGGAGAAATCAAAAATTTTTTATTTTTTAAGAGATAAATAAAAATGGGAAGAAATGATTTTCCATTTTTTCGTAGTTCTAAGTTGCTGCTAATCCTGCGGCTGAGGCCGGAACTGAGCTGACTGATGTTACTTGCCATAAGCTTCCGTCATTGTATACTTTGAAGCCAGTTATGCTGCCACCGTTAAGAGCGTAGAGGAATTGGCTGTTTCTGCTGAATGCCAAATCAAGTGTGGGTATGTTAAGTTTTGCTTCCACGGAACTTGTCAGGGTTAATGTGGCTGTTCCCGTAATTGAGAAGGTAGATATGGTTCCTTCGTGGGCGTCAGAAGTGTAGACAAAGCTTCCATCTTTATCTATTGCTACCCAGCATGGTGCCGCACCAAAAGTAGGCATAGAACCGCTGATAGTTCTCAAGTTCCCTTGGTCAGAAAGGACATATGAAGACAAAGTGCCGTCATACATGCCCAGACCAGTAGTTCCAAGACCCCCAGCAGCTTCGCTGATAACCAACGTGTCATCGCCTGTAAATGCAAATCCATAGGGTCCATCGCCAACTGAAAGATGAGTTGTCGGAGCACTGGCCACTCCCATCGAGTTTACTAAGTATGTATCAATCATGTTTGTGCCTTTTTCTGTTACAACCAGCACATTTCCGTCCGGGTTGAATCCTATCTGCTCCGCAGAAGTGCCAGATGTTGCACTCAGAGGTTGAATTGACCCTGCTATGTAGCTTAATGTACCCGAATTGCTTAGCCAAAATCCTGCGATGTTTCCAGTTCCGCCCGCATTCAGCACATAAACCCAATTATTGTAGGCTGTCAGACTAATCGGCATAGTTCCATGCGAACTTATTATTGAACTAAAAACGGGGACTCCGTTGTTTTGCACCATGAAAACCGAGATCTGGTTGCTTCCAGCGTCAACAACGATAAGGAAGCGGCCATCATTTGAGAGTACTACCGCTCCTTGGCTAGCAAGTGCAGATGCAGTTCCCGAACCAGTTGTTGAAACTGAACCACCCAATGTAAGTGACCCGTCCCAGGCTCTGCTATAGTATAGAACGTTATTAGATGCTGCGTTATCAATAGTGTAGACTGTTCCAGCATTTCCAAATCCTGCAGCGACAAAACTTGCAACCGCAAATGTTGACAATGCCACAATTATAATGCTCAAAATTGCTAAAAATTTTCTTTTCATTTTTTACACCTCCTTCAGATAGATGAACCGCTGAGTATAAGGAAATGTTGTTGCATAAAGCCGACAACAAATAGTCATAATAACAGTAATTTGGCAATTTAGTCAATACAGAAAAAATTTTATGTTGAAAGCCTTGACATTAACAGCTACTGTTATACACATATGTCCGAGACTCCTTCTAAATGATAAACTAATTTAAGACAGCGACAAGACCTCAAGGTGCCGCCTTTTGCCGAAATTGACGCGATTGATTATAAGGTCCAAAAGAATCAGTGCGCTAGTGGTCCACTATGCGATATGGAAATTCATCACTGCCTTTTTGCCAGTAGTGCATATACAGATCTTTTGCCCACTCAATGGCAGATTGGTCTTCGGCTCTAAAGCTTCCGCTGTAATCTGGTTTGCCTTCAACATTAGGAAAAGCAAACGCGCCGACCTCTTTTTCTGACATACACAAAAAGAAATCCACTTTGTCAAGAAAACGCATGTCTAACTTTTTGCTGCGAAGGGCTTTTTCAAAAATGGGGTGGCTCGTTGACTGCAACATTTCGTTTGACATTTGATAATTTTTTGGCATAAGAAGTCTGAATTCCCCTCCTCTTTCCAGTTCCTGCACAATGTAGGGAAGAGTGCTTACTAGGATTTGATTTGTCATGATCCAAACAAGTTTTTCAGCTCTCTCAATCATTTTTTCTACATCGTGAAAAGCAATCATTATGTCGTTGACATAGGTGAAATTGTCGAGGACGCTAAGGCTTGCTCTGAACGTTTCGGGCAACAGGGAAGGGGAATGATGCAGCAGGTATTCTCTGTTTTTGGAGAGAAAGCTGTAGCCTTTTAGCATGTTTAATGCTTCTTCGCCGAAAGGCGTCAAATGAAAAGTGCCGTCGACGTCTTTTCTAATTACCTGAGTTTTTAGCCATTTTTATACACTACATTTCTTATTCTTTCTTGAACTTTTTTCAACTCAACGAAAGCTTCCCACTCAAAGCCGCTGGCTACGTCCTTAAGCTTCACCCTATAACCTGGCCTGATAACTTCAAGAGCCTCCACCGCCGAAATATCCAACCCCGCAACCTCAAACTGAAGAAGTGAAAGAATCGCATAAGCAACATAACATATCTTAATATGCGCCTCCACATGAGACCTGAGCCAAACACGCACTGGCCTAAGCGACAAAATCCCCTTCAACTGCTTAAAAGACCGCTCAACAACGTCCTTATCAAAATACTTCCCCACAACTTCACCAACCCCTAAATCCGTATTGTGGAAAATCAGTGAGTAACCAAGAAAAGCAGCATCACCTTCTTCCCCACCCCTATCGTAGAGGCTCTCGCGCCTAGCCACATCTATGTACGGATTATAAATAACCAGCAGCTTGCCAGTTTTATAGTCCGTCGACATCACATAGACTTTGGTGTTCTTGAGTGCGACACGATTCTCCCTCGCATACAACTTCGCTTTATCAACACCACTCAGAACTGCCTTGAAGTGCCTGTCCTTTACCACGCCGCATATCACTTTTTGGTTCAGGGCAAGCGCCCCCTCAATGTTTGCAGCCGACCAGAACCCTCTGTCCAAGATCATTCCCTCATAGCCCAACCGGGCGAGAGATGCAAGCATCTCCATGAACATGCGCTTGCCGTTAATGTTACCCTCGAAGGTCCTGTGGAATATCGGAAAGCCCCATTTCTCAGTAACCGCCAAAGCTATCTGAACGAGCTTTCGGACTTTACCGTCTTTGCCGCGTCTGGGCGCCTCATCGAGGCTTTCTCCCTCAAAGTAGGTGTCCGTTACGTCTATCACCAAGGAGCGTTTGCCCTCATGTTTTGAGAGTCGAGCGGCAAGGCTCTCTTCAATCTTGCAGAAGTCTACCTCCTGAAGCTGTTCAAGAGCTTCATAGAGTTGCGTGGCTGTTATTTTCTCTAATCCGAGGGTTTGAAGTATGTCGGTTTCGTCCAGCCACTGCTCCATTTTATTTATGGATGGTCTTTCAAGCAGCTGACCGTATGCGAGGATGAGGGCGGCTGTTGGAAGCAGCTGTTTTAATCCCAGTTGGTTTGCGAGTTGGTCGATGATTTCTACGTCGAGGTGGCGTTTGACGCTGGTTATTTTGACGTTGTTGGTGAATACTTTTCTTAGCTGCTTTGCCTTCGACTTCCTTGCCCAGGTATTTGATGACGTGTTGCCTTGGCTTTCCGTTTACTCTTTTGGACTCTACAAGCGCAAGGTAGGTTCCTGAGGTTGTTTTGATTCTTCTGACGAATGGCATGTAGTGTAAATACTATGCACTACATATTTTAAATTTTCGCATCCTCCAACAGAGGCATGGGAAAGCACCATCAAAAATCATGATCGTCCGTAGTGTATAAAAACGAGCTAAAAGTTAGGTAATTAGTTTAGCGTCCGATAATCTGGCTAGGTTTCTTGAAGCTTCCTGAACCGTAAAATCAAGTTTAGCCGAGATATGCGAAAGGCTGAGTGGAGATTTCTTTATGAGTTGAAGAATGTCAAGTCTGTCTGAACTTGAAAGCTCGAACAACAGACTGCTTATCTTCTCCAATCGGGCATCTCCAAACTTAACGGTTAATAACTGACTTTCATAATCAATTGTGATATTTCATATTTTCTGTTGAGATCGCCTTATCATCTTTTTTGTATCTTATGAGCAATGCAGATGAATGGTAATGAGCAGAAAAACAGACGAACACTCATTCTCGGTAGAAATGAAATCAGAGAAGAGTGTGCAGAAAATGGTTTTCGCAGACAAAGAAGACAAACACATTTTCTTCGAGGGTTCTCTTGGCAAGCTAACAAACATATTCATGGTTGAAGGAATGATGCTGCAAATTGAAGGCATCAACGGAACCCTGCGTATGGACGTTAGCAAAGAAGAACTTCAAAACTGCTTCAATAACAAAAGTCCTCTGGAGGCCAAAGAATAATCAATAGACAGAAAACAAGATTTTCACTCGCGATAGCTCTGACCATCCTGTTTCCTTTAATCTACTATTACTTGTCTCCTTACTTAATCATTAAGGCCGCTTCGGAAGGAATAATCGCCGGCGACTTGATCGTCTTCACAGGTTTATTTTTAAGTTCAATGTTGCTGGGACGAGCCTGGTGCGGCTGGTTGTGCCCAGGTGGAGCAATGCAAGAATTGTGCGGCAAAGTAAACCAAAAAAGCTTCAACGGTAAAAAACGTAACCTCGCAAAGTACTTTATCTGGGCGCCTTGGGTTTCAATAATCGTGGTTATGTTCATCCAAGCAGGCCAGGTAAAAGCCGTCGATCCGCTTTACCAAACCTATTATGGGCTGTCGATTTACGATTTACAGTCAGTAATCATGTTTGCAATTATCGGCGGTGCAATCGCGATCTTTGCACTCGCAGTTGGAAAACGAGCCACGTGCCACTCAATATGTTGGATGGCGCCATTCATGATAATCGGACGGAAGCTCCGAAACTTTGCAAACTGGCCTTCACTACAACTGCAAGCTGACAGCAGCAAATGCATCAACTGCAAGACATGCAACAGAAACTGCTCAATGAGCCTCGACGTCAACACGATGGTAAACAAGAACTTTATGGAGAACACGGAATGCATTCTTTGTGGAGTTTGCGTTGACAGCTGTCCAAAACACGTAATCAAATTCACGTTTGGAAAAATAAAGAAATGAGATGAAATAAATGAAAGCTTTAATTTTAGATGGTTCACCAAGAAAAGAAACAACAATCAGCAAAGCCTATGATTATTTGGAAGAATGCCTAAAGAACAACAATTATGAAACTAAAGTAAGGACGCTACGCGAAGAAAAAATCGCTCCATGCCTTGGCTGCTTTGGCTGCTGGCTAAAAACTCCTGGGCAATGCATAATAAAAGATGATGCGAGCACCCTTCCCCGAGATGTGATTCAAAGCAACGTGCTAGTCTATCTTACGCCTGTCACATTTGGAATGTACTCTTCGGAACTAAAGAAAGCCATTGACCGATACGCATGTCCCATACTGTTGCCTTTTTTTGAAAAGGTAAATGGAGAAATTCATCACAACGGGCGATATGAAAAGTATCCAAACATAATTGCAATTGGAACTCTAGTAAAACCAAGACTGCGAAAGCGAAAAAACATTCAAGACGCTTGTTGCAAGGAACGCCATCAACCTTCACACGAAAGCATCTTCATGCATAGTCTACTCAAGTGATAAACCGGAAGCGATCAGACTGAAAATAGACGCCATCTTACCGTTTGGAGGTGAAAACTGATGCAGAAACCAAGAACTGCGCTTTTACTCGTCGGAAGTCCACAAGGATCTAACAGCACGTCGAACTCTCTTGGCACCTACCTGCTAGACCAGCTAGAGAAAAAGGGCTTCAAAACTAGAAAAGAGATTATTAATCAAAGCCTATGTTCATCTGAAAAACAAGCAGCCATGCTTGAAGCAGTAGATGAATCTGACCTAATCATTTTTGCATCTCCGTTGTATGTCGACAGTCTGCATTCGCAAGTGATCAAAAGTTTGGAATTGATTGCCGAACATGAAAAAAGTAAACCAAACAAAACTCAAAAGACGATTGTAGCAATTTCAAATTGCGGTTTTCCAGAAGCCAGCCAAAACAACACTGCATTAACTATTTTCCGAATCTTTGCACGCCAAGTTGGTTTTGTTTGGGCAGGAGGGTTAGCAATGGGCGGTGGAGGAATGATACATGGCGTTCCACTCGACGAGATAAAGGGGCAAGCTCGCAATCAAATAAAGGCTCTAAAGTTGGCGGCTGACGCTTTAGAAAAAGGAGAATCAATTCCAAATGAAGCATTATTGTCTATGGCTAAACTTGGCATACCGCGATCATTGTACACATGGATGGGCAACAGGGGCTGGAAACAACAAGCAAAAAGTAACCTAAAGGTTAAACAGATGTATGATCAACCGGCTAAATAGGAACCAACCACTTTTTTTCTTAGTTCAATGTTTTATCCGCGAAAATGATCGCCGATGGCTGGAGATAAGTCCAAACGGCCAACTGCGTTTTGCTTCAAGATTTTAGCGCCACTGGCGACGAATTCTACTGTGTTGGTGCAACCATTTCTTTGGATTGAGCCATGTTTGCTTCAAAGATCTTCGGGCTATGCGGAGCACCCAGATAAGGAAATTCATCCAGCAGGTCAGTGTGCGGTCCCGTCATATCCCATGTCATTCTGCCATTGAACACCGTCAAAAAGACGTCTTTTGAATCATCCATCGGTGTGCGTCCATTTGCGGGGTACGCTGCACGCTTCATAGGGTCATACGGCAAAACATCAGGCAATAAGCTCCTAGCAGCCGCCTGTGCCTTCTCCGGTGTGTAGCCACCAGAATTCTCAAGGACATGTGCGAACATCGCTACGAATCTCTCATCCTGAGCCGGTTCTCCCCCGAGGTAAGCATCTTTTTCTGCGTCCGTCATAAAGGGTGTCTGTGTGGGTCTCGCTCCGCGGTCCGCTTGCACCCAGCCGCTATTAGACATAATGAGAGACCTATGCCATAGGTTAACTCTTACCCCGCCGCCGATGTCGCTTAGGGGCAACTCTAAGGCTATGCTGCAAACATCCTTGTCTGCGAAGAAGTCCTTCCCGGTGAACTGCATTTTGTTCATGGCACCTTCCACATCAAAGAAGAACGGGTCGCTTCGCCAACCGGTAAACAAACGATAAGCACCAGACTCCGTTACCTGAGCCTCGCGTCCCATTGAAACGGGCGATCCCTGAAAGATGACTTTTCCTTCTTCGCCCATGAAGGCTACCATGGAACCTTCTGCACGACGAACTGTCGCTGTCACTGCACCGTTGCCGCTGGGCGAAAAGCGTGTTCGATAAGCAATATCCGCAACCATGTCTCCGTTTGTATCCACTCTTAGCTCATAGAGTGCTTCTGGTGCGAAGGGTTCGGTGGTTGTCGGTCCCTGTGGATTCAATCCGAATGAGGGATGCATGTTCATAATCACTATCGACTTGCTAGGGTCGCTGCGTTTGGGGAACGCGAAAAGGTCTGTTAGATTCACCCGGGGGTCTCCGCGAGGAAATCCGAAATTCGGTCCAGAATAATGATGTGTCATGTTTTTACCACCTTAAAATACGAGTGACTGTTGAAGTCTGCAAAATACAAACGTTTGTGGTTACATTTGGTGGTCACACTGGATATTCAAGAAGTTTGTAGCGGCAATTCTTTTTTATGACTGCAAAACGAATTTAAGAGCTTGTAGCATTTTGGTTTTTGGGGATTTTTGTGATTTTGGTGCGTCAACCTGACACAATACACATTCCTCAGGGAAGAATTGAGAATGGCAGCTTCCGTGGCAGATGGCACTTCAGCTTTGACGAATACTATGACGAACTCTTCGTCCAATTCGGCACTCTTAGGGTGCTTAACGATGATACGTTATCGCCTGGAGCCGTGTGGCCCCTTCATCCACATACCCGCAATGAGGTTGTTACCTACGTTGTGGAAGGCGAATTCAGACATGCGGATCAGAATGGCAAAGGGGGCGTTCTCAAGAAGGGTTGGGTCCAACACACCACAATCGGGCGGGGCATGTGGCACAGCGAAATCAACAACTTGCCCGATAAGCCGATGAGATTCATCCAGATGTGGTTCATCCCATGGGATCCCAACGCCGAACCGTCCGTGGAGCAAATGCCCGTGGAAAAAGAGCAGCGGACAAACAAATGGCTTCCACTCGTATTTAGCCATGTGTCTTCGGCATTAAAAATAAAGTCAGATGCGGAAGTGCATTCGTGTTTTCTGCAGGCGAATAAAACTGTTTTACATAAAGTGAAGCCGGGCTGGGGCTGTTACCTCTATGTACTGGAAGGCAAAACAGTGGAGCTCAATGGGAAAACGCTTCCAGTTCTTGGCGCCGCCATGGTTCGCAACGAAAATGAGTTGATTGTAACTGCTAAGGGTGAAGCGGAACTTTTGCTTGTGTCCGTTATCCTTTGAGCGTTCGCTCGCCTAAATTCGCTGGAAGCAGATACGGGCTCACTACCGAGATTTAAAAAATCTTACCGTTAATATGTTATGCCTCCAGGGGCGCCTCAATTCTTTAGGATAGGTTTTACTTTGGTAATCAGAATTTGAGATTCATAACGAATTTATTTCGAAGTCAATTAAAGCGTAGGTAAGCTGGAGTTTTCGTGTTGCAAGCGGTTGAACCTGCGGGTGGTGTAATAGTTGATACGTATGACGAGTCCCCAAACAAGAAGAGCACCATTCGTGTTTTGCATGTTGACGATGACCAGTGTTTTCTAGAAATATCAAAACTAATGCTAATGGATATGGGAAACTTCGAAATTGATCACGCTTGCTGTGTGGATGAAGCATTCAAAAAACTGGCAAATAGCCAATATGATGCTGTCATTTCTGATTATGAAATGCCCAAAAAAGATGGCCTGCAGTTTCTAAAAGAGCTTCGTGAAGGAAAAAACGATGTTCCGTTTATTTTATTCACAGGTAAAGGCAGGGAAGAAGTCGTTATACAGGCTTTAAACTTGGGTGCGGACCATTATGTCAATAAACATGGTTCCGCAGAAGCAGTCTACCACGAATTGGCACATTTAGTTTCTTCTGCAATTGAAAAATCCCGTGACAAGCTTAGAATAGAAAATGATTCGTTGGCGCTTCATAACGTTCATGACGCCATAGTTTCTTCCGATGCAAACTTTACAATAACAGCGTGGAATAAAGCCGCCGAAGAATTTTTTGGTTATAGTTCCATAGAAGTGTTACAGAAAAAGATAGAGGATGTTTTCAAAAAAATACAAATTACGCCTTCGTTAGATGAATTAATATGCAAGTTGAAGACTTCAGGTCAATTTCAAGGAGAAATTTTTTACCAGAAACGGAGCGGGCAAAAAAGACGTGCAGAACTCAAGATTTCTTCAATCATGTCGAAGAATGGCAAATTTCTAGGCACAGTTGTTGTTTGCAGCGATATTACCGAACGAAAGAAATCGGAAGAATTGCTTGCACAGTCCGAATCAAAGTACCTTCGACTTTTCAACGCCTCAGAAGTGGGAATGTTCAGGACTAAGATACATAATTCTGAAATTTTAGAATGTAATGAAAAGCTTTTACGGATTCTCGGTTACACTAGTGAAGAAATGAAAGGTAAACCCGCAACGCTATACTATGCTGACCCGGGCCAGCGCCAGGAGTTAGTAAAAATTCTTCAAGCTAAGGGCCAATTGGTGGATTCCGAAATAAAGTTAGTCAGCAAACTCGGTGAGGTCAAGACGTGTTTACTGTCATCTAAGATTTGTCCTGAACAGGGAGTATTCGAGGGATCAATAATTGACATCACAGAGCGAAAAAAGGATGAACGCGCCTTAGCTGAATCAGAAGAGAAATACAGGAATCTTTTCCAAAATGCGCCAGACATTATTATCACAACCGATATGACTGGAAAAATAATTTCAGTAAATAAAACCATAAGTCAATTTGGTTTTTCAGAAAAAGATTTAGTAAAAAGACCTATACTCGACCTTGTCCCATCAGAAAACGCACAAAAAATGCTGAAAGGACTCAAAAACATGGCCGCTGGAAATTCTTATCACAACGAAATTGAAATAATCACACCGATCGGAAAAAGGAGCATTGAGTACAACAGTAACCCCATATGGGTAGATGGTAAAGTTATTGGCTATCAAACTATACTGAGAGACGTAACTGAACGAAAGAAAACAGAAGATTCAATGAGAGAATCGATGGACAAGAATCAAGTTTATCTTGAAAATACTCCTTTGGCTTTATTTGTTTCAAGCCCTGATGGAAAAGCAGAGTTCACAAACAAAGCAGCTTGTAACTTATTAGGTTACAGCCGAGAAGAATTATCAAGAATTAGTTTTGCAGACGTCTTAGTAAAAGAAGATTTGTCTCAAGCAATAGAGATGTTTAACGCATTTAAGAATAGGGACAGCGGTGTAACTTTTCGGGAATTTAGGCTAAGGAGAAAAGATGGAGAAATTGTAAATGTTTCCTTGAATGCCGCCAGACTGCCGGATGGAAAATTAATAACTTTCTGCGAAGACATAACTCAACGTAAGAAAATTCAGCAGTCCTTAATAGAAAATGAAGTTAAGTTTAGAACTCTCGCAGAGCAGTCGCCTAACATGATTTTCATAAACCATAAGGGAAGAGTGGTTTATGCTAACAAGAAATGTGAAGAACTTACAGGCTATAGTGCAGAGGAATTGTGTTCTGCCGACTTCAATTTCCTTTCGCTAAATCCGCCAGAATATGCTGAAGCAGTAAAGTTAGCCTATGCCAAGCACATGAGAGGCGAGGTTGTTCCTCCCTATGAGTACGTGCTCATCGCTAAAGGCAGCCAGAGAATTAATGCAATAATCAATACTACGCTCATAGAATTCGGCGGCGACAATGCTATATTGGGGATAGTAACCGACGTCACTGAACTCAAGCAAGTTCAAGATACGATGAGAAAAAGTGAGGAGAGGTATCGGGAACTCGCCAACTTTTTGCCAGTAATTGTTTTTGAGGCTGACCTAACGGGAAAAATTACATTCTTCAGTAAACGGGCTTTCGAGTTAACAGACATCACACCAGAAGACATTGAGAAAGGCTCAAACATTACATCGTTCGTCCTGCTCCAAGAACGAGAAAGGGCGATGGGAAATATGAAGAAATCGATGGCTGGAGAAGACCCCGACGCAAATGAGTATACGCTCGTAAGAAAAAATGGTGCTACTTATCCTGCGCTTGTGAAAACTACTCCAATTATTTCTGAAAACAGAGTGATAGGAGTAAGAGGGCTAGTTATAGATATCACAGAACGCAAGAAAGCTGAAGTGGATTTGAAAGAAAGTCGTGATAAACTCGAATTGATGAACGAGAAGTTGCGCGTTGTGGGAAGCTTGTCTAGACACGATGTTCGTAACAAGCTTTCAGCGGTGAATGGTTATGCGTATTTGCTGAAAAAGAAACATGCGGACCAAAATGACATTGTCGAGGGATTAGCGAAGATTGAGCAACAGGTTAAGGATTCTGCTAAGATTTTTGAATTCGCAAGAATGTATGAGCGACTTGGCGTTGAAGAGCTGGTGCATGTTGAGGTAGGTAAGGTTATGGATGAGGCTGTGGCTCTTTTCTCAGACCTAACTATTAAGGTGGTTAATGACTGCTACGATATTAGTGTGCAGGCGGATTCGTTCCTGAGACAGATGTTCTTCAATTTTATGGATAATACACGAAAATACGGCATAAAAGCCACGTCCATAAGAGTCTATTGCGAAATGACAGAGTTGAATGATTTGCTGCTGATTTATGAAGACGACGGTGTGGGAATCTCCGCTGCGAATAAATCAGAACTTTTCACTGAAGGTTTCAGTACTGGAGGTACAACAGGTTTCGGCTTATTTTTGATAAAGAAGATGATGGATGTTTACGGCTGGCGAATCCAAGAAAACGGCATAGCTGGCGAAGGAGCAAAATTCATCATAACTATTCCAAAACTAAACAAGAACGGAAAAGAAAACTACCAAATTAAATGATGAGAAAACTATTTCAGCATTGCACCGCACAAGGGACATTCAGTTGGGAACTTTTTTTTTGGCTAAGTCTATTGACCTTGTTCTGACTTGAGTTTTCTATATTCTCGCTCTGTCATTCTGTCAAGGTAGCCTGCAGCATTCCCAAACACACTTAGACAATGTGCTATCAAGCCGATTCCCCAGCCGACTAATGGAAAGATGAACCAAGGAAAAGAGGCGTTAGGAACAGAGGTGTCTCCACGAGTAAACAACCAGACAAAAAACAGCAGAAGATTTACACAAACATAAACCGTCAGATGAATGTAAAACCCGAGCTTTGCTCGAGCCCTGTGCAGTGCTCTGCTTTTTAATTCTTCGTCAGAAACCAAGAAACTCACCTAAAACAACTAAGACAAGTTAAAGAGAGCAATTATTTAAGAATTGCCAAACCAACAATTTGCCCGTCTAATTCGCCTTAAGCTTTTTTTGCTTTAACTCGGTTAAGGTCAAAACCACTTTTGTGCTCGCTATGGCAGTACTTAACTTTCGTTTTCGAGGTTAATAATTGGCGGGAAATGGCTGCCTCTTTTCTTTTGTATTTTCTCGGTTTCATTAGCAAGCCACTGAAAATTTGAGAACATTTCGTTTTGTTTGAGGTTATAACGCTTCATGATATGCGTTGCAGCAGGCTCGAATGCTTGCCAATCTAAGGCGACAAGAAACTTGAATGTTTTAGCAAGGGTTTCGATGTCAATTAAGTCCTCTTTTGCTAGTTGACCGAAAAGGTCGTACATGAATGCGAAGTTACGTATCTCAAAGTCGTCAGCGCTATCGTCGAAGTCCTCCCAATTAGAAGCTTGGTATCTCTTCACTGTTTGCCACATGAAGCTTCTGCGCCTGGCGAATGATTCATCTGTCAATTTCTCCAGTATTTCAAAAGAAATGTTTGATTTCACTTCCTGAAAACTTGCATCCGTTAACTTTGCATTCAAATCAATCAATTTGGCATTCTGTCGTAGCTGAACAACAATGAAGACGACTCCAAGGATTACAGCTATAGAGCTTATCGCGCTCAGTACCTGAACTAAACCAGAAAGATTCAGCGAACCGGTTGCTTGAGAAGACGCCAATGCTGATGCTGCGTAAGTTTTCGTTGCCGCTTCATAGTTTAGTAAAACTGGGGCTAAAAAAATAGGCACAATAATCTCCGTAAGATAATAGAAACTGATTTATGAGACAGGGGTTTTTTGCCATTCTTTTCAGTTTTCTTGCCTGTATATCTAAAAATTGATTAATCAACCGATTTATTTGTTTGTGATTGCATTTTGCTATAACAGTCTGGATTTCCTGGCAACGGTGTCTGATAATCTTATTTGAATTTCTTTCCTTTTTAGTTGTTTTAATTTTGATTTGATGTTACTTAAACATTTCAAGAGAGCGCGTAAACCTCTTTTGGAAAAACGCATTCAACCTGCTCGAACGCATAAAGCTCTGGGTTGTCGTTATCGTGTTTACTAGTTCTATCTGCAACAGTTACCCTAGATTTGCTGGTAAACAAAAACGAGTGAGCACCACTTGCTGGATTTGTGCCAAAAAATTAAATCCAACCAAGGCGTTGATGCTTTGATGAAGGAGAAAAGCCCATTCTAGCTATTAGAACGCTTGTTCGTCAGCATAGTATTAAATAAAGGGTTACCAAAACATTGGTACCTCACAAAACCAGGGAAAATCATTTGTCTCGGGTTGTACCAATCATAGCGGTTTCGGTTGCACTTATAGTAGTGTTAAGTCTTAGCGTTTTAATCTATATGCCAATACCCGGCGAAGACCCCATTGCTCGACATCCTGGCGACAGCTTTTCTATCATACAAATCACTGATACCCAGTTTCTAAGTCAATCTTACCCGCAATTGTACAATAACTTAACCAAATGGATAGTGGCAAATAGTCACCCGCTAAACCTACAGATGGTGATCCATACCGGTGACATCGTGAATATCCCTAACCAAAAAAACCAATGGGCTAACGCAAATAACGCCATGATGATTCTGTATAACAACAGTGTCCCATATTGTTGGGATGCTGGAAACCATGATCTCCTAAACACACAATCTACAAACTACACGTATATTGGAGAAAATTACTCGGCATTCAACCCCGACATTATGAAGTCAAAGCCATACTGGGTTAGCAGCATCTTTGATGGGACAAGCACCGCTGTAAAATTCAGCTTCAAAAACTACAGGTTCATGGTCATCAACGTTCAATTTGACGCAAACTCATCAGCCCTGACTTGGATGGAAAACCTTATAGCGGCGAACCCACAGGCCAACATTATAGTTGCAACACACAACTTCCTAAACGGTCATGCCACCTACGGATTTGTAAAAAGCCCAAAAGATGTTACGTGGGCAAAAAACTTTGAATTACTTCTAAACAAATATCCAAACGTTTTCATGACATTAAACGGACACGATATTGGAAACGTCTCTCCATATGCTGAAAAAAATGTTCAATACCAAAGAGAAGGCATCAACCGTGAAGAGATTTTCTTCAACATGCAGTATCAATATAATCAGGAGGGAGCAGCTATCGCAAGGATTTACACATTTGACATGTCTACTTCAAAGCCAGTTGTTACTGCCTACGAATACGCAACCGCGGGGCTGCCAGTTTATGTGCATGGATTCGTTAAAGTGTTTCATCTTCAAGGCGACACAGAGCTTTACAATGCAGCGCCACAGTATCTTTCCGACAAATTCTCGTTTAATCCCCAGTTAATTTCATCATAAGCGAACATGATACTCTTATTATGCCAAGGCGCTGCAATCTCCCACTTCACGACCGCGCTCGTAGCCCAAAGTCAAGAGACTTTGACTGAGCTTAGTCAAGAAAGTTTGACGGGTAGCCTTTTATCGCATCGAGCATCGTTACAAGTTAAGAAAGAGCGCGCTAGGTGGAAGAATGAAGCGAGGGGCAACAAAAACTATGAAAGTTGTGGGCATCCTACTTGTCCTCTCCTTCTTGTTTCTGATCGCTGTTCCAATCGGAAATGCACTTTTGAAGCCGACTGTAACGTTACCTGCGAACTGGTATTTAAAAAGTGAGACTGCTTATCCATCTCTCAAGGGGATACATGACCCGCAGGGCGCCGGTCAAATGGCTTTCGAATCAAACGATTCAGCAGATTTTGTCGTTGTCAACTATGAAAATTCAATGGGGCTATCCTATTCTATCGCTTCTCTAACCGAGGATGCAACATCTATTCTTGCAGAATACCAAAATGAAACGGTAGCTGGCAACATATCTTCGGGTAACATAAGCATTTCAGGGATAATCAGCGGGTATTGCCAGCATACACAAAGCGGTGAAAGCTATTGGGAGTTTGTGTGGGTGAGAGGGAACTATTATTTTGATGTGTACTTCGGAGAAAACGGCAATTCTGCAGAAGGCGAGAGCGGGTGGCAACTGATTGAAAGCTTGGGCGAAAAGCCAGTCCAGGCGTTGACGGTGACAGAGACTATAACGGGTTTTAGCCTTCCTGAGGGTTTGGCTGTAACGCCTAACGGTAAATACGTTTACGTTGCAAATAGAGGGAGCGGTTCGGTTTCGGTGATAAGTACGGCTTCGAACACGGTGAAGGCGACAGTGACCGCTTTAAGTAGTTCTTATGATGTGGCTGTGACTCCTAATGGCGAGTATGCCTATGTTACAAATGGTGGCTGGGTCTCGGTGATAAGCACAGATTCAAACACGGTGAAGGCGACACTGAGCGTTGGTTATCGTCCGACCGTTGGTGATGCTCAGTTTTTGGCTGTTTCTCCTAATGGCGAATATGTCTATGTTGCAAATGACTTCGGTACTGATGGTGGTACGGTCTCGGTGATTAGTACGGCTTCGAACACGGTGAAGGCGACAGTAAATATTGGTAATGTTCAACCTGGTGCTGTGGCTGTGACTCCTAATGGCGAATATGTCTATGTTACAAATGGAGACGGGGTCTCGGTGATTAGTACGGCTTCAAACACGGTGAAGGCGACAGTGACCGTTGGTAATGGTCCTAATGATGTGGCAGTGTGTCCTAATGGCGAATATGCCTATGTTACAAATTACGGCGGTACGGTCTCGGTGATAAGCACGGCTTCAAATATAGTGAAAGTGAATGTGACCGTTGGTGGTGATCCTATAGGTGTTGCTGTGACACCCAATGGCGAATATGCCTATGTCGCAAATGCCGACGGTACGGTGTCGGTGATAAGCACGGCTTCAAACACAGTGAATGCGACAGCGACCCTTGGCGGTAATCCTCAGTGGGTGGCTATAACTCCTGATGGCAAATATGCCTATGTTACAAATGCAGACGGTTCGGTCTTGGTGATAAGTACGACTTTAAACACTGTGACAACTGTTTCGCCGTCTCCATCAGTTCCAGAATTTCTGGCCCAATTGTCAGGAATCACGCTTGTCGTCTTTATGATAATAATAATCATTTCCGTGATTATAATTGCAAAGAAGAAAATAGCTTGGAAAATCTATCTAACTCGACCAACGCCATTGAAGAAACAGTTTGCGTCTCGTCAATCGTTTTGACTATCGCGGCGCTTGGTGGCGGGTTTGATGCGGGTTCAAGTGTGACTCTATAAGGTAATTTTCAAAGGTTGGTTTCTCTTTCTTTTAGGATGGCGACTGCTAATAGTGGCACCGTGATGCATCCGTTTTGTAATGGTAACATTTACCGCTCTTTCACTATGCATATACAAAATTTATTAGGATTAAACGGTAAACTATAGGTGAGGTTGATTTTATGGGAGCTAAAGAAAATCTTGAGTTGATGAAGACGCTTGATGATGCTTGGAATGCAGGACCCAACTCGCCGCTTTGGGAGACTTTTAAGAAGCGTCACAAAGAAGACGTCAAAGTGTACTGGCCCGCCCAGCCTAACCCAACAATAGGAAGACACAGTCACGATGTAGAGGCAACTGACTTTTTCAAGACGTTTGACAACCACTTAATCAATAACCCATACAAAATAGCATTCGCAGATGAAACCCACACGTGCACGGTGGCTGATTGGACTGTAACCATGAAAGGATCGATGAAGGGCGCAGATGGAAAAGTAGTTCCACCTACCGGTAAGACGGCGAAACTTGAATTTTGCACGGTTGCAACATGGAAAAACGGCGAAATTGTGGAAGAAAGACTGTTCTACGATGTAGTCGGGTTTATGCAGCAGCTTGGGCTGTCCAAATAGCGCAAAGAGAAATTTTCACAAAAAAGCGGGCGCCTAAGCTTTCCCGTTATAGCCTCCTGCATTCTTTCCTCAATTCAATTGCCCTCGATCCGCTCAAGAGTTTAAGCGTTCACGGAAAATACCGAAGCGGTTTTTAAGAGAAGGAAAAAACTGGCAATAGCAACGCTGTACTAACGTTGCTTTTGTTTTGCGCTTAAGGAAAAGAGCAGCTTATTGCTTGCCCGTTTTAGCTTCGTGCTTTGCTTTTTTTCCAGCATTCTTCTTTTTCAAAGATGGCATAATATCAGCATGATATACTATGGTCACGCTTAAAAGATTTTTCAATAAAAGAAAAGCATCTTTGAGCCGATTCGAAAAAAGAAATAGGCTGAAACGGCAATTGCATTAATTGAGGCATTTAGGTTGGTGTTTCTTGAGTGCCGCTTGGTTTTTCGGGAGATTGTTTTGGGTTGAGGCGAATAGTGAGTTTATGGTTTTCTGTGACTAGAACCACATTTTCCTCTTCAATGTTTTCCACAACAACTTCCCCGTTATACTTCATGCGGCTCGGGTAGCCTAAATCTTTCAGTTCCTTCATAAGAGTCTCCCGAAGTTTGCGTAGTTGCTCACTTGACGTTTCGAGATTCCGATTAAAGCAGAAAGTTATTGTTTTCTTGCCGAGGTCGTAGTTCGCTCGAGTGCCTTTCCCGACTTTTTCCACTTTTCCCCAAACTATCTTGTCGCTAGTGTCTCTCATGCAATACACCATTATTTTTCTCGCTTGAAGGAGCCATGTCCGCCTTCTTCTGTAATGTTGGCCACTACTTTTTGGCTCACTTCATCAAGTAGGTCTTCAGCGCGTTTCCAATTATCAGCTGAAACTTCCACGCTGTATTTCGGCGCGGCAATAACGGAAAACTCGATTTTAGCGTCTTTCGCTTTAATTGATTTCTTCGCGCCGGTAAATGCATCTCTGATGCATCCGACACCGTTTCGCTTCATACAGCGAATTTCTAGAACACCTTTCACCTGTACCATTTTGATGCGGATGCGCTCTTCAGCTACTTGGAAAAAAGCTGTCGCGATATCCTCAGGTATTCCGAGTTTTGTCAGAGCCTCGGCACCTTCTTTAAGCACTTCTTCGAAGCCTTCATATAAACCGAATCTTTCTTCCAGAATTGTACCAGCTTTCTGGTAAACTTCCTCAACCGGCAAACCCACCTTTTCAGCCACCGCCCGCAAAAGAACCTCGCCCTTGCGTTCCTTTTTCCAAGCCTTTACCTTTTCGATCCTCTCTCGTTTTGTAACGCGTCTGAGAGATAGGTCAATGTGGCCTTTTTCAAGGTTAACATGGACGACTTTTAGCACCATTTTTTGTTTTTCACGAACATAATCGCGAACGTTTCTTACTCTGGCGCTGGAAATTTCAGAAATGTGAAGAAAACCTCGTTTCTGGTATTCATCCAGATTTGCATAGGCCCCGTAATCCATAACGCTCTCAATACTGGCTATGACGAGTTCGCCGGATTCAGGCCATTCAAGTTTGTGCTCTGACATAACAAGTATACTATTAATTATGGTATATAACAGTATATTGCCCGTTTTATGAAAAAACTTAACGAAAGATTCAATTAGTTATTACGCTACGTAAGTGCAGTTAAATGCATCATATGTCCGCTGGATGAGTTAAGTTGAATTTGTCCCACGCAATGAAGTTTAAACATGAGATCCAAGCCAACTGCGGCATAGAAGTCAAAATGCTTGACACTAAAGAAGACGGCTTTGTTTTATACGTTGAAAGAAAAAGCCTTGGCGCCGATTTATACAAATTACTAGCGGATTTTGTAGCCCAAAGAGAACTAAATCTGCAATTGGAAGTTGGGAACTTTATCATATCTAACCATCCCCTTCTCTCGCCGGACCCAAAAAACTATTTCTAAGTCTGCCGCCAACGCAAAATGAATCTGAATGGCGAGTTAATGTTTATTTTGAAACGGTCAGCCACGCAACCGTGACTTTTCCTTGTTAAATTGGGCAGGCTTTAAATGCATGCAATCCTTAATGGGGGTACTTAAACGGTGAATATTTTGTCTCAGAAAATAATAGGTAGGATAACTAATTATCGGATTGGAATAAAAGCACAACAACCCAAAGAATGCTTAATCGAATTTACCAATGTAAATTCTGTTTCATTAGCTGGAAAACTCGTCGGACAAAAGGTAATTTGGGTAAATGGCAAAAAAACGCATACCGGAAAAATTGTTGGACCGCACGGAAGAAACGGTATTGTCAAAGTAAAGTTCGCACGACCAGTTCCAGGCCAAGCGATAGGTACAACTGTTCAATTAATAGGTTAAAAAAACCTTTATTTCCAGCTCTCTCTTCGTCTAGACCAAGCTTGTTTTTCATTTTCAGGTTCTGGGGGTCTAGTTTCCATTTTGCCGCCCCGCTCTGGGCGACTGCTTCTATGTTTGCTTAAACATTCTCTGCAGTAAACTGGTTTGCCTGCTGTCGGCTTGAATGGAACAACGGCGGTTTTGCCACAATCACTACATTTTATTTCAGTTGAGGCGCGTTCTGACATTATCTTTTGTCCTGTTAATTTTTTGCTATGAAAAATAGCGAATAATTAACGTGACCATATTGTTTGCCAAGTGACTTAAACCTTTTCATCGAATTATGCTGATAACAAAAGGAAAAATCTGAAAAAACTAAGGTTTGGTTATTGCCAAAGCAATCTTAAGATCGTTTTTCAGTAAACCAACCAGCTCCCGATCAAAGTGCGATTTCGCGTTGTTCGAAAGCGATTTTATTCGGCAGAGGTCAGCAGTCTTCTTTTCCGTGCAATCAGAACTATCTAACGAAACTTTACCGCATTGTTTTTGACATTGATTGTTTGTGCAACCAACTATGGCCATGTAAAGCTTTTCAATTTCGAAAGGAGGCATGTAATCGTCTGAAACATGTTGTATTTTCTGTTTCTCCATTTCGTTGACCGCGTTATCTGTGAACTTTTTGCTTATCAAAAACGCGGAATCGTAGCTATCACGTTTTACTA
This sequence comes from Candidatus Bathyarchaeota archaeon, assembly GCA_963827165.1. GTDB lineage: Archaea > Thermoproteota > Bathyarchaeia > Bathyarchaeales > Bathycorpusculaceae > Bathycorpusculum. Next base: position 11,472 of record CAWGZR010000007.1, on the reverse strand, counting down.
ACTCAGCCATGCTTTTAACATCATTAGTGACGATGCATTGATCACTCACTGGTTCGATTACTCGCAGTAGCACCTTTTTATTCAAACTATCTGACACTGTAACATCGGTAAAGTTGGCATTCTTCTCTTTTTTCACGACTTTATAGCCGTTAACGGCAATTATGAAATTGGTTTTGTTTTCCATACCCATTTGTTTCACCTCGATTTTGTTTATTTATAGTTCGCCAAGGTCTTGTTCTTCAAAGACCAAATCTTCTAATCGTAATTTTCCATCTTTCATTGCTGCTTTGTAATTAGCCTCGCAAACTGGACAACTAACCACTTCGCCATTGATCAGACGTTCTTTTTGGAATGTGTTTCCACATTCAGTGCATTTCAAAATAATCTTGCATTCCTCTCTACATCGTGAGATAATTGTGGTTTCTTAACCAATCTGATTGGTTCTTTCTGTAGCGCCAAAAGATGTCTCCTCTGCTTTCAGTCTGGAAATCCCAGGGAGAAACTAAAACAATGTCGCCTTCACGGATCCACACACGTCTCTTGAGTTTGCCTCTGATTCTGCATAACCGTTCTTTCCCATCTTGGCATTTTACCAATATTCTGTCGGCGCCAAGCATTTTTACTGCCATGCCTAAAACGTCGTTCGAAGAAGGCAAAACCATGCTGTCTAGGTTGCCTTCATTTGTAATTTTTCTTTTACCCATTTTATACCCCAATTTTGGCTGCTAGCCAACTTAAATAGAATAATCTGGAGAAAAAGCAGCCTGTTTGGATTGACTCTTTCCCTAAAGAATTCTAACACTCAATAATGGCATCGGCAACTATATTAGGCTATGCACATGAAAACTGTGTTTTTTGCTTAAAACTTCGAAAGAATTTGTTATTTAATTCTTTTTGGAAAAAGAGAATTCAATGTTTTTCTTTGGCAAAAACAAGATTTATTTTCCAATCTTTATTAAGAAGAGAACTCTATCCGTAGGCTGAAGAGTTTCTCTTATCCTGTTGGATTGGCCCTAATTGTATAATTGATTCTTTTCTAAAACCGAAAAAAAAGAGGTAAATAAGTATGTGTATGTTAAGGGCAGGATTAGTTAAAAACTGTCGTAGATGTAAATCATCAGTTCGACTCAATTGCACCTATAGAAAGAAAAACAGCAAGAAAAGCTACAGTGACACCATCAAAAAGAAAGAGTCTTAAACTAGGAAGCTTGAGAGCAAAACTCTCATTACCAAAATCATTTCCCATTAAACTATTGCAAAGCTAACAAAATCTGTTTTTTCACTTGATTAATCCATTTGGATTTTTTTTCATCCAGTCCATTGCGAAAGTTTCAGCTTTGGGTTCACTGGAATATTCAGGAGATATTTTGTTGCCTTGAGCATCATCGGTTCGCTCTTGCGTAAAAAGTAAAACGTGATAATGCATCCCAAATTCTTGCTTTGCGATGATCAAGGTTTGTCCAGTAACTTCGTTGACAAAACCGCCTTTATTGCTTATTCGCTTCCAACCTTTAACGATTTTCATGAATGATTCATCACGACATAGTTTTTTGAGTTGACGGCCAATTCAAACTATGCGAGTTGTTATCGGACACCAAATCTTTTTCTAAAGCAATCGCGGCAATAGTGCTGTTTGTATTTTCTCATTCTGGGCGGTCGAAATGTTTTCTTGCAAAGGCTGCATTCAACTAAGCCCGCTTGCTTAGGGTCAAGGAGTTTAAGTCTTCGCTCAATCTCAGTTTTAACTTCAGCGTCGCTTTCGCTTTTTAACGCGTCATTCAACAAGCCTATCGCCAATTCTAGGCTTCTATCTCCAAAAAGCGTCCCAAACACGTTGGCGATTTTCCCCTTCCCCTGATCTACTTTGGCGGGTAACATGCAAACGAAATTAGCAGGGTAACTTTTAGACCTACTATAGTCGACGACGGCGAATCGATAAGTCCTTGTTAAATTGCCGTCTGCCGGATCAAGTTTGAATACTTGCAGTCTGCAATCCATAGAACCAACACTTGGAAGGAATAAGAAGGTGTTGCTCCAGCCTAATAATGATATGCTATTTTACTTAAGTTTTCGTCTATTCCCAAAGTAGGTTTTTTAGTAACTGACGCGAAAGATACAAACATCTGGGTCTAGACTTTAAACATCAATCAACAAGAACTTTGATCGGGGAACGCGAATTGGAGAGGTCAAGAAAGCAAATAATTCTAGCGATAATCGCTTTGTCCCTACTGGTGCCTAGCACCTTTTACGGGTTATACACCCAAGATAATGCCACCGCTGACCCAGACAACAATCCTTCAACGCTGAACTTCTCTAAGATCGCAAGTTTTGTACCTAATCTTGGAAATGGCTTCCCAGTTTTCACAGATGAATTCGGAACCAACTCCGAGTCCAACTTTACATTATTAGGTAATGGCACGCTCAAAATATCAAGCGGCTCCGCAACTATAAGCGGGACAGCCTTCATAATGGCTTCTAATTCAGAGCCTTTTCAAGTCTGCAACCTCTGCGCCAAAATGACGGTGGCTTCCTATTCGGGAACCGGGAAATTCGGCCTTCACATATACGAAGATCCTTCAAACTATATTGCTTTGGAGTATAATCCCGACACGGCTACTTGGTCTTTAACTCAAAATGTTTTTGGAACGTCGTGGCCAGTTATGAGCAGCATGTCAAATGTTAGTTGTCCATTTACTATGGCACTAGTTCTTCAAGGCAAAAACGCGGTTGGTTACTATACAACCAATGGGGAACAATGGACTCAAGTCTGTAACAATAACAATTTTGAGCACAACATATATTGGGACATGAGGTTTGCGGTTGGGCAGTTCCAGTGGAGAAGCGGCTTTGTTTCATCGATGACTTCACTGACAATTTCAAACTTCTCAGCATTCCAGTCTGAGGGACTAACATACAGAGACGAACGACCAATATCTTACGCCACGGGACAACCATTCCTCTTCCAAAACTGCCTTTACTACACGGTTGACCTTGGTGGAAACGGAATTAGAGAAACCGTTCAAGGAATTGTATCGTGGAACCTTACAAGCAATCAACTCAGAATCATATCACTATTGTATTATAACCGGATTGACAACGGGACTGGAACAAAAGGGATATTTAGTGACGGCGCCGGAGACATTTTCTTCGATCAAGAAACACAAACTTGGCACGACTTCTTCGTTTCATGGGGAAGCAACGACCTTGACGCTAAACTTGACCTTTGGCAAGCAATATTGCCATTCAATCCGTTAACAAACGCGGGAGTACAAATAATACAAACAAGCTCTCAAGTACCCCTATCTAATGTAACACTTCATTCTGCTTATGATCCCGTCGTTTACAAAATTGATTCAAAATGGTACCTTTACTTTATTGACACAAACGGCACTGCAAGTTGGAAATTAGTTTATCCTCACTTGGCAGAGTCTTCTGATTTGAATTCGTGGACCACCGTCTACAGTGACACTTCTTCCTATGGACAAGAAGGCTGCGGAATATTTCTCATGGGAAACACACCTTACTTAAGTACATCTAACGGCGAATACTACAATTCAACCACGGGAATACATGTGGGGTCTTTTTCTTACTGGGATAACTCAACCAATTACAACCCCTGGACCATCCCAGTTGGAGTTGAGGGAAAATATTATTTGTTTACTTTTACATGCGACATTCAATACGGCATTTGGTATGGTTACGGCATAGGCGTTCTCGAAACTTGCAATTTTCCCGGATTTACAGGGCACCTTCCTAGCTCTGCTGCACCAAACTCCACTGTCGCTGGGACGATTTTCAAACCCGCAACAGCAGTAGCATGATTTTGTTGCCAACATAATTTATTGTGTGTTTGTTCCGTCTCTCAAAGATCGAAAACGAGAGAATTCGGCTGATCGGTTATGGTCGTTGAGGCTTTGTGATGGAGGAACCTCTTCTGAACATGCAACGAAGCTTCTTGGTGAGCTGACCCCCCACATTTGCAGCTTCACCGGTCTGCTTCTTTGCTCCTGCATGTTCAGCGAGCGTCCTCCACCCTTTGAAGCAAGGTTAGCTTGTGTGATGACGCTCTTAGTCAACTATATTACGATTTACGATAGCATATTAAAAGATTGTGTACGTGAACATTAGTCACGAATCGTAACATGAGAGTTGGAATCTATCTTCTAAAATCGGCTTTTAAGTCAATTTTTGAGTGAAGCGTTCGGAAGGTTGGCACATATATCGACTCTCAATTCACAATACACAATATTTATTTATCCGGTACAGAGAATCGAGTTAGGTAGTGGCTGTTTATGAGTTATGGGCATCAGGGGTTAAAGGAAAAAGGTCAGGTTAGCAGGATTCAGGAGGTTTCTTCGCACAAGGAGGATAAATTCAAGGTTACGGTTTCTTTGGATAAGGAGCGCCCGATGAGTAAGTGCCCGCTCTATGAGAAGTATGCAATTCAAAAGTATGATCTGCATCCGAACTTTAGCTTCGCTCACCTGGACGATATGATTCCTAAAGGCACCCCCGAATACCTTGATCACGGGCAACACTACGTGGAACGCATCGTTCGCGCCATGTACTATTTCAAGCAATGCAGCTTAATCGGACCCTCAGGAACCGGCAAAACCCACATCGTTTACCTGGTGGCTGAACTCACCGGCTTGCCGATTTGGGAAGTTAACTGCGGCTTATCAACCTCTTCATTTGACTTAATCGGGCGTTTCATCGGACTTGGCAAGGAAAACTGGGTCGATGGATTGCTGACTCAGTGGCTACGCAAAGGCGGAATCATGTACCTTGACGAAGCAAACATGATGAAGCAGGACGTCGCCACAAGATTAAACCCCGTTTTAGACACCAGGGGCCACCTTGTACTTAACGAAAAAGACAGTGAAGTAATCGAGCGCCACAAATACGGCTACATGATTATCAGCATGAACCCAGCCACAGCTGAGTTCTCAGGGACAAAACCCCTAAACGCCGCCATGAGACGTCGCATGGCAGTCTGGATAAACTTCGACTTCCTCAGCGTAGGAGAAACCATCTCACCACACGAAGTAGACATGCTTAAAAAAAGAACAAAAATCGACCAAGACACCGCCTACAAAATCATCCAAGCAGGCGCAGAACTGCGCAGACAATATAAGTCGGGCGATTTGCCCTATGGACCTTCGCTAGGTGACTTGATAAATTGGGGAATGCTGGTTTTTGACGGAATGATCCGCTGTAGAGGCAGCTGAAGAAACGATAATTGGGTTAACCAGCGACAACGTTGAAGTCCAAGCAGACGTAAGAAGAATCGTTGAAGCAGTTTTCAACAAATCACAGTAATCGCCGCGAATCCTAAGCAAATTGAAGTCGTCCCGTGTACATGTACCGCCTACCCTTACAATCAATGAAATTCTTCTAATAAGAGCCGACTGAGACCTTTAGAAAAAAAGATTTCCAGCAAAATATGTTCTTATAGTTCTTGAGCAAGGCATTATGACGTTGGTGACTTGCTGTTGGGGCTTCTTGATCCTTTACCCGTGAAAGGAATTACGCTTAGAAATCGAATTGTCATGGCTCCGATGCAATCGGGTCGGGCATCATTTGAGGGTGAAGTGACAAGCAGATTGATTAGCTTCTACGTGAGGCGTGTGACTGCAGTGGGTTTGCCAATTATTGAGCACTCCTACATCTCAAGGTTTGGGAAGATAGGCCCTAAACAGCTGGGAATTGACGATGACTCACTCATTGTTGGGCTTGAAAAACTTGCGAAATCAATTCATTACGTAGGTGCCCCCGCGGTGATTCAAATTACTCATGCCGGCGGAGTTGCCAACAAAAAGATCATTGGCGCCCAGCCTGCAGGTCCTTCAACACGAGGCAAAACCCGAGGCTTGGAAGTAAGCGAGATGAATGCCATTGCCGAAGAGTTTGCTGCTGCGGCGGAACGCGCGGCTAAGGCTGGTTTCGATGGGGTTGAGCTTCACGGTGCCCACGGTTACCTGCTTAACCAGTTCTTCTCACCCCTGATGAATCTGCGAACGGACGAATTCGGCGGCTCGCTGGAAAACAGGATGCGTTTCCCGCTGCAGGTTGTTAGAAAAGTGCGCGAACGTCTCCGCAACAAGTTGCTGCTCTACAGGCTGGGAGCAGATGATTTAGCGCCTAATGGAACCCAAATTGAAGACGCCGTTGCCTTTGCAGTTCAGTTGGCGCAGGTGGGCATTGATATTATTGATGTGTCGGGGGGCATGTGTGGAAGTGAACCAAAACAGCTCCGACGCATCGTAGGCTATTTTGTTCCGCAGGCAATCGAGATTAAGAAGGCGGTCAGGGTTCCCATCGTCGGAGTGGGTGGGATTCGCAGTGCTAAATTTGCGGATAAGCTAGTTTGCGAAGGAAAAGTTGACTTGGTAGCGGTGGGTAGGGCGATTTGGAAAGATGCAAAGTGGGCTCAAAAAGCTGCAGAAAACCTTCAGCTTAAGGCTAAGCAGCACCTGTGTTGAAACCGCAAGGGTTATACCGTTTAAATGCAATTATAGAGTTAGCCTTTTTGATGAGTATAGGCATCGAAGGAGTGGATAGGTTTTTGGAAAAACAGCAACAGTTCACCATGGAGCAACTAAGCAAATTTAATGGCAAGAACGGTAACCCCGCTTATTTTGCGTATAAAGGGAAAGTTTATGACGTGACCGATTCAAGTATGTGGGCGAGTGGCGACCATTTGGGTCACGAAGCAGGCCAAGATTTAACGATGGCACTTGAAATTGCTCCCCATGGCGAAGAAGCACTGCAGAAAATGAAGTTAATCGGAGTTTTAGCTGAATCCTAAAATTCAGTCCAGTTTTTTGCCCAATGTTTCATGATTGAGCGTAGTTTAGGTACTTTGAGTCAGGCGCCAAATAGTTTCTAAACGGGGGTGCCTATCTGGGCTTTCCAGAATCAGTTAACATTAGGAAAGTAGGGGTCATCCCGCCACCTTGAAGTGTATGTGAACCGTTGCATTAGGGGAAAATATTTTTGGGAAATATTTTTATATATAGAGCACATTGTCATCTTATATATGAATATATAATATTAAGATTAATCTTAAAAGAGCCTTTATGGCTATAACCCGCGTTAGAGGAAAAAAAATGGATCAAATAATGGATCAAACAATAGTATTGGATTGCCAAACCAAAAGCAACACGCCTAGCTGCGAAAGCTGCATAGTTTACAAAGATTGCAAAACACGGAAAAAACCTAGAGACAAAGACGCCTCTGCCTTGGAAGGAACCCCTACTCTAACTATAGAGATTACAGAGACATCAATAGTTTCCTGAGAAACCCTACATTAACCTCCATGACAAAACCTTAGCCTACAAAAGGTCAAGATGTCATGCAACGAGCTCTACTAAAAAGAAGTCGGCTGCAGATTTCCACAGAGATACTTCAAACCTGCAGAACGCCCATGGTAAAAACAAGGTTGATGCAAAAGCTAAACCTTTCCTTCAACACCATTCAAGAATGCCTAGCGCAACTCCAAGAATTAAAGTTGCTTCAACTGCAGCATGGAACAATGGAGTATGCCACAACAGGAAAAGGTTTGGATTTTCTTGCGAAATGGATGCAACTTCAGGAATTTTTGAAACCTGAGGAAAAGATTTCATTAAAAATAAAGGTTCCAAATAGGCTCTAAAGAAAAACACCCGGACTGAATCGTAGCATGTTTTTCTACGGTTTCCATGGAAAATCCGTTAATCTTAAGGCATTGCGTTCAAGCTCAGAAATGCTTGCTCGCCTGTTGCTGCATCGATACAGTCACACTTTTTAATATACCCGCTCGGTTGATAGTTAGCGTTGAGGTTTTGGCCCATGATGAATCAAGTTTTCAAGTGCCCAGTATGCAAGCAGCCCTGCTCTAACCCCCGTGAACTTTGGGTTCATAGACAAGTAGCCCACAGCGGCAAGATAATGGAACACAGCATCTGACCCCCAAGTTTTCGTTTTGAAGAGTTTTTAGTCAAAATTCAAACTCCTAAACGACTAAATGGGGAATGTCGGGTGCTAGCTGTCACACAACTTCAAAGAGGTTACCAAGCCATTGATTGCTCTTGGCATGCCTGTTAGCAAATGAAGTAAGAAGAAAAGATTTCATTCTAGCTTTTTAGAAGAGCCTTTATTTTATTCTGTTGTTTGTCCGGGTTCGAGTGTTACTTCTAGGACATGCCCGGTAATGTCTGACTCGTCGGTTTGGAGAAGTTTTATTATCACTAGGGGAATTCTTATGCGTCCTTCTTTTGACATTTTTGCGAAAAAGAATTGCCATCCGATTTGAGTGTTTATGTCGTTTACTCCAACATTTAATAGTTGATTTGTTTCGACTTTGAATTCCCAGCGGATCAACTTTGGAACTTGGATTCTGCTGCCTTTTTCAAGCACGTTCTTAAATGCGATTTTTTCAATTATGGGCATATGTTATTTATCCTGTTTTTTATTTATCAAATTTGACTTCATTTGCGCTTATTGAGTGCCGTGGCCGCCTATTAACTTTAGTCGACTTTTGTTGACGTTGGTTGACTTTTGTTGACTTCTATTGACTTTAGTAGACTTTTGTTGACTATAGTTGACTTTTGTTGACTTTAGTAGACTATAGTTGACGCAACCTGCAGATGATTTAAGCTTTTCCGCCAGAAAACAACTCAAAACACAAAGGAAAAAATTCGCAGGTTTTTGCAATAGATTAATCGAGGCAAAGGCAAAGATCGTAGTCTCGTTAGGTTTTGCTTGAAGGTGGGGAACCTTCTAATTTACATATTAGACAATTGTAGAATTGCGGAGTCGATTCGTCGGTTGCCTCGGCGTTACTCAAACAACAGGGATATGAAGTCGTCGGCATGATGCTGAGGTTGTGGTCGGAGCCGGGAAGAGAAAACTCGAAATCGATGTTGTACGCCGGATGCGATGGCATTAGCGCGTCGCGTTGCGGCTAAGCTGGATATTCCGTTTTATGTTGTGGACGCGAAAGATGTTTTTCGTAAAACGGTCGTCGAATATTTTCTGGATGGTTATGCGCGCGGCGAGACGCCGAATCCATGCTTGATTTGCAATCGCCAGATTTGCTGGGAGTTTTTATTGAATTATGCACTGGCTCTGAATGCGGAATTTATGGCAACTGGACATTATGCCAGAAAGCAAGATGCTGGAGATAAGCATCAGTTGTGGCGCGCGGTGGATCGCGCCAAAGATCAATCGTATGTGTTGCATGTTTTGAATCAAGAAAAATTGAAGCGGGCTTTGTTTCCAGTTGGCGATTACACCAAGCCGGAGATTCGCAAGATCGCCGAGTTGTTTGGACTGCCGACTGCATCTCGACATGATAGCCAGGATTTATGTTTTCTTGCAGGTGATGACTATCGCAACTTTCTTGAACGCAACGCGGCGGGTAGGTTAAAACCGGGGAAGATCACGCGACCTGATGGGGAAGTGGTTGGCGAACATAACGGACTGGCGAATTACACGATCGGTCAGCGAAAAGGATTGGGTATTCCTTTGTCGGTGCCGCTGTATGTTTTAGGAAAAAATGCGTTGGCGAATACCGTGATCGTCGGAACGCAAGATGAACTTGGCTCGCGCGAATTGATCGCGCATGACGTGAATTGGATCTCGGGCGAAACGCCGAGCGAAGCGTTTCACGCCGAAGTTAAGATTTGTTATACCGCAAAAGAGGCCGGGGCGCTGGTCATGCCATTGGACAATGGAAAAGTCAAAGTCCAGTTTGATGCGCTGCAGAGAGATATAACGGCCGGACAAGCCGCGGTCTTTTATCACGGCGATGTATTGATCGGCGGCGGGTTGATTCAATGACCATGACGATTTCGTCTCTCGCGTTGGCTGTGTTGTCGCCGTACTGATTGGCGCGTTGTTTCATCTCTTTCTCGGCGGCGGATTTTTTCGGTTGGTTTTCTATCTCATCCTATCATTGATTGGATTTGCGGGGGGTCAACTTATTGGAATCTTGCGTAATTGGATTTTGTTTCGAATTGGCACACTCAATCTTGGGATGGGAATTGTCGGAAGCTTGATATTGCTTGCCGTGGGGTACTGGGTCAGTTTGGTCAGGCACAGCCCCAACGACAAGGGTGATGCGGTATAATGCGGTGTTCCAAAAATTTCCATCGAGGTAATTCATGTCTTTTCTGATTGACCTATTCCTGCATCTTGATACACACATGGCCGCCGTGATCGCGCAATACGGCGCGTGGACCTATGGCCTGTTGTTCTTCATCATCTTCATGGAGACCGGCTTTGTTATCACACCGTTTCTGCCTGGTGATTCGCTGATCTTCGCTGCCGGAACGTTCGCGGCAATCGGTTCGATAAACCTTTGGTTATTGCTGATTCTTTTGATGATCGCCGCGATTGCGGGCAATACAGCCAATTATTGGATCGGTTATTGGCTCGGCGATGAAGCGAAAAACATAAAATGGATCAAGCAGGATTACATGGATCGCACGCACGCCTTCTTTGAAAAGTATGGTGGCAAAACGATTTTCCTGGCGCGCTTCATCCCGATCATCCGCACCTTTGCGCCGTTCGTGGCAGGCATCGGCAAAATGCCTTTTGATTATTTCTCAATGTATAACGTTACGGGTTGTGTGGTATGGGTGGCGCTCTTTTCGTTCGCCGGTTATTTCTTTGGCAACATTCCATTCGTGCGGGATCATTTTTCCATGGTTGTGATCGGCATCGTTGTGGTCTCGCTTCTTCCGGCGGTGTGGGAAGCATGGCAAGCGTGGCGCGCTAGCGAACCCGCGACAGCGAATTAAATCTGAAGCGCCGCGAGGCGCTTCAATCTTTTATGAAACGCTGGGCGGTTTTCTTTGGGCTGTTCATGGTTTTGATTATCATCCTGGCCGATACCGGTCATATGGGTGCGCTGCCCAAAGTCTATGATTTCCCATACGGCGATAAGGTTGGACATTTCACGCTATTTGGATTGTTGAGTTTCGTGATTAATTTAAGCGTCTTCGAGGCGCGTCCATTCGCGGATAAGAGGCGGCTCGCCGTTATCACAAGTTTGGTCCTGGCTTTGTTTATCGGCTTCGAAGAATATTCGCAGCGCTTTTTCCATACGCGCCAATCCGATATTTTTGATTTCCTTGCCAGTTGCGCAGGAGTGACCTTCTTTGCCTGGCTGGCATACCGATTAAAAGCTAGGAACACGGCGCCGCCGTGTCCCTGCAATGTGCAATCTTACGGCATCAATGGCAGGTGTCCTTCGGTTTGTTCGATCGGGATGCGCATCTCGCCCCAATCAACAAACGACCGAGAATCCTGCCGAGTTTTATCATCGCTCCTCCAGGGTAGAATTTTCAGCGATGATACAACTCACTCGATAGCACTCAAAACTGAATCAGCTACATCTTGTAATGCGTTTTCGTATTTCTTTACATATCCCAGTATGATCCCGTACTTATGAGTATCTCGAATAAGGATTTTTACATTTGTCCCATT
>CAWGZR010000006.1:0-142165 GCA_963827165.1 Candidatus Bathyarchaeota archaeon | reverse complement strand
TTAAATTTTGTGATTTTCATGTCGAAAACTGGGTTCTTTAATCCCTTACAAAAAAAGAGTCCGCGAAAATTCGTTTAATGATTTAATTAATTTTAAAGTTTTCCGAGCGGTTTTAATACTTTAGAGGATTAGCAAGTACTGATTGTCATGTCTAAGAAAGCTCATGAACGTCTTGCTCATAACGAACGAAGGGTGGAACGAAGAGATAAAATGTTGATCCATGACATGACTAAGGAACGCGCCACAGTGGAAGAGGTTTTTGACCAAACCACCCGAATGGTTGTCTTTGACATGCTTAACAGCGGCGTTTTCTACGAGCTTAACGGGGTAGTAAGTTCGGGGAAGGAAGCGCGGGTTTATTGGGGCACTGACAAAGAAGGCAAAGATTTAGCAGTAAAAATTTATTTGACCTCATCTGCCGAATTCAAGAGAGGTATGCACAAATACATTGAAGGCGACCCTCGGTTCAAAGATGTCAAACACGATACCCGCTCATTAATGACGGTTTGGGCGCAAAAAGAATTCCGCAACCTTAAAGAAGCCACCGACGCAAAAGTGCGTGTACCAAAACCTATGGCGGTTAAAAGCAACGTTGTAGTTATGGAGTTTATTGGGGAAAAGGGTGTCAGTGCACCTTCTTTTAAGGAACAGCCTCCACAAAATCCCGAGAAAGTCTACAAAATAATCGTCACTTCTATTAAACGGCTTTATCAGAAAGCAAAGATAGTTCACGGAGACCTGAGTGAATATAATATTATGATGTGGAAAGGCAAACCTGTCGTTTTCGACATGTCCCAGTCAGTTTCAATTCAACATCCACTGGCTGACGAGTTGCTGGTGCGTGATTTAACGAATGTGAATAGGTTCTTTAGTCGGTTAAATGTTGAAGTTATTTCAGTTGAAGAATTACATAAAATGGTAGTTGGTTGAAATGTCAGGTTTAGACACTTTTGTAAGGATTCCGAAAGACCGCGTCGGCATACTAATCGGCGAAGAAGGAAAAGTCAAGCAGTACATTGAAGAAAGACTTACCGTTAAAATCGATGTGGACAGTGAAGGCAGCGTAACCATCACCCTTACGGAAAAAGCTCCAGATCCATCAGTGTTATTGAAAGCCAAAGATGTTGTCACTGCAATCGGTAGAGGGTTTGCACCTGAAGCAACTTATCGCCTAATACGCAACGAAGACGAAATCTTCGACATGATTGACTTGCGACAAGTTTTTGGGCGCTCTGAATCTGACATCAAACGCGTAAAAGGCAGAATAATAGGTACTGAAGGCAAAACAAGAAGACTAATCGAGGAATTAACAGAAGCCAACGTGGCGGTTTACGGTCACACAGTCGGGTTCATCGGGAGCTTCACACAGGTAGATGCAGCACGGAACGCGGCACAGATGATTATCGAAGGCTGCCAGCATCAGACAGTGTACAGGTACCTGCAACGTAAACGCACTGAACTGAAGAAAGAAAAGCTCGAGCTGTGGGAGAAACCTAACAAAAAATAACCCCTCTAACAAACCGGATGCTCCAAAAACTTTATTGTCTTCGGCTTAGAGCGCTTTTTGCAAAGTGTTAAATAAGCAATCGATAAATAAGCAAGATAACCCTTTGGTAGCGGGGAGAGCTATGTTGAAAAAACCATTCGCGGGCATGAATAAAAAACCAGCTAAACTTATGACTTTATTATTATTCGTGAGCATAATAGCGATGGTTGTCGTGGCGACGCCAGCGGCAAAAGCGACGATTATCAATCCTAAATTTACTTTAACCCCTGCGAAGGGTGCAGTAGGCTCGACTGTCTTAATCAACGGGACTGGATACTCTCCTGGTGAACCAGCTACATTCCTTGTCGGCAACAACATGTTTGCCCAAGCTCTCACTGCTGATGCTAATGGAAAAATAGGTGGTAGCACCACTGTACCCGACTTGGCCGCAGGCACATATCACATTATATCTTATGACAGTTCCAGCATGACTACCACCGCAACTTTCGTGGTAACTGGCGGCGGCGATGTAACAGCTTCACCTGCACCGACCAGTTCCTCTGGAAACGGTAATAGTAACAACAATGGGAACGGTAATAGTAACAGTAACGGGAACGGCAATGGAAATAGCAATGTTGTTCCAACTTTTTCACCGACTTCTGCTTCTTCGTCGGGGTTCTTTTCTCCTATAGTTATCGGAATAATTGTGGCAGTATTGGTAGCGTTTGCTGTGTCAGGTACGCTCCTGTATAGTAGGTCCAGCAGGCAGAAAATGCTGCTTGAACGTGAGCGCGATCGTGACCGGGATCGTATGCCTTATGGTTCGGGGCCGTCACAGGCTCCCTATGGTTCAGGAGGTTCTCCTTCCGGTTACGGTTATGGTCCGCAAGCCTCCAGTTATAATCCCGCTCCATCAAGTGCCGCTGGCTCCTCGCGTTATACTCCCTACAGTTCCAGGCAGCAGTCATCGGGTTCCTCTCAATCCCGTTATAATCAGTCGTCAAGCTACCGACCAAGCTCTTATGCATCGCGTTATAGCCAACCATCAAGCCCACCTTCAGGCTACAGACAACAGCCGCAGTCGGGTTACAGTAGGCCGGCAATGCACTCGAAAACTTGCTCTCACTGTAAACGATCTGTCCGAGAAGACCAAAACATTTGCCCTTACTGCAATAAACGTACGTAGTGGGTTTAGCAGTTCAGCCTCTAATCGCAGCTCAACAAGCCGCATGCAACTGAAACTGGTTAATTTTTCCTTTTTTTGTAACGATATTTATGTTGACAAATGGCAACAGTTTCTTTTTTATAACAGTTGTAACAGAAGCTATCGTCCTCCCCTTTTTTAATAGGTAATAAGTGCGTCGAATCCGAAGGTGGGCTCTTATGCCCGCAGCGCTAATTTTAACGCCGGGCTTTTCGCACTCAAGATCCTCATCATCCTAACGTCTTCGGGGCCAGACTCGTCATCGCCCACCCAAACAAAAACTGATCCAATAGCCTTTAAACATTCAGGTAATCTCTAAAATTCTCCGTTAAGGTTAAAGGCAGCCAAAACTATTTTGCTTTTAAAAAGTTAAAGTGAGCATATGCCATTTTGCCGAAAATGCGGACGATGTCTCCCCAGATTCAGCGAAAGCTGTCCCGACTGCGGAACCTCAACCACCGCCGCAATAATAAAAATAAAAAAAGGACCCGCCGCCCAGATATACAAAGCCCCTTTAAAAACGAAGGTTGCCCAGGTCGTTATTCCCAAAGCAGAAATTACCGTTTCAGTCAAACCGAATTTTCTCACTAAACCCGCTAAAACCATCGTTCCCGCCAAAAAAGAAACTTCCTCTAAATCATTCCCAGAATTCAAACTTGCTATCCCTGCCGAGGAGCCTACACATGAAATCAAACAAAGCAATCTATCCCTCGAAGAAGACATCATCACAAACCCCTACGATTACGAAACCCAAAGCTTCGACTTTGACCTTAGATGTCCGCACGAACATTTTTTCCCAGCGGGCAGCACTCTCCCAGTATCAAAAGGAAAAGCCTACTGCCCCATTTGTGGAGAACAACTAAGGAATAACCAGCGCGGAAAACGCCGCAGATACCAAGGGCTTCATTAAGACTTTCTAAAAAACCACGTTGAGCTTGCTTAATATCAGGTGCCTTATTCTTTTCGGGTTTTAGATAAAGAAACCTCTTGACTTCGCTAAATCAAGGGTAATTTTTCGACTGCCGTGTAGACGCAAAGTTTGGAAACCTTCTACACATGCCATGCCCGGCTATCGGCACCTTTGCAAACATAGCAAGCATATAGCCAAAAAGACATAGCCTACTAACCTTCATGCAGGTAATTTAGGCGCTTTAGCTAGATAAACAATAGATTGCCGTCGCTGAGATTCATCCGCAAGTCAAAAAGCATGTTGTCTTTTGGAAGTTTAATGTGGCATCTTGGACCGAAGGAGCCAAAAATAGTGTAAAAAGTTAGTCAAGAAAGTTTGACTAAGCTTCAGTCCACAATCCTTGACGAAAACGCTTTTACATCAACATCTACAAGTCCATTCTGGAGGAATTGGATGGGCAAATTGGTAGTCCTTGATTTAGTTTCGCCGCCTGAAAGAACAGAAAACAACCGTGATTTATCTTCAATTTTGAAATCTCTTGATGAGGTGTGCAAAGCTTGCTCGCCTATATCTCCCCTACAATGCATAGATCGTTGCCAAACGTACAAACTGAAGAACGAGTTGCGCACCCTGCGAAAAGCCTTAGCAAGCCCCACCTACATAAAAGAACTTTTCAACGCCCTAAAAAACGAGACAAGACTCCAAATCCTCCAAGCCATGATAAACGGCAGGTACACGGTAGGGCAGCTGCAAAAGAAACTTAAGGAAGCGGGTCAAAACCACAGCCAAAGCACAATCAGCGAAGAATACCTGCGCCCGCTCATAGAAGTTGGTTTAGCCGCTCAATCACGTGAAGATTTTTACGCGACAGCTTTCGGTCTCCGCTTTACCCAATTGCTCGGGCCTCTGCAAGAACTCGCCAGAAAACTCCCCGCCCACTCCGAATGCTACGAAGAAACACTACTGCAAGCCCTCATTTCAGGACCCAAAACATTTGAAGACATCGAACCCCTTATTCTGCAAAAAAACGTTTCACGCGTACTAAATCGCCTAAGTTCAACCAAACTAATAACAACGCCTAAAGGAAGAGACTACATTTTCTTCTTCAAGTCAAAACGAGACCCCGACAAAAACACCTTTACCCAAACCGAACGAAAAATCTACGATGCCCTCTCCAGCGAAGGAATCAGCGCAACTAAACTCGCCAAGCAAACAGGGCTTTCAACAAGAATAAGTTATAAATATCTGCGATGCTTGAAGGGCAAGAAACTAGTTTTCCATAGAAGAACACTAAAAACCTACCGTTTAACCTGCGCAGGCGAAAAAATAGCTGCATCAATGCAAGATGTTCAGCAAATAGTCGAAGACGCATGGAAGTCTGCCGAAATAGTATGCAAAATACCCGCTTAACTGCCAGCCAAAAGGTTGACCTGCAGCCAAATTCCTTCATTTTGAGAATCACATCCTGAAGCTTATTTCCAAACCATCCTCTTCAACCTGCGCAAAGCGGCTTCTGTAGTTCTCAGAATTTCGAACGTAATCCAAGTAGTCGCTCATTTGGTCAGCGAAGATTCCAGCGTTATCCGCCACAACAACAATGCCCTTGTGAAATTTTTGTTCCATAAGCTCGAGATACTTGAGATACTCGGTTTTTTCGGCGTCAATGAAGGCGAAGTCAAAAGAGGGTTTTAATGTTGGGATAACCTCTAATGCGTTACCAGTTATGATTGTTACTTTAGGCTTAATTTTCGATTTGACAATATTTGACCCAGCCCTTTCGGCTTCGTTAGGGTGAATTTCAATCGTCACTATTTCGGCGTCTTCGCCCAGTTCCTTTCCAATGAGGATTGCTGAGTAACCGATTAGTGTGTCAACTTCCAAAATATGATTGGTTTAGCCTTTCGAACTTCGTCAGCTAAGATTTTGCCCCTGTTTGGACCCACAATCGGAAGAAAATCCCGCCGCGCCGCTTTCTCGATTTCCAGTATAACTTTTTCAGCCCTGCAATTTGTCTGCTTTTCTTCTTTCATGGTGCGGCCTTTATCTTGTTCACAAATCGGTGCTGGAGCTTCGCAATTTTTGGCGCAATGACAACTTGGCAATAGGGTTCTTTCGGGTGCTTTTTGAAGTAATCTTTATGGTAGGTTTCGGCCTTGTAAAATACTTTAAGAGGTTCGACATTGGTTACAATCGGCGTATTCCATATCCCTTCCTTGTTGAGTTCATCGATGAGTTTTTGCGCCTCAACCTTTTGGGTTTCATTGTGATAGAAGATGGCTGACCTGTACTGGGTTCCAACATCTGCGCCCTGCCTGTTAAGTGACGTCGGGTCATGGATCGTGAAGAAAATTTCAAGAATTTCGCGGTAACTTATCTCCTTGGGATCGAAGTAAATCTGTGCGGCTTCCGCATGTCCGGTGGTGCCTGTGGAAACATCTTCGTAAGATGGGTTGGGAACCGATCCGCCGGTGTAACCAGGCTCAATCCGCTCAACACCTTTAATGATGCTATACGCAGCTTCTGTACACCAGAAGCAGCCAGCAGCAAGCGTGGCGACCTCTAAATCTGCTATTTCGTTTGGTTGACTCATGATTTATCCTTCCAAAAAAGCCTTGATAAACAATTAGAGTAAGGTGGCTTTGAACTTAACGGTTTGTGGCTGTGAACAAGCAACCACTGCATCTTTAGAATACAAACAAACGGCTGGCCTGCACCTTAAAACAAATAGATAATTAGGCATTTGAGTGTCGCAGCTGATATTCTGAGGTTTGCGCGAATGTCACCGCCTATGCGAGGATTATTGCGCCTGGGTGGAGCATCATATTTTATTTCACCGATTTTGAATCCATTCTTTTTTGCCTTGACCAGCAACTCGCCGCCGAAGGTTTCACCGCCCTGCAATGTCAAGCCTTGGAGGGTTTCTTTTTTGTAGGCTCTAAAGTTGGAGTAAAAATCTGAAACGCCAATTTTTTTGCCCAAAGTTTTGGTAGCAAATCTCTCGGAGAACCTTGGGACAACTGTTCTTGAGGCCACGGCTAAATCAACGTCTTCAAGTTTCTGAATCAAGGGAGGGATAAGTTCGGGATTGTTTTCTAAGTCCGCGTCAATGGTGACAATTATAGGGAACTTGGCCAGGTTCATCCCATAAAGCAAACCTTTGGATTGTCCCTCCCGAACTTTAGATACCGCTACATCCGCAATGCGCTTCGCAACGTCTAAAGTTCCGTCAGAAGAGCTGTCATCAACAACTATTATTTCGTGGGGGATACCCTTAAGTGTGGATTTGATCCTGAGGATTAGCTCTTCAATGTTTTCTCTTTCGTTCCAAGTGGTGGTAACCACGGACACCCTCTGAAATGTGCCGCTAAGCGTACTCATAGATAAGCCATTGTCAACCCTCGGCTAATAAGCCCACCTAAACCTAAGCCACCAAAAAAGACGCGTCCAAATCCGGCAATACCGAGCAATTAAGGGCACCCGAAAAATCCTGGACCGGCAAATAACAGGAAGTTGCTTGGTCTTGTTTTGGCTTTTTGCCGTTGCCTTGATTGCATTTTGAGAGAATTTAAAGAAAACGAGAATTTTTAAGAGATTTTAGGCGATTTAAGGAGACTTTTAGACTTAACCTGCAGCCAATCCAAGCCAAAAACCAAAAAACCGACCCAAGACACAAATATACTCTGGTCGAAAAGCTGCAAACTATCGTCAACCGACACTTCTTGAGTTTTGTTTCAGTCACGACTTTTGGCTTCTGTGTTAGGTGAACCTATTGGCCACCTGTTGACTTCTGTTGACGTTAGTTGACTTTAGCGGACTTTTATTGACTTTAGTTGACTTTTATAGACTATAGTTGACTTTAGTAGACTTTAGTTGACGCAACCTGCAAACGATTCAAGCCCCAAACCCAAAAAGCAACCCAAAAAACAAAGAAAAAAATTTAAAGTCGCAACTTTCACAAACCTAATGCCTCAACTTTACCTTTTTTGGGGGAGTCAGACGCACAAACTTAAAATAATTGGGTGAACTGATGTGATTACGAATTCATAAATTAGGTATGCATTAACAGAGGAAGAAAAAATGAGCAAATCAGAAAAACCCCACTTAAACCTCATAATCATGGGGCACGTTGACCACGGAAAATCAACAACTACAGGTCACCTTCTTTACTTAGCAGGCGCTATCGACGAGCGGACAATCAAAGCCTTTGAAGAAGAAGCCGAAAAAATGGGCAAAGGCACATTCAAGTACGCTTGGGTACTCGACAACCTCAAAGAAGAACGAGAAAGAGGAGTTACAATTGACCTACGGTTCCTCAAATTCGAAACCAAGAAATTCAACTACACAGTCATCGATGCACCAGGACACCGCGACTTCGTAAAGAACATGATTACAGGTGCAAGCCAAGCAGACGCAGCAGTTCTTTTCTGCTCGGCCAAAAAAGGCGAGTTCGAAGCAGGCATCGGTCCAGGAGGACAAACCCGTGAACACGCTTTTCTCGCATTCACATTGGGCATCCGCCAACTAATCGTTGCAGTAAACAAAATGGACGACATCTCTGTAAACTATAGCAAAGAACGCTACGAAGAAATAAAGAACGAAGTTTCAAGAATGCTCCGAATGGTAGGCTTCAAAATCGAAAAAATCAACTTCATACCCGTTTCAGGCTGGACTGGCGAAAACCTCATCAAAAAAACCGACAAGTTACCATGGTACACTGGTCCAACCCTAATTGAAGCGTTAGACCTCCTTGAAGTCCCAGCTAAACCAACTAACAAACCCCTCCGCGTACCCGTCCAAGACATTTACAGCATCACAGGCATCGGCACAGTACCAGTTGGCAGAGTCGAAACAGGCATTCTAAAACCAGGACAAAACATAATCTTCATGCCAAGCAACAAGACAGGCGAAGTTAAATCAATCGAAATGCACCACACAATGATTCCAATGGCTGAACCAGGCGACAACATCGGCATGAACGTAAGAGGCATAGCCAAAGCTGACATTCACAGAGGCGACGTAGCAGGAACCGTTGACAACCCACCAACAGTAGCAAAAGAATTCATCGGCCAAATCATCGTCATTTATCACCCAACTGCCATAGCAGCAGGATACACACCAGTACTTCACTACCACACAGGACAAATCGCAGTCAAATTCACAGAACTCGTCAAGAAAATCGATCCACGCACAGGCCAAGTGACAGAAGAGAAACCAGCATTCCTCAAGACAGGAGACGCAGCATGGGTAAGAATGGAGCCGCTTCATCCAATTGCAGTCGAACAGTACACTGACTTTCCAGAGCTAGGACGCTTCGCAATCAGAGACATGGGCACAACCGTAGCTGCCGGCGTTATAAAAGAAGTAACCAAAAAGGGACCATAAACCCTCCATTTTATTTTTATCGCAATCGAAACCATAGTTCCTTTAATTTAGTTTGCAATTAATCATTCATTCAGCGTTTCAATTCTGTTTTCCCTTGATTTTACTTTAGATGATTCTGCATTGTTGTTGTATCGTGACAGTCACAAGCGTGTATATCCTATGATGCTAAGTGGCTAACTAAGGTGAGAGTTAGTGGATTGTCAAACAGAAAACTCTATCCTATTACAGAAAAACTTTCAAGATAAGCCAAAAAAAGAGTGTCTAGCCACAAGACTCCAGCTTACCACATTAGAAGATATACCACTAGAAGTAAGGCGCAGAGACGCAAAACAACCCTTATTCTTAATCAGGTACGAATAAAATCATCTTTACCCATCCAATGGTCCCTTTTCGAGCTCGGAAAACCCTTTCCTTATTTCCCAAACTCCATGGTCGGTAAGTGAGCATGCGGTTAATTTTTATACCTGATTCCTTCACAGTGAAGCAGGTGCTTCGATTTGTTTAGGGAAAGCAAGGCTAAGGAGATACAAGCGTTCTTCGCTGCTCCGTTGCAGAAAAACGAGTTTTCTGTTTTCTACTTGGGTGTTTCAGGTTTCATCATCAGAAGCGTTGGGCACTCCGTTTTGATCGATCCCGCGGGCATGCTCAAAGGCGATGAGGTGAAGGCGCTAAAAGGCATTAACATAGTTCTCTTAACGCATGATCACCTGGATCATTTTTCATCAGGAAAAACACAGGAAATCTTCAAAGAAACCGCAGCGCCAGTTCTCGCCGAATCTAAGGTGTTTAGAAAGCTTAAAGGAAAAATAACTAACGAAAAACTCGTAATTGCAGAAAACGGCAAAACCTACACTCTAGGGGACGTTGATGTCACGGCAATTCAGGGAATCCATCGAGGACCAATAATGCTTTACCAATTTAAGATGGATGACATAACGGTTTTCCACGGAGGCGACTCAGGTTATGTTAACCTCAAAGATTACCCCTCACAGGTAGCTATTGTTCCCGTTGGAAGAATGTCCCCAACCGCTTCACCTGAAAACGCCTACAAAATGGCCGCTGACGTTAAACCCGACGTTGCAATAACCATGCATGGTTCAAGCAAACAGAAGGAACAGTTCAAAGAGAAAGTCAAGGTGTCGATGCCGCAGATTGAAGTCTACAAAATGGAGTCGTTTACGGCAAAGACAATGACGCTTGCGCAAAAACCCTAAGTCAAGTAAAAAGCTGCACAGCCCTTCCTTTTCGTTCACATCGGCTGGAGCGTAATTGAAATAAGCCTGCGTCGTAGGTATCGTATTTTAGGTTGAGAGTTATGTCTGGAGAAGAAACGTTGCTTCCTTACGTAAACGAGAAGAAGAAGCCAGGCGAGGAGCCCACTATCATAATTGATAGCCGCGAAGCCAGCAGTGCGCAGAAGATCGTTACGGGCTTGGTTGAGCATGGCGCCAACGTTAAGCGTCAGATGCTGGAGAAAGGCGACTATGTGCTCTCTGACCAATGCGCAGTCGAACGCAAAACCGTACGCGATTTCGTCTACACCTTGACTCGGCGTTACCTTTTCGAACAGCTATTCACCCTAAAAGAAGCCTACCCGAAGTCACTTATTGTGCTTGAAGGCTACTTGCCGATAATTTACAAGTTCAGCAATATTCAACCCAGCGCGATTTGGGGAGCAATGTTCAATCTGGCAAAGAACGGCATCGCAATAGTAAACACCTCTAACCAGAAGGAAACAGCTGATTTCCTCTACACCGCAGCCAAACAAGAGCAGATAGTGGAAAAAAGAAGCCCAATCGTGCATGCCATCAAGAAATGCGACACAATCTCAGACGCCCAAGTCTTCCTTGTGGCCAGCTTACCAAGTATCGGTAGAGAAAAAGCAGTAGCCATCCTTGAATCCTACCAAACGCCCCTGAACGCGTTGATAAACGCCGATGATTGGTCAAAATCCGTTAATGGACTGGGCCCCGTGATAACCAACAAAGTGAAAGAAGTTTTAAGCACACCCTACAACAAAGCATGCGCAAAAACCTGAAGCGGCCTGAAGCGTCAGGCGCGGTATTTAATGGTTTTTAACCAAGAAATGAGGCAACATTCCCAAATCGCTATCTCTGGTGTTAAGGCTTGTTCAAAGTTTTTTATTAGAGCTTAAGTCTAGCCGAATAGGCCTCCTGTTTTTCTGCGGTATCTCATAATAAATTTACTATTTACCTCAGGTGTCTTCAAAGTTTCATGATTTGTGCATGGGGTACGCCTTCGATTTTTATGACTGCTTCGGGGTGTACGTAGCCGTGTGCTATGGCTTTTTCAACGCATACTTTGCCAACGAGGTTCACTATGGTCGAGTTATCTATCATTCCCATAGCTTCGTCAACTGTTGCTTTTCTGCCGTTATAGAATTCCTCTTTGATTTTGAAGACGATTTTGCCTTCTTGCAGTGTTTTGCCTAAAAGTTCGCAGTCGCAGACTGCTAAGAGGACGTTTCTGCCGGCTCTTTTAAGGTTCACGTAAACATCCATCAATGGTCCCTTATAGTTGTTTTATAGATGATTTTGCGCCGCAAGCGTTACACACTATAAATGATAAACGTTTTTCCTTCACAATTCTTGTGTCGGGACGTTTGCAAACTGGGCAAACAACATAGCTCTCCATGTACCTTTGCAGTAGCCGTTCAAAACTGTCTCGTTGGAATTTTCCTTGGAAAATTGCTCGCGAATCTTGGAAAGTTGCTGCAGTGGCCATTTCTCTTGTTAAGAACTTGAGGATGTGCATGGGATCGCGGTCCAAGGCGTCTGAAACCTCTTTAAAATTCGAGATTATGGTCCTCATGCCCACCATACTAACCATTAGCCTTGGCAATTCTAAGCGTTCGCGCTTCTCAGAAACCTCAGGCATTTGAGCACAAGCCTTCTTTAGTAAGTCATCGTAATTAAAGGACATATAGAGTACATCTCACAGACTCAATGGGTGCACCATGTATTTAAAAATTATAAGCTTGATAATGCTTTACTACATGAAAATAACGATTTAACATAGATAATCGTTATAAATTGCACCACCACCACAATACTGAAGTTATCAGAGAGAGGCTTCCGCGTGTCAAGAGAACAAAACATGAATCAAAAACAAGATATCATCCAGCAAATCCAAAAGCTAAGAGAAGAAGTGAACAATGCGAACGTTCAAATTAAGAACCACATTGACAGAAGAAACGAGCTGAACGAGGAAGTTACGAAAGCAAGGGATGAAATTAACGGGCTAAAGACCGAGCGCGACACAATAAATGAGCGAGTCAGACTGCTTAAAAGTCAAAGGGATGCTATTAGGGCGCAGTCCGACCCCATCAACGAAGGCATAAAGACGGCGAGGGCAAAAATTGCTGTTCTTAAAAAGAATCTCCCACGGGAGAGCCAACGGGACTTGCAGGAAGATCATGACGCTATCGAATGGAAAATTTCTACCACTTCTCTTGACCTGCAAGAGGAAAAAATGCTTATAGAGAATGTAAAGCAGCTTGAAATAATGCTCAGCGGCTACAAAAAAATCGATGTTCAGAACACCAAAATCAAAAATTTTCTTGCGCAAAGGAAAACATTTGACGAGCAAGCGGATGTGCTTCATAAGGAAATAACCGATTTAGCCGCCAAAAGCCAAGAAATCCACTCAAAAATGATTGAAAGAGTAAATGTCATGAAGATCAGCAGGAGCCAAGCTGACGGCCAACATCAACTTTTCATTAAAACGAAAGATGAGACTATTCCCCAATTGTACGAGAAGATTGGGCAGTTAATTGGGCAACTTAACGTGGTAAAAACTGAAATGGCTCAGGAAGCAAAGGCGGCTGCTGAAATTAGGGCGCGTGATCGAGCGATGTTCGAAAAGTCTAGTCAAGAACAGCAAAGCGTCAGCAAAGCGAGGGAGCAGGCGAACAAGGAAAAGGAGCAAGCCATCAAAGAAAAGATTAGTGCGGAGGCGAGGGAGAAACTTCAGAAAGGCGAAGAAGTGAGCTGGGATGAATTTCAGGTCATGATGGGCGACGACGCGGAAGGCGATTCAGAAGCACAAGATTAAAGTTAAGTCGTTAATATAGTTGGATTGAATCCATAATGGCTAAGAAGGAAACGCAAGATCAAACGCAAAAGCGTATCCTGATTTTATGTGTCGATCGAGACGGGGACTTGGAGGTTAAAGCTGGAGTCAAAACGCCGCTTCTCGGGAGAACAGCCAACCTGGATGGGGCCGTCACTTTAGCTTTAAAAGACCCTGAAGAACCTGACGCAAACGCCATGTTTGAGGCAATCCGTCTGCATGACAGGTTACAGAATGAAAAGCAGCCGGAAGAAATCTTCGAAGTCGCAACCATATCAGGCTCAGAGCTTGGCGGCGTTAGCGCGGACCGAAAACTCGTCAGTCAACTAAATAGCCTGCTTGACTCCTTCAGCGCCAATGAAGTTATTCTAGTTTCAGACGGTTACTCCGATGAGGCTGTACTGCCTCTTGTAGAATCCAGAGTACCCGTATCCTCAGTGAGACGAATAGTTATAAAGCACAGTGAATCCATCGAGGAAACCGCAGCCGTCTTCGGCAAATACGTTAGGTTGCTAGTGGATAACCCACGATACGCCCGTTTGGCGCTTGGTTTGCCCGGGCTGCTCGTTTTGATTTTCGGCATCTTATGGGCCATCAACAACTATGTTTACCCAGGTGCTATTGCTTACTTCGGGATTGCCATTGTAATTGTTATAGGAGGATACCTGCTTATCAAGGGATTCGGCGTTGACCGGTCAGCTAAAGACGCGTACACATGGGTAAAAGAGTATTCTCCACCGTCGTTGCCAATGCAAATCTCAAATTATACTGTTTTCGCTGGAATCCTATGCATAGCAGTCAGCGTTTATTTAGGAGTTCAAAACGTCAACATCAACATTGCGCCGTTTCCGTCTTCTTTCGATAGCTGGGTAGCCGTCACCCCGAAAATAGCTACTTTCTTCATTAAAGGCATAGAAACCCTGGTAGTCATAGGCATAATAATAGTTCTTTTTGGTCGAAGCGTACGTTTATACTTTGAAAGGGACTCAAAAATGCTGCGAAATATCGGCTTGATTGTTTCAGTCGCTTGGAGCCGATGGATTCTTGACGCAACAGCAAACGTAGTATACAACCCACTCAAAGGGGGCGGGGGAGCAATCTCAGTTCTCAACAACCCGTTCTTCTCAGTTTTCATATACACAATAGTGGTGGGGATCTTGATTGGGATAGCTTCGGTTCTGTTGATTTTCATCATCAACAGGTCCTCTAAAGACTTCTTCCAAAAATGCGACAAGGATGAAATTGCCAAATGAAAAGCTTTCCCCAAAATTCCTCGGTCGGATTAGGGCAAGATTTAATTCAAGGTTCTTAGGGTTTAACATAATGAAAATTTCCCAAGAGACGTTTATAAAACAGGTCAATACGTGGAGTCAGCTTTAATGCTTAAGAAAATGCTTTCTTTCATCGGTGCATACAGAATTTATGAGCGTTGGCTCTGGCTCCAAGTAAAGGGTGGAATAAAACCTGAACATATCGCCATAATTTTGGATGGAAATAGGCGATGGGCAAATGGTCAGGAAGATCCTATGCTCATGCAGGATAAGTGGGGTCACAGACGCGGCGCTGACACTGTTGAGTTACTTTTAGATTGGACCCACCTTTTAGACCTCAAGTACGTGACTCTCTACACATTTTCCACCGAGAATTTCAGCCGAAAATCCGAGGAAGTGGAAAAGATAATGCAGATTGCAGAGGAAAGATTCCGCAAACTGCTCAAAGATGAACGACTGCACCGTGACAAAGTTCACGTGAAAATCATCGGCAGAGTTAACCTTCTGCCTAAAGGCCTGCAGGAAGCGATCTCGGACATTGAAAAAGCAACGGCGGATTATGACCGTTACTTTTGGAATTTTGCTTTTGCGTATGGCGGAAGAGCGGAAATCGTTGATGCCGCTAAGACTATTGCTGAGAAAGTTAAGAATGGCGAGTTGGAGATTGCTGACGTCACCGAAAGTACTTTTGAAAAGTACCTTTATACTTCCCATATGGATAAGCAGGACCCCGACATGATCATTCGGACTTCAGGTGAAGAAAGGCTAAGCGGATTCTTGCTCTGGCAAGCGGCATACAGCGAACTGCTCTTTTTAGATGTTTACTGGCCAGACTTTCGGCGAATCGACCTGTTACGAGCTATCAGAACGTTCCAGCTTCGAAAACGGCGATTCGGTGCCTAACCAACAGTTCCTATAATATCCTATTTAAGCGAAAAAATCTGCTGCTTGCCGCACCAGCTTACAATAGTTTTGCAGAGTTGACCTTTTGGGTGTAAACTTTAATAAAAAAATAAGTTGCTTAAGATGTTGGCGGTGGAGGCGGCGGCGGAGGCTGTGCTGCTTCAGGCTTCTTTCTAAACAGCATAAAGGCGACGACTGCAATTATAATGATAACTACCACGATGATTACAGCTTCCAAAGGAAATGCCGAAGATGCGCCCGAAGCGGTGGGTGTCGGTGTGGCTTGTCCTTGGGATGAGCTTGAAAAAGGCATAGAATCGATTGTATAGCTGGATGATGCGATTTCGTTTGTAATTTGAGCCGTGTTATCGGCTGGAGTTGCAACCCATCTTGACGGGTGGCCCGGAGCGAGAGGTGAAAGAGGGGTGTTCACGTAATTCGTGAAATTCAAATCTACAACCGTTCCTGCACTGTTATAAAAAGTTGTTACAACCCAAACGTTCCCGATGGTTTCTGAGCCGTTGTTAATGATTGTCCCGACTGTTGTGTAGGTGCCGCTGTTGTTGAAGCCGTATGGCGCCTCAGGAACCACTAAGCCTGCATAAGGGCCGACGGTAGTGTCGGTGACGGAGAGAACTGTCACGGTTACGCGAGTAACTTGAGATGCCCAGCTCTGGGTTGTTGTGGAAGTACTGCTTGAAGGGGGAAAGTCGATGCTGAATGGAGCTTTTTCTCCAGGTGTTGTTTCATATACGAAGGCTGTGCCTTGCGATGAGCCGAGTTCCGTTCCGTTGGAGTCGTAAGCGGCCCCAGTTAATGTCACGTTCTGTATGATGTTTGAGCCGACGTTTTGTATTTCACCGACTACAACCAAGTCACCAGGCTCCGCCGCTAAGATAGTTGGTGACGGTGCAGTATACCAACTGTAAGTCAAAACCCTAGCCTCTGAAGCACTCGCTTTAACATTTGGCAAAGTCAAAACTGGCAATGCCGCCAAAATCAAAACAGCTAGAACAATAACTGCGAAAGTTTTTTTCAAATTACCCCACTCCAAGCGTTGCAATAAGTTCCTATTTATTATTATTAAAAGTTTGCCATATTTTTATCCAAACCTCCAATTTATACGTTCAATCGACGGCGAAATTTCGATAGACAAAGTTCTCAACTGAAGCTTCTGAGCAGTTGCGGCGAACTCGAAAAATGCGCGACTTATATGGCGACATTCTTTGGGCGAAATGCAAAATTAAAATAAAAGCATAAGGCTTTGCTTAAGGTTAAGAATGCAGTGGACAAAATGAAAGGTAAATTTGGCGATACCCTGAAGGCTCCAGCAACGATGTCTACACAGCACCCTGACAACGCTGCAATCCCCGAATGGAGTACGGAGGAAGTAATCAACGGCACAGCAGAAGTGTATGAAGCCTTCTACTCTTTCAGCGTTTTAGGTTGTCAAGAGGTAATGTGGGACTCAGAAGGCAAAGACACTGACACACGAGTCGTCAGGAAACTTTTGCAGAAGCATTGGGACTACTTCTCAGCGCACACCATTGGCGAAGATGTGTTTCTAACCTACAGGATTCCTAACCCTAAAATCGAGGGAGCCGAGCGAAAGTTCTTCATGGAAACTCTCCAAAACATTCCTGTCGCCTACGACATCGCTTCAATAGTTTACAAAAGGCCCGTTACACCGATTTTCGAAGTTATCTTGCCTTTCACCACCGACGCCCAAGAACTTATCATGCTTCTGAACTACTACAAGAAAGCCATAATCGCCGATGAAGAATTGACGCTTTATGAATCAACGAAAACCAAAGATTGGCTCGGTTCTTTCCATCCTAAAACAATAAAAGTGATTCCCCTCGTTGAAGACTTTGACAGCCTGCTGCACGTCGACAACGTAATATTGCCCTATTTGCAAGCAATCAAGCCTGCACAGCAACGAGTTTTCATTGCAAGATCCGACCCCGCATTAAATTACGGACTGCTCTGCGCGGTTTTGCTCTCCAAAATAGCTCTAAGCAAATTAAAGCAAATAGAAAAACAACAAGAAATATCCATAGATCCGATTTTAGGCGTTGGATCAAAACCGTTCAGGGGACATCTTTCACCCGAAAACATTGACAACTTCCTGGAAGAATACAAAGGCCTGTCAACTGTAACCGTGCAGTCAGCCTTTAGATACGATTACCCACTTGCACAGGTCAAAGAGGGAGTGGAATGCCTCAACCAGCGGCTACCAAACGGCGAATCAGAAACCATAAGCCCCATTGAAGAGAAGGATCTTTTGGGGATTCTTTCCAAATGCAGACAAGAATACGAAAACCAAATCGAGTTGTTAGCGCCTTTCATAAACACCGTTGCATCATATGTTCCTCCGAGAAGAGCACGAAAACTGCACATAGGACTCTTCGGATACAGCAGAAGCGTAGCCGGGGTCAGCTTACCACGAGCAATCTCATTCTCAGCTGCTATGTACAGCGTCGGCCTACCGCCTGAATTCATTGGCTTAAGAGCTCTAAACCAGTTAAGTGACCATGAAACCCAGCTTCTTAAGAAGTATTATGTGAAAATGGAGTCCGACCTAAAGTCAATCGGCGAATATGTTTCTTGGGAAAACATAGATTTGCTTTTGGAAATGAAGAGTCTTCTGTCCAAGAGAGCGAATATGAGCGAAGAGACAGCCAAACAAGCCCTGCAGAACACCTCCGACGATCTAAAAACGGTTGAAGAAAAACTCGGCATCAAGCTCGGACCTAGAAGTGTCTGCGGGCGCAAACATGAAAACTTCACAAGCAACTTTCTCCTGAGTTACCTCCAAAAAGAAGATGCCGAAGCAAAAAAAGCACTGCTTGAATCGGCAAAGCTACGAAAAGGTCTCGGCTAACAATTTATTTTAGTTGGCTGCAGACGTCGGTTCTGCGTCATTCAAAGTCCCGCAAGCAATACCGCTATTATCCCCGTCAAGAAGACACCGTCGAACGTGCCTGCCCCTCCGATGCTTGCCATTGGCGCCCCTAACTTCGGGATCTTGTTCAGGTTAAGCAGGTCAGCTCCCATGAGTGTCCCAATGGTGCCTGCAACATAAGCAATTGTTGTTCTTGACTGTGAAGGCGCATAGGCAGCAAGAATAAATGCTGCAGCAGCTGCTGCGATTGGCGGGATAAAGGCCGGCGTGGCTATTCCAACTCCTTTTACAGGGTGAGCTACCAAATGTGTCACGATTACAACTGCGAGAATGGCTATGATGCTCAACACGATGAGGTTTAATGGTGAGCGGGCAAGTAGGTAAATGCTCACCGCGGTGGGTATCAAGGCGCCTCCAACGTTAACTGCGATAACTGTGACTGAAGTGCCGTATTCTACATGTGGGATGCGGTAAGGTATACCAAACCAGTTAACGTAGTCATCGTGCACGATAGGGATGGTTGCGCGCATTTTAAACAGAGGAATGTTGATGAAACTTCCCAAAAGCGTACAAACTAAAAGCAGAAAGATAGTAAATGGTGTAAAGCCTACGTTTGCAAAGGCTATGCTTACGGCTCCGAAAAAAACCAATGCAACTACTGCGAGCAACACAACCAATAATAAAACAAAGAATAGAAAGCTGTGGTGAAAATAGATTGATTTACGGCTCATAAATCTCCACTGCCTTACTAATAAAACTTGGATAAGTACCTTAATTTACGTTACGAATTTGCAAATTACCTTGTTTTTCAATAAATTTCTAGTTCTTGCCATTTGGGGAAATGTTTATTTTTTGCTCGGCTTCTATCCGAACCAAACGTCGAGCTAAGGGTGCGTGTTTGAACTTCAAAAGAAAACTTATGGTTACTGCCACCTGCCTCATTATCGCTGTTGTCGCTGTGACCTTATTCATCGTTATTAACCAGCCGAGCCAAAGCATGGTAGCCTATAAGGCGCAGGCCCAAAAAATTTTTAATGACGCTTATGGCGCATGGGAACAAATCCGAAACGGGTCGCTTCCTAAAGTTCAACTCGAGGTCGTAACTAAACAGTGGGCAATCAATACCTGGGGCAAAGGCTACGCGCAACAGAACGTACAAGCGATTACCATAGAGCAGAATATCTACCAAGGACTTTTCCTTATACCGCAAAACCGAAGCCTATACCAAGCGACTGTTGATTGGGCAGGAGACTATGTTGCGGCAACTTGGGAAGGCAAGATTTGGGTTGTGAAAGAAAACTTCGACCCTTGGGATTTACCCGGCGCTGAAGCCACCTTCGTGCACGAGTTAACCCACATCTGGCAATCAGGTATTCCTTCAGCAACCACTTTTGATGAAGACAAAGCTCACACAGCTCTTATCGAAGGCGACGCCACTTTCATGGCTGATACCTACACAAACCTAACAAAAGAAGGGCTACTGAACACCCCTGCCCCCTCATCAACATCTTCTTATCCCGCAGACATCATTGCACTGGGTGAAGTCCACCCAGATACGCTCTCCAACATCGACTACTTCCCCTACACTGATGGAGAAAACTTCGTCAACGCCCTACATCAGAACGGCGGCTTCGCCACAGTTAACCAAGCCTATACCCAAGGATACGTTCCCAGCACCACCGCACAGATATTGAACCCTCAAGAATATTTTGAAAACGTCACCGCAAAACCTGTTACTCTGCCAACCCCGACTGGAGGCAACTGGACTCAGATGCAGACAAGTTATGGACAAAACTACAACACATACGGCGAATACTTCATTGAAGACCTCCTCGGCAACTGGCTACCACAAAGCCAAGCCCAAATCATTTCAAACGGTTGGACAGGCGACAACTTCACATATTACCAAGGCGGCGGCAACAGCGGCAATTACCTTTTCATCTGGAACATACAATGGAACAACTCCAGCTCAGCCAACGCGTTCATGACGGCTTTCCAAACCGTCGCAAAAGACGCCCAAGCCCAAAATGACGGAAACAACCTGTGGTTCAGCAACTCAAGATACCTGTCAATAAGCCTGAACTCAAATGTAAACTCAACATTCCTTGCATGCTCAACCCTTCAGGCAGCGGTCCAAACTTCTCACTTTAGCTAACACCAAGAACTTCGCAATCAAACGGTTGACTTGCGTCTTCTAACTATTAAGGTGGCTCCACATATGATGAGACAAATTGTGACGACTGTTACAACCGCGAATATTTCGATTTCTGTGGTGTTATTAGCTTGAAGAGGATATTTATTGATTGGAGTAGTAGGCGGCGGCTTATATGATCCTCCGGCAGGGCTTGCGTTTGGCATGCTTGGCATATTCGGGACTATGTCAGTGTCATTCCAGTAAATCACGGATTTGTATCCTAACGAATCTATTGTTCCGTTACTTACGGGGTAGATTATGTCCAAATTTGAGCCCATCATCTGAATGTAAGTGACCGTGCACATGCAAATGTCAGCGACAAAAGCAAGGGAAGTAGTGCTATCCCAATTTGCTTTCCATAAACCGAAGATTGTGTCGTTAGGGCTACGGAAACCAAAGCCGAAATCCTGCGGAAGAACATAAGCCGTACGGTCACTCGGATGAGTAACCGTTCTCGGGTTAGCTTGGGCATACTGCGAAAACTGTTTAATTGCGGCAAGCTGCTGGGAGTTTAGAACGTTTTCAGTCCAGTTTGCATTGGTGTCAAACACCACAATGTATTTCGCGCCGTTGCTATATGCCAGAATCATGTCATTGTATAGATCCGTGGCGTTTTCCATGTACGGATACTGCTGAGTAGCCCAAGTTATCATAACCCCCCAATTCTGGTCAAAAGCGGTGGCTGCCCCTCTACAAAGCGACATACTTACCTGCCGACTATAGTTTTCGTTCCCACTATTAACACCGAACTCCGCAAAAACCGTGTTGTACCCAGCTTCGTAATCATTCCAGTACAAACCGTAATCTGAAGTAAACAGTTGAAATTCTGTTGGGCTGTTAAAATTCTGGGTTATGCCAAAGCGTCCGCGAAGCCAAGTGCTTAAAGTAATGTTATATTTGATAGCAGCGTCAGTAAAGTTGCTAGCAGAAGTAATTACGGGGTACTCAGGAGGCTTGGCTTGGTCAAGAGTTTTTCCTCCAGGTTCGTCGAAATAGTAGATTCCCATAAACTTGTTGCCGTAGTTTTCCGTGGCGTTTTCAAGCCAATGCTTCGATGGATAACTCTGGTCGTCGCTGTAGACTATGAAATACAGCCCTTTGTTGTAAACGTATTGGCTGATGATGGTAAGCCTTGTTTCATTGTAGATTCCGCCGCCGTAAATTGTGGTACCTATCTTTTGAGCGCATCCAATAATGAAGAAGTTGGTGTAGGAACTAATGTTATCGATCAACTGTTCCGTTTGAGGAACACTCGCAAATGCGACATCAACACCAAAATAAAAATTTGGAGATGCCTCCGTAGTTTGAGCTTTAACTGTCAATATGCAGTTTATAAAAAGAGGCGAAATCAGCAGGATAAACAGCAAAATTGTAAGATGCTTAAATCTCATTTGTAACATAATTGAAATTTCGTCAGCTAATAAGACTTTTCCCACAATGGTACCAGAGACTCAATAAGCTCTGCTTTTTCAGTTGCAACAAACAGGGGATCATTTTTTATCGGGTGGAATTTAGAAAGCTTTTTACCGCGATACATAGTAAATATCTTGTCTCAGTCTGGAGGAAAGGAAAGATGGGTTGGGATAGTGAGTTTTTCGAACCAAAAAATAGTGTTTTTAAGGACGAAAGAAAAGCAGCAATAAAAACATGTCAAGAAAACAAATTTGTGCGTTGCTCGGAGTGCCATAAGATTATCACCGTTGTGTCAATGACGTTGTACGAAATCGAGCAAAAGAACTACTGCTCAGAATGCTATTCTCGAAAAATAATCGCAATGGCAGTTGAAAGAGACCATAACGATCTAAAACAAGAAAAGATCGCAAATAGAAAGGTCAAAAAAGAAGCCTTGAAACCACAAATGCACTGATTTTAGGCTTAGATTCAAAAAAAGCTTCGGTCTTTCCTGTTGATTATGGCGCAAGATAGCCCTCCCGACAAAAATGCCTAATTAATATTTCAATTAAGAGAATCTGAGCGTGGCCTCGTTCGTAGCTGCCCATTACCCTTGACATTATTACTAATAGTCAGTTGCTATAAAGCTAAAAATGCGTCCTTCAGGCTGGCTAACTTGTGTAAGTTTAAGATTTTATTCAAAAAAAAAGAAGGAAGAAATATTTAGGCTTCGGGCGACAGCGCGGGTCTTGATTCTATGACTATACTTACAGCGGTTTGCGAGTCTCCCTGACTACTGTAAGAGTTAATGTGTCGTCGGGCAAAGTGTACTCCTCCAAGTAACTTGCTAAATCATCGCCATTTTCAATCGCATTTTTGTTTAGCACAATAACGATGTCGCCGGCCTTCAATTTCTAATCCGAAAGTTCCCCGCTGACCACCATATAAGCTTTCCAGCCGCAGGTTACACCGGATGCACTTTGCTGCGCTAAATTGTAACTCATGTCCTCTCCGCTGACGCCCAAATAGGAGAGTTTTGCCACAAGGCGAATTAAAAGTTGGCGTTACCTTCGGTCAACGATCTCTAACGCTTCGGGACCCGTGCCGATCAAAACAACGGGTACCCCAGTCCTGTTTTCAACTTCCTTTACGAAATTTTTAGCTTCTGCGGACAAATCGCTGTATTTTTTGGCACCTCTGCAGCTTGGAAATAGGCTGTCAAGTTTCGTTAGCGCTGCCTGTGTGGCTCCGTTTATCTTGGCTGTTTTCTTGGCTAATTCAAAGTCAAAAGGTGCTGAACGCCGGTCTCTTCCTGTTCCCGCAGCAGTTTCAAACCAGCCTTTTCTCTCTGCTTCCTCTTTTGAAATTTCTCCAGGCAAAGGACCGCCACCAACTCGTGTAATGAATGACTTGTAAACTATTAGGACATCGTCGACTCTTGTTGGTCCGACGCCTGCTTCTGAAGCGATAGCTGATGCGCCTGTGTCTCTGCCAGTCACATATGGATATCCACCGCTTAGGAAAAGTGATAACATGAAACCCTGAGTGCCTTCTAAAAGCACTTTCTTGCCTGTGTCTAAGCCGTCATTGACTTCCTGCACTTGGTCAGCAACATACTGTTTCAGTTCTGGAATATCTTTGGCAAGCTTGGCTGTACGCCTAACCCTTTCTTCAATAGCTGGT
Organism: Candidatus Bathyarchaeota archaeon; assembly: GCA_963827165.1. Taxonomy (GTDB): domain Archaea; phylum Thermoproteota; class Bathyarchaeia; order Bathyarchaeales; family Bathycorpusculaceae; genus Bathycorpusculum. The sequence continues at coordinate 118,743 of CAWGZR010000006.1, read as the reverse complement.
CCTACCCCCCAGCCTGTGGTTCCAATGCCCTTGTTTATGACGCTTGCCTTGTCTTGCGCACTGTGTTTTTCCTCGATTATCGAAGCATTCAAATCCACTCCGATCCTGTTGCTTACTTTTGTCTGCTCAACTTCGTCGAGGAATTTCTGAACATGAACATTCGCTCCTGCAGCAATCAGTAGACGTGTTGAAGGATTAATGAAGGCCGCGGGAACCATATGCAAAGCATATTTTTTTCCTTCAAACAAAACAGTATGTGCCGCGTTTACAGAGCCGGTTCTGACGCAGAAGTCAAGATTGTCTTTGAGCGCTAAATAAGAGATTATTTTGCCTTTGCCTTCGTCTCCCCAGAAAGCGCCGACAATTACAGTGCAGGGCATGCCTATTCACCTTTTGACAAGTCATCGCGAGCATATTTAAACTTGTAGGGGCTCCAAAAGTCACATTTACTTAATCTATTTCTTGTCTTCAGTCATGAGTTGCGCCAAACGAAAGGTTACGTAAGCTGAAAAACTACGAATGCCCTTCTTGATAACATATTTCTCTTTGACTTTGAGCCACTCGCAAAAAAAGTAGTCGTAGACTTCCGCCTTTACAGTGATGCTTTTGTAGCCCTTTTTCGGCGTTTATTGTACCCTCTCAACCATAGTTAGCGGACGTACATTAATATAAGCTTTTAATACTGTTCACGATTCACCGTTAATCATATATTTCATTGTACTGTAAAGTACGGAAAGGAGATTATGAGCCTTGCCACGTAGAGGATACAAATGCATAACGGTTACCCAAAAAGTCCACGCAGACATCAGGAAGCGAGCTGCGGAAAGCAACTGCACAATGAGGGAATACGTTGAATACCTGCTTGCCAAGGATAAAGCTTCAAAAGAAGGACCTTGATTTTTTGCCAATAAGGATCCTGTAAAGTAACACCCCGAGTGGCTCAAGTACAGTCTATTTGTGACAATTGCGGCAAACTGGTCAGAACAAGCATAGTGCCCACCTAAGAAATCAAAAACCAAGCACCAAAACAATATTCTGTTGTCAATGCAAAACAAACTGAAACTCTAAAACGTTGTCTTCTTACAAACATCTATTTTCGGCTTCAGAATCAATTCTTTCGAGAAGCTTTACGACCCGTTTTCCCTTCACTTTTTTTTCTTCATCCGAAATAGTATACCTTGAGTGGCAAATGTCATCAAGGATAATTCCTTTTTCTTCATCTAAAATAACAGGATAGACTCGGCAGCCGGCAGGCCTATCGATGTAAACGTTGCATCGATGGTTCTTTGGGTCGTAAAATACGCAGTAGCCTCCGTTGTTCTTAAGTTGTACATAACCTTCGTTGTCGATTTTGGCGAAGAAATCAGCTTTGAACCCGCGATTTGCCAGACGTTCCATGTCTTTTTTTGATAGCAACATCTCAGTGTCTGTGCAGCAAACCCCGCAGTTTGAGCAACGCATAAATTTGAATTATCAATCTGCTATTTTTCCTTTTATGCCCTTTGCGCTGTTTTAGGAGGCTTTCTGCATAAGATTCGCGTTTATAAGTTCAGCCCACGCGATGTTTCTTAGAGGTATACGGCTAGTTTTGCGTTTTCCAGATGCGTCGAATTCGATTTGATTATTTTTTCCCGAAGTTTTGTTGATTCCCGTTAAATGAACGTTTACTATGACTGCGCCGTCTTTCAAATGCAAGTTAACGTTTCTGCCAAGGTACGATTTGGCGCTGTTAGCACTAAAACTCTCCAAGCATTTCACCACTCGATTTCTTCGTCAGCGATTTTGTTCCAGCATTGCTGGCATATTGGCAGTTTTTCGCCCTTTAACTCGATATAGAGTTTGATATTTTCACTTTTGCAGTTGTCTTTCCAGGGGTTTTTACAATGCTCCATTTTCTTTACCTCTAGAATCGTCTTTTGGCGTTTTTCGCTTTTAAGGCAGTTGCTCATACGACTTTTTGACTCAGGGGAGGGATGACTGAAAGTGAAGCTTTATACGTCCAGAAATCTGAGGTAAAATGAGCAGCATGTCCCTTTTTAACAACCCATTCCTCATATTTGCTACACTTAGCCTAACTATTCAAGCAATCGTTTTGCTTCTGCTGCTTTACGGTTACTGGTTAAAAAGCAAGTCAATGTATGAGCAGCATGCACGGGCAATGACAGCAGCTTTGACTCTGCATTTAGCAATGATATTTGTGTTCATGGTTCCCGCACTAATCCTGGCCCTAATCCCAGTTTTTGTTGTTGCCCACGCCTCTGGCTTAACCTCAATCGTCACTTTGGTTCATGTGCCACTTGGAGCCGTTGCGGTTTCGTTAGGGCTCTTCCTTGTGATTTCATATCGAAGAAGTGGTCTAAGTGGGTGCTTCATGAGGAAACGAATCATGTTCACAACCTTGACTGTGTGGCTTGCAGCTTTGGTTTTCGGCGTCATACTCTACGCCATTCTTTATTGGGCTGCATTGATGGGTTAAAGATTGACGATCTGCGGCGTTATCGTTTTCTTCGTGATCTGAAGCAACCCCACCGAAGGCTGATCAAGAAAAGATGCTGGGTCAGTTGGGCTGCCAGGATTGACAAAAAGGGTTTCAGTTTCCCACTTAATCCTTGGACTATGAGTGTGCCCATAAACAAGAACGTTAAAGCCATTTTCAGCCGCAATATACCTCATTTTATCTGACCCGCTCAAGACGTCTGGATCATGCATGACACCAATTTTCCACCCGAAAATCTTAAGAGAATCAAGGATGGGCAATCCGTCGCATGCCTCCGCGTTGTCCATATTGCCTCGAACCGCCAAAACAGGCGCAGCCTGCTCCAACTCGTCAATGACTGACAATTCTACCAAGTCGCCGGCGTGAACAATGAAGTCAACGTTCTGGAAGATTTCAAAAACCTTCTGTGGCACTTTAGCCGCGATCATTGGCACATGCGTGTCTGAAATTAACCCAATAGTTTTGTATGCCTCAAAGTTTTTTGCGGTTGGCTTGGTTAATGTTTGAGTGCTGGTCATTTAAGGGTTGACACCGAAACTTGCGTTCTATATTTTCCTAGATGGTTGCTGATAGTATAAAACATTTTAGTGGGCTAATTAATGAGGTTTGGCCTTCTGGGACTGGAAAAAACGATAATTCTAAAACCGCGATAGCATCAAAGCGATGGCGCTATTTATTTTTTGAATGTGGCTTTCTGAAGCTCCGCTCACTGCAAACGAGAAATGTAATGGCCCGAAGAGGTTTTTTGGGAGACTCAGGTCATGAATCTCTTCACCGTTTCGTACAGCACGCTAGTTCCGTAAACCAAGTTCTTGACAGTTATTCTCTCGTCAATCCCATGCATTCGTTTTTCTAATTTATCGTTAGGTTCATCAGGAATCATAGGCTGGAACCCATAACATATACTGCCTTCTTCCCTGAAGAAACGTGAATCTGTGCCACCTGTAGTCAAAGTCGGCGTCACTCCGCAGCCGGGTTCAAACTCCCCTAGAACATGTGTGATTGTTCGGTAGAGATCAGTATCCATAATCGATTCGGAGCCGCCGTGAGCCTGAATAAACTCGAAGCTCAACTTATCCAACTCCACATCCTTAAGCAACCCTTTGATCAAATCAAATGTCTCTTCGATGGTTTGCCCCGGAAGAATTCTGCAGTCAAAAACTGCCTCGCATTCAGACGGAATAATGTTTTCTTTTACCCCGCCCCGAATCATCGTCGGCGCAACGGTCATTTTTGTCCTCGGCCTAATTTCTTCTGCCAGAGCACTGTCCGTTTTTGCTAGTTGATCCAAAATCTGATCGCTTTGGTCTGGGTTAGCGAGCAAGTGAGCAAAAGTTTTCTCCAATTGGGGATCTTTCTTACCCATTTCCGCAAGAAATTTTTTCAGAGTAGGAACGTAGATTGTGGGCGGCTTGTAGCCTATGAGTTTGTCGATGACTTTAGTCATTCGGATAACCGCGTTGTCAGCTGTGTTTGGCGTGGATCCGTGACCAGGGGTGCCCTTGGCTTTTATCCTTAACCAAAGAATGCCTTTCTCTGCAGTTTGAATTGGGAATACGTAGGCTTGTTTTGACGGAAAAGCCAAACCTCCGCCTTCGTTGATAACGTATGGGCACCAAACTTTTTCTCTATGATTCCTTAGGATGTAGCCCGCTCCTTCTTCGCCTCCCTGCTCCTCACCCGCAGTGCCGGCCAAAACAACGTCACCTTTAAGTTTGACATTGTTTTTTCTTAAAAGCTTCAAAACCATGATTTCAACCGCTGTCATGGATTTCATGTCGTAGGCGCCCCTGCCGTAAACGTAGCCATCTTTAACTGCTCCAGCAAACGGGTCAACGGTCCATTCTCGCGGGTTAGCTGCAACCACGTCAAGGTGCGAAAGCAACAGAAGGTTGGGTTTTTGCCCCGTTCCATTGAGCCTAGCGATTACGCTGCCTCTTCCGGAAGCAGATTCGATGACTTCGGTTTTGAAACCGTCTTTGCTTAGGTATTTGGCAATGTAGTTTGCTAATGCGGTTTCATGCCCTGGCGGATTGGTTGTGTTTATTCGTATTAGGTCACTGAGAAGTTGGGTGACCTCCTGTTCGACATCATTCAAAATTCGAGGTGACATCCCCTTAAGGCTCCTTTAGAGTGTTTAATACTCTGATTTTCCTCTTAAAAGTATTTGTCCCTGTTGCCCCCATCTCAACCCGGGGTAATTTTTAACTATACTTTACTTTTTGACATCTTGGTCATCAAAGAATCATGTTGGGACACGTTTAGAACGCTAAAGAAAAGATAGAGGAAGTGGAATAGAAAAGAAAGATTTTAAGAATTATATTAAAATTGATTCAACGCAATGTTGAACTGCACATCCGTTGTACCCTGAAGTTTAGATGAAAATTTTGTCAAGATTTATATATGATAACAAAATGGCTATGAATGGTAAAAGTTGGTTGCAATGAAGGAACTGAAACCGATCGATTACAAAATACTCTTCGAACTAATGAAGGATTCACATAGAAGCGATAGGCAGCTTGCCAAATCTTTAGGTGTTTCTCAACCCACTGTTACTCGCAGAAGAGCGATGCTTGAAGACAATTTTATTGAGGGGTACACAGTTATTCCCAAGTTTGGGCAAATAGGGTTTGAGATTGCCGCCTTCACTTTTCTTAAGAGCAAACTCAAATTTAAAACAGGTGACGAAAAAACTGACGCCTTGCAGAAAATGAAGGATTGGTACCTCAAACAGCCCAGCGTAATACTGGTTTTGGATGGAAGAGGTATGGGTTGGGACGCCGTCTGCATTTCACTTCATGAGGATTTCTCGAATTTTGCTGAGTTCATAAGAGCTCATGATTCGGAACTGTCTGAATGGGTTGTCGAAAGCCAAACTTTCCACGCTGACCTCAAAACTGGAATCGTAATCAAACCGTTCCATCTAAAATACTTGACCACTCCCAAATAAACTGCGAAAACCCTCAAATCCATCTTGGGTTGGAAAGGCTTTTGGCATGTTATATACTCTTAATTGGATTTAGTAGAAGGCGATGCTCTGTTGGGCCGTTCATCTTCTGTTTGTTTTCTTAAGGAGTCGCTTTTTAGGAAGCTTCGGCTTCTTTGTTCTTGAAGCGTCAACTGCCAAATAAATCAACCTCAATCATGATTGTTGTCAATTGGATATAAGTTTTGGCGCAGTTTTCTTGGAGCAACGCATTTATCATCAAGTTCATTCTTGTTGTTTTTGAGAAAATGTTTTGTGGTGGAGGGCCGTCTTGTGTGTTGGCTACCATTGCCATCCGTCATCGAGGAGAAAGGAGAAGGCTTCGAAAACGGAAAAAACTTTTTGGCTTCGGTGGTATAGCCTTCAACCTTAACTAGCCCTCCATCACTGACAGAAAAGAGATTGATGCAAAATGAATATAAGTTTTAAGAATTGGGAATATGATTTGAAAATTCAGATTTAGCTTATAGTTAAGACGCCTTCAAGGATGCTTTTGTCTGGGACACTGAGTTCCTTTGAGAGCCATGCTTTTACGATTTGAGAGAATTTTGGCAATGCGCCGCTGTAGGTAATTATCCTGTTTCCTTTAAGTGCGTCAGCCTGGAAAACCTTGTCTTCTTCTTTATAATTGAAAGATAAGGTTTGAGCTTGAGACGCTAAGTTTTGGAAGTCTTCCCATTGCTTGCACCTTAAAATCACTGAAGGACCTCCCGCCTGCACTGGAGAAGCAGTAGGCATAGCTTCCTGCATTTCTTTCGCCCCCGTCGGCAATGGTTCCTTGGGTCCGACTCCTGAAATGTAACTCATTAGGTTCGTGACTTCTTTCTGTAAGCTGGAGATTTTTTCCTCAACTTTTTCAACTTTGCCGCCGATGTCGCCTGTATCTCCTAGCTGCTCGGTGACAGTTGCCAATTCATTGATGAGTTTGTCCAGGTCTTTTTCATGTTCTTTGAGAACGTTAACGATGAAGTCTAAGGCCTCTAATGAATCGTCTTTTGATTGTGGATTCTTCGCCAATCTAATTATCCCCCACTTGTCTGGACTCATTATTGAGGCGCTTTATAGATAAAGCTAGCGAATCTTCAAATAATATCCCAGTGGAGTCTCACTTATACTTATTGACAATTATCTTTTCTGATATCTGAATGTTTACTACACCTAAGCCTCCAAATCTTCTGAAGGCAGAACCGACTTGTTTTCCGTTTCGTAGGAAAGGTCTGGAAGATGTTTCAACTGCTCTTTAAAAATAGCGCGGCAATCCTCTATTACTGTTTGCTTCTCGCCTTCTACGCCAATGCTACCTCTAAGCGCCTCAATATCAACTTTGAAGCCAACCCCCGCCAGACTTTTCAGCGCAGCTTCGAGCTCGCTTATTTCTCTCGCGTTGTTTTTGTCCCCTACGAACCTGCCTAGCAATAGGTCGTTTATCATAAAGTATGCTGAAATCAGGGTTTGGGCCGTTTGGAAATTCAACGGGTCTTGTTTATTGTCTTCTTCAGGTTTTAAGAGGTCAAAATACTCATATGTACCCTTCAAAACATCGAATGCCTCCTTCGACGCGTCACGCGGTATCTGCATCTTCGCGGCTGAACCGATTTTCGTGTAATCCACGCTCAACGGAGGCAGCGTTTGCCCTTTGAAGTTCAAGTTATCTCCGACTCCGGCTGCATAGGCTTCGATTTGCTCCCAGTTTATCCTTTTGTCTTGCAAGTCAACGAGTAAATTGAATGCTTGGTTAACGATGTCGACAGACTTGTTGATTACCGCAAGCAACTCATTTTTTCTCATGGCGTCTTTCTCGTTGGTTTCTGCGGACTCCTTACTTTTTCGTTGCTCCTCAAGTGTTCCGTTTACTTGATCAACTAAAGCTTTGAAGGAAACGGTCTTTTCTTTTGTATTGAAGGATTCAGATGTTCCTCTCCATGTTACTGTTAATTTGTTTTCCTCAGCTTCGATTTTTTCGACCTCAAGTACGGGTATCTCGCGGATCAAAACCCATTTTTTCTTGAAGAATCCGCTAGCTGCCAAAAGCCTGATTCTGCCCTCAGAAACCTCGTATTTTACGACCATAGGGCTTTCCATCTTTCCCATAAGCTCCTTGTTTTTCTTTCGTGTTTGCTCTTGCGCTTGGAGATCAAGTTGATGCGTAGGCTCCTGCACTGGCGGGCATTCTTGCTGAACCTGACCAGGTCGCGGTTGAGACGGGGTTTCCTGGACAAGTTGTTGCGTTTCCGCGTGCAATTGTGGTGGTTCTATTTGCGTTTGGGCTTTTTCTTGCTGAGGTTGGTCGGACTTAGGGGTTTCCTGTTGTGAATGGAATGCCTCCAGTTGTGGCGATGTGTCTTCAACGGGTTGGGCGTTAAGTTGCTGTGTGAGGTTGTTGAATATGCCTGTCTCATCTTTGGAGGAGAACCATTCTGCGGTCCCGTTCACGGTCAAGCCGAGTTCGTTACCGTCACTTTCAACATGCTCAATCGCGAGTACGGGGATTTCGCGTACAAGGACCCATTTCTTCTTGCCGAATCCCTTTGCTTTGAAGAATCTCAATTTGCCGTCGGAAACCTCGTATTTTCCTACTTGTAGCCCTTTCGCTTTAGTCTTGGTTTTTTCTTTCTGAAGCTCTTTAGCTTGTTCGGGCTGATGTTCGGCAACTGGCGCGTCTGGAGACTTATTTCCTGTCAATGTCATTTCGGTTCTCTTTTCTAATGGGTTTATCAATTTATAAATTAATGCTTATTACGCTGCCAAAAGCTACGCGCAAGGGAGAAACAGAAGGCGCATGCGAGGTTAGAAGAATCCATATTCGTGTTGGTTTTGGACTGTAGGATGGGGTACCCCTGGGGAGTAAGCGGCTGGTGGATGGCTTGGTTTTGTTTTTTGTGTTGGAATTTTACTCTAGATATGTTTGTATCCTTGCAGGGCAGATGGATTCTGCTTAAGGGGTTATTTCGGGTTGCTTTTTCAGAGGGAAAGTCAATTTCTACCCAAGTGCTTATTAGCCGCTTCCAGAGGCGCCAATTAGGAAAGCAATCTGAGAGACATTGTGTGCATATTTTTTTTGACGTACAAGCGCTTTTGTCTCTAAATGTTGCATCTACCTTTTGATGAACCTTGACCCAAGAAGCAGCTGTAATTAAAGAAGAGCCATCGGCACTCTACACTTTGCAACCAACTAAGCAGCCAGAAAGAAAGCGACAAGTCTCAATTCAGGAACTCGTTGAATCCCTTAAAAGCACGGCGGATGACATTGGACAAATAAGCGAGTTGAGTTCGGAAGAAAAAATTTTGGTTTCTCAGTTTTTCTCTTCTCTCCTTAAATTGATGCAGCCACTATCTCCCACAATAGTCGTTGATCAATTAGCACTTCCCTCTCAATTAGGCGACGTTGTCCAAGCTCATCTGGATCAGACGGGGCACCTAATTCTACGGTACGAAGACGATCACGTAGAACTAAAAGACCTGCGCGAAGAAAAAAACCGTGAAATTCTGACCGCCGTTATTGAAGACGCCATGCCCAAATTCAAAGGATTAGCAAGCATGCAAAAACGCAAACTTGAAAACCGCATCAAGCTGCTTTCCAGCGTGACAAAAGAAATTCAGAAAAGTGCCGAGGCTCTTTCCGCCGCCCTCTCAGCAGGCAAATAATCCCACCTATTTTTGTGGAATGTAATCTACGGTGAATTCTGTTCCGCTTACTGAAAGATTAGAAACCGTTGTTAACTGTGCATTGGCGCTGTTGGTCATATCTAGTCTTGAGAAATAGAACGCTTTTGCTGAACCCGACTTGGCTGCCGTCGATAGGTGGCAGCTGGTGAAAGTGACGCTTCCGAAATTTGCCAGTGTGCTTATCTTGTCACTTACTGTGGGTCGTTCAACTATCCACTCGCCAGAAGAGCCTGTGGAGTTGTAGTAGACTGTTGTGCCAAAGTATTGCCCAGTTGTTGAATCGCTTAACTGCAGGTTCCACCGGTTTGTGGATGGATCGACGAGGCGTAAAGATGCAACAACGATGTCGCCTGGATCAATCGCTATCGTGTTGATTTTCACAGCGTAATTAGGGAGCAACTCGTACCATGCATAATAGGTTTCTTGCCCTCCACTCGCGTCTTGCTCGGTTCCCTCCTGAATCAACGTATCATCCAATTGACCCCCAACCCCGATCCACACAGACGTGTGCTCATCGCTGATCGAAGTGGCAACTCGGGGAACAGTCCAGGAAGCGTTCATCCCGGTGACTGAAATGTCTGGGTTGGCGTTTCTCCCAATTACGTATCCCGCCCAGCTTTCGCTAGAGAGGGTTTCGCCTTGCGGGTTACCTTGAAAAAGTGATGCCAGAGCCGACAGAAAAGAAAGGGACAACACTAACAGCATAATCCAAATTAGAGCTAGAATAACTGCTTGATTCGGAAATCTTTTCTTTTTTGCCACATAATCCCCCGATCAAAATCGACTAGCCCCTTGCTAACTGCTGCGTTGCTAGCTCGAAAAATGTGCAGTAAAGCTATGCAGACGCAGCAAAATAAAAGTATTTGTCAGTAAATTAGACCTTTTCAAGCGACGTTCAGTCAATGAAACTTAAATACTCAGCTAGCCCATTTTCGATTAATTGAGCAGGGCTTACTTGAGCAGCAACAAGAAATACTCTAAAAGCAATGTCGAGGAACTGGGAAAAAAACTAGATCAAATTCTGCGGCGTCTTGACTTGCTTGAGGAGCTTATTGTTGAGAAACCTGAGTTTGAAGGATTCACCGCTGCATTGCAGCTTACTAGGGTAGGCATCGGCATGTATGGTGAACCTCTGAAGATCGCTGCCCGCCTTCAAAGCGCCCAAGCTTATCTCAAACAAAACTTAATCGCGCAAGATGAAATCTCAAGATGTATAATCCAGGCTTTAGCAGTAAAAGGAGCCCTAAACATCTCAGCGATTACACGGCAAGTCACGTCGATGCGGGGCAAGGCAAGCAGACGCATTGTGCGGGAAAGAGTCATTAAGCTTCAAAATCAAGGAGTTCTCGTAAAGAACGCGGAGACCCCTCCTACCTACGACTTGGCGGAAAAGAGCTGATCACCTGATTGGTCACTTTTGCGCAGAACACCTAAGTTTAGTGACCACTCCATTAATGTTTTAGAGCTGAAAAATATGTCCCGCGAAGAAAGAAAAGACAAAAAAATGGATCCAGAAAATGTTAAGGAGCTACTCAGCGTCGTTTCAACTGAAATACCGACAATGATCAAAAGCATAATGAGCAGTGTTTTCTCAGAAGAAGCTGGAAGAAACATGGGCAAAGCAGCAGCTGCATATTACAAAGAACTCAAAACAGGTGGACTCCCGGACGAAGTCGCAGTCAAGCTGACACAGGAATACATGCAAACCTTCACCAACATAGGCCAGCTTTTCAGAAACGCAGGCGGCGGCAGATTCGGTCATTGGCATTCAGAAAAGGGAGCGAAAGACGAGTAGCTTCATTCTTTTTCTCTTTGAGGGATGGGTATGAGTGAAACTAAAACAATGGTCACGGCGGCAGTTAAGTCAACGCCTTACATCGCGCGTTTGTCGCTGAGTTTGATGTGGATGTATTTGACGCTGGGGTACCGCGTTCGTAAGACAAGAGGCGCCTTTGAAAAACAACTTGTCGCGCAAGGCATGTCAAAAGAGAACGCAAAGCATCTGAGCGCATCCTACGAGGACCTTAAAAATGAAATCACAGGCGCCCTAAAACAAGCAGTAACAGTGAGGAGTCGTTGATTAGATTGTCAAACATTTGGTTTAGGCTAATGGCTTTAGAATTTAAAATTCGAGATTCCCGTCACCCACGAGCGGACATATTGAAAGAAGTCGAGTTAAAGCAGGGTTCATATGTGCTCGACTATGGCTGTGGACCAGGAGGCTACGTTCTTCCCGCATCCAAAATGATCGGCGAGACAGGCAAACTGTACGCTTTGGACGTCACTCCGCTCGCCATAAAAATGGTCAAAGACATAGTTTCCAAGAACGGTTTGAAAAACGTGGAAACAATCCAATCCGACTGCGCAACAGGATTACCCAATGAAAGCGTAGATGCGGCGCTGCTGTACGATGTCTTCCACGATTTGGAGGATCAAAAAGCGGTTCTAGAGGAAATTCACAGGGTGCTAAAGAAGGACGGCATTATATCTTTTAGCGACCACCACCTAAAGGAGCAAGGCATCCTCTTATCAGTGACTGACGGAGAACTATTCAAATTGCTAAGAAGACAAAAGCACACCTACACTTTTGTAAAGAACAAGAAAAACCATTCGACTTAACACTTGGCTAAAGCTTCTATGTCGAGTTTGCCAACCCTTATTTCTCTGAGGACGCTGTGTATTTTTTATGCTTACGATCAAGCTTATGAGTCGAGGCGATTTTGGGTTTGCGACAAAACTCGCGAACACCATGAATTGGAACATGGCGGAAGAAGACTTCCAGTTCATGAACCGCCTTGAACCAGAAGGCTGCTTTGTCGCGTTTTACGGCGCGGAACGAGTCGGCATTGCTACAAGCATCAGTTTTGGCGAGGTAGGCTGGTTTGGCAATCTGATAGTTAAGGAGAAATACCGAAAAAAGGGTGCCGGACGAATTCTTACAAAACATTCGATAGCTTACCTTCAAGCCAAAGGTGCCCAAACAATCGGGCTTTATGCTGAGTCGAGCCTTCATAGTTTCTATGCCAAATTAGGTTTTAAGGTTGATGAGGATTTCTGGGTTTTGCATGCGCACGCTCTTGATAGATTTGGTTCAGAAGACTTGCCAACTGTGGGAAAGGAGCAGATGGGTGCAATCGAGAAATTTGATAGCCAATACTTCGGGGGCGACAGGCGCAAGCTTCTTGAATCAATCCTCCTTGAAGAGGGCAACTTGAGCTACTTCAAGTCTCAGGGTGACATGGTTGACGGGTACGTTGCGGCGACGGTTATTGGGAAAGCGGCTTGGGTTGGACCGCTCATATGTCGATGTAGCGAAGTCGACGTTGCAAAATCTCTTCTTAGGGCGGTTTTGTCCAATTTAGGTGGCAAAAGCGTCTACACGGTACTTCCGAAGAAGGAGGCAGCTGTCGCCGACATGCTTTTTGGCGCCGGCTTTAAGGAAGATTTTTCTGTGTCTAGGATGTTTTTAGGTGAAGCGGTTGCGAAAAATTGTATATATTTGGCTGAATCTTTAGAACGAGGATAAATTTGATGTCGGAAGATAATTGTAAAGCTTTAGTTCAGGATTTTCTTAGGAGCTCCATGTCACCAGTGAAAGCGCTAGTCAAAAAGCTATCCACTTTCAAACTGGAAACACATGGCAGGCAGGTAACTCTATTCCGCTATGTTGACGGTAAAAAAGTCAGCGAGCAATTCACTGGCAACAACTTCTTTTTGAGAAGTTCGGTTGAATACACAAATCCTCACTTGACTGTTGAGGAAGTCCAAGGGCTCATCGGCACAAGACTTCTCGAAGCGACGGCAAACTACTTTAACAAGGTTGGGCTGCGAGAACCCGACGGCGGCGACGTTGTCCAGCTTTGCGAGCTCCTAAAGAAGACGCCTCAAGGCTGCATCGTTCCTTTTTTGCTGAACACTGACGATGTCGAAGCTGACCGTTACTCAATGAACCCGCTTAAGCAATCCATCGTTGACAGCGGTCAAAGCGCCTTTCCAGCAGCATTCATTAAAACTGACAGCCTCAAGATTGATGAAGCCTATGCAAAAAAGTATGATGGCAGCTTGATTTCGAAGGGTGAAACGGAGCTTATTTCCAGTTGCCTTAAGGCATCTAATGGATCATACCTGGATTTTGTTGATTCAGTTAAGTATAAGCAACTTGAGCCATTATCCAAGTTTTTCGGCATGAACTTATCATTGTATTCGCTTAGGATGCCTCTTTCAACTTTGAAGTCGGAAGGCAAAGACGGCTCACTCCACTACATCATCGCCGAGAGCCACCGAGACTACGACGCAGTCAACGAAGCATACAAATGCATGGGCAGAAGCATGGCGAATCGCACCACACTGCTCACCGTGCCTCATTCAAAAAAAGGGTACGGCTCCAAACGGGCAGCCCGCGGCAAAATCCATTTCGACAACAAAAAACTTCTCGACGTTGCTGTGAAATACAAAACCACCAAGCTTTACCCAAACGCGATGGACGAGGCGGATGTTGCGGTGGCTTACTGCGACGACAGCTTCACAGTTTCAGGAGAAAAACTTTCAGATTACAGCTTCGAGGAAACTCCTTCTTCCCCCCAGTTTTTCCTGTATTCGATCGGGTCGCCTGAAAACGCTGCGATGTGGCACGGCGTCGGCGCGTTTGGTTCGTCTGGGCTTCTGCACAGTTATACTTCTGCCCGACATTCCTGCAAAGAAGGTCAGCTAATCAAGGATTTCGGCACAAAATACGGCATAAACGTCGAAGTGCCCTTGCAGTTTAACCTTGCTCCCGAAGGCATGTGGAGCCACCCAATTCACCGCAACATCGACGCTAGCATCGGCAGCATCGAAGACCTTCCAGACCTCGTGCGTCGCGGAATGAAGCTTGAGTGTCTGGCAGCTTTCAAGTAGGAGCGGTATATGTTTTGACAGCCGTTGAATACGCGGTTTTTAGGATTCTGCGTTTGTTTCGAAAACTCCCGTTTAACCCGCTTAGCCTGCCAAATCAAAAAGTCATCTTTGCGGAGTACTTCAAAGGTTTCGGAAAAAATGGAGCAGTTAAAGGCATCTTCGGCGAAAAAACCGATGAAATCCTAAGCAACCTTATCGTGGAGCTCAGTTGGATAATGGGTTACATGTATGTGGACGGCAGTGACGGTCACCTTGTCATTAGCAAAAGTTACTTGAACAACGGCAACAGAACAGACATTTACCTAGATCTGATCCATGAACTCTGTCACGTGAAACAGTACATGAATGGGCTGGAACTTTTTGATCCTCGATATGACTACGTTGACAGACCCACGGAGATTGAGGCTTACCGTTATGCGGTTAAGGAAGCCAGGCGATTGGGTCTCAGTGAAGAAAGGATTTGCTGTTATCTGCGTACTGAGTGGATGAGCGACGCCGAATTTGCACGGTTATGCAAATCCGTTGACGTTCACATTTCCAACGCTTCATGATAAACCTTAAGCATCTTCTGTGCGCACAGGTTCCACGTGAAGTTTTCAGAAACAAATTTCCTAGCCTCCGTCCCAATCTTTTCTCGCAAGTCCCTATCCGATAAAAGCCTGACAACCGCATTAGCCAATTCATCTGTGTCGCCGCGCTGGACAAGCAAACCTGTTTCTCCATTGCGTACGGCTTCGTTGACTCCGCCTATGTTGAAGGCCACTACAGGTTTAGCTGATGCTTCGGCTTCAAGGAGCACTATGCCTTGGCCCTCTTGCGTAGATGGTAAAACAAAAATGTCACTGCAGCCGTAGGCGGTGGCAAGTCTGTCTCCGGTGAGGTTGCCCATGAACTTGAAGTTGCCCGAAAGGTTGGCAGACTCCACCTTGCCACGCAGCCGGTTCTTAAGTGGCCCCTCACCGACAATCACAAACTTGGTTTTTGGTAAGGTCTTAACGATTTTCCCGGCTGCTGCAACCAAGAAAGCTAGTCCTTTGCGTGGAATCAAGCTGCCGACGAAGAGCACGCAGGGTTCATCCCTTAACCCGAACTGTCGCTTGGCCTCCGCGACATCCGTAGAAGGTTTGAACTTGTCGGGGTCAACTCCGTTTGGTACAATTCGAATCTTTGACGCATCAATTCCGTAATGCTCTTTTATTTTTCCCAGCGAGTAGTTGCTTATTGTGACAATTAGATTCGCATTTTTTGCTGTTTCAATCTCCAGTTTGGAGAGATGATGCATGAAATAGTTGGCTGCCCGCGCCCTAAGTGATTGGGAACCCGCGTTGCGTGCCTGCTCGTACTCGTCAGCTAGAACTCCATGAATCGTGTGGATAAACGGCGTCTTGATGTCTTGCCGCCTCAGCGTTCTTAAAAGTCCGTAGCCGCTTACCGCGTGTGCCTCGTAAATGTCGGTGTTTATTGTGCCAGCTTTCTTGGATAGGCTTCGGTTGAAAGACCAGTTGTCAAGAGGGAAAAGCCTGTCTGTTGAATGGGAGGGGACAAAGTTTACTCCGTCGATTTTGATGGGTTCTTTGAAGCCTGCTTTGGTCCCGCTGTAAACATTGATGTCCGCTTCGTTTGTCAATCGTGTTGTGGTTTCGATTATTCGCCTTTCCACCCCTCCGAAGTAGAGCTGCGGCGGCTGAGTGTTTATGACGGCTAACCGAAACTTTCCCATTTGCTACATCTTTCCTGCCTAGTTAGCTAATGTTAACTTATTTTTACATATAAGTTAGATAGTCCTCAAATTTCGTTTGGATTCGATAATTCCTAAATTAAGACGAAAAATATCGCCCGAAGTTGAAAAAATGTATCTTTAAAAAAAAGGAAAGAGCAATAAAACTGCTTGCTAATAAGTGCCCCTCGCAAGAACGGAGAAAAAGGGAATGCGAAAAATATTCAAAATTATCTTAGCTGTGTTTTTAGCCATCATAACCTTTGGCGTAGCAGGGCTCAGCGTTGTATTCCTTGACGTTGCCGCTTACACTGCCACTGGCTCGCGAACACTGCCTGGTCCACCTATAATGGCTAAAGCGCTCGTAGTCTATGACCCAGGAATTACGGGCGCCGCGAAGAACATTGCTGACAAAATTGCAGGTGATCTGGGAGGATATAATGTTGAGTTGGCAGGAATCAAAAGCGCCGCAGCAACCGCTAACATCAGTCAATACGCAGTTATAGTTGTCGGCGGTCCCATTTACGCCGGAAACGCAGCGGATTCAGTGAAGGCTTACTTAGGCAACCTAAAGCCTATGACGGAAACAAGAATAGGAGTTTTTGGAGTTGGCAGCTTTAGCTACCCGAATCAGAATGTGGCCCCATTATCCAGCGGAGACACCTTAACAATTAAGGAAACACTGAAAATAAACACAAACCAAGACGCCACCACAGAAAGCGCCCAATTTGTAACCAAACTGCTAAGCTGACAATCTTCCCAGTTTTATCCTTATATAGTCTTTTTACTTATTTTGCGGTACGGGATGAACGCCGTGACAGACATCGAAGAAACCCAAACTGATTCGTCAAGTTTACCAACAAATTACGCTCCGCTTGCTTTGGAGAAAGAAATCCGCGAATTCTGGCATAAGCGGCAAATTCGCGAGAAACTTGAGCTTCTGGAAAAGAATGCTAAGGGATTGTTGGGCTATGTTGAAGGCCCTCCGACACTTAACGGTATCCCGCATATTGGGCATGCCCGTGGACGTGTGATGAAAGACGTCCGTTATCGATGGAAAACCATGGAGGGCTACTACATGCCGTTTTGGGCTGGATGGGACTGCCAAGGCTTACCCGTTGAGCTGGAAGTTGAGAAGCTTCTAGGCGTGCGGAACAAGCGAGAATCAATAGAGAAATACGGCATGGAACGTTTCATCGAGGAATGCAAGAAAGCCATCATGCGTTACCATGCCATGTGGCTTTTGGCTGACGCGAACCTCGGCGTATTCATCAATCAGGAGAAGGCTTATTGGACCTATAAGGACAGCTACATTGAACGAGAGTGGCAAATTCTAAAGCGGGCTTGGGATCAAGGGTTGCTTGAGGAAGGCCACTACGTCGTCGCTTATTGCCCAGGTTGCCAAACTAGTCTTAGTAGCGCCGAAGTCGGTTACGAAGGCAGCTACAAAGAGGTCGAAGACCCATCTTTGTACTTTAAATTCAAGGTTACAGGAAGCAAAAACGAGTTTTTCCTCATTTGGACGACCATGCCCTTCACCATAATAACCGACACCATGCTTGCGGTCCAACCCAGCGCCGAATACGTCAAAGTCAAAGTCGGCGAAGAAATCTGGATAATGGTTAAGCAACGCGTTGAACCCGTGATGGCTGAGCTTGCAATCACCAAGTACCAAATCGTCGAAAGTATGTCTGGCAAAAGCTTGGAAGGAACCGCCTACGAATACCCACTCAAAGACATGATTCCAAAGCAGGCAGAAAACGAAAGCCGTCATCCCCTGGTTCACAAGGTAGTAGGCGAAGACTTCGTTGAGGTCAACACAGCCACAGGCGTCGTGCACCTTTCTCCAGGGAACGGTGAAGATGATTTCTGGGCTGCACAACGCAGAGGCGTCCCAATTTATGCACCTTTTGACGACGAAGTGAAATTTACACAAGATGCAGGGCAATGGGCAGGCATTTTCGCTCGCGACGCAGATTCCCTAGTTGTTGAAGAACTCCGCAACCGAAACGCCTTTGTCAAGGTCACGATAGTGAAGCACGAGTACCCCACATGCTGGCGCAGCCACCACAAACTGGTTTGGCTAGCAAGAAAAGAATACTTCCTTCGCACGGATAAAATAAACAGCCGCGTGCTGGAAGCAGCAGAAAAAGTAGAGTACTTTTTTGATGAACCCAAAAATCGTTTCTTCGGGTTCCTAAAAGAAGGCAAGCCCTGGTGCATCAGCCGCGAACGGATCTGGGGCAGCCCGCTGCCAATCTGGACCTGCGAAAAATGCCGGGAAAAGCGCTTGATCGCAAGCAAAAAAGAGCTGCTTGACAACGCGCAAGAAGCCATCCCCGACAACTTTGAGCTGCATAAGCCATGGGTGGACCGCATCACGCTTAAATGTGGTAAATGTGGCGGAACTATGCGTCGTGAGGATTTCGTTTTGGATACGTGGCACAACAGCGGTGCATCCCCGTTTGCGCGTTTCACAGATGAGGAAGTTGAGAAGTTTGTGCCCACAGATTTCTTAACTGAAGGCATCGATCAAACTCGAGGTTGGGCAAACAGCCTGCTGCTTGAGCATGTAATTCTAACAGGGAAATCTGAGGCGCCATATCGGTCTTTTCTGTTTCAGGGGCTCACGCAGGACGCGAAAGGAAGAAAAATGAGCAAAAGCCTCGGAAACGTGGTTGAAACCAATAAGCTACTGGAGAAAAACTCGGCTGACCTCTGCCGCTTCTACATGCTGCGGAAATGCTCGTCGATTGACTTCATGAACTTCGACATGCAGGAACTTACCCGCCGTTCCTACCAAGTGCTTTCAACACTTTACCATTTAAGCAGGTTCTTTGTGCAAAACGCAACCTTCGACGAATTTACCCCCGACAAATACCCCTTGGAGTGGGCTTGCAAAGCAGACAAGCTTCAAGCTGCTGACCAGTGGTTGCTCTCTAAACTGCAGGAGAAAATCGAGGATTACACATCAAAGCTTGGGCGTTGCGAGTTCAACGCGGCAGTTGCTGTCTTAGACGACTTCGTGATTGAAACTCTGAGCAGGCTCTATGTACCAATGATTCGCAAGGAACTTTGGACTGACGAACCGGAAACCTTTGAGCGCCGCCAAACCATCTACGCTCTCCTCTACCACACCCTAAAAACCGTCACGCTTCTTTTCAACCCCATCACACCATACCTTAGCGAGGCCCTTTACCAGAAAATCTACCGCTCTCTTGAACCAACCCTACCTGAGTCAGTCAACATGGCTCCGTGGCCAACGCCAAACGGGAAACTCCGAAACAAAACCCTTGAAGAACAATTTGACACATTGCTTAAGACTGTTTCAATCGGTTACGCTGCGAGGCAACAGGGCAAGCTGAAGCGGAGATGGCCGTTGAGCAAAGCAATTGTGGTTGCCCCCGAAAAAACGTTGGATGCAGTGAAGAGTTTGGAATCGCTGTTTTTGGAGCTTACAAACGTGAAAGCCGCCGAATATGCAACCAAGGTTCCTGATTATGTTGGAGGAGAAAACTGGGTTTCTTCGCAGGAAGAAGACATAGCGGTGTTCGTAAGCGGGCAACGGGACGATAAGCTGCTTGGCGAGGGCATCATGCGGGATTTGGCCCGCCGTGTGCAGGCTCTGCGTAAAGAAATGGGTTTTGTGCCGACAGAAGTTTTGGAGTCTGTGCACATCGCCGAGTTAGATGAGGAAAGCATGAGTTTGCTTGAACAGTACCTTGCGCCTATGGCTGGACTCGTGAGAGCTAGACGCGTTTACTTGCACATTAAGCGAACAGAAGAACACGAAGCAGAATGGCGCGAATCCGAACTCGACGGCAAAAAGATATACATAAACATTCATTAAATGTTCAATCGTACAAGGGAAATAATATGGCGGAAGAGGAAAACAACAACCGTTTATATAAGTGTCCACACTGCGCTTGCATATTCTTAACTACCGCTGATCTCCAGAAACATATGGATCGTTTCGGGGACCGCAAAGACGAACATGACTCTTTTTACCGCAAAACCCATGGGAGACTGGAACACGGTTACGGCGAGGAATAAACTAACCGAAACCTCTAAATGCGGTCACATTGCTATTTTTTCAAAATAGCGCCCGTTTGGGCCGGTAGATCAGCCTGGTATGATCGCCGCGTTCGCAACGCGGAAGCCGCGGGTTCAAATCCCGCCCGGTCCACCACATCAAAATTTGAATTCGCTATCGATAAGAAAAAGAGGTTCATCCGCTGGTTATTCCTATCGGAGTTCATAATTCCCTCTTGACATTGAGGCTGTCTCATGCGTAAAATAGAAAAATAATGAAAGAGGACCTCTAATGATGTTCCGCTATATTGTTGGGAGGGTTTTAGCCGTTTTAGCATAAAAAAGGCAAATCGCTCTAATTTAGGCCTGCATGTAACTCTAAAAAATGCCTGATTGATGAACTCAGAGTTAAATGAACGCAGAAAGATGATCAGTTGCGATACATGAGCATGTTATAAGCGCTTAAACCCTCATTTAATCCATTTACGTGCAAGGTGTCTATTCATGATAACTAATTTAAATAAAAATGAAGAATCTAAAGAAAACGTCACTGAACAAACCCAAATCAAATACATAAGGTGCCCTGAATGCGGTGAAAAAATCCCTATGGTTCCGACATTGGGCGAAATGATCGAAGAAATTGACCATCATGTAAGCACACACAAAAAACTGGTAAATGACGATGTGCCAGTGGTTCACCTAAAAGCGCCAGCAATTTGCATGGAATTGACCAAACAAGTCTTAGAGCGCGCTGCAGACATGATTGATACAGACGTGACAGATGCCCGCCAGAAGCCCTCACTCTGGCTCTAAAAAATTCTCTTAATGCAAATTTGATGGATAGACGAATTAGCCCAAGTTGGCAATTTGACTTTGGAAGAGAATAACGAGAAACAATATTTACTGAATCCATTGACCTCGACTACTTTGGTTCATAATTAAACGTATTCATGTGCTGAGTCTTGAAATTACTTCCACATCTTGCACACTTGAAAACAGCCACGCAGAACAAAGAGTTCTCTAGTTTCTTATTAGGCGCAACTACGTCATTGCCGCATTTAGGACAAATGGCCAAGCAAGTCACCGTTTGAAGTTAGTTACGTTTAGACTACAACACCATAACATATGAAACCATGTTGGCACAGCAAGTTGCAACAAATCATCGGACACAATTCGTGTTGGCTTGCTTTTTTGTTAGGGAGGTTGGATTAGTTACAACGATTCTCTCAAAACCTCTGAAATAGCCTAAAAGTTGTAAAAAAAAGATTGCAGATTTGTGAATAGAGATCGCGCGGTTTTTTTGGAAGGGGAATTTTTTTGATTGTGTTTTGGGTTGCTTTCTTGCCGGGAAGCTTAATTCGTTTGCAGGTTGAGTCGTAATAATACAAAATTATACACGTATATACACTATAATGTAGTATTGTACACTTTCAGACAATATTATACAATATTAGACAATCCTAATATTAAAAACGCGAATTCAGACGCCTAGCTCAAGAAATAAAGAGACTGCACACACTGGGAGAACCAGCAAAACCTGCAATTTGGTGCAACTTGTGGGTAGATTAACGTTTAACCACTGGAGAGCAAAGGATTAAACCTCAGTAAGTTCCAAGCAGAAGTCATCAGAAACTCTTGGTTTAACGACCTTTGAATTCTTTCGCTTCCAAATGTATGATTTTGTTTTCTCCAATTTGCGATAACAATCTTCGCATATGACTGGAGTTGCTGCATAACTATCAAGTACGTGGAAAACTTCTTTACTTTGCCTAATCCCTGAATGGTTCTTTCCGCACCAATCGCAAATCATCAAGTTACCCTCTGAACCCGTCATTTTGAGAAACTATTCGATTCTCAAGTAAGAAAGAGAACTTGTTTCCAGCGGTTAAAGGGATATTTCTGAAATGGATTATGTCATTGCTAGATTCCTATTTTTCTATTTAACTTACGCGTTAAAGTCTTTCCAATAAGCTGAATTCGTATTCAAGCATTGTATGATTGATTCATAATCAAATAATAAGCAATAGTTAAATCGCTTCTTGGCAATAACTAGTTACAGTATTGCAAAAAAGTGCGTTTTGGAATGGCTAAATGTCCTAAATGTGGAAAAGAAGTTTCTAAACCTGATAAATGGATAACAAATAACTGGTTTCACGTTGAACATTATAGATGTGGACATTGCAAAACATCTTTCAATTCGGGCGACTACTGTGGTAGTGTAATCATTCTGTAAAGTTTTCATGTTTTTTAGCAAGTACTCTGTCGGGTTGTTGGGGTAGACAATCCAAACTTGCATATCGTTCCTTCATAATTAATGATTCAAAATAACCTCTTAGGACTAGTAAGTTATAATTTGAATGTAAAAGTTTTACGATCAAGAGAACAGCTAACTTTTCCGAACTAAAATAATGGGGAGTTTTCCCCTTTCCCTTTTCTGAGAAGCTCTCCTTTCTCCTCAATAAGTAAGTTGCTTTTATGCCTTAAAAGGCGTATTCCAGAGTTGGATTATGTCAAAAAATTTGGAAAAAGCCTTTTGCGAAGTTTAGTTCATTAAATTGTGATTCGCTTGGCTGAAAGAGTCGGCATCACTGGGAAGACAGATGCTCATAGAATTTCAGGTAGGAAGCCGATGTTTTTTCTTTAATCTAAGTTTTTGGTTTTGCAGACCCTTTTTCTTTCATGCATTCCATTACCTGAGGGCACAACATGCAGTCTTCTGGGATTTGCTGCTTGTGGTCTTTTTCATTCATATAGCCAAAGTAATGATTGCAATTTGGTAATTTCCTCTCGGCTTGATCGGGTTTTTTATCAACGAACTCAGTTTGTGTAGCTGTTTTTTCATCGGGATTTTTACGCCCGATTTCAACGAGATTAATTTCCTCTAAACAATAAGGGCATGCGTTATAGCGCTTTCCTGAAGCTTGCTGAAGATTAAGCGTTTTTAGGGGCTTAGGGATAACTTTTCCACATGCCTGATTAGGGCAGGTTAGCGTTGCTTCTTTTCGCGTTTTGATTCTTCCTTACCTACTTGCTCCTACAAAGAGCTGTGTTTAACCTTGCAATGTATATGACGTATTGCTATATAATATTTGTCCCGCTCCAGAAGAAAAATGATCACCTTGAAAAAACCAGTCGTAACCAACTTGTTGGCCGCTACTATCAAGAGATAGAATATTTCTTTGCCGAAATATGCCTTAAAAAGAAAAATAGCTTAGTTTCAACTTGGAAATTGAAAGACATGACAGACGACCACGACTCGAAAGACAAATCTCTAGAGGCGTTAGATTTCATAATCAACGCTCTAAAAGAACATGAACAGCATTTGGATAAATTATTTCATGACATTGCAACGGTCACCGAACAAATAGGCAAGACAAAAAACGGATTAAACAGTAAAGTCGAAAAAACTGAAGAAACAATAAGCCAAATCCAAAAAGAAGTAACAAACCTAATCGCCTTCGTATTAGACAACTCGCCAAAAGGAACTCTTCCAACCCAAATTAAGGAGCAAACGGGTCAAACTACACCTTTCAAGGCGTTCGATAACCTATCTTCCGCGACTTTTCAATGCAAACAGTGGAGCGATTTTAAGGCATTGGCAGTAAAGGCGCAAAGCTTGACTTTCAATTATAAAGAAGATATGACGGTTTTTCAAGTCAACGCACTTAAGGGAAACAAATTAATCGTGTATACGGGCGCATTGCCGAGTTTTTCATTAATTCTTAAAAAATGGCTATCTCAGCAATTAGACATAAACGAGTTGAATGTTTTGGTAGGCTCAGTTGACAAGCGAAGTGGCGTTTTGTGATTTATCCCCAAAGTATCACACAAATTAAATCTTACATCTCAAAGCGGCGCGATCAAAGGTCAATTTCTTTTGCGACTTAATCCGCTCTTGGAATATGACTTATACGCTATTTTGCCGGCTTAGCATTTTATGGGAAAAGGAGCAAAACGAGGAGAAAGGAAAGGGCTTTTATTCCTTTCAGTTCGGGGGGCGGCTTTTTTCGATGGGCTACTGCAAATTTCCTTTTTCATTTGCTTATGGCAATGGATAATGGCTCGTGTTCTCGCGAAAAAGAACTGCAAAATTTTTTATATATCTTGTGAAATTAATAATTATGATTTCAAATGCAACATAGCAAACTTGAACAGTGTTTAGCTTTACTTCGGATTGTGGAAAAAAGAAACAAAATAACTTTTGATGACATGCTGTCAACCACAAAAATTGGAGAAGGCCAACTTGGAGATTCTTTAGAAATTCTTGTTAAAACATCTTTAATTACGCTGATAGTAGGTGCAAATAATATCCCTGTTGGTTACAGTTCAACGGAACGCGGAATCAACGTTTTGAGGTTTTTCGGTTTAAGCAGTTTTCACTAAACGGACCACTTGGCTCACCATTTAAGGCTCGAAAAACTAGTCAGCTATGATTTCGCTTTCCTTTTCCTTTTAGGTCTTATTGATATAAGACAATCGTTTAGTTGGGTAACTTGTTCCGTGTTGAGTAGGGTTTCGAAGGTTCTTGAAGGATTAATATTTACGTTTCTTAGCATCTCAAAGAATTGTTCCCTTTCCATTAGGTATTTGTTGTCTGCATGGTATGCAAAGTGAAGGTCGCCCTCATCAGTTTCGACTTTGATTTTGTCAAATATGCGTGCCCTTTCGATTTCCACTTTCCCACGCTTGTTCTTGAAGTTAACTAGATAAGCTAAGTCACCCAGTTTAAGTTCCCTAAAAGTTTGGTAGCCAACATCTCCCACGACTGCCAACTCATTTGGCCATGTTATTTCTTTCTTTATTTTGCGCTCGGTCTTTGCAGGCAACTGAAAAGAGACTGCAATGTACCATCTGTTAACGTATTCATCTGTCCAACTCCTGAATTGAATAAGGGGCTTGACTTTCTTTATTTTCTCCATCTTGGACTTAATTTGTGTTGAATTCCACATCTGCTTGAGTTTCCTCAGATCGCCCACAGGCTTTGCATGTTGCCACAGATTTTGATCAAAAAACGCCTTAGACTCGTCAAACTGGCGCCCTTCTAAAGTCACGCCGACCTCTGTGCCACTTTCAAACGATGTTTTTTCCAAGCAAGCTGAGGTTATTACTGCCGAATCGTCAAAGATGTAGATATTTGAATTGAAGCCATCCAATGATTTGATGCTGTGGTTTCCGAAATGCTCAATGATGTACTGAGCTTCATATGGAGAGACCTCACCTTTCTTTACTGAAGACTCGTTTATCCTGGAAATAAACCGGATATCGGCAGGGGGGCTCTTCGAGATTTCTTGGGAGAAAACTTCGTGGGCGTTAGAGCCAAGATTTGGAGAGCACATCCACAGAATTCCTTTTGTATCAATTGATTTGCTTTGTATTGTTTCGTATAAAGCTTGGCCGGAGAGAAATTGAGGCATATATTGATGTTTGTTTGTTTTGAATAAAAGCTTTCCTTAATATTGTTAGGCTGCAAAGTGTGTGCTCAAAAGAGTTGTCAAATCAAGCCTGCTAATGAACATAATAGTTCGGGATCCATTGCGGGGAGCGTTTCACCTCTATTCAAGGAAAGTTTATATCTGAAGAATCAAGTAATGAGAGTGCGGAAAGTGCCTTTGCTTGGCAAAACCAACGACCAGAAAAAAGCGCAGCAAACTCGTGGTAATCCTATTCGCACCCATGATAATCATAATCTTTATCGCTGGATGGAGCCTTTATTTGGCGGGGAGACCAAGACAATCCAAAACAAAACAACCGCAAAAAACAGTCAACAAAACCGTAAGGCAGGACAACGTCGATTTATTTGTAATACCCTCTCAAAAAGAAATAGTAGCAGACTAAGCTATGTAATTGACATATCATTTCAAGTTGGAGTTGATTATATGCATGTTTTTGAACTTTAGCAAAGTTTACTTTTCAACTATCGCAAGGTGGCCTCTAACAAGTTCGTTGCCAGAATTCTTTCGATTTGTTTTGTTTTTTGAAATAAGGTTTAAATGCTTTTTTTAGTTACTTGTTTAGCAAGAATTAAGAAAGTTGAGAATAATGGTTTCGATCCAGCGGTTGTTCAATCATAAAAGATGGCTAGCTGCAAGCGGCGTTTGCATTTGGCACCTTGCGCTTTTTTGGGTCAATCTTATTTTCGGTTCCTTGTTTTTCAAGCGGTTCATCGTATGCAAAATAGAAAAGTTTAAAAGAAGTTCTATTGAAAATGCTACTTCACAGGTGGAGGATTATAACAGCGAAGGATTCGCAGTCTAGTTAAGGCTCTTTTTTTTCATATCTGCTTCCGTCAGGAAGGGATTGCTTAGCAAGGCTTTTGCTTGTGCTTTGAGCCTTTTTATACACTGACATTATTTGTCGAGGGGTTTGTTTGGTTAAGAATCGCGATCGATTGGGTATTGTTGCATCCGTGCTGGAAGCCGCCAATTCAGGTACGAACAAGACGCGCATAATGTTTGCAGCAAAACTAAGTTTTAAGCTTCTTGAGAAATATTTGGATATTGCAGTTAACGCCGGTTTTATTCAAGTAAACTGTTCTATCTATTATGTAACTGACCGCGGCCAAGAGTTTCTTCAACGGTACAGTGGATTTCGTGAACGCTGTACCACTGCCCAGGAACGGCTAGAAGCTTTGAGTTCTGAGCGTGAGCAGCTGTCTCACCTATGTGAGAAACGTGAGCTTAGTTCTATTGATTGTTAACGATTTAGGGCTTGAGTCTTGATATATTCCGGTTTTTTTTATACTTCTTTAAATAGCCGTTGAACTGTTAATTTTAACGACTGCTTTTGGGCGGTTTAATTTAAAAAGAAGATGAAATATTGCAAGGACAGAAAGGAAGCGAGCATGTGTCGTCTACGCAGATTATTATAGCTGCGTTGAATGAAGAAGAGGGGATAGGGCTCACCATAGCCGAGATTTTTGACACCCTCAATAATCCGCATGTTCTAGTAGTAGACGGCAGAAGCAGTGATCGAACTGTTGAGGTAGCAAAGGACCAGGGTGCAGACGTTCTTTTTCAAGATGGATTGGGTAAAGGAGATGCGTTGGCGAAGGCAGTTAAGAACTTGGATTCAATGGTTGATTATGTTGTTATTACTGATGCAGACTACACTTATCCAGCTGAATACGTTCCTGAGATGATTCAGGTACTAGAGGAGAATCCTGATATAGGCATGGTTTGTGGTAATAGGTTTAACGGTCATGTTGATGGTAAGGCGTTGCATAACGTTTTTTATTTTGGGAATAAGCTTATTGCGTTTACTCACAACTTTTTTAATGGGGTCCAGTTGGCTGATCCGTTGACGGGTTTGCGTGTGGTACGTGCGAGCATTCTTCGGAACTGGACGGTTAAGTCTAAGGGTTTTGATATTGAGGTAGAGCTTAATCATTATGTCGAGCGGGAGGGTTTTGGCATTGTGGAGATTCCAATTCGGTATCGAGAAAGATTAGGCGAGAAAAAGCTTGGCGTTAAAAACGGCGCTGAAATTTTGAAGCGCATAATCTTAGAAACAAAGTATTAAATGTAATTCTTAGCGTTGCAAGACAATTTTAATGTAAGTGCCCTGAATTTACGTCAGATAACCCAAAAATTAAGACTTAATCTGACAAGTGAAGCAGATCTATTTGGATTTCAACAATTATAGCAGTTCTGTCCTATATTTCGTTACCTAGGTTTTATTAAGGAATATTCAGAACGTATTTGATGTTGTGATAAAGAGTGCGCTTTACTGATTAGGCGCGCCATTGCTTATCTGCTCTTGTCAAAGAGGGATTCATTATTGGAAACCTTTTATCACAATAAGAATTTTAGCTATTGACGTTTGTTGTTAAGAATGATGGTATTCTTCTTCGGAATAAGAGTTATATCTATCAAAGATTAATGTTTTTATAAGTATGTGACTATCGAAGATCACATCTCTGTTGCAGAACAAATCACGCTTGTTCTGCCGATTTAGTATGGTTTGTTGATAATATAGACTCAAATTAAATAATGTTACACAATGAAAATTACAAAATAATGGTCGGAGTTTATTATGAAAGAAAATGCGGTATATCGAACAGCTTTCCCTGTTTTTGATGAAGAAAGTATCCAAAAAATCCTATCTGACATGGCGTCAACGCTGAGAAGTGGCTTGTTAACAAACGGACCACATGTTAAAGAATTTGAGCGAAAGTTTGCTGACTATATACAAACTAAACATGCGGTTGCTGTTAATTCGGGCACTTCAAACCTTGAAATTGCCCTCCGATATTTCGGTGTAAAAAACGCTGAAGTTATAGTCCCCGCCAACACTTTCATAGCTACTGCTAACTCAGTTTTGTTCGCTGGAGGAAAGCCAGTCTTTGCAGACATGCGAGAAGACACATTATGCATCGATCCAGTCGACATTGAACGTCGAATTTCGCCAAAAACCGTTGGAGTTATCGTAGTTCATATAGCTGGCTTAGTGTGTCCCCAAATCCATCAGCTTTCCAAATTATGTAAAGATCACGGCTTGTTTCTTATCGAAGATTGTGCTCACGCGCATGGCGCTATGATTGATGGTCTAAAAGCTGGTGCTTTGAGCGATGCAGGTTGTTTCTCATTTTATCCAACAAAGATAATGACTACGGGTGAAGGTGGAATGATAACTACCGATAATTCTGGTTTAGCGGAAGCTGCTCGCATGATGCGAAATCATGGCCAGAACTCGCAATCACTCATGGTGACCTTTGGCCACAATTGGTGCACGAGTGAGATCAATGCTATACTTGGCGAACATCAATTGGAGAATTTGGAGTTTTTTGTTACTCGCCGAAATGAACTTGCTCAGATTTATAATGAATGTTTGCATAAAGTGGATGGTGTTTCTCCAATCATGGAACCATCTGGGATAAGGCATAGCTACTACAAATACACCGTAAAGCTTAACAAAGGTATCAACGTAGAAAAAGTCAGCAAGATGCTGAGAGAAGAATACAACATTGAAACAGGGCATCTCTACTATCCACCAGTTCACCTTCACCCCTATTACAGAGAAAACTTTGGAACCAGCGAAGGCATGTTCCCAGTTGCAGAGGATGTTTTGCCAAGAGTAATCTGCTTGCCATTGCACGTCGCGATAGCCAAAGAAAGCGTACCCCACATAACTAAGGCTCTTGACAATTGCATTAAAGCCTCAAAAACAAAGTAACCACCTCTTTTTCTGCGGTTCCCTTGAGAAGGAAGTAATGAAAATGATTACATCTGGGCATCAACCAAACTATTTGCCGTATCTCGGTTTTTTTGATAAAATGTCTCAATGTGACATCTTTGTAATTCAAGATGATGTTCAATACGAAAGACACGATTTTCAAAATAGAAATCAAATAAAAACGGTCAAAGGCGCTACATGGTTGAGCGTTCCAATCGAACATGTAGGCGAGACCTTGCCAATTAAGGAAATTAGAATTGCTAAACGCTTAGAGTCGGAGTGGGGATTGCACCACTGGCGGGTTCTTGAATTAAACTATGAGGCGGCGCCTTATTGGAAGCAATATTGCGATTTTTTCGAGCAGGCTTATCGCCAAAAGTGGGAATCTCTTATGGAGCTAAACCTGCACCTCATAAAGGGCATAATGAATTTTCTTAGGATAAAGACTTCATTAGTAATGGCTTCAACATTAAATGTTTCGGGAAAATCATCTGATATGATTCTATCCCAATGTAAAGCAGTTGGAGCTGACACTTATCTTTCAGGAATTGGTGGGCGAGTCTACTTAGACATCCCCCTTTTGGAGAACGCAGGAATCAAAGTGGTCTTTCAAGACTTTCATTATCCCGTCTACACCCAATTATATGGAACCTTTGTGCCCAATCTTTCTATAGTTGATTATCTTTTTTGTCACGGAGGAGAAGACTGGGTGCCCCAGAGGACTTCTGAAACAAATATCAAAGGAAACTGACACAGAATTACCCGCTCGTGCTTTCCAGTATTGTTAACAATTGTTAATTTAAAGTTCAAAATGACTTTTTATGAACAAGTGAAATATCTATCAGATAAGGAAATTTACTTGCAGTATCAAAGGAATCATATATAAACTATTGAGTGAAAATATTCTGAGGTGTTGAATGGTGGTCTTAAGATCGAATGTCTTGATTGCGGTAGGCGCCCATCCTGACGATATCGAACTAGGCTGTGGAGGAACCATAAGTGCTGCTTCGGCTACAGGAAAAAAAGTAATTGCAGTCTATTTGACGAAAGGCGAAAAAAGCGGCGATCCCAAGGTACGAATGTGCGAAAGCAAAAAAGCCCTATCAATTCTTGGTGTAAAAGATGTTTTTTTCGGGGACTTTAAAGATACCGAAATTCCTAATTCGCATGAGGCAATCAAATTTTTAGAGGACTTTTATGACAAATACAAACCAGACACAGTTTTAACTCATACAACCAATGATACTCATCAGGACCATCGCCAAATAGCTTGGCTATCTTTATCTGCATTCAGAAATGTTTCAAAGTTACTTGCATATGAGACTCCTAGAGTTATGGGGCACTTCGCTCCAAACTATTTTGTAGATATATCAGATTTTATTCAGTTTAAATGGGAAGCGCTACAATGTCATCTTACTCAGAAATCAAAAAGGTATCTTAACTACGAATCAATGGTAAATCTATCCGCTTTCCGAGGAAGCCAAGTTAACCTTCACGCAGCTGAGGCTTACGAAGTAATAAGATACGTTGACAGACTTTCACAAATAAGCTAGTGGTCAGCTACAAATGCCGGTGCTATCCAACCAAAATAGTGTCCAAGTAACCAAAGTTCCAAAATTCTCTCAAATCTCGGCCAGCGTTAGAAGTGGAGTAATCGCTCTCGCATTTAACGGTTACACTTACGAAGTGACTACAACTATCAAGAATTCTTGGCACAAGAAAAACTTGTTTATGGCCGATAGACGGATATAATCGCCCTAAAAAATTAACGACAAACTTGAATCCCTCTAAAGACTCTGCCTATACTTGGACGCAAAAATAACCTTGGCTTAAAGTGGCATTTAGTTTGGAGGCGGCAACAAATTAACGCCAATTGTAAACTTTTTATGATTGTCCTGTTTGTGTTCTTGGCGTTTAGCTCTTGTCTCTACGGTAGGCACTGTGTTTTTGCGCAAAGTGATCAAACTGCGTCGAAGTTGCAGGCGGCTAATACTGCTCTTGAGCAGGCTTTCAATGCTGTTCTGGGTGCTGAAAACGCGGGTGCAAACGTTACTGGATTACTTGCTCAACTGAATGTTGCAGCGGGCGACTTGGTTCAAGCAGAAAATTCTTATAGGGCTGGTGATTCCAATGCAGCGGCAACCAAGGCAGAAAGCGTACTCCCGATTGCCCAAGAAGTCACCGTTTCCGCCCAAGATGCCACGCAAACTGCTTCGGTTTCCGGTAAAAATGCTTTCTGGCGTATTATAGTATTTACAGTCATTGGTGCAATAGTATTCGTTTTGGTGCTGTTTTTAGTTTGGCGCAGGCTAAAGCAGAGATACCTTAAGAGCTTATTGGAAGCAAAACCCGAGGTGCATCGCTAATGAAGATTGGAGAGTATAAACTCATTTTTGTTGTGATGGGTTTAATTGGAGTTTTACTCATTGCCACCCCTGCCCTCAGCATTGTTATACCCATTCCTGAGGGCGAGAAATTTTCCGAGTTGTCTCTTTTGGGACCAGGACATACTATGGAGAATTACCCGTTCAATATTGCCGTTGGCCACAACAATTCCTTATACGTTGGCGTCACAAATCAGTTGGGTTCGTCGGCCTACTACGTATTGTATGTAAAGTTGAAAAATCAAACCGATCTTTACCCAAATCCGGCGACAGGAACTCCAAGTTCAGTTTCGCCACTGTATGAGTACGCGTTTTTTCTTCATAATGGCGACAACTGGGAGAGCTTGATGAATTTTTCGGTCTCTTCAGCCACGTTTTCTGAAAACCAAGCTCTTGTTAACGTTTTAACGATAAACGATGTTGCATTTACCATAAACAAGCCCGCTGCATGGGACTCAAATAGTACCATGTTCCCATATCAGCTTTTGTTCGAGCTGTGGATTTACAATGCACAGACCAATACAATTCAATACAACAATCGCTACGTTAGCCTTCAGCTGAACCTAACTCAAACCGTTTGATTAGTATTTTGATATTACTGTCCTCTCACATTTGGATTTTCAGAGCTCAATCGCAATTATTCTGATCTCGAATTGAAAACATTAATTTGGGAAGTTGATTATAAGTGGGCAAATTTGCTGCTTTTTACCTGTTTTCTGAATCACAATCCACAATGGCAATGTTGCGATTGCGAAGGCTCCGTGTTATGAACCCCGATGTCCTGTTTATTCCGGCGGTTGGAACACGACAGCTACTGTATTTGCCTATGATTGTTGATGAGAACATGTTTGGCTCAACGGGAAGTTTACGACTAATTGGGCCAGTCGCGCACTCAATCAATTCCATGGTCTTAGGGGCGCCAGGCGTTTTCAAATTATCCAATATAATCAACGAAAAAGTGGTCAATCTTACTGGACACAACAAGCAGATTGAATTACATTATAAGACCAAGCAAGAGTGCCCTCAAACCTTGTACGCCGACTACACTCCTCTATTGCTCTGGAACTTAGATTACGTAATTATGCGGTGGTTTAACACTTTAGGAAAGCAACTTGACTTTGACTATTTGATTTTCTACGAGTTCGATATCTTCACAACCAAACCACTAGAAGAAATATATGGAAACTACGCAAAATCCTACGACGCATGTTTTGTCGACTACAGCGAAGCAACTCCCAACTGGTATTTTTACAACTTTCCTCCGAAATGCAGCCAGGTTATGAAAAGATGGTTAAAACGAAGGAGGCTATCAACAAACCTTTACCGCAGCATTTTCTCTGGAAACCTGCTCTCGCGCAGCGTCCTTGAAAAACTTAGAGAACTCGACCAAACATCCTCTGCAGAATTTTATTGCCAATCTGAAATGAGACTTCCAACTGTTCTGACTAATCTCGGATTCAAAGTCAGTAAGCTGAACTTTCCATTCTTCAGATATCGACCGATTTGGTCCGAAGAAGACATCTGCTCTAATGAAAAAGCAGGCATATTTCATCCCGTTAAAACCTTGACATCAAAAGAGACAAAACAATAGAAACGATATCAATGAAGGGTCTGATCACTGTTAAAAATATCCTCAACGTGAAGTGATATATTTGAAAAAAGAGCTTAAGGTCATGTTATTGAATCCTCCCAGTCCTTCTCATATGGACGTGTGTCGAGACTGGGCAGGTGGTTTTGGTACAGCAATACCGAACAACAGGAAAGGGTATGGCCAGAGCGGTGACCCATTCTTTTATCCATTTCTAGGCTTACGCCTCATCAATTTTACATCAACGAAATTGCGAGTTCAGCATATTGGATGGACAAAAATCCAAGCTGAACCAACAAGGAACTCTTCAAATCGTAGAGAAAAAGAATCCTAACCTTATTATCTCTCAAATAGGGCTTCCTTCGCTGCGAGGAGACCTGACTCTCCTTAACGCAATCAAAGACGCCCTTCCAAGTACGACCCTTGTTTGTGTTGGGACTTCATGTCATGTTCTACAACAGGAAATTCTTGGAAAAAGCAAAGTTGACTTATTGTCAACCAGTAGATATCCATACGTCGCTAACCTTAATCAACTCATCGACGCCCTTGAACAGGGAACGGAACTTGACAATATTCCTTGTGTGTCTTTCTTAAAAGGTGGCCAAATCTTTGCGAGTACTGGAGGCTGCACTAAAAGTCTCGTTGGTCTGCCGTTTCCACGGTATGAAGAGTTGGATTTGAATGGGTACGAACGATTCAAGGACACAGATGGAATTCGTTACAGCTACATACCAATTGTAGGCGCTATTGGATGCGCATCAATGTGCTATTACTGTCCTTATCCGATAGGCTTCGGAAACCAGTGGGAAGGGCGTTCATCTGAAGACATTGTAGGTGAAATTGAATATCTGTCTTCACGAAATGTTGAAGGATTCATGTTCAGAGATCAATCTTTTCCAATCTTTGAAAAACGTGCTGCCAAAATATGTGATATGATAATTGAGAGAAAAATTGAATTGCCCTGGTTTTGTGAAGCGCGCCTCGATAACCTCAATCGAGCCATTCTTGAGAAGATGAAAAAAGCTGGATGTAAATCTATTCAACTTGGTGTGGAAACGGGTGACGAAAGTCTTATCAGTGTTGCAAAACCTAAATCTAATCTGGATATCACCCGAAAAGCTTTCAATTTAACAAAAGAATTTAAAATAAGCTCGGTGGGTCACATAGTTTTTGGTTGGCCTAGTGAAACTATTGAAAGCATGAGAAAGACCGCTTGTTTTGTGGAAGAATTAGCTCCTGATAGAGTTCACTGGAGTTACTTAACTCCTTACCCGGGAACAAGCCTTAGCAGAATAGCGCAGGAACAAAAGCTAATTGTAAGTAATGATTGGTCCAATTATACATCGGAAACTGTTGTGATGCGATCCAAATGGTTGAGTGCATACCAGATTTCAACCATGGGAAAACAAATAATGCGTAATTACTGGAAAGTTGAGACTTTCAGACAAATCTCCCAATTCGGCAAGAAACCGCTTCCTGTTTCCCGAGAACTCTCAAATAAGCTTATGTATCTTCTCAAAAACGTGCGAGTAGGCAGTAACGAAGAAACATTAGATGTAGAACCGCTTTAGAAATCGTTGTTTTTCTGGAAGATATAGCACTTGAAATAATCTATGTTGACGGTTCATCTTTATTCATATCTTAGTTCAATGTGTGCAGATCCGAAGAATATGTTTGAATGCAAACTCGATGCAGAGAAAACTCGTTGAAGATTCTTTTCCGAATTATTGAAATGCTTTTTTTGTGACTCTTTTTTTCTTTATTCCGGGGTCGTTGCTTGCTAAATCTGGGTTTTGTTGGTCTTTCGTATAGTGCAAATGGAATCTTTTACTATTTTTCGTAGGTGCGGCAAATTATTTTTATAAATTGTCAATCGATGTAATTGGTGTATTGTCCGTGCTTAAATTTAGAAAAACTAGGCTTTTGAAGGCGGTCTCGCGATGACTGAAGCGCAAGTTCATAGTGATCAGGCAATAGAATTATCAAGACAAATTATACTTGAAACTATTGAAAAACAGTCGCCAGAAACTACTCAACAATTAATCGAGCTTGTTAAAGAAAAAACCCCTTTGTCCAAAAAAGAATTAACCAAAGTGTTGATTCAACTTGAGCGAGAAAATAAAGTGAACTTTGCCAAAAACGAAACAGTGGTTGCTTCACCTCTCACGGCCAATTTTTCCTCAAAACAAAAAGTTTGGTATTGGATTACAGTTTTTTTGGCACTTGCAACTGCAGTATCGGTGTTAGCCGTACCAGATAACGCGTATCCAGTTGTGTATGTCCGCTCGATATTGGGTTTAGTTTTAACATTGTTTCTGCCCGGTTTCGCCTTTATAAAAATGCTTTTTCCTTCAAAATTACCTTTGTCTACCAGCAGCAAAGACATAGACATCATCGTACGAATAGCCCTAAGTTTCGGTTTAAGCCTAGCCCTTGTTCCTATGGTTGGCTTAGTCTTTTATTATACTTCATACGGACTTGGAATAGTTCCCATTACTCTCAGTTTGCTAGGATTAACAGTCACTTTTGCCACAGTAGCCGTGCTCAGAGCATAACCCGAAAAAATTACGTCATTTTCTTAAGGCGTACGAATCGAAGGATTTTAGGTGTTTAGCAGACGTTGAGTCTACTTTTCAAAGCATAAATTTGGTGTATTTTCGAAACGATTAATTCCATGTTGCGATAGTGGGGAAATATTAAGTGCGGCGGACGTGCGCGCTCAAAGCTGTTGGAATTTAGATTTTTCAATCAGAGTATTTCTGTTGAACTATTGAGTATTGCATAGTTCTTCCAGAAAAGCTTAAGAGTTATCTATGAATGGTGTTTTGAGTATTAATCAAAGCATGTATGAGAAGGAAAACTCACACACATTTAATGGTGACCTAAAATGAAAGTACTTATAACCGGCGCTGATGGAATGCTCGGTAGCGCATTATGCCCTACGCTTAAGAAGAAAGGATACACTGTTATAGCTACTGATCTCGCTCCATCAAACGAAGGAAGCAAAAAATTAGATGTACGAAATTTCAATGATATAAAAGAAATGGTTGAAAAAGTTGAGCCCAATATGGTAATGCACTTAGCAGCCGAAACAGATGTAGACCGATGCGAAGTCGAACCTGATCACGCTTTTCTCACTAATACTATTGGCACTCAGAATGTTGCCTTGGTATGTCAAAAACGGAACGTCGAGATGGTATACATTAGTACCTTAGGTGTATTCTGGGGAGATAAACCTGAACCGTACACTGAGTTTGATGAACCAAATCCAATTAACGTGTACGGCAGAAGCAAGCTTGAGGGCGAAAAAATTGTGGAAATCCTTTTGCAAAAATTCTATATCATGCGCGCCGGTTGGATGGTCGGCGGCGGACCGAAAAAGGATAAGAAGTTTATTGGAAAAATCATCAGGCAAATAAATGAAACAAAGACGCTGAAAGCGGTCAATGATAAGATTGGTAGTCCCACATACACTTATGACTTTTGTAGATGCATGGCTGACCTGATTGAAACTGGTTTCTATGGACTCTACCATTGTACGAACAAAGGTGTTGGATCGAGGTTTGATGTTGCAAAGAAAATTGTTGAGTTCATGGGAAGAAAAGATGTAGCAATAGAACCTGTTAGCTCGGCGTATTTCCCTTTACCTGCACCTAGAGCTAGGTCTGAAATGTCTAGGAACTACAAGCTTGAATTGCTTGGGCTAGATTCGACCAGACATTGGGAAGACGCTTTAAAAGAATACATTGACACTTTTTGGAAACAATCATGAACGTCCGAAGCATAATTGCCAAATGCAAAAACTGAGCTTGCTCGCTATATAGTAAAGTAACTCAATTCCAAACCCTTTGATATAAAATGCCACTTTGAATTGCTGTTTGGATTTAATGAAAGAAGGATCTATAGGTACGCGTAAATACGCTATTGAAAATTACTTAAACTGTTAACGAAAAAGCGAGCTTTTGGCCACAAACTCTGATATCGGAAATCTTGGATTTTGGTGTTGATTATTTTGAAAATCGCTTTTGCGGGAACAATGGGTATTCCCGCTCGCTATGGGGGATTTGAAACCTGTGTCGAGGAAGTTGCTACTAGACTTGCTAAAAAAGGGCATGAAGTAACTGTATACTGCGGATATAGGGATTTAAAACCACAGATGAGATCATACAAAGGTGTGCAGTTGTTGTATGTCCGCTGTCTAAAAAGCAAATTTCTGGATTTTCCTTTCCGCGCATTTGTTTCTACTTTTGACACATTACACAGGGATTTTGATGTTGTTCATCTTTTTGGTTCTGATGCTTGGCCCTTTGCACTTATTCCAAGGATGTTTTCCTCAAAAACGGTAATTACTCTTGATGGTCTAGTTTGGAATAGAAAGAGTTATCCATTGTGGGTAAGAAAAATCCTACGTATTACAGCTCGTTATGCGTTATATTTGCCTAATGTCACAATTGTCGACTCAAAAGTAGTACAAGCTTGGTACTGTAAGAACTTCGGCAAGCCCCCAATTTATGTCCCTTATGGGGCCAATATTGATCTATCAGAACCT
This sequence comes from Candidatus Bathyarchaeota archaeon, assembly GCA_963827165.1. Classification (GTDB taxonomy): domain Archaea; phylum Thermoproteota; class Bathyarchaeia; order Bathyarchaeales; family Bathycorpusculaceae; genus Bathycorpusculum. Next base: position 81,257 of record CAWGZR010000006.1, on the reverse strand, counting down.
GATAAAACAATTCTCGACAGTAAAAACCTCAAAAATAAGAAATACATCCTTTTTGTAGGCAGGTTAGTGCACGAGAAAGGCGTTCATTATTTGGTTGAGGCTTTTAAGAAAATCGAAACGGATTTCGAATTGGTTATCGTTGGAGGTGACCCGTATAATAAGGAATACGAGCGGCTTCTAAGAAAAAACGCTAATAAAAATACCAAGTTTTTAGGGTACGTATATGGAAAGGATTATGAGAATTTGTGCAAAGGTGCCTACCTTTATGTCACCCCTTCTGAACTTGAGGGCACATCCCCTGCCTTGCTCACAGCAATGGCTTTGGGCAAATGTGTACTTGTAAGTGACATTCCAGAAAATCTGGAAACTATCGGCGATGCTGGTTTTTCATTCAAACATGGAGATTCGGAGGATCTAAAAGAAAAACTCCAATTTCTTCTCGCAAATCCAGAGACAGTTGATAAAATGGAAAGAAAGACGATAGACCGAGTCGAGAAGTATTATGATTGGAATAAGATAACAGATACGATTGAGAAAATATATGCCTCGCTTATTTGGGCACAGCATGGTCAGTGAAAATAATTGAAAAAAATGAACATAAAAAGGTGAAACTGGAAGCATGAAAAAAGAAATAGCTTCTTTGTTTCAAAGACGAGTTATAACTCCATTCTACAAAAGGAAATTTACGACTGTAGAAGGTAGACTGTTAGTTACTGGTAAAATTAAAGTAATCAACGAAGGAAAAATTATTGTTGGTGACGGAGTAATAATTGAAAACGAATCAAAACTATTTGCTTTCAACGGAGGAACAATAAAGATTGGTAGCCATACATACTTTCGAATGTCAACAATTACTTGCACAAGCAGCATAGAGCTCGGAAATGATGTCGTAGTAAGCGCTCAAGCTCTGCTTATAGACCATGACGGTTACGGATTAGACGGAAACCCAGCAGTAAGCAAATCAATCAAGATTGGAAACCATGTATGGATTGGCATGAGAGCAATGATTCTTAAAGGTGTAACAATTGGAGATAACTCGGTTGTCGGTGCAGGATCAATAGTAACTAAAGACGTTGAACCCAACACAATAGTTGCAGGAAACCCAGCTAAAAAATTACGCAATACCACAGGATATAACTATTAACGTAATTTAGAATACAAAAACACAAAACATCAAAAAAGCAAGAAGCCGAAACGTGAACATGCAGAAAGGTAAAAGTATTTTAACCTGGAAATTTCGAGTTTTAGCGGAAACAACTATTCACCCAACGTTGGGCTTCGTTAGCCATAATTTTCGATTTATTTTTTAGTCTTCAAACATTTTTTAGAAACGTGATTAACTTAACTATTTCAGTGAAGAGGCTGTCCGATGGAGCATCTAAAATTTCTGTTTTCTTCAAGTTTCTATCCGCCTTATCATATTGGTGGAGATGCGACTCATGTCGAGTACCTGTCTAAAGAACTGGCAGATCGTGGTCATGAAGTTCATATAATACATAGCTTGGATGCGTACAAGGTAAAGCGGGGTAAAATTCAGCCTAACAAGGTGGTTTCTCGCCAAGAAAACGTCTTTGTTCATGCTATCAAATCTCCTTTAGGCACTTTGGATCCTTTATTGATTTACACTGTTGGCAATTCCTTGTGGGTTGATGCCAAATTTTCGCAAATTTTAAAGGACGTTCGTCCAAATGTAGTTCATCACCACAATATTTCTCTCATGGGGTATGACCTCCTCAGAAAAAGATCAGACTATCTTTCTTTATATACTGCTCACGATTACTGGTTAATCTGCCCGACAAATAATCTCTTTAAGAACCAGGAAGAGATTTGCAACGTAAAAAGTTGTTCTTCATGTTCTCTTAAATCTAACCGAATTCCTCAAATCTGGCGTTCATGTCGAAACTTCAAGATGGCGGTTCGGAACATTGATCTTCTTATATCACCCAGTGAGTATGTTCGAAAGCGGTTGGTACAAGAGATTGATGTGCCAAGTGTCACATTGCCTAATTTCGTGCCACACCCACCTGACAATATTCCCTCTTCCAGATACGAAAATTATTTTTTGTTTCTGGGCATGTTAGAAAAGCATAAAGGCATTCTGAATCTTATAGAACTGTTTAAGGAACAAAGGCACAATCTTAATGCTAAACTAGTGGTTGCAGGTGGGGGAAGCCTTAGCCCTTATATCCGTGATTACATTGAGGAGAATTCGCTAAGCGACTCTATTTTATTTTTAGGCTTTGTCGACAATATGACCAAATATTCGCTATATGCAAATGCATTAGCTGTAATAATTCCGTCCATCTGGCCGGAAAACGCTCCTTTAGTCGCCTTAGAAGCACTCTCCGTTGGCACTCCTGTGATTAGTTCAAATCAAGGCGGACTGCCTGAAATCATCGAAAAAGTCGATCCGAATTTGATTTTTAATGATTGGACTGAACTTAAAGATATTTTGTTGCATTTTTCGAAAAAAGACCTGTCGCCGCAGAAAATAAAAAATGTTTTTGAAAAAAACTTTTCTCCGAAAGCTTACACTGAGAATTACTTGCGGATTATTCGAAATCTTCTAAATCACGCATGCTAACGCGTTATCTGTGACTAAATGCAATAGGACGTGCTGATGCTAATAACGCACTGGCTATGCTAATGCCACTTGCACCTAAATTCATAAAATCAAATCTTCAACCTCTTTCCACTTTCACGCTGTAATTCATTAATAATATATTTGTGATTAGCACTTAGAAAGAACCAATATTATCTTGGTGGTCATTAATTTAAATTTGAGGAATAAGCTTACAGGCGAAAAGGCATGTATACAGTTTCCAGATTAATATCGACAATTCTTCAAAAAATTTGTATGTCTGATCCGAGATTATATATTACGTTTCTGAGAAAGAAAGGCGTTATCATTGGAGAGGGCACAGCGTTTTTTGGACATGTATCCATTGATTATAATAGACGACCTTGTTTAGTCGAAATAGGACGAAACTGCATTCTAGCTGATGGCGTAGTTCTTTTAACGCATAGTTATGATTGGGCCGTCTTACGCGAGAAATTTGGGGAAATGCTTTGTTGTTCTGGAAAAGTAGTTTTGGAAGAAAATGTGTTTGTTGGGGTTAACACCGTAATATTGAAGGGCGTGAGAATAGGAAAAAATACGATTATAGGTGCTGGTTCCGTAGTCACTCACGATATTCCTTCAAATTGCGTTGCAGTAGGTAATCCTTGTAAGGTGATTATGACTCTCGAAGAGTATTATAAAAAAAGAAAAGCTGTCTATGTTGAAGAAGCAAAAGCATATGCTTTAGAATTATATCGTAAAACAAAAAAAATCCCGCAGATTGCCGATTTCTTGGAAGAATTTCCAATTTTCCTTGAAAGAACTTACAATCGAGGCGATCTGCCTATTAAGAGTCAGCTGGGATCTGCTTATTCGAATTTTTTAGCCTCAGAACCATTCTACAAATCATTTCAAGAGTTTCTAGTTGCAGCTGGAATTCCTAAAGAAAAAATTACCTCCCAACGGTAAACCCTCTATTATCTATATTTTTTCGTTCAATAGACGCACTAAATAATTCTATTAACACGATTTATCCTTGTTTGAATATGCTAATAAAAACGGAAGTGCCAATAAAGATTGGAAAAAAATAGGCTGCTGCTTATTCCCTTTTTTGTGGGCCTATCGCTCATGATTTATTCGTGGTGGCTAAGCTATCCTCTTTCAACTAATTCTGCATCAGACGTCGTTTTTAACCATGTGAACTTCTTGTACTGGATTAGTCTGCCTTTATTGTTGTGCTCTATGTTTCTTATAGCAGTAACAACAAAGAGTAGTATTCTGAAATGGTTATTGGCTGTTGGCATTGTACTGACCTTCTATTCACTTTTCTATTTCTATACGAATCTCCCAACTCCTGATTCCGAATATTTTAGGGCGTTTGGTGAATATCTTGCAGCAACAAAGAATTTGAATGCTTCACAATCAAACCATGTGTATTACCAGTGGCCTTCTTTTTTCCTTTTGAATTACATTGGGACGTCATTAAGCGGGATATCTCTATCGGATTTCGAATTCATCCTGTTTAGCCTTTTTGGTTTTCTAATAACAACTAGTTTGTACGTTTACCTTCACAGCAGATACAAGAATGGCGCTTTCTTTGCAGTTGTAGCTTTTTGGGTTTCGATTTATTACTTCATAGATTATCAAGCTGCACCCTTTTCCCTCGCTTTTGCAATTTTTTTTCTTATTCTGATGTTAGAAACTCGCCAGAAAAGTGCAACCATATTAGTAACTCAAATGCTGCTGTATGCCAGTCTTCTTTTAACTCATGCTTTTGTCCCCTTATTTTTTATTATTTATCTGCTTATTCGGAGTATTATTGATAGAAGTCGATTATACGGCTACGTTGGCACTCTGCTTCTATTTTCTGTAATTAGTTATCTCATGGTGCAGTTATCGCTTGCGCGAGTTTCGCTTTTCCAAAACATCTCTTACGTGTTTGCTACATCCCAGACCTTTTCTCAAATAGCACGAGGGACTTTTGCACCCGTTCTAGTTCCCACGGATGTCTTAGCTCAATTTTTTTCGAGAACTATAACGGTTGTATTTGTTCTCACTTGCGTTTCAGGTTTCATTTTTCTACTTATTAAAAAAAGATTGACTTTTCTTGACAAAGCCATTCTCATGACAGGTTTGACTTATACAGTTTTAGGGTTAGTTGTTAACACTCTTGGTTATCGTGCAATTCCAATAGCTTTAATTCCAGTTTCTCTAGGAACAGCCTTTATTTTTGAAACCAAGTTAAGAAAATACTTTATTGGTATATTCATGATATTGCTTGTTTTGTTCGTGTTTATTCCCATTCATCAGTCATTTTCTTCTGAGATCCTGAACCAAACAAAAACAGACTTTACAGCTGAAAATTACTTGATTAATAATTACAATTGGGAAACATCAACACGTATCGTTGCGGGTTTTAGGGTAGCGACCTATATATCCCCAAGATTACCCAATTATGAACTTTTTGATACTGATTTGACCTATGTAAGCCAAGATTACATAATGGTTTATACTCTGGAGCTAAGCCAATCGTTCGTTTCACTCAACACTACTTTGGAAAATGTCATTCAAGATCAAAGTTTAAACAAAGTTTATGATAACGGTATGGCTTCTGTCGAAATAAGAAGTCATTGATACAATAATTTTTACAAGTTAAAAGGCCTCGAAAATTATCCGATAAAGGCGCTCTAGAAGGACAAGCAAAAAACTGAAACAATTTCTCGGGGCTGTTAATTTTAGCTTTCATACAGGCTTTAAAAAAATTATGTATTTACCGTGAATACGGGGTCGCTAAACCAAACTTTTGCAGTTTCACCAGATGTATACCCTGGCCCCCAGACTTGAAGCCATAGAATGCACCAAGTTGGAGTAACCTGTTGACCTGAGCTGTAGCTCGTGTCTAGTCCTTGGTTCACATACGTGTAAGTGGCTGGAACAGTAAATTGCATCGTCACTTGAGCGTATGTACTTTTTCCAAATTCAACATAAGTATTATAACTGTTAGTGGGGTTTCCAACTCCGTCAGGAGTGCAAAGACCGCAAATGTCACCGCCTGAACCATACATGTCAATACCAATTCTACCTCCTGCCTGCGGATTATTCGCATCAGACGATTGAGTAGCTGAGCCAGTTTTTATCCAACAGCTGAAATAAATTGTGTCGCCGGGTGCAATTGAGTCGATGCAGTGATCAACGCCGCTGTTTTCTGAGTTTGAAGTAATTAGCCAAACGGGATTTCCTTGGTATTCGTCAGATGCAGATGTGTCCAGGGCGACGTTAAGGGTGGGAGCTAAGCCCCAAGTTGAATCTGCATACCATTGCCCATCATTAATGCAAACTAAGTTGCTGGGTGAACCTGTTGGCGTTGGTGTTGGGGACGGCGTTGGTGTAGAAGAAGGCTTAGGGGTCGGTGAGGGTGTTGGGCTTGGGCTCGGTTTGGATATCGCGATGCTTCCGGACGATGATATGTTGACTTGAATTGAAACTTGTGCTCGTGTTGTTATAAGCACCGCAGAGTAGCATAATATGACGCACAAGATGATGGCAAAGTATTTACTTTTTTTCAACTGTTTGAGTTCCTTGGTGGTCTATTGTTGAATATTATGTCGTAAGTTATGATATATAAGTGTTTTTTCGCACAAATATTCTTTCTTTTATGTGCAACACAAAAACAATAACAACAATTTTTCTTAGCAAAGTAAATTGGAAACGATTAAATTGCGGTTGTACAAAGAAACTAATACATTCCTACAAAAAGCAGAGCGAATGTGTATGCCTGACGAAGTTACCAAAAAAGCTGTTACGCCTCTATTAAGTGTCGTACTAGCCACCAAAGGAAACAAAACGGTGTTTCTGGAACGATGTATTAAATCCCTCCAAAATCAGACATTCCAACAGTTTGAGGTGATCCTAGTGTATTCGATCTACCCCGCTGGTCTTACCAAACTTTTTGAAGATTACAACATTTTGACTTTGAAAGAAAACGGTCGAACGTTGGGTGCAGCAAGGAACTTGGGAGTAAAGAATGCGAAAGCCGATATTGTTGTATTCATTGATGATGACGCAGAAGCGCCCGTTGAATGGCTGAGTAAAATATATTCAACCTTCAAGGCGTATCCATTGTTGATGTGCTTAGGCGGAGCGCAGCTAACTCCTACTGACGAAAGCAAAAGCAATCCTTTAAGATTTGTCGAAGGCTCATTTTTAGAATCACAGATGGGGGGAACTGTTATTCTAGATCGTTCAGCTGTAGGAAAGATTGCGGGTTGCAACGTTGCTTACCGGAAAACGATCTTTGATAAAATTGGTCCTTTAAATGAAAAGCTTCGGTCAGGAGAAGACTGGGAGTTTCATATTCGCCTAGTTGAAAACGGATATAATCTGCGTTGTGATCCAAGCATCTTAGTTTGGCATCACAGGCAAGGGTTGAAGCATGCATTTTGGAATAGCTCAAATATGGTATCCTTCTTCCTGTCTTGGAAAACTCTAAAGTATTCGCGTCATGAATCTTTATTTGCTTCTTATTATCTTTCAAATATCCTATTTCTGGTTTTACTTGTTACGTTGTTTGTCTCCCCGATTGTGTTTGTTTTACTTCTTGCATTGATACTCTTGGGTCATTTCACGTTTACAGCGATACGGACAAAGGTGCATGACCGACGAATTATTTATTATCCATTGGTAGTCTTGTTCACCTTGGCAAGAATAATCGGTTTCTATTTTGGCATTTTCAAACGTGTAGCTTCCAAGCTACATTTCTAGTTTGAAGCATTTTATTTAATCAGACGTTTCTTAATTAATATACGGTTATTTCGCAAAAGTTGAAGTCCGTCCAGTTGTTGGGCATAAGCATTCAAAAAAGTTATTGAAGAGTGCGAGGAATACGTTTCAACTTTGCTTGTTTCCGAAAAGAATATTATTTAGGTGGTCGGCTTTTGAGCAGTCATCCTTGAAGAATGATTAGTTGTCTGTTTTTCCTTTCTCCATCTTTATTTAGAAATGCTTGTGAAGGCGATTTTCATCATATGCTCAGCAGTTTAACTAACCGAGACTTAGGCAAGTAGCTGAAAAAGACCAGAACCGGCGTTATTCCCAAACTTCGTTTTTCGTAACCTTTACTTCGTGAATTTGAGCTGAGCAACAACTTAATTTTTATCCCCGAATATTAACTTGAGTTTTCTCGTTGAAATGAACGAAAGTTTCACATGTAGAATTTCTTTTTAAAGACTATCTGACAAGTACCACGAGTGTTCGGTTATTTAAAAAAACAGGTTTGAACGGGCCCGTCAGGGGTCCGTTTTATTTTTGTTTATGGTGCAGTTATGGTCAATTGTGTATCGGCGAACCATACTGTTCCATGTTCATTTGAGCCTTGCGTATCACTCCAAACCATCAACCAAGGAATAATTGACGTCGGAGTTACAGATTGACCTGCTGGATAAGCATTACCATAACCAGCTTCGACTTGATAGGTAGATGGGATTGTAAAGCTCATAGTGACTTGTTTCCATGTGTTAGTTCCAAATGTAACATAGTTGTTAACCGTGTTCGTAGAACTACCAACGCCATTCGGAGTAACAAGACCACATATTACTCCCTTAGCCCCATACATGTCTATGCCGATTTCTCCCCCCGCTTGAGGATTACCTACGTCAGCTCCAAGGGTAGCAGCGGAAGTCTTAATCCAACAACTAAAAACGATTTGGTCACCTGGCGCAACGCCTAGACCTCCATAGTCAGCTCCGAGGTTAACTGCATTTCCAGTAATTTCCCAGCTGGGAGAGCCTCCACAAGTATCGGTTGTGTCAAGTTGGACATTGAGTGCCGGGCACTGAAGCCACTGCGAATCAGTATACCAGTCCCCATCATTAATTGGAATTAGACTGTTCCCGCTAGTAGGTGAACTTGGTGCTGGTGTTTGTGTTGGCGCTGGTGTTGGGGCGGTAGTAGTGGTCGTTGTGGGTGTGTAGGTGGCGTATATGCTTGTGGTGGTTTGTTCGTATCCGGTTGGGGTTCCAAAAGTTGATGTATACTCGTTTGAGTAGGTGGTTGTTTTCCATGCGTGTGTGTTTGCGGTTGTGGAGCTCATTGTTCCTGTTGCTGATGAGCTGCTTGAGATTATGCATAGCCAGTAGTATCCTGTGGTGAGGGTGCTTTGTGGGAGGGTGAATGTGTTCCATCCTGTTGTGGTGACTGTTTGGCTGCTGCTTTGGGCTATTAGGGTGTTTGGTGCGCCGTTGTTGTCTGTGTATATTGCTGCTTTGGCGCTAAAGCCTGTTGTGGTGAAGTAGGTTGATATGCTTTGGACTTGGCCGCTTTGGGTTAGTTGGAATCTGCTTGCGTCTTTATCGGTGCCAAAATAATTGTTAACTGATCCAACTGCTGTATTCCCAAACATGGTTGTAAGTGTTGGGGCGGTAGTAGTGGTCGTTGTGGGTGTGTAGGTGGCGTATATGCTTGTGGTGGTTTGTTCGTATCCGGTTGGGGTTCCAAAAGTTGATGTATACTCGTTTGAGTAGGTGGTTGTTTTCCATGCGTGTGTGTTTGCGGTTGTGGAGCTCATTGTTCCTGTTGCTGATGAGCTGCTTGAGATTATGCATAGCCAGTAGTATCCTGTGGTGAGGGTGCTTTGTGGGAGGGTGAATGTGTTCCATCCTGTTGTGGTGACTGTTTGGCTGCTGCTTTGGGCTATTAGGGTGTTTGGTGCGCCGTTGTTGTCTGTGTATATTGCTGCTTTGGCGCTAAAGCCTGTTGTGGTGAAGTAGGTTGATATGCTTTGGACTTGGCCGCTTTGGGTTAGTTGGAATCTGCTTGCGTCTTTATCGGTGCCAAAATAATTGTTAACTGATCCAACTGCTGTATTCCCAAACATGGTAGTTGATGCTGATGCACCTTGGCCTGCACCAAAGGCAAAAGCTGATAGTATGCTTATAAGGAAAAGTGCGCTGATACAAAGAGCGGCTGGTTTCGCCAATTTTCTAAGGTTTATTAGCTGAACTTTTTTCCCTATGTTATGTGTTTTCATTTTCCTCTCTCTTCTTAGCTTTTGAAACGTCATATTCCTTGAATCTGTTTTATAGGTTTTTGAAAAACTCATTGACGTGACTTGTCAACTTTAGCGAAACCTTGCGAAGTCAACTTGACAAGCTTTGCGAAGTTAAATCATATCCATAGCAAGCGCATGCTCTCTGACTCTAATCGAAAAACACAAAAGTGAATACTGTCAGCTTTGAAAATAAGCGGTGAAGTCGAATACTAGGCGTTCCATCCCCCTTGGACAAATCGAAATGAGTATCTTGTGAGTTTAGCCGGTTTTGGATAAAACAATATCAAGTCCCAAAATGTTGTGCCTCTTTCTTTTCTTTGACGTTTTATTGTTTAACTATGCGTTTTCAAAGAATTCTTGATAAGACTTGTGGTTTCTGCGTATGCATAAAGGTAGGGTTAATTTGTTTTTGTTTTTTGCTCTAGTTTTGCCCGGTTTGCGGCAGATGCTGTTATTTTAGCGAAAACTGGCTATTTGCTTTTCTGCGAGAGTGTTTTAGTTTTTGCGGTCTATTTCCACTATTTCAAGTAGCTGCTAAACATATTTGAACTTGATTAATGACATGAAGTTAGCGTCAGTAAATGTAATAAGTTAAGTTTGCTTAAAGGTTGGTTGAAAAAAATGAACGAAGGCGTTAGCGTCGTCATATGTGTCAGGAACGAGGAAAACTACGTAAAGGCATGCATCAATTCGATCCTATGTCAATCCTTTTCTGAATTTGAGCTTATAATAATTGACGATCAAAGCAGCGATAATACTGCGAATATAGTTGACGCATTTAATGATAGGAGAATAAAATATTTTAGGAACGAAAAAAGGCTCGGTATATCCGCAAGCAGGAACAAAGGACTGAAAAAAGCATCAGGAGAGTATATCTTTTTCACCGACGGCGATTGTACCATATCTGAAAATTGGATTGAAGAAGGAATGAAGTATTTCAAGAACAATAGTTGCGTTGCAGTAGAAGGAGCAATTTATTATGTGGCAAGAGATTATCAGCCAACATTTTCAGATTACGTTATGGAGAACAAGCACGGAAACAAATTCATGACTGGTAGCATTGCTTACAAAAAGAAGGTTATCCAAGCAGTTGGCGGTTTTGATGAAGAACTGCGTTATTTTGAAGATAGGGACATTGCCTTTAAAATCATGCGTTTGGGCGAAATTTGTTTCAGTCCAGAAATGATCGCATATCACCCTCGAGTAACTCAAACGCCAAAAAAGTTCGTTGAGTCAGCTTCCCACTCAAAATACAGAGTGCGCTTATTCAAGAAGTATAACGACAAAGAATGCATTGCGGGCCGCATTGCTTTTCCGTTTGACTTGTTCAAAATACTTTGTCCGCCTGCAGTTTTTGCAAGTCTCTTTAATAACAAATTTGAAAGCTCTGATGACTACAAATTGGTGCCTTTTACCTATGTTTTTGCGATTTCTGAACGTTTGCAATTATGGAAAATGTGCATAAAAGAGCGAGTTTTCGTAATTTAACATACAAAAGTCGGCATCACATTAACTGCGGCAAAAATTAAAGTGGTTTCGATGATTACAAAACCGAATATGCTCTTTAGTTGATTCTTGCAGTCTTTGAAGAAATACTCAAGATTTTTGGTACATTAAATGCTGCTCAATTTAGACATGTGTTTGGTAGAATAAAACAAATGATTGCTTGGTTGTTTAGACTTAGTAAGCCTGATAACGGTGATAGCTATTTCATGTCTTTGGGGGTTGATTTTAAGTGATAATTGTCATTAATGATGGCGGAAAACTTTCATTAAAGATGGATTTCGTAGTTAAGTCTTTTAACCTGAATTCGAATGGAGATTTTTTTTATGTTTATAGACGCGCTGATTCTCGATTTGAAGAGAAATGGTCAAAACAAGAAGTTGCTTTGGCCGCTTCTGCTTCCGGCAATTTTATTCATTACTTTCTCATGTTGGTTCGAAGTCCTGCGAGTGTGCGTGATGGACTAATAAAGCGGTTTTTGCGAACAAAGCGCTCAAATGTCTTGTTCGTTGAAGGCTTCTTGTCTAGTCTTTCTCAAGCTTTAGGAGAATATTTTGATAAACCTGTTCGAACAAATCTCTTGATGGCTTTCTTGAGAAAAACAAACTCTCCAAAAATTTTCTTAATAGATGAATTCGTTAGCATAAACATTGTCAATTTAAAAAGCCTTAAACTATTTGGGTCGATTGTTTATGTGTCTCAAGATGTTGCTTACGATCATTTCAATTTCGGGAATAACGTTGTAACAAAAACACTAATGTACAAGTTGGAACGCGATGCGGTTGCCTTATCCGATTTGGTTGTAGCTTGCAGCGAAAGAGACCAGCTTAAATATTTAGAAATGGGTGCAAAAAAAGTGATTTTTTATCCTAATATTTATCCAATTGCAGAATTTAAGCCGGCGGACAAGGACCAGGAGCCAAGCATAAGCATTGTCCTGCGTGCTCATTGGGGAGATAGCGTCAATAGATCCATCGAAGAAATCTTCAGAGCGCTATCCTTTATTAATAAAAAAATAAAAGTTAATCTGATTGGAATAGACTCGCAACGCACCCCAAAAAATGTTGAGCTTCAACATTATGACTACGTTTCAACCAAAATAGATTATTTTACAATTCTTAGTAAATCTTGGCTCGGTATAAATGTGGGTGTTCATAAAGGTGGGACAAACGAAAGAAAATATGACTACGCTATGGCCGGGCTTGTTGTACTCTCAGACAATTTTGGTTCGCGTGGGGATTTGCTACCACATGAGTATACTTATCTTGATCCCCATGACTTGGCAGCCAAATTGAGTCAATTATTGAGCTTAAACAAAGATAAATTGGCCGAAATGGGCTTGCAAAACCGAGAACAAGTTCTGTCTTTAGCTGAGGGACAAAGGAAAAAAGTTTTAGAGGCTGTCATCGAAACATGTTCTTAGGAAATCACTGTTTTTTCCCCGGTTGTTTTCGTTTTAGGGAAATATTTTTAGGATAAAGTATTAAGAGTTTCTTCTCTTAAGTAGCCATTTTGTTTGTCGGCAATAGCTACAGCTCAGACTCCTCTGAATTGGTGTAGAAGCTGGACGGTTTATTGAGATTTTATTGATATTATTATTCTAAATGCTATTGCCTTAATAAGTAGGAAAACTTAGTTTGAACAAGTAGAAAAGTGATTGAAATAATGCGAATCTGTCATCTTTGGCACAACTTCTTTCCCACCGGTTCAGGCGGCTTGGAAAAATATGTATTAAATTTGTCTGATTTTCTATTAAAACATGATTCGAGTTTGAGTTTTCTAATGCTTACTGATCGATCTAATATTCCTTTTCCTATGAAATATAAGCTGCCAAAGTGCCAAAGAATTAATAGCATAGAACTGCATAGATTGGGACCAACTTTCTCAAGTTATTTAAGAAATGCTTCTCAAAAAATAACCCATACTGAGTTCAAGATTTTAGATGATCTTCTCATAAAGAGCTTGCTCAAGGAAGCAATTCGAATTCCAGAAATGGATAAAGTGGATGTCTTTCACCTTCACGGTCTTTGGAGGCCACGTTTTCCAGTTCTCGCAATGTTGTTAAGTCAACATTTTCATAGACCTTTAGTAATTTCTCTTCATGGCGATTCAGTTGATCCAAACGATTCTTATGCGATGCCTCTTAGAAATCCCGTTATATTACAGGTTTTTAAACAAGCTAGTGCAATAACAACTTTTTCAACAGATGTATTAGATTTGATTGAAGAATTAGGTCTAGGTAAGAAAACTATTCTACTTCCTAATTTCATTAAGGTGAAATCCTTTTATCGCCCGATTTCGTCCGCAAATAATTTGGGGACTAGAGCAATTACGGTTGGTCGACTTGATGCCGGCAAGGACCCATTAACTCCTGTCCGCGCTTTTGCAGTAGTTAAAGAAAAGGTGCCTTCCGCAAGCCTTCAAATTGTTGGGGATGGTCCGCTTTATAAGTCTGTCAGCAATTTAGTCAAAGATTTGAGTCTTAGTGATTCTGTTTCGTTGGTTGGCGCGAAAAGCGACGTTAGGCGGTTCCTGTGGAGTAGCGATGTTTTTATTGGAACTAAAAGCGGCTATATCGCCACCCTTGAAGCATGGGCCGCAGGTCTAGCCGTTGTAGCCCCGGCATATGGAATCATGAAAGAACTAATTTCCGATGGCGAGAATGGTCTTTTAGTGCAACCGGGAAACTCTGAGCAATTGGCTGCTTCGTTAATTAATTTATTTAATGACAGAACACTTCAAAAGACTCTTGCTTCAAATGGAATGAAAAGCGTTAAAGAACATGATATCAGTGTGATCGCATCAAGAGTAAATGATGTCTATCATTCTTTCGGAAATTAGCATTTTCTTGATTGGCCTTTAGAATATTCGGCGTGACTTTTTGAAGGAAAAACAATGCATAGTCTTTATTTAACCTTCGACACGGAGGATTTCGTCAGCGAAAACTCAGTTCTGGCTTTGAATCGTGTCTTAGAACTTTTGAAGAAGCATGATTTGCAAGCACTTTTCTTCGTAACAGGGCATATGGCTGAGCTGTTGAGTATTTTCCCTAAAACGACGGAGCTTCTAAATGAGCATCAAATTGGTTATCATACTTCAAGTCATTCTGTTCATCCTACGTTATTTGAATTTACTGATTTAAACAGTTACGATGAGGCATATCAAACATCACTTATCCGGGAGACTGCTCACATTAATCCTTTGACAGGTGCGATTGAGGGTGCAGGCGGGATACATGCTTTACAAGCTCTTTTCCCTAAGAAACATATAGTTTCTTTTAGGGCTCCTGGCTACTGCTGGAGTCCCCCACATCTTGATGCCCTAAAAACTTTTGGAATTAGTTATGATTTTTCCGCCAAGTTATCCTCAGATCTAATTGCTTACCGAGATGTAACATTTTATCCTTATCCACTTTTTCCTGACGACTGGCGAGGCGGTTTCCGTAAGCACCTTCACCTACAAAAATTTATAATGAAAAGAAAGGTATCGGTGTTAACTATCCATCCTAGTAAACTTGTTAACACGTCTGATTGGGACTTGATCTATTACTCTAAATTTAATGGGGGCAAACTTAATCCCGAAAAACTCATTCAGCTTCCCGCAAGGAATCCTGCAGAAATATCTTGCTTATTTGATAAATTCGAACTATTGCTTAAACATCTTAGATATCTTCAAAGAATCAATGTTTTGACTGTTACATCCCCTCTTAAAAAAGCGAACAGTACCTTGCACCCTGCAATTGTCGATGTAGAAAACTATTATAAATTCAGTGTTAAATGGGCCACAGAATTTGGGTACCATCCCCGATTTCTTCACGATCACTTTCTAAAATTTTTCGAAGAACATTCGCCTAATTGAGATATAGCTTATCAATCAGAATTGTGATTATACCGTTATCCAAATATGGTTATTTTAACGATCCATTATAATGAAGTATTTGTTTTGCGGCGTATATGCCACACTTAAAATGCCTAAAATCTGGGAATCATTTGAAGCCAACAAAGCGAGTTTTCAAAAAACTTGTATTGAATGATAAAGACAATCGACATGAACTCGAACTAAATCATTAAGACTCTTTGTTTTGCGCACATTTGCCATAATCGTAATCTTTCGTGGATTATTTGAAAATAAATATACGGAATCAAATTAAAGTCAGTTTTAGTCTTGAATCGATGTCTAGCGAGACTAACCAAAATTAAAGGTGGAAAAAAAATGCCGATTAAGCGTTCTGGGAAAACCAAAGGTACAAAAATAGACTTTTTGCTTTGTTTCCAGTTTTCTCCAAAGAAACTTGTATCATTGTGTAACTTGAAAAGCAAAACCCAATTCTCTATATTCCTTCCCCAACGCACAAATTGCATGGGAGTGAAAATGCTTTGCTGGTGAAAAACTAGCATATCTGTACTGAAACATATTTTACCTAACTTTATTGCCCGAAAACCGAAGTCTCTGTCGCTATTTCGGTTAAAACGCGCATCAAAGTACCCAATGGTCTCAAAAACGTTTCGTCTGTACGCTATATTGCATGTCATGTAATGTCCTGGTTCGTGGTTCTCAACAATTCTATAAGAAAAAGTGGGTTGGTATCCCGGGGCAACATAGACAGTTTTTCCTTCTGTCCCAATGCAATTTTGGTGGGCAAATGGCAAAAGGCCTTTTTTAAGCCCGTCTTTCGAAACAATGCAATCGCTGTCAGTGAAAAACAGAATGTCTCCTGCGGCTAACTTAATACACCTGTTTCTACTTTGAGCAATTCCCACTTTCTTTTCATTTCTGTAGTAGCGTATCCTTGCATCTTTGAAACTCCTAATTACTTCGGATGTTTTATCGGTGGAAGCATCATCAACTATTATTATTTCAAAATTCTCCATCGTTTGGTTCAAAATTGAACTAACGCATTTTCGAATATGGTTCTGGTCGTTAAACACACAAACTAAAATTGAAATAATGAGAAGATTTCTCCTTTTGTATTGAAAACTCTAGGTTCTTTCAAAGGAAAAGCGGACCGAGAATGGACTCCAAGTACTAAAGTACCAAAAGCTTTCGTGAATTTTTTTAGATTAGACAACTTAAGTTTTCTCCGGGAAAGCACAAATTTGGGGTTTCCGACCAACTCCCCTTGCTGCATCAAACTTTGACTTGTGTGAAGTCTCTTTTTTACTTTTTCCGGTTTTCTTTAGTAATTTCCTTCAAACATTACCCTGATTTGACTTGTGTTTCTAATTAGAAATTATATTTATCTAACAGTGTCCGTTCATGACCTTAATTTTGCCGATCTGAGATTTAATTCTTGCACTCATAACTTCATATTTCTTATCATGCCCCAAAAATACTATCTTTTATTTGCTTTCGTAAAATTTGTTTCACATTGGTTCGTAAAAGTACCCGCTTATCTAAGAAAAATAACCTTTATTCGCTTCAGAAAAAGAACAAATTAATCAAAGATTTGAATTGATTAGCCTTTGGGTATTTCAAAGAATTTCTATGCATAAAGCTGGAGGAATCAGTGCTGGAATTGGAAAAATTTGTACAGAAAGCTTGTATACTAACAAAAAACATGTTAAAGGTTTCTGTTAACTCTTAGGATCTGAATGGGGGAATTATTACGGGCGAAAGTGACATGGCTAAGGCAGCAGAGATGGGTCACACTTCTGCAGTTGGAAGTTTTCATTTGTTTCTAGGGCGAACATTTTCAACCATTTTTCTGGCAGTTGGAACGATAATTGTTGGTCTCTTTATACTCCCGACAGCTTACGGTCTGTACACCATCGCTGCAATTCCGATCTCGACTTTTCTTCTTTTTCAAGATTGGGGCGTAGGCGCAGCTATGACCAAGTTTTGCTCTCAAAGCCGAGCCGAAAACAGAGAGAGTGACCTGCGAGGAATAATTATAGCCGGTATGACCTTTGAGGTAGGAACCGGTTTGCTTTTGACAATAATATCACTGTTGACAGCAAGTTTCGTAGCGACTTTTATCTTTGGAAAACCCGAAACTGCTTTTCTAATTGCACTTATATCAATTACAATTTTATCGTCTGCATTCGCAGGCGCAGCCCAAAGCGTTTTTACAGGTTTCGAACGTATGAAGCTAAGTAGCTACACAATGATCTGTCAGGCATTAGTGCAGAGTATTTTGTCTGCAGTACTGGTTTATTTTGGGTTTGGAGCCGTGGGTGCCGCAACAGGCTACACGATTGGATCAGTCGCATCCGCCGTGATTTCGGTTTTTCTGCTTTATTTTGCTATTTTCAGAAGACTCGACTCTCAATTTGCTTTCAAGTTTGATCTATTTCAAACGCTTAAACCAATGTTAAAATTTGGAATTCCACTTGCTATTTCTACCATAATTGCCGGAATACTCACTCAGTTTTATTCTTTCATGATGGCTATCTTTTGTAGCGCTTCAATAATAGGCAATTATAGAATTGCAACAAACTTTGCGGTCTTTGTGACCTTCTTCTCAATTCCTATATCGACTGTCATGTTCCCAGCTTTCTCAAAAATAAATCCAGAAAAAGAAAGGAAGCTGCTTAAAACAATTTTTGCCTCATCTGCGAAATACACAGCGATTTTGTTAATTCCTGTGACCTTAGCAGGTATCGTACTGTCAAAATCACTTATTGGCACACTTTACGGAGACAAATGGAGTTATGCTGCTCCCCTTCTAAGTCTAAGCGTTGCGGGTTACCTGTATACTGTTTTCGGGAACTTGAGCATGTATAGTCTAATTCCTGCATTGGGCGAAACCAAATTTTATATGAAACTAAACTTGTTGAACATTTTGATAGGCATCCCATTAGCATTTATTTTAATTCCCGAGTTGGGTATAATCGGCGTGATAATAGTCTCACTAACTGACGGCTTACCTAGCATGTTTATCGGATTATTTTGGATATGGAAAAAATACGAAACCGTAATAGATTTTAAATCTTCCGCAAAAATTTTTCTATCGTCGTTAATTGCGGCCGCGGTTGCTTTCGTCTTTTTGCATTTTCTCGACATGGCTTATTGGGTTCAACTTTTAACTGGTCTTGCTCTATTTTTCGGGGTCTTTTTAATTGTTACCCCGCTCTCAGGGGCAATAAGTCGAGAAGACATTAATAATCTTAGGAATATTTTTTCCAGTTCAGGAGTAATCTCCAAAATACTAGAGATCCCCTTGGCTTTAATGGAAAAAATCAGTAAAAGTCAAACGCGATCTCTTAACTCAGAATCAGTGCAGCAATAAAGTCAAATCTTTTTTTAATAAATTTTGGCAGACGTGTAAGGGTTAGGCTTTCGAAAGCTTCACTCGTCTGTGTTTTTTTTGAACGTTTTTTACGAGTTTTCTTTGTCGTCAGTCGTGACTATGTTTGTATGATTTTGTTTGTGTTGTCCTGAGTGTGATTACCTGTGGCTTAAGACCGATTATGTCGTGTTGCCTCGTTCTCTCGCTTCCTTATGTCTTAGTTTTTGTGTTCTATGTTTTTTCGTAATACAAATGCGGCTATTGAAGCAATTGCAACGGCAATTACCGCTGCCGTTATTCCGTAGGTTATCTCTTGAGCATTGCTTGATTGAGCTTTGTTAGGCGAATCAGGCGTACTGGAAGTTGGAGCAGCGTTTGGTGTTGCTGTTGGAGTGGGCGATGTTGTAGGTTTAGGCGAAGTGGTATGTGCAGGTGTCGGCGTGTCATTTGGTGCTGAGGTTGAGTTGGGTATTAGTGTGAATGTTGCCGTTATAATTTGTGTGCTTTGGATGTTTGTGAAGGTGTATGAACTAGCTGAGCCGATTGGGTTTCCGTTTACTGTAACTTGTGTTGTAGTGTAGCCAGTGTTTGGAGTTATGTTGAAGGTTTGGTTGCTACCATAGTTGACAGATACGATCCCTGAAGGGGTTATGGTACCGCCTGTTCCTGCAGTTGTGGTTATGGTTAGCGCGTTTATAATTATTTTTGCAGTGTTAGAGGTGGCTGTTTGTGGATTAGTGGCGGAGTCTATGAGTATTACATAGATTGAGGCTGAGCCCGCATTGTCGGGAGTATAGTTGTAGGTTGAGCTGTTGGTTCCGATGGGGTTATTGTTGAGGTACCATTGGTAAGTTAGGTCGCTTGAACCGTAAGAAGCTGTGGCAGTAAGTGTTTGAGACTGCCCAACATAGATTGTTTGGGAAGTAGGTGACACATTCACGGCTGGTGCGGTATTCACCGTAACCACGACCGCAGTTGAATTCACAGCGACGCCCGTAGCATCGGTGACTTGAAGCATAAATGACCAAGCCCCAGTTGTGGTAGACTTGGAAGTGTCAAAATAATAGCTAGGTGCGCTGGCATCACTCATCGCCGAGTAAGAACCATCGCCGAGAGCCTTCGCAAACCACTGATATGTATACAAACTTGTGCCCGTTGAAATATCTGTGGAACTCAAGGTTGAAGTTTGGCCCTGATCAAGCGTATCCGCAGAAGCCGAAACAGTTGGAGCAACCAAGGCAGAACTCACCATAATAGTGACAGGGCTAGAATTAACAACAGTCCCTACGCTGTCTGTCACTTGGAGCTCAAAACTCCACGATCCCGTAATCGTAGAACCGGACGTTTCAAAAGAATAGTTAGATGAGATGGCTTTACTAATCGCATAGTAAGAACCATCACCTGGTGATTGTTGCATCCATTGGTATGTGTATGGGCTTGTTCCTGTTTGGGTGATGTCGGTTGATGTTAGGCTTGAGGTTTGGCCTTGGTCAATTGTGCCAAGACTGGCGTAAGCGGTTGGAGTGGCTAGTGCAGGGCTCACTGTAACGGTAACTGCTTTGGAAGTTGTTGTGGATGGTGAGTCGGCGCTGTCAGTTACTTGGAGCTTGAAGTTCCAAGCACCTGTAGTTGTAGCGCTGTCAGTGACAAAGTTATAACTTGGTGAATTTGCGTTGTTAATCGTTGAGAAGCTTGAGTCTCCAGGAGCTTTTTGCATCCATTGGTAAGTATATGGATTTGTGCCGGTTCCAGTGATGTCAGTTGAGGTTAAGGTTGAGGTTTGGCCTTGGTCAACTGAACCAGAATTAGCATTAATCGCAGGGGTTGACAATGTAGGATTCACAACGACTGTGACTTCATTAGAAATCAACGTTACTGGTGAGTCTGCGCTGTCAGTTACTTGGAGTTCAAAGTTCCAGGTTCCTGTTGCTGTATCGTCGTCAGTAACAAAGTCATAATTATTTGTTTTCGCATTATTAATAATTGAAAAACTGTAATCACCAGGTGATTGTTGCATCCATTGGTATGTGTATGGGCTTGTTCCTGTTTGGGTGATGTCGGTTGATGTTAGGCTTGAGGTTTGGCCTTGGTCAATTGTGCCAAGACTGGCGTAAGCGGTTGGAGTGGCTAGTGCAGGGCTCACTGTAACGGTAACTGCTTTGGAAGTTGTTGTGGATGGTGAGTCGGCGCTGTCAGTTACTTGGAGCTTGAAGTTCCAAGCACCTGTAGTTGTAGCGCTGTCAGTGACAAAGTTATAACTTGGTGAATTTGCGTTGTTAATCGTTGAGAAGCTTGAGTCTCCAGGAGCTTTTTGCATCCATTGGTAAGTATATGGATTTGTGCCGGTTCCAGTGATGTCAGTTGAGGTTAAGGTTGAGGTTTGGCCTTGGTCAACTGTGTCAAGGTCAATTGAGAGGGTTGGGGTAGCCAATGCCGAGTTAACCTGGATTGTCAAAGTTCTTGACTCAATGGTTAATGGAGTTTTGGACGAGTCAGTCACGTTGACGTATAAGGGGAATGAGCCTACTGATGACGAGTCAAATGTGAAGTTCGGGCTGTTTGCGCCAACATTTTGACCGTTGAAGTACCAGTGATACTTATATGGACTTGTGCCGCCCCAAGCGGACGCAGCGAAGGTCTCACTTTGACCAGTATCCATATTGGGCGATGAAGGTGAGACAACAACCTTATTTGACGTTGAAGGCGGATAAATAGACCCGAGATTTAATGCTTGATTAATTGTTAAAACTTTAAGGCCGCTGGCCACGCGTGCATTAGCTATATAACTGAGTAAAGTGCTGAAGTCAGTTGTGTCTATTCCATACGGCAAATATGAAGCAACGTTCGCTGCAGGGACAACGTGGTGGAAAAAGATGATTACCCAACTGTTTGTTGCTATGGCCTGATCTACTGCTGCTTCATCTTGTGATAATGCTGTAGTGACACTTGCTGCTTCGCCTGCAAATCCCATAGGAATATCTGTTGAGGGCGATATTGGGTTTAGCCAGTTTGATTGATATGAGTATCGTGCTGACCTGTAATATTGAAGAACGATGCTGTCGGTATGGCTATTTGCATCTCCGTATGGATAAGCAAAGTTTACAGCTGAGAGACCATTGGATTGAAGGAATTGTTGAGATTCATTACATTCCTCGTTAATTTGGGAATCAGATATTTGCGTAAAGTCTGGGTGGTCAACGCTATGACTGCCTATTTCACTGCCGTTAGCTTGCATAGTTTGAAGCTCTGGAACTGTCATGTATCCACTTGTACCCAGAAAGCCAGTAATGACATAGAATGTTCCCGCCATCCCATATTGTTGTAGCAATGGATACGCATAGTTATATTGGTCTTGATCACCATCGTCAAAAGCTATCGTGACTACTCCTGATGATGTTTGCTGTGCTTTTGTCAGTTTGGCTGGACAAAATATTCCAGTAGTTAACATCGTTATCATGATGATTGATATTACGAAAATCTTGAGCGGTCTCTGCACTTTCTTCACATCTCCAATAATTTCTAATAAATGAACTCCTTAACATATAGTTTAAACTCAATTTTAAGCATATTTCGAAAATCGGAATATTTCAAAATCGTTACTTAATCACTTTTTCAAAAATGTTAATCCATTTCCCTCTCAGGAACGCTTGAGTCCACTCTTATTACTTGCTTTCGTCATGAAATTTATGTTGTTAATTTGAATTTAAGCATTAAATTAAACATTTATTGTAGCTATCCAGTAGTCACATTAAACCGGAAAAAAGAAATTCAGAAAATAAAAATGGGCTAAACACGGTTATGCCAATGGCTTCTCGAAAGGAATTTTGAAATATGTTTGAAGCGTTATGAACTGCTGTTTTTTTATGGCTTTTTCGCTCATTAAATAGAACGAAATCAAGTTGTTCGTTTTCAATATTTTATTTCTGTTTTCATTTTTTGAACTTCTGGCAAATGTGGGCGAGACTTTCACCTTAGATGCGGAGAAAATGACTGCTTTACCTCAATTTACTTGACTAATCTGTGAAAAAGCGCTCTGTATCCAGTTAGTTAACGGTTTGGTTCAAAGAAACGTTTATATCACGATAGTAGATACTCTTTGAACGAAATTAAACCTAAATAGAGATCTCTTTATAAAACTAAATCTTGAGAAACAAGAAAAGTGAGGATGAAGAACATGAAGAAGATACTTTTCCAAATAGTCGAATTTCCAATTTCGTTATTAATTCAACCATTTAATTGTAAGGTGACCGTGAAATGTTGAAAAAGAAACTTGCAATATCGTTCCTTTTAGCTGTATTATTATTTTCGTTTATATATGCTGGAGTGGCGAGTGCTACCGATGATTGGACGACCTTCCACCACGATACCACGCACACAGGAGCCTCCACATCAAACCCCTCTAGCGGTGCCGAACTATGGAAATACACCACGAGCAGCTGGATTGTTTCATCTCCTGCTATTGCCAACGGCATTGTCTACATCGGTTCTAATGGTGGCAACGTTTATGCCTTAAATGAAACAAACGGCGCTAAACTGTGGAGTTTCACCACGGGCAGCGCAGTTTGGTCATCTCCCAAAGTAGATAGCGGCGTAGTCTACGTCGGCTCTTGGGATGGCAATCTTTATGCTTTAAACGCTGCGACTGGTGCTAAACTGTGGAGCTTTAACACTGGGAGCTCAGTTTGGGCGTCCCCTGCTATAGTCGGCGGCACTGTTTACATCGCCTCTTGGGCCGGAAATATTTTCGCTTTGAATGCCGCAACCGGTGTCAAAATATGGAGCAATTCCACAGATTCCTCAGCCGGCACGATTGATTCATCTCCTGTCGTCGTCAACGGTTTCCTCTATATTGGTGCTTGGGACAATAATGTTTATGCTTTCAATGCCACAACAGGTGCTAAGATATGGACCTACGGTACTGGCTTTGATGATTTAGTTGATTCTTCTGCTAATGTGGTCAATGGCATACTTTACATAGGTACTGGTGGTGGTTATGTTGATGCCTTAAATGCTACAAATGGCGCTAAAATATGGGCGTTTCAAAATCCCACTGCCCACTAGTTCAGTCTACTCCTGCAGTCATCGGCGGCGTAGTCTACGTAGGTGCTTGGGATGATTATATTTATGCTTTGAATGCTGCGACTGGCGCTAAGCTCTGGAGCTATAAATCTGGAAGCGAGGTTTGGTCATCTCCTGCTGTTTTCGACGGGAATGTTTACGTTGGCTCAGGTGATGATAGTGTCTATGCTTTAACTGCCGGTACTGGTACAAAGGTATGGAGTTTTGCCACTGGCGGTCCCGTTTTTTCATCTCCAGCTGTTGACACCGTTAACGGTCTACTCTTTGTCGGTTCTTATGATGGCAATGTCTACGCTCTGGATGCTTCAACTGGCAGCCAACAGTGGAACTTCACTACTGGCGGCCTAGTTGATTCTTCTCCTGCTATATCTGGCGGTATCGTCTACTTTGGCTCTTATGACGGTGATGTTCACGCTTTAAATTCTTCAAGCGGTGCTGCCATATGGAACTTCACCAGTACCAGCCTAACTGAAACCACCGGCGGTCTAATCGACACATCCCCTTCAGTTTATAACGGCATTGTCTACATCGCTTCCGAGGATAACGGCTATGTTTATGCTCTGAATGCCACCACTGGGGCTGAAATGTGGATCTTCACAACCGACGCCGTTTTTTCATCTCCTACGGTTAATGACGGCGTTGTCTACATTGGAACCAGTAACGGCGATCTATATGCATTGAACGCAACCACAGGGATTGAATTTTGGGGCTTTCCCACAGGCGGCTCTGTCTATTCATCTCCCGCTGTTTCCAACGGCGTGGTCTACGTAGGCTCGAATAATGGTGATGTCTATGCTCTGAACGCTACCTACGGCAACAAACTCTGGAGTTACACTACTGGCGCTCCTGTAGAATCGTCTCCTGCTGTAGTCAATGGTGTAGTTTACGTTGGGTCTAATGATGCTAATGTCTATGCTTTGGATGCTTCCAGCGGCAGTTTAATTTGGAATTATACCACTGGCAGTGCGGTCGAGTCATCTCCTGCTGTATATAATGGTGTAGTCTACGTTGGTTCTTATGATCACAATGTCTATGCTTTCGATGCTTTAACTGGTGCTAAACTATGGAGCTTTACCACAGGTAGTTTAGTTTACTCGTCTCCCGCAATTGTCAACGGAGTGGTCTATGTAGGCTCAGATGACGATAAGATTTATGCTTTGGATGCTTCAAGTGGCTCCCAACTCTGGAGCTACACTACAGGCGGGCCAGTTGTGTCTTCGCCCGCGGTTGATAACGGCATAGTCTACGTTGGTTCTAATGATGGTAATGTTTACGCTTTAGGCACGTACTACACTGTAACTTTCACCGAAAACGGATTGCCATCTGCAACATCTTGGACCGTAATGTTTAATGGTCAAATGTCACCACCGTCAACGACAACTTCCATAATATTCACTGACGTAACTTCAGGGAGTTACTCATGGAATGCGTCAGCCCCAATATCAGGCGGCACAGGAATACAATATGTTTCAACTTCCTCTGGGCCGATAGTAGTCAGTAATGCTGATGCATCTCAGTCCGTAGTATACACGACTCAGTATCAAGTGACTGCGAGTTACTCGACTTCTGACAGTTCAACGCCTTCTTCTCCCGTCGTTCTTAGTGGGATTACTTTAGGTCAACCTTCTACGAATACTTTGACGACTTCTGTTCTAACGGTTTGGCTGGATGCTGGTTCAACCTGGAGCGTTAATAATCTAATCACTTCTGGAACTGAGCAGTGGGCTGCAACTTCAGGCACATCAGGAACGGTAAATGGGCTCATAACGATCGTTCCGCTTTATGATGATCAATATCAGGTGACTTTTGCTGTGAGTCCTTCAGGAAGCGGTTCAACCAATCCATCTGGCTCCAGTGTTTGGCAGACTGCAGGTACACTTCAAATAAATGCCACCTCTGCAAGCGGTTATACATTCTCTTCATGGTCATCTACCACTGGATCAACCGAATTCGCGAATGCAACCTCTGCCTTTACAACAGCAACAATAACTGGAACCGACACAATAACAGCCGCCGAATCTTTAACAACTTCGTCATCTCCAACTCCGTCTCCCTCTCCAACGCCAACTCCATCTCCAACTCCGTCTCCAACTCCATATCCGACATCAGCTCCTATCATTACACCTACTCCAACAATCAAACCAACAGCTACTCCAACTCCTACACCTAAGCCAACAGCTAAACCTACTGCAACACCAACGCCATCTCCAACCCCATCGGCTTCGCCAAGCAAATCTCAGTCAAGTTTAGCTCTAGACGTAGGCATCGGAGTAACAGTAGTCGTAGTCATCGTTGTGATAGTTGCAGTAGTCTTGATTGTATTACGAAAAGCAAAAAAACCAACGGTTAAAGCAAAGAGCCCGTGATACAACAAACCATAAATGAACCCTGCTAAACAGGGTTTCCACTTTCATGTTTCTTATTTTTTTTCTTCAATATCAACAAGAAAGCTAAATTTAGGTCTGATTATCAATATTAAAATAACAAGGATTTTCAATTCATATCCTAGATTTCTTTGACCATTAATCTACACTGTATTTGTTTATCAATCAGCTTTGTTTGAAAAGTATTTGGTTTTTGGCTCTTGTCTAAGAATTTTTTGGGTGGGCATAATAAACATTATCTGACTTGAAAGTTGCAAAGCACGCCCTCAACAAACTCTACTAAACATTTGCATTATTTGCTTTGTACGCCCAAACAAAACAGAGTAGCTCCAACTTTGATGATGTCTGCTGCAATTATCGTATGGTGATTGATGGACTATGTCTTTAGTCGGCAAAAAAAGTACTAGGCAAAGCAAAAGCCTCCACTCAAAATGAGCTTACTCTGGTTTGCCGTTGCGCCCTCTGGAAAATGCTTGAGACCAATGAGGCTGCTTCTTGTTAACGGGTGGATCTTGTGATGTGTTTAATTTTTTGGTCTTATTCTTAAATAGAAAGGCTGCGGCGGCGGCAACAGTTGCGGTTATGACTACTATTATAATGATGGTTCCAGATGGCATGGGGTTTGAGGAAGGTACCGAACCCTTTGTTGGCCAATTAGCCCACGCTGCGAAATCGTTTGATGTTCCGCCTGAATTATCCCAATAATCGTACGCCCAGATTGCAAACCCTGCCAAGTTAGAATGCGGATTGCTTTCCATAGTCTGATTTATCCAACTTAACTGTTGCGATAAAGGAAAATCCTTCATCTCGTTTTGGTCAACATCTAGCCCCATGATCACTGGTACAGGCGAATTAGTCAGAATTCTGTTCCAGTAGTCTAATGCGTTTGCGTTTTCGATTGTCCAATAAAACATTGGCATGATGTAATTAAAATTAGTTAGAAACGGGTAAACGTCTTCAATGCTGTAAGACCAATCCACGCCAAGATCAACAGTCGCTAGCTTACCCATACCTTTTACCATGTTAGCTTCAGCTTGCCAATAATCAATTAAATTCTGGTTTGTTCCTGTGAAATTCTCTAAGTCATCGTTTAAACCATCGAACGGTGCAGAAGACAAAAGTTTCTGTACAGCGTTGAGCATCGCCGTTCTATACGTAGAATCGCTGATATCTATACCGTCGCCGTTAACCAGAGCAAGAACTACAAAATTTGGATTTACAACTTTCACATTGTTTATAAAGCGAGTCAACACCGTTGTTGAATCCGCATAATTAATGGTGTGGTTTGTGTTCCACCAGCCTGCCCAAACAATTATGCAATTAATGTTTACGCTCTCTAATCTGGTTACAGTTGCCCGCCAAACTGAAGGGCTAGCATTCATTAATTGTAAGCCTTCATCATTCGGAAGTAACCAAGTGCAATTTTGAAGTTTTAATGAACTTGTTAAACTTGGGGATTGAACCTTTATTGCGGAGGCGGGCATGATAAATAAGGCTGCCATAAATATACCGATAGCTATTTTAAATAAGGACTTCAAAATCAATTACTCACTCATCATTGAACAAACAAGGGCAATTGACATGTACTAGAACAGTCTTAAATGACTTCCTCGTAATGCGACTTTAACCCGCGACCGTTGGTCAATAGGAAACTCAAGTGGCGAAAAAAAGCTTCCTTTCAGATCAACAAAAGCCTAACTTGTAAAAATTGAATTTCTGATTGGCAATCGATCTTATAACAAGATATTAATTAAAGTGCAAACAAAGGTTAACAAAATGTCTCAAATCGAAAAACCCCGAATCCGCCACGATATATTCACAGTGCTCGTGATAGGCGTGGTCCTAATAACCGGCTTGATAATGATCGTGTTCTCGGCACTTGATGATTCATCATTTCTAGCTATTGTGGGGGTTTCTGTAGCCTTCTGGAGTGTGCTTCTCCTCTTCTTTACTCCAACAAAACAAGCGTTTCTTAGCCTGTTGAAAGCTTCAGTAAGCGCAAGCGGAAGCAATATTGAACGCTCCCTCAAAGAGTTTAACTCAGCCGAAAAGGGCGTGTATTTGCCGCCCCAAAACATTCGGAACTTCGATTCTAGCCTCATATTTGTACCTAAAACGGCTAACACGGCATTGCCTGAATCAAATGAAACAAGCGACAAGTTATTCACTGAGCAAAAAAACGGTTTGCTTCTCACTCCTCCCGGACTTGAACTTTCTTTGTTGTTTGAACAAGAACTATGTCTCTCTTTTAGAAAAATTAATCTTCCTCAGATGCAGGAAATGATCCCGAAACTAATACACAACCTGAAATTTGCAGAAGACGCTCAAGTTCGAATACAAGATAAAGCCATAACCGTGACAGTAACCGGCAGCGTATTCAACACACTTTGCCAAGAAACCAGAAATAATCACCCTCGAACGCACGCGCAAGTCGGATGCATTTTGGCAAGCGCTTTCGCATGTGCCTTTGCCAAAGCCTCAGATAAACCAATAACAATACAAAATGATACGTTAAACCCCGAAACTAAAACCTTGATCATAGAATATCGCATGGAAGAACTCTAAAAATGTTAATTCCGCCTATAACTTTACAAGATTTATATACTCTCTTAGCTGTGAGCGCCATCCTTCTACTCGTTACAGCGGTAGTTGAACCCTATCTCTATGGAGAAAAGACACTAATCTCAGACATTAAGAAACTTCGCAATTTTGCGTTCGTGCTGGGCGTATTGTTCTTGATAACTGCCGTAATATCTTTATTATGATCTTGAATGTTTGAAATCATAATCTATTCCACTGATTGCGCTCGTCGGTTACTTCTGTATACGGCCAATTGAATATGCACTAAGCTTGATTTTTGCGTTATCCTATTGAGTGAACAAGGGTTAACTTTTGAATGCTTTGCCATATACGACCTCTTTCAAGAGTTTTTAGCTCATTTCTTTAAGGTTAGTCGTGACTGTGGTACTTGGGTTTCCCTTTGGCACAAACATCAGGTGTTGCAACTCTCAAAAAGTAGTTGCTTTCAATATGTTTCCCAGTTGAGGATTAACTTCATTCTTTTGCTACTGCTCGGTTGCGGTTATAGTTGTGCCAAAACTGAAGTCGGTTACTCCTCTTATCGTGGGGCACACAGTTAGGGTTAGTTCCAGAGAAATCACCTGATCTGTTCTGAGGACTTGACCTGAGTAGTTCCAACTTAAAGACATATAGCTCAAGGAAGCGGATGGCGCCCAGTTTGACGTTTCCAACGACAACGAAACCGCCGAATTGTCTTCATTCTTAATATATACTGTTAAAGTATTGTTTGAACCCGCCTCTATGGTCCCCCAATCGAGCGAAAGGGTTCTGTTTGTACAGGTTTGATCCCAGTAAATCCCAACTCCAAGGCCGTTCACTGAACTCGCGTAGACAATGGATTTGTCTGAACCAAAACCTGCTATTGCAACACCGAGAACAATAATGGACAATAAGCACACTGCCACAAACATTCCTTTTTTGTTAACTTCTTTTCCGGTTTTGTGTTGCTCTTTCTGGTTGCTCTTGTAAAGCATTCAAAAGACCTCAGTCGTATGTCATAATATACAATATGGACTGTGTTATAAACGAATGTGACTTCACCAGCACAACCACAAAACCCTGCTGCTCTCTCTGAATTAACCACAAAAGAAACCTACCGATTTCCTATCCAAGACTTTTCAATAATGCACAAGCAGACTTAATCTTACTTCCATAAAAAACCTATTCTATACCTCGTCATCGCCTCATAGGCAAGCTTCACATTATAAACAGACAAGCTCAACCATTAGTTTAATCGTCAAGGTCGTTTCATCTTCATTTTCTGCACTCGAATCTTAAAGTTTAAATGTGTTAGACAATATTACGAAATTGGAAATAGCTTTATCTTTAATGATAATTAGTCATATTCTAAGTCAAAAAGAAGCAACAAAATGAAAAACATGAAAAAAATACAAATCCTAATAATCGCATTTCTAATTTCGGCATCAATTTTCGCATTGACAAGTATGCAGACCAAAGCTCTGCTTCAGCCGACGGTTTCTGCGCCAACTTTGAATCCTTCGGGTTCCACTGCTCTTGGTACTTCTGTGTCGTTATCCGTTACTGTTTCCGGTCAAATGAGTATTCCTTCTGGGACCGTAACTTTTCAGATGGAAATTGGCGGTGGGGCTTACTCCAATATCAGTTCTGCGGTTAATTTGAACAGTGATGCTTATGCCACCACAACTTATACTCCTTTGGTTGCTGGCAATTACCAGTTTGACGTAATTTATAACGGCGATAGCATTTATGAAGAGAATACTAGCGATCCGACACCTTTGACTGTTAACCAAGCGACGGCTACAGTGGGCGCTGCAACATTTTCTCCTATTAGCCCAATTGCTTTGGGTGCTTCTGTTATGGTTTCAGCCACTGTTACAGGTCCAGCAGAGGTTACGGCTCCGACTGGTGATGTGCAGTTCCAAGTTTCAATTAACAGCAGTTCCTATGCCGCTTTTGGTTCACCAGTTGTATTGTCAGGAAGCTTAGCTTCCACTTCCTACACTCCTTCAACTGCAACTACTTACACTTTCAAGGCTGTGTATGAGGGCGACAGCAATTATCTTTCTGCCATTAGTGGTGGTGCTTCTGGAACTTTAGCAGTGAATGAGGCGACGGCAACGATTGGTGCTGCAACCTTTACTCCTGCTAGTCCGATTATTTTGGGTGCTTCTGTTATGGTTTCAGCTACTGTTACCGGTTCTGGTGGCATTACGGCTCCGACTGGTGATGTGCAGTTCCAAGTTTCTATTAATGGCAGTTCCTATGCCAATTTTGGCACTGCGATTCCGCTATCAGGCAACTCTGTGTCCGTTCAGTACACTCCTTTGATTCCAACCACCTATAGTTTTGAGGCTGTGTATCAAGGCGACAGCAACTATGTTCCAGGCACCGGTCTTGCCTCTGGAACTTTAACGGTTAATAAGGCGACCGCAACAGTTCCTGTTCCGACTTTGAGTCCTTCAGGTTCTACTACTGTGGAAACTTCTGTGTCGTTGTCGGTTACTGTTTCCGGTAGCGGTGCTACTCCTACTGGAAATGTGACTTTTCAGGTGGAAATTGGCAGCGGCGGTTTTTCCAATATTGGTTCTGCGGTATCTTTGAGCAGTGGTTCTGCTTCTGCGACCTATACTCCTTTGACTACTGGCAGTTACCAGTTTGATGTGGTTTATACTGGTGATACTAACTATAATGGTGCTTCTGGTTCTCCTGCCTCTTTGACGGTGAATCCTGGTTCTGCTACGCATTTTGTGGTTTCTGGGTTTCCTAGTTCTACTGTGGCTGGTGTTGCTCACAGTTTTACGGTGACTGCTAAGGATGCATATAACAATACGGTTACGAGTTATGCGGGTACGGTTAAGATCACTTCTAGTGATAGTAAGGCGGTTTTGCCTGCGAATGCTGGTCTTGTGAGTGGTGTTGGCTCTTTCACAGTAACTTTGAAGACTGCTGGTTCTCAATCTATTACGGCTACGGACACGGTGACTAGTTCGATTACCGGTTCTCAGAGTGGAATACTGGTGAGTGCTGCATCTGGTGATTATTTTGTGGTTTCTGGTTTCCCGAGTCCCACCGTTGCCGGTGTCGCTCACACTGTTAAGGTTACGGTTTACGACATGTCTGGTAACGTTGCTACGGGCTATGCTGGCACGGTCGCGATTACAACGAGTGATAGCAAAGCGGTTTTACCTCTGAATTCTGTTCTTACGGATGGTACTGGTTCTTTCAGTGTTGTTTTGGAAACCGTTGGTTCTCAGTCTATTACGGCTACGGACACGGTGACTAGTTCGATTACTGGCCTTCAAAATGACATAACAGTGAATGTAGCCGGTGTTGCGAGTTTTGTGGTTTCTGGGTTTCCTAGTTCTACTGTGGCTGGTGTTGCTCACAGTTTTACGGTGACTGCTAAGGATGCATATAACAATACGGTTACGAGTTATGCGGGTACGGTTAAGATCACTTCTAGTGATAGTAAGGCGGTTTTGCCTGCGAATGCTGGTCTTGTGAGTGGTGTTGGCTCTTTCACAGTAACTTTGAAGACTGCTGGTTTACAATCGATTACTGCCACAGACACAGTCACTAACTCGATCACTGGTTCCCTAACTGGGATAACGGTGAATGCTACTCTGTCTGTTGCTGTGTCACCTTCTTCCTGGACTATGGATATCGGTCAGAACAATACTTTCTCAGCTACTCCTGGCGGCGGTTCAGGCAGTTACAAAAGTTATCAATGGTATGTTGATGGTTCTGCCCAAACTGGCGCGATTGCGTCGACATTTAGTTTTGTTCCTGGGTCTGCGGGTTCTTACTTGATCACTGTAACGGTTACTGATAGTTCAGGTTTGACTTCGGCTCCGTCTACTGCGGCGAATGTTACTGTTAATACTTCGCCAACGGTTAGCATCACGCCTGTTGGTCCAATTACTTTAGATGCAGGTCAGACCGAGACATTCACGGCTTCGGCTAGTGGCGGTTCTGGTGTTGTTCACTACCAGTGGTATGAGGACGTTACTGCGGTTGGCACTGATAGTGCAACTTATTCTTATACTGCTACGGGATCTTCGCATTCGATTACTTGCAAGGTAGCTGATAGCGCTTCTGTACCGATTACGTTTACTTCTAACGCTGTCTCGATTACCGTGAATTCTCCAAATTCAACTTCAACGCCAACTCCTCCTCCCTCAACGTCAACCCCTACCGCAACACCTAAACCCAAAACCACTCCCACCCCAACACCCACAGAATATGTGACAGCAACGACATCTAGTGGCGCAAAAGTCGATCTAGGAATCAGCGGAAACATTACCAGTTCACAAATGACCAACATTGCAATCACAACAAACCAGTCTGCCACGACGACTACAGTTTCTTTTACTGTAACAGGCGTAAGTGGAACAACAGGCTTCAGTAACATTACTATCCCGAAAATTTCAGTGCCCTATGGAACTACACCAACAATCTACATCGACGGTCAAATTGCCCAAAACCAAGGCAACACAAAAGATACCAGCAACTATTATGTGTGGTATACGACTCATTTCAGCACACATCAAGTATCAATACAGTTTGGAGCGCCTTTAGAAACAAAAGGCAAATCAATATCACCCTTCCTTGCAGTTGGCTTGACTGTTCCAGAAATCGTTTTGATATACACAGTAGTAGCAGTTAGACGTTTAAGACGAAAACCTGATGAGGCGTAATTACAATTTGAAATATGCCCAATGCTTCACCTAATAGCTCTTTTTACTCGGATGTTTATGATGTAAAAACAATATTTAGTTTTTTAAGTCGAAATCGTCGAATAAGTATTGAACCAAAAGTTGCAGGTGCACTAGGAAGGAAAGACCAACTCGTAAGGCGTTTCAAGGATTTGAGTATCTGAAGAGGCCATAAGGAGGCGTAATGAAGGTTAACCGCTGGGCTGACGGTCGGCTCAGTCACTCCCAAATTGGTCCTTGCTTAATCTTTTGAGTTTTACTGACGTTTGTTGACTTTAGTAGACTTTTATTGACTATAGTTGACTTTAGTAGACTCAACCTGCAACCGATCCAAGCCCTAAATCAAAAAAGCAACCCAAAACACAAACAAAAGAATTTGCAGGATTTCCAGTGTCAAAATCCTCCCCTTGCGCGATCATCAAAAGTTTCAAAGCGATTCTATGTTAGTTTGAGTATCACGGTTTGAGTATTCCATACAAAAACGCTAAAACCTTCAAATTGTTCTGATGAGTTTTCTGTCCTTCTAATGGGCAAAATTCCTAAGAGAATTCTCCCTGCGAATTAAATCGGAAACCAAATGAACAAAAACCGGTGCCTGGAAGCAATGCATGAACTTTATTCAACATTTCAAATTAATTCATTTGAATGGACAAAAAAGAGATTGGTCGGAGCCTTTTAGCCTGTCCCCGATATAGTGATTGAGTTGCTAAAACTTGAGATGCCTGTTATACTGGGTGACACGTTCAAAGTAAACGTGACGGCTAAAGCGTTGTTGGCTCCTGGTTGGATTTGTGTTCCTTGTCCATTCCATGTTAGGGTCATGTAGGTGCTGGCGGCTAAGGGGCTCCAGTTGCTTATGGTTATGCTTAAAGTCATGGCGCTGCCGCCCGTGTCTTCAACGTAAACTATCTGTTGGGCGCTGCCTCCTGCTTCTATGGATCCCCAGTTTATTGTGGAAATTGAATTTGTGCACTGGTTGTTTGAGTAGATTCCTACGTTTGGGCCCGCCGTGATTGTTCCTCCGGAGGGTATGTTTTGATTGATGGTTATGGCTGCGTAGGTTATTCCTGCCGCTGCGAATGCTGCTATTACCAAGAGGATTATTGTTAACTTTGCTTTTGCTAGTGTCACTTTGTTTCGCTCCTAATCAAAATGCATGGTATATTAAGACTTAATAAACATTATTGAGAGGCGATATACCTGAATATTTGTTCTTCAAAAATACACATAAACTAAACAAAGCCCAACCGAACCAAAACAAAGTAACAATTGCATTTTCAGGGTTTTGCAGGACGGCAATTTTGCAGATTTTTGCGTTTCTATTTGGGATTGATGTGTCGGTTTTCGATATATGTCAAAAAATAAAATAATGTTTTATATTACGACTTACTACACAAAGTGTATAGAAGTGTAACACATGAACAGTACAACACAACTACAGAAAAACCCAAGCACCAAACCAACGGAAGCGATGCCAGTATGCTTGACATACCTCCGCGAAAGCGAAAAACAAGGCAAACAGGACATATCTGGCAATAGTTTGAACCTTTTTGTCACTTTGAACCTGAAAGCTTAAGCAATGACGTGTGCTCGAAGTTCTTGCGTTTCCATATTCACGAATTGCACCGACCTCGCATTCACAATGACCCTCCGTCGGGCCCCTCCGGAAGAAACATAAAACAGCCAAACAAAAATTGCAGATCCTTTCTCTTGCGAAAAAAACTATGGCAGAGTGTCAGAAAATTATTAAAGCGAGAGTTCGGTTGCCTTCTCTTGTTAGGTGGAATGCGGTTTCAAGTCTCTTTCAGTAGCGAAGTTTGGCGGCAGTCTTTTGGATGTCGAAGGGAAAGGAATCCCCAAAATCATAAAACGCGTACGCGAGATCCGTTCCAAAGACGGGTTCGGTCCAATTATCGTTTTTTCGGCTCCCATGGGCACAACTGATGCACTTATAAACATCGGAGGATCCTATGCGCAGTTATGTGCTCTCCCCCTTGCACCAGTTTTCGAAGTTTACAGGCGATTGACAAAGGATTTTGTCAGCGAAGAGCTCCATGAGCAGGCTATGGCGGATTTGTCTAATTTTGAATCGTTGACGCAGGCCACTCTTGACTCAGTTAATAAACGGTTCAGCGGCAACGTCAAAGCGAGAATTCTAACTTTCGGCGGGGAAGTTGCCATGGCTTCTCTGATGGCTCACATTTTGAGAAGCAACGGTTTAGATTCTTGCAATGTTTCCTTGGAGGAGTGGCCGATTGTGACGGACGACAATTTCGAGGACGCCGTGCCCCATGTTGCGCAGAGCAAAAAAAGGGTTCACACGTTGCTTGGACCTTTGGAAGACGGTAAAATCCTTTGTTTAGCGGGCTTTTTAGGCATGACATCCGATGGGTTAGAAACGGTTTTGGGAAGAGGCGGATCAGATTTAACAGCGGTTTTCATCTCCTGCGTGCTCAAAGACATCTACAATACCCAAACGCTCCTCTACAAAGACGTGCCTCTGCAGAGCGCTGACCCCAAAGTTGTGAAGGGACAGAAAACTGAGCATGTCAAAGCGTTAACCTACAACGAAGCGCATAAAGCCTCGATGATGGGCATGAAGATCGTGCAGAGCCCCGCCATAGCCATGGCCAGACGCTTTAGGCAGCCGCTTCGGGTAGTGCCCATTGATGAACCTGAAATGTACTCAGCGATTGAGGCGGAAACAACCGACGAAGAAGTCGTCAAATGCTTAACGGGTAAATCAGGCTGCGCAATTTTAACGATGAACGATGAGAAAAGCAGATCGCTTGAAGATTTACTTCGGATTTGGGAGCGGAGGAACGACTTTTTGGATTTGGGCGCTGAAGCTCTTGAGACGGGTGAGCGAATCCGTGATTTTCTCTTCTTAGACGCAGAATTCCTTAGAAAAAACGAGGAGAAGCTAAAGAGGTTTGACGAGAAAATGAGACTTGAATATGGCTTGGGCGTAGTGACTTTGATTGGCGATAGGATGAAGGATTCGCCGGGTGTCGCTTCTATGGCAATTAGTTCGCTTGAGGGAATCAACATTAAGCGAGGAGTTTTCGCCCCGCACACATCTCAGATCATACTGGTTGTAGAAGAAAAAAACGTGAACGCAACAGTGGCAGCCATCCACCGTAAAAAGCAAGATTTAAGCAAACCTTAACTGGCGGCGTTTGACTTAGCAGATTCTGCTTTTTTGTAGGCAGCCATCACTTTTTTGGTTTTGCGCCGAATCCCAAAGAATATCAGAAGGCTTCCAACGACGGCTACAGTTCCTACGAAGATTATGTATGTTAGTGGTATTCCTGCATTAGTGTCTGGCAACTGTGGGTTTGAGGTGTAGGTGAAGGTTACTGTGATTGTGTTGGGCAGGTCGTTTTCGAAGTTGAATGTGTAGGTTCCGTTTTGCTGCGCTATAAAGCCGAAACTGGTTGTTTTTTCTATTATGCCTAAGTTGACGATTTCGCCTCCGCTGGGCTCAGTAACCCAGACGCGAACCCAGCCTGAGGTGGCGACTGTACCGTTAAACATAGTTCCCGCAGGAATCTTATACTGTATCTGATTTGAAGAAAGAGCAAGGCTAAAGCCTGTGGAATCAGATGCAAAAGCTGTGGAAATGAAAAATGCACCCAAAATAACGATTGCCAATGCAGCGATTATTAGTGACTTGATTTTCTCCATTTTTCTCTCTTCGAATGCTAAAGGATTAAAAATCGTTCTTAATAACAATCATGGCAACAAAAAGGCTAAACATCCTGTTAATTCAACCAAATCTCTTGCTTAATGAACTGCGAGTCTTGAAAATTAAGAAGGTTGGAAGGAAAAAGGAAATAAGCGCCGACGGACTTGAATTTGTAGAGGTTCTGTTAATTATGTATGATGGATATGTGTTTTTCTGCGATAAATCTTCTTTGCAGCAGTGTATCAGTCAGAAACGTTACATGTGTACGGGTGAGAAAGCCAAACCGGAAGAGCTGAAGACTGGATCCGTAGTCTTCCTCTACAACTCCGACGACAAGAGTCTGCTTGGACCCTTCACCACCTTGGAGGAAGGCGACGAGCTCGATGCAGGCACCTGGGTTGAAAACGAAGAACATCAATACCCCTACGATGACATCAAAGTAACATGGGAGGACCTTCATATCATCCAAAACGCGCCTGAAAAGCTCCCCTTCCTATCCGACCCTAAAACATGCAAGCTTTCAATTGGCCAAACACAGCGAACCTTAGATCTACTTAAAGCAGGCACCCTTTACGTTTACGAAAAGAAATAGCGGCACAATCTGAAGCTTTAGCCCTCTTTCAGTTTTTTTGCTTCTAAACTCACAGTTTTGTGGCAGCTGGGGCAACGCGTAAAGGTTAACTCGAAACCGTTTAGTATGTCAAAAAACCTTTCAGTGTACAATTGCCGCTCTTGATGGCTGCAGTTTTGCGGGCTTGCACTAATCAGCCTTTCTTCATCCATTCTCCTTTCGCCTTCTCCAATCTAGTTATACCGAAAAAAGTTATAACCTTTATGGAATTCATCATTAACTTTTCCATTCGTTGAGGCAGAACCCGAACTTGAAAAAATAAGACGAAAACGTGAAGCGTTAAATAGCATAATCTTGCATGCAATAATGAATATCTTGGAGAAGCAAAACGTGAAAGAAAAAGGACCTTTATTCATTGTTCCTTGGCGATGCACCTTTCAATGTGACAGCAACTGCGTCCACTGTACATCCGCTGGTAAATCAGCGGTTCCAAACGAACTTGACACCGCAGCTGCGTTGAAAATGGTTGATCAAGTCTCTGATTTCGGGGCAAGCTTCTTCGGCGTCACAGGCGGACAGGTGTTTTTGCGAAAGGACCTTTTCCAAGTTATCGCCCATGCGAAAGAGCTCGGTTTGAACGCTAGCATCATAACCGACGGGCGCATGATGGATAAAGAAGCCGCAGAAAACATCGTCAAATATCAAGTTAAAGTTTCAGTTAGCATCGACGGCTCAGAAAAAACAGACGACGCAATTCGAGGAAGCGGCGCTTACGCGGCTGCTGTTTCCGCCATAAAAATGTTTTCAGAGGCGAAACTTCTAAACTGTCTTGTCTACACCTTCGCGAACGCTGATCCAATCACCAACGCAGACGTGGAAGACATGCGTCATGTCCTTGATTTAGCCCGCAAATACAACGCTCGGTGGGTTGTGTTTCACGGGTTCATCCCATACAGCAAAGACAAAAAAACCCTGCGTGCAGACCTGACGCCGCAACAATACGAGTGGGTATGCAATCAACTTTATGATTTAACCTTGGAATACAACGGGAAACCTGGAATCAACATTTACATTCCTTTTTATGCGCGGGTGGCGAAGCAACGGGGCATGCCTGACTTCGAAAACTGGTACAACACCTTCTTTTTGGGTAGATGCTTCTTCGGCAAATTCTTCAGCGTAGCAGAAAACGGCGACGCCATACCCTGCAGCTACAACGACGCCTACCGGCTTGGAAACGTTCGGGATGAGTCTCTTGAGCAGATTTGGCAGGGGATGCAGAATAGTGAGTTTTTCGCTGAAGTTAAAGATAAAACCAAAATCAAAGGCAAATGCGGCGTTTGCGAATACAAGGATATCTGCGGCGGTTGTCGGTCAGCAGCGCTTTATTACACTGGAGATATTTTGGGTTCAGATCTGCGGTGTGGCTATGTTCCGCAGGCAATGAAAAGAAAGAAGTAGCTTAGCTATTGAGAGTTTTCTCTTTTCTTTGAAAATTTAATTCCCATTCTTTTCTTAATTCAACGCTGAAGAGATAATTTAAGGAAAAATCGCGGAAACATGCCTTTACGGATAAGATTTATTGTTGTTTGAGTTCGCGGGAGTGGCGTGCATCCAAAAAATTAAGGAAGAGAGAGGGGGTAAAATGAATCGTCTGGATGCACGTCACACAATTTATGAACTTCTCGAATACTGCCGGAAAAGGGCTCCGTAAATTCTTCTTGATTTATTGTAGTTTTGTTGAGCTTTAGATTTGGGGTAAAATGTTTTTTGTGCGTCTTTGCTTGTGATGAAGACTGATCCGCCGTTTTTGAGGTGTTCTTTCACTTGGGAGAAATTCACTTGGTCGGCTTCTTGGATTTCAACGTCGTCGCTTGCATTGTTGTCAAGCAGAAGAACTTGAAACATTTGTGTCTTTGTTTTTTTGTTTTCGATAGAATTTTTCATAGAACTTTCCCTTCCCTCAGATTTGAGAATGATTATTATTTAATTCAGTAAATTCTTAAAGTTATGTGATTGTGAAGAGACTACCACACAATGTGTAAAGTGGGGCGTTATTGCCTCAGAATGTGCTCAACAACTCGCTTATCTTGGAGAGTGGAAACAATCAAATCAGGCTTTTCCCCTTCGAGCTCCTCTTGAGAATAGACCCCTGTGAGAACAGCGATGCAACCCATCTCGGCGGATTTAGCGGCCTTAACCCCGAACAGTGAATCCTCAATCACAACGCATTTTTCAGGTTTTGCCCGTAGGGTAGTTGCTGCCTTCAGGAAAATTTCTGGGTTTGGCTTTGAATATGTGATTGACTCTGCTGTAAGGACTGCGTCGAAGTATTTTTCTAAGCCTTTTGCTTTGATTAAATGTGTGATGACTGAGCGGTTGTTCATTGATGCTAAACACATTTTGATTTTGCCATGCAACGTGTCAAGAAGCTCTTTTGCACCGGGGAAGAGTGTCACTTGGTCGGTTAATTCGATTTCAAGTTCGCTTTTGCGTTCGACTAGGCGCTGAACCGTTTTTTCGTCAATTGGCGTTTTAGAAAACCGCAGAATATCTCTAAAAGTGTCCGCTGCTCCGATACCTATTCGACGCTCAATATATTCGTCGCTTACTTTGCAGTTGATTTCATTCAGTGCCTTCTGAAAAGAAGCCACTATTACTTGGCGAGTGTCGCCTAACGTGCCGTCCCAATCAAAAATTGCTGCTTCAAACATGGCGACTCAGGGCGGTTAGTTGAGGTTGAGTTTTTCTCGGATTTCCTGGCTTTTCTTCGTAGCTTCTTCAATCGCGCGCATCAATGCAGGGCGGATTTGGCTTTGCTCGATTTGGTAGATAGCTTCTATTGTTGTTCCGCCGGGTGTGGTGGTCATATCCTTGATTTTTGATGGTTCCTCATGGAGGTCTAAGACGAGTTTGCCTGTTGCCATTACCGTTTGGGCTGCGCAGGTTAGGGCGATGTTGCGTGGTAACCCTACCTTTAAGCCTGCATAAGTTAATGCCTCGATGATTATGGACATGTAGCCTGGGCCGCTCCCGCTGAGGGCGGTTATAGCATCAAGGTATTTTTCGTCGAGTTCTTCGCATATGCCAAACATGCTGAGTAAAGTCTTAACTTTCTCTTTGTCTTGGGAGGTAACGTCGGATTCGCAGCAGTATGCCGTGTAAGCGGCTTGAACTAAGGCGCCGAGGTTGGGCATTATCCGTACGATTCGGGCTTCAGGCGCGTTCTTCCGTAGAAACTTCAGCGGAACCGTTGCTGCAACCGAAATTAACAGTTTATCTTTGATTTCTCCACTTATGTCTTTGAGAACCTTCGCTACGTCGCCTGGCTTGACGATTATGAAAACTATGTCGGCGTCGCCTGCGGATTTTTTGTTGTCGGTGGAAGTTTTAACGCCGAGGGTTTCGAACTCTTTCAGCCTGTCCAATGCGATATCGACGGCTGTCAACTTGCCTTCGTAGCCTCCTTTAGCTAAGCTTTTGATTATGGCGCCGCCCATCATTCCGGAGCCAATTACCGCGATTTTATCATTCATTACAATTACCTTGCTGTTTTAAGGACAGTAGCTTTACCCTTTAAACTTTTGTTACCTAAAAAGTGTGATTTTAACTCGGATATTTTGCTGGCATCTTCAGTGGCGAAAAAGTTTTTGTATTGGTGTCTATTGACTTGCACTACAAATTTAAATGAAGTATGCAATTTTCTCCGTGGTGGAGCTATTCTTCTGAATGATGCCTCCGCCTCAAATATCTATTGATATCTCCCTTCATGTTATCAAATAATGTCAAATTATGCCAAATAAAGTCTCGTCCTGCAGATGATTCAAGCTTCCAAACCAAAAAAGCAACCAAAAATGCAGACAAAAAAATTTTCCTTATCGAAAGCATGTAACTAAAATTCTCCCAATGCGATGTTCTTAGATGTTTCTAGACGTTTATGGATGTTTTTAGATCTTTTTAGATGTTTATAGATGTTTTTAGAGACCAGTTGCGACCAATCCAAGCCCCAAACCAAAAAACCAGCCCAAAATACAAAGAAAAAAATTTGCGGATATTAAACAATTTTATGGTTATTGACTAATTGCTTCCTTTAGCAGATTGTGCAGTGTCATAGCAGGAGCGTTCGTCCTAATGCCTCGACTGTTAAAATGGGTCTGCACCGCTTCGTAGTTTCTGCCTCGAAGTGCATTTGAAAATGCTTGAACGGATGGAGATGGCAAACCCAGTTTCCCGCTGAGTTTATCAAGCAAAAAATATGTTATTGGAGCAGTAGCCTCTTGTTTTGTCAACAGAAGAAGTTTAGATATTCTTGCGTTATTCCTGAAAGCAACAGTCTGGTTTTCTTTGATCATTGATTCAATAAACTCTGGGTCGAAGATGTTTCCCAGCCAAAGAGGGCCAGCGAAATCCATTTTTGAGCCACATTCGGGGCAGGTCAGATTTCCGAATGGTTGACGGATAGTTTCCCGGTGCAGACAATTGAAGCAATGCAGAATGTACCCGAGCGTTTTGATACTTTCATCACCCTTCTCTGCGCCATAAGCAATTTGACAGTACAGCCTGATGTAGTGTTCGCTACTGTGGCTAAAAACCACGTGAATTCCAACGTCGTGTTTTGCAGCTAAGGTGGCGGTGCAGCCTGCAACAAGCCGAATAGCAAGTTCATGACAGTACTCTGTCCGGAGCGGTTTTCCGCCGTATTTTCGTATGCACGCTTTCGAGTGCACCCCGCAGAGCGGCGCCAAGTCGGTGGCGGTTAAAGCCAGCAAACCGTGGTTGCGAAGAGCACGTATGGCTGAACCTATGAATGGGGCAGGCGTGCCGAAAGGGTCAACATCGACGATGTCGAAGCGTTTTTTAGGCGACGCGTTGCAGCTTAAAGTGCAGTTTGCGTCTTTATGCTTCACGGATACGATTTTTTCTAAACCATTGAGTTGAACGTTATGTTTTGCAACTTTGAATGCCCTTTCGTTTATGTCCCCGATTAGAACTCGCTTTATGCCTTCAATTTCCTTGGCGAAACGGACTCCTCGGATTCCTTGACTGGTTAAAGGTTCACAGATGCTGATTTCCCTGTCAACCATGCGTTGGTACGCTTGGAATGCCAGAACCGAGAGGTCTCGGTTGAACTCCATTATCGGGTTGTAGAAAACTGGTGCTTTAGAGGGCGCGTAGTCCGACGGGTTAACGCTGTAGGCTTCCAGTTTGGGCACTAAAACTTGCACTTTGCCTTCTCTGATTATTTCACTTGGAAAATCCGGTTTGTAAACGCTTTCTGCCATGTTTTTTAGTTCCTGGTTGGATTTGCTTATCAAAAGAATTTTATCGCCATATTAGACTTCTGGTTAGGGTGGCTGGAAGTGTTGAAGAAGCGCGTTTTGATTTTGACTGGCGCTCCAGGCGTGGGGAAAACAACAGTGCTCGTCAGAACGGTGGACGCTCTTAGAGCGCAAGGAGAAAGCGTGGGCGGCATGATTAGCAGTGAAGCAAGGGAAGGCAAGATACGCGTAGGTTTCGAAATCTTAGACTTGGCGAATGGTAAACAGGGCTGGCTAGCGCATATTAATCAGAAAGATGGCCCGCAAGTCGGCAAGTACCGTGTAAACATAGGTGATCTCGAAGAAAT
Organism: Candidatus Bathyarchaeota archaeon; assembly: GCA_963827165.1. Lineage (GTDB taxonomy): Archaea > Thermoproteota > Bathyarchaeia > Bathyarchaeales > Bathycorpusculaceae > Bathycorpusculum. The sequence goes on along the minus strand of CAWGZR010000006.1, from coordinate 38,299 downwards.
AGGAGTAAAAGCGATAGTGGATGCCGCTGAAAAATGCAATGTCGTGGCGATTGATGAGGTCGGTCCCATGGAGCTTTTCTCGCAACGGTTCAAGCAAGCAGTTAAACAAGTAGTGACGAGTAAAAAGTTGGTGCTGGCGGTAGTTCACGCTAAAGCCAGGGATGAGTTGATAAGTCAAATAAAGGAAAGGGAAGACACAGCGGTTTTTACGGTAACATTGTTAAACAGGGATAACTTGCCTGGGGTGCTGATAGAGAAAATCTCAGAGATTTAGCACTTTTTCTTGGCTTCTAATTTGTCAGCAAGTTATATGAATCAACGCTACAAATTTCCTTCGTTCTTTCTCAATTTCGCCGATAATTTGAGGCGTAGGCAAAATCATGGCACCATATCCTTTCAATATCTCGAGAGCTCTGGGCGTTATTGGCAAGGCGGCTTCATGACCAGTCCCAATGTACAATGCCTCGAATTTTTCCCTAGGCAGAAACTGCAGCTCTCGTTCAGATAGAGGTGTATGCCCGTAATCGGGTTTCAGGTCTTTGGATTTCTTTTTTTCCCTTTTCGTTATTGACCCGTCAGAGTGAATTACAATGTCTTTTTCGTACTTTTCCCCGTTGACCCTTATCCACCCAAACTCCGACTCCAAAGAATCAATTTTCATAAGATACCCTGACTATAAAATAGCGATTTCTTATTTTGGTTTTATGCCATGCGCTTTGCTGCTTTTAGGGCGAGCTTTAGCTTCTTCTTGTTCGGGTCTGGTTGGTTCATCCCAATATTTGTCAAATTCTTCAGGCAACATAATGTTTAAGTTTTGCAGTTGTTGGCTGAAAGAATCTAGGGCGCAGCGGTTGTTGAGATGCGCGTGGTAAACTTCGATAAGGAGGTTAATCGCCATTGACTTGGAAATCGGCTTCTTCGCCATTAAACTTAATTCCTCGGCTGTTTTTGCTAAATCGTCTTCGATCTTATCAGGTAAATTAAGCGTTTTCATATTTCTTACCTACAAACTTTTTGCTATTTGCTCCGCATCCCTTTTAACTTTCGCCAAGTCTTCCGCCGATGGTTTGCCGCGGATGTCGCCTAGCTTGCCTAATGTGTTGTTGTCTTCTCTTCCGTGAAACTCTCCGATAATATACCATTCGCCGACCACGGAGAAGCCGAAATGCTCAAAATACTGGCGTATTGTCTTTCCAGCAGGGGTCGCTTCGTCAATTCCAGTGTGCGGTCCAGAATAAGTGCAGAAAACCAACGCGTTCTTTCCGGGAACTTTTGGGGCGCAAGGCTTAATTTTTCCTTGGCTGCGGTAAAGATTCAGCTTGACCTTTAAAAGATCAGTCACTGGCTTTGCGGGTTGCCACTCGATAGAGGGGGAACCGACGCAGACTAAATCGTACGCATAAAAGTCCAGTTCGGCCGCTTCTTGGGGTTTCTTTAACTGCACCTTAAAACCAGCCGCTTCCAAGCCAACTTGGATTGCGTAGGCGACTTTCTGGGTGTTTCCTGTGCTTGACCAATAAATTATCAAAGCTGACTTCAAACTTGGCACGCTTCTCTTGCATGTACTGAATGGCATGTAGGTTTTAGATTTATCGGTGGTCTGTTTAAAGCATAAATATCGTTTTCAATTAAGCTATTTACGCTTTAAGTGACACCTTTGCGGATAGCTTCCTTTGTTTATAACTATCTGTCGCGAGTATATTGACATTGGACATGACGTTTCAGTTTTCATACCCAACAATAAGGCCTAAAAGCAAGAGAAATACTGCGAGGGGTAACGTGAGAGTAGCTGAAGAAACTAGCAAAATCTACCAATACCTACAATGATGTTGGAGAAAAATCGTGAAAAAGAATTGGTTAAGTTGCAAGCATATCTGCGACTTCAAGCAGCCTTAAATCTATCCGTTTCCGCTCTTTGGCCGCTTTCTCCAACTCAAAACCCACAATCTCGCCTTTTTGTAAGCCTACCGCCATGTTCCCTTTTCCCTGACAGATCAAGTCAACTGCTTTCTCCGCAAACAAACTGGCCAGCAGTCTGCTCCGCGGAGTTGGGCTTCCCCCGCGCTGTGCGTATCCTAGAATTGATAGGCGCACTTCAGCTTCTGTCTGCTGCTGCATTTCCACGGCTAACTTGCTTGAGTTACCGCAACCTTCTGCAGCAACTATGATTCCTGCGCGTTTTCCTTTTTTCTCGTTGTTCTCCATTATCTTAACTATTTCGGCAAGGCTTAGGGGCCGCTCGGGAATCAAAATGACTTCTGCACCAACGCATATACCTACTTCTAAAGCTAGGAAGCCTCTTTTTCGTCCCATAACTTCAACGATGAATACTCTCTCATGACTGATTGCAGTGTCCCTGATTTTGTCGATGGTAACCACTGCCGTGTTGACAGCTGTGTCAAAGCCTATGGTTTCATCTGTTCCGTAAACGTCATTATCAATAGTGGCGGGTATCCCCACCATCAAAGCATCAGTCTTCCTGCTCAAATCCAACGCACCTCTGAATGAGCCGTCGCCACCGATAACCACCAATCCATCGACATTGTTAATTGAAAGCGTTTCCGCGCCTTTTTCTGCACCGCCTTCTTCCTCGAAGGCTCCGCAACGCAAAGTGTGGAGTATGGTTCCTCCCAGTTGGATTATGCCGCCAACGCTTCGGGGAGTAAGTTTTCTGCAGCAGTTCGTTAATAGACCATCCCATCCGCGTTCGAAACCTATAACTTGAAAACCCTTTGCATGAGCAATCCTTGTTACGGCTCTGATAGCCGCATTCATTCCTGGAGCGTCGCCCCCTGAAGTAACAATGCCAATGGTTTTAGTCACAGCCCTTAAATCTCCTTAAAGCATCAAATTTCCCAATGCGAACCACCTAAACATTTCATGGTTCAGAATTAAAACGTTTAGTATCGCAAATATTGAGGCGTGGACTCCAAAAAACATAAATTGCCTAGGCATTATCCTTATGGTCTTAGTCGGGAGGTAGCTCAGCCTGGCAGAGCTCTCGAATCAGCTAGCATGCTTAGCTGGTGGAGACGCTGTAGAGGTCTACCCATGGTGGGCTTCATTCAAGCCTGTCTAGGCCACAGATACCGAGCCGTCGCAGGTTCAAATCCTGCTCTCCCGACCATTTAATTTTCAAAGAAACGCTCTTTGCGTTAAATTTTGGGTAGGGTTTTATCAAGTCCAGCCATAAGAAGATTATGAGGTGAGTTTTTTGGAGCAGAAAACATAGAATAAGTAAGAGAAGTTTTGAGACGGAAATGTTTGTTGATGGCCAAAAATTGTAATTGAATAATTTTGTGCAGGAAACGATCGGAATATTATGGCTGGTTTCTCCAAGACGCTGAAAGGGCTGGATGAAGTTCCCGAATTGATTGAAGTAAAAAAAGTCAGCTATTTCCGCTGACGTTGACGTGCGTGTTACCCGTAAAGGGTTTAGCTCACGACTTTTCTGAACTGGTAGAGTGTTGCGCTCATAGTTATGACTGCGACTAATCCTATTACGCCCCAGGCTGGAAGTATCGTACCCCATTGGTAGCCGTTGATCATGAGTGCTCGGGTGGCGGTTACGCAGTAGCTTACAGGGTTAAACATTGAAACAGTTTGCACCCATTGAGGTAGGAAACTTAAGGGAAACAGCGCTGGACTTAGGAACAGTAGCGGGAAAGTGATTACTCCTCCAATTGCGAAAACGGTTTCAGAACTTCTTGTCTTCATGCCTAACGCTAAAGAGATTCCTGACCATGCAAGCCCAAAGAAGGCGAGTGTGAAAAAGATGAGCAAGATTCCGACAACGCCCGTGGTGACGTAAAAAGGCTTGTTTTCTGCAACACCTAAAGCGTATCCTAACCCAAGAATGATAGCGGTTTGAACAACTACCCTGAAAGCGTCGCTGGCTAATCTACCTAGAAGAATCGCGGGACGGCTCACGGGTGTCACAAGCATTTTCTGCAGATACCCTGAGTCAATGTCAGCTACGATTGAGTTTCCTGACTGCAACGCGCTTCCAAAAGCATTTTGCATTACAATTCCCGCGGCAGCAAACTCTAGGTATGCGATTGTGACTCCATTTACCGTGGGCAATATTCCTGGGACTTTGGCGAGGTTTGTCAGCAACTGCGTGAACAATACGAGGAACAGGATTGGTTGGAAGAGAGAGAAAAATAGCAGGATAGGTGTTCGTACAAGTTTTGTCATGTACCTTATGAATATGAATCGGGTATCAGAAAGCAAAGTCATTTTCTCATCTCCGTGCGCCGCCCCACATGGCGCTTGGTGCCTTAACCAATTCTTCGGTGCGGATTCTTTTGCCTGTGTGCTTCATGAAAACGTCGTCTAAAGAGGGCGAAGAAAACGTCACTGATGCGATTCTAATGTCGCTGCTGTCCAAAGCCCGCACGATGTCAGCTATTAGCAGCCCGGCGTTTTTGGCGTAAACCGTCAGACATTCTTCGGAATCTATTATTTGGTTAACGTCTGTCATGGTTTTGATAAGTTCTTTTGCCTTAGCATTGTCTTTCTTGCAACTTTCCAACGCAATTCGGATAGAGTCAGCGCCAATTTCACGTTTTAGCTCGATAGGTGAGCCACTTGTAATTATTTTTCCAACATCAATTATAGCAAGCCTTTTGCATAACTTGTCGGCTTCTTCCAGATACTGTGTTGTTAAGAATATGGTTATATCTTCTTCCTTGTTCAGTTTTTCCAGGTAACTCCAAATTGATGATCGAGACTGAGGATCCAAACCGGTTGTAGGCTCGTCAAGAAACAACATTTTGGGTTTATGGACTAGCGCAGTCGCGAGGTCGAGACGTTTTTTCATTCCGCCGGAATAGTTTCTTGCCCGCCTGTCAGCTGCTTTCTCTAGACCCACCAACGTAATAAGTTCGTCTACTCTTTTTTTGATTTCATCCGAATCCATCTGGTGGAAATGGCCTTGAAGCGTTATATTTTCTCTGCCCGTAAGGTCGCCGTCTACAGTTGTTTCTTGGCTTTGAACTCCAATTATTTTGCGGATTTCAGCGGCTTGCTTATCAACGTCGTATCCTCCAATAGTGACGGTACCTGACGTTTTTCTCAGGAGAGTCGTTAGAATTTTGATAGTTGTGCTTTTTCCTGCCCCGTTTGGCCCCAGAAAACCAAAAAATTCTCCTTCGGCAACATTAAATGAAATGTCATCTACGGCTTTTGTGCCGTCAGAATAAACCTCGACTAGGTTTTTCACAGTAATTATGTCTGCCATAAGCATTCAATAACTAGGTTTACACTTGGTGAAATAAAGGTTATGTTGCTGTTACCTTGTCACAATGTTGGAAATTACATTTGCATTAAGCCAAGGAGCTTGTGTACGCCTAAAGATCTTTTTGCCCAGTTCAGATGTCATTCTTTTCGAGCTCTTTTTTTTGGTGGGTGTTGCTACATTCAATCGGCTATTATTACTCTTCGGCTTCAGGTTGTAAAGGATAAGAAAACGATTCGAGGCCAACCTAGAATCGGGGAATATATCAAATTTAAGAGTCTTGGGGTTTCGGAAACAATGACTATATAACTTTTGTAACTTGTCTGAAGCATATAAGAAGAAAGGAGAATTAAGAAATGAAAAAAGTAATTGCATTAATTGTGGCTCTAGTACTTGCCCTAATGATAGTTTCTGTGGTTTCAGCATGCACTGCACCGCTTGCACCTTCCATAACTTTGTCACCAACGCAAGGATTTGCAACAACTACGATAACAGGCACAGGATTCGCCGCAGACAAAACCATCACAATCACATACGACGGCGCTGTTCAACCGACAGTGCCATTAACTGTTGAGACGGATTGCAGCGGCTCTTTCTCAACAATAATTTCCATTCCTAACGAATTGGCAGTTGGCCCTCATACAATCACTGTGACGGAGATCAATGGTGACTCGGCATCAGCAACATATACTGTTGTTGATATGATAGGCGCTCAAGGCGTCCAGGGTCCAAAAGGAGCAACTGGTGCCCAAGGGATACAGGGACCACAGGGAATCGCGGGTCTTCAAGGGATTGCAGGCCAGAATGGTTTGAATTTCAATGAAACTGGCAACGTTTTCATGTTCAACGGCACTGACGGAACAAACGGACTCAACGGAGTCGACTTCAACGCCACAGGCAACATGTTTGTTTCCAATGGCACAAATGGGTTAAACGGGCAAAACGGCTTAAACGGCAAAGACGGCACAAACGGAGCAAACGGAACCAACGGAACGAATGGAACGAACGGATCAAACGGCGCATCCGGCGACACCGACAAAGTAGTTTACGTCGAATCCCCGAAGAACACCTACCTCGAATACCTACTGATCCTAGCGGCAGCAATCATCGCTTGCACAGCCACAACTATCGCTTGTTACCGTAGATGGACTAAAAATAAGACACCATAACGGAACAAACAGACATATTCATTCGAATATGACAGCGTCCTCCAACAATTGGAAATGCTGCAAATTTTTTTTCTTTATTTTTTTTGGCTGTAAGTAAGAGGAGAAATGGAAAATCACTGACGTCTCTACAAAAAACAAATACGTTCAGCGGCAACAATAGGACACGATTAGCAAAACCAAAAGGCACATAAATAGCTCTTGAGTCTAAACAGCAACGATACGTCACCAAGACAATATACGCGGTAATAGTACAGCTTGGTCAGTACATAGGCTTGCCAAGTCTAGGACCCGGGTTCAAATCCCGGTTACCGCACTGTCACAATTACCAGTTTTATTCCAATTCAACTCCCCAAGAATAAAATCAGTTCAGCCGCAACTGGACATTATCAAAAAACACGTAAATAAAAGCAGAGTTCATTACAAAGTCGACGACCTATTGAAGCGTGGAAACCCGAATTTTTTTTGTTTGTGTTTTGGGTTGCTTTTTTGTTTTAGAGCTTGAGATGTCTGCAGGTTGCGTCATAAAACGTCACGAAACGTCATACAACGTCATAGAAAGTCACATACCGTCGCTAAACGTCATAAATCGTCACTAAACGTCGCAAAAAGTCAACAAGCATCCATTACCGTAAAAGCCGGAAACAAAATTCCTAAACGTGAAGGGAAGAAAAGACAAAACGTAATAAATTAACCGAAGCATTATTCTTCTTGCTTTGGTTTTAGAAAGAAATTGATAACGGAAATCAGTTCGTCCATTTTGATTGGTTTAACAATGTAAGTGTCAGCGCCTTCAAAAGTTGCTTTTTCACTTGTTTTTACCGAAGGATGCCCCGTGAGCATTATTTTAACAGTTTTTTCCAGTTCTTTCTTCGCGTTTTCGAGCAGGTCGGTGCCCTCCATATCGGGAAGGCAAACATCTATTAAAGCGACATCAAAAGAGCCTTGTTTTAGTTTTTCCAAAGCTTGCTTTCCAGTTTCTGCGGTTTCGACTTCAAAGCCTCGTTTGGAAAGGACTCGCGAAAATGAGTTCAGAATATATGTGTCGTCGTCAATGATTAGTATTTTTTTCAAGAGATATTACCTCGTCAAATACGTCTCTTATTGCTCGAATGGGAAGCTTAACTGTTATAAAAGCTATGTTGTTAGCTCTCGGCAGTCACACATGACGCCTATCGCTTTAAACCCTTTAATGAGTTAAATTAATCCTTAATGTTTCGACACAAGAATCGAATGGGGCCGATTCACTGAAAAATCTTGCATGGTGTCGATGCGACGGGAATTTATTGCCGAAAAAAAATTCGAAACAACCCAAAAATGGGTCGTACAGTTTTACTCTTTGCGTATTACTTCGAAATTGTGGGGGTCGCCTTTCAGAATTCCGATGAGGTGAACAAAAGTGTTCAGCGTCACCGTAACGTAGCTCACCAAAGCGCCGATTATGCCTTGTTTCCAGCCCATCGCGGTCCCAATGATGTAGGCCCTCATTCCAAGCCACATAATGAGCGTGATGATCATTAACGGAATGAACACGCTGGGGACTTTGATTATTCCCAAATAAGTGAGGGGCAAACCCAACATCCCGATGAAGTAAAGCCATAAACCCGAAAAACCCAGCAACCCCAGCCTCAGCCTGTTCCCCAACGGAAGCATTTTCTGGCTTAGCAGTGTCCACTGACCCCAGAACCATCTGCGTCTCTGCTTGACGGCGTCTTCCATAGATAGCGGTGGCAGAATCAAAACCCTTTCTTCAGAATTGTAAATGTCGTATCCCAATGCAGAGGCTTTATGGAAGTAAAACGCGTCTTCACTGCTTATCAGTTTCTCCTTCGGATTCTTTACGAAGCTGCTTATGTCATAAGAAACGTTCTGGTCAACTTTGCTGCTAATAACGGTTCCTTCGCCATGAGCCCAAAGCGGCTGACCCAAATTAGTGAAGAAGTTGCAAAAGATTCCGCAGGCAACACAACGTTCGTAATCGATGATTGTGCTCCAAACTCCTCCAACCTTCGGAGTAATTGTTCCGATTGAAATGTCCGCGTTAACTGTTAAACCCTCCAGTACGAAACCAAGCGTAGGTAGAGCGTCGTCATCTCCCTGAAGCAGAATGTAATCAGAACTTAGCTCGCCGTCAGCAACCATCTTAACCCTTAACCTGCGAGCAAACTCTAAAGCCCTTGCCTTGTAGAGGTCCTCGCACACAAAATTTTTAGGAACAACAACTACTTTGTCGCAAACATATTGGTCCTTGTGGGTATCCTTCTCTTCAATAACAACCCACGTTTCAATCGGGTGTGGCAGGTCGTAATGGCTTACTGTTTCAAAAGCTTTATTGACTGAACGAACATTTCCGATAGTCGGTATCTGAAAGATGATCTTGTCAATTTTTTTGTTGGTCAAACCTTTCTGTAAAATGAGGTTTTTTCTCCGCCTAATCTTAAAGTATTTTCCAAACAGCAAAACCAAAAGGTAGAAAATCGGTGAAAGCCAAATCGCCGAAACTACATAGACTAGTATTTGCATGCCGCTTTTCAATCCTTATTATATGTTCCTTCGGCTTTGAACATGGCTGCTGGGCACTTCCCACTGCAGGATTGATTGGACATGGTGAGCAATGACATCTGAACTTTAGCGTACACCATCCAAACAACCCCGCTAATCTTTATGAGCAGTCTCTTTATAAGTTCATCGGATTGGCGCCAAAACACGTTTGACGCACTCAAACGAACGCTTAAAGACTTGTTCTTTGCTGGATAGCAAAAAAACCGAACCTCAATACCTACCTGTAAGAAACTTGCCTGCATAGCTCAAATCTATCTCGAAACCATTTAGCCGAATAGCGTCTACTTAAGAATCTCCTAAAAAGGTTTCTCAAAGTAACATCCAAATTACCACCAAAGCCATGGAAAAACCGTTCTACGAAGTTTCGACAATATGAGTTGATTAAGCGCCGAGGATGGGATTCGAACCCATGCGGACTCGAGAGTCCACGGGCTCTCAAGGCCCGCGCGTTAACCACTCTGCCACCTCGGCACCGACAAGTCATCATTCTATTTCGTTCGCTCTTTAAATGTTTACCGAACTGAACAGAAAAACCTCCCGCCTTTTTACGTGATTTTCAAGCATAACAGGTTTGACTGATGACGTTTAGCAAAGTAATTAACCATCAAATGATACTACCCTTGGCATGGCAGCAACTTCGGTAACTATTGAAATCCCGGAGGATATATTGGACGCCATATTCGCTGGTGCCAAGCAGCTTTACCCACGCGAAAGTTTTCTGCTTCTCAGAGGTAAAAGTAAAAAGGGTATAATCAAGATAACCGATCTTGTTCTGGCACCCTTCACGGCGCATGGACGTGGCACGGTTCATTTTAACCCGTTTATGTTTTCGGGGGATTTCTCGTTGGTCGGCACGGTACATTCACATCCGTCAGGCAACATTTCGCCGAGCGACGTTGATATGAACTATTTTTTCGGAAGGATACTAATGATCGTCGGAACCCCGTTCGAAGGCAAAAACTGCGTAGCAGCGTACAACTGCCGAGCGGAAAGGATACCTATTGAGATAACGGACCCGGTAGGGAAAAATTTTGAAGAGGATTTCGACGATGATTTCAAGTGAGGCTCTGAGCTTTTTTCGCAGCGGCTTGGTATTCTTGTAAAAAGTTGAGTGCGAATTTGTCAGCGTTTCCCTCGGTGCCGCGATGCATTTTATCGACCCCTTTACTCCGCAGGTGATGATAGAATTCGTGAATGATTACGAAGGGATTCGCCAGTATGTCGCTGTTTAGAACCGAAATGGTTTGGTTTTTTGCGGTGTAGCAGCCGTACGCCGTGACTTTGTGTCCTTTGGGTAAGCCTACTTTAAAGTTAGGAACGGCTACTTTGTAGTTTTTCGCCAGCAGCGTAAGTGCTTCCTCGGTTTTCCCGTTAAGTATAAGCCAAACAGTTATCGGCTTTAAATTATCCTGCTCCATGCTGTGTTCAGCAATACAAAGCAGCGCTTACATATTAAAACACGTCAAGAAGACACTACGGAACAGGTTTACTCGCCGTAGGTGCCTCTTCGTATTTTTTCTACAAGTAAATGGATGAATTCAATCGGCCAAACATCATCACAAACGTCATCGGTTAATATTTTCCTCTGGTGATATAAAGGAATCAAGTCGTTTTTAAGCAGCAAAATCAGCAGAAACTCTTGACCGTAAGTTCTTTTGAACAACGCGTATTTGTGGGCTTGCCTTTTGGTCATTTCAAAATGAGGTTCAAGAATTATTTTCCGTCCCTGAAGTTTCTTCTCTAAAATGAAGTCAGGAGTGTACACTTGATGTTCAGGCAGAGGAAAACTGATGGTTTCGTAACCGTAGGGAATATGCATTTTAAGAAGGGTCAGTGCGGTTTTTTTCTCCCATCCGCTCTTGTAACGGCTCATTTTTTGGTAGTAAGCTTCTGATTGACCCGTTATTTTTTGCATGTGATCCAGAAAATCAAGCGCCGTCTTCAAAGTGGGCCTGTTTAGAGGTTTCTGTCGCAGCCATTTGCCTATTAAGAAAAAGGGGTAATCAACCTTTGCGGGGTCCAGTGGGTAAAGCCGCTTTGCGAAATCAGTTATTTTCTGCCTAGCGATTGACGCTGTGTGTTCATCTCTCCAAATCGATGGGGAAGCGGAATCTATAATACCCAAGCTTGCCGCGACGTTGGCGTTTTCTTTCGTAAGCGGCACGTACAAATCTTCAGGAAGCAGATGGTCGTAGATTTGCAGGTCGGGTGATGGTCTGACCATCCAACGCATGTAAATCCATGCTTTGTCGATGTGTGGACCGCTGAGAGCTTTGACGTTTTTGGCGATGTCTTCGATGAAAGCGCTTGGCTTTGTGAATTTTTGAGCGTACTTGAGTAGATTTTTCTCTGCGTTGATTTTCACAAACAAGTTGACAGATGCCATTATTTCGGAGGCGGCTTTCTTGTTTGGACCCAAGTCAGAGTAAAAATCTGATTTCACGATTTCTTCCTCAAGAATATGTCCTTTTTTAATTTCGAAAAGGGTGTTTCCGAAAGCTTCATGCAGGTAAGATAGCAGCATGCGGGCGTTTTCTGGGTAACCTACTATCGTGTCGTCGAGTATCGAGGCTATCAGCAGGAAGTAGTGTGCAATAATTTTTCTCTCTTCATAATTTTGGGAGTAGGGGTTAAAGAGCAATCTGGGACTCATGCGTCTGTCCCATTGAACGTCGGCAACATCCGAGTTTTTGTTGATGAAGTCTACCAGTAACGTAAGCACATCATCAGTTGCCATATCTATAACCCTTCAAGCCATATACACCTCTGTAACTTAAAACCCCTATGTCGCCAACCTCAAAAAAACAAACAAAAACACTTTGATTTTCAACGGCAGGAAAATAGATTAATAGAAGGAGCAAATCCCAATACGCAACGGAGCAAAGAAGACGACACAGCTATATAGGAAAACACCATAAGAAAATAAGCACACTGTGGGCCGGTCGTCTAGCCTGGTTAGGACATCTGCTTGACGTGCAGAAGGTCGCCGGTCCGAATCCGGTCCGGCCCATTCTCCTAGTTATTTTGCCGTAAATTCGGTAAAAAAGTTCATTTGCGCGCTTCATAACTCTGGACTAATTGACTGATTGCTAAATTCGTTCTCGTGAAACATCTTTAGTTAATAGGAACCCATCCCTGTTGAGGACTGCGATAGTGATTTGTTAAGAAAATGTTTACGGATGCTTTAGTTCGGCGATGCGGTTTTGAACGGTTTTGGAAAGCTCTTTCCGCAAGTCTTCATCTTGTATCCCTGCTTTAATATGGTCAATTCTTTTAGTTAGTTCTTCATCGCCAATTGTGTTTTTGAACCATTTTTGAAAATCTTTTTGCTGAAAATGAAACGTGATAGACTGAATGGGTACTATTTGGAGTTTTTCGGCAAACTCAACAGTGCTGCTCGCAGTTATTCCAGTGCTTTTTCCAAGTTCCGTGAAAAATTGAAAACCATGCTCAAAAGGCACATTGTTGAGTAGGTTCAAGTTTTTTCCTTTCCGCCCACGTGGCCCCCTGGGGTTTAGTAGCTTGTATAAGCGCACTTTTGCCAAATCAGTCATAAAGAAGAAAGCAAACGCGTAACCCCACACAAGAGCGGCCAGTCCCCAACCCATCGCCGGAAGCAAAATCCCGTACACCGTGAGCATTATAGCGGTAACTTGAACAGCTATGCACGCAAAAAGAAGCTGTTTAGCAGGCTTTACAGACCAAAAATGACCCTTAGTCCTAGCTACAAACACAGTCATATTTCCCGCCACTGCAAGCTTCAGGTATATAAAAGATTGAAGCACCAGCAGGTTTAGCTTCAGCACATCTAATCCGATGTAAAGAATCCCGAAAGTCGAGAATACCCCGATTACTCCAAGAAACGTCGCCACACTCAACAGATTTCGCATGTCCCATTTCTCAGGTTTATCCGAGTACTTCACGTTATCATAAGCTATAGTCATAATCGGCAGGTCGTTTAAGAGCGCCAACAAAACCAGCATCAAAGCAGTAATTGGGAAAAACTTGAAAACCAAGATAGAAGCAGTCATGAAAAGCAGAATCCGTATCGTTTCAGCAATGCGGTACGTGCAATAATTCGTCATACGCTGGAAAATCTTGCGACTCTCCTTAATCGCATCAATAATAACCGAAAGACCAGGCTTTGTAAGAACAATTGCCGCTGCTGATTTTGCGGCGTCGGTCGCGCCTTCAACGGCAATACCAGCGTTAGCTTTCTTCAAAGCCGGCGCATCATTAACCCCATCCCCAGTCATCCCTACAATGTGTCCTTTTTCTTGGAGAAGCTCCACAATTTTGTACTTATGCTCAGGGAAGACTTCTGCAAAACCTTGGGCCGCTTCAACCACGCCTTGAGCCTCACTGTCAGACTTATCCAAAAAAGCAGCCGGCAACACAATGTCGTTTCCAAGGTTTACTTGACTCGAAATTTCTTTAGCAATGGCTATGTGGTCACCAGTGACCATTTTCACGTTAACGCCCATCGATTGAGCCGTCTTTATTGTCTGAGCAGAATCTTCCCTTGGCGGATCAAACAAACCAATTAAACCCGCAAACTGCCACTTATTCTGCTTATCAGTTCGAGCAACAGCCAACGCGCGATACCCTTTCTTAGCGAATTCATTAACATCCTCTGTCAATTTGTCGTTAATTGATTTCTTGTCCTCAATCAAGGCCAAAATTGCCTGAGCGGCTCCTTTAGTCACCTTAAATTGACTTCCGTCCTCTCCTTGCACGGTTGCCTCTGTTCTCTTTATGACAGGATCAAAGGGCTTAAAAGCGGTCACTTTTATGTGTTCAATTTTAGCGGCAATATCGGGTGTGCTCGTGGTTTTCGTTAAAATTGCAAGGTCGATTGGATCTTTATCTTCTTCTCTTGATGCGAGCGCACTGAACAAAAGTACATCGTTTTCTGTGAATTTGGCATAAGGTTTGGTTCCACCCATAGTGAGAGCGTTTTTGGTGATAGTACCAGTTTTGTCTGAGCACAGCACATCCATGCTTGCCATTTCCTCAATCGCCACCAATTTGCTTACGATTGCTTCCTTCTTGGCCAGGGCTATGGCTCCTACGGCCATGGTAACTGACAGGACCGCGGGAAGTGCCGCAGGTATCCCCGCAACAACTAAGATCAATGCAAACTGAATGATGCCTAAGATGTTTTGACCTCGAAAAATCGAGACCACAACGATTATTGCTACTAGTCCTATCGCTAGGAAAATCAGGTAATCGCCTATTCTGCTAATGGCTTTTTGGAAGTGGCTTGGGGTTTTGGCTATTTCTACGAGTTTGGCGGTTTTACCGAAAAAAGTTTTGGCGGCGGTGTTAACAACGAGCGCGTTCATTTCGCCCTGTTTTACAGTGGAGCTTGCGTATCCAATGTCGGAGAGATGTTTCTCCACAGGGAGAGATTCGCCAGTTAATGCAGATTCATCAGTTAAAAGGTAGTCTCCCTCAATTAGTTTCACGTCGGCGGGAATGATGTCTCCTAAACGCACTCGGACAACGTCGCCTGGCACCAGTTTTTCAGCCGGTGTTTCCTGCCATTTTCCGTCTCGCAGAACTCGTGCTTTTAGTGCTAGTCTTTTCTTTAGCAGTTCTATGGCGTCTCCTGCTTTGCGTTCCTGCAAGGATCCGACTGTGGCGTTTACCAGTAATAGAGCTAAAATTATTGCAAAATCAGCCCAACTGTGGATGACCGCAGACATTACTACTGCTGCTTCTATCATCCATGGAATTGGACCCCAAAAATAGCGAAGAAACTTTAGAAGCGGGTTAACTTTTTTCTCCTGAATTTCATTAGGACCATATTGCTGAAGTCGTTTTTCAGCTTCTGAAGAAGAAAGACCCCCCTTGCCCGCCGAAAGCTTACTTAATAGTTCATCAACATTCGCTTTCTTTGCCTCTTCTGTAGTTAAGGAGTCTTGACTCATTCATTGACGCTCTTTATCAGTTTTGTCATTTCCTTCTTGAGCTCGTCAAGTCTTTTTTGGTCTCGTGCCTCTATCGATAAGCGGAGTATCGGTGATGTATTTGATGCTCTGATCAGAGCCCACGAATCTGGAAAAACAATTTTGACGCCGTCGATTGTGTCTGTGTTTTTATATGTTTTCATGGCCTTTTCTTTTATCTTATTGATGACTTGAAACTTCGTTTCGTCAGAGCACTTTATTTCGATTCTTTCGAAAAATCTTGAGGGCAGCTCTTTCACGGCTTCTGACAGCTTCTGCCCCATCTTTGAGACTATTTCTGCCATGTACATACTATTTATTATTGCATCGTCGAACCAGAAGAACTTTGGAACACATATGTGCCCAGATTCTTCAACACCAATAACCGCTTTGTGTTTCTTGGTTTCCTGCACCAAAAACGTGTGGCCAACTGGTATTCGAAACACTTTTTCCCCGTATTTCTTAACCTCGTCCTCTATGATGTCTGAGCATTCTATGTTGGCGACGACAGGGCCTCTCTGAGTTTTCATTATGTCCCTGATGAAGAGGATCGCGCTTTGTTCGGTCGCGATGACTTTGCCTGTGTCATCGACGAAAATGGCTCTGTCGCCATCGCCGTCGAACGCTATTCCGAGATCTGCCTTTTCTGTCACAACTTTCTTGCAGAGAGCGGTTAATGCTTCAGGTTTCGGTTCGGGGTCTCTGTTTGAGAATTTTGGGTCGGGCCAATCAAATAGGAAGGTGGCTTTGACGCCGATTTTTTTGATTATTTTTGGTACCAGTAGGCATGCGGCTCCGTTTCCGAAGTCGGCGACCACGCTTATTTTGTCGGGTTTTATTTTTTCAGCCACGAAATTCGCGTATTCTGTGTCCATTCCCTCGAGCGGTTTTGCTGTTCCTGTGCCTGTTTTGAATTTTTCTGAGGCGCTGATCTCTCCCAGTTTTTTGTTTTCGTCTTCGAAGAAGCCGACTCCGTCTTGGTGGAAGAATTTGACGCCGTTCCACTCTGCTGGCAGATGGGACGCGGTTATGTAGGCGGTTGCGTTATTTTTCATTTTCCAGTTTGCAAAGACGCAGAGACTCGCGGGGCAGGTTCCGACCAGATTCGCGTTTGACCCGGCTTTTTTTAATCCTGTAACGAACGCTTCTTCAAGTTGGGCTCCATGTTCTCTGAAATCTCGTCCAATGGTGAAGGTGCCGGGGCACAAGGTTCCGGCTGCCTGACCTATTCGGGTCATAATCTCTTCCGTCAAGTCTTTACCGTAAATTCCTCGTATGTCGTAAGCTCTAAAAATACTCATTTTCTGTCACACCCTTTTCTTTGGTTCAAATTGCTGAAGCCGCTTTTCGGGTTCTGAAAAAGTGCGACTAAGCGGATTCGCGCGCGCGCTATTCCACAAACAGGATCCTTAACAGACATAAAAACAAAAGCCTCGCTGTGATAAAGTGCCACCTTCACCAATAATTAGCTTTCGTTCAGACAAAAAACGCCTTTTAAAACGATTTATTGTTTGAGTTCAGCTGAGAACACCGTGTGAAACAAGTCTTCTGGTGCGCTGCCATGCTTACAACTTCCGAGCTACTCTTACATAGTGGATAGTTAGACTCTACTTATAAAATAATTCATAGCACTAAAAAATAAAAATGACCTCTTCCGGCCTAATCAAAAACAGACGGAAAAAGAGATTGTGATTCAATCTTGACGATCGCAAGCGGTATGTTAAAAAATTGGCGCACCCTTAAGTGTAATTCAGAGATGAACTTTTGGAGAATGGTGATTTTTAGTGACTATTAAGGTAGGAATTAACGGATTTGGAAGAATTGGCAGACTTCTTTATCGTGCCGCTATCGAGAGAAACGCGGACATTGACTTTGTTGCCATTAACGACCTTGCCGACACGAAAACAAACGCGCACTTGCTCAAGTACGATTCAGTGCATGGCAGATTCAACGGAACCGTCGAAGCCAAAGCAGACAAACTGGTTGTGAACGGCAAAGACCTCAAAGTTCTGTCCCAAAAGGACCCTGCAGCGTTGCCTTGGAAAGACCTTGGAGTTTACCTCGCCGTGGAATCCACAGGACTTATTCACTCACCGCGAAGGTGCAAGCAAACACCTTCAAGCTGGTGCAAAAAAAGTTCTCATTTCCGCGCCCGCAGAAAACCCTGACGTCACCATAGTGTTGGGCGTAAACGAGAAAACCTACGACCCTGAAAAACACAACATACTCAGCAACGCCTCATGCACCACCAACGGTTTAGCACCCGTCACCAAGGTCCTCGCGGACAACTTTGGCTTAGAGAAAGCCTTCATGACTACCGCTCATAGCTACACTAACGACCAAAAACTCCTAGACATCGTTCACAAAGACCCAAGACGAGCGCGTGCAGCCGCAATTAACATTATCCCAACTAGCACCGGCGCAGCAAAAGCAATCGGTTTAGTTTTGCCAAGCTGCATTGGCAAAATGAATGGTATATCGTTGCGTGTGCCGACTCCCGATGTATCCATCATTGACTTGACTGCGGTTCTTGGCAAAGAAGTTACTAAAGAAGACATTAACGCAGCAATGAAGAAAGCCGCCGAAGGCCCAATGAAAGGCATCCTGGACTATACTGAAGATCCAATCGTTTCGACCGATGTACTTCACAGCACGTTCTCGTCTGTGTTCGATGCGGGGTTAACCATGGTTTTGGGCGAAAAGAGCAACTTCGTTAAGGTTTTCGCATGGTACGACAACGAATGGGGCTTTAGTTGCCGCATGGTAGAACTCATTGAACTCGTTGGCAAACAAACCAAACTCTAATCGAGAAAGAAAGAAAATCCGTACAAATCCAAGAAAGAAGTGCATCGCATATGAATGTTCCTGAACAAGCCGTACCTTACATGTGCTGGAAATCGAAAAAAGACTTGGTCGCAAACAACGCGATGAGAAACAGGCAAAAACCTCAACCGAATAAGCGACTTGAGGCATAACAGTAATGGGGAATGGGGAAGAATATGAAAAGGATAGCAATTAACAGAATGGAGCGTATAGCTCGTGGAAACGTTTCGACTTGTTTCTTTGTCGACGAAAATGAAAGTATTTTAAGACCTAAGAATGGGCAAAGAGCCTCTGGTAGGGATAAATAGCGAGGAGACTATCATGACTGTACCCAGCAATTATCTGTTACCTACACTGCCGAAAGGACTCGAAGGACTCGTTGAGTTAGCCCTCGATCTTCGTTGGTCATGGAATCACGCTGCTGATAAGCTATGGCAATATCTTGATCCAGAGTTATGGAGTATGACCTCTAACCCATGGCTCATGCTTCAAACAGTTAAAACGGATCGCCTTAAAGCGCTGTCGACCGATTCCACTTTCCGGGGACTGATGGATAAACTTGTGGAAGAACATCGCGAGGCGATAGGAGAGAAGGCCTGGTTTCAACAGACCCATTCTCAATCGACACTAAAAGTAGCCTATTTCAGCATGGAGTATGGACTTGGTGAAGCTCTGCCGATTTACTCGGGCGGTCTCGGGATTCTGGCGGGTGATTATCTTAAGACTGCCAGTGACCTGGGCGTTCCAGTAATTGGAGTGGGTCTTCTCTATCAGCAGGGCTATTTCCGTCAAGCAGTAGATGCCCATGGCGACCAGACCGAGTTTTACCCCTACAACGACCCCGGCCAGCTTCCAGTCATGCCAGTACGCGACAAGAATGGACAGTGGCTTAGGATAAAGATAGATTTTCCCGGTGGCGCCTTATGGTTGCGTGCCTGGGAAGCCATAGTGGGACGGGTGAAGCTTTACCTCCTGGACAGTAATGACCCTATCAACAGTCCTACTGACCGCGGGATTACCAGCGAACTCTACGGAGGAGGACCAGAACTGCGCCTGCAACAAGAGATTGTGCTGGGAATCGGAGGCTGGCGACTGCTCAATGCCGTTGGTATTCAACCTGAAGTATGTCACCTCAATGAGGGACATGCGGCACTAGCTGTGGTTGAGCGGGCACGCAGCTTTATGTTAAGTGAACATCAGCCTTTCAAGGTGGCTTTGGCCGCAACTCGTGCGGGCAATATCTTTACCACGCATACACCTGTTGAGGCGGGTTTCGATCGATTCGCACCAGAACTAGTCAGCCGTTATCTGGCAGATTATGCGGATCAACTGGGTATTGGATTGGACGGTCTTATAGCTTTAGGCCGCCAGGATCCTGCGAACTCACAGGAACCACTTAACATGGCCTTTCTGGCTATGCGGGGTTCAGGAGTGGTCAACGGTGTCAGTCGTCTTCATGGAGAGGTAAGCCGGCAAATTTTCCAACCATTATTCCCTCGCTGGTCCAAGGGCGAGGTACCAATCACCCACGTTACCAACGGTGTTCACATGCCGTCATGGGACTCTGCAACGGCCGATACGACTTGGACCAATGCCTGCGGGAAAGAGCGTTGGCTAAATACCATGGATACGATTAAAGACGATTTGAAGAAGATAACCGATGAGTCGTTGTGGCAACTACGTAGGGAAGAAGTAGAGCAACTGATCCATTACGTGCGTGCACGTCTTGGTCGTCAGCTATCGAGAGCAGGTGCCTCGGTGCAACTCATAAAGCAGTCCAACCAAATACTGGACCCTGACGTTCTCACTATGGGTTTTGCCCGGCGTTTCACTGCATACAAACGGCCAAATCTTTTGCTCCATGATCCCGATCGGCTAAGCAGGATACTGAACCATCCTAATCGGCCTGTTCAACTCGTTATTGCCGGGAAAGCCCATCCTCGCGATGAAGAAGGCAAAGCCCTGGTGCGCGCTTGGTGGGAGTATTCGCTTCGTTCCGATGTGCAAAACAAGGTAGTCTTCCTCTCTGACTACGATATGGCTCTGGCTGAGCAGTTGGTACAAGGCGTGGACCTTTGGATAAACACACCCCGCCGCCCCTGGGAGGCTTGCGGTACCAGCGGGATGAAGGTTTTGGTAAACGGTGGCTTGAACTTATCGGAGCTGGATGGGTGGTGGGCAGAAGCTTACCGGGCCGAGGTTGGCTGGGCCATAGGCGATGGGCAGGAGCATGGTGATGACCCTAACTGGGATGCCCAAGAAGCGGCAGAGACTTACCGTCTCCTCGAGGAGGAGATTATTCCAGTGTTTCTATGAACGTGATGGCCGAGGCATTCCCTACCGCCTGGATAGCACGCATGCGGACGAGTATGGCTGAGCTCACCCCGCAATTCAGTTCGAACCGGATGCTGCGAGAGTATGTTGATAGATTATACCTCGAGGCTGCCCAGAACTATCATAAACGCTCTGCCGACGGGGCAAATGAGTCAGTGCGCTTATGCCACTGGCGAGAGTTATTGGAGACGTATTGGCAGAAATTATACTTCGGAAGGCTGGATGTGCAGAGGGAAGGTGACAAATATATTATGACGGTAAAAGTGTATCTTGATAAGCTTGATCCGAAGGCAGTGCAGGTCCAGCTATTCGCTGAGCCTCAGGGTGACGGAGAATCCGAAATTCATGTCATGGAGGTAGCTGAGGCTGATGGAACAGCTAATGGCTATCTCTATCGTTCCAGTATCCCGGCCCTTCGGCCAGCAGAACACTATACGCCACGCATCATTCCCTATTTTGATGGGGCTGCGGTGCCCCTGGAAGCCAAACAAATATTGTGGTATGAATCATAGTTGGCCACACTTCAACACCAGTACCTGGAAGATAATAGGACTCACCTGTTAAGCTTGGGCGTTACACAAAATACGAGACTCCGCTTCTTAAAATAAGCTTTTCAATTTCGGGAGAAACTAGCGCGCTTAATCTTGGCTTGGGATTTTAGCTATAGCGCCAATGGGCATTACGGTTTTGTTATAGACTTCGTTTAGCACTTCAGCAATGCCTAGATAGATTGCGCTTGATCCGCAGATTATGCCTTCGTAGCCAGCGAGTGCATCTATCTTAAAATTTCCAAGTAATGCTGCGTTTCCTGTAAGGTCTCTTGCCGCGAGGAGGAAGAACAACACGGTCACGCTTATGAAAACGAATTGCAGTGCTCGGTTGGCTTTGAATGTCCCAAAGAACATTGCAAAACTAAACGTCTTATGTCCTCTCTCTTTGTCGCTAAATTCTTATGATAAGAAAAACAGATTACTATTGTTTTCATGATTCTTGCAGACATTCAAGCTTTCAGGTGTTAAGCTAATATGTTTTTGGTTTACGCGCTGGCTTGCCCCTTTAATTGGTCTAAACACGATCATAACTCATTCTTTGATTTGGAGGGAAATTTGAGCTGTTTGACCTCTCTGGGAAGAGTCAGAGGCCATATTCTTCCAAGTATACTGGAGCGGTCACTTCCCATCCGCCCTTTGAATGCAGGTAGTTTTCTAAGCTCAAGATCGCTCCTTCTTCGCCATGAGTCAAGAAAACATGCTTCGGCGGAGCTTTGAAATTGTCAAGCCATCGATGCAAATCATTCATACCAGCATGCGCAGATAAACCATTAATGTTCTCAATCCTCATCCGAACTGGGTAGGATTCACCGAGAATACTTACAGGGGAAACGCCGTCCAAAATTTGTCGTCCAAGCGTTCCAACCGCTTGGTATCCTGCGAAAATAAGTGCGGATTCAGGACGAGTTATCTCTCTAACCAGATGATGTTTAATTCGTCCTCCGGTAATCATTCCCGAACCAGCCATTATGATTGTTGACCCTTTGATCAGGTTGATCGCTTTGGATCCTTCAACAGATTCGACTAGCTTCAATCCTGGAAAGTCAAAGGGTGTTTGACCATTCTTGAATAGTTCCAGAGTTTTCTTGTCAAAGTACTTCTTGCTCTGTTCAAAGACCTTCGTGATTTCTACAGCCATAGGGCTATCAAGAAACGTAACAATGTAAGGAATTCTTTTTCCACGCGCCAACAAGCTAATATGGTATAAGAGCTCTTGGGCTCGTTCAATAGCGAAGGTGGGGATAACGACGTTACCGCCAGCTCTTATTGTGTCATTGATAATCTTGCTGAGTTTATCATCAATATCTTGTAAGTTATCGTGATTTCGATCTCCATATGTGGACTCCATGACCACGTAATCTGCTCGATCAAATACTGTGGGGTTGTTGAGTAGAGGCGTGTCCCACTGTCCGATATCGCCAGAGAATATGATGTTTTGCGACCCGTTCTCGTCTTGGAAAACGATCTCAATCATTGCCGAGCCAAGGATGTGGCCGGCATCGTGGAAACAAACCTTGATTTGATCGTTTAGCGGCAGAAACTCTTCGTATGGAACAGCTTTCAGGAGGGGAAAGCACTTTTCTGCATCTTGGACTGTGTATAAAGGGGTTTCCGTGTAGGGCTCCTCATGTTCTTCGTTATTGTTTCGGTTTTTCTTGAAGGCAGCGTCTTCTTCTTGGATGCGGGCAGAATCCAAAATCACTATTGGGAACAACTCCTTAGACGCAGCGGTTAGCAGAATATCTCCGTGAAACCCTTCTTTGACAAGCTTAGGAATAAGTCCAGAGTGGTCTTGGTGAACATGGGTGAGGAGGAGATATTGGATCTGGTCTGGAGGAACAGGGAAGGCCTCCCAGTTTCTGTGGGAATAGTCCCGTTCTTGAAACATGCCGCAATCGATGAGGATTTTTATTTCGGCAGTTTCCAGTAAGTAGCTTGATCCTGTCACTTGATGTGTTGCGCCTAAGAATTTTATTTTCATGATCTTCTTTCACTACATTGTTATTTCTCATTTCTGCCCTATGAGTTCTTCGTATTACTACTCGTAGTTGAGTGCAATCTCTTTGTATGCTGCGGGTTAGCGCGCGGAAGATCTTGAGGCGACTGTCAAGAAGCATGCTTCTGCAGCGGAACTTTTTTCTGTATGCAATTTATCATTCGACTCAGAACCTAGTGTTGGTTTCAATCGAATTACAGTTTCAAAGCAGTCCACTTTGAAAGGCTCAATATTAGTTTTAAACTTCAAATTTTCCATAAGCTTTATCCATATGTCCATATGCATTTAGGTCTACGAAAAAGAAAATATTACTATATCTTGACGCTCACATAGTTGAACCAGCAAAAAAGCACTAAACTCTAGCATAATCGGCGTGCTGTAATTGGTTTAAATAAATGTTTTAGGTATTATGTTTTGAGGGAAATTTTTGAAGCCTATTCTAAAGTGGCAATATGATCAGATTATAAAGGAATTATTATTGCTTCAGGAGCATTCTGCTGACCAGTCTTGTCCTTGTGAGTCTGATGGTGAACGTTGCGTAAGAAAACATCTCATGTCCATTGAAGCTTTAGCACAGGAGACTCTACCCATGGAGGAAAATCAGGAATTTAAAGATAAATTACAGATTCTTGCCACTGAAGCAAAAATGAACCGAGAAAAAGAAGAGAAATCTCTTTGTGGAAAACCCGAAGAAGCGCCGAATCTTGTAGACTGGACGAGAAATTGGCGAAAACAATTCGGCGCATACAGTTTAGCTTGCGATGTGAAACCTGCCACTATCCCAAAGAGCAAAATTCAGGGCAAAAGTAACAAAACCCACTAACAATTGATTCGAGACAAGTGCACACGCAAACGCAAGAACCGTTCTGGCACTGATGGAAGGTCCGCCGTATTGAAGTCTTGGACGCTTATATGGAAGCACTATAGGTTGTCCGCGCGCCGCGTACATATTGATGTAAATTGAGGTAAATGTAAAATGATTAAGAAAGATGAATTATTCAACGAACAAAAACAAAACGCAAAGATCGAAAGAACTAGTTTGTTAAACAAAGTCAAAACGCTAAAAGTTTACAAATTGGATAGCCTTGATGGGGAAATAGGGAAAGTCAAAGAATTCTACTTCGATGATAAGTACTGGACAATTCGTTATCTGGTCGCCGACACAGGAAATTGGCTTTCAGGCAGGCAGGTGTTGATCTCCCCGTATGCGCTACGGGCAGTGAATAAAGAAGAGCAAAACATTGCCATCGATTTAACCAAAAAGCAGATTGAGGACAGCCCATCTTTGGATAGTGATAAGCCTGTTTCCCGTCAATTCGAGGAATACTACTATGGTTATTATGGCTGGCCGATGTATTGGTATGGTCCATACGTGTGGGGACCTTATCCCTATCCCTATGGAGACCGTGATCGTGAAACAAGAAAAGAATATCAGGCTCAGAAAAAGTGGGATCCCCATTTGCGCAGCACTAACGCTGTGAGTGGTTATCACGTTCAAGCCTCAGACGGCGGTATTGGTAACGTTGAAGATTTCATTATTGATGAAGAGGTTTGGGCGATTCGTTATCTAATCATCAATACCCGGAATTTGTGGCCTGGAAAAGTGGTCCTTGTTTCGCCAAGATGGATCAAGGACATTAGTTGGGGCGAGTTGAAAGTCTTCGTCAATCTTACTCGCGAGGCCATCCAGCAGTCACCAGAATACACGGAGGAGTCTTTGCCAACTCGGGACTATGAGATCAGACTGCATCAACACTACAATAGCCAAGGATACTGGGAGCAATAAACTGGTGTCCGCGCACAAAGCAAATTAAATTGTGAAAACTTTAACGCGGTATTTTGGGAAGTCCTGCCTCAAGCAAGAACAATATTTGTCTAGCGCGTTAACACATAATACCGGGACAAGGCAGCGCGGGTTTTTAGAAAGTGTGCTTCAATAATCAAATGATGTGGATAGAAGAGAGAGGGTGACGAAACTTGCTACGGGTGTTTTTCAACAAGGGTTTCCCAGATATCCTCAGCTAAAGTTTCGTTGGACAGTTGATACAATACATCAGATGCAACTAAAATTCCCCGCCACCACGCCGCTTTCGGTGACTGGAAGACGTCTTATCTTACGCTCCCCCATAATTCGGGCTGCTTTCTTTAGGGCAACATTAGCGTTGATTGTTATGAGGGGCGATGACATTACCTTCGAAACTGGAGTAGTGTGAGGCAGGTTTTTTGCGATGGCTCTTATAACAAGATCTCTCGCGGTTATGACGCCGACAGTAATTTTGCCATCAACAATCAGCAAACTACTATAACCAGACGCATTCATGAGGTTAGCCGCTTCCAAGACTGTCTGGTTCGAACCTATATTGACGACAGGTTTCATTATCTCTTTAACTGTGCGCATATTCTTCGTAATACACAGGTGAACGAAAATAAGGTTTTCTGTGGCGCACGCCAGTCGTTGGTTATTTAGCTTTTTTGTGTTTAGTTTCTGCTCATCTTGCGAGTAAGGTTTTGGACCGGGTTTTTTTTACCCTGTTTAATCGAAATGCAGCAACTGTATTAAGAAGCATCGCGATCGGTTTTTTGTCCATCTTTGGTTATGCTATATTCATTGGTGTTACTGCCATACCTAACTACGCGGTCAGAACAAAGGAAAACCAAAAATTCTTTCCGTTTTTTGTCTCTTGCAATGAACCAAAATTATAGTCCTTGTTTTATCCTAGACCTGCCAGATGCAGTTAGTTTTACAGACTTGAATTTATAAGGTGCTGTACCTAAGATTTGAAGCGATTTTACTAAACACTTGCTTTCGAGAAGTTCAACTGCCTCATTTAAGTTTTCTACTGATAGCTCTGTTTTTTGTTCCAATTGCTTGTTATCAATCCAGGTATTTCTAATTGCCTCATTTAGAGCAATAAGAACTTTTTTCATATCATCATCTATCGGAATTGACAAGTTTAGTCGCCTTACTAGTAGATTTCTCTGTAAAATAATAAGCTTTACTAAGAGAATTCTAATGGTCTGTTACTTGTTACTCGGAGTCGTTAATTGTGGCTTGAAACTTAATTTATTGTTAACCTGGACTCTTGTTAGTCGTGCTCATTCATATAGGCACAATCGCGCTAGTTTTTCCTTCGGTTCTGAGACTTTTTCAGGATTCTCTTTTTAGGAAGCTTCGGTCTTTCCATACGTTCCTCATCAGTGGTTTCCAAAATAACTCCTCAAACTTACATTGCGCTATGTTTCTTTTGTGCATTACTATCATTGGCACAAGACAGTCAGAAAATTTATCAAGAGAGAATTAAACTAATATTCTCAAATAAGCGAGTTATCATAAGTGAGGATAATAGTGACGGTAAATGGATTTGGCAGATTTAGATGCCTCTTGCGTCGAGCAACTATAGAAAGAAAAGCTGGGTTTCTGAACTGCCCCAAAACGCTTAAGACTCAATTTCCTTTAATTACCATGAAGGCGTGAGAATGGCGAAGTTTCTAACTTTAGACGATGTGGAAGTTAAGAATAAAGTAGTACTTGTTAGAGTTGACTTCAACTCGCCCATAGACCCCGAAACCAAGAAAATTATAGATGACTCGAGAATTCGAGCGCATGGAGAATCAACAATAAAAGAGCTATCAGAAAAAGGGGCAAAAGTTGTTATTTTGGCGCATCAAGGACGGAAGGGTGATTCAGATTTTATACCCTTAAAACAACATGCTGAAATCCTTGCTAAGGTTCTGGGCAAACCCGTCAAATATGTCGATGACCTTTACGGAGAAAAAGCAAAAGACGCAATTAAAGAATTGAAGAGTGGAGAAGTTCTCGTTTTAGAAAATGTTAGAATGTACGATGCGGAAACTGAAGAAGGAACGCCTGAAGAACAAGCAAAAAAACCACTTGTAGTTAATCTTGCCCCTCTAGCCGACTTGTTCGTAAACGACGCCTTTTCAGCAGCCCACAGAGCACACGTATCAATCATAGGCTTCACAACCGTGTTACCAAGCGTTGCAGGACGCGTAATGGAAAGAGAGCTTAAGTCCTTGAGGAAGATTCTGGAAAAACCAGAGAAGCCATGCATATTTATTTTAGGCGGAGCAAAAGCAGATGACTCACTTGAAATTTCAAGCTACGTATTAAACAATGGAATAGCAGATTTTGTACTCACAGGCGGAGTTGTTGGCCACGTTTTCCTAGTGGCCATGGGCTTTGACTTGGGCAAACAGAACATGACTTTCCTAGAGAACAAAAATTTCACAGACTTAGTATCAGGCATAAAAGAACTTATGCAAAAGTATCCAGATAAAATCAAAACTCCAAAAGATTTGGCCGTAGAAGTCAACGGAAAAAGAAAAGAGATTTCTGTTCATGAACTCCCAACAGATTTTCCCATATTTGACATTGGAACAGAAACAGTTGAGGATTATGTCCAGATAATTAGGGTTGCAAAGTCAATTGTAGTCAGCGGACCAATGGGAGTTTTTGAAAACAGCGAATTCATGTTCGGAACGAAAAGAATTTTTGAAGAAATCGCGAATTCGAAAGCCTTCTCCATAGCCGGAGGGGGCCACACAACAGCAGCATTACATGAGCTCAAGATAGCAGACAAGATTTCCTATGTTAGCACTGCTGGCGGCGCGTTAACAGAGTTCCTGATGGGCAAACAGTTGCCAGGTGTTACAGCATTAGAGAAGGCAGCTGCCAGAGAAACTTAGCAAAACCATTTTCCTTTTCTTTTCTGATTACTCAATTGGCATTATTTTTCAAAATTTTCTCTTTATCTGCGAACTCTGCCATTAAGATCTTGATTCGCTCAGTTATTTCTAAAGCATTTTTGAAGGGTCGTTGCCAAAGATTTCTTCCAAATACTAATCCAGTTGCTCCTGCTTCTAAAGAGATTCTGACCTTTTCTAAGAGTTCGTCGTCTCCCATTTCTTCTCCCCCAGATATTAGCGCCATCGTTTTGCCTGCGGACCTTATTACTTTTTCAAGGGCTTCTTTTGCGTTAAGCTGGAGCGTGTCGTACGGTTTAGGATACTTTTGGCTTCTCTCTTTGTCATATTTGGGAATGTTCATTTTAACCATGTCAGCGCCCAGCTCGTTGGCTACTCGTGCAGCATAGTCAACAGCGTAAAGGCTATCCCTACCGCCCTTAGCTTCGATCGCCTCACCCCTTGGATAGGCCCAAACAATAAGAGGCATACCAAACCTTTGGCTATCCTCCCTAATTTTGGCGAATTGAATGAAATCCTTATCTTGGGCAGGCGAGCCCACAAACAAGGTATATCCAACAGCGTCAGCGCCAAGCCGAACTGCATCCTCTACGGAAGCGGTTTGAGGTGAAAAGGCACAAGTATCTGGAGGGATTGATGTTTTTCCATTCAGTTTAAGAATCAAGGGAATTTCGCCACTGAATTCCTTCATGTATTTTTCAGCCAGACCAATGTGAAGGACTATGGCTGAAAAACCGCCCTCTCTTGCCAATTTCAACTGGTATGCAGGATCAACGCTTTCTGGATTTGCAAAGAAATCTCTCGGGCCATGCTCCAATCCATGATCAATTGGAAGAATAAGCGCCATTCCGTTACCCACTCCATGCTCATACAAGATTCGATGAAGCCTAGTCCTCTTACCGAGATTAAGGTTCAAATCTTTAAGCAAAGGTCTCTTAACTTGAATCATTGTCCAAAACCAGCTATACTGAATAGGTCTTTATGTTATAAGTTTGACCTGCTAGCCTCACAAATCGAACTGGTAGGAGCCATGCTCTAAATAAACCTTAATATCAAAACCGAATTTTAAATTCCAGACCGAAGATATACTCTCTGATCCGCTAGCATGAGCGAGGTGTCAAAAGGATAAAAGTAGCAAAATCACATTATCTTGATGAAGCGAGATCATGTCTAAGATAAATAAGATCAGGGCAAGGGAAATCCTTGATTCGAGAGGCAACCCAACCGTTGAAGCTGACGTATTCACAAAAGGAGGGCTGTCAAGGGCTTCTGTTCCTTCTGGTGCAAGCACAGGCAAGCACGAAGCCTTGGAGCTCAGGGACGGCGGAAGGCGTTATTTGGGACAGGGAGTTCTGAAAGCTGTTAGCAATGTCAACAATATCATAGCAAAGAAGCTTGTGGGACAGGATTGTACAAAACAGAAAGAGGCCGACGAGTTGATGATAGATTTGGATGGAACGCCTAACAAGTCCAACTTGGGAGCCAATGCTATTCTCGCAGTCAGCATGGCAGTATGCAAAGCGGGAGCATTGGAGTCGAACTTGCCTCTTTATGAATACATTGCTAAGCTTGTTGATTCAAGAGGTGTGACTTTACCCATCCCACAGATGAACGTGATCAACGGTGGAATGCACGCTGGTATAAAAAATGATTTTCAAGAACACATGATAATCCCTTTCGGAGCTAAAACTTACTCTGACGCTCTAAGAATGTGCTCGGAAACTTACCATACTTTAAAGAAAAACCTGAAAGAAAAATTCGGAAGCTCCGCGATACTAGTCGGCGATGAAGGCGGCTTTGTTCCTCCCTTGAAAAGCGTCGATGAAAGGCTCAAATTCATGTCAGAAGCGATAGAAGAACTTGGCTACACAAAAGAGTTTGGTCTAGCAATAGATGCTGCATCATCGGAATTCTATAGTAAGGGGCGTTATAGCATCATGGAGAAAGATTACTCTTCTGCTGAATTAACGGATTTCTACTCGGAGCTGTGTGAAAAATTCAGGATAATATCAATCGAAGATGGCTTGAGCGAAGACGATTGGGATGGCTGGATTAAGTTGAAATCTGAGCTGGGGAAAAAAATTCAGATTGTCGGAGACGATCTTCTGGTTACGAATGTCGAGAGAATTAAAAAAGCAATCAAACTAGATGCTTGCAACGCGTTGCTACTGAAACTTAATCAGATCGGAACCGTTACCGAAGCCTTAGCTGCTTTTAGGTCAGCCAGAGACGCTGGGTGGAACGTTATCGTTTCTCATAGATCAGGAAGCACTGAAGAAACTTTCTTTGCGGATTTGGTTGTTGGCTTAGATGCGGGGCAATTCAAGTATGGCGCTCCCGCAAGAAGTGAGAGAACTTGCAACTATAATCAACTGCTCAGGATTGAAGAAGAATTAGGTGGAAAGGCGAAGTACTCAAAGATTTTTGGGTAAACCAGGTTTTGGAGATGACGTCTGGGTGAAAGATATAGAATTTTCTTTTGAAGATGCAATTGTCCCTCAACATGTGATTAGCGAAACAGCAGAACGATTGAGACCTGAGATTAAGAATATGGCAACTGCTATTTCTGAAGGCTACGAAAGTGATCTGGCTTCGCTATACCTGCCTGATGACAGACTCATGTTAGGCAAAGTCAGGCAAGCTATAGGTAAGAATCTGCAACTGAAGCCGGCTTACCTCATTGTCGTGGGCATTGGCGGCAGCAATCTAGGAACGATAGCTGTTCAGGAAGCTGTTCAAGGAAAGCTGTACAATCAATTGACGGCGGCTACAAAGGTGTTATATGCTGACACAGTTGACTCGGACAGCATTAACAACATAATCACGCTTGTCAAGCCCGTATTAGAAAGAGGCGACAACGTCGTACTGAATGTGATAAGCAAGTCGGGAACTACAACGGAAACGATAGTTAACGCCGAGGTGCTCATAGATTTATTACGAAGGCACAAAAAAGATTACAAAAAGTGCATTACTGTTACTTCAGATAAGGACTCAGAACTGTGGAACATTGCAGTCAAAGAAGGAATCAAGGTTATAGAAATACCTAAGAAAGTTGGTGGAAGATATTCGGTCTTTTCGCCTGTAGGTCTGTTTCCTCTTGGATTGTTGGGACTAAACATTGAACAGTTATTGGATGGAGCAAATACATGCAGAGACGCCTGTATCGAGATAAATATTGAAAAAAACCCTGCAGCGATAAGTGCAGCTATCCAGTACCTGCATTATGAGAGCGGTAAGAACATTTCTGACTTGTTTCTATTCGCGAATGACTTAGAGTCTTTAGGCAAATGGTGCAGGCAATTAATGGCTGAAAGCTTGGGCAAAGAATTCAACAAGAAGGGGGAAACAGTGAACGTAGGCATAACTCCAGACATTTCAATTGGCTCAACTGATCTGCATTCAATGGCGCAGCTTTATCTTGGAGGGCCATACGACAAGTTTACGACGTTTCTAAGCGTCGAAAATAGTAATTCACACATAAATGTGCCAACGCTAAAAGAATACTCTAAACTTGTCTATGGGATTCAAGGGCAGAGTTTGGAAAGTATAATGAGTGCAATAATGGAAGGGACAAAGGCTGCTTTCAGAAAAGGTAAACGGCCATTCATGGAGATAAAACTACCTTGTAAATCGGAATATTCCATAGGGCAGTTCTTGCAGTTCAAGATGATAGAGACTATCTATTTGGGATATCTATTAGATGTGAATCCTTTTGACCAGCCAAACGTTGAAAGCTACAAGGAGGAAACCCGAAAGATATTGCAGGAAAATGGCACTAACTTTGGTAAAATTCATGATTCAAGTCCTGAGAAAACTTGAATGGCATCTATCGCCAAAACAAACGTCAAAATGAAAATTTCCGGTGTCGCATTTCCAGTTCCTTATTCTGAAACTGCGAGCGCTGATCTAAGAATCCATTCTGCTGGGTTTTTCTTCTACGATATTATGTTTCTTAAGTGTTCGAAGAACCTCTGCAACACTCCATGCTTGAGAAGTGGTTCCTCCTGGCGTGTAAGGTGAATCGCCAGAAAACACTTCTGGAAGAGATCTATAGGGGCTTTCCACACAAAACCTCACGAGCGAACCAATATTCCGGGCGATTTCTTGGCGAATAGATGAAGCGTTTTTCCCTTGAAATAGGCGAACACTTGCTAGAGCATCACAATAGGGTCCAATTAGCCATGGCCAAGCAGTGCCTTGATGGTATGCCAGATCTTTTTTATTCGCAGGTAGATAGGTATCATAAATTCCTCTGTATTGGGAATCTCTGGGAGAGAGTGTGCGTAATCCTCCGGGCGTAAGCAAATCCCTTTTTGCTGATTCGACTACCCCGGTCTGACGGTTCTGGGGAAGTAGATCTCCCCCGTGACTCACAGCGAGAACCATATTTGGTCGGATTGCCCCTCCGTGTGCGTCTCCCTCAATAACATCTAGCAAAGCATTTTCGGACCAATTCCAAAATTTGCTATTGAAAGATTTTTTGATGTCATCGGCGAGTGAATCATGATCTTTTGCTTTAAATAAATTTTTTTCCTGCCTTTCTAACGTTGCCAAAAATCTCATGTTATCATACCAAAGGGCATTGATTTCTACTGCCTTACCGTTTCTGGGAGTCACGATTGTTTCGCCAGTGCCCGACGGGTCGGCATCCATCCATGTTGCTTGGGGTGGACTTACAATAAGCGCGTCATTTTCATCCATCTTGATCGTTTGTTCCTTTCCAAAACGCTCATAACTTGTGCCATTCTTGTATGCATCTATTATCCTTCTTAGAACAGGTAGCATTTCCGTCACAAAGCTCAAATCGCCCGTATATTGCCAGTACGACTTCAATGCCTGGATGAACCACAGTGGAGCACCCACACTATTGTATTCAATCTTATTCTTCTTTATCCTATTTGGGATCAAACCATTTTTCTCATATGTAGCAAAATCTCTCACAACTTGTTTCGCTTCATCAAATCGTTTAGTGACGAGAAGAATCCCAGGAAATGAAATGAAAGTGTCTCTTCCCCATTCTTCAAGAAACCAGTCTCTATTAGCCGCCCATATTTGTACGGTTCCACCTACATGTTTAACGAAAGAATCCGCCGCGTGCATAAAAGTTTCAAGAATGGGATATTTCTCCCAAAAAGAATCGTCATCTTCACCGTATACGAGTCTGGTGGGTTGATTTCCTACCATGGAAAAGCCTCTTTTTCTCGGATAATTTTAGTCGAATGGCCTAAAACGCTTTATGTCGCCAATACTCTTGCAAGGTTTAGTAGGCTTAAATCAATTGGTTTCTCTGTCTTGCAGGATTCCTCAAGCTCCATGCTCGTTATTTTGCCATTTTGCAACACAACCGCCCTGCTTTTTTGTCGTTCAGATATTAGTTCAACCGCTTTGTCCGCGAATAGGCTGGCCAGAAGCCTGCTTCTCGCCGACGGATTGCCACCTCTCTGGGTGTAGCCCAAAACACTAAGCCTCACCTCTGCTCCCGTAGCTTTCTCGATTTCATTCGCAAGCTGACGATTGTCTCCAACTCCTTCCGCTGCAACAATAATGGCTGATCTTTTTCCTTTTTCTTTGCTTTCTTTGATAGTGCTGAAGATTTTTTCATTTTCGTATTTTACTTCTGGAACCAGAATCATTTCGGCTCCGACGGTGACGCCCACAGCCAGCGCAAGGAACCCTCTTGTTCGCCCCATGACTTCAACTATGAAGATCCTTTCGAGGGAGACAGCTGTATCGCGTATCTTGTCGATTTCATTTACTGCCGTATTTACTGCGGTGTCAAATCCTATTGTTTCATCCGTTCCGAAAACGTCGTTATCGATTGACGCAGGAACCCCTGCGATTAGTGCACTGGTTTTTTTGCTTAGTTCTAGAGCTCCTTGGAGAGAGCCGTTACCGCCAATAACAACAAGTCCTTCAACATTGTTTAATGCAAGAGTTTCAGCCGCTTTCTTGATCGCTTCATCTTTTTTGAATTCTGGGCATCTTGATGTATGAAGGATTGTTCCGCCTAAGTGTAATATTCCGCCGACAGAGCGGGGCGTCAAACGTCTAAACGTGTTTGTTAGTAAGCCTTCCCAACCTCTTTCAAAGCCTATGGCTTCGAAGTTTTTTGAGTAGGCAATGCGGACGATGCCTCGAATAGCTGCGTTCATGCCTGGCGCGTCCCCGCCACTTGTCACTACGCCTATAATCTTCAAAAATCATTCCTCGAATAAACAAACGAATGGAAATGTTTTAGCTTTTCTCTTCACGTTTTGAAAAAGATGCTTTGAAGTTGACAATTATGATAGGTGTTTGAAGTTTTGAGTTCATGCGACAATTCAACAAGCTAACGTTCATTTTTGCTAGCTTTTCATTGATGCCCTTGCAAGTCTCTAATGCCGATCTCAAGTCGCTTTCTTGCTAGCATAGCTGTCATAGATGGCGAGAGTTTGCTCAGCAACACTTCTCCAAGTGAAATGCTTCAAGACTGCTTTTCGTCCGTTAATACCCCACTGCTTGGCTCTAGACGGATCTTTGAGTACCTCTTTGAGACCCCACGCAATGTCTACTGGGCTCCCACCATCCACATGAACCCCGTTTTGCTCCGGACCCGCTGGAATGACTTGCTCACGAAAACCAACCACGCCCTTAGCGCCGACCACCACAGGTTTTTCCATAGACATAGCTTCCAAGCTCACTATGCCAAACGGTTCATAGACAGAAGGGAAAACGCACAAATCAGAAGCCGCATAATGCAAAATCCGCTCCTCTTCAGACACAAATTCAGGACGGTAAACTACGTTCTTGCTAATGCCAAGTCGATCCGCAAGTTCAGTTATATCCTGCTGCTCCTCGCCCTTTCCAAGTATCACCAGCTTAGCCTTTGGATATTCAGCCAAGACCAAAGGCATCCCCTGAACGAGGTTCCGGACACCTTTAACCCACGTCAAACGGCCCAAGAAAAGTATCATAGTTTCATCTTTGGCTATTCCATATCTTTGCCTGAGCTTCTGCACATCTTCTGACTTGGCTTTTTGAGGATCATATTTTTCTGGGTCAACGCCGTTCCAAACCACATGTATTTTTGACTCTGGCCAGCCGTGCTTAGCTAAATCTTCCTTCATTGCGTGACTCACAGTTATTATTCCGTCTGCTTTTTCAGCCATCTCTGACTCCAGATGATTCACAGTTGCTGAGCCTTCTCCCCCGCTTCTTCCCCACTCTGTGGAGTGGACGTGAAATATTACAGGTATTTTCAACTCGTTCTTGCAGATTATTCCTGCTATGCTACTCAACCAGTCGTTAATTGAAACTACGGCGTAGTCGCAGTTCTCCTTCTTTATGACGTCGTTTATCATTTTTGCAGCTGACAACATATTGTAAGCGAATATGTCGGTGAAGAATTTTATGTTTGTACCCCATCTTTTAAGGTCGTCTGCCACAAACAATGGAAATACGTTGCTAGCTTCCACAAGGAGTGGCCTATGAATTTCTACCCCGCCCAAGATTTCTCTTGTTTTCAGGTTTCCGGGGTTAAGTGTGTAAACAGAGACATCCCGTCCCAAAGCCACAAACTCCTTAGTTATGTACTCAGCGTAGGTTCCCAATCCACCGACGATTGCAGGCGGATACTCCATTACAAAAACCGCGATTCTCAAACAGTTCACCTTTTCATGATTCCATAATTTTTTCTCTTTCGTTACGCCCAAGTTGACAAATTCCAATAATTGTCCGCCATTCTGTCAATAGCTATGTCGGGTTGGGTTGAACAACATTTTGTGGTTTCCCCGAAACGAAAGCAGCTATGTTTTCTACTGTTGTTTCAAGTATTCTTTCTAGGGCTTCTTTGCTATAGAAAGCTATGTGAGGAGTAAAAACAACATTATCCTTGCTCAGCAGAATGTGATCCTTAACTAGGCTGGCCAAGACTTCGAGGTTCTTAGGGTCGTATAAAAGCTGTTTTTCCTCCTTTATAACTTCCTCACCTTCAAAGACGTCAAGCCCAGCACCGGCCAGTATTTTCTTGTCAAGAGCATCGATTAATGCTTCAGTATCCACGATACTTCCTCTTGCAGTGTTTATCAGAATGGCACCTTTCTTAACAAGCTTGAACGTATCTTTGTTCATAAGATGATGCGTAGCTTTCATGTATGGCACATGAAGCGTAATTACGTCTGAGCTAGCTAAAAGGTTCTCCAGCGTAACATATTCAAACCCCAAGACCTCAGATAGGAGTTTGTTTTGGTGGACGTCATAGGCTACAACGTTCATGCCGAAACCCTTCGCAATCCTGATAACGTGCAAGCCGATCTGGCCAGTTCCGATGACGCCTATAGTTTTTCCTTTCAAGTCGAACCCCTCTAACCCCTCTATTGAGAAGTCTTGTTCAAAACGTCTAATGCAGGCCTTGCACATGTTTCTCGACAAGGCCAGAATCAAAGCAAACGTGTGCTCAGCAACAGTGTTCTCCCCGTAAGAAGGAACATTGCAAACTGTAATCCCCTGTTTCTTGCATACTTCTAAATCGATATGGTCGAAGCCGGTGGATCTTGTAGTTATTAATTTCAAATTTGGAATTGCCTGAATGATTTGCTCGTCTATTTTAGAGTAGATGAAGACTGAAAAGGCATCAAAATCTTTTATTTGCGCGGCATTTTCCAAACTTAATTTTTCATTTGAAAACTTCAGTTGGTGACCGTTCAGCTTCTCCTTTGAGGTATTCTTCTTCCCACTCTTCGACTTCGAAAAACGCTATTCTCATCTTTTCCACTCACCTAACAAAATATATTATGTTTGAAGATATATCATCTTGACTTTTTCAGAGGAAACGAGCAAAGTGCACATTATATTATCACGCTTGGAGAAATGTTTACGGGTGTTGTAATTCGGCAATGCGATTTTGAACCGTTTGGGAAAGCTCTTTCCTCAAGTCCTCTTCTTGTGTCCCTGCTTTAATCTGGTCAATTCTTTTGGCTAGTTCTTCATCGCCAATTGTATTTTTGAACCATTTTTGAAAATCTTGCCGCTGAAAATGGAACGTTACGGATTGAATGGGTACTGTTTGGAGTTTTTCAGCGAACTCAACAACGCTACATACGGTTATTCCAGTATATTTCCCCTGTTCTGCGTAAAAATGAAAGCCGCTTTCAAAGGGAACGGTTTTCAGCAGGTTTAGGTTTTTAGGTTTTTCTATAGTCTGCTTTTTGGTTATTGTTATCTTGGACAAAATATGGACACGACCTGAATAGATAACAAACATGGGGGAGCCTTATAGCTTCTTGTGAGTGTGAATGCACAACTACATTTTCGAAGTGAATTAGAGCGGACAAAGTAACTAAAATAAGCCTATCTGCAGGAATTTGGCAAACTTTCCTGTTTAAGAACTTGGAATGTTTCTCTAACTGTTTCTTAGACGTATTTGAGTTCGCGCGCGGCACACGTTATTTAAAATGCATGTGAGTTAATTAATTCAAAGAGATAAAGCTACGTTATTTCAGGTTAGGCTATTATTCTCCTTTCTTAAGGTGGATGTAGCCGAATTTTCAGGGTCAAGTCTGAATTACTCGCCGTTAACTTTAACTTGGCATGTGCGGTGTTGTAGGATGCGTGGAGAGATTTTGTTGAAGAAAACAAAGATTATTTGCACTTTGGGTCCAGCTAGTTTTTCAAAGCAAACGATTGAAAAAATGTTTCAAGCGGGCATGAACGGTGCAAGGATAAATACTGCTTATGGAAATCTCGCTCAATACCAATCGGTTATAGAAACAGTACGGGAAATTGCGGATATCCCCATAATAATTGACATCAAAGGACCTGAAATTAGAATCAGGGCATCTCAACGAAAAGTCTTCAGCAAAGGAGACATTTTGGAAGTAGGCTTCGACGGGGAAGAAGTCAGTTTCAATCACGATTTCTATGACGAAATGGCAGTTGATGACGAAGTATACATCGATAATGGAAAAATTAGAACCCGCGTAGTTGAAAAGAAAGATCGAAAACTTCGGCTTCTGACCTTGGACAGCGGCGTCATAGAAGATGGAAAAGGAGTTAACATTCCTAATAAGCATCTTTCAGTTCCAACTTTCCCCGAGAAGGACTTAGAGATCATAAGTTTTGCAAAAAAACATGACGTCGAATACGTTGCGCTTTCATTTACAAGGAATGCAGAAGACGTGAAAAACTTGTCTCAGACCAATGGTTTTGGAGGCGGAATAATCGCCAAGATTGAGAACTCTGAGGGCGTTCAAAATGTCGAAGAGATTTTAGAAGTCGCTAGTGGATTAATGGTTGCAAGAGGCGATTTAGGCGTTGAAATCGAACCTGAAAGAGTGCCGTTGGTTCAGAAATCCCTCATCAAATTATGCAATCAGAAAGGTAAGCTTGTTGTTACTGCGACAGAAATGCTTGAATCGATGATTAATCAACCCAATCCAACCAGAGCTGAAGTCAGCGACGTAGCAAACGCCATACTTGACGGATCAGACGCCGTTATGCTTTCTGGAGAAACAGCAGTTGGACAGTATCCTGTTGAAGCCGTTGAGATGATGACTCGAATAGCAAATGAAACAGAGAAAGCCGTCAAAAGCAACGTTGAAGATACGCCGTTCATCAATATTTCTGATACGGTGAGCAGGGCAATCCATGATATATGTCAAAGTATGCCGGTTCACAAAGTTATCCCTTTAACGCGGTCAGGCTACACAGCCCGAATGATAGCTCGCTTCAAGATTGCACAACCCATAATTGCCGTCACTCCTGAAATCAAAGTCAAAAAACAACTGGAACTCATATTCGGCGTATACCCAGTTCTTATAAACTACCACGAAGAAAAAGACAGAATATCTGCAGTTGCAAACCAACTTCATAAAATGCATCTGGTTGATGATGAAGAAACTGTCTTGTTCACTGAGGGCTGTGAGAACCACTATGGAGCACGCCAGCAACTCAATAGAGATACATAACATAAAAGA
>CAWGZR010000005.1:0-970559 GCA_963827165.1 Candidatus Bathyarchaeota archaeon | reverse complement strand
TCCAGTAATTTGTCGGTAGTGGAGTTTGAGAAAGTGTTGACGCTGGTGGGTTTGCACTGTGAGTATTGTGCTATAACTGCTTGCTGAATAAAACCAATCAATAAATGATGCGGTGGTGATATCGTATCCTTCGGTTGCTTGGCCTGGCTGAAAACTGAACTTCAGCGTGTAATTTCCGGTTTGAGTAGGCGTGTAAGTTGTGACTGCAAACGCTGCAGAGGCGACTTGGGCGTCTCGACATGGGCAAGCTAACGCGCGAATTGGAAGGCAAAAGTAAGTGAAATTGGAGCCCCGCCCACTCGAATTATTCTTTTTCTCAGTTGCTCAGTTTTTATGCAGACTAAGGCTTTAATTGAACAGCTCCAGCGCGCTTTTAGCCGTCAGAAAGTTCCGTGCAGACCACTTTTCCAGCTTCCATTCAGAATCTCAACAACATTTTCAAGGAGCTTCTCAATGAACCGAAAATTGCGCTGTCCGGTATTTTCCCATTTTCCCAAATTTGGCCGTAGTCGGCGGTCATTCAACCGCGCGCCGATTAGCAGAAAGTCAAGGGTTCAAATCCATAGAGATTTAATCAAGTTTGGAATTCAAATCGGTTCCGCGTTACAAGAACCTTGACCTTTTCCCTCGACAAGGTGTATTAACAAATTTTAAATACTTGTAAATATATTTATATTTACTGATAAACGATGTGCCCAAGTTGCTCAGTTTCTTCACCGTTGAGTCAAAGTCAAAAAGCCATTTGGTCACTAATCAGCAAAGGCTTCTCAGTCGCAAATATAGCTGACAAACTCAAAACGACACGACAATACGTCAACCAAACCAGATTAGCCGCAGAAGCTAAACTTGCAACCACACTCCTAGACGTGGCACAAGTCAACGACATCCAAGTGACAAAGCTGTACCCAAAACAAGCCATGCTCCTCGGCTACCACCCATCACTGAAACGCAAAACCATCATCACCTACACAACCAACCACGGCCTAAAAGTCTGGTACTGGCACGACAACCCCGAAGAATCCGACCAAGCCTTTCTTGAATAAACACGGGGGTACCTAATGGATATCGGCAGAGAAAGAGGACTAAACATCAGGAAGTAGCCAATGTTCACCCAGCCAAGCTAGCCCACATGATTTTCAGTAAACTTATCCCGGAGTTGAAAGCATGAAGCTAAGCATATAGAGCAAAAGGTTAGGGGTTGGCTTCCCGAACAGCCGAATAAAGCAAGTATTTCTGAAAGTAAACCTAATACAGCTGCTTTAACAAGCAAATCATTGCTCCGAATTGGCGGAATAGTTTTGCTATCATTGGCTTAGGTTTGGTCGCATTTTACACGGTTGAAATGTTTGAGTTCTATTATACGCATTTTCAAATTTTCACCTTGCGTTGGATGCTTTATTTTGCCTATTTTGCTGGAATAGCCGCTGTGATAGCGGGAGTAAAAATGAGGATGCGTAAATCGGCAGTTGGCGTGCCAGAGTTCAAGAGAGCAAACTCGGTTGCAGGAATAACATTACTTTCAATAGCTTCTCTTGGTCTTGTTGTCGTTACTGAGGCAGACCGGATCTTGCATCCACTCTCACGGTATTTCAATTCATTCGGCTGTCTTGGTGGAGTAATCCGGGAAATTCGCGAATATTCTTTCGATTCTGCCATTAGCGGGATTGTTAATTCTATTAGTTGGAAGAACTAAACAAACTAAATTTCGACTCTCAACAAAGATTGCATTATGGATTCTATCCCTTGGTGTCATAGCATTAATTATGAATGTAATAATTGGAGTGTTTGGTTCAGTTGGGCTAAATGCGGCGAACGGGTACGTGCTCTTAGCACCTTACACTGCTCTTTATTTGATTCCTGTTGGCATTTTATCCCTAACTTCCGCATGGCTTTTTCTGCTATCCACTCAATCATTTCAAGTCGGTGGCTCAATTGGTACACAGTAACTGAATTTGAGGGAAGATTAAGGTAGCTCTTATGACCATGGCCTTTTCCCATTATTAGGCGTACCTAACCTCTGCTTTATTTAGCGAAAGTCAAAGATTCGATTTCTGCATCGAAACAAGAAAAAGAAAAGGGAGAACGCAGAAGCGAAAATTCTTTTGTTGATATCAACAACCGAGTCTTAAGACGAATACACGACTACCATTCTCCTCACGACAACATAATGTCGCCGAAATCATTTTCGGCGATTTCAGGGTAATTTTCGCTTTCTGTGCAGTGTGGTCTGAACCCTACGGTTCTAATCTCCCTCAGTCCGCTCGGAAAATATCGTTGCTTGTTTATTTTTGATACTGAAGGGGCCTTATGACTTTGATGGGTTTTATTTTTTTCCAGTCTGTTATATCTTCAGTTATTATGGTGTCTAAGCCTTGCCTTTTCATGCATGCGGCATGTACAGAGTCATAGGTAACGCCTGATTCTAGCATAATGGTCGCTGCGTCTTGAAGAACTCGTTCATCGATCTGTATCATCTCTATCGGCAAAGAAAAGAATGCATCAAGAGCGATTGCCGCTTTTGCAGGATCTATCTTGGATAGGGAACCTAGGAGTTCTATCGGAACCAGAAAACCACAGAAAGCGTCAATCTTCTCATTCTGGATATCATCGATTATTTGTTTACAACACTTGCCGTAAACGGGGTGTGCTAGAGCTGAATAATCAAAGATGTTGGTGTCCACGTAGTAGCTCAATCTGCAGCTTCCTTTCGCTTTTCACAACCCAGTTTCTTTTGGTTTGGGAGGGCGGTCTTTTTCCAAGATTCTTCAATGAGTTTGGTTGCGTCAATATCGATTGGTTTGCCAAAAAGGTTCCAGAGCGCATCAGAGGGGTTGGAGACTCGTTTTGGAGATTCCATTATTATGCGTTTGTTTTCAGACTTTACAATGAGTTTGTCGCCAATTCTTACGCCAAGTTTGGATCGGACACTTTCAGGTATAGTAACCTGGTACTTTCGAGTCGCCTTACTTCTTCTTTCAAACGCGGATTCACCAATGATGGTAGTACAGGCGTAGTACTTTAAGCTTCTGCAAAACGGAGAATCGCGAATTCTGCTGCTATGAACACTTGACTTGTACTCAAGAGGTCAGATGTTCAAATCCCCCCAGTCCATAACGCGGTTTTAACCTTTTAAGTACAGATATACACCAGATTAATTTTGGGTTCGAATCTCTTCTCAGGCGCCAACTCCAAAATTATGGTCATAGGATTTTGGTGAAGTTTATAGGATACGTTTGATATCTACTGTATTACAGGATGCCATTTCAGAAACAATCACGCTAAGATTACCTCCTGCAACAGCAAGGAAACTTCGTGAAATAGCTAGAAAGAAGGGAAAGACAGATCAACGCTCATACGCGAGTTACTGGAGCACGGAGTTAAAGAGAAAGGCCCGGAACAGGCGAGTGAACTCTATCGTGCAGGTCAAGTCACTGGTTGGAAGGCAGCCCAACTAGGAGGAGTGTCCCTATGGGCGTTCTATAGAATATTGGCAGAAAAAGGAGTTCTCATCCAGTATTCTGACAAGCCTAGAGGAAGACCTCAAGTCTTAATTGGAGCACAGAAATTTGCACCATCTCCAACACCAGTCCGCTAATATGGCTCTCAAAAATGGGCAAACTTGATCTACTCAGAGACCTTTTTGATGAGTTTTGATCCAAAAGAAGTTTCGAAGAAGCCGTTGCAACAGGTCTGCAAGAAGGGTTCAGCGATGCTTTGATAATCAAAGAGGCGGTTGATCAAGGCTGGATAAAAATAACAATGCTTGATGAAAAAGAAGTCGAACTGTGCTCGAAATGACGAATCACGCATTTGAACTTCATATGGGTGAAGCGCAGGCTATAGCTTTAGCTCGCAGAATGGGCAAGGAAACGCTACTTTTAATTGATGAATCTAGGTGAGCATTTGCTGAAGCTTGGGGGCTAAAAGTCAAAGGCGTAATCTACGTGATAATGACGTCTCTGCGACACGGAATATTGGATAAAAAAGAGGCAAAGGAAATAATGCTAACTCTGGTTCGCAAAGGGTTCAGAATCGAACCAAAATTGCTGGCAAGAATAATAAAAGAAATCGATGACTCGCAGTTAAACTAGGAAGAAATCCCTTCCCAGGCGCCAACTTTCATTTTGCCGAATTGAAAAAGTCAACCGTGGCTTGCTGAGCGATTTTGGGTTTGCTGCTCTGGAAACTACGAAAGAAAAGTTCTTTTAGGAGAAAAAGAAAAAATGCAATCTCTTCAATTGCAGCTATTTTGAATGTAACTTTCTATAGGACTAAAAAAAGGGAAGAGGATTTGGTGTTGGTTTTTTGTCGTTTATGGGTGTTTTCTTGTCACGAGCAGTGCGACTATGACGATGCCTATGATGAATACAATGATCATTGCGACGACTGCGTACATGACTGTGGTGTTTGAGGCTAAGCCGCTGAGTGGTGTTGTGCTGGGCGCTGGTGTTGCCGCTGGAGCGCCTGCGTAGAAGTAGGTTGAGGCTGAATATCCGTAGTATGATTGTGTGCCTCCGAAGACTGCGGTGACCGTGTAATTGCCTGCGATGTCAGGGGTCCATGTTAAGCCGTATTCGCCTTGCGCGTTGGTTGTGGTTGTGCCGATTGATCGGTAGTTGCCATTGGAGTCTAGGACGAATAGTGTGACTGGAACGCCGGTTATGTTGGTTGGCATTGGCTGCTGCATGTAGACTGCTTCCATGAAGGCCGTCATGCTTGCGTCTGAAACGCATGGTAACCCGTTGGGGAAGTTCGCGGCAACCGCATTCTGCGATGCGCCAGAGGAGATGTCTGTAACTGAACCGGTGATCGTCACTGGTGTCGATGTTGTAACGCCAACCTGTGGTGCATTAACAGTTGTTTTGCTTGGGCCCTGCCCGTAAGCGTATATCTGGTTGTCGTAGCCGTTTAGAGCTACGAGAACGCCGTCTGAAATAGGCATGTCTCCTTCACCGAATGTGTTTATGTTCCAAATTAGTTTTCCAGTAGTAGCGTTTACGCAGTAAAGTTGGGCGCCATCAAAAACTGGGTCCCCATGACTAACGCCTGTGTTCAAGTAGAGTTTTCCGTCAGCAACGGTCATTGTAGCTTGCTCAAAAGGATAGTAATTGAATCCAGGAAAATTCGTTCCACTGTTAATTCCGTTGAAAGTCCAAAGTGGCTTGCCAGTTGTTAAATCAAAGGCGTGAACCCCATCTGAAGCAAATCCATACAGAATTCCATAAGCAATTTGGGATTGCCACGGACAAGGCTCTGAACCCCATGGATATGCATCGGCTGTAGTTGGCCCCATATCTTTTGGCCTGTGTTGGCGTTATATGCATACCACTGCTCAGCAAATGCATCGTATACTGTGAATATGCCGTCAGCCATTGGTCCCATTTCGTAGTTGAACCCAGTTGTGGGTCCAGATGGTAGTGTCACATTTTGAATCCATAGTTGATTCCCTGTTGTTGCGCTGTAGCCTACTTCGATTGCGTAGCTAACGGTGGGAGGCGCCAAAAAGCTGCCAACTCCCGTATCTGTGCTTGTAAGTATTATTCCTGAATTGACGTCTACTATTGCCTCGCCTGGGTAAGTTTGACTGGTAATGTTCCATTGGATGCCCGTTCCCAGTTAAGACTTGCTCCAGTTGGTGGACTCCAGACCCAGTAGTTTGTACTAAATAGCGAGATCGGTGGCGTATATTCGCCGAATGTTCCGATGGCCTGTGACGAGTTCCACAAAGCTATCCAACCAGTTCCTACGATGTAGTCAAGGAGTTCGCCGTTAGGTCCTTCAACTGTCAGTTGTGAATCCTCCGTTGGGCTTAATGCATTTGTCATTTGTAATATCAGGTTTCCCGTGTTGGCGTCATACATGTACCACGTATTTGTGTCAGTTGACCACAAGTAGGGCAAACCTCCTTCCATGTTGGGTGACAGATAGTTATAGGTCTGACCAAGCGTAAGATCAGGGTATGCCCAGCCCACCACCATGCCGCCAAAAGGTTGGTACGGTGCGCCGGTGCTGTTTTGCCACCATAATTGTTGTCCCGTTTGCAAATCTACAGCGTAGAAACCTTCTTTAGGATTCGTAGGAGCATTGTAGAAAAGTACGCCGTTGATAATTATTGGCGGTGTGAACTCCATTTGATAAGACTTTCCCGTGAAGTAGTTGCTTGTATCGGTTCCGCCGAATTCGCCTCCGATTAGGCCTCCGTTCTCCACTGGCTTAGACCACAGTATGTGAGCACTTCCGGGTCCGG
Organism: Candidatus Bathyarchaeota archaeon; assembly: GCA_963827165.1. Classification (GTDB taxonomy): domain Archaea; phylum Thermoproteota; class Bathyarchaeia; order Bathyarchaeales; family Bathycorpusculaceae; genus Bathycorpusculum. The sequence goes on along the minus strand of CAWGZR010000005.1, from coordinate 964,312 downwards.
TGCTGTATGCATTGAAGTTTCCCGTCGAGTTGTAGTTTGTTGATCCAAAAGTTGATGTTCCTAACGCCAGCCAATTTCCTGAAATTGCAGCCCATAAACTATTTTGTGAATTTATTGGGCGGGTCCAGTATGATGTTGGAAGCGGAGTTTGTGAATAAGATGACGCTGGTTGTTGCTGCACCGAAAGGGATGTGGTGAAACTGCTCCCTGCAAAATAATTGTTGATTGGTTGGTCAGTTACGAATGAAAACCCAGTTACGTGCTGCCCTGGAAAATTGAACTTAAAGGTGTAGTTACCAACAGTAGCAGGTGTGTAGTATGTCACGTAGAATGAGGCGTCATTGGCTGTGAACGGTCCTAATGTTGTGGTTGTCCCGCTGGGCGTTGTAATCAATACTGTGAAGCCCTGCCATCTTCCTCCTACCTCACCAAATGCAGTCGGGTTGGCTTGCCAACCACATTTCTATGGTCGCCTGCTCGCCGACTCCTGCGGGGTTCGGCGAAACATTACAAAAGGCATTCGTAGGCAAAGGAGAAGTTGCGGTCTGGGCTTTTGTCGTTGGTAAAGCTATTACTGCCCCGGAAATTGTCAACAACAGAATCAAAGAAATTACTGATAGTTTCTGCTTTCCATGATTCTCAGAATTCCTAATAAAGAACTCAATAGACATTTTTGTTTTTCTCCTTATTCTTATAAAGAATGAGATCAGAGGAAACTGTATTTAAAAAGTGGCAAGAAAGCTTCTTGCTTTCAGAAAAACTTAAAACTGAAATGATATGAAAGGTACATAGGTAACATTGCGTTGCCTGTACCGGGGAGAGGATGATGCTTCAAAGTGAAGATATTCAGACTCTTAGAGGATTTGGGCTCACGTTTCTTCAAGCCAAGGTTTACCTTACCTTGCTTAAAAAAGGACAGAGTACAGTTAAGAAAATTGCGGAAAATGCCAGCATAGCAAGGCAGGAAGCCCAGCGAGTTACTGCTGAACTGCAAAGTCTGGGGCTGGTAGAAAAAATATTGGTAAATCCAACCGAGTTTAAACCAGTTCCCATAAACGAAACTGTTTCTTTTCTTGTTAAACGAAGAGAAAAATCTTCATTAGAGCTTGAGCAGAAGGCAAAAAAGATTCTCGAAGACTTCAAGAACACTCAAGTGGAAAGATTAACCGAAGAAAAAACAGCCGAATTTGTGATCACAAGCGGGAAAGAAGCAATCATAAGACATTCAAGAATGGTCGTTGATAAAACAGAAGAGTCATGCGACATCATCAATGGTTTATGGGAAAACGTCGGCTACGCGAGTTCCCTTTTCAAGAACCAAACCCTTGAAGCGCTAAAAAGACAAGTAAAAATAAGAATTGTCTCAGAGAAGCTTCCTGAACAGCAATCAGCTCAAAAGATCTATGAACACTGTATGCCCTATCCCAACTTTAGAATCAAATTCATTTCATCATCGCTACCAGCAATGATTGGTATTTACGACAAAAAAGAACTGCTTGTCTACACCTCTCCTGAAAAACTCATAGGTGATTCTCCGATGCTGTGGACGAATAGCCGTGCCTTAATATTTTCAGTCCAGACTTATTTCAACAAACTATGGAAACAAGCTGCTTAACCATGTGATTTTTATTTTATCAGGGACATGAACGTTGCATTGTAAGAGAAAAGAATTTTTTGAATAAGAATTAAATGGGTTTGTTGAGGTTCTGGCCGCGCGAGTAATCCGCTGATTAGAAGAAAAAAAGGGGATTTTGCGGGTGATATCTCCACTTTCTCATGGGTTCATATCCCCCAGTCCACTCTAACGTTTTCACAGTAAAGCCTCAGAATTTCATAGCAGAATTGGTTGATTTCTTTTCCAAAAGTGTATTTGCGCTAGGACGCTGATATTGTGAGGTTGCGACCTAATTTTGGCGAGTTTTGGGGTTGTTTATTAGGAATTCATAAATCACTTATATTGTATCTGCATAAAAAAGATGTAACTTTAGCCTAAGAGTGTAGACTCCATGATCCGGAAAGAAACGGTGAATAGCTCATGAAAAATGTTTGGAACTCGCATATCAGAAAGGTAACCTCCAGGAAAATTTTGTACATTTCAGTTTTCTGTCTCATGTTATTGGCGTCTCTAACCTTTATCGATTCTAAGGCGGTCGCCGCAATCAGTTCTGGATCCCGCATCTCCGAGAGCACTACTCAGCCCTTTCAAGCTATCGACAATAACAACTGGTACACAGGAGCAAATGAGTCAACTCCCCAAGTGGATGTGAACTATTCACAGTTTATGCCTCAGGCTGATACTCTTGACCGAAGCATGACACTATGGTATGGAAACGGCGCCACTAGAGTGTCTATGCACTTTGTTTACTGGTTCAATCCAGGAGGCATAAACGACTCAGCTTCAAGTTATCCAAACTATAACCCGCAAGTGCTGGACTGGACCCAACTAAACGGCATATCATTTACATTAGCCGATGATGGAAGTTTAGACTCCAGGACGGCATGGGGAACGACATATTCGTTTAGTGGATTTGATATCATTAACGGAACTGCACAACAACTAAGCCTTAATGAAGTTGGAAATTCGACGGATTACGCGTATATGCTCAACAATCAAGTTGGCAGCATCTCGTATGCTAACTGCAGCGCGGCAGCAATCGGCCCTGTAACATTAGACACCGAAAATACTACCTACAACGGCAACGCTTTGACCGACAGCATAGCCACATTTAACGTAACGCTGGACGCACAGATAATCAACTGCCAACTGACTGCAGCGGGACCAAACACACCGACACTTCCACCACATCAAACGGTAAGCAACGTGCCAATTACTCTTATGTTTCAAGTTACTGAGAACTCCGCTTACACAGCTTATAAGTACGGTGTGAACGTTGATTGGAGCGCAGATACCGCTTTCCCAACTACGGGATTGAATAATGGAGACAGTTTCAGTTTAGTAACAGCTGACAGTTTAGGTTTTGGAATAACTCAAGATGCCGTCGCTCAACCGTTCGTCTCCTTCTTCTCTACGAATGCTAATAAAGACAGCGCGATCTATTCGGTCAACGGCACAGAAGTTTGCCAAGAAATTTTCCCATCAAACTACACGATAAACGGTGACTCCCAAACATACAACACAACACGCCTTTACGTTCCAGTCCAAAATTATGTTCAAAGCACAGACCCAAGCCAAGCTAGGAATTCATCCACCATGTATGTCTGCTTTGATGGATTCTACTATAATCAAAGCTCAGGATTCTCATTTGACCCAACTGTAATAACTTACAGCTCAGCCAGCAATAGTAGCCCGTCCCCTGCACCCACGCAGAATCCAACGCCTACCCCGAGTCCAACATCATCAACCTCAGGTTCATCGCCATCCTCAAGTCCTTCAACCGCTCCGACGGCTATACCACAACATTCACCAACAACTTCAGCTCCGCCCTCAGACACGTCAACACCTTCACCAGCAGTTCCAGAGTTTCCACCGTTACTTTTAATCCCGACAATATTTTTGATAGTTTCTCTATTTACTACAGTGCTAACTAAAAGGAAAAACAAGATAACCCAAACTCAGAATGCTAAAAAGTAAGGACATCCTCACAGACTTAACCTTTCAATGGATAACGCTTGCAACCGTCAGAATTACCCTTTTTGGTAAAGGCTCATATGAGAGAGCTTGAAGAACAATTTTATGTCCGAAACTCGGAAAGACTAGACACCTTAGCCATCTAATCCCCAAGAAGTTCCACACTTGATTTCTAAGAAGGGGAAAATGTTCTAAAGACTCATTTTCTTTGCAGCTGCCTCAGGTATCGGATTTTCGAAGATTAGACCTCGCTCCTTGCATAATCTAGCGATATGACCGTCGTTGCTTACGATCACGGATATCCCGTTTATTTCTGCAGAAGCAATTAGGTTCGCGTCAAAAGACCTTGCCTTGTGAAGTTTCGATATTTCCAAGGCTTTTCGGGCGATATCAACGGTAAGGGGCAAAAACCGTATTCTTGTGCTTCTAGTCAACCCATCAAGTTTGTACGATGCTTCTTCCCTTTCCACAGCATAATCTTCTACCAGTGCGTGAAATGCCTGCCAACAGATTTACTGTCGCGATTGCTACACTTGTCTTACCGTGAATCGCATTCTGCAGTAGCGGCCAGCAATATGGGTGAGCATCGTGTTTTTGGAAGAGAGCGTAAGAAAGGATGTCTGCGTCTATAATTCTCATCGTTTCCAAGCCTTATCCCGCGAGAAAAGCTTGTTACCCGCTTCTGGGCTGCCTGTCTTACAAGGTTCTCTTAGGGAACGAATTGCCAAATCATCTTCTTCAGTTAGCGGAATCAGCTCGATAGCGTCTTCGCGGGCTACTAGTGCTAATTTGCCTTCCTGCGAAAGACCGTATTTCTCCCTGATTTCTTTAGGTATAACTATTCGTCCTTGCTTGTCGATTGCGACTTCCAAATGGAATCACCATATGCCAGTACCATCATTTCCCCTATAAGCTCTTCCATTGACGCGGCTTCAAATCTGGTTCGATAACGCGGACTCGATTGTTAACAAAGCCACTAATGCCAATGCATCTTTTTCATAAGAATCACTCGGTTCGAGTATATTGGAGCTTGGAACTAAATTAAGCGTGCAGCGTCCGCAAAAAATTAAAACCCTGCTGCCTTAAGAAAATTAGGAATCTGCTTAGGATCAGGAAATTAAGAAAGAAAATTTCTTTAAACAGAAAAAAGAAAATGCAAATCCTTCAATTGCAGCAATCTCGCGTTTAACCAGAACCTTTTCAGCCCAATTCTTTTCTTCTTCGTTTGTTTCCATGGGATAAAACAAACGAAAAAGGAAGATTGGCGGGTGATATCTTCACTTCCTCTTGGGTTCAAATCCTCTCCAGTCGGTTCAAATAAACCCCGGCATTATCGCTACATTGAGATGCATTCTTTTTTTTTAAGAGGGAGACCATCTAGCTGTTTGCGTTGGAATAAGCGATGTAATAGCCCGCGAAATGCAGTGCATCGTTGAAGTTGAATGCGCCGTTCTAATTATAGTCTTCGAAGGAATTGTAGGTGCACTTTGGTGAATAAACCAAAAGCAGCAAAAATAGAGTCACAAGAGAGCAAATATTCAAATTAGCGGGTATTGATGAGCTAAATTTTTTTTTGAGGAGGAAAGGTTTTTACCTTCTCCATTTGTTCAGTTCACGAAGTAAAATGGTCGATAACATTTTTTTGAAGAAGTTGTTGGGTCAAAGCAAGGAAGAATACTGTAAATACTTGGAGAATGGCATAAGTGATGATTTGGCTGAAGCTGGGGAACTGCTCTGGGAATGTGTGAAAACTGATATATCGCAGGATTCAAACCTGAAAAATGATAACGTCCACGCACTAAAGTCGGCAGCTGCAAAAAGGGGAGAAGTCTACAATCAGCTCTTCTATCAGTGCTATCATTTCCATTCTTGGTATGTTGGCGGAGTGCCAAACGACTTTATAGCAGAAAAAAAACTTTACTTAAAAACTGCAAAGTCTCTGGAAATGCTCATAAAAAACAGAGGAGAAAGCAGGACAGCCGAAAAGCAAGTTATGGAAAATATAGTCGATGCATTCTAAAACAAGTAAACATTCGCAAGGTTCTCAAGTAATTTCTTTAGTTGAGAATCTATCGCAGGTGTACTTACAGAAGCAACAACCCAGAAGCATTATTCGACAAAAAGCGGAAAAAAATCATAGAAAGCGGAAACTGAAAGAGCCAAAAGAAAAATGGATATATTGGATGTCATCTCCACTTTCGCCTGGGTTCAAGTTTACCTTTACCTAAATTAGACAGGGGTTAAACCAAAAAAGAGATAGCTCAAATCGGTTATACAAAAGGCACAAATCATTATCAAAAACTCAACCAGACAGTGCTGCATAAATGGAGACGCAATAAGATAAAACTTGCATACATTTGCTCTATGCCTTTTTTAACCGATCAAATTAACGCCTAGCGTCAAATCGGGAAAGCTTATCGCAGATGGGGAGAACGGATTTAGCTATAAATTCCAATGCTTGGTTTGAAGTTGAACCAGGTTTAGCTTTTGTTCCTGCGAGTTTGGTCCTAATGTGCTGGGCTAAGGCTTTTCTTGTTTGACTTCTTTTGTTGCTAAAACAATTGTACCACACTCTGTGCATTCCCAACAAACGAGTACCTTGTTTTTGTCAAAAACAGGATTCATATCTTCTTCGCATTCAGGGCAAAGTTTTTCCAGCTGATTCTTTTTTGACATTTGAATTTCAGATGTTTCATGCACCATCATGAAATATAAATCAACTGGGCCTAAATTCAAAAGCAATTATCTATAGGATATTTACAAACCAGATGAATTCAAGTCCTACTCATGCATCCGCCTCATTTTGCATATTTTTTCGCATAATTTAAAGAAAAATGGGAAGGCCCGGATGATTTCTCCATTTTTGCAGGGGGTTCAAATCCCCTCAGACCGCTTGATCTTGAATTTGTTGAAGTTCAATTTCATAAAGATTTAATCCAGTTTTTGGTTCGAATCCCTCCCGGCGTCAAAACTTGCTATACTAAGGCATGTTTTTTTAAAAAAAAAATAGTAAAATCTTAGAGCATTAGGGGTTTGCTGAGGCTCCGGAAACTAAGGAAGAAAAGTTTTTTCTTTAGGAGAAAAAGAAAAATACAAACTCTTCAATTGCAGCTATTTTTGAGTGTAACCCGAGCCTTCTCAGCCCCTGACGTCAGTATTTTCTAAAAATTTTAAAAAAAGGAAAAAAGGTAATTTGTTTTGTTGTTTTGTCGTTTTATGGATGTTTTCTCGTCACGAGCAATGCGACTACGGTGATGCCTACGATGAAGACAATGATCATTGCGACGACTGCGTACATGACTGTTGTGTTTGAGGCTAAGTCGCTGACTGGTGATACTGTCGGGGCAGATGTTGATGGTGGTGAGCTAGCATAGAAGAAAGTTGAAGCTGAGGATCCGAAGTATGCGTTTGTGCCTGCAAAGCTAGCGTACACAGTGTAGTTGCCTGGGATATCAGGAGTCCATGCGAAGCCATATTCACCCTGAGCGTTGGTCGTGGTAGTACCGATAGTCCTGTGGTTGCCATTCGAGTCTAAGACCGATAGCGTAACTTGAACACCTGTGAAGTTTGCTGGTTCTGGTTGCTGCTGGTAAACGTAGCCCATCCATCCTGTCATGCTCTTGTCCGATGCGACTGGGACTCCATTTGGAAAGTCAGCTGCTTGTTGACTTTGTGTTGTTCCGGCGGAAATATCCATTACTGTGCCCTTTATCGTTACTGGCGTGGCTGTTGTCACTCCGAGGTCAGGTGCCGAAACTGTGGTTTTGCTTGGTCCTTGGCCTACGCTGTAGATTTGGTTGTTGTAGCCGTTCATGCAAGCTAAGTAGCCGTCTGCGGTTGCCCATTGACTGCCACTGTACGCCCATTCACTAGGATAGCCTGAAAGTTGCCATATCATTTTGCCTGTTGTCGCATTTATGGCATCGTATGTGGCGCCCTCGAAAAGCGGATTGGGAATGGTGTGCTCATCAGTAGCTAAGTATACAATTCCATTTGAAACCGATTGAATGAATGTTGGATAGTCACCGTAAGGCGTGTTCACGCCGGCGTAAGTACTGTTGTCTGAGCTCGCCAGTCCGTTGCCCCAAGTCCATTCCAGCGCTCCAGTCTTGTCGTTAAAGCAGTAAGTTACTCCTCCGAATCCACCACTGTAAAGGTTACCGTAAGCCATTACGCCAGGGTTGTAGCCGCTCCAGTCGTAGTAGTTGAAAGCCACTTCGCTTGGCGTGGGACCCCATATCGGATTGCCATTGGTTAAGCTGAAGCCTACCCATTGCATGGTCTCGTAGTATTGGAAGACGAAAACGCGAGTTTGGAAGTCGACGATTGGTAATTGGAGAGTGATGTTGCCAAGAGGTGGGTTGTAGGTCTTCATCCACAATATTGATCCTACCGTGCCGACGGAAGAGTTCAAGTTGACAGCGAACATTGTGTATGGCTGATCGAAACTGCCGGTGTCATCTGCCGCAAAGCCCGTTGGTAAGGAGCCGTTTCTGCAAAGCATTAAATCTCCATAATCAGCTGCAACCACAGATACTGGATTGGTTCCTGGGGCCGCGGGTGTGTAGATTCCTGTAACGCTATTGAAGGCGGGTTGCACAGGCATAGTGTTTAGCCACGGAATGGAGATGTTCCAGTCGTATGTAGTTAATGAATCCTGGTTAAACTCGTAGATAGGCGTTGTCGTTCCTGGCGCATCCGCAGTGTCATGGATGGGGATGTTTGCGTTTACAAGTATGGTTGAACCAGCTGGCACATTTACTGTTTTACCACTTGGACTGACGGCGCTATCAACGCCTGTGTTTGGTGGAGGAAGAGCTCCAGGGCTAGTTGCGCTGCCAACGGCGCCTCCGATTAGGTAACCGTTTGTTTCATTTATGACGGCTGGAGATAAGCTTCCGGTTCCGGTATATGGGTTAATGTCGTATTGCCATAGCTTAGAGGAGTTCCATTCGGATAAGTACCATTGCGGATTTGTTGCCGTGCCATCGTTGGCTATTACGTATCTCAATTGTTCGCCATTAGGGCCTGCGACTACGGTGCCTGAGGGGACACCTGTCACGTTGAAAAGTGAATCACCAGTGTAAGCATCATAGAGTTGCCAGTTACCGTTTTCAGGGTTTGTAGCGACAAGGATTGGCGGGTAAACTCCGTGTTGATCTGGATCCCACAGATTGTAGATGTAAGCGAACGATAATTGAGGCACTGCGGTTGACGACCAGAGTTGTTGGTCTGTTTCAAGGTTAACGCAGACTGTTGGTCCACTAGATCCACCTGAGAAGGATACTGGTTCAGTGTAGAAGAGATATCCGTCAATTATTATGGGGTTGACGAATCTGGGTTCGTATGAAGAGCCTTCAAAATAGGATACGCCTATGCCGGCTCCGTTGGGATCTGAGCCCCCAGCAGGGTACATGTTTCCGCCGACGACTCCCCCGAATTGAAGTTGGCTTGTCCACATGATGTGTGAAGTCAAAGGACCCGTTGCGTCCGGGTGGTAAAGTTGATAGGAGCCAGAATTAACCGTGTAGCCTGACAGAGTTGGTGAACCTGGGCCAAGCCAGTTTGACGAGATCGTGTACCAGTTTGAGTTTTCACCGTAAATTGGGGTTTCCCAGAAAGCGGTTGGAAGCGGTTCGTTGGTTACTAGCGAAGGGATTGGAGATTGTTGCACTGTAAGAGTCGCTGATGCTGAACTTGGGAGATAAGTATCGTTGACTAATGACGAAGCAGAGTAGCCATCGCCGTTTGCTCCGTAAACTTGACCGGAAAAGGTGAAATTGAAAGTGTATGTACCAGCCTGTGTGGGAGTAAAAGTTGTGGATTGATCAGAAGTTGGGTCTGAGATGATCGAAAAAGTGTTTTTTGTTTTTGTGCTATCGGGAGCAGTGATGGTCAGTTGATAGTCGTGGAATCTATAGTCGTTTGACAACAATGCCGCGCTTGCTGTGTAACCGTTGGTCCCAACTGCAGCAGCGGTGCCGCCGGCAGCTCCGTAAACGCAGTCGAGCCACATGTAAACTATTACGGATTGGCCAACACCGTCTGGATTTGGTGAGATGCTGATGTAAGCGTATGTTGGAATATTCCACCCTGGGTTGTGCGCATATGCACTAGGTACAAGTAACGATGAACCTCCTAGGATAATTGTTAAAATCAAAGCGATAATTAGCGACGCCATTTTATTTTTTGGTATTTTCATATTTTTCTCCCTGGCTCTAGCAATTATTGTTGATCATTTATAAGTTTTTTCACAAAAAGAGAAATAACTAAAATAAACGATTAATATCACCTTAAAGTTCAATAATCGTATCAGCACAACAAAGTTTCCGATAATGATTCTAAACTAACAAAACAGTTCAGTTTATTTAGCACAACGACGAGACACCTCTTGGAATTAATGACATGAAAGAGCCTGACGCTGTCGACATTAAAATCCTTCAGGAACTGCTAAAAGATGGAAGAAAGAGTTTTCGAGCCATTGCACAAAAGTGCCAATTGAATGAAAATGTGATAAGATCCAGGTTTGAAGAACTGAGAAAAGCAGGCATCATCGTAGGTGCCACTGTTCAATACAACTTCAAAAGGTTCGGTTACTCTGGCGTATCTTTAACCATGATAAACGTCGATTCGCAATACTTAGCGGAAACGTATGACCGGCTTCGAAGTATTCCGGACATTCGAAATGTCAGAATTTTGTACAACTCACCCTTTAACATCCAGGTCATTTTCACGTTGAAAGGTCTTAGCGACTTGGAACGAGTCAAGCAGGAAGTCTGCAAAAAAAATCGAATAAACAATATCCGAACTTACATTTGGACTGACGTCAGAAATATTCCTGAAAACACGCTCGGTATTACAACAACTATCCTGGAATCCAACCAATTGGTTATAACAGGTGACCAAACCGACGTTTCAACGGATTTTAATGAGACCGACGTGAAGATCATTGATTTGCTCGCCAAAGACGGTCGACTTGCTTTTAGCAAAATTGCCCGAGAGGTCGGTTCCTCTACAGCAACTGTAGCCAGAAAATATGAAGAGCTTAGGAGCAAGAACCTCATAAAGATCTCAATCCAAATAGACTTTGTGAAACTCGGTTACCAGGGAATTTTTAGCGCGAATCTGCTTCTCTGTGATCCCAATGAAGCAAATGATGTGGCTGACAAGTTGAGTGTGATCCCGGGGGTTAGCTACATTCTGAAGATGAGTGGAGCCCACGACTTGTCCTTTGTGGGTCTTGTTAAAGATTGCAAGAGCATCTATGAGATTAATGATCAGATAATGAAAATTCCAAACATAAAAGGAATCGAGACGAATCTTAGGCCCATGCCAAACGCATGGCCAACCCCGCTTCAATATATCACAACATTCTGAAAATGCCAGGTGGATTTAGCGGCAAAGATACTAAAACAAAGGGCGGGAAACCTGCGCAAGATTTCGAGCATCAGATTGGCACAAAAACTTTTGCATAGCGAACTCTTATTTTCGATAATTTTTAAGCGCAAGAATTCAGAAAAAAGAGGGAATTCGGGTGATATCTCCTCTACAGGCTTTACGATGCACAGATCCAAATAATTTTGGGTTGTCTTAACAATATTTGCTTTTTCCCCGTTTTAAGAACTTTGCCAAAATCGCCCTTTAGACGATGCATCGAAAAATTTAGAAATTCTTCTAAAAAAAGAAAATCTTGGGAGGTACTTTTCCTTCTGTTTCTAGAGGTCGATTTCAGTTTTCTCTGCTTTAAAATTGCCTTTAACATGTGCGCCATCACAGTATGGCTTGTTTTTTGATAGTCCACAACGACATAGAGCGACTTTCCCTTTTGCCTCAGATTCAACTAAATAAGGTCCGTCAGGAAGAGCTTTCACTTTCATGCTATAACCTCAACAATTCAAGGAAGGGTTGAATATATTTGCCTTGCTGTTTAACGTGCTGTTCTAAGAATAGTATAGAAAGAGTATCAACTATTCTAAGGCAAGCTCCATAAGAACTTGATTGAAAAGCCAGAAGTATTGTGATAGAATACCCTAAAAAAGAACGCCTGATTTTTAATCACAGAAGGGTTTTTCCTTTTTTGGAATATTTTTTGCTTGAACGATAACCGCTATTGTTCCAAAGAAAAAGTAAGGTGGTAGAGGGTTTGCTGAGACTCCAAAAAATTTTAAGGAGAAAAGAGCGCAAATGCAAAAGCGCCATCACGATTGCGTTAATCGTAATTTATCTGGAGTCTTGTCAGCCCCCCACTTCTTAGTTAGCGTTTTTGTCATCAGGCAGAAATGGTTGAGAAGGAGATAGTTGTAGTCGAACTATCCCTTCCAATTGAGTTTCACGTCTAGCTGGTGGTGTTTGTTGAATTGGTTGTGCTGGTGGTTGTATTGTCTATTTCAGTTCTGGTGATGATGACTATTTTGGTGACTGTTCCAGAGGTAAGGTCTACGTGCGCTGTTGCGTATCCAGAGGTGCCATCTTGCAATGTGACTATCGCTGTGGTTGCCTGCATTGTGATTGTTCCGTCGCCGTTGATGACATTTTGTATTATGGGGTTGATTGATGTTACGTTATAGCCTTCCGAAATTAATTTCGCAACGTTTGTGTCGCTGTCCAATATAGCTGTTACGTTAGCTGTGTAGGCTGAGCTGACTTCGAAGCCACTCATGCTGCCCATGAATCCATTCATGTTATCGCCTGTTCCCATTGGTCCGCTCATTGACTGCCCCATGTTTCCGTTCTGTCCCATTGGTCCGCCAAATCCCTGATTACCATTGTTCATGCCATTCATTCCCAGTTGTTGGGGGTTAGTGGCATTGATTTCTGATGCGATGGCGTTTGTAGAGCTTGTTGTTGAAGAAGTGGTTGAGTTTGCGTTATTTGCGTGTGCTGTCACTATGAATCCACCGATGATTGTGGCGCATGCTGTTATTAACAGCAATGCCAACGCCAAATTTTTTCGTTCTATTTTTTGTCGCCTCCGTTTATTGTCTGAAAAGACAACTGGCTCAATCTTTTATTAAACGATTTTTCAACATCCGAACCACAAGTATTCTAACTCGTTTCCAACTCACTTCCAAATATAGCAACAATTAATGACAAAAACTTTGAGATAATGATCGATAAACTGAGAGACGTATCTCAACGGTACAATTACGTTAACTAACTAAATCTTTTCATTAATTTTGCTTGCTAACAAGACATCACTGGGGAATCATAGGAAACCACAAATTAATCGAAACTGGGAGCTGGCCTATTCGTTGCTAAGATAAACCAGGGCAACCAAGACAACCAACTCAAACAAGTCTGGCACAAACGCGAAAGGACCTAAACCCACTTGATGAAACCCAAAAGCCCTAATTACTAATGGGCTGGAAGTTAGATCTTTGAAAAGGAAGGCAGCTGAGAAAATGAGCAGCCCAAATGTGAATTTCGACCGACTCTTCCTAAAAATGTCCGCATTAGTGAATAGGAGAAACACAAGAAGCGTAATGTTAACTGAGGAGATTACGACTTCTACAGCATAAAACAGTTGAAGATCCCCTGGCAAACCCTGAGCAGGAGGTTGATTACCTTGACCAAAAGTAGGCGGTGGGATTGGAGTGAAGGGGCTAAATGGCTTGATAAACGCATACGATGCCAAAAGGGCAGTCCCTATAATTACTGCAATTACAACTGCCATTAGGAAAATGATTTTCGAGTTTCTGTACATACGTTTTTGCATGTTCTTTTTCTCCCTTTTCTACTTTTGCCCCATTCTTTTCCTAATATCTTCAAACACTGCATAATTGTCTTCTAAAGCGGGAGACAAAAAATATGTTACAGCATATCCACCCGATGCTCCTGATGATGTAATCATATTGTTTTTTTCTAAAAGTCCTACGTGATGCCGAATTGTTTTGTAGTCAACATTTAGGGTGTCAGCAAGCTGATTTGCGTTTTGTGGGGTTTGCCTTAGAATCTCAATTACTTTGGCACGCATCGGGCCGCCTCTTGAACCCGCAATTAACCATCCGAGTAGGTATTTCAATTGGCGAACATTGACAGCCATCAAGACAGCCCTGAACAGAAAAATATTGTTCATTCTTGATTTAAGGGATTCCCCAAAGAAAGCCCACACAATTCAAAAAGAGCATACCGAGCGCGTGCGGATAACCTTTGTTGTCTGACGTTCAAGAAAAAGCGTAATAGCTTAAGTTAACAAAGGATATTTAGAAGGTGGTGAGTTTTTGAAAAAGGGATTAAAAACTAATTATAAGGATATTTTTGTGGAGTGCCCTAGGTGTAATAACTACTTTAGTTTAGAACAATTATCTGAAATTTTAGAACGAAAGGGAGTACGGAAAGAAACAGTAGAAAGAATCTTTGAGGACCTTACTCTTGCTAAGGCAGACGTTTTCTGAAAATAACGGTGGAAGCTATAATGTTATAATCAAAAAACCAATAGTTTCAACACTCATGTCAAAGAGGCTGTTCGAGATTGTTTTGATATCAGGTTCTTATTGCACTGGATTAATGCCCCAAACATCTATTTTCTGTTCTAACTGTTGTGCAAGAAGGAAAGCCTAGTCTAATCCGGCAAATGCATTAGCCCCTAATTGAATTTACTAGTTACGTGGTAGGCTTAAACCTAAAAGCTAACAAACCAACCGGCAATCCTGCTATTAGCAAGGAAAATCTAATTAAGAAAACACGCATACAAACAATTAGTCCCTTTGAAAAAGAAAGAAGCTATTATCGCATTAGCACTATTAATTATTTTAAGTGTTCTTGTCGCTTTCCTTGGTTTCATCATTGATTTTTCAACTGGTGGTACAGGTCCGGGTTATGGTGGAGATGAATTTGACATGTACAGCGAGCCATTCCATACCACTAATTCAACAACAGTACACATTTCAATGGGTTATACCCCTGCCCGAGGGATGGTACTCTATTGTACCTACATAGTAACTAATAGCGATCATAAGGTGGTTGACAGTTCAGTTATGACGCATATTCCTTTTTCTTCTGAATATATTATTGATAAAACTTTAACAAACCTATCTAATGGAAATTACGCATTCACTATAACAGACCATTATGCCGATGGAAGCATACGTACACCTGAAAACGAAACATTTACAATCGATACTTCATTCAAGTATCCGATGCTTACCATAATTTCTCCAGAAAACCAAACCTACAACACCAATAAAATAAACATAACTTATTACACCAATTCCAAGATCATTTACTCTTATTATAAGCTGAATGGAGGAAACTGGACTTGGTTCCAAGGCAATACAACAATCGATGGATTGTCAAATGGTTCTTACAACTTGGGAGTTTTTGTAGTGACGGAGGCAAATCAACACATTGACCACGCAAATGAAGCAGGGTCAGCTAATTTTACTGTAAACTCTACTTAGAGAAAGCAGCTGACAAGCAAAGGTTTTGTCTAGCTTCACCTTCTTATGATAGTCTAAAGACTTCTAATTGCTAAAAGTAATGATGGGGAATTTCCCCTTTCTCCTTTCTGAGAAGCTCTCCTTTCTCCTCAAATAAGAAAGTTGATTCCACGACATAAAAGGCATATTTCTAAAGTGGATTATGTCAAATCTTCACTCACTGAAACATAAACTCTTGAGCAATTTCTAAAAGAGTTAGTCCTTAGCCAATGCTTCTTGTTATCTACTTGGCTTAAACCTTTTAAATCCACAAAATGAAATAGATTATAGAACTTGGAATAATAAGGGAATTATAGATGGCAAACGCTATGTTAGATTATCTTGTTTTGAACAATAGTGATGATGGGCGACCTTTTGACAAATGTTCAAATTGCGGTCATAGGTATAAGGGGCATAGCAAGAATGGAAGTTGTCAAATCAAGGGTTGCTATTGTCAAGCATTTAAAGCATAATTGGGCTTGCATCAGCATTATCAATGGTCATTGCTTTTTTAACTGCTTTCTTACCATATGAACCTTTTCGAGACAAAAAGCAGATCGAAAAGGCCACGTAACTTCCATTTCCATCCTGAAGCAAGAAAATTTGGCCTTTTTTTCATGGATGATAAATCTTAAATCTGCAGCGGGATATAGTAAATGGAGCAAGAAAGTGGTTTGGATGGGGGAGAAGGGAGATTAAAAGAAGCCAAACCACTCACTTGTCCTTATCCCGTTTAGGTTTATTTTTGCCTTTTAAATGTTCTTAATACGCAGCGATATACGTGAGCTTTAGCGATTTTCAAGCACCATCGCTTCATCATAGAAAAAACAGTGATATTGGGATAATTCTTGAATCTGAAAAGCAATCAGTCAAAAACAAAACAGTAGATTTGTCGGTTTGCTGAGGTTCTAGAAACTAAAGAAGAAAACGGAAGCTCTTTAATTGCAGTTGTATTGAATTTAACCAGAGCCCTATCAGCGCCCATTCCTTCCATCTCGTCATTTTTCCATGATTTTAGAAGACCAAAAGGGAAAAAGGGGTTTTGCGGGTAATATCTCCATTTTCTCGGGGTTCAAATCCCCCCAGTCAACAAGGCAGTCTAAACTCGTTGCTATGTTTCCTCAATTCTTCAGTTTTTGCTGTCAGCCAAAGTAGTCTAAACATCTCGGGAATGCTGGGGTTAATTCTGCAGCAGACCCATTCTGGGCCCCCTTTTCCGTAGACGGTTCCAACTTGAACTTCCAAAAGAAGTGCCCTTTGCCCAACCAAAGATTCGCAAAATCAATTCGACGGATTAACGCCGATTCTCTTACAAATTAAACAATATCGACGAAAGGCAGCGTGATTATAATTCTTCAGGTTTTCGTCTAAAACGCGTTACCGCTATAACCGCGAAGATTAGAATGATTTCGGGGACAACTATGCCCATGGCAAGTGCAGGTCCCATTGAGCTAGATGCCAACGGTGAGGGCAAAAAGAATTGCACTGTCACTTGAGAAACTCCATTTACGAGATTTGTGTCAAAGAAAGTTGTATACCATATGTAGAAGTTATTGACGTCTTGCGTATAACCCTGGTTTAGAGCCTGCCGACCGTTTATGTATACGACTGGGTTTATCCCATAAGAAATGTCGGTTTTTGGAATGGTAATATTGCCGAGGCCTGCTGTTCCGTCTGGTCCTGTTATTGTGAAAGCCATTGTAGTTGTTTTGGTGGGTTGGTTTGAGGTGATGGTGGCATGAGATATTTGTGGACTGGTTATATTCCCACTGACGGCGACCTCAATGGTAGCACCTCCTACTATCGTCACTGGTACAATTGTTGCCGAAGGAGTCGGAGATGGAGAAGGAGTTGGAGTTGGCGTTGATGATGGCTTAGGACTAGCCGTAGGAGTAGGAGACGGCGAAGGAGTCGGAGAGGGAGAAGGAGTAACAGAGGGGGTAGGAGACGGCGTTGAAATTGGAGATGGGGATGGTGTTGGTGCTGGCGTTTGTGTTGGGTTAGAGCTTGCTGTTGGTGTTGGCGTTGGTGGGGTTGGAGTTGTAGTTGATGTTGGGGTTGGCTTAGGACTAGCGGAGGGAGTGGGAGACGGCGAGGGAGTCGGAGTTGGCGTTGGAGATGGCTTAGGACTAGCCGTAGGAGATGGAGAAGGAGTTGGAGAGGGAGATGGAGTCGGCTTAGGAGTAGCCGAGGGAGTTGGAGAGGGAGATGGTGAAGGAGTAGGAGATGGAGTTGGAGTTGAAGATGGCTTAGGACTAGCTGTAGGAGTAGGAGAGAGAGAAGGAGTTGGAGAGGGGGATGGAGTCGGCTTAGGAGTAGACGTAGGAATGGGAGAGGGCGAAGGGGTTGGAGATGATGATGGTGTTGGAGTTGGCTTAGGAGTAGACGTAGGGGTAGGAGATGGTGAAGGAGTCGGGGACGGCGAGGGAGTTGGAGTTGGCGTTGAGGATGGCTTAGGGCTAGCCGTAGGAGTAGAAGAGGGAGAAGGAGTAGCAGAGGGAATAGGAGTAGCAGAGGGAGTAGGAGATGGCGTTGGAGTTGGAGACGACGAGGGACTTGGAGTTGAAGTCGCCGCTGGCGCACCCGCACCAGTTACCGTAACTGGACCCTTCAAAACACAACTCGAGAAGGCGCAGATTAATAGCGAAATTAATAATACAGTTATTAGAATTTGTAGTTTCTTCATGGTTTTTTCCTAATATTTCTTTTTGAATTAGCTTATTTGATTCGTTTGAAGGCAAGGAAAAGCTGTAGAACTAAAATGTGCTGATTTGAGTCACACGGATTCGCTGAATCACGCTTCAAATCGATCATTATTTCCATGTTCTCTTAACTTTGCAATGCCCAGAAGAATGATAGACTTATTATGATAGCGGCGGAATTTTTTAATCCTTAACTTGCTCTCCGACGATCATTATTCTTGCTAAAAAATATATTTAAGATTATGTGACTGTGAAGCTACAGCGACATTCAATTACGATTATTGTATTGGCGCTTAAACGAGCGCATAAGTGCTGAGATATTGCGTGTCGAGGCTTGGCACGTTTCGGTTCAGTCCACTCATGCTTGCTGTGGTTTAAGAATTCTAAAAAAGAAGTTCTTGAATAGACGCGTTTGCTTCGGAAGAGGTCTGCGAAGTGCCCCACCAACAGCAGAATCGTTATTGTGCCCAGCATGTATGCTTGGCTTATCCAGATTACTTGCTCTGCATCGGCGACAAGGGCGTGAATAACCTACGGTAACCCTATGATTACGATTCTCGCGTCTATCCCAGCCAGAGGACGCCGATTGTAGTTACCGTCAGCACAAGCCACTTATACTACAATCTCGCGATTTTCCTCGAATTGGGTTTGCTTTGTTTAGATGAGCGTTTTAAAGTTTGCTATTCAATTATTGTCGAGTTCTTGATGGCATTCTAATTTTGCATTTGATGCCTCATTTGGATCTTGAGCTCATCGATTCCAAGATCGTCAATGCTCTTTGTTTTTCCGGAATGAATCCGGCGTAGGGCAATCTTTATCTCTCAGATATAACATTACTTACGAATTCATACTAATGTGGGGTGACAGGATGCTATCTCGTGATTGTGACGGATGCGAAAACCAACTCTCTGAATGCAAACGACGTTTCACACGTGTTTGCGTAGGCGAAAAAGTCTTTTGTCCAGACGGCACAGCCCATTTAGTTGACTGCAAAAGTTAAATCATAAAGAAACTCTCCGTTTCTCTGTAGGCACCGGTGCATCACAAATGCGATGGACCAGTTGAATGCAATCAAGTAACCACTATTAGGTATTAACATTTTTTGAAAACACGGATTGACTCACGGGGTCACTCGGACAGCCCAAGGTTTCAAATCCCCTTCACGTGAACATTATTGCTAAGAGCAGGTGATTCCTGTTCAGTTTTTTTTTTGCAAAGACAGAATTATAACGAGAGATCAAGCACCTAAAGCCGGATGAAAAAGGTTAAATTTGATTGTTTGAATTCTGGTTTAAGTCATTAAAAAAGAAAAAAAGGGTTGGTTTGTTTTTGCTTCTTAAGTTTATGGTCGTTTTCTGCTGAGCATCAACATGATTGCAGCGCCGATAATGATTATCACGATGATTACCGCTACGATTCCGTACATGACTGTGTTGTTTGAGGCTAAGCCAGTTAGAGGTGTTGATGTTGGTGCGGTTGTTGCTGCTGGTGAGCTTGCATAGAATCCTGTGGAGGCAGATGATCCATAGTATGATGGTGTGCCGGCAAAGGTTGCGTATATGGTGTAGTTGCCTGCAATGTCAGGTTTCCACGTGAATGAGTAGTCGCCTAGAGCGTTTGTGGTTGTCGAGCCTATTGATCGGAGGTTATTATTGCTGTCTAAGACTGTGAAAGTAACTGGAACTCCAGTTGTGTTGCTCGGCATTGGTTCTTGCTCATAAACGGCTTCCATAAACTGTTCCATGCTAGCGTCTGAGACTACATGGCAATCCATTGGGGAAGTTTGCTGCGACTGCTGTCTGCTGCGAACCTGAAGAGATGTCGGTGACTCTTCCAGTAAGGGTTACTGGAGTGGATGTTGTTGCTCCGACGGAAGGTGCGCTAATTGTTGTTTTGCTGGGGCCTACGCCGTATGAGTATATTTGGTTGTCGTATGCGTTGAAAGCCAAGAGTTGCCCGTCGACTACTGCTGGGCATGAACCAGTGTCGAAGTTGATTATGCTCCAAACTAGTTTTCCAGTTGTTGCGTTGATTGCGTAAAGCCGTGCTCCGCTAAATAATGGCGGACCGTAGCAGTGTCCAGATTCTGCAAAGAGCATGCCGCCTGCAAGTGTGGCTTCGTAGTCGCCGATGATCCAGAAGGGATTGACGCCGTAGGGTGTGTTTTCTCCAGCGGTTCCATCAGTGAAGCTCCAGATGAGGCTGCCAGTGGTCATGTTATATTTGTAGATCCAACCACCGAATGTCCATGCGTATAAAGCTCCGCCTGCGCATACTCCACTTGTTTGGTCGTAGTAGCCTAAAGGATTCTGGAAGGGTGTTGTTGGACCCCACACTTGCTGTCCTGTAGTTGTGCTGTAACCTGAAAATGTTGTCGTTTCTTTGGTATACTCAACGTAGACTCCATCGTTAGCTCCTGGTATGGCCATTACTGTTGAATAGGGGGTTTCGGTTTGGTTCTTCATCCAAAGTTGCGCTCCAGTATTCAGGTTATAGGCTGCTCGCATAACCCAGCCTGTGGCAAATGAGTACATGGAATACTCACCAGCGCCTGCGCCTAAGATGGCTATGTTATTGTCTGGGATCTATTGCCGCGTGTCCGACTTCGTCAAGTATCCAGCTAACTCCTGCAGGGAAAGCAACTCCTTGATAGCTGTTTGGCAGTGGTATTGACCAGACTACTCCTTTAGAGTAGGGAACTACTTCGTTTTGTGTTAGCGTCGAGAATCCCAAATCAACTCCTCCGCCTATTAGGCAAACGCTAGAGTTCCAGAAATTCAGTGTTTGAGCCCCAGTGGCGTTGTACACTTGTGTAGTACTGCAACAGGATGCCGTTGTCCCCTTCGATGTTTGTAACGCCGAAAGATCCTGACGCTGTCCTGAGCCGTTAATACTTAGTATGTAGTTTCCTGTTGCCGCGTCGAAATAGGTCAAGGTAGTTTATTCCGCCTGTTGTTCTAGTTGCCCATAGGTAGCTTTGTCCGCCGTAAGTGTTCGGTGACTTATACACGTATACTTGTCCGCACATCAGGAGGTCATAGGAGCCTGGTGCGAAGTAGTTCATGTAGTTCTTTGTCCAAAGAATTTGCCCTGTTCTTAGGTCTCTGGCAACCCATCCTTGGTAGCTTCCACCACTTGAGTAGGTAGGGACAGCATCATAGTAGAGAATTCCGTTGATGATTATCGGTGAAAACTTGGGTTGATATTGGAATCCTGAGTAGTAGTTGCCTTGCTCGCTGGCACCGAATTCTCCGCCCATTTGACCGCCTGGTGAACCTGGAATTAAGGGAGAAGTCCAAAGTATGTGTGCAGAGGTTGGTGCGGTTGTGTATGGGTTATAGTTCCCGGTGACTGCATAGTCGCCAGTGTTTGCGAATTCTACATCTCCTAATCCGAGCCAGTTGCCATCTATTGCATACCAATTGTGATTGAATGCTTCGACTGGATTCTGCCAGTAACTAGTTGGAAGCGGATTCTCTGGAAGAGTGCTTGCGGGAGTTTGCGTAACCATGATGGTCTCAGCTGCGCTAGTAGAAGGACCAAAAACGTCGCCGATTGCCTGGGTATTGGAAAACGTCATGCCGCCTGGGTTTCCCTGGTCACCTGTCAGTGTCTCTCCAGGGAAGTTAAAGACTGCAGTGTAGTTACCTAGTTCGGTCGGAGTATAGAGTAGCGGTGTAGCCGCCTGCATCATCAGACTGGTATGGCCCCAAGACCACTTGTTTGCCGTCTGGCTGCGTTATAGTGACAGTAAGGCCTACCCATCGATCGCCTAACGGTCCGAAGGCAGTGGTTGGAGGTTTGTCGACCCACATTACGAGGAAGACGTTTTGACCTATGCCTACTTGCTGAGGGACAGCTTGGAGATACGCGTAAGTTGCGATTGTTCCTTGAATGTCGCGCGCTTTGGTACTTGGCATGATTGCGAATGCTGCGGAAATTGAGAGGGTGAATATCAAAGCAATTGTTAGAGTTTTTTGGTTTTTGTTTGATAATTTCATTTTTCTTTTTTCTCCATTCAGTTTTATTTTTCTATTGAGCAAAAGGCACAGACAAGATATGGAGTGGACTAATAGCAATCAAGGGACTGAGTTAAGCAAAACACTGCCGACACGTTTGTACCCCTTGCCCAATGCCGCTAATATCCTACCCGTTTTATTTATAAGATTTTTGTCAAACATAGATTTGCGTCTGAAATTTTGCTTAAAAACGCTAAAAAAGGCGCTTTTGACGGTGGGGCACTTGGCTTTCGCCGCTCAGTTGCCTCTTTCAGGCCTTAATCGGGAATAAAGGGGTCGACGATGAAATTGTTCCTGAACTCCAAAACCATGGAGGACTCACCTCACATGTGCTCGAATCCGCGGCAGCAGAAACCTACTAAGCCTGTTACAAAAACAAGCGGGAAAAAAATGATTTTTGGGTGAATTCTCTATAGGGAAAGGGATCATTCCTCTCTGGATTTCATGAAAACCTGGGACCACAGTCTTAGCAGCGGTAAGTCGGGGTTTGTCCGGTTCACGTCCGTTTTATGTTGTTTCTTCGGCTGCCCTATTGGGCACCTTGGTGTTCGAGTTTTTTCGAATAATGTACTTTTTTAGCTTTACATCCTTTGGGCGAATCTTGATTTACTTTAAGGTTGTTAGCACTTCCGCCGGCCGAAGGATTGCCTGGATTTTTGCTCGGCGTCTGCCACCTTTGCCTTGACCTAAGTTCTCCACCTCCGCTCAGATTTGTGTTTTTATACGTTATGCAAGTCTTGTCTATTATATCTTACGAGTTCAATTATAAAGGGCAAGAACAAAAGAAAAATGGCTGATAACGAAAACCTGCGAACGCAGTCACAGCATACGTAACTCTGAATTTCCCCAGTTAGTGTGCCTCAGAATTTGTTAACTGTCATCATCAAAAGGACTAACCAATCCTTTCTCCGATTAACGTGTTTTTTCTTCACAGGCAACATGCTCTAGTGCAGGCTGTTAAATAAAATAGTCGCGTACGTTGCGCCACGAAAGGATCAGACAATGAGATAAAAGAATAACTTACGCCCATTTGTATTCTGATTGAAGCAATTTCTAGGCTAAAAAAAGAAAAAGGCAATACGGTGAAATTACCAGCAGGTACGTGTTCAAATCACCAGTCCACATCTCGAATCATCAAACTCATTGTTTCTGAAAAGTTTGCATTTATTCAATTAAGTTGTTTTTTGCCGACCTCAAAGACGTAAAGAAATTCGGCATAGATTCTAAGGTAATATGCCCAGTAGCCTTTCCATTGACCATATTTGTCAGCTATCTCGCATAATTCTTGATCGGGCATTACTTCATCATTTCCAGTGTAGATTTTTGAGGCACTTGTTGCAATCTCGGGGCCAAGACTTGAGAGTTTTTCCATTCTTCCCAATCCCCTTATCATAATGAAGTTGGCTGACCATTCGCCGATGCCTTTGATATTTGTTAACCAAACATAAACGTCGTCGTAAGGTGCGGTTCTTAGCCATTGTTCATCCATATGGTTAAACGCTTTTGCTGCTCCTGAAATCCATTCAGCTTTTTTCTCGATATGAATCGTTTCAAGCAGTTTTGAAAACTCAGCCTCGTTTATTGTTGCTGGCTCAGGAAACGTTCGGTATTCATTATCGTTCATGTTGATGTGACCGCCGAATTTTTCAACTAGCCGCTCTTTCATTTTGTGTGCCACAGCCATAGGTATTCTTTGGCCCAGAATTGCCCAGCAAGTTATCTCAAAAGGGGTCAAAAACTTTACTTGCTTATGACCGTAAAACCGTTTTATTATAGGTTTAAAACATTCATCCTGATCAGCGATTTTATAGAATTCTCTCAGGTCATCTTGAAGGCTTAGAAAGAAGCTGATCCTGTCAGCGACCAACTGTTCAATTTCAGAGGTAAATCTTGTTTCTGAGTAGGCAGTAAATTGTAGTTTTGGGTTTTCGACATTTCCTAATTCGGTAACTTCAAACGCAATTGTTTTTCCTTTGATTTCAACCGCTTTCGAAAACGAGTTGTTGCTGACAACTTGCTCATTTTTCAGGGGGCTAAAGTCGGATAAGTAGGCAAGTGACTGTGAGAAATCAAAAGGAGCAAGAGGATCAAGTATGCTCTTGAAAGAATAAAGACCCAAAAATCGACACCTAACTTATGCTAAAGTTTATCGCTGATATAAATAATCTGCACATTGCGATCTCCTAAAAGGTTGGGGTTCAAATCGCCCAATCCACCAGAATAACTTCCAAGCATCAGGTCCTTTGGCGGCTACTTTTTGTGGAACCGCTTGTTTGTGGCAAAATCACGTATGAGCGCGAGTTAACCTTGATTTTGTTTTCCGTGTTTGAGTCGTAGTTTGGTTTTTTCGATCTTTCCGGTGGGATTGCGTGGCACTTTATCAAAAATGATCTTGCGGGGTCGCTTATACTTGGGCAGTAGACCTTCAATAAGTGTCATGATTTCTTTTTCAGTTAAGGTTTCTCCAGGTTTAACGTCGATGACTGCACCGATTATTTCTCCCAGACGATCATCGGGGATGCCGATCACGGCTACGTCATATACTTTAGGATGGTTATGAATGGCGTCTTCAATCTCTATGGGATAAATATTCTCACCGCCCACAATAATCAGGTCTTTCTTGCGGTCAACCAGATAAACATAGCCATCTTCATCTATGCGTGCCATATCACCAGTATGCAGCCAGCCCTCAACGACAGTTTTCGCTGTTAATTCAGGATTTTTGTAATATTCACGCATCACACCGTCACCCTTGACGCACAGTTCCCCAATCATCCCAGGTGGAATATCACGGTCATCCTCAGTTACGATCTTAAGATGCCAACCACATCCTAC
The DNA here is from genome assembly GCA_963827165.1 of Candidatus Bathyarchaeota archaeon. Classification (GTDB taxonomy): domain Archaea; phylum Thermoproteota; class Bathyarchaeia; order Bathyarchaeales; family Bathycorpusculaceae; genus Bathycorpusculum. Next base: position 939,750 of record CAWGZR010000005.1, on the reverse strand, counting down.
TTTACCGACAGCGCCAGCCCGGAACTCGTTTTCCAATCCCAGGTGCACTGAACCGGGTCCAGTGGATTCGCTGAGGCCATAATTATTGTCGTAAGCCATATTGGGGAAATAATTCAGCCAATGCTGCACAAGAGCTGGAGGAACCGGTTGAGCACCAATGTGCATTAAACGCCAAGAGGTTAAGTCGTATTCGTTCAGCTTTAGAGCACCTGTATCAAGAGCCACCAAAATATCGTGGACCCATGGGACAAGCAGCCAAACGATGGTTCCCCGTTCCTTACTGACCGCATCCAACACGTTTTTCGGACTAACTTCGGTTAAAATAGTGCACTTAGCTCCGGTTATGAGGCTGCCGAACCAGTGCATCTTGGCACCAGTATGATAGAGAGGTGGCAGAAGAATAAAATTGTCGTCGTGAGTCTGGTGATGATGTATTTGCTCAACTTTAGCTGTGAATGTCATGTTTTTGTGTGTTAAGAGAACCGGTTTGGGGTCCCCCGTAGTACCTGATGTAAAATATAAGCCACATTCATCATTGGGCTTCAGCTTGATTTCGGGAGCAGCCGCATTGGTTGCTTTTAGAATATCGTCGTAACTGGTCATTCCTGACGGGAGATTTGGTCCCAGATAGATGTACTCTATAATGGTAGGAGGTTTTACTTCCTGAACAGTTTTCAGGAAAAAATCCTCGAAGATAATCGTTTTGGCTTCTGCTATTTCAGAGCAGTATTTGAAATCCTTTGCGTTGAAACGATAGTTTAGAGGGACTGCCCAGGCACCGGTTTTAATGATGCCGAAATAGGCTACAAGCCAGGAGATAGAATTACGCATCCAATGGATTACTTTGTCGTCTTTTTTAATACCTTTTTGAAGCAGATAATTCGCAATACGATTAGCTTCATTGTCAAATTCTTTCCAAGTAATTTGTTTGCGGCAGTTTTGGCTAGGTGTTAGCTCAATCAATGCCACATCATTGGGATATTTGCGGGCATTCTTTTCAAGCATTTCCACTATCGTAGGCATGATTACTTCAACTCCTCTCTCCATTTAACCGCGGATCTCGACACCTTAACCGAATACGAGGTTATTTTCTTAATAATGACTCAGTAGCGGATAAGAACTTCATAAACTTCCCGCTTAATTTCCCGCCTTCCGCTTCATCGTACCTTGAGATGCTCAAATTCTATAGAGGCGGTCTTTATCCGGTTTGGGTTCGAATACTTCCCCTGCAAATGGAGAAAATTGTTTTAGGATTAGAGTCAAGATTGATTTAATCTTGAAGAAAATAAGAACTGTATAAATGATTTTTAGGGACTAAAAAAAGGAAAGGATTTGTTGATTGGCTTTGTTTAGCTTATGGATGCTTTCGTGTGACGAGGATAGATAGCACTGCGCCGATTATGACTATCACAACGATTATCGTTACGAGCCCGTACATCAGTGTGTTATTTGAGGCTAAGCCGGCGATAGGTGTCGCTGTTGGTGCTGTTGTTGGCGCTGCGGCGCTTGCGTAGAAGGCTGCTGTGTCGGATGATGGCCAGTAACCATTGGTTCCAGCGAAGCTTGCATAAACTGTGTAGTTGCCTGATATGTCAGGTTTCCAAGTTAGGGTGTACATTCCATTTCGTTGGCTATGGCTCAGACTATTTGCCTGTAGTTGTTGTTAGAGTCTAAGACGCTAAATGTCAACTTGGACTCCTTTGAAGTTGGTTGGCATTGGCTGCTGTTGATAAACATATGCCATCCAGTCCTGCATGATTGAGTCAGATGCTACTGGGACGCCGTTTGGAAAGTCAGCTGCTTGCTGGTTCTGTTTTGTGCCCGCAGAAATATCAGTGACTGTACCGCTAATAACTACCGAGTCGCCGAAGGCTTGAGCGTTTGCAGTGGTGGCGCTGGGTCCTCTGCCCATAACGTAGACTTGGTCATCATAGCCGTTGAACGTAGTGCAGTAGCCGTCTGCGATAGCGTATGCTTGTGGGCCGCCGTTATTGTCGTTGGAAAGTGTCCAAATTTCTGCTCCAGTAGTGGCGTTTATGGCTCGGGCTAATGCTCCTTTGTAGATTGGGTTTGTGGTGGTGTGTTCGCTAGTGATTGTATAAACTACTCCGTTGCCGATTGCTGATATGATAGTTGGGTATGGACGAGCAAAGGTAAGGCCAGCGTTAGTGCTGTTGCCGGCGTCGCCATTACCGTAGGTCCACAGTATGTTTCCAGTTGCTAGGTCATAGCAGTATACTACTCCACCGTATCCGCCTTCGTACATTTTGCCGTAAGCCAAAGTAGGTCCTTGACCGCCGTATCCCATTGCGAAGAAGTTGTATGCGTCCTGTGGTGTTGTCGGACCCCAGATTTGTTTGCCTGTTGCCATACTGTATCCTACAAACTGCATCGTTTCTGTATAGTATTCGGTGAAGACTCCTTTTCCGCCGTTTGCTGTTGGGTCTGCTCCAGTGTATCCAACGGTTAGGTTGCCGGTTGGTGGGTTAACGGTGTTTGTCCAAAGCGTATCTCCGATTTTGCCAGTGTTCTGGTTAAGGTTTATGCCGACGTACTCATAGGGGGTCGAACTTGGTGCACCAAATGGGTTGTTACCCGCATTTGGCAATACCCCAGCCTCGAGTATCGCGATGTTGTTGTAGTAAGCGTTCTCTATTGTTGGCGTTGAAGTGAGTGTGTTTAGCGCAGAAACTGAAACATTCCAGTCATACATACTTGGAACATAGGTAGCTGCGAAGCCCGTGCCGACCATGCCTCCAGCCCAGGTTGCGGTTAGATTGTCGCCTTGATCACTAATCGGTGGGATCACTGGGGGAGATGTGGATGACCCTGAATAGTTGTTTCCCCATAGTCTTGATGAGTTCCATTCTTGCAGATAGTAGTTCGGCTTCGCCATGGTACCCAAGTTTACTAAGCTGACTATCAAGTATTCACCTTCGGGGCCAAGCACTGCTGTGCCAGTGGGAACGCCAGTTACGCTGAACATGAAGTCTCCTGTGAAGCCATCAAAACAGTTCCATTTTAGAGGCACTGGGGGTCCAAGGAATGATCCTCCAACGGTTTGAACTAGAATTGGTGGATAAACTCCGTGTTGGTTAGGGCTTTCAACGTTGTACAGGTAGGCAAAGGAAAGTGCGGGTACACTGGTGCTGCTCCAAACGATTTGCCCCGTTTGCAGGTTTTCGCAGACCGTTGCTCCTGAGCTTGGTCCAGAGAATGATAATGGTTCAGTGAAGTACAGGTAGCCGTCAACTATTATCGGGTTTATGAATCTGTTTTGATATGCGGATCCCTCGAAGTATGTCGCTCCTTGTTCTGCAGAGAAGATGTTTCCTCCTACAACGCCGCCCATTTCCATTGGCTGTGTCCACATCACGTGGCTAGTCAGTGATCCCACTGCGTCAGCGGGAGCGCTGGCACCTAGCAAGCCATTCGAGTAGCCAGGCGAACCTTGACCAAGCCAGTTTGAAGAGATCGTGTCCCAATTAGAATTCAAGCCGTATATTGGTCTTGTCCAATACTGTGTCGGAAGTGGGGTTGTTGGATAGTAGCTTAGTGGTGTCTGCTGTACTGTGACTGTTGTTACCGCAGAGGCACTTCCATAAACGGTGCCCTGGTAATTTTCTGGTCCGAACATACTCATGAATGGCGGCCAAGTGTATGTTTGCCCTGGAAAGTGGAAAGTTAAAGTGTACGTGCCTGTTTGAGAGGGAGTAAACGAATAGTCTTGGTTTGATGTTGTGTCTAAGACTGCAGCCCAGCTTTGGGTTGTGTTTGTCCCGTCGGGTGCTGTAATTGTGAGCTGGTAGTTGTGCCATCGAATATTATTGCTTAAGTCTGCTCCTGGAATTACTCTGCTTAGCCACATGTCGACTGATACTGTTTGGCCGACGCCTACTGGATTTGGAAACGCGGCAATGTAAGCATATGAGGTAACTACTGTTGAACTGGATTGTGCTTTGGCGTTTGGTATTAGCATCATTGAAGCTGCCATTGAAAGCATCAAAAACATCGCAATTACGATAGTTACAATTTTGCTTTTTGGTTTAAGCATATTTTTCATTTTTCTCCTTTACTGTGAAAACCATTCTCAGAGATTCAAGTATTTATAATCTTACTTAAATGACCAAATATTCGACACAAATTAAACTAAATTTACAGTGATACATTCATAATGTGCTAAAGAAAAAGATAGTAAAGCTTAACATGATCACAACTCTTTAGAATGCGACAAGTGCTAAAAATGGCCTGCGGAACAACCATTGATGAAATCGACGCTATAATCATAAAAACCCTTCTAAGCGAATCGCGCACCAGCTTTAGTAAAATTGCCAAAGACTGCAAAATTAGTGTGGCAGCAATAAGAATGCGATACAAACACCTATGGAAAATAGGAATAATCAATGGAGAAACCATGCCTAGTAAACCCTTACGCCTTAGGGTATCGCTATATTTGCCTCATTGGAATGGTGGTTAATTCAGAAAATGAAGACAAAGCTATGGACTTTCTAGCAAGCAAGCCCTACATACCACGAGTCTTTAAAAATTTCGGAAAATACAGTATCGGCACTCAAGTTGCTTTACGCAATATTGACAAATTAAGTAAAATGCAGCAAGAGTTGGAAGAAAGCCAGTTAATAAAACGTGTTGATTCTCTAATTTTGGTCAATGAAGTAATAATAGAGCATCCGGAAAACTTGATAGTTAAACCTTCCAGCGGAAAGATCGGACCCAAATCTGCAACCGTGGAAATGAAAGAATCAGAAGTTGAACTAGATGAAATGGATAGAAAAATCGCGAAGATATTGACTCAGAAATCGAGAACCTCATTTAGAAAAATTGCGGAGCAGCTTGGTACTTCACCTAAAAACGTAATCAAAAGATACAAAAAGCTAAGAGAAAACCTGCTGTACCTTTCCACAATTACCATTGATCTGGATAAACTTGGTTATGCCGCGGGGGCTTATTTCTTTATAAAACTCGCAAACAAAGGTACGACGTCAGAGGTAGCAGCAGAGCTGCTAAATATACCCAACCTAATAGTCCTTGTCAAATACATCGGAATTTACGACTTGTTCGCACACGTGGTTTTTGAGGATTTCCAGCAATACTTTAAATTGGTTGAGAACATCAAAAAAATACAGAATATTGAGCAGTTAGACATCTTCGTAACGCCAAACTTCCCAGCATGGCCGCTAAACCGCTTCGCATTCCTTCTCTAATTAAGTTTTAAAAGCCAACTTCAAATGTGACTGCTTGATCTTTTCAATTGAAAGTTCTTTTTCTTGTAATTTGGAGTTTGCTGAGGCTATGGATTTTACAATAAATGCGTCCGTTCTGAAAACTGGACAGCCTGTTCTTAGATATAGCATCATATAAACCGTTGACTTAACACTCTTCAGGCGAAGAGAAAAATGGTTCAGAAAGAAGTTATGAAGAAAACAAAAACTTATGGTTTAATTGCGTTACTTTTAGCTATTGTCCTTGTGGCGATGATTTACGCTTACGACACCCCAGGGATTTCTCCTGCTGCATCCAGACAGCCAGGGTCATCTCAGGCAGCACAGACGCTTGGAACTCAAACGCTAGGAACACAAACCTCCCTGAAAACTTTTGCTTCATATGATGAACTCAAAAACTACCTAAACCAAAGCAGCAGCTCAAACCTGGACACTTCGGGTAATTTGATGTATACCACAGGAACTTTTAATGAGATGGCACCTGCAGCAGTGCCAGCGCCTACAGCAGCATCTTCAACTTCACAAGGGGCTACAAATGATTATTCAACAACTAACATCCAAGTTGCAGGCGTTGATGAAGCAGACACAGTAAAAACTGATGGTCAATACATCTACACCATAGGCAACAATAGCCAAGTTGTATACATTTTAGATGCCAGCTCGCAAAACCCACAAAATGCTAAAGTTCTCAGCAAAATATCTTTTGACAACAGTAGCCCAATGGGAATTTATCTTAGCGCAGACGGCAACGAACTTGCCGTTCTAGGGAGCAACTATATACCCTACGCGGTTTACGGAAGCTTTCACGGGTTATATCCGACCAACGTCATGTTTCCAAGTTGGACCACCAGCACAAACTTTGTTTACGTATATGATGTTTCCAACAAAGCTAATCCAGTGCTAACACGGAATATTACAATGAGCGGCAGCTACGTTGACAGTCGAATGATTGGTAATTATGTTTACGATATAATCTCTGAGAACGCTTACCTGTTAAATGGGACCGTTTTGCTTCCGACAGTTTTCTCGGGGCAAGCAGCATCTACGGTAGCGGCTACAAACATTTACTACGTTAACAATTCGGATTCAGCCTACATGTACACAACTATAATGGCAGTAAACATCGAAAACGCTCAAGAACAAGCAGTAAGCACAACTATCCTCATGGGCAGTGCGGGGTCGATATACGTTTCCCAAAGCAACATCTATCTGACTGACGAAGTATCCACCTATCAAAGCACTTCGACAACGACGAATCAACAGGGAACAGCCATTGTGCCAATGCCTATTATGCCGGTGCAGCTTTATTCGCAGGGAACCGAGATTTACCGCATCGCAATCTCAGGTCCATCTTTTACGCTTGCAGCAACAGGAAACGTTACAGGCACTGTCATGAACCAGTACTCGATGGATGAATACAACGGTAACTTCCGCATAGCCACTACCTCCTACGATTACACCTCAACAACGTCAACTCAAGAGAATAACCTGTATGTTTTAGATTCGAACTTGCAAGTCGTGGGAAAACTCGAAAATCTGGCTAGCGGAGAAGAACTGCATTCAGCCCGATTCATAGGCGATCGATGTTACTTAGTTACCTTCAACCAAATTGATCCGCTGTTTGTTGTCGACTTAAGTCAACCCACCAACCCCATGGTTCTTGGCAATCTTACGATCCCCGGATATTCAGATTTCCTTCAGCCCTACGACGCAACACATCTGATAGGAATCGGCCAAGATGTAAACGCCAGCATTGATGCAAACAAAGTCGAAATTCCAGGAGACGTATATTACACCGCAGTTTTAGGTTTGAAAATTTCCCTATTCGACGTAAGTAATGTCGCAAGCCCGAAGGAAACTTCAAGCATCGTTATAGGCGACAGTGGCACAACATCCGAAGCTCTCACCGACCCTAAAGCTATCCTCTTTGACGCATCTCGCAACCTCCTAGTCCTTCCAGTTGAACTGTACGAAACAGCAAACAGCACAACTAACGCGTCATCGGGATCAACAGGGACCGGCAGTGGGATAGCAATTCCCGCCCCCGCCCCGATGATACCATCTGAAACTAATTATCCGCAATTCGTTTGGCAAGGAGCATACGTATTCAAGATTGACCTCACAAACGGCATTACAATTCAAGGCAACATAACACAGTTAGACAATGCCGCAACTTATCTCGCGAACCCGTCTCTTGCAGCAGCAGGACAGTATCCGTGGAGTGAAAGCCAATACTTCATCACCCGTTCACTGTACATCAATAATGTCCTATACACCATCAGCCAAAACAGAGTGCAGCTAAACAATCTCAGCGACCTAAGCCTACTAGCCAAAGTAGAGCTAAATTAGTTATCACCAACGCCACTTCTTTTTTTATTTTTTCGCAATGGAAAACTTGGAACTGAAGCTTCAATTTGATTTTTACCTATAAGGAGTCTTAGGTTTGTTAGGATCTTTCAAAAAATTGTGAAGAAAATCTTGGACATTTTCATGTAAATGGATAATCTTTTTTTGATCCTCTTCCTTGGTTTCAGGTTTAGGTTGGAAATAACCGTGCTCAGTCATATAAAACACTACGCTGGAGAAATCTCCTGCCAGGGCACAATCAATTTCTTTCTTTCCCAATTCTAAGAGTGCGTAATACCTATGGTGACCATCTAAAACTGCGTATACATCATATTTAGGATGCTTAACAACGATTAAGGGGGCAATTCTTTCTCCGTTTTCGATTTTCTTCTTATACATCGCTATGGTTTCTGGGTCGACTTTTGTGTCAGCAACGATTTTATCGATCGGCAAACGCACTAAATATTTTTCCGGATTAGCAAACACATCGATGTTAATTTTAGTCCGTCGGTGACCTGTCAACCTTATAACTCGCAGTCTTAACGAATCCAAGATGTATAGAACACGTTTTGACAAAACAAACTATCTCTCCCATAAACAAGAGCAATCAAAAGAATAATTGATTTTATCGCACCTCAAGACCGTAATTACTAATTTAACGGCGCCCAAAAAAGCATTTGGTTACAACTCTTAAAAAAAATTTGTTTTAGATGTTTATCCTTTTTCACAATCTTAAAATAAGCTTTCAAGATAAACTAAATATAAGGATGTTGAAATACCGATACTCCGCCAGCCTGCGTGAAATATTGGATTTTGAGATTCGATTGATTTGTTTTTGAAAGTGAGTGAGTGAATATTAAATGTCAGAAAAGATTTCTTTAAGGGAATTGCTCGGTGTAATTCTAAATGAGATAAAAGCTCTGCTCAAAGAATACTTGAATGAAGCGGAAACTGCTTTTAAGAAACGCATTAAGAAACTTCTCATTGTAAGCATTGTTGGCAGTGTTTTAATGGCTCTGGGAATTTCGTTCCTCGGATCAGCTTCCCTCTTCATACTTATCGGGTCGTTCAAATACCTCAGCAACTCTATGCCGGCGTGGGAAGCATTTTACATCATGGGCATCACTTCAGGTGTCATAGCTGGCGGGCTCTTTTTAGCGCTTTACGTAATAATAAGAAACCAGTTGAGGCCTCCCGAAAAACCTGTTGACAAAAAATAACTTTACAAATTGTTATACTTGGCTCGTTTTACGTGAACCGTCGCTGCTATACTTCGACTACACCAAACAATATTTTCATCTCTGCTAAAAGAACCTTTTAAGAAAAGCCAAAAAGTGAATGTCAATCCAACGCTCAAAATAAAAGTCTAAATTATGAATCTTTTTATTTCAGTACCAACTACCCTTAATTAGGTCTTATTTTTGAATCTTGCCAGTCACATTTTTTTCGCTGGTGTCGTCACTGCTGTCTTTACAGGCAATCCCTACTTCGCTCTTTTAGCAGGCATTGGAAGCTTCATTCCCGACCTTGACAGAGAATACATATTTGTGAGCTCTATGACTTTTCGTGAAGAACAGTTTCATCGGGCACTTTTCCACAATCTTCTTTTTCTGTCCGGTTTATTCTTAGTTAATGTTTGGCTTGCACTTGGTGCGTTCCTTCACAGTTTCTTAGATTCTTTCACAACAGAAAAAGACAGGGGTGTAGAGTGGCTTTTTCCATTTTCAAGGTTAGTGAAGCGGGGTCGCTTTACTTTGGCTGCAAATTCGAAAGGTGGCGGGTGCAATCTGGAATTGGTAGATACGAAACCGCCTGATCGCGTTGTTTTCATTAATGAAGATTCTCCCGAAGCTACAAAGCTTTCCGATCCTGATTTGAAGGAGTATAAGGCTGTTCCTTGGCGTAGAACCTATGGGCCTGCAACGAATGGGCAACTTCTTGATAAATGGTTAGCACTGGCTTCTTTTTCATTGTTTGCCCTCTATGCTTTATTGAACCATAGTTTTGCGTTGGCTGCCAGGAACCTTCTTCTTTCCACCCAAATCATCCCTCCTATGAGTCTTTTAACGGGTATAGTGCTGTTTTTTCTAGGAGGCTGGATCAAAAAGAACAAGAGGAACAGAAAGTTGTATCTCACATTTTTCATTGTTGGCATTGTTTTCTTTGTTTTATCGATTGCGCTGTCAATTAATGGAATTCTCCGCTACATGTTTCCGTTAAATCCCACTTTTGTTTTCGCTTCAAGTTTGGTTTTATTTGTTGAAGCACTTCTTGTGTGGCGACTCAGTACACGTGGAGGAAGAAAAGCTACGGTTTAAAGACAGAAACTAGAATACAGTCGGCGAAGAATTGGAACAGTCCAGAGTATGACTTAATTCGGAAGAAAAAATTAATTAGACATAAGGTATGCAGAAAAATATGAGGCAAAAGATCCCGAATAATCGAATATAACCTGAGCCTATTCAGCCGCAGTATTCTTTTTCTCATCATTTTCTAAAAAATTTAAAAAAAAGAAAGGAAAGTTTTTGTTGCTTTTTCTTGAATTTATGGTCGTTTTCTTGTGACGAGCAATGCAAGTACCGCGCCGATTATGACTATCACGATGATTATTGCCACAACTCCATATTCGAGAGCGCTTTGAGTTGGAAGATTGCTAATTGGCGTTGATGTTGCTGGTTGCGTTGCAACTGGTGAGTTAGCGTAGAAGTATGTCATAGCTGACGATCCATAGTATGATTGTGTTCCTGCAAAGACAGCGGTAACAGTGAAGTTGCCTGCAATGTCCGGTGTCCACGAAATACCGTAGTCACCCATAGCGTTTGTCGTCGTTGTAGCGATTGTTCTAGTGTTGTGGTTAGAGTCTGTGACCAAGATTGCAACTTGTACTCCCGTTGTATTGGTTGGCATTGGCTGTTGTTCGTAAACTGCTTCCATGAACTGTGTCATGCTTGCGTCGGAAACGCATGGTAATCCGTTGGGAAAGTTCTTTGCAACAGCAACTTGGTCTGAGCCCGAGGAAATATCAGTGACTCGCCCTGAGATAGTTATTGGAGTAGCGGTTGTGACGCCGACGTTAGGTGCTGTAATAGTTGTCTGGCTAGGTCCCTGGCCGAAAGCGTATATTTGTCCGTCGTAGCCATTCCATCCTAATTGTTCACTGTCAGCAATGGGACATGGGTCTCTTTGGAAAGCGCCGTTTATTTCCCAGACTTCTTTGCCGGTCGTGCAGTCTATAGCGACTTTTTCTCCTCCTGGAAACAGCGGTGGATCGTAGCAGCGTCCTTCAGACAGGAATAGCATTCCATCAGCGATGCTTTGTGTGCCAAAGACCCAATTCGGATATACTCCGTAGGGAGTGTTGTAACCTGCACTTCCTCTAGTCCATGTCCAATCGAGTTTTCCAGTTGTAAGGTTGAGAGCGTTTACGTAGCCTCCGATGTCCCAGATGTAGCATTGACCATATGCGATAGCTCCTCCTGAGTAGATTGTGCTGAGTCCATTGCCTATCAGTTGTGTTGGTCCCCAAAGCTTCGTGCCAGTTGTCAGCGAGTAACCATATGCTTGATCCGTATCTTTGTCTTGACTCACATACACGCCATCGCCGCATGCCAGTATGGCGTAATCATGGTTCATTGTTAGTGTCTGGTTTGTCGGTCCGAAAAGAACTGCGCCAGTGATTGGATTAAAAGCCATATCTGTTTCATATGATCCACTCCACTGTGAGAACATTTCTCCGAAAGAGCTAGCAAAAACACTTTTTGGCTGTGAGGTCATAAGTATTCCCTGGTTGGTTTCTGAAGTTATGCCAAAGCTAGGATTTGCTGCCGGAACAGCCACTTTCCATTCGATGCCTACTGTCCAGTTGTAGTTTCCCGAAGGCTTAAAGTCACCTGTCATAAATTCCGCATTAGGACCAACTGCTCCTGGACCAGCAAGACATAGTGATGAATTCCACATGTTCAGGTAGTTATTGCCTTTGGAATCTGTTGTTGTGTAGTAGATTAGTATTGATCCTGCGCAGCAGGGTTCGTTGCTGTCTATTAGTGCGGTTGTTGATGTTGAAAATAGTCCTGCTATGGTACTTGGTATGCTTGTTACCGATGCCATATAGTTTCCTGTGACTGGGTCTAATATGTCATAGTTTCCAGTTGTAGGATTGTACACCCACAAGAATGCTTGAGAGCCGAATTCTTCGACTGTGTGGAATGTTAACACTTGACCGTATACCAATGTGTCGGTAGTATTTTTTACCCACAATGTTTGTCCGGTGAAGAGATCAACTGCAACGATGCCTGCATAGTCGGTTTGTGCGGGATACCAACTGTAGAAAAGAATTCCGTTCAGAATTATAGGTTCAAAGGTGTGGTAGAGTGGTGAGTTCGCTGCGAATGAACTCATTTCGTTTGCAGGGGTTTCGCCGCCGGGTTGGCCCCCGGTTGTGATTAGTTTCGTCCAGACTATGTGTGCTGTTGTTGGTGCTGTGCTGTAGGGTTGGAAGTTGTTGTTTGAACCATCGTATCCGCCTGTGTTGTCGAATCCTGGTCTTCCTAAACCGTACCAGTTTCCGCCGACCGCTTGCGCCCACCAATAGTTTGATGCGTATATGGGTGTTGTCCAGTAGGCTGTTGGTAGAGGAGTGCTAGGCCAGTATGATACTGGAGTTTCTTGTACGGTTATTGTCACTGCAGGGCTCATTGCGGAATTCATGTAGAAGGTTACGCCAGCCGAAGTTCCTAGTTTTTGTCCTGGATATATTCCTTGGAAGGTGTAGTTTCCTGCTGTTTGGGGGGTGAAGTCAATTGCTGGCACACCTCCAGTAGTGTCCGATTCGTATGGCCCGAGCGTCTGGTTGGTTCCGTCTGGCTTAATTATGTTGACTTTAAGGCCTAGGAAATCTTGTCCCATGGAGTAACCGCCGGTAAGTGTTGGTACTGGTTTTGTAAAGAAGAGCGTTATGTACACTGTTTGTCCGACGCCGACGGGGCTAGGCGACGCATTGACGTAAAGAAAGGTTGGCAGGTTCGCAGTTGATGTTGTTTGTGCAGATGCTTGTTCTATCATCATTATCATTGGGGCTGTTAAAACTATCATAAGAACTAAAGCTAACAAACGATTTTTTGTTTGCATTTTTAGTTTCTCCTTATTCTCAAGATTTTTATCTTGAGCGGTTTAAGCGTTTGTAACTAGTAGTATTTAGGATTTGTCAAAGTTAGCGCTTTCTCTAAAATAGTCAAACAACAAAAAATGCAAAATTGGTAATTACGAAGAAATTATTTTATGTTTTTGCAAGTTATTAAGCACTGATCTGCTAACTTTAGCCGCCTCTCAAAAAAACTTGAATTAAGAAAGCACACGCTTTAAGCAGTTCCTCAAAAAGCGAATTAAAACGATTGAATTTTGTTTTATTTGGTTAAAAAAGGGTTTTCTAAATTATAAATTATTTTTTGGCCGTTTTCTAATAGTGAATTTAAATTACAATTATGATGGAAATGAGCAGTCTATTGTATAGTTCAGCTAACATTGAGAGAAATGGTAACTCGGCTGAATTTGGTTGTCTTATAGGCCCGGGATTTGTCGAGTTAATTCGACCCAGTTCTCGGGAACGCTCTTTTTTATTAATGGCTTGAGGTTCGCAAAAACCTGCGGAGGCATCCTTGTCATCCAACCTTTTGTAACTGCGACTTGATCTTGGAAGTCAAGCAAGGGAAAAAGCCATTTAACTAGGGTGGGGAATTTGTCGGAGGGCACTTTTTGTGACATTACGCTGACAATGGAGGATTGTTCAGATTCGGTTGTTCGCTCTTTGAGAATCGGGTAAAGATAAGCGTCTTCCTTATCTAAATGAATCCGTAAATGCGAATTCAGAACTGCCGTCGCCCGTGCCACGGTAAGTGGGTCAAGTGCCTTTCTCATTGCTTCCAATCCATTAACCATGATATCGAGTTCTCGATGGTCAAACAAATAAGATTGTGCTACAAGAGGCGCCACATTGTCAACTGCTGGAAAAACCGCCGCCTCCTCACCCTTGGCATGATAATCCAAAATCTCACCCATCAACCGAAGCCTATCCAAAACCAAAGTTAAATCCCCGCCGTCGCGGGCTATTTTGAAAGCGGTACTATCAATTTGAAAAGCATCGCGGCGAAACGCTTTATGCAACGAAAACACTATTTCGAGTGACCCAGACAAAAAATCACATCCAACCCTAAAAAAACTCCACCAAGTTATTAATAATGTGTGATTGTCGATTTGAAGTCACAAAAATGTTGCAAAGGCTTTGCATTTCTCTGTTTTCTTTGGGTCCAGGCAATTGCTAAAGCGCTATCACGACTGCAATTGAGAAAACCGCAATAACCGAAAAGAACTTTGCTTGATTAGTTGCTGCGGGTTTTCATACATCAGGCGGACTCAAAGGACGCGTCGTTTTTTTCCGCTGAAATATTTTCTTATGCTTTCTTGCCTTGAAGAGAGAAAAAAGTTAAATGTTGTTTTTCGGTTTTTTTCTACATTGTCATCGGCATTATTTCTAGGACTTCTATGCTTGCTTTAGGCATCATTAAATGTGGGTGATCGGCAACAATTGCTTTTACGGCATCCATGTCTTTGGCCTGAATAATACTGTACCCAGTTACTTCTGTCGGTCCTTTCGAACTTCCTTTTTTGCTAAAACACGTGCCTTTACCTAACGGCGCTCCAAAATCAACGATGGCTTTCTCACATTTCTTGTACCATACATTCCATGGCTCCATTCCTTTCTTCATCTCTTCAGGACTCACGTTCATTTGCACTTCGGCGGATACCGGCGCCATGTATAAAACCATAAATTTCTTCAATTCAAAATCACCTCTGCAGAATTTCAGCGATTGAATAATACGCACTTAATTTATTGGTAGTCAGGTTCTTATTTTTATCGGATTCAAATAGAAATGCTCAGACCCATTATCCCCACGGAAAAATACAGTAGCTTCTTTTTCGTTAATCACGAGTGCGACGACGATTCTTTGGATATACTTGCTTCCAATTAAGCCCCAGTGCCTTTAGCATTCACGCGCACTTCATTATCCCCAGTATAGCTAACATTTAACAAATAATTGATGCGAATTATTTTGGTTCAATGCTAATTAATTCGTGTTAATGACAAATAAATTTTATCTCCACATTTTACCACATTAGGATTCGGTAAAAGAATGACTGCAATAGATAAAGGTGGACGGGACTTCTCGGTGGAATTAATTTCCAGCAAAAATCTCACACGGTTCTCATCGAACGGCGGTATCCTAATAGAAGGCACTCTGGGAAAACTGCTAAACGCTTCATTTGTTGAACCAGAGATACTCGAAATAAAAGGCGATTGCGGGGTTCTGAGGCTAAACGTTAGAAAAAACGAAATTGGCACTTCGGAGGAAAAACCTTGAACGCGTTGATCATTTACGCTACACGCTATGGCGCAACAAAAAGAACAGCCGATGAAATCGCTATAATTCTTCAAGAAGAGGGCGCCAAAGTGAAAATTGTGAATGCGAAAGATAAAAACGTAAAGGATATCGCCGACTACGAGTTGGTCGTTGTCGGAAGCGGCATGGCGATGGAGAATTGGGTCGGCCAAGCAGATTTTGTGAAAAAATTCCAGAAAGATCTTGAAAACAAGAGGGTAGCCCTGTTTATTTCGTCCTTGAAACCAATTGAGAAGAAAGCGAGAAAAACTGGTGCGGTCGCTAGAACTCAGAGAGTTGGCTTGGAGGACAAAATCTTAAAATATCATTTGAGCCCTATTTCGATTGGGTTCTTCGGCGGAGTCTTAGATTATAACAGAATGAGCTTTCTTACGCGGAAAGTTATGGAAGTAGGTTATAAGTCGCAGCTTCAAAATGGCGGGTTCAAAGAAGTTGAGCCCGGCGTTAATGATCTTCGCAATTGGGATGAAATTCGAAGTTGGGCCAGGAACCTGGCGCAAAAAGCCAAAGAGTATGGGTGTTAGATGTGAAGCCAAGGATTTTGCTCGTTGGCTACAACGGGGCAAACAACACGGGAGCTGAAGCAAAGCTCCTCAGTATAATCGATGAAGTACGCTCAGTTATGGGTCCGGAAGCCAAACTCCTTGTGCCGTCCTTGAATGAAGATAATTTGCGCAGGTACCTCAAAGAAACCCCAACCCTTCAAATCGAACCCGTCAGACCATCTGTTTTCTTTTGGGATATCCGAAAGTTCGTGAAAAAAACCGATTTCGTTTTGATCGTTGAGGGAAGCTGCTACATGGACACATGGGGTTCTGCATTGCTGTGGTATTATTTGTTGGCCACAAGAAACGCCCATTCAATGAGAAAACCCTGCGTGGCTTATTCAGTGGATGCTGGCGAAGCTTCACGGTTCAATAGCTGGCTAATACACAGAGAAGCCAGCAAAACCAACCTTATATTAGCGCGAACCCAAAAAGCCGCTGAACGCCTTAAAAAATGGAAAGTAACCGCGCCAATCGAAGTGACGGCGGACAACGCGTTTGCTTTTAATCCTAACCCTGAAGACGAGGGTACATTGAAGCGTATTTGGCCTGAAGAGTCGCATGTTGTGGGTGTAGCCGCGGAAGACATCTATAAATGGCCTGTTGTTGTTCGCCCGTGGGGTCCAAGAAAATACTGTTACCGATGGCCCTACTATTACACGCATTCAAAGTCGAGCTGCAATAAGAGCGAGTTGCTTGCCGACGTTTTAGCTGTGCAAGCTGATGAAATTATTGAGGATTATGATAAATCTGTTGCTTTGCTCAGCATGGAAGGCCTCGACGCAACCTTCGCTAACAAAGTTCAAAGCCTGATGAAGCATGCAGATAGAACTAAGGTTTTCACTTCGTCACAGTATAACGCTTCCCAGATGACAAGCATACTGCGGAGTTTAGATGCTTTGGTTA
The DNA here is from genome assembly GCA_963827165.1 of Candidatus Bathyarchaeota archaeon. GTDB lineage: Archaea > Thermoproteota > Bathyarchaeia > Bathyarchaeales > Bathycorpusculaceae > Bathycorpusculum. Next base: position 923,259 of record CAWGZR010000005.1, on the reverse strand, counting down.
CCTCACGTTATCACGCAGGGGTCCTTTCCTTAGCTAATCAAGTTCCACAGACAGCGATCGGTCACGACTTAAGAATAAAAGACTTTTATGGCGACTTAGGAATCAGCGATTTATTTGTGGACCACGAAGACCCAGACAGATACAAACTTTTGAGCGATAATGTTTCAAAACTTTTTTCTGAAACCAAATCTATGAAGGCAAAATTGCGGGAAGGCTATGAAGCGTATAGAGAAAAAGAAAAACTCAATCCGTTGCTTCTCAAAGAGTTTTTGGAAAAGAATCATCCGGAGTGGCTGCATTGAAAACAACGGTTTTGTTAACTGGCGCAACGGGTTTTATCGGCACGCAAATAGCCCGCAAACTCCTAGATGACGATGTCACCGTTCTCGCTTTAGTCAGAGCAGCCGACGCCGATAATTCGGAACGCAGACTGGCGAGAGAGTGGTGGGACTGGCCTGAACTTATCGGAGCGTTAAAAGGCAAAGTTGAAGTGGTCTGCGGCGACGTTTGTCAGCGTAATTTAGGGTTAAATGAGAAAGCCTACAGCGATTTAGCCAAACGAATAACCCATATCATTCATACAGCTGCTGACTGGCGTCTTGTTTCGCTCGAAGAGCTAAGAAAAACAAACGTTCAAGGAACCCAAAATGTCCTTGAGCTTGCAAGAAAAGCAAATGTGGATCATGGGCTTATGCGATTTTCCCACATTTCCACCGCGTACGTGGCAGGCGGAAGAACGGGAACGGTACGCGAAGACGCGTTAACAGACAAATTTGGTTTTTTCACAGCTTACGAGCAGAGCAAATACGAAGGGGAACTGCTTGTACAAGAAGCAAAAAAAGAGCTCCCAATCTCAGTTTTTCGACCGGCCATGGTTGTGGGCGATTCTCAAACGGGAGCCATCAAAACATTCAACACAATCTACTTTCCCCTGCGGCTTTACCTGACGGGTAAACTTCGAATCCTCCCAGTCAGCCGAAACTTAAAAATCAATATCGTCCCCGTAGACTACGTTGCCGCCTCAGTGGTTAAACTCACCTTCCATCCGAAAGCTAAAGGACTTAACTTTCACCTTGTCGCCCCCGGCGAATCCCTGCCTAAACTTGGAGAAATGCTTAGGTTCGTTGAGAAATGGGCAGAGACAAATTTGGGTGTTAAGCTGCCGAGGTTCTTTACGGTTGGCATGTCTGTATCGTCAATGAAAAACTTGGTGCACTTACAAGAGGTAATCGGGCTAAGTGACCGCAAAACAGCGGATGCATTGATTTCGTTGGCGCCGTATTTTAGCGAGAACCGCCTGTTCCAACGAAGCAACATGGATGAGTTGCTTGGAACTTACGAGTTGAATTGGCAGAAGGTTTTGCCTCGGCTTCTCGAATACGCCGTTTACCATGGATTTCTTCACCGTTCAGAACGCACTGTGCATGAGCAGGTGCTGTACAGGCTGGAGAGCAAAAGCCTGCCAGTAACCTACTACGACATTATCGAGGACAGGCTTGTTGAGAAAACTGCTGCTCAAATGCGAGAAGAAATTTTGTCCGCCGCCGCTGCGCTGCGAGCTATGGATGTCTCAGTTAGTGACCGCATAGCTATAACAGGCCTTAACTCTACAAATTATCTCGCCGTAGACGTAGCTATCGGTCTAGTAGGCGCCATAAGCGTCCCCCTGTACTACACTACTCCTCCATCTGACATAGACCAAGTTTTGAAGGCAAGTGGAAGCAAACTTTTCTTCATCGGCGTGCCCAGCCTGCTGCAAAGAGTGGGAGAATTGACAGCTGATACCCAGTTAATTTCTTTTTGCCGAGGTCCCAATCCTCAAAACAGCAAAGTGATTCCTTGGAAGGATTTCCTATCTAAAGCTTCATCAAATGCACCGCCTCAAAATGCACCCGTTGGGTTCGGCGACGTAGCCACGCTGCGGTATTCCTCAGGCACGACGGGAAAACCTAAAGGCGCAATCTTTAGGCAAGACAATCTACGCTTCATGGCTGAATCCATTGTTTCCATTACGCCATGGAAATTCAGAACCCGAAAAGGAACTTACCTGTCATTTCTCCCAATGGGACACGTAGTTGAAGGGATTTTGGCCACATACTCACCCTACTACTATCCCGCGCCTCTTACAATTTGTTTCCTGGAAGACTTCCATAAACTCCAACATGCAATCCCCAAAGTGAAACCAACAATCTTCTTCTCTGTTCCACGGATTTACGAAAAAATCTGGGAAGGTCTGGGGAACAGCAGCGTGGGAAGATTTTATCTAAGTCACAGAAAAGGACCGCTTAAGCATTTGATTAGTCGTTTCGTGAGGAATGCAACGCTTAAGAGGGCTGGGTTGGACAAGTGTACGCAGCTCATCGCGGGTTCAGCGAGTTCGGATGAAGATTTGCTTGAGAACTTCCGAGACTTAGGAATCGAAATTCACAACGCCTATGGCCTGACTGAGGCTCCGTTGGTAACCATTAATCGAGTTGGCAAAAACAGGTTAGGCACTGTTGGAGAACCCTTGCCGCAGACCCAAGTTCAGATCTGTGAAGATGGCGAAATAAAAGTTAAAGGACCCCAAGTCACCGCCGGATATTTTGATAAAACCCTTGATCCTCCGTTTAAGGACGGATGGTTAATGACGGGAGACATGGGAAACCTCACCCCTGAGGGAAGCCTAGTTATCCTTGGCAGGAAAAAGGAACTTATCAAAACTTCCTATGGCAAATGCATTTACTCATGCAAAATAGAAGACATGATTCGGGAAATAAGCGGCGTTGCAGAAGCGATGCTTTTAGGCGAATCTAAGCCTTACTGTAGCGCCTTGATTTGGGTGCAAAAAGACCGCTGGAACGAAAAATACCTGCGAGACAATTGACCGCGCCATAGAAGAAATGAATAAGCGACTGTCAAACCCAGAAAAAATCAAAAAATGGGCGTTGCTTGCCAACACTTTGAGCATAGAGGCTGGAGACTTAACCCCGAATCTTAAGTTGAAACACAATGTTTTGAGTCAACGTTACCAGATCGTCATCGATGCATTGTACGGAGGCACAATTCCTCAAGGAGACATCCACTTAGGCGGAGCAGGCAAACCGGAGTGATTATGATGGGTTTGAAACTTGCGCTCTTGTCGTGGTGGACGCCGAAATTCATTATTAGCCGCCAACTTGATGCGGTCTCAGCTGCAACCACAAAGGCACTTGAAGATGTGCTTTTTGCCCATGCTTCAATCAGTTCAGTCAGAGTAGCGGTCGACGATGGAAAATCACTCGGAGCCATATGTGGGAAAAGGGCAGCTATGGCGAGGCAGCACACCATTATGGTTGATGCGTTGGTGGAGGCTTTGGGGCGGGAGACCGCGGTAAAGGTGGGAAGAGAAGCTTTGTTTAAGGTTGGTGAGCAGTTGGGAAGGCAAAATCGGGTTAGGCTGGGCGTAGGGGATAGCAAGGGCGATTTGGTCAGGGCAGCCCGAATAATGTACCGTGTCTTAGGCATCAACTTCAAAGTTGAATGGCTAGGACCAGAACAAGCTAAACTCACTGTTAACCGTTGCGCGTTGGCGAGGAACTATTCAGAGTTAACCTGCGAAGTTTTAAGTGCGACTGACGAAGGGGTAGTAAACGGATTAAACCCCAACATGCACATGAAGTTTGAACAAAGAATAACAGGCGGCTGCAAGTTCTGCACCGCAAAAATAGAAAGGAGCCGTCAAGAATGAAAGCAATTGTAGTTGGAACAGGAGCGGGAGGAGCAACAGCCGCTCGCGAGCTTGCAAGCAAAGGTTTCGAAGTTTTAATGTTGGAAGGCTGGGCAAAGGTTCAATCCACTCAGTCACAGGATTACGTGGCTAAGCCCACTTCGAGGCACCCTGCTGCTTAAAGATGAAGGCTCACTAAAACATGTATTTTCGCATTACAAAACCACCCGTTCAAGCGAAGACCTCGCAATTTTCTATGGAGTCACAGAGGGCGGATGCACCTCGATATCCTGCGGCAACATGGTCAGGGCTGAAAACGGATTGGCAGAAATCGGACTTGACTTAACGCCAGAATACCAAGAAATAGAAAAAAACTTAACAATCAATCCTATCCCAAGAGAAAAATGGCGTCCTCTGAGCCAAAAAATGTTTGATGAAGCCGAAAAACTGGGATATAAGCCCAAGCCTACCCCGAAAGCTGTTGATTTGAAGAAATGCGTCGGCTGCGGTTACTGCGAGCTGGGATGTGTTACAGGGGCAAAATGGGATAGCCGTCAATTATACAAGGAATATCTTGGCGAAGGCGTCTCTTTGAAAACAGGAATCGCCTGTTAAGAAGGTGGTTGTGGAAAATGGGTCTGCGGTTGGAGTTTTGGTTTCGCATGGGTCTTCGCTTGAGCGATTTGACGCTGACGTAGTCGTTTTATCGGCGGGAGGGATTGGAACCGCTCAAATTCTGCGTGGATCCGACCTGCCTGTTCATGACAATCTTTGGATAGACGTTGTTTTGACTGTGGGAGGGATCTCCAAGAATTCGCGGATGCTGAATGAGCCGCCTATGGTGTGGTTTATCAAAGAAGGAAAACTACATCCTGTCACCCTACTTTGACCTATTGTCCTACTGGTTCCATAAACCCTGGAAAGACGTGCCAGCAGAGAACCGAGTAGGCATGATGATTAAACTTGCAGACAGCGAACAAGGCTCTGTCGCTGCGGATGGAACTGTCACCAAGTCGCTTACCGAAGTTGATAAGGAACGTTTAGACGAAGCCAAAATGAAAGCCAAAGAAATCATGGAAGCCTCAGGCGTCACTGGTCCATTCGTCGACGGCATGATTCATGGCGGCCACCTCGGAGGCACAGTACCGCTAACAAAAACCGATGTAGAAACTATGCATCCCGCTGGGCTGCCGAAAAACCTGTGGGTTGCTGACCTCTCACTTATGCCGCGTTCCCAAGGCTTGCCGACTATGCTTACGGCAGCAGCTTTAGCGTTGAAAGTCACAAAAAAGATCGTGGAAGAGAAAACAGGCAACAGGAAATTGGATATGTGTCAAAGAAAAAAACGGGAATACACAAAAACCGAGTTAGTTTTCGGTAACTTTGCAATATTAGTGTGGATACTGTTGGGAACAGCTGCTTGCTGGTTGATTTTTTCGTTTGGCGCAATCATCTTTCTGGCTTTTGCGGGTTTTCTGGTTTTTTACGAGTTAGGCAAAAAAGGCTGCGTATCCTGCTTCTTCTGCAAGACATGCACGATTGGAATGGGAAAACTGCCCGAATTATTCTTCACAAAAACATACGATAGACAACCTAAACATAAACAGGAAAGCACTCAAACTATTCCCATTCGTGTACCTCTTGCTAAGTGCTGTTCCTATAGCCATAGCGGCTGTTTCAGTTATTCAGCATTTAGCCATTTACAGTTTTTCGCTGCTAGCAGCTTTGATCGCGTTCTCAATATTGACAGGTACACTCAGAAGAAATCTGCTTCTCAATCGTTGAACCCATCAATAGACTTGGAATTATAAAACAGCGGTTTCCATAATTCACGCTGAATTCGCAATTGAATTTGCGGTTCTTCAGTTTCAATTACTTCGAAATCGTGTTCTTGTTTATTGCAGCCTATAATTTGAACTCAAAATACCTATTCAGCGAAGCCAACTAATAAACTGTAAAAAGAAAAAGAGTATTCTGGAATGGAGAAGTTTGTTGGCTAAAAGGAAGTTTGAGTCTTTTGTTGCAGTCTTAATTCAATCCGTGCTAATATTGAGCTGTGAATGGGCATTTTTCAGGTAATTAGTTTTAAATAGAATTCGCTGTCAAGGGTTAAGTCCCCCGGAGTCGACAAAACCTTTGCATCTTTTAGGTTATCTTCAAGAATGGGTGAAGAAGATTACGTTAGGGTGCTACGAGGTTAGAACATGAATGAATTAAACCCGAAACCCAGCGCTTCTGCATTCCAGCTTAGCCCAGGCAAGTTTTGTCCTGCTCTTCCGCCGCCTTCCGCGGGAAACTTCTTTGCTTGGGCAGAGAAACTCTTCGATTCACTTCGTTACGAAGAAGCATTGGATGCATATAGCGAATGCTTAAGACTGGAACCATCAAACGAGAATGTTCTTTTCAAACGAGGACTGACCCACGGCTTACTCAAAAACACTGAGAGCTGCCTTAATGATTTAAGCTCAGTTTTACTTCAAAGGTTCCTGAAAGAAGCTTACCTGTATAAACAAAATATTTTAGAAAACAAAAATCAACAAACTGACACGTCCTCAATTCGTCAAGCCATCCCGGAAAGCGGGGAGTTTTTTGAGGCAATGTTTGAATTCCAAGACCTTGGAAAATCTCTCCGAGAAACCTTCGACCCTTTCTTAAACGAACAGGAAGGTGCAGAAAACGTGAAACAAACTTTAGAAAGAGCATTGAAGCAGCAGGAAAGTAGCGTAACTGAAAAAGAAGTGGAAGACGCCAAAATGAACCCGCGGAGCCTCGCCGATTTGGAGGAGGCTGAAAAATTTTTGGCTCATCGTTTTGAATCAACGGAAAAAGAGGCTTTTACTCAAAAAAATGAAAAGCGCAAAAATATAATCAGACTCTCAGATGTCCAAGGTCTGGAAAATGTAAAGGAGAAACTTTGGAATAACATTGTACTTCCATTGAAGAGGCCCGATTTATTTACGAAATACAATAAAAAAAGAAGTTTCGCAATTCTTCTTTATGGTCCGCCTGGCTGTGGAAAGACACTGTTAGCGAGAGCATTGGCTGGCGAAACAGGTTCATCGTTGGTTTTAGCGAATCTTCATGAGATTATGGATATGTGGCAAGGGGAAACAGAAAAGAAAATGCATCAGATTTTCGAGAATGCCCGAACGAATCTTAAAGGCAATGGATCCTGCATTGTCTTCCTCGACGAACTTGACGCTCTTGGAGTAAACCGAGGTTTAGTTACCCATGACAGCGGAGCACATAGGGCTGTTAATCAACTGCTTATGGAGCTGGACGGTGCCCTTAAGAACCCGGAAGGCTTGGTTGTTATCGCGGCTTCAAACAGGCCATGGGATATCGATGCTGCCTTAAAGCGGAGCGGAAGGTTCGGTGAATGCATCTACATTCCGGCTCCTTCTTGCGAGGATAGACGGCAACTTTTCAAATATTACATTGGGAATTGCGTAGTCAGCAAAGTTGATTTCGGAAGTTTAGCGGAAGAAACTGAGGGTTGCTCCGCGTCCGACATAGAAAGTATAGTTGAAGAAGCGAAAATGCGGCCCATCTTAAGAGAACATCGTAGCGGACACGAAAGTTCTCTGGATGCAGAGGATTTAAAGGGTGTTTTAGTTGAAACGGCTTTCGGAAAAGGCACATTAAGGGATTGGTACGTTTCAGTGGCGAATGAACTTTCCAATGAACCCATGGACACGATCCGTTACAAACCATTGGTTGATGCCATAAAAAAGGCGCTTCAAAGGAGCAATCACCGCCACACGATGACGCCATCCACATAATCTATCTATAGGGGAAATGAAAGTATGTTCGGAAAAGAAACAAATAACGAATCTTCAGCAGTCTCAGATGCTTCGAAAAAGTTGAAGATGGCAGTTGCTTTTGAGGCGTCTGGCAAACATGAAAGCGCTTTAACATCTACCGAAGAAGCCCTGACGCTTCAAAAAGACTACATTGATGCCTGGGTTTTCAAGGGTATCCTTTTGGATAAATTTGGAAAATGCGATGAAGCAATGAAATGTTTCGACAAAATAATCGAGATCAAACCAACCTATATAGATGCGTACCGCCTAAAGGGAGCAACATTAGTTTCATTGAACAAACTAAGAAAAGGCTGCTGAATGCCTCGGTAAGGCAGTTGAGTTAGACCCCAACGATTTTGAGCTTCAAGAAAGACTGGCGGCCATTTTTCAGAAACTCAAGAAATTTGAAGATGCCCTCAAATGCTACCAAGAGATACTCAAACAAAAGCCTGGCGATCCAAAAATTTACTACTTGATTGGAATTACGTTTAGCAATACGGGTGATTCTGTGAGGGCTCTCGAATCCTTTGATGAAGCGTTAAGGTTGAAACCTGATTTCACAAATGCTTTGATTGCGAAGGGGATAATCCTGGGAAAAATGGGTCGAAAAGAAGAGGCAAAAATTTGTGCAGACAAAGTACTGAAAGTAAAAAATGAGGCTGGAGAAGAAGAATCAGTTCAAACCTCAACGAACGACTCCATCAAACAAGGATACGACGCTGCCCAGAAAAAATTCAGACAGGCTTTTTCACCAGATTCTTAAAACTGTCATAAAAATCGTCGAAGGGGAGCAAGCATATATTTGAGGTTAAAAACTCGGCTTTTTCCTTTGAAGAAGAGGGATGCCCGTTGTTTTACTTCAAAACTTATTTTCTTAAGGCACCATGGGCTCGCATAGAATGAGAGCGTGACTTCGAATGGTCGGCAGGATTTACCTCGGTTTATTTCAAGGGCATAAATGCACCAAAAACCCAAACGTCCGCTCCTGACCAGCCTCTTTTGGTGGGCGACACTTTCACTTACGAGCTGGCCGGTTCCACAGTTTTAGGCAGCGACGGGGCAGTTACGGCCACAAGAGTTCATGCAATACAACGTACAAACTACTATCAGGAGGAAGGACAGCAATCCAAGGCAACCAAGTGACTCTTGAAACAGTAGAGCAATACAAGAACGGCACGCAAACTACAAACCCCCAAGTGATCGATTTATCCATTGGATCATGCGCTGAACTCGGCGGGTTCACTACCTTTACGCTACAAACCTCAACGTTCCAGATCCGCTTTACCCGCAGGAAACTAGGAGACTTATCGTCAACAGCACGAGCACCCAGCAATACGCGCATTAAACTAGAACAACAAACTATTAGGCAACTGAAGACGAGTTCCTCGACACTGCCGACCAAACAGGCAACACCGTTCGCTACGACTACATCGCCGTCACCTTCGACAAACAAACAGAAATGCTTGACCACCTAACCCGAAGCGAATTCTTTACAAACCCAGAAATACAGTTGACGACAACAAAGCAACTTTCAAATTCAAACGTTTGGGAAGTTTCATGACCAACCGAGCGGCTAAAGCAAAATCTTTTGGGATTTAGGGTTGTCAGCTCGACGGTTATCTGAACATTCCGAAAATGAAGGAAAGCAAACCGAAGACGAATAGGAAAAGAACGATTTTCTTTATTTGACGTGCATTTTCCCGCGAAGGATTCCTGATCAACCGCGCTGAACACCAAACTAAACCAAAGTCAGTCACAAGCACGAATGGAACAAACCATAGGGACACTAAATTGAAAATTAGTGGAAGAGGTGAGAGGCTTACGGCCAAAATGAAGAAAGCCGACGCTGCGTAAGCTGCTTTTCTTTCTCCAAAGATTACCGCGAGAGTTTTGATTTTATGTGAGCTGTCGCCTTGAACGTCAACAACGCCTTTGGCAATTTCTCGACCTGTGTTTGAAAGAAACGCCATCGAAGCAAAAAGCAAAATGTTGATTCTAACAAAGTTGACGGCTACTAAGCTTCCGTATAGGAAAGGTGCTGCGACACAGGCGCTGACCAGCAAGTTGCCGGCAAACCCGCTTCGCTTCCCGACGGTTACATAAGCCACCATGATTGCCCACGCGGCAAAAGCAAACAAAAGACAATAAGCGCTTACCAAGAGCGCGGAAACCAAACCTAGAGCTGTTAGAAACCCAGTTAACACCAAAGCCTCCCGCAACGATACTGCGCCGCTTGGGATCGGACGCTGCGGCTCGTTTATTCTATCGATATCAAAATCGTAGTAGTCATTGATCGCCATTGAAGCCCCACATAATGTGAAGGCAGTTACTGCGCCATAAACCAGATTCAACCAATGAAGGCTGCCAAAACCAGCTAGGCTTGCCCCTACAAGAACAGCGAAACTCATAACTACACAGTTTATTGGCCGGATCAGCCTGATTAAACCTTTGATTTTAGCCACGGCGCTTAGCCTTTGCAGACATATTGTATTGTCGAGTAATTAAAAAGTAACTCAGTTTATCCTAAATTCTAATCACCAATTCACACGACTTAAGTTCAAGAGGAACAGTTCTGTCTCGGATTGCGTCTGCCAACAAGCAGGCTACAGCAACGATTTGGGATGAGAAATTTGGGAAAAGACATCTTTCATGAAAGTCTTATACTCGCAAAAGCCGACAAGCTAAGTTTACAAACAAAGAAAAGAAGGTTAACTTAAATGGTTGAAGAAAAACCAAGAAAAAGAGGACATTCAGTGGGTCTCGGTAAAGTTGTCGGCATCGCGTTATTGTGTGTTTTCGTCGGGATGATACTTGGGGGATACCTAAGCTTCACAGTTGTTGCACCGGAACTGGAGAAACTCCACATTAGCTTTGGAGCCCTAAACGGCAACAACAGCGGCGACCAAAACAACAATAATCAAAACAATAACAACAATAATAACAACAACCAGAACAACAATAATCAAAATAATTACAACAATAATCCAACCACTAACGATCCAAACAATAACAACTCCAACGACCAAAACAACAGCAATAACCAAAACAATAACAATAATCAAAACCAAGGTCCAAATATAACCAATAACAATCAGCCTCCAAACAACGTGACAGCAAGCTATGGCGGAACCGGACAATTTGACGTCTCAATGCAAAGCGACGGAACATCATATTCGGGAACGTTAACGGCAAACATCAATGTCCCAGTTCAGCAAGTTGGAAATACGATACAATTTAGCTTGGATTTGACGCCGACAAGTGTTTCTGGAAGTCTTTCGCAAGCAATCCAAACAGGTGGAAGCGACACAATCTTCAATTTCGCCGGCACAACTTCGGGGTCGCAAGTTACTGCGAACGCTCAAGGGACCACAGGAAACGGCCAAACCTTTAATTTAAACATCAGCGGCTCAATCGATTCAAACACATTTTCATTCACTATGACCTCCGCATCAGGATCCCAGCTTGCCGTTTCGACGCCCCAGCAGATAATCACAAATAACACCTAAAACATTTGGAGATTGCCTAAATCTCCTCTTTTAAAGTAAGACAATTTACATCTCTTTTTGGAAGCCAATGGGAGAACTTGGGGATTGCCAAAATATTGCGGTCGCAGAGAATAATTCCCATTAATCTTGCTCAAAAAAGCGCTGCAACTGGCGAAAAAGCCAAGCGTAAGTTACTTAAACCAGTAAGGGACAACAGTACAACCATACTACCTATTGCATTAAGCAAACATTTTAGCCGTGAGTGGGGTTAAGCAGCCAGTTGTACGCATCTAAGTACTTGTCTTTTAAAAGATCGCTATTATTTATGATTGCAGGTTTAGCAGTTTTCGTTTTTTACTTATATTTCTTCATCGGCTCACCCCAAATCCTGCTTGTCTTAAGAAACATCAACCCTGCACAATACGCACTCTACTACTCACTCGCGATCTTGTCGGTTTTAGCAAGTGTTTTCTGTTGGTCGGCAGCTTGGAACAGTATTTTAAGAGAATTGTCAATCAAAATTTCCTACAAAAAATCGTACTTATACTATTGGGTTGGTAATTTCGCTGATTTAATCGTCCCATGTGCCACAGTCTGTGGCGAAATCACACGGCTCTACCTTGTCCAAAAAGAAACCAACGAAAACTATGGCGCTATAGCAGCTTCATCAGTGACTAACCGAATAGTTGCCTACAGCGTAGTCACCACGGGCTTAGCCGCCGGCTCAATATTCGTTCTTTCAAAAGCAAATGTTCCGCCTATGATTGTGAATTTATTCATTCTTTTGGTGGTTGGAGCCGCAGCCTACCTTGCAGTTTTGTTGTTCTTGGCGTTTTACGAAGGCGCCGCAGAAATATTTGGAAAATTGTATTTTAAGGTCATTAGCCGCATACGGCCGAACAAGAATTCGCCGGAAGACCAAAAGAAAATCCAAGAGACACTTTCCAGTTTCTATCAAGGCTTCAGAGTGTTTCGGGAAAACCCGAGAGGTTTAGCAAAACCTTTTGTATTTCACATTGCAGCCTATGTTTTAGGGCTTTCAGTTTACGTCTTTGTATTCTACGCGCTAGGAATTCCTGCGCCATCTCCAGTTTTCTACATCGTTGTCTACTTTGTCGCCACTGCGTTTCAAGATGCCATAGCCAGCTTCTCAGTGGGCTCACTAGATATTCTCTTGGCAACCATCTTCATCCTCTATGGCATCAACGCAGGAACAAGCGGAATCGCAGCGATCATTGTAAGGACCGCTTCATTCTGGTTCCCGCTCTTTGTAAGCTTCATGTGCGTCCAGATTATGGGTGCCAAAAACCTATTTGCAGTCAAGCCTAAAGACATGCGAAATGCCTTGGAAGAAAGAAGACTGCCAGACAAACCAATAATACTGTTGGAGCAGCATGCGCCTGAGCCAATAGCGAAAGAAACCCGTGTCTTAGGTGAACAGCAAATACCATCTGCCCAGATACCTACTTGCCCCACTTTACCGCAACCGGTTCTTGGTTCGCAACCGCAAGTGTCGGAAGACTGATGTTTTTCCGTTTTGCATATTAATGGGAACTGCTAAAGTGAGGGCGTTATGAAGAAGTGGATAGCCCTATCGGTGGTATTGATTGCAGCCGTTATTCTTGGCGCTTCACTACTGATCTTTTTGAACAACAAGAATAATTCAACAGGATCCACTGCGTCATATTACACTTATTCGATTCTCAACACATACCCTCATGACACAAACTCTTTCACGGAGGGGCTATGGTACTCAGACGGTTTCATGTATGAAAGCAGCGGCAGCGGAAACAGCCCTGATTACCAATCAACTTTACGCCAGGTTGACTTAGCAACTGGCAAAATCGTCCAGGAGTACACGTTGCCAATCGAGTACTTCGGCGAGGGCATAGCTGTCGTCAACGACACCATAATACAGCTAACTTGGCAATCGAACGTAGGCTTCATCTACAACAAAACCACATTTGCTCTTTAGGAAATTTTACTTACCCCACTCAAGGTTGGGGCTTAACCTATAACGGGACAAACTTGATTATGAGCGATGGCTCAGACCACCTTTACTTTTTAAACCCAACGACCTTCCAACGCGTAGGAGAAATCCAAGTGCACGACGGAAACTCATCCGTTACAATGCTTAACTCGTTGGATTACATCAACGGCGACGTCTACGCCAACGTCTGGATGACAAACAAAATCGCCATAATCAACCCTGACACAGGGCAGGTTAAGGCATGGATAGACCTTACCGGATTGCCGGCCTCCGTGGCAAGCAAAACAAACATGAACGCCGTGCTCAACGGCATCGCGTATGACCCTCAAGGCGACAAGCTTTTTGTAACGGGAAAAGATTGGACAAACCTCTACCAAATAAAACTCATAGTTGAAAACAAACCTTGACCTTCAAAGGGCGGCTCGGGTGCCAATTAAACTAGATAACTTGGTGGAGCGCTGCCAAATAAAGCAAAATTTATTGATTTGAGATACCTGAAAAGTTAGGGTTAAAAAAATAAATTGTGGAAAAAACCTTAAAATGGGCTTTTTACAGGTTTTCGACCGCTAAGTGTTGCGTTTTTTCTGGTTATTCTAGCATTTCTTTAGTCGCAAGATTGTTGAAAAAAGTTAAATACTGATACCTCCGAGTAAAAGGAGCGGGGATTTCGTTTGAGTGAAGGAGAAAATACAGTAGTCAAAACTGAAGGAAAATTTCCTTGGAGCAACTATACACTGAAATTGGGCAGAGGAGAACCTGTTTCTACAACACAATATGTTCTTTACGCAGTACAGATCGCAGCAATTATAATCCTATCGTATTTGAGCGTCTCTTTGCTTGGTCCGCTAAGTTACTCAGGCATCTCACTGTTCTACTTTGTTTACCCCTTCTTCTTGGTTTTCACCATGTGGTGGGGAATCTGGGGTATAGGCGCTGCATACATTGGCTGTGTCCTTGGAGCAGGATTAATGGTTGGCTTAGGCGTAGTTCCGTCATTAGCTTATTCTATAAGTGACTTCATTCCGCCGCTGGTCGCATTCGTCGTTTGGCGTGGAGTGCTAGCAAACAGAGGATATGATCCACTGTGGAGAGACTTAACTGAAAAAGAGATTGCAGGCGTTAAAACAAAGCGAGTGGGCGCATGGGTATGGTTTGTGCTCATCAATGGAGTAATAATAAACGTCGTCAGCGCAGAACTTGGCATCGGAATACAAAACGCAATGGGTTTAGTTCCTAGCGGGTTATTCTGGTATTACTGGGGAGGCTGGTTCGTAGGCGACTTGCTAGCGATGGTGATCATAACGCCAGTGCTTGTCAAAGGACTCACAAATCTTGTCGAAAGGCAAGGATTAATCAACCACGGCTGGGTAACTTGAAAACCACTCTTCTTTAATATATAGATTAAAGGGGAAAGTTGTTGGCAAGTCCAGACGCGGAAACACGCCGTACTTCCAAAAAGTACGTGCGCACCTTTATTTTTTCTATGCGTATAGGAACCCCAATTGAAAAATTACATGTTGTAACAAAATTCTTAATGATCGCAGTCATGTCCGTTTTAACGCTTTACATGTTTGACATCCCCGTGTCAAAGGGCGGACCAGACGTAATTGGCTTAATTTTGTTGTTGGGACTTGTATTTTCACTCTTAATTATCTCGAGAACAGCCAAGTACTTGGCAGGCTCTTACCTGGTATTAGCAGTGCCCATAATCTTTGGTGAATTCTTCTATTGGCTTTTTTTCAATGGCTCGCAACCAGGAGCAAAAATGACTTTTTACCTGTGGCCAGGGTTTTTACCGATAGGCGTATCCACTTTGGTTCTTGTAGGCGTGTTCAGCCTCGTCTACTATAAGACACGAAGCATCGGTTGGTCACTTGTCGCTGGGCTACTATTATGGTGGTTTACCATTATGCCTTCCGCAATTAGCTTCTCGTCAGCTGCAACATGGGCTAGAATTTCCATCGGCGCAGGTTACTCGTTTTCGTTACCTCAGTGGGCAGCCACAGTCGCTTTTGCAAAAGCACTTGGCTATGCAGTACTAATTTACACCTCATTTCTGTTTCTTTTAACAACAAGAGATGTGGAGATTGCTGGAGCCTTACGGCAACTGAAACTTTCATTTAAGAAATCATTCTTCGTCGCACTAATGTTTAGAAATCTTAACGCCATACTCATTGATTACCAAGACATAAGAATGGCTCAGACAGCACGTGCATCAGGCGTTATTCGGAAAAGCATCTTTACAAAAGTTATGGATCTTGCTCGCCTCTCAATTCCATTGGTCGCAAACATGATTAGGCGATCCACAGAGATGGGTGTAGCGCTTTACGCCAGAGGTTTTGAAGCTTCAAGTAAAATGACCGATTACAAGGAGACAAAACGATTAAGTTATGTTGACTTAACGATAATAGTGATTTTAGCAGCATTCTTAATATACGAGGTTTTCCTTGGACACTCCATCACCGCCTTATTCGTGAGGTAAATAACATGTCGGTATTGGAAGTCAATGATTTTTGGTGGAAATACCGATCTTACGTAGGCGTAGAGAACCCCTTCACGCTTAAGGGTCTATCATTCAAGGTTGAGAAGGGCGAATTCTTCGGAATTATTGGTCCAAGCGGAGCCGGCAAAACCACGCTTTGCTACGCATTGACCGGAGTCATACCGCATGTTTTTACCGTCCCCCGAGGAAAAGAGCGTGAGCACGTTAGGGGCGAAATAAAACTTTTCGGGCAAACCCTCACAAAAGTCGAAGCGGTAACCGACGAAAAAACCGGCAAGGTTATCGAAAATATTGTTGGCCTAAAACAGACAGCCCCCCGTGTTGGATTGCTGCTTCAAGATCCTGAGAACCAGTTTTTAAGAATGGATCTGCTTCATGAAATCGCGTTTGGAATGGAGCTTCTGGGGCTACCTCAGAAGGAGATTGAGAACCGGGCTAAAGAAGCACTTGAAATAGTCGGGTTAGGGTCTCTTTGGCCTATTGCGGACCTCGTTCATCCAAGCGAACTTTCAGGCGGCCAAAAACAAAGGGCAGCGATTGCTTCTTTCATAGCTTTGAGGCCCGAGCTTTTGGTTTTGGATGAGCCTATGTCTAATCTTGATCCGGAAGGAAAGTTCAGTATTATTCGGGCGATTGACAGGATAAGAAGTGAATACGACATTACAATAGTTGTTGTGGAACACAACCCAGAAGTAATTCAAAGATACGCAGATAAAGTTCTTGCAATAAACAACGGGCAGACAATTGCATACGGAACCACCGAGGAAGTATATTGCCAACCTAAACTGTTTGCCGAAAATGGATTATATTCCTCGGACATTGCAAGGATCGGGTGGCAATCGGGTTTAAACTACAATGGCAGAGTTCCCTTCACCGTTGATGAAATGATCCAAGCATGTGAAGACAAGAAACTTTCGGAAAGCGTTGAAGATGACCCGCTTGACAAGGATGCTGAGGAAATAATAAGTGTCAAAAACCTCGAATTCTCCTATGATGATGGAACCCAAGCGCTCAGGGGAGTAACTTTCGCCATAAAAAAGGGAGAGTTCGTAGGGTTGATCGGTCAAAACGGGGCAGGCAAATCAACTATTTCTAAGGTAATAAGCGGTTTATACAAGAAGTTTGGGGGCGAAGCAAAAGTCATGGGGTTGAACCTTCGTGACAAAAAAGTGATTCAGAAAATCCCCTGTTACGTCGGATACGTTTTCCAGAATCCTGACAACCAGATTTTCATGCGTAAAGTTTACGATGAAGTCGCTTACGGCTTGAAGAATCTCAAGGTTCCGCAGCAGGAGATCGATCATAGAGTCAACGAGGCACTCAAGAGCGTAGGATTGCTGGCGAAGATCGATGAGGACCCAATGTTTCTGGGGACAGGCGAAAAACGACGTTTGACGGTGGCGTCTATTCTTGCAATGAACCCGAAAATCATGATTGTCGACGAACCCACCACGGGTCAAGACTTCCGTATGTCCGAAGACATAATGGACCTGCTTGAGGAGCTGAACAAGGCAGGCACAACGATTTTAGCGATAACGCATGATATGACGCTGGTTTCTGAACATACAAAAAGAGTAATAGTCATGCATTCTGGCTCAGTGCTCTACGACGGCTCCACCAGGGGATTCTTCGCAAACGGCGATTTACTGGAAAAATCGGGAATTATACCTCCAATGGCAGTAAGGCTCAGCCACGCCTACATCAAAAATCACCCAACTGCGCCGTGCTTAATGAATGCAAAAGAGTGGGTTTCAGCTCTGAAAAAAGAGCAAGCACAACCATCCTGACAGGTTTTTTGAACTAGACTTAAGCTTTGGGTTTTACTTTTTTGTTTAAAACGACTGCATTCAAAAAAAACAAGTAGCTATCTACAAAGTTAGCAACATGAAAATTTCCTGAAAAATGAGAAAGCCATTTCGCGCGGAAATGTAATTTGAAGAAATTTATGTGAAGTTTATTGTTACTGCTTTGGTGGCGTTCGTAACTGTGACAACCCCGTTTGAGTAAGTCCAGCCAATGAGGGTCTGCGTTCCATCTATGTTTACAGATGTTGGCTGTGTGTCAACGAGAAAGGCCTGGGTACCGCCGCCACCGCTGACCGTGTAGGATATGCTGCTGGAGTCAAGGGTATTTATTGAGATGCTAGCGCCAACTGAGCTTTCCGTCAGGTTCGAGGTGAAATCGTTCAAAGTCAAATTGTAGAATCTGAGCAAGTCGCCGGTTTGGTTATAGCTTGCCAAAGTTATTGGGTTTGAAAAGCTTGTGCTAAAGCCGCTTGCTCCTAAAAACGGTGTGCTGCTTTCGAGGTTCGTAATTTGAGGGGAATAGGCGATCATTTTCGATGTGAAGGTAAATTGATTGATCTGATCGATTAAATATGAAGGTCCACCCTGTGGGTTTGAGTAGGCTTGGTAAGTGTAAGCGGTTACAGTTGCTTGTGCCGGGTTGGTCATGTTGAATGTGTAAATTCTCGCGGATGCCGCACCAGCCTCACCGTCAATTTCTTGTCTGTTAAAAAAGATCTCTTCTCGGTTCCCCAATTTCTGGTTAAATGCAGCCCCTTCGCCTACGTCGTGCCCGTTTAAAGTCATAAAAACGTTCGAGTAATTGCCTACTACATTTTCAAAGTTATTGGCCCAACTGATATCTTGAGGACTAACAGCGTACCCGTAGCCACCGGCGCCATTTAGGAAATTATGTGTGGCGACAATAACGTTTACGTTCGGGTTACATTTAAGAAGACTTTGCATCCAGGCAAGGACAGTTTGATTCGAGTCGTAGGCGATGTTGATTACCATGAAGCGGTAGTTACCATAGCTAAATTGTACTGCGGTACTTGTGCCGTTGAAGATGCTTGCCACCCAATATGGTTCTTGCTGCATAGCGACAACATTAAAAGCGGAGTAGCCGCTCCCACCCAGCCAGGCGCCATTGTTATTACCGGCAGGAGTTGTTTCTCCGATGAAATCGTGGTTTCCGGCGTCCCAGCAATAGGGTACCCCGTTGTTGTACAGCTGCATCATGGCGTCATTGGCATTTTGCCAGTTGGTCAGATTTAGGGGGTTTTGCACGATGTCGCCAGTGTGGATAACCATTGAGATATTCAATGCGTTACTGTTTTCGACTATCCAGTTTGTGAGGGTGTTGAATAATTCAGGGTTTTTATCGCTAAGGTATTGGGTGTCTGTAATCTGGATCAGGCTGAATCCATCAGTGACGGGCGCGTCCCAGTTCGCCATTGTCGACTTCAAATTGGCTACCTGTGACTTCAAAGAGTTGACTGTTGATTGCTCCGAAGAGATTTGGCTTTTATCATCTTTCTCGTTAGCGTTTGAAAATGAAAGCAAGGTCTGAAGGTGCGAAACCTGGGAGTTTGCTGAGTTAGTTTCATTTGTTAATTGTGACTTGAGATTTTGGTTCGTGGCGTTCTCCGAATTCAACTGACTCTGAAGAGAAGCCACCGTTGCCTTCAACTCCGTCGGCGAATCACTAGTCGAGTTTAACTGCGAGTTCAATAAAGAAACCGCCGAGTTTTTAGACTCGAGCTGGCTTTGAAGACCACGATTTTGGAACTCCAAAAGACCAACAGTAACACTCAGCAGAATAACGCATAAAACTGCTACGCCCAAAACAACTTTTCCACTAACAAACCCATGCCCACTCATTCGCAACTGCCCCCATGTCCTAAATCACTACTAATAATAAAAATGACGCCATGATTTTTTATGCTTTGCCTAAAAAAGGGATTCGGAAGGAAAAAACTGTCGACTGCAAAGATTTTTTCAAGAACTTTTGAATTTGATGCTTTTGAAAAAAATCGGGGCAACCTCTCCCAACTGGCAACTTAGGGTTCTTATTCAAATTCTCAGGGGAAGAAAAGTTCCGGCGACAGGTTGCACAGGCAAACTTAGTTTAGTAAATATGAAGCGTGAAAAAATGAACCAAAACAACCAAAAAAACGGAGTTTGCGATTTAATAGTAGAAATTACAAACTCTCTAAAATCATGCGATTTAATAGGTTATTCTATATATAATGGTTATTACAGTGGTGGAACCATAATCATTGATTGTTTGGGGGAGAATGGGGTTTGGATGAAGTACTTAGATATGTTAGATAAGACCGCTAAACGGATTCAGAAAGTTGTTGATGAAACAAAGGAGGCAACATGGAAGCAGTCAGCGATCTACGAGCAAATTATGCAAGCACCTGAGGCTTCAGATGAACAGAAAATAAAGGCGTTCATAAAGAAAACTCGTTACTTGGATCAGCTGGAAACTTTGAATTCCCAATTAAGCCTACTCTATACGCTTCAGATTTTCGCTTTCAAAGTCAAAGTGCTTGAGGTAACGGTTGAGAAGATGAATGAGCAACTGGTGAAGTCGGGTATTTTGCTTAAGACCGGTGAACTTGACGAAGTGAAAAAGAACATTGACGCACTAAAAATCCTAATAGAAGCACAATACGAATCCATGAAGGAAATACGGGAAACCAAAACCCGAGCATTAGACTACATAAAATAAAAAAGCAAAAAATAATTTAATATAAAAAATGGCAGCCTGGTGGTTTTTTTTACCACTCATGCCTGCATTGATGTGTTTTGGGCGCTTATTATACGATCTTTTCCCAGCTTGTGACTAAGTCTAGGACTTCTTGGCCTGCTTTGCCACCGTAGCTCTTCAAACGCTCGCGAGCGTCTTTTTGGGCTATCATGGCTTTCTGGAACTCGACCATCTGTGCAGCCTTGTCTGTCAAGTACAGGAGTCCATCTACACCCGCTCTTGCCATACGCACTGAAACGGTCAAAAGTTCGCTTGCAGTTGGTGTTTCACGTGGGTCGTCGCCGGGTCCGATAACGTACAATGCAATGTTCAGCTTGACGTCTTTGAAGAGTTTCTTGAAGTTGCGGGTAAGCATTTCCCAGTACCAAGGAGTAGCGTAGTTTTTGCTAAACATGACCACGAGGAATTCGTCGGTCAGAGGAGCTAAGTCGTCAAAGTTTACGCCGAAGCGTTCGTAGTTTGTAACTGGGTCAGGCAAGACGCCGATTACAAATTGGCTTTTTGCTCTGTCACGTACTCGTTCGCTTGTTGCCGCCATGTACTCGGTGATTTCTTTTCGTCGCCATTCATACCAGCTTAAGCCGCTTTTTTCGTGAAGTTCTTTGCATCGTGGGCATATGCAGTGTCCGTGATCTGCGAAGTGGATGCTGTTTAGCCATATTCCGGGGCTTTTCCTTGCAACGTCTTCCATGTAGTCTAATTGTTCAGCGCGGTGTTCTGGCTGGGTTGCGCAAAGAATGTCCCATCTTACGTTGAAGTTGTCGTTTGTTCTCCATGCTGGGCCTAGATCTGACTGTGAAATCCAGTCTGGGTGGTTCCGTGCGGTAACGTTGTCGCCAAAGATCGCGATGTTGCTGTACATGTCAGGTTTCGGTGGTAATCGTCTGCCTACTTCTGGTTTAACTCGGAAAAGGTCAAAGTCGAAGCCTGGAACTTTTTTAGCTTCAAACATGTATGTGCCGAATTTCATCTTGATTCTACCTTTTTAGAATCCAAAACGTTTGGCGATGTTATAAAGTTTTGCTAAATCAGCGCAGAATAAGCCTGCGAAGTATAAAATCCTATGATTAGGATTATCCAAAGCTCAGGTGAAGCCTTTTTCAGATGAAAGCATATTTCGAAAACAGCGTTCTATGTAATTGGTCCTGAAGGGTAACGCCCTATCGCCTCAAGTATCTCCTCAGACGTGGTCTTTTTCCCAACATTACGCACCAAGTCAGCAGCAACCACTATCCCGACAAGCTTGCCTTGCTTCAAAACTGGAAGCCGCCGAATCTTGTGGCTTGACATCAACCTTGCTGCATCTTTAACTGAAGCATCAGGGTCCACGGTAACGAGAGATTTAGACATAATCTCGGATACTTTAAGGTCAAAAGAGCCACGCTGCGCAATTATTCTCCTCACGAAATCCCGTTCAGTTACTATACCAGAGGGAACGTCACCGACAGTGACCACTAAGCAACCTATGCCCTTCTTTGACATAAGTTGAGCCGCTTCAAAGACAGTTTTGTCAACATCAACAGTCATGACGTTTTTAGTCATGATATCTTTAACAGCTGGCATAAAGCATCCAACTATATGAAAAAATCGTTTTCGGATAAAAGCATTTTCATAGAATGATTTGGCGCCTGTACCGCGCCGTGCTTATTCTTTTCCTTTTGCATCAGCTTTTTGTCCATGAACGTATTTTGCGCCTCTCAACACAGAGCAAACTGCAGCTATAACACACATCACCGCACCGATAACGAACGCTTCCCTGAGTGCAGTCATGAACGGCGACGAAATCGCAGTTGGAAAAAAGCTTGATCCTGTAAGATAATTGGCCGTCGCCTGAGGGATGGAACTTGCCAGAGATGCGGGAAGGCTGTGAATCAGAGTTGCAACTGGGTTGTAGCCTAGAAATGAGGCAAAGAGAGCAGCGGAGGCTGGGGTAGCGCTCAAGGCAGAAGCAAGCTGAGGTGCACCCGCGTTTGTGACAGCAGAGGAAAGTGCACCTGGAAGAGTCGCGCTCAACGAAACTATAATGATTGTGAAGAAGACGGCTTGGCTTATTGTGCTTGCACTGTTCTGAATGGTGGCACGCATTCCTGACGCTGCACCCCTACACTCGGCAGGAACAGAATTCATAATGGACGCCATGTTTGGGGAAGCGAAGATACCGCCACCAATGCCCATTATAAAAAGTACCGCTGCAAAGGCAGTGTAGATGAAATTGACTGGAAGCAGAACGAACCCCACAAAGGCGGCGGCTGAAATCACCATGCCCGAGGTGGCGAGTAACCTTGCTCCATGTTTATCTGACAACCAACCGCTGATCGGTCCAGTTAAGACAAATCCAATAGACATAGGAATCATAAAAATTCCAGCCCAAAATGGCGTTGAATCAAAACTGTACCCATGTAAAGGAAGCCAAATTCCCTGAAGCAAAATGATAAGCATTATCATCACTCCACCTCTTGACATGGAACTAAAAAGCGAAGCAAGATTGCCCGCGCTAAAAGCCCGTATCTTAAATAGGTCAAGCCTAAACATTGGCTCGGCGACTCGACTTTCAATAAAGGGAAAGGCAATGAGAAGACCAGCCCCCGCTACGAGCGAAGCAATGACCCATGGATTGCCCCAGCCCATAACTGAGCTTCCATACGGTATCAAGCCGTAGATTACACCAGCCAAAATTAATGTTAAGCCTCCGCCAAAAGCGATGTTTCCCCAAATGTCCAGTTTTTGGTTCTTTCGGATAGTGCATTGCTCCTTCAACTTCAGATACGACCAAACTGTTCCTACCACTCCTACTGGCACACTTACCAAGAACACGAGCCTCCAGTCGTAAACTGCTAAAATTCCACCCAGAACCAAACCCACTAGGGAACCTGCGAGAAAAGATATCTGATTTATTCCCAGGGCTTTTCCGCGTTCATTACTCGGAAAGGCATCTGTTATTATCGCTGCACTGTTGGCAAATAAGAATGCGCCGCCGATGCCTTGGACTATCCGGAAAACTATTAACTCGATGGCACCTGCGTCACCTTGACTCGGGGTTATCGAGAGCAGTATCGAGCCGACTGTGAAAATTGCGAATCCAAGGTTGTAAAGCTTCACCCGACCAAACATGTCTGAAAGCCTCCCGAAAGTAACAAGCAGCGTGGCGGTTACAATGCTGTACCCGAACAATATCCACAGCATGTACTGGAAAGATGAAAAAGGGTTGATGTTAATTCCGCGGAAGATAGCTGGCAGCGCAATCAAAACAATAGTGGCATCTATTGAAGCCATGAGAGTACCCAGAGTTGTGTTTGAGAGTGCGACCCATTTATATTCAACCATTGTTTAGCAGCCTCGCAAGTTAATCAGTTTCATTCGCATACGTCGGATATATTTTAGTCGCATATGTTTCAATAGAATATAAATATTGCTTTGATGCTTAAGAGGAACAAAAGGAAAAACCTATGGAAAAAGACGCCACAGTTGGCTGGCTTAAGGAGATGCGTAAGGGCTACATACGGCTAATAGCACTCACATTGCTGAGCAAGAAGCCATGCCATGGCTACGAAATAATGAAAGAAGTCAAAGAGAAAACAAAAGGTACAGTCAAGTTAACTAGCGGCGGAATCTACAGAATCCTAAACGACCTTGAAGAATCAAACTATGTCAAAGGTGAATGGGATAGCCAAAACCTAAGAAGACGAAAGATATACAAAATTACGGGGACAGGCCTCGCAATTCTGGAACGCGCTCTAACAAAAGAGAGCCAATTGGCCAACAGTATGCATGAATTATTCAAAGAATACTTAACAGGCGTATTAGACGTAAATTTACACGCAGACCAAACGCCCAAGACACCGAACCTTTTTGCTATGTTTCTTGAAGCAAGAACCGGAAAACCTGAGGATTCAATCGATACCCTCAAAGAAAAAAGCGCTGAAATCGATGAAATGATCAAAAAACTTAGAAAAATGCAAACTGCGACAAGAAGAAGGATTTCTTTAGCTGAAACGTAGCATCAACGACATTGTTTCACACGTTGTGGCTTTATGTGATCAAACCTGCCGGGTACCGTCCTATAGCCTCAATAATTTCTTCCGCCGTGGTTTTTTTGCCCACGTTTCGAACTAAATCGGTGGCTACCAATATTCCGATTAGCTGGTTCTGTTTTAGAACGGGCAGTCGCCTGATTTTGTGATTCGACATTAACCGCGCTGCATCCCTAATTGAGGCGTCAGGTTCAACCGTAACGAGACTCTTAGTCATGATTTCAGACACGCTGAGGTCAAATGAAGCTCGTTTAGCCACGATTCGCCTTACGAAATCTCGTTCAGTGACTATTCCAACTGGAACAACCTTGTTAGTGACGACCAAGCAGCCTACCCCTTTTTCAGACATTAATTCAGCAGCTTCAAAAACGCTTTGTGCAACGTCGATGGTAACGACGTTTTTGGTCATAATATCTTTAACCGCTGGCATAAAAACATCAATTAGAAATGGGTTCGTTAGCGATAAAAGCCTTGTCAATATCCGTGTCTAGCCTCTTTGGCTTCCTTTTAGGTGCTCCCAGCTCTTGAATAAAGCCCGCAGAAAACACGGTTTCAGGGAAAAGCATTTAACTTCTTAACATGAAAATCATATACTAAGCCGTCTAGGAGAGAGAGGGAACAGTTTGCCGATAAAGTATTTTGAAGCTCCAGAAATCAAAAAACATGTTGACGAATTAGCTGAAGAATGCGAGTTTTACCATGTTGTGCCCCAATTCGTCTTCTGCATCAGAAGCAGAGGGTCCAAGGCAAGACGCACAATTGCACGTATCCATGGACTTGGCAAAGTTTGGCAAGGAGTTTTAAACCTGCCCCCATCTTACACCATCGAGGTCATCTCGGAAGTCTACGATAAAATGCGACCTGAAGACCAAGAAAAGACGCTTATCCATGAGCTTATGCATATTCCAGGTGGCTTCGGAGGCGGGTTTCGTCCTCACAAAGGTTTTGTTGAACGCAAAAACGTGGAAGCCGTCTACCAAAAGCTGCTCCACAGTAGGGATGCTAAAAATCAAAAAACCCTGTTTTAGTAGTAAATCCCAGAAAACTTAGCCGTTTTAGCCATATCTTTTTAAGTTTCGGAAACTCGGTAATGGAAAGTTGCGGCTTCAGCAGATAGCTAAGGCTGTAAAGTTAAATAATAAGGGAAACGGATTAACAGTAAAAAAGCCGTTTACCGAAGAAACATAGAGGTTTAGAAATGCGACACGTTATGAAAACTCTGAAACATAACGGCATATTCGTTCCACTTTACGATTACAAAGGTTTCAGCGTCAAAATCAAGGGTCAAACCTTCAAGCTGACTCCTAAAACCGAGCAGATGGCGGTTGCATGGGTAAAAAAAAGTCTCTCAACCGCGTCCCCGCCAGACAAAGTTTTCAAACACAACTTCATGCGCGAGTTCCTAAATACACTAAAACAAGAAAATTCCTCAGCAAAGCTTCTAGAAACATTCATTCCAAACTACCTAAATTGTATCGAACATCCAGCTGAAACCCAAAGCGGCGGGGGCTGCGAAGCCAACGAAATCGACTTCAGCCAAGTCTGCACCTTTATCGAGACAGAAAAAGCCAAGAAAGAAGCTTTGACAAAAGAAATCAAAAAGCAGCAAGCTGACGAACGCAAAGTCAAGCGGCTGGAATTTAAAGAAAAGTTCGGTTACGCGGATGTTGATGGGCAGCGGCTTGAGATTGCCAACTGGACAGCTGAGCCATCTTGTCTTTTCGCTGGACGCGGTGACCATCCGCAACGGGGAAAATGGAAGGATGGACCAAGCGAGGGAGACATCGTTTTGAATTTGCCACCTGACATGCCTGTTCCATCGGGACATTGGAAAGGGGTTGTTTGGGAACCCGAAAAGATGTATGTTGCAAAATGGGAAGACAAACTAACGGGAAAAATAAAGTACGTCTGGTTCAGCGACACTGCTTTTCTGAAGCAGAACCGGGAAAAAGAAAAATTCCAAAAAGCCGAAAATCTAGGCAAACAAATCAAAACCGTAGAGCAGCATATTCAAAGAAATTTGGATTCCAAAGATGGAGAGAGACGGAAGGTAGCAACAGTTGCATGGCTTATTTTTGCCGTTAACATGAGGGTTGGCGACGAAAAAGACCCTGATGAAGCAGACACCGTGGGCGCAATCACACTCCGTGCTGAACACGTGAAAATTAATGGAAACAAACTGAACTTCCATTTTCTTGGCAAAGACAGCGTAGAATGGGACAAAACTCTTCCAGCACCACCAGAAGTCATTCGCAACATACAAAACTACATGCAAACGAGCAAAGAGTACCTCTTCGAAGGCGTCGACTCCAAAAAAGTGGCCCGTTTTCTCTCGGAAAAAGTGCCGAAACTCTCAGCCAAAGTCTTCCGCACATGGAAATGCACCACCACACTTGAAGCGTCGCTTAAAGAAGCAACCGACGAGAAAAAAGTTACAAAAGAGTCGCCAGACTACAAAAAAACCTACTATGCAAAACTAGCCAACTATGAAGTGGCCGTTGTGGCAAACCACAAGAAAAAGGTACCTCCGACATTTGAGCAGCGGCTGGAAAAGAAAGAGGCCAACGTCAAATCGCTCGAAGCGCAGTTGCAGGTTAAGAGGGCTGCAAGCAAAAAAACTGAGTCGCTCGAAGCAAGAATCGACAAGGCAAAGCTTGACCTTGAATTGACCAAGTTGACCAGAGAATACAACCTTGGCACTTCGCTAAAATCATACATTGACCCGACAGCTTACGTGAAATGGGCTAAAAAAGTAAAATTCGACATCGAAAAATTCTACCCAAAAACCTTACGCAATAAGTTCAGCTGGGCACTCCAAAGCAAGACTCAACCGCAGGCAGCCGAGTGCATAACTGCATGAGCATCAAAGAAAACAAAGACGGCACCATCATTACAATTTTTGTAAAAACAAACTCTCCAAAATTCTCTGTGAAGCTTGATGGAGATGAGATTGTTGTCCACAGCACCGAAGAACCAGTGAAAGGCAAGGTAAACAAGGAAATCTTGAAGGAATTTTCAAAGCTCTTACAGGTTAAAGTTGAGCTTAGAACTGGAGCCACTTCAAGAAAAAAGCAACTGCTTATTAAGAATTTGACAAAAAGCCAAATCGAGCATATTTTGAAATGTTGACGCGTTGAACAAGATATATTACGAGATTCGAAATATCCCTTTTAAGGTAAAGCAGCGTTTTAGTTGAATTGGAAAGAGTTGAGCTTCAATAGAGGGAGGGGCAAACCCCCTCACCTTACCCCAAAATCCTTTTAATTTTGCCAATAGCTAATTTTTTTAGCATAACAATCTTGTTGCAGGCGAAATTTGGACTTTTCTGTTCGGCAGCGTGACAACTTCAAGGTAAACTTGAAAAACAAATATTCTGCGCCTATGATTGCTGTTTAAATCTAAGCATTGCAGCAATGCCGCCGAAAGCGTTCTTAAGCATCTGTCCCTCTTCAGTCTCAGTCGAAACAACTTCGACGTCCGTGTTGGAGAGTTCTGCGAGTTCGCCCAAGTCATCGACAACATCCTTCTTATCCGAAATTGTCATGGATGGCGCGCTGCATTTTGCACAGGGTTTGCCGATGAGTCCTTGTTCGAAAGCCGCCAAGTCCTGGGCTTTTACGGTGTGCTGCTCCTCGTAACCGCATGCGCTGCATTTGACGGTAACGCGAACCAAATCCAAGCTTTCAGACATAATAAGCAGACGCACTGCACCAGCTTGAAGGAGTCGTCTAACTTCAGCTTCGCCATACGTTATCATTCCCGTGTCGTGGCCCACTTCATAGAGAAATTTCTGCATAATCGCTTTTTCTTCAATGTAACGAACTTTCTTCATGATTTCAGGTGCTTTGTCCATAACTTCTTTAACGCCTTGCTCTTCCACGTAGGCAGTGTCAACGATATCGAGAATTTTGTCTTTAAGCTGATAGTTCAAGTAGCTACCTTTCTCAAAATCATATTTTGTCGGACCAGGACCACCAAGAATAATCCCTTTCAGAGTGTCAATAGGCAGGAAAGTTTCGTCCGCATGAGCGGCAACACGGGTAAAATACTCATTAAGCTGCATGTCCCGCAAACGTTCATATCGCCTAGCTGACTGCCCACCTGCTTTAGTTTTACCTGTGACGCCCGAATGCATTTGACGTACGATGTCTAGCCGTTTGCCCTGCAGGGTTGCGATGGTGGCATTGTTGGCATCCACCAATAAGATACCGTATGTTTCTTTCTCCCGCAGCATCTCCTGCAGATGCTCAGTGTGGAAACGTGAGTCACAGCGATATAGGAAAATCTTGATCGGCTCAGGTGGAACAATAACGTATGCTTCCATGCGTTCGGTGCCTGGTCCTCCACCTTCCGGTAGAAGTGCACCTGTAAAGATAACTATGCCTTTTTCGCCCGGGTCTTTGAAGAGCTTGAGTTTCTGCTGCGCCTTGGTAATGGCGTCCAGTACGTTTTTACGTGTAACGTTCGATTTTATGTTGCTTGCCGTTCCGTATTCGTTGCGAAGAAGGTTTAAGGCATCGCTGATTTGCTTGCCTGGCGGTACATAAACTGTGATGAGTTCAGTGTGGCTACCCTCTTTATTCGCTAAGGAATTGAGCATTTTTCGCAGGCGGAATAGTTCAAGAGACGATTTTTTGGCTGTACTCAAACAACTTCACTAAATTCTGTCTTTAATCGGAATAACTAACGTTAAAAGGAACCAAATAAAAGTTCCGACGCAAAAACG
Organism: Candidatus Bathyarchaeota archaeon; assembly: GCA_963827165.1. Classification (GTDB taxonomy): domain Archaea; phylum Thermoproteota; class Bathyarchaeia; order Bathyarchaeales; family Bathycorpusculaceae; genus Bathycorpusculum. The sequence goes on along the minus strand of CAWGZR010000005.1, from coordinate 894,473 downwards.
GAACGTTAGGCTTTAGCCTTTGCTGGCGGTGCCGGCGCTGGCTCGGGCATTGGAGCACCAATGGCTTCCCGAAGGTAAGCCTTGAAGGGACCCAGTTTTCCACCGTAGTTGCCAGACGAAATCTTGACCACACCTGACACGCCTAGAGCCGCGGTTACACCCTCTTTCATGCCTTTCTTCACAGCATCCAAAGTCAACCCGTTCATGACGATTTCGTAAACGCAGTTTACGCCCTCTGGAACGACCGTGTCGGGAACAAGTGTACGAAGTGTTGGGCAATACGGGTGGTTAGTTGAAGCTTTAAGTTTGTATTTGAGCGAGCCAGCTTTGCTTCCTGCCCGGCAGACTCCACCGGGGAACTGCATGATTACGTCAGGAGCGTTTGCACGGATTGCGTCTGCTGCTGCTTCAGCCGCCTTCAATCCTGAAGGCTGATCTTTCGCAAAAATCATGAAGTTGCCGCCTGCAACTGCCTCCATAGCGCCAAAACCGTTTTCAACTATGAATTCGCCTTCCATCACGGGAATTTTCCAGCATTTTCTTCCGCCAACCATGGCTTTTCTCTGGTACCCGTCGCCGAAGTAGCGAAGACTATTACCAACATCTAATGTGCGTTTACCGACTAAACCGTTGAAAGCAGAGGTTGTTGGGCACGTCAAAGTGCATTGGCCAATACGCTGCATGAGCTGATGTTTGAGTTCAAAACGATCGCGATTATAAATTTGAATAAGTATACCGGGTCGCTTGTCAGGGGTTTGGTCAGCTGGAACAGGCCTCTCTATTGCTGCTTCAGCAGTCGCCTCAATGACGCTTGTGGCGAAACCGGTGGTTAAGCTGGCGGCGATAAGTGCCCATTTCTCATTTTGAGCTGTGATTAAAACTCTTCCAACCCAAAGAGGGAACATTTCTGCAAAGGTGTCCTGAACCTTCACGACGTTTCCGTTGGGTGACTTAACAAGGAACATTTTTTCTTTATCGTCATAGCTTTGGATTTCACACTTGTTAGTGTCTGATGACATGAAAGAGACCTTGCATTCAGTTGGGAATTGTATAATTTAAGAGTTTTCATAAACCAAACGGGGTTTCACCGTTTTCCAACGGCTAGAACAGCCGTTTTAGACCCGCAGAAACATCGCGTTTATGTTTTAACCTCCGAGGTTTCCGCCTTCGAAAACGCCTCCTCATCACGTGCTTCAAAAAAGCTGGCTAAAGCTGCTTTTTTTCAATCGCCAAACCATTTTTCCGCGATTTGACGTAAAGCATTAACATTGAGAAGAAAAGAACTGCAGCTACAAAGATTAGGACTCCCAAAAATTCCGGCAATGGAATAGAGAGCAGCGAGGAGCTCGACTTTGACGGGGCAGAGGTTGAGGTCGGGGTCAGAGTTGGCGAGGACGTTGGAGTTTGCGTTGGCGAGGGGGTTGGGCTGGCTGTGGGGGAGAGAGTTGGTATCGGTGAGGGATTCTGCGTTGGAGAGGGGGTTGGCAAGGGACTCTGGAAAGGAGTTGGCGAGGGGGTCGGCGTCGATGAAGGCAAAGGAGTTGGACTGGGCGTTGGGATTGGAACTGGAGAACTTGATACGGAAATAGTCTGGTTCATCTGAACATCTGTAAAAGTGTAGTTTCCTGTTATGGGGACTGAGAAGCCGTTAACTAAAACTTGATTAATTGTGTAGCCGCCGTCAGCGGAGTAAGTGAATGTTTGGTTGCCGCCATAGTTTATGCTGACTATGCCCGAGGGATTTATCGTGCTGTTGCCGTCGTTTGAGGCAAAAATCGTAAGGGCGCCTACGTTGGTTGTTCCAAGATAGATTCTTGAACTGGGAAGCGGCGTCAAAAGAGTTTCAGAGATAATGCTGTTCCAGTCGTTTGAGAATGTCAGTTGCCAAACCCCAGAGCTGTCTAAGTTGTACTCGAAAATGTTTGTTCCAAACATCGAAAGGAAAGTTCCCGGTTGTGCAACACTTACCGTAACAGTTTGGCTAGTATAATTTATGTTGCTGATTCCGCCGTCAATAATGTTGTTGATATCCTCGTACCAGGAATCAGCCATTGGTACAGCTAAAGACCCGTTCACCGGGACTGTTGACAGGAGCATTATCAGTACGGCTGCGTCCGCAGTTGCCTCGATGCTGTCGGATGCGGAAGATTGCAACATGAACATGCCTGTGAAGTTATCGTAAAGTTCACTTTGGAAAAGTAAACTCCACGCTGGGGCTGGACCTGTCGAACCGTCTAACATGCCGTCCACCTGGCTCTGCATCGTACTTGTCATGTTGCCGTAAAATCCTATCATAGCAGCCCAAGCTGATATAGTGTTCTCAAGACGCTCCTGTGAGTTGCCCCCGCCACTACCGACGCCCGTAGCATGAACGCTGACATAGTTAAGCCATCCGGGGCTGCTCCAGTTTTGGCTAAGCCACCTAGTTTCCATGTCAGTATACAAATTGGTCATATTTGAGATGGTTGGGTCATAGTAGTAGAGCTTCGAGATAATCTGGTCAAAGCTGCCAGCTTCGCATTCAAAAGCTGTCCAATCAAGCGCGTATTTGTAAAAGCTTCCTAGGGGGTAGCCCGTTGTATCCCAAAGGTTGGCGCTAACCCAATTCCACCAGTACTGAGCCTGAGAAAGCGCGTCAGATACTCCGAGGAGCCAAAAAGTCAGATATATATCAATCGTTTCAGCGCTTTCATCGTAGTACCTCGGTCCGTAACTTATTCCCCAACCCTGCCCGTTAGACCCTACACAAAGAACAGGTTTACCATAGTCAGCTACACCTTTGTTAAATACAGTGTACGCCTGAGTGAGATTCCATTTGGATGTTTCATAACCCAGCTGGTCGGCCCATCGATACGCGAACAAATCGTACCGCTCGTAAACGAGAAAAGACGCGGTGCCCGAGTTAGAATAATCGTCGGGTAACCCGCCGATGCCAGGCAACATAGTCGTTTCATTTAGCGCTGCCTCAATAGTTGTCGCGTTGATGGGAACCCCGAATTTGCTTAGTTCAAAGTACCAGTAGAACACGGTTTCAGCCGCAGAAGTCGAGGTGATGTTGACCGAATCGACCGCATCTTGAAGATCCGCCACCGTGGTTTGACCCAGAGTGATCCCGTCATAAATTGTTTGCAAACTACTGTTCCAGCCGCCATTGGCTGTTATGTTGACTTCCAAAGATGCAATTTCAGCTGCGGAACCAATAGGCTGCGTAGGAAAACTCGGTTGTTGCCCATTTGTGAAGGTTAGGGCACTAGTGAAACAGCTGAGAAGTAGAAGGACCATTAGAACCAGCGTGGCTGTTTTGTTCAAGTTTAAGGGTTTGGGCATGCTGTTCAGCTGGCTTCAAAGTTTTTTGGGGCGCGGTATCTTGTCTGCTTTTATGCGGCTCTTCTTGCCAGGCAAAGTTCTTTAAGCTTACGTATTTTCAAAAAAAACCGACCGAAGAAGAATCAGTGAAACCCGTCAAGAACCCAAGAATCAAACGAGCGAGGCTCCCAAACCGAAAGATTCCGCAAAAAGGGGCGCATACCAGTTTTAGGTTTTTATCTTGATTATTTCGGGGATTTTACCCGCCATTCCAACCTTTCCTTTATAAATTATCAAAACGCTTTCGACACCTTTGATGCTCATTCCCCGTTTGATACCCGCCTTAATCCCCGCGTCTGCTTCGGAGCCCTTGACTGCATTGCCGACAGCTGTGGCTGCCGCATCCGCCAAACAGGCGTTCTTGCAGAAAACCGTGGCGGCCTCAGCATCCCCGAAACTTAGAGCGTGGCTGAATCGTCCTGAACTTGTCGCGACACCGATGGGAAATTCTGTAAGCCGAAAGCCAAAGCGCCTCGACAACGGTTCGTCTCCAGCAGCGACTGCCACGTCTACAGGCACGTTTGAAGCTGCAGAAATTTCTCCTCCGTCCTCCACCACCGCCACCTCGCATCCCACGCGCTTCATCTCTGCGACGGCCAAATCCGCTATTGCCCCCGCAACGGCTGCCATAGGGCCGACCCCTGCCTTCCCCGCGGCTTTGGCCATCAATTTCGCTACCAGAGGCTTCTGCGGTGGCTGGTACGGCTTGAGAGCATAGAGGAACCTGGGGTTTGCTTTTATATAAATTTCGAGTTCCCTTCGGCTGTGGCTGACGGATTCTATGGCTGCCTCTACGCCTTGCGGCTTGTCAGAAATTATGGTGCACATAGACTCTTCTTGTCTGAAGCTGTGTTTGATGAGGTTTTTTGTCAACTTTGCTTTGCCTTGTGGGCTGATTGATCCCCGTTGGTTTGCTTGACAGATTTTATGGCTCTTGCCGGGCAAGCGTCCACGCAGATGCTGCAGGTGCTGCCGAGGCATTTTTCCTTGTCAAACTTTATGGTGAAGTCTTTCTCGACTTTTATGGCTTCCACGGGGCAAAGCGCGACGCATGAGCCGCAGCTGAAGCATTTCTCGGTGTCTACCTCGATGAGTTTGGGGATGGTTACGCTGACGCCTCTTTCTCTGAAAGCTTTAACTATTCTTTCTTGGTCTTTGTCTGGGATTTCAGCAAGGATTTCTCCGCCTTTGGAGTTTACGTGAGCGACCAATATTGCGATTGGCACTTTGTATTCTAAGATTATTTGGCTGGTTACAGGCTCAGGTACCTGCTCTTCCGTGAATCGTAAGAGAAGTCTCACCATGGCTTTTCCCGTCCTAAAAGTTTAGAAACATCTTCCGAAGTTACAATTCCCAGCACCTTCGTCTCCATGTCCACCACCGGCAACGCAGAGATGTTGTGCTGCGCCATACGTTTAGAAGCTACCTCAAGCGGCTCGTCTGGTTTAGCGGTGAAGACGTTGTGGGTTTCGATGTCGGCTAAAGCTTTTTTGCCTTCAGCCATGGCTCTTGTGATGTCCCACGAGGTCACTATGCCGCGAAGTTTGCCTGCCGTGTCAATGACAACGATGTGGTTAACCGATTTCGTGACGATGCGCTCCGCAATGGCGCGGATCTCTTCTTCCTCAGTGCATGTGACCGCATGATGCATAACGTTGACAACAAACGGAATTTCTTCGGTCTGACGCATTGGCTTAAACACGCTGTTAATAGGCAAACGTTCAATGGGAGAAGTCAGAAAGAAAGAGCCGTCTTCAATCCATGATTTCAGTGTCTGGCTAACCTTTTTCGCCATCTTTATGCTAGAAAGGCTGCTGACCCTTATTTTTTTGTCGTTGACGGTTATTGAACCAGATTTGAGTTCTTTGTAGCTTACCTGCTTAAGTTTGGGGCGGTCTCGGCGTGGCACGCTGTAGTCGACCACGTCGGTGAAGATTTCGCTGTCCCGAATCCCAGTTTTCTTCGCTAAACCCTCGTTCAAAATGGGGATTGGGATTCCTAATCCGACGTACATGGATGTGCCATACCTTGTGAATGCACCGCCCTGCAAAAACTCAGGAGACATCTTCTTCGCGTCTCCCTTCACCATCAGGGTGCCATTAAGATTTTTGGGGCTATGCTGGGTTCCCTCGCCGATGACGTAGCCTTGTCCGCCGCCGAGGAAGATTCGGGTGCCCATGCCAATGGTTTCGTAGTCAGGATCATTCATAAGGGGGTTCAATTCGCCTGCACCAGAAAATGTGGCGTTTCGCATCCTTGGCAAAAGCTTGCTCATGTAAGTGTAAATTGTTTCTTCGCTGGTGTTGACTGCGCAGTTGTAGCGTTGGTAGCAGTTTCGGAAGTTAAGGAGCTGAAACTGGTTAAGGTCATCCTTTGTAATGTTGGTTTTAAGCTGGGTACGGGGGTAGCAGTCGGTTCCGTAAGCCGTCGCCCTAAGTTCAACTTCTTTTCCCGCCACGAGTTCTTGGATGACGTGTCCTCCGCCGTACTCAAACGGCTGCTTAAGGGACATGTTAGTTGCCCCGATGTAAAGGTCCACTGCGGCTCCCGGGTGACAAACTTCCACATCATTCATCCAAGCATGGTCAATTTTGATGGGCGGATCAGAATGCCCAAGGTTAATAACTGCTCCGCTGCTGCACATGGCGCCGAAAGTTCCAGTTGTAACCACATCAACTTCTTTAAATGCAACCTCAACTCCGCTGCTTTCCACCAACTGCTTCATCTCTTCAGCGGTTAAAACCTGCGCGTCGCCCTTGCGGATTTTCTCGTTAATCTCTTCTACCGTTCGAGTTTTAACTTGTTTGGACAATTAGCCTTACCCTTTAACCCCCATCGAAGAAGCCAAGCAAAGATATATTTTTTGCGCAAAAACCACGAAAACACTCAGTTGTGACTGCAAGCTGAACCAACATACCCTAAAATCCGTTGCTGGGCTTCTTCTGATTGAAAAAAGGAGTTTTTCGAAATGGCAAAAATAATTGTCAATGGCGCTGAACTTTTCTACAAAGATTGGGGCAGTGGACAGCCGATAGTTTTCTGCCACGGTTGGCCGCTTAACTCAGATGCTTTTGAAGACCAAATGTTTTTCCTCGCATCCCACGGTTACCGCTGCATAGCCCATGATCGACGCGGACACGGACGCTCAACCCAACCCTGGGAAGGGAACGACATGGATACATACGCCGACGATCTCTCCGAACTCATGGAGAAACTCAACATCAAAAACGCAGTTTTAGTAGGGCACTCAACAGGCGGCGGCGAAGTTGCCCGCTACATAGGAAGACACGGAACCAAACGCGTATCAAAAGCCGTACTAATCGGCGCAGTGCCACCCCTGATGCTGAAAACTGCGGCGAACCCAGGCGGTTTACCAATTGAGATTTTTGACCAACAACGCGCAGCTATCGTTGCCGATAGATCGAAATTCTTCAGGGACCTGAGTATGCCGTTCTTCGGGTACAATCTACCCGGCGCGCAGATTTCCCAGGAAGTTCGAGACTGGTTCTGGCATATGGGGATGATGGCTGGGTTCCCCGCTGCTTATTTCTGTGTCAAAGCCTTCTCGGAAACTGACATGACTGAAGACTTGAAAAGAATCGATGTGCCAACGATGATTCTGCATGGCGACGCCGACCAAATTGTCCCAATCGCTGACTCAGCGATGCTTTCATCCAAAATCATCAAAAACGCAACTCTAAAAGTTTACCCGGGCGCCCCCCACGGCATGTGCACCACGCACAAACAACAAGTCAACGAAGATCTACTCGCATTCGTAGAAGGAAAAATGATGCCCCCAGAAAAAGCGCCGATGATGCAAACCGCCTAAAAAACCGCAAAAGCCATAAAAACAGCAACACACATGGGAAACGGAGGAAAAATTCATCCGAGTTTCCAAAGTTTTCTACAGCCCAAATGTACTGTAAGGGAATTATTTGTGCGTTGCAATGTACCACTAACAACAAGAAAGAGGAAAAATGGAATTAAACTCGATTAGTTTAGGAACACGTCATATTTGAGATTCATAAATTCTATATAGTTTTCCGAGCAAATAACCCGAGAACTGGGCTACCAATGGCTTCGCAAACCGCCTTAAGTGAAAGTAAGTTCAATGAATTACTGCTTGAATCAATTGATGAGGCACTTTCGTCCTTAGGTGAAAAACCAAAAAAAGCAACATACATTTACATAGAAACGAAATTCAACATTAAAAAACAAGAAATCCCAAACAAAATAAACGTTTTTTCTGAAGCTTTGAAGAGGCTTTTGGGTTTGGGGGCCAAATATCTTGAGATTATGTCTATGCAAAATCTATATGCAAAACTCAGAGGCAATGAATATGTTGCTAGTGAACATATATTTTCCAAGGTCACGTTAAACGATTATGTGCGTTTGATGAGACATAATTTTGAAGAAACAAATCAGTTTGAAGCAGAAATCAGAGTTTTGGCAAGCGAAGAAGAAGAATTGCAGCGTAATAGGTGAAGTTTTAAGTTGTATTCTTTTCGTTCGCCTTCCGTTTCAAGGTTTGCTATTTGTCCAGTCCTTCGACTAATGCCGCGAGCTCTAGTTGTTTGCTAAAATCTTGGAGGATTAAGGCTTATTTTTCTTGGATTTTATTTGATGTAAAATTTTTTCCATTATGATTGTGTCTGTGTAGGTTCCGTCTGGGAATTTGATGTCGTCGGTAAGCTTTCCAGCTTTTTTGAAGCCGCATTTTTTGTAGACGTGTCTAGCTCGCTTGTTGTTAGAGAATAAAGAGAGTTGGATGATTTCGAATCCGCTCTTGCGGGAGACTTCGATTAGCGCCTTTGTAAGGATGGTTCCGAGTCCAAGGTTACGGTAGCTTTGGGTTATGAAGATGCCGAATTCGGCGATGTGTTCTCTTTTACCTGTGAGAGGGGTCAGGGTTGCTCCGCCCACTATTTTGCCCTCCAATTTGGCAACGAGGTAGCGCATTCCTTCTTCCCGGGTTTCCAGAAACCACCGCTGCTCTGCTAACAGGTCATGTATCTCGCGGAGTTGCAGCAGGTACCTTTGTTCCCGAATCACACTGTTTAACGCCTCGACGAGTTCAGGGCAGCTCAGGTTCCTCTAGCCAACTCAAATGCGCGGTTCGCCCATTCTTCAACGCAGCGGTTTTGTATTGCAAGAGGTTTCGCAGCGGTATCTATTGCGGAATTAATTGATAAAACATTCGTAACCTCTCGGAACCTTTTAAGCGGGCTGAATCGTTATTTCCACAGCGTACCTGTTAGATTGCCCGCTTTTCCAAATAACGTGAATAGAATATTTTTCGGAACGTATATGCACCGTCTTTGCCCATTTTTTGCGCAGAAATTTTCGTAGCCGCCTCGCCCACTTATAGCGACTTGGAGGGTTTGGGTGGATTCCATTTTGAATTGCCATACGATTGTTTTTGGAATTTGTGCTCTGTTTCCTTTTTCAAGTACGGCTGGGAAGGTTACGTTTTGATCTAACGGCATGGCTTGTCTCCGTTTAATGTTTATTTTCTTTGGCTTTTGTTGACTATTATTGACTATTTTAGACTACTATTGACTATTAAAGACTATTTCTGACTATTACAGACTCAACCTGCAACAGATCCAAGGCCCAAACCAAAAAAGCAAACCAAAACACAAACAAAAAAATTTCGAAGAAACCCTGAGAAAATACGCACTCAAACTACCACATTTTCCAGGGCAAGTCATCCATGTACTCGTTTAGGCTGCGGATGGTGGTGCCATTCTTGTTTCTATGCTTCATCACGTCGACGAGGGCGGCGGCGAGTTGCAAGTTGGTGATAACGGGAACGTTGAATTCAACTGCTTGACGACGGATAATGTATCCGTCGGTTAAGATGTCGCTAATGCTGGTCTGCCGATTAGCCATAGGCACATTGATTACCAAGTCGATTTTACGTTCTTGCAAGTAATCCATGACGTTTGGGGTGGCACCGGCCTCTTTTACTTTGAAGAGCTTAGCTGCGGCGACGCCTGACTCGATAAGAACGTCAGCCGTGTGATCCGTCGCGTAAATCTTAAAGCCCAACTCCACGAAAGCTTGCGCAATCGGAACGACCCGCCTTTTACGTTCGATACTACCGCCCACACTTATGAAAACGACCCCGTCCCTATCGGGAATGCTGAATTCCGCGGACCGCAAAGCCTTCGAAAAGGCATCGGAGAAGTTTTCGCCAAGACACGCCACCTCACCTGTGCTGAGCATTTCCACCCCTAAAACGGGGTCGGCGCCGCTCAGGCGCATAAAGCTGAACTGTGGAACCTTCACGCCCACATGCTTAGTGACGGTCATAGGGGACAACTTTAAGAAATCTATCTTTTTGCCCAGCATCGCCAAAGTCGCGATTTCAATGAGGTTTATACCGCGGGTTTTGCTGACAAACGGCATTGACCGTGACGCACGTAAGTTGCATTCGATAACGTTAACGATGTCGTCTTTGACAAGGTACTGGATATTGTAGGGTCCATGGATGTTAAGCGCCCGCACAATCCGCTCGGTGCAGTTGGCGATGTTCTGCTGAACCTCAAGTTTCAAGGCTTGAGGCGGTATAGTCATGGTGGCATCGCCGCTATGAACGCCAGCGTACTCCACATGCTCCATGATAGCGCCGATTAGAACGTTTTCGCCGTCTGAAACCCCGTCGACTTCAACTTCTTTAGCGTGATCTATGAATTTGCTGATTACAACCGGGTGGTCACGCGAAACCTTCGCAGCCAACTTGAGAAAGTTCTCAAGCGCCGTCTCGTTGTAAGCCACGCGCATGGCGGAACCAGACAGCACGTAGCTCGGACGCACAAGAACGGGGTAACCGATTTTTTCTGCAAACCGCTTAGCCTCACTAATCGAGAGAAGTTTGCTCCAGCCAGGCTGGCAAATCTGAAGTTGGTCAAGAAGCGCGCTGAATTTTGAGCGGTCCTCGGCCAAATCGACGTTTTCAGCCGAAGTGCCCAGGAGCTTGACGCCTCTCTTCGAGAGCTCCAGTGCCAAGTTGTTGGGGATCTGTCCACCGACGCTTGTAATGACGCCCATTGGGTTCTCTTTCTCGTAAATATCCAATATGCGTTCGGTTGAAAGCTCTTCAAAGTAAAGTTTGTCGGAAACGTCGTAGTCTGTGGAGACAGTTTCAGGATTGTAATTAACCATTATCGCTTCTTGGATACCGTTTTTCTTAAGAGCCCAAATTGTATTGACTCCGCACCAGTCGAACTCCACGCTTGAACCTATACGGAAGACACCGGCGCCTAACACGATAACTTTGCTAACACCGCTCTTCAGCTCTATGTCATCTTCGTCTCCGCCGTAAGTTAGGTAGAGGTAATTTGTCTTCGCCGGCCACTCAGCCGCCAACGTGTCGATCTGCTTAATAACTGGTAATATGTTTGCGCTTTTCCTGTAGGATCGAATTGTTGATTCATCAGTTTTCTGACACAGCGCTATCTGCTCGTCAGAGAAGCCCAACCGCTTAGCCTCACGAACCACCTCAGGAGCATAACCTTCGGCCAAATTCAGCTGCCTCAAATGTGTCTCCATATCGATAATGTTTTGGATTTTGTAGAGGAAGAAAGGATCTACTCCGCTTAAACGGTAGATTTCGGCAATTGAAATCCCCATTTTCAAGGCTTTAACAAGTTTGTAGAGTCTTTCGTCAGTGGGGTTCTCGACAGCGTCGCGTATCCGCGCTTCGCTTTCAGGCTCCGAATCCTCAGGGTTGCACACTAAGCCCACTTTTCCCGTGTCGAGCATGCGAACGGCTTTCTGCAACGCCTCTTCAAAGCAGCGACCAATAGCCATCACTTCGCCTACGGAACGCATCTGCGGACCAACGTGACGGTCAGCGTTCTTGAATTTCTGAAGGTCCCAACGCGGAATCTTCACGGTTATGTAATCCAAAGCGGGCTCAAAGCATGCTGTTGTGACTTCAGTTACTTTGTTTATTAGTTCAGGAAGCAGGTAACCCAACGTTAGTTTTGTGGCTATGTAGGCTAATGGGTAACCAGTGACTTTACTAGCAAGCGCCGAGCTTCGAGACATGCGTGAGTTGACTTCGATTACGCGATACTCTTCAGATTTTGGATGCAGAGCCCATTGTATGTTGCATTCGCCCACTATGCCCAAGGCGCGTATAGCGTTTATGGAGGTCGAGCGGATAAGATGGTATTCACGGTTGCTCATGGTCTGCGACGGCGCCACAACGATAGAGTCGCCTGTGTGAACGCCCATCGGATCAAAGTTCTCCATGTTGCAGACGGTTAAGCAGTTATCTGCGTAGTCACGCATAACCTCGTACTCGACTTCCTTCCAGTGCCCAACGTACTCTTCAATAAGAATCTGGCAGATTCGACTCTGAGCCAAACCCCTGGTGGCTGTTTCCTTTAATTCCTCAGGGCTGCGGGCTACACCAGCGCCCTTGCCGCCTAAAGTGTAGGCTACACGGACGATAACTGGGTACCCGATTTCATCTGCCACTTCCAACGCTTGCTTAACGCTTGTAGCTGACTTGCTGTTAAGAGGCGGAACATTTGCTTTAAGCATCGCCTGACGGAACCGTTCACGGTCGCCCGTGTCTTCAATTGAGTGTATAGGTGTGCCAAGGACTTTGACGTTGTATTTTTGCAGGATACCTTTTTTATCAAGTTCAACCCCGCAGTTAAGCGCGGTTTGCCCTCCGAAACCCAGTAAGATGCCGTCGGGCCGTTCTTTCTCAATTACTCTTTCAACGTATTCAGGTGTAACCGGCAAAAGGTACACTTTTCCTGAAAGCCTAGGATCAGTTTGAATAGTCGCTATGTTAGGGTTAACCAATACGGTTTCGATGCCTTCTTCCCGTAGGGCTTTGAGGCATTGGCTTCCCGAATAGTCAAATTCGGCAGCTTCACCGATTTTTATAGCGCCGCTTCCAAGAACTAGAACCTTCTTGATCCAGTCAAACTTTGGCATCTACGGAGCCTCCAGGGTTTTTGCGAACTTGTCAAACAGCAGTTCGGTATCGTAAGGTCCCGGCGAAGCCTCAGGGTGCCACTGAACCGCGAAGACAGGTTTACTTCTATGTTTGACGCCTTCGGTCGTTTTGTCGTTGGCGTTGAGGAACCAAGTTTCAAGCGGCGTCTTTTTGAGGGATTCAATGTCAACCGCATAACCGTGGTTTTGAGTGGTGATGTAGCACCGTTGACTGCTCACATCGAGGGCAGGTTGGTTTTGAGCACGGTGACCAAACTTCAACTTGTATGTATCTCCACCCAGAGCCAACGCGAGGATTTGCGCACCAAGACAGATGCCCATGAAAGGAACTTTATCGACAACTTCTCGGACGCAGTCGATTGTTTTTACGCATTTCTTTGGGTCACCTGGCCCGTTACTGAGGAAGACACCGTCAGGGTTGTAAGCTAAAACTTCGCTGGCTGAAGTGTCATAAGGCACTCGAACCACGTTTATGTTGCGTTTAAGAAGGTTGCGAATAATGCTGTTTTTTACTCCGCAGTCAATTAAAACAACTGTTTTTTTGCCGTCTGAGCCGTACTTGACGGGTTTCTTAACAGACACTTCCTTAACTAAGTCGGCCAAGTTAGGGTCTGCAATATTTTTCCCATCCTTTAACACGGCATCAAAATCTATCTCTTGACCCTCCTCGAAAACCTGCAGAACGCCGAGCATTACTCCATGTGTTCTTAGCTTTTTTGTTAGGCGTCTAAGTGTCTACGCCGTAGATTCCGGGAACACCCTCGTCAAGCAACCATGTGTCCAGAGTTCTTGTTGATGCCCAATGGAAAGGTTTGTGGCACAACTCGTGGATAATTAATCCTTGAACTTGAATATGGTCTGATTCAAAGTAAAGCGGCAGCCCACGGTTCAGCTCATTTGATGGCACGCCATAGTTGCCTATCAATGGATAAGTTAGGTTTAAAACTTGACCTTTATACGAGGGGTCAGTCAATGCCTCTGGATAACCAACCATCTGAGTTGAGAAAACTACTTCACCGGAGATTTTTCCAGTTGCGCCAAAACCTTTTCCGACAAATGACGTTCCGTCTTCGAGAAGCAGAATCGCTTTTTTACTTTTTTCGAACGTGCTATGTTGTGGGACCAAAGCCCTATTCAACCTATAAGTTTGAATTTTTAAATCTTACGTTTTCAGTTATTCGCTCAGCATTTGAAGCGTAAGATTCAGCGACACTGTTAAGGTTTCTTTGTGCATCTGCAAGGTTCTTTTTAAGTTTAACTATGTCGCTTTTGGTATCTACCATGTTTTTCTTGTGGTTTTTTATGGCTCTTTGAACCTCGACGGCTGAAGGTCCGCCAAGCACTTTATAGGTTTCGACTAGTTTATGCGGATTTGAACAATCAGCCATGTCTTCTACTTTGACTGATAAGTTCACACCCCCGACTTCCTTGGCTATCGCAGAAAGCATCTGCGGCGTCGCATCCATCAGGGTTTTCTTTGAATCAGCCAACAACTTGACAAGAGCTCCCACAATCTTGTGCGAAGTACGGAACGCCACATTATACTTCTGTACAAGCATATTCGCTAGTTCCGTTGCACCAACGAAACCCGAAGCTGCCTTGTTTTCAACGTTTGAAGACACCTTCAAATTCTCAATGAGTGGCGCGAATACTGCGAGTGAAGCATCGATGTTGTTTATCGAAGCCCAAAGTTTTGGTGTTACTTCTTGAAAATCAAGGTTGTACACCGTCGGGAGGCTTTTGAGGGCTGAAGCTGAAGCTACGAAATCGCCAATCGCATGGCTTGCTCGTGCACGGATTATTTCAAGCACCTCGGGGTTCTTCTTTTGCGGCATCATGCTGCTTGTAGACGTGAATTCGTCAGGCAACTCAACGGTACCGAATTCTTGTGAACTCCAAACTATCAAATCCTCTGCGAGACGGCTCAAGTTTACTGCGCACATTGTGAGAACTGATTGGGTTTCGAGAATGAAATCTCGGCTGCCTACTGCATCAATCGAGTTTTCCAGCACTGAATTGAAGCCTAAGAGGTCGGCCGTCCTTTCACGGTTTATTGGAAAACTTGTTGTCGCCAATGCTCCAGCCCCAAGAGGACACAGGTTAACCCGTTCGTAAACTTGCCGTAGACGATTCAAATCGCGTTCTAAAGCTTGAACGTATGATAGCAAGTAGTGGGCGAAGGTGACGGGTTGCGCTGCCTGCAGGTGAGTGTACTCCAAAATAACCGTGTTCACATGTTTATCTCCGGTTTTCAGAAGGCTATCCTCCATCTGAAGCACCTGAAGCATTAGCACCACAAGCTCGTTTCGAAGCTGCATGCGAATGGCTGTTGTCACTTGGTCGTTTCGGCTTTTCGCAATATGAAGGTTTCCGCCGACTTCGGGTCCTGTCTCTTTTAGAACGGCTTCTTCAATCGCCATATGAACATCCTCTGCCATCGGATCAAACGACATGGTGGAGAGGTTCAGGAGGGCTTTGAGGATTTTTGATCCCTCATGTGGCTGAATTATTTTCTGCTCTATCAGCATTATAACATGAGCTATGTTGATGTCGACAACAACTGTAGCCAAACGTTCGTCGTCTTTTCTGGAAGAAGTAAATTTCGCTACGTCTTCACGGACAGACGACAGTCGCCCACCATGCAGTATCTTCGACACTTCTTTGTTCTCCATTTTTGATGTTTAGCGTTCGGGTTTCTCTTTCGTCTCAACTGCTTTTTTGGTGGTTTTTTTGAGGGCATTGAACATTCTTGTTTGAAGCCCCCACAGTTCAATAAAGCCTTTGGAGTACGACTGGTTAAACGAAGTTTTTATGTTGTAGTTAGCCAAGTTTTTGTCGTACAACGACATAGCCGAAGAGCGACCCACAACTTGCATGCCGCCTTTATACAGTTTGAGTCTGACTTCTCCAGTCACGTTTTCCTGAGACTTATTTATGAAAGCGTCCAAATCATCCTTTAATGGGTCAACCCATAAACCAGCGTAAGCTAAGAAAACCCATTCTGCGTCAACTTGTTGCTTAAACAGAACTTGGTGACGAGTCATAACCATTTTTTCAAGGTCTTTGTGTGCCTCCAAAATCACGGTCGCCGCCGGACATTCGTAGACTTCTCTTGATTTTATGCCGACGAGGCGGTCTTCAATGTGGTCTATTCGGCCAACTCCATTTCTCCCTGCAATCCTGTTCATTTCCTCTACAAGTTCCAACGGCAACATTGCGTTCCCATTGATCGCTACAGGAACACCAGTCTCAAATGTTATAGTGACAAACTCAGGTTTACTCGGAGCTTTTTCAGCAGAAACCGTCCATTCATAGGCATCTTCTGGGGGTTCTTGACTTGCGTCTTCGAGCAACCCGCATTCGATCGCTCTTCCCCAGACGCTTGCGTCTATGCTGTATTTTTTCGCTGCGTTGGAGACTGGGATGCCCCTTGTTTTTGCGTAAGCTATCTCTTCTTCGCGGGTCATTCCCCATTCGCGAACCGGAGCAATGATTTTTCTGTCAGGCGCCAAGGAGCCAAGCGTAATGTCGAAGCGCACTTGATCGTTCCCTCTTCCCGTACATCCATGAGCCAAAGCTGTTGCACCTTCTTTCTCAGCCACTTCAACCATCTTTACCGCTATGAGGGGACGCGAGAGGCTCGTACTTATCGGGTACTTTCCCTCATATAGAGCGTTGGCTTTTATCGCAGGGAAAATGTAGTCTTTTGCGAACTCATCTTTCGCATCTATAGAAAAATGCTTCAACACCCCGAGTTTCTTGGCTTTGTCCTCAGCAGCTTTCAAATCTTCTTGTTGGCCAACATCAACTGTTACCGTTATAACTTGTGCATCATATTTTTCTTGGAGATACTTGATGAGCACAGATGTGTCTAATCCGCCTGAGTAAGCTAACACTATTTTTTCGGTTATTTTTGCTCCCCCATTTTTTTGGCTTAAACTGTTTCCCTTACCTCGAACCCTGTCTTCTTAAACCTTGTGACTTTTTTGTTACTTAATAAAACTTAAATGTCCCATTTGATACATCTGGGGGTAGCATGAGCGTAGCTCAAAGAGTCAGAAATTACCTAAAAAATAAGCCATACTTACTGGAAGCACTCGAAAAAGGCATCGTGAACCTCAGCGAGCTAGCAAGATTGATACAGAAAGAGCTAGGAACAAATGATTCAAGCGCGATAAAAGCCGCCCTGCGCCGTTATTCCGAGGAACTGCAAAGGCACAAGCAAAAAAGAGAAGAAAAGGTTATTCTCCTTCTTAAGCGGAGCAGCATAGCGGTTTATGACCGGAAATCCGTCATGATAACGAGCAAAGAGCTTAATTCCAAGACGGGTATGAAAGTGGATTTGTTGGATAAATTTGTATACCTGATCGATAGAAGCGAGTTACCTGAACGCATAAACGCCCTTATGAAACATGACAATTGCACGATGATAGTGGTGCACTCGCCAGAGGAACTGGAGGCGACTCCTGGAGTTGTTGCCTTCATCGCAACACTTTTGGCTGAGCAAAGCGTTAACATCGTGGAGTTCATTTCCTGCTGGACTGAAACAATCATTGTCATCGAGAAAAAAGACAGCTTGAAAGTCTACGAAACCTTATCTAACCTTGTGGGATAGGACTCAATTAACTGGGACATGTCGGTTTACCCGGGCCTGAAGAAGCTCAACTGCCTTTCAGCCTATATTTTCCCAGGATATACCCGATAGGACTGAGAAGCATCACCGAAAAGATAATAACTTTTGATGGGACAATGGAAAGTGTTTATAATTAAAGCTTTCAGGTCATAGGTTTGAATAAGGGTAATCTTGCTTAGGAATTAGCGTTCTTCAAAAAGACATAACACGAAGGCGGAAGCAACAAAATTAATAATGTCTAAGCAGATAGTTCAGCTCAGCCTTCGTTGCTTGTTTAGCTGAGGGGCTAGAAAAATGGTACATCAAGAATGTATTAATTGCAAAACAAGATACGACATTGACGAAATCTTATATTTCTGCAAGAAATGCGGAGATATACTCGAGATAAAATTTGATCTTAAAGAGTTAGCGCAAACCCTCAAAAGCAGCGACTGGAAAACAAAGCCCCTGTCCGTTTGGCGGTACCGCGACTTCATGCCCATACATGAAACCGCACATATTGTCACTCTTGGCGAAGGAGGTACTGGTTTGCATCGTTCTCAACATTTGGGAGAAGAAGCTGGACTTAAGGAAGTTTACGTTAAAAACGAGGGCGAGAACCCAACGGGCAGCTTCAAAGATCGAGGCATGACCGTTGGCGTTACAAAAGCCGTTGAGCTTGGAGCCAGACACGTGATTTGCGCTTCAACGGGAAATACCAGCGCCAGTTTAGCAGCATACGCAGCAAGGGCAGGAATAAAATGCACTGTTTTGATTCCTTCAGGCAAGATTGCATATGGCAAATTGGCGCAAGCCATGATTCACGGCGCCAAAGTCTTGCAAGTCCACGGAAACTTTGATCAATCCTTAGAATTTGTTCTAAAGTTGGCTGAGAAGCACAAGAGCATTTACCTGCTTAACTCAATTAACCCATTCCGAATTGAAGGACAAAAATCGTTAGGGTACGAAATCTGCGAGCAGCTAAATTATGAAGTTCCAGATAGAATCATCATACCCATCGGCAACGCTGGCAATATAAGCGCCGTCTGGAAAGGCTTAAGTGAATTCCACGAACTTGGACTCATAAAGAAACTGCCGAAAATGACGGGAATACAAGCAGCTGGCTCAGCACCCATCGCACAAGCAATCAAAACCAACAGCGACAAAATCATCCCTGTTGAGCATCCCGAAACAGTCGCCACAGCTATCCGAATTGGTGCCCCAGTAAGCTGGAAAAAAGCCGTCAACGCCATCCGAGAGAGCCATGGCACAGCTGAAACCGTCACCGACGACGAAATATTGGATGCCCAGAAAATGCTGGCGAGAATTGAGGGAATCTTCGTGGAGCCTGCAAGCGCATCTTCAATCGCCGGATTGGTGAAGCTGGTTAAGAATGGCGTCATAAGCAAAGATGAGCGGGTTGTCTGCATAACAACGGGACACGGGTTAAAAGACCCAGACACCGCCATAAAGCAATGTGAAAAACCAGTTGAGGTCGATGCAGACATGTTGGCTATCGAACGAGCATTGGGGTTGAAACAAAGAGTCATTCTTACAAGGTGAAAAAATGAGGATTATCTTAGTTGGCTTCGGTGTCGTTGGGAAAAGCGTAACGGCAATTCTTGCGAAAAGATACGAAGAAAACGCGAAGGATTATGGGTTTAACCCAAAAATCGTCGCTATAGCTGACATAGACGGTGCAGTCATAAACACAAAGGGGTTAAGCCCTGAAAAACTGGGTGAAATTAGACAAATGGGGTTTCCCATATCTAAAGACCCCGAGTATGGCCATCCCGGGATGCCGGTTCTAGATGTTATCGACTCGGTCGAAGCAGAAGTTGTTGTTGAAGTAACTCCCGTCAACATAAAGAACGCTGAACCAGCTCTGTCCCACATTATCAAAGCCTTCAAAACGGGAAAACATGTTGTCACCACAAACAAAGGCCCATTAGCCTTAGCAATGCCAGCCCTCACGGAACTAGCGGAATACAATAATGTTTATCTTAGATTCAGCGGAACCGTCGGCGGCGGAACACCCGTCTTAGAATTTGCCAAACGATGTCTGGCAGGAGACAAAATCCTTGCCATAAGGGGCATATTGAACGGGACAACCAACTACATTCTAACTGAAATGGCTCAAAATCGCTTAACCTTCCAAGAAGCCCTGACCAACGCACAGAAACTAGGTTACGCCGAGCGGGAACCGTCAATGGATGTTGACGGTTTCGACGCCGCCTGCAAAGTGGTCATTTTGGCAAATTGGATATTGAACAAGAAAATAACCCTGAAAAACGTGGATATTACGGGAATTCGGGATGTTTCGCTTGAGGCTCTTGATGAGGCTTCAAAGAGGGGAAATACAATCAAGCTTATAGGGTCAATCGACGGTGAAGGGGCCAGAGTTAAACCTATGGAAATTGCGAAAAACAGTCCCTTATGCGTCAGCGGAGTATTGAACGCAGTTACTTTTTACACTGAATATGCGGGTGAAGAAACCATTATTGGAAAGGGTGCGGGAGGGATAGAGACTGCCAGTGCAGTTTTAAGAGACCTCTTAGATATTAGACACAAATTAGCAGACAGAATGTTATATGAAAACTCGGAGTCCTAAAAAATGAAGATAGTAATGAAGTTTGGCGGCAGCAGCGTAGCCACCGGAAAAAACATACGTCATGTAAGCGACATAGTAGCTCAACATGCCAAAAGCAATTGCGGAATCGCCGTGGTTGTTTCAGCTTTGGCCGGAGTAACTAACAGCCTACTCGAAGTTGCCGAGCAAGCCAAGAGAAGCGACGAAAAACACATTCAAACCTTCACAGCGGAACTTTCAAAAAAGCATCTTTCAGTGATCGAATCAGCCATCTCCAGCAAGACGATACAGAAAGAAGTAACTCAAGTCACTGAAGACACGATTGCTGAACTGGAAAAAGTCTTAACAGGTATATGTTACGTTGGCGAGCTTACGCCGAAATCGAAGGATTACGTTTTGTCTTTCGGCGAACGGCTCTCAGTACCTATTGTGGGGGGAGCGATGAAAGACTGCAAACTGGAGACGCAGTGCTTTACAGGCAAAGAAGCAGGCATAGTAACAGACTCAAACTTCGGCGAAGCAGACCCCCTCATGAACTTCACCACTCATCTAATCCGGGAAAGACTCAGTCCATTGCTGGAAAAAGGCGTCATCCCAGTTGTTACCGGTTACATTGCCGCAGACCAAAACGGAGTCGTAACAACAGTGGGACGCGGAGGCTCAGATTACACCGCTACAATTTTGGGCGTCGCATTGGGAGCTGACGAGATCTGGATTTGGACAGACGTAGACGGCATAATGACAACCGATCCAAAAATCGTGCCTTCAGCGAAGATGCTGCCGCAGCTGAGTTATCAAGAAGCTGCTGAAATGGCGATTTTCGGCGCAAAAGCCATGCATCCAAGAGCCTTAGAACCTGTCATAAAAGAAAATGTACCGGTTAGGATACGCAGCGTATTTCACCCGGAAAACCAAGGGACATTGATCACTAATGAACCTGATTTGAACGCAAAAGAAGTCGTTAAAGCCGTGGCGATGATTAGAGATGTTGCTATGCTGAACGTCAGCGGAGCAGGAATGGTTGGTGCGCCCGGAAGCTATGCCAAAGTCTTTGATGTCTTGGGCAAAAACGGCATCAACGTGATGATGATCTCCACTGCCGCTTCAGAAGCCAACATATCGATGGTTATTAAACGAGGACTTTTAGGCAGGGCAATTAGCAACCTTGAAATCGCGTTGCTTGATCGTGGCGGTTTAGTCAGCGACATCTCATCGGAAGACGATGTTGCAGTCATCGCAGTGGTCGGCGCTAACATGAAAGGCACTTTAGGAGTTGCGTCAAAAATATTCACCACAGTAGCGCAGAAAGGTATAAACATCCGCATGATCGCACAAGGTAGCTCGGAACTGAACATATCTTTCGTAGTAAAGGAGAAAGATGGAGAAGCTGTAGTCCGGGCTATCCATGAAGAATTCAATCTAGATAAAATATAATCAAAAAACAGAAATAAAATTCGGGGTTTGTGCCCCAAAAAATTTTTTGCATTTAGAGCGCTTTATTCTGCGTCCAGCGTTCCCGCATGTAATTCCTTCTTGCCCGCCAAAACAGCATCCGAACTACAAATGCAACCACCAAAACAACGAGCAGGATAAGGATGATTTCACCGGGAAAGTACCCGCCGCCATTAAGGTAGAAGAAGTAAAACCAAAGGAAGGCGATAACAATTATTCCGACTGGCAACATCAACAAAATTCCGCCGTAACGCATCCATCCTGGAGGTCTCTGCCTGTTGTATCCGCCGCCTCCACCTGGCCTGCCTGCACGTTGTTCTTGAATTTGTCTAAGCCGCTCTTCATTGAGGTAATATTTGCCGTTTACTTCAACGAAAATACCTGTCTGCCCCAATCTCCGACGCATGGCTTGTTCGAAGCGAGGAGGCAAACCCAAATCTTGAAGAGTCAACGCTTTCACCGGCGATGTGGCTTCTTTTTCTCTGAATTTCTGAATTATCCCTTGAAGGCGCTGCCGCGTCTGATCGCTGTTTCCAAACATTCATTTTTCCTCGGGATTATGTTTCTTGTGTTTCAGGCTGAGTAACTTCGAGTTCCTGCATTATCTTTTCTGCGAATTCTCTCATAGCATCGGCTTTGACCATTGTTAAACCCCCGTGGTTTCTGCCTGTCATAACGAAAAGGAGGTCTCCGGGGTTGATGTCTAGTTCTTTTCGTGCATTGGCTGGGATAACTATCTGTCCCCTGTCGCCGACCTTGACGGTTCCGTATAATCGCCCTTCATGGTTCCTTTGAACTATAAGACACACTTTTCCTATATTTCATACTAATATGAATTGCCATTTATACCATTGCTAATCAGTGTACCGCTTAGCTTTTTCCAAGTGCAAATAATTTTGTTTGCGTCTTCAGTGCATCATTAAATTTGACATTCTTTCAAAGGTCAGCACGGAACCTTGTATTAAACCGAGGTTAGGAACTATTTGCTGACAAGATAGATTTTCTTGGATGGTTTGCTGAGGCTCTGGAAATTAAGGAAGAAATTCTTTTAGGAGAAAAAAGAAAAATCTGCCTGACTGTTCTTGCAGCCATTGCGTGATATTAACCAGAGCCTTCTCAGCCACATTTCTTTTTCATTTCTCCTCAAATTTTTCCATACCAAAAAAAGGAAAGGGGTGGTTTGGTCATTTTTCAATTCTTATGGATGTTTTCTTGTGACGAGCAATGCGAGAACTGCGCCGATTATGATTATGACGATAATGATTGCAACGATTCCGTATTCAACTGTGCTATTTGAGGCTAAGTTGGTAGCAGGTGTTACTGTGGGTGGCGCTGTTGAGGATGCTTGCATTACGCTAAAGCTTGCGGTGTCGTATGATGACCAATAACCGTTAGTGCCGGCGAAGTTTGCGGAAACTGTATAGTTGCCTGAGATGTCTGGAGTCCATGTCAAAGTGTACATTCCGTTTGCGTTGGTCATTGCCGTGCCTATTGTTCTGGTGTTGTGGTTGGAGTCTGTGATAGATATTGTCACTGGTACGCCAGTGAAGTTGCTTGGTGCTGGTTGCTGTTGGTAAACGTAACCCATCCATGCTTGCATGCTTGCGTCTGAACAGACTGGAACTCCGTTTGGAAAGTTAGATGCCTGCTCATTTTGCTTTGTTCCTGCTGAAATATCAATGACCGTGCCTCGAATTACTACGGATTGTCCAGAAGCTAAACCTGCTTCGGGGGCGGTAACTGTGGTTTGACTTGGTCCTCTGCCAACGACGTAGATTTGGGAGTCATATCCGTTGAACCATGTGTTGTAACCGTCTGCTGCTGCGTAACTGAAAGTCTGGAATTCCCCTGTATAGTCTGAGATCGACCATACTACTTTTCCAGTTGTGGCGTTGATAGCGCTTGCTGTTCCACCTTTGAATAATGGTGTTTCAGGTGTGTGCTCACTCGTAACAAGGTATACTACACCGCTGCCAATTGCGTTGACGAATGTTGGATAGTTGGCGAATGGAGTTTCGAGACCTGAATTTGTGCTGTTGCCTGAACCGCCGTTACCGTATGTCCATACATATCGCCTGTTTTTGTGCCGTAGCAGTATACGATTCCTGCGTATGCGCTGCTGTACATGTTTCCGTAAGCGAATGCATTTGCTAAGCTGCCTGATGCTGGGCTGCCGTAGTAGTTGAGGTCTGCTTGAGGTGCAGTTGGACCCCAGATTTTTTGCCCTGTGTCTAAGCTGTAGCCTACGTATTGCGAGGTTTCTCTGTAGTTTTCAACGAAGACTCCGTTAACCGGGTCAACTCCAGCCTCCAGAACCGTGATGTTGCTTGGTGGTGGATTGTAAGGCTGGTGCCAATGTATTGACCCACTGACTTTTGTGTCTTCGGCGATGCTGATGCGAAGTACGTGTATGGAGTGTCGCTTTGTGCACCCATAAAGATCGCGCCAGTCGAGGGTAGGTTGCCGCTGTAGCTAGCAATTCACATCCTTGTAATCCGTCGACTGCAGTAATTGGGCCTGATCCGAAGGAAGAGTCTGAATGGTACTGAAACGTTGAAGTCATACATACTTCCTACGAAAGCGCCGTTTATCATGCCGCCTGTCCAACCGCCCGTCACGTTGTTAGCACTGCTGACTGGTGGAACTACTGGTGGTGATGTGGATTCGCCAGAATAGTTGTTTCCCCACAGTCTTGATGAGTTCCATTCCTGCATGTACCAGTTCGGTTCTATCGCGGTGCCATAGTTTGTTAGGCTGAGTATGAGTTCTTCTCCGTTTGGTCCAAGCATAGAGGCGTAATGTCGCCTACCGGAATGTTATGTTACGAGAACATTGAGTACCAGTGAACGCATCATAAGCCTGCCAGATTCTCTGGGATAACGCCGAAAAGCGAAGCTCCTCCTGAACAGCATAATAGTATTGGCTGATAGACTCCGTGTTGGTTTGGGTCTTGAACGTCATATACCGATGCGAAAGATATTGCGGCATGTCTGCGCGGCTCCAGAGTGCTTTCCTGTTGTAAGTTCAACACCGATCAGTTGGTCCATATTTGCTACCGCTTAATCTAGCCGGTACTCCCGCAAAAGATATTGGTTCGGTGTAGTACGAGCATTCCATCAACTATTATTGGATTTGTGTATCTTTGATTGTATGCAGAGCCTTCGAAGTATGAGTCTCCGACAATTGAGGTTTGGTTTCCACCGACAACTCCTCCTGGACCCATTGAGGGCTTAGTCCACATTACGTGGCTCGTCATTGAGCCGACAACGTCTCCTGCTCCGTTTAATTGTTCGCCGTTTCCGCCTGCATTGTACGTACCCAGAAAACCGTGTATCCCGGTGCGACAGTCACCCAGCCAGTTTGATGAGATCGCGACCAATAGTGTTATACGCGTATATTGGACGTGTCCAGAAGCTTGTTGGAAGTGGAGTAACTGGGAAAGCAGCGAATGGGGATGCTTGAACAGTAAGCGTGGTTGATGCAGCGCTTGGTGCGTAATAGGCTCCTTCATATGCAGCGTTGGAACCGAACATTGTGAATGTTATTGGGAAGTTGTATGTTTGTCCGGGGAATGTGAAGTTTATTGAGTATGTGCCTACCTGAGTCGGAGTGAATTGATAGTCTTGAGCTGATGTTGGGTCCAAATACGTTGCGAATGTCTGTGTCATTGCGCTGTCGCCATTGGGGGTAGTTATAGTTAGTTGATAGTCTGCAAATCTGATGTTGTTTCCAATGGCGGCGTTGAAGATTACTTGGTTTAGCCACATGATGACTTCTACTGATTGTCCTGCTCCAACGGGATTGGGTGAAACGCTGATGTAGGCGAATGTTGGAATTGTTCAGGTGCTGCCTTTGCAGTTGGCATTAGGATGATTGAAGCTGACATTGAAACAATTAAGAATACAACGATTGCAATTGCTCCAGTTTTGCTTTTAAAAGATTTCATTAATTTGTTTGACATTTTTTTCTCTCCTGTTTCTGTGGTCAATGGTGTCAAACGCATTTATATTTAAAACTTTTGCAAAAATTATAAAAATATCAAATAAAATTGCATTATTTTATAGAAAATAGCAATTTCATAAGATAAATTGCCATGAACGAGAAATGGGCTTGAACTCGACTTACAAGAAATTCACTGTTCATTGACTAAAATAAAAAAAAGAATAAAAATTTGGATATTTACAATATTTATTGCTGCATGCAGGGTTGTTTTTGAGTGATGAGCATTGCAAGCGCTGCGATACCGACGATTACCACGATGATCATAGCCGCGCCGATTAGATGATGTCTGATTACGTTTATACCATGCTGATTGGTGTAGCTGTTGGTGCTGCTGTTGATTGAGCTTTTTCAACGTTGAAGTGGCTTTCAGCTGATGATGGCCAGTAACCGTTGGTTCCTCCGAAATTGGCATAGACTGTGAAGTCGACTGAAATGTCAGGGCCAAGCTAAGCCTTATCGTTAAGACGAAGGCAGCGTTCAGAAGATACTTCTAGAAAGGAGAAAAATGCAGACTCCAGGTAGATTCGAAGGGCAAACTAACATACGAAAAACCAGGAAAAAAAATTACGATGAATTTATATAGAATGAAAAAAGTACCATGAAGGGTACCGAGGGAAATCAGACTTTACCGAGCACATTAGCTTAATCCAAGCAAAAATCCTCAAAGAGTTGCTAGCCGACGGACGCCAGACCGACAGCGAAATCGCAAAAAAAATTGGCGAAACCAAAGAAAGCGTCAAAAGAAACTATGCGAAAATGGAAGAAATGGGAATAATTGCCGGTGCGACGACGCACATTAATTACAAGAGTTTCGGTTACAAGGCAGTAGCGCATATTTTAATCAATGTGGACTCACGACAGGAAGATCAACTTGTAAGTTACCTTCAGAAAATGCCGGAAGTTTACTCTTTTTACAGCAGGGGAGTAAAAGGAAACTTGGACGTTATCGTAATTTTAAAAACACTTGAACAGTTGGACGTCATCAAAGACGAATTCAAAAGACGCTTTACGATTTTGGAAATGAGAACCGCGATCTGGACAGATGTAAAAGAAATGAATCACAACCTTGCTATAATTAACGACAATTCTGAAAAGGAAGAGTCACCAATCCAGTATCAAATAAAGGCTCAAAGAAGCAATCCTAAATCTGTGCTCCTTGATCAAACCGACCGAAAAATTGCTGACAAACTTTCAGAGGGCGGGCGCGTGTCCATGGAGATAGTCGGCAAAGAAATTGGAATCTCATACGGCACAGCTAAAAGAAAATATGAAAAACTCAAGAAAAACGGAGTATTAAAAGTCACAATTCAAGTTAACCCGAACAAAATCGGGTACAGGGCAATATGCATTTTTTTCGCAGTAACCTCAAATGAAAACTCCCTAGCAATTATCGAAGAAATAGGCAAAATACCCGATGTCATAAGCATTATGAAAACAACCGGGGACTACGATTTGGAAATATACGCAATGGTGAAGGATTTAGTTCAATTTCTTTCGGTTCAGGAGCAGCTGGGAAAAGTTCAAGGCGTCACGAAAATTGATGTTGAAATAACATCATTAGAGAGGCTTGAAAAATGGCCGAGTCCTCGCCAATACATTTCTACTTTTTAGGCAGTTGTCCTTTATTGGTTTGTTCTCGCGTAAGAGTCTCCAAAAATTGCATATTTTGGCTGTTTCAATCGTTTTTTTCTAAGGAAATGCGAAATGTTTAATCATGAAAAATCGTTCATCATTAAGCCAAAGGAAGAAACGTTGCTTAAGATAAAAGAGCTCGATTCGGAAATTCTGAAAAGTCTCCTGAGGGACGGAAGGACAGGTTACAATGAAATAGCAGATCGGTGCGGTGTGTCGAAGAACAAGGTTTGGAAACGTTATAAGGCGATGGAGAAAAGAGGGATAGTTAATGGTGCAACTGTTCAGATCAATTTTGGTTCTTTCGGTTTTGATGCACTTGTGACTTTACTCATCAGTGTTGAGCCTCAGCAACTCGAACAGGTTATGGAACTCATTGGGAAAATAACGGAAGTACGCGCTTATCGGCAGTATGACAGTGTTTACAACATTCGAGCAGTCGCAACATTGAGAAACCTTAACGAATTGGATCATGTAAAGCAGTTGATCAAACGTAAACTGCCTACGACCGGTTTGAAAACTTACATCTGGACGGGAGTAAGAAATATGCCGGAGAATTTGAATTTTACAGGTAACCGGCGAAATACCTCAGAAACGGACGGTACTTACGCAGGACCTGTCGCCTGCGCACCTGGCGAGCGAATCATGATTGATGAGTTGGATAAGCAGATAGTGGATAAACTCATGGTGAATGGAAGAGTTTCGTTTTCTAAAATCGCGCGTGAACTGGGTTTGTCAACGGATACGGTTGTGAAAAGATATCATAGGCTCAAAGAAAAAGGTGCAATTAAAATTTCCATCCAGATAAACCCGAGTAAAATAGGATATACTTCAATTTTGGATTTCAACATTGCTTTTACAACCCCTGGCAGCGTGTCGAGTCCGCTAGTTGAGTCGCTTGCTAAAATTCAGAATGTTATAATTATTACAAAGACAAGCGGGGATTACGACCTGCAATTGTCGGCCATGGTTAGAGATATGGAGGAATCTTTTGATATTCAGGATGAAATCGCCAGAATTAGCGGCATAACAAAAATTGAAGCTGGCGCAAGGAAGATTCCAGAAAGGTGGCCGACACCGATGCAATATGTTTCAAACTTCTAAGCACGCCGATTTTCTAACTACATGGGTTTGGCAGGTTTCGCTTCTTTTGTTCCAAGCTGCACCAGCATAGTTGATGGGTTGTCTGTTGGGGGTAAGCATGTTTGGTCGCGACATACGTAGGCGGTTGCTTTGCCGCCGATCTGCTGATAAACCAAGCTCACAGGGTCAGGTTGTTTAAGCTGGACGACTGTTGTCGGCACGTACGGGTTCCTAAGCGCTTTAAGCATCAGCTGCATGCTATCATCGTTTATGTTGCCGACGACAGTGACGTTGTAGGATGGCCCAAGTTGGAAGTCAACTGCTGAAAGAAAGAACGTGTAGGCATCGGGTGCTCCTTCGACTTCTTCAGTGAAGGTCTTCGTCATCCGGGTCGCCATTTGATCGTACAGGGGTTCATTGCTTAAGCGGCTAAGCCACAGTAGATCCAGCATCGCAATCGAGTTGCCTGACGGAGTTGCACCGTCGTAGAGTTGCTTGATTTTCGGCATGCCTGAAACGGTGTTTTGCGTTTGGTAGAATCCGCCATTTTGAGTGTCCCAAAACTTTTTCACCATGGTTTTAGTCAGGTCAGCTGCTGCCTGAAGATAGGTGTCTTTGAAGTTTGCTTCGTACAGATTTACAAGCCCGTAAATAGTGTATGCATAGTCGTCCAGAAATCCTTCTACAGCCACTTCACCCTTCGCGTAACGATGATAAAGTACGTCGCCTTTGAGCAGGTGATTCACGATAAAGTCGGCTGTCTTGGAAGCGGCTTTAAGATAAGAATTGTTATCAAATACGGTTCCTGCTTTGGCTAAAGCCCCAATCATTAGGCCATTCCAGTCCGTTAAGACCTTGTCGTCTACCGCTGGAGCTACGCGTTTCTGTCTGGCTTCAAAAAGGGCGTTTCGAATTTTGCCAATCTGCATGATTAATTCATCGATTGTCATGCCTTTGTATGCAGCCAGATCTTCAAGGGGCTCAGCTAAATGCAGAATATTCATACCGGTTGTGTGCCTTGTGTCGCCAACGTAGTTGCCTTCAGGCTTCAGGCCATAGAGGTGAACAGCTAACTCCGCGTCTGCCGGAGCCAAAACATCAAGCACTTCGTTGACCGTCCAGAGGTAAAACTTACCTTCTTCACCCTCCGAATCAGCATCCTGACCTGAGAAGAACCCGCCGGCACCCGCGGACAAATCGCGAAGCACATATTCAATGGTTTCTTTTGCAGAGATCTTGAACTTGGCGGCATCCGTCGCTTGGTATGCCTCAACATACGCTATCGTCAGCAGCGCTTGGTCGTAAAGCATCTTTTCAAAATGCGGGACCATCCATTCTGGGTCGGTGCTGTACCTGTGAAAGCCATAACCGAGCTGATCAAAGATCCCGCCCAAACGCATCTTACGCAGAGAATTTTCAGCCATAGACAGGGCAACTTTGTCTCCAGTGTGTGCGTAGAGGTGCAACAGATAAAGGAGTTTGTGCGGGGTAGGAAACTTGGGAGCGAATCCAAAACCGCCATTTTCTTTGTCGTAATCCAGTTTGAGGCGATCAAAAGCATCCTGCAAGACACCAGCGTTGAGTTGGTTTTGGGGAGTTCGTTTTTCAGCGGCTTCTATGCGTGCTTTGATGTCGGCGCCGACTATTTCCATTTGGGAACGCTGCATTTTCCATATCTGTGTGACCTGAGGAACAAGGTCTATCATTCCTATAATTCCGGGTCGACTATGTTTAGGTATGTAACTTTGGACAAAGAAGGGGTTTAGCTTGGGCGTCAAAATCACGTTGAGGGGCCAGCCGCAGTTTCTGCCCATAGCTTGACAAACAGCCATGAACGAAGCGTCCAAGTCAGGTCGCTCTTCACGATCAACCTTAATGCAAACAAATGCCTCGTTAAGTAAGTCTGCAACTTGTTTGTCGTTGAAGCACTCCATTTCCATGACGTGACACCAGTGACAGGTTGCGTAGCCTATGCTGAGAAAGATAGGTTTGTCTTCTGTTTTGGATTTGTCTAAGGCTTCCTGGCTCCACGGGTACCAATCTACTGGGTTGTAAGCATGCTGTAGAAGGTAAGGGCTTTTTTCGTTGATGAGCCGGTTAGGCTTGGATTCCTGCTTTGGCTGCATAAAAAAATAAACTCCTGCTTTGAGTATAAGTTTAGGGTCGTTTATTAATTGTTAGGGTTTTCGAGGCTTGCCTTGTCTTTGGTAATACTTTATCTGGTTTTTACGGTCGGATGCAAGCTGATATTTCGTTAGTAATATTGGGTTCGCCTATGGGTGGCGGAGAATAACCCTATAAACAAAAACGCCGCTCCTATTACCGCGATAAATGCGCCTGCTAATAATGCAACGGCGCCATTTGAGAGGGTTGAATAAGATGAGTCAAAAGAACCCTGGGAAAATCCTGTTGAGCACCAACATAAGGAGATTCCTCCGAGCAAAATGATGAACCCTAAAAACGTAAGATACACACCGGATGACCGACTAGCTAAAGTTATCTTCTCGTTTTTAGTTTCTCGGTTTTTGAAAGTTAAGTTTTATGAATTGTAAAATCACAAATTCATATCCCGCCGTCGTGCGTTATGAGTCTCAGCTCGTCAGTTGAGGTTGAATCTTGATACTACAAGAAAAATCGAAATCCAGAATGCCGGCTTGGAAAGGACGGCCCCGACAGAAAATTTCTCAGCAATTCTTCAAAGAACTATGATTCTTGTTGTCTAATTATGTGTCCTTTTCTTTGTAGTGTCTTGCTTTGGGAGAAAAAAGATTTTTGGGGAGTAGTTCTGATATTTCATGGAGGATAGTTGCATTTCTCGCGGTAATTTCCGTAAATAACCTACCTAAAAAAAACCCAGATTGAATAAAATGAAGTTTAATGCTAAGAGTCTAGCTGTTATAGCATTTTTTTCTGCTTTGTATGCGGTTGGAGTTATTGCGTTGGCAAGAATAAGCTTCTGCCGTTATTTTTGTAGTTGGCAGGATTTTATGCATTCTACCAGCGACTTGAGGTTTTCCATTCCTTCATCTAAAGTGACGAAGTTTTCAACTGCGCCTATCGCTTTGCTTGGAATCACCACAACTACCTTGCTCATGAAAGGTCGGCTGAACCCGAGTTCCAACGCGGCTTCATCCGTCAAACCGACTTGTAGACCTTTGACCTGCCAATCGCTGAAATCCACATCTAGCCCTTCGACCTCACCCACAAGAAAGCCGTTTGGACTAACAACTCTTTTCCCTTCAACCTTAAAACTCTTGAATTCCACCTCTTTTTCCGCGAGGTCTTTGAGATTTCTTATTGGCGACTTTAGCGTAACCACGTCGCCTACCGCCTCTATCACATCGGTTGGCAAACACATTATTATCCTTCGGAGGAACGGTTTTTTCAGGTTGAGTTCTCCGGCTGCTTCGCCGCTGAGGATCACGCAAAAGGCGGTGGCTTGCCACGTGTTGAAGTCAACGTGGAGATCGTTCATTTCGCCCAGTATGTAACCTTCCGTTCCGACAACTTTCTTCGCTTTCAGAAGAATTGGATTCATGGGGGTTCACTTGTGCGATTATTTGAGCTGTTTCCAGAATAAATAATTTGCTAAAGCCACGTCCATTGGGTTGGGTATGTGGATGTACATCGTTTTAGGCGGTGGCTTGTCGGTCGATTCTTCGAAAAAGGTAGTTAGCTACTAATCCCACTATTAAATCGAGGATGAGGAAGTCGATTATCCCAAGAACCCTAAAGAACAGAAGCACAAGGAACAGCACTCCAAACGCAACGGCTATGGCACCTATTATTTTCTTTTTTCTTTGCATATCAGCAGCTGAAACAGAACCGCCCTTCGCATTCACAAATTAACACCACCTTGTCCACCTATCAACAGCCTATAATAGTTGCCGTCGAAGAAACCGAAATCTGGAATGTGAGAGAAATTTTTTGTTTGTGTTCTGGGCTGCTTTTTTGGTTTAGGGTTCGGATTGGTTGCAGGTTGAGTCTTTAATAGTCAGAAATAGTCTTTAATAGTCAATATTAGTCTAAAATAGTCAACAATAGTCAACAGAAACCTCTCAACCGGGCAAAGGGCAAACCTGGCTGTAAGGAACAACTGGCAAAAAATTAGCGCGAGTTTTCCTCGAGATATGCGCCACAATCCTCGTGTTTGTCGGCTATTTATTCTGCTACCAATAACTTACAAAGAGATCAAAAAACCTAAGCCAATCCTGGCTCCTCTTATAGCAAACTAGCCGAGCGATTTTTAGTTCTTTGTTTTTTTAGGGCGTTTACCAGTTTAGACTTTCTGGTGTCTGAAGGTCAAGTTTCTTCCCGTTTCTTCCAGTCGCCTCCTGCGCTTTTCCCGTTCAATTTGGCAGTTTTCTTCACCTCTGCCACCTCAGTTTACCCGAGGCTTTCTCAGGAGTGGCCGTTGAAATCAAAAAACCAGCAAAATAAAGAAAGGAACTATTTGGACGACTAAAGCAGGAGCTACGACAGGCGCTCGAGCGTCAGCTGCCCCGGCTACTCAGCTTTTAAATTTTGGGGAAGAACGGAGCAGGATACGCGACTCCAAAAATTGCGCCCACCACGATGGACAAAACGATAAAGATTACCCAGGCCAAAATCGCGATAGCAATCGCCCTCAGCCACCCGGTTTGGAAACTCGCCTTGAAAACCCAGACCCAAGCCAGAAGCGCCAAAATGTAGCCTAAAACAAACGCGATAGAACCGATCAGCGAACTAAGGAAGAAACCTACCAAGAACAAAACGATGAAGTACACTACAGGTCCAGCCAACGTCGCAAGCAAGGCATCCCCAAAAGTCGCTTTGCTGCCTGTCACAGCTTTACCCGCAAGCCAAACAGGTATCGAGACAATTATCCAAAGAATAATCAATCCAACTAAAGTTACAATGAGACCAGTAAGATTCACATTGTGACCCGCAATAGTCAAATCAGGCAAAAACAACACAAAAACCTCACTTAACTACGAGGATAAAGCATTATTTAAAAGTTTTCAATTGAGAAAATGCAGATACAACCGCTCGGTTTATCGTTCAAGCGCTTTGAGACTCCAAAATCAGTTTAGAGGAGATCGGTGAATATCTTTAGGTAACCCTTGAGGTCGTTAACAATTAGGAAATTGTTTTTCACGTATTCTCTGCCGTTCTTACCCATCTGTTGTGCCTCATCGCGATGATTCAGCAGGTAAACGGTTTTTTCAGCCGCTTGAGCTATGTCGTCTATGAGGAAACCGTTTGTTCCGTTGACGACCTGAAGAGGAATTCCTCCGACGTTCCTTGCAACAACGGGAATGCCTTTCCAGAGCGATTCGGTGACGCTTAGGCCGAATCCTTCCCGGGTGGACATCTGAAGCATAACCTGCGACGCCCTTTGAAAAGCATTAACCTCAAGATCTTTGACGCCTTTGAAATCCGTCAAAAGATGAATATCATCGTCGTCACCAGCGTGCCTAGCCGTCTTCTCAAAGTAAGTCCAGCCTTCAGGATCATCATTCGCCATCCCAGCAATCAAAAGAAGTTGAACCGCCGGAATCTCCTTCTTCACAAGCTTGTAGACGTCGATTACGCCTAAAGGGTCTTTCCAAGGGTCAAATCTCCCAACCTGCGTGATGATGGGTTTGTCGGGTTTCAGCCCGAATTTTGTCAAAATCTCCAAAATTGTGGACTCTGAGATTTCCTTGTTCTTGTCGGCTAACGGGTCGATTGAGGGAGGTCTTATGAAGACTTTCGGGACGTTTACGCTGGGCACTACGTATTTTTCAGAAGTGAAAATTGCGGCGTCGTATCGGCTTATAAAACGTTCAAGAAAACTCCAAACTGTGGTGTTGGGAGTTGAGAGGTCAATGTGGCAGCGCCAAATCCATCGGTCTTTTTTTTCGGGAAGAAACTGGATCATAGCGGCGGGTTGATTGTCGTGAACGACTACAAAATCTGTGTTCAAGATTGTTGTTTCACTGTTCATCCGGTTGTATTCCAAATACGTGCGTATTTCTTCGTCAGTAAGGTTAAGGTTCATTCCCTGAAGGGCGTTGTGTATTTTTTTGGTTACGTTAAAGAAATCCATAGAGCCCTTAATGACCTCCCAATGGACATCTAATCCTACATCCTTCATTATAGGTACAAGGTTTTGAAGCATCTCGGCAACTCCACCTCCGAAAGCGGTGGAATTGACATGGGTGACCGATTTACCTGCCAATTTTTCGGCTAAGGCTCGGACTGAGTCGATTTCTTCCGCGCCCACGATTTCTTTGTAATCGTCGAGTTGAATTTTCCTTAAGGTCTCTATATGTGACATAAAAAAAATACCTCAAAACTTTGTGCCATGACTTGGGCACAACAAACTTTAATATCGTTGTTCGGAGATAATAATGTTTGTTAAGCTTTTGGGCTTTTAAGTTTGTATTACGGTCTTTTGACGGGTAAATTTTATTTTCAGCATTGTTAGGCACCGAAACATTAATCGAGGCTCAAGAAGCCAACTAATCCAAAGTTATAAGAAAAATAGGTGAACAAAGTGAAGGTTGGAGCAAATTTTACTGAAGACAATTGCAATTTCACAGTGTGGGCTCCAAACTTAAATGACTTGTCGACAACTTTGCCAGATAAGAAAGAAACTCTGTGTATGAAAAAGACCCCCGATGGGTATTGGCATTTAACAATCAAGGGAATCAAGCCCAACACAAAATATTTTTATTGTCTCAACGGCGAAACGGAAAGACCCGACCCGGCCGCGCATTTTCAGCCCGAAGGTGTCTTTGGACCCTCAGCGATCATCGACCATGAATCATTCGTTTGGAAGGACAACGATTGGCATGGGATACCTCTTGAAGAGCTAGTCATGTACGAATTGCATGTAGGAGCCTTCACAAAAGAGGGAACATTCGCCGCAACGGGAAAAAGAGCCGCCGAGATTGCTGAAACAGGAATTAACGCTGTAGAGCTAATGCCTGTCGCCCAGTTTTCAGGCGCATACAACTGGGGATACGATGCAGTTTTCCCTTATGCCGTCCAGAACACCTACGGCGACCCCGATGAGCTAAAGAGGCTCGTCGAAGAGTTCCATTCCAAGGGTATTGCCGTTTTTCTGGACGTTGTTTATAACCACTTGGGTCCAGAAGGCAATTTTTTAAAAGATTTTGGACCATACTTCCTCTCCGACGCCAAAACTCCATGGGGCGCCGCAATAAACTTTGGCGGCCCGCAAAATTTAGGCGTTAGAAATTTCTTCATAGAAAACTCGGTTCATTGGCTTCAAAACTACCATTTAGATGGTTTACGATTGGACGCTGTGTACGCCATAATCGATAAGAGCCCAAAACATTTTCTAAAAGAGCTTTCCGAAACAGTTGAGAGTCTTTCAGAGAAAGTTGGCAGAAGACTGCTACTTATCGCTGAAAACGACCATGTTAACGAAAAAATGTTAGAGGATGGAAAACACGGCGGCTACGGGTTGGATGCTACTTGGCATGACAACCTTCACCATTCGCTCCATTCATTGCTTACAGGAGAAAATAATTGGTATTATGCACCTTTCGGGTCAACGCTTAATGTGGCGGAAACTTTGCGCACCGGCTTCAATGAATGCTGTACCAAGCCTTTGCGAACACAGAAAACCAAGTACACCTTTGCATCTAAAATTCCCCCTGCTAAACTAGTTGTGTTTTCGCAAAACCATGACCAAATAGGGAATAGACCCCGCGGGGAGCGTCTGATTAAACTTGCGGGTCTCGAAGCAGCTAAAGTTGCCTCGGCAATCATAATCATGTCCAACTACACGCCGCTCCTCTTTATGGGCGAAGAATACGGAGAAGACACGCCCTTCCTCTTTTTCACAGACTACACCGATAAAACACTTACGAAAAAAGTCCAGATCGGAAGAAAAAAAGAGGCTATAAAAAATGGTTGGAAAAAAACGCCAGTGGATTCCGAGAGTCCGTTGACGTTTTTGACATCAAAAATAGATTGGCAAAAAAGGCGGAATAAGAAAGGCGAAAAAATCCTATCTTACTACAAGAAATTAATCAGCTTAAAGAAAAACAAAGAAAAATGCGCTATCTTCGTCAAATTGAAGTTTTCTATTTCTGAAGAGACAAAGCTTTTGGCAATTCAAGAACTAACGTCAAGTTCCTGTGCAGTCATGATTGCCAATTTTAGCAATTGTGAGGAAAAATACCGTTTTCCAGGTCCGGAAAAAGAATATGTAAAGGTGCTTGATTCCGCCGATATCGAATGGGACGGACCTGGCTCGGTTCTTCCATCCCAAGCAAGATTCAACGATGAGCATAAAATTTGTCCGCTAAGTGTGGCGGTTTATATGATTTCTGAGAAGGCGAAAAATAGTGACTGAAAAATTCATTTGTATCCACGGCCATTTCTATCAACCTCCACGGGAAAACCCTTGGCTAGAAGAAGTTGAATTTGAAGAATCCGCGTACCCTTATCATGATTGGAATACTCGGATAACGGCTGAATGCTACGCCCCAAACTCGGTTGCACGCATCATGGATTCCCAATGGCGCGTAATCGGCATAGTAAACAATTATTCGAAAATCAGTTACAACTTCGGACCTACTCTCTTATACTGGATTGCATCGCATGAGCCCGCACTCTATCAAGCCATAATTGAAGCCGACAAAGAAAGCATGAAGAACCGTTCGGGTCACGGGTCAGCCATGGCTCAAGTGTACAACCATATGATTATGCCGCTTGCGAACAAAAGGGACAAAGAAACTCAGGTTAAATGGGGAATAAAAGACTTCAAGATCCGTTTCGGAAGGGACCCCGAGGGGATGTGGCTTCCTGAAACAGGTGTTGACATTGAAACTCTTGAGACCTTAGCGGAAAATAACATCAAATTTACCATACTGGCGCCTCACCAAGCCCTCCGCATCAAAAAAATGGACGACAAAGACTGGATGGACGTACAGGAGGGAAAAATCGACCCGAGAAGAGCCTACCTGTGCAAACTGCCATCTGGAAAATCTATAAGTATTTTCTTCTTTGACCAGTTCAAATCTTCTCTTACCTCTTTCGGAGATTTGCTTTCAAACGGCGAATCGTTCGCAAACAAACTCATGGAAAGCTTCAAGGATGAACCCGACAAGAAGGCGGAGATATCTATTATCGCAAGTGACGGCGAAGTGTACGGTCACCATCATCCACACGGCGACATGAGCCTTGCTTATTGCATATACAATCTGGAGTCAAAAAACCTAGCAAAAATAACCAATTACGCTGAATTCCTGGAAAAATTTCCACCTGAATTCTTAGTTGAAATCAAAGAAAACACTTCATGGAGCTGCGTTCACGGTGTGGAGCGATGGCGGAGCGACTGCGGCGACAATACCGGAAGACCAGGCTGGAAACAGGCGTGGAGAAAACCCCTGCGCGACGCAATGAATGTTTTGAGGGATGAGATTGCCCCAAATTTTGAGGCTGAAGCAATGAAGTATCTTAAGGACCCATGGGCTGCACGGAACGATTATGTAGAGGTGGTTCTTGACAGGTCCAAAGATAAGATTGACGGTTTCTTGGTTGAGCATGCGAAACGGGAACTAAGCGTTAACGAGAAGAGACAAGTGATTAAGCTTTTGGAAATTCAGCGTCAAGCCATGCTTATGTTCACGAGCTGTGGGTGGTTCTTTGATGAAATTTCTGGAATAGAGACGGTGCAGGTGATGATGTATGCGGCTAGGGCTATGCAGTTGACTCGTGAAGCGCTCGGTCTGGATTTTGAAGATAGGTATCTACAGATGCTAAAGGAGGCGCCTAGCAACGTTCCTGAATTCGAGAATGGGGCAAAAGTTTACGGGATGTTTGTTAAGCAGGCGGTGGTTGACCTACCAAGAACAGCCGCGCAGGGCGCTATGTTGCAGCTGTTTGATGATAAAAAAACCGACTCGAACGCGAAAATCGAGGAATTCGAATCGTGTTTCACCATCGCTCATACACAAATTGAGAATCGGGAGGCTGGCAAATTCCGTTTGACGGTCAGCCATTCCCGTGTGCAGTCAGCCATAACTCTTGATGAAGTCAGGGTCGCCTGCGCCGCCGTTTGGCTTGGGGACCACAATATTTTCTGCGGCGTACGATTAAACATGGACGATACGCTTTTCCAAGGATTAATGAACGAGGTGTTAGAAAGCTTCAAGAAAGGACAAATTAACGAAACGATGCTGTTAATTTCGCAGAAGTTTTCAACACATAATTACTCGCTAAAAGATATGTTCAAAGATGATCAGATACGCATCATAAACTTCATCATACAAGATTCGTTGAAGAAGGCGACGGAACTAAACGAGATAATTTACCGCGACAACACGGCTTTGCTGCGATTCATGAATGAAGCAAGGATCCCGCAGCCGAAACCATTTAGGAGCGCAACCGAAATTGTGCTAAACGCGAAAATTAAGCAGTTACTTGTGGACGAAGAAACCGAGGTGGAAACGCTGAGCCAGCTGATTTCGGAAGCGAAGAGCCTTGTGATACAGCTTGACCAGCAGTTGATAGGCTTGGAAGCCAGCGAGCGGGTCGCCAAGGAATTCAAAAAGTTGAAGGAGCAGAATTCCGATATTACGACACTAGAAAAGATCGACAAACTTTTCAGAACCCTCGGGGAATTGCCGTTTAAGCTTGATTTGTGGAACGCCCAGAACACGGCTTACGAGCTAATTCAAGGACGCTACAAACCGTTAAAAGACTCCAATAACCCCGACGACCAAAAATGGGTTTCAGCTTTCAAAAAACTCTGCGAATCAATTGGATTAAGGCTTGACTGAACTTTGAAACCGACGGCAACCTACAGGGTACAGTTGAACAAAGAATTCAACTTCGACAGCCTCAAGACAACGCTTCCGTATTTGGCGAAGCTCGGCGTATCACACGTTTACGCCTCACCCATAATGCAGGCTAGGCGGGGAAGCAAGCACGGATACGATACTACCGACCATAGCAGAATTAGCGAAGAACTTGGCGGACAAGAAGCATTTGAAACCCTGCTCGAGGAGGCTCATCGGCTGGGGCTTGGCTGGATACAAGACATAGTCCCAAACCATATAGCCTACACACCTGAAAGCACCATAATGTCGGACGTTATGAGTTACGGGTCCAGCTCCGCTTACAGCGACTTCTTAGATGTTGACTGGAATCACCCTTCTCGGAGACTCAGAAGAAGAGTTCTCGCGCCCATCCTCTCGGAAGGCTTAGGGGAAGCCGTGCGAGAAGGGAAGCTGTCCCTGGCCTGGCAAGACGGTTTCAAGGTTAAGTATGGGGAAATGGAGTTTCCGGTCAAAATCGGCTCATACAAAGACATATTGCCCAAAACGTATCAGGCTCTATTGTCGTCTACAAAGAATGAACAGGAACTCTACCAAGACTTGCAACACCTTTACATCTCGGACAAAAAGGTGAAGGACATAGTTGAGCGTGAAATAGAGTGGACCAACCGAGACCCTGTACTTATAGAAGAATTGCTCTCCCAACAGATTTATGCACTGGAAAACTGGAAGACAGCGTACAATATAATCAATTACCGACGTTTCTTCGACATTCTTGACTTGATTTGCTTACGAATGGAGGATGAAAACGTCTTTGAAGCCACTCATCGACTTGTAAGGCGGCATTGCTCGAAGGGCAACTTGGATGGGCTACGGGTGGATCACATCGATGGATTACGTGAACCCAAAGAGTATTTGCAACGGCTAAGAAAAATTTGCCCCGAAGCCTACGTTATAGTTGAGAAGATTCTGCTTGATGACGAGGAGTTGCCTGCGACATGGGATGTTCAAGGAACCACGGGGTACGATTTTATCAATCAGGTGAACGGGCTTTTTATTGCAACCCAAAATGAATCGAAATTAGACGAGGTTTACCGAAAGTTTACGTGCAAAAAAGAAACGTTGGATGAGGTTCTATGTAAATGCAAAAAAACAGTAATTAAAACGTTGTTTCGTGGCGATGCAGAAAACCTCGCGCGTATATTGCTTCAAGCCATGGAGAAAACAAAGCGGCAGAAAATTTCAAGGAAAGCGGCTTATGGAGTTGTGATTGAGCTTCTTTCCGCGTTGCCCGTTTATCGAACATACTTCAGTAGTGAAGTCACTTCGAACGAAAGCAGACGCCGGTTGAAGGTGGCTTTTGAAGTTGCCAAGCAAAGAAACAGAGATCTCGAAGAGGAATTAACTGCTGTGGCTGACCTTTGTAAGAAAAACCCGTTGCCCGAGGATATTTTAGCCTGGATTTTGAGGTTGCAGCAGTACAGTGGCTCGGTTATGGCTAAGGGGTATGAGGACACCGCGTTTTACCGTTTCAACCGCCTGATTTCGCTTAACGAGGTAGGGGGCAACCCGGCTCGGTTTGGGTGCTCGACGGAGAGTTTTAACGACCTTCAAATTTCACGTCAAACAAAGTTTCCCTTGTCCTTAAACGCTTCAAGCACGCATGACACAAAGCGAGGAGAAGATTGCAGGGCAAGACTGAATGTGCTAAGCGAAATTACCGCTGAATTCGATCGTCAAATTGCGTGTTGGTCGAGGTTGAATGCCGAAAAGAAAGAAAAGGTCAACGGTAAGCTTGCACCAAGCAAAAACGAAGAGTACTATTTTTATCAAACGCTTATCGGCTCGTTCCCATTCGAAGCTGAGGAGAGACTAGATTTTGCCGAAAGGCTAAAGTCGCATATGGTGAAGGCGGTGAGGGAAGCCAAAGTAAACAGCAGCTGGCTTAGACCCAACTTGCAATATGAGGAGGCGTTAACGTCGTTTGTTTCGCAACTACTGGAAGACAGCGATGGAAATGCATTTTGGCGTGATTTTATGGCGTTTCAGAAAAGAGTTGCCTTCTACGGTTTTTTCAATTCGCTTTCGCAAACACTGCTCAAGATGGCTTGCCCGGGCATGCCTGATTTTTATCAAGGCGCAGAGCTCTGGGATCTGAGCATGGTTGACCCCGATAATCGAAGGCCAGTAAACTACATTAAAAGAGGAGTGATGCTTGATGAGGTGGAGAGGCTTGATCCCGCAAAAGCCCGAAGTCTGCTTGACGATTTTAGCAATGCAAAAGCCAAACTCTACTTAATTAATCGAGCTCTTAAGCTGCGAAGGCGCCGAAGAGAAGTCTTTTGGGAGGGCGAGTACGTTCCACTCAATGTTAAAGGCGCCTTTGGCGATGATGTGGTTGCGTTTTGCAGAAAAAAAGCTGAAGAATACGTTATGGTTGTTGCACCGCGTTTCGTAGCAACTGTGACGGGCGGGGTTGAACGTTTGCCTTTGGGAGAGGTTTGGGAAGATACCACCGTTTGTTTCCCCAACGATTCGCAGAAAAGCTGGACGGACGTTTTGTCGGGAAACATTTTCTTGCCGGAAATGAACCGAAACCGGGGGTTGCGTGTTGCCGATTTGCTCAGCGTTTTCCCGGTGGCGCTGCTTGTTTCCAGCGAGGTTAGCCTATGACCATTTTGGAGAGGGCAAGCGGTATTCTTGTCCACGTCACTTCGTTGCCATCAGACTTTGGAATCGGGGATTTGGGTCCATCCAGTTACCGCTTTGTCGATTTGCTCTCACAGACTAACCAGGGTTACTGGCATATTCTCCCGTTAACGCCGACAACCATCCAAAACGGAAACTCCCCCTATCAGTCAACCTCGGCTTTTGCAGGCAACACCTTGCTAATCAGCCCCGAACTGCTGGTTAAAGAATGCCTACTTTCCGGCCAAAACGGCGATACACTGACGCTTCCTGCTGGCCGAGTCGATTTCGAGGCTGTGACCGCAGCGAAAAAAGCGATGATAAAGAAAGCGTACTGCAACTTTAAGCGGGGCCTCGGCGAGATTTCGAGGCGAGGCTTCGAAAAGTTCTGTACAGAAAACTCTGATTGGCTTAACGATTACGCTCTTTATGCAGCGCTAATGGATAAGGCCGAGAAACCGTGGTATCTTTGGCCAAAGCTGCTTCGTGACCGAAACCCCGATGCTTTGAAGCGTAAAGAGTTGGAGCTGCAAGACCTTGTGAAGCTAGAAAAGTTTGCGCAGTTTGTTTTTTTTGCGCAGCTAAACGCTCTGGTGAATTGTTGCAGAGTCAAAAAAGTTAGTTTGATTGGCGACTTACCCTTTTATGTGAGCGATGACAGCGCCGATGTTTGGGTTCACCCTGAACTCTTCAAGTTGAATGGGCACAAGCACCCGGGGTTTGTGGGGGGTGTGCCGCCTGATTATTTCAGCCAAACTGGGCAGCGATGGGGAAACCCTGTGTACGACTGGCGTGAAATGAAGAAGACTGCTTTTGGTTGGTGGATGAAAAGAGCAAGCCACACTTTGCGGCTTGTCGACATTCTTCGGCTGGATCATTTCCGCGGTTACACGGCTTACTGGCAAATTCCAGCGGCGGCGAAAACCGCTAAAAAGGGAAGGTGGATAAAAACGCCGTCAAAAAGCTTCTTCTCCGCATTAAAACAGAACTTTCCAAAGTTGCCTTTCATCGCTGAAGATCTGGGCAGGGTCACCGAAGCCGTCCGCCAAAATCTGAAGTGCACAAGAATCCCGGGGATGCGTGTATTGATTTTCGCTTTCGATGATTCAGAGGTCAACCCCAACTTGCCGAAGAACCAGATTTACAACTCGGCGGTCTTCACTGGAACGCATGACACAAACACTGTAAGGGGATGGTTTTGCGACGAAGCATCTAAGGAGCAGAAAAATCGCGTTTTCAAGACCTTGGGCAAACGGGTTTCAGAAGAAGAAATCCACATCGAATTCGTTAAGCTTGCCCTGAAGTCAAAGGCGAAGCTCTGCCTCCTCGCGCTTCAAGATATTTTAGGGCTTGGTTCAGAGGCGAGAATGAATTATCCGAGCCGGCTGCTGCATAACTGGGAGTGGAGAGTATCGGAAGGGCAGTTTGAAGAGAACAAAATCGCATGGCTTGCAGAGTTGACCAAGGACACGGGCAGGGTTTGACAACTGTATTTTTGTTGTACACGTCTACAAATTTGATTCAAGATTCGCAACCTTTATTATTTTTCATCCAACTGAAAGCATATGCAACAGCAGCAAGTCAACAAAAAACAAAGGGCGCCCACTCAACGAACGTTCAAAAGAAGGCTCGCTGAATCTGGATATTCTGAAGATGCGGCAGACAAGATTTGGAAATGGTACAGCGTCAGAATACAAGGGCAACGTAAATCATCGAAAAAACAACTTAACGAGTAGCCCGCTGGCGAAAATTTTTTCTAGACTTTCTCAGCATTACAATGCGGGCGTCGATGGTTCCCGCACAAGAAGAAAGCGACGAAGGTACAACCTCCCCTCGACGCCACTTTGATTTCCTGAAGGCCTTATCGATAGCTTGCTCCGTTACGGGGTTAAAACGGTCTTGACGCACCTCGCTGCTTGCGCCCCTAATCACGACCGACCCAGAAGGTTTCATGACACGGAATAATTCAGAACTATACCGTGGTCTATCGTCATCTTCTATCACATGAAATAAACCGCGGTCAACTACGAAATCGACGACATCATCCTTAAGGGGCAAATTAAAAGCACTTCCAACTATCCAGTCAACTTGAACTGCGCTTTGTTGGCTCTTTTCTTGCCGATTTTAAGTGCCTTCTGCTTAAGTCGACTCCAGCAACACTGAACCCTTGCGCGCCAAGAAAATTGCGTCCAATCCACCTCCGCAGCCGATATCCAGAATCCGGGCAGTTCTTATCGATTAACCCTGCGGCAACTATAGCAGCAAG
Source organism: Candidatus Bathyarchaeota archaeon (assembly GCA_963827165.1). Classification (GTDB taxonomy): domain Archaea; phylum Thermoproteota; class Bathyarchaeia; order Bathyarchaeales; family Bathycorpusculaceae; genus Bathycorpusculum. The sequence goes on along the minus strand of CAWGZR010000005.1, from coordinate 851,019 downwards.
TTCAGGTGACGATGGGTTCGGCTCCCAATGCCTAAAATTCCCAGACTCATATTCAGAATCCCAATGTAACCCTGCACTGCTTTAAGCCTCGCTTAATATAATTCTCGCGGCATAAGAAATTGTTTTTCTTAAGTCTGCATTTCGAAGAGGTTAATAATGGCATTTACCATTCTATGAATTGACCCAAAACAATCAAGAAAGGAGCTTAACTTACGCCTCTTTTTTTGAGGGCCCAATTCGTGTTGTGGTTAATATGGTTTCGAAATATCAATTGTTCATAGATGGCGAATGGGTAAATTCAGATTCAGGTGAAACTTTCACAAGAATGAACCCTGCAGACCCAAATGAGGTTATTGGGGAATTTCAAAGAGGAAATGCACTTGACGCCATGAAGGCGGTTGATGCAGCCGAAAAAGCCTTTAAAGCTTGGTCAGATACGCCAGCGCCCAAACGTGCCGACTACATTTTCAAGGCTGCCCAGTTGCTCAGCGAAAACAAAGATGAACTGTCTCAAATCATGACCCGTGAAATGGGTAAAACGCTACTTGATGCAACCGCCGATGTTCAAGAAGCAATCAACGTCGGGTTCTACGCTGCAGGCGAAGGCAAAAGGCTCTTCGGATACACCGCGCCATCAGAGAAACCAAACAAATTCGCGATGACTGTGCGGCTACCGATCGGCGTGGCAGGATTGATTTCCCCGTGGAACTTTCCGATAGCTATCCCTGCCAAAAAAGTCTTTTACTCTCTTCTTTGCGGAAACACCGCCGTGCTCAAGCCTGCATCCGACACGCCGCTTTGCGCGACCAAGCTTGTAAAGGCGATGGAGAAGGCAGGTATCCCGAAAGGTGTGCTCAACTTGGTTACTGGACCAGGCGAAACGGTCGGGATGGCTTTGATTAAGGATAAACGTGTGCGAGTAATCAGTTTTACAGGGCACAAAGATACAGGCGCGACCATCTTGAGGGAAGCCGGGCTTAAACGGTTGAATCTTGAGATGGGCGGAAAAAACCCGATTGTCGTTATGGATGACGCGGACCTTAAGCTGGCGGTTAACGGGGTTCTATGGGGCGGCTTCGAAACTTCAGGGCAAAGATGCACAGCCAGCTCCAGAGTGATAGTTCACGAGAAAATCAAAGAACCCTTTGAAGCTATGCTGGTTGAACAAGTCCGCAGGCTAAGACTTGGAAACGGATTGGACCCTAAAGCGATCTTGGACCTTTGGTCAACAAAGCGGCTCAGGATAAAGTAGGCAGATACGTGGAAATCGGGAAAAAAGAAGGCGCCAAGCTCCTGATCGGAGGCAGCATACCTGAAGATTTGAAAGGGTACTTTTTTGAACCAACAATCTTCACTGACTGCACCGTGAACATGCGGATTGCTCAGGAAGAAATCTTCGGACCAGTAATCTCGATTTTCTCAGCACGAAACCTGGATGAAGCGATTGAAATTGCGAATTCCGTGGAGTACGGCTTAAGCTCCTCCATCTACACCAACAGCATAAGCAACGCTTTTGTCGCAATCAACAAGCTGCAGGCAGGATTAACCTACGTTAACAGCCCAACAATTGGCGCAGAATGTCACCTTCCCTTCGGCGGCGTGAAACATTCGGGAAACACGCGGGAAGATGGACCAGAAGGTATCAAGGAATTTACTGAGTTAAAAACAGTTTACGTTGACTACTCAGGGAAACTCCAGAAAACCTATATAGAGAATAAATAAGGCAAATCGACTCGCTGACCTTACATGCTAAGCTGATTTTTCCGTAGGTTCTTGCTAAAGTCTTTTCCCGTTTATACTCTTCTTTTTTGCAGCGATCACAGCAAAGGCAGAGCAAGCAACGAGGGCAACCAGTGAAATGGTAACTGCTTGGCTTGGGAACTCGGGGATTGGCGGTTGATATGGGGTAGGTTGGGGAACCGTAATTGTGCCAAAAGCGTATATGCTTTTGTCGTCTGACCCGACATAAACCACGCCGTTTGCAACTGCGGGGGAAGAATCCACGAGTTCGGTGGTTCCGTAAGTCCATATTGTAATGCCTGTTGATGCGTTCAGTGCGTACACGTTGTCGTCGTCTGAGCCAACATAGACTATGCCGTTAGCGACCGCGGGAGAAGACTCCACCTGGCTACCAGTGCTGTAGCTCCATATTTTGCTGCCTGTTGCTGCGTTCAAAGCGTATACATTATAGTCTTCCGAACCGATGTAAACTACCCCATTTGCTACGGCGGGGCATGAATCCACTTGGTCGCCTGTGCCGAAGACCCATAACTCTGGCGCCTGTCTGAGCGTTTAATCGCGTACACGCTGTCGTCGTCTGAGCCGATGTAGACTGTGCCGTTGAAAACTGAGGGAGAGGAATCCACTGAACTGGCTGTCGAGTAACTCCAGATTTTCGTGCCCGACGCAGCGCTCAAAGCGTAAACGCTGTTGTCTTCTGAACCGACGTAAACGACGCCGTCGGCAACTGCTGGGGAGGAAACGACCGCGCTACCTGTAGTATAGCTCCATTCTTTGGTGCCGGTTTGGGCGTTTAATGCGTAAACTTTGCTGTCGTCTGAGCCAACGTAAACAACGCCATTAACGACTGCAGGAGAAGATTCCACTTGGTCGCCTGTTTTGTAACTCCATAATTTGCTGCCGCTAGTGGCGTTTATGGCGTAGACTTTGTGGTCTTTTGAGCCGATGTAAACTACGCCGTTAACCACTGCAGGCGAAGAATCAATTGAGCCGCCAGTTTTGTAGCTCCAGATATATGCGCTGTTTGCAGCGTTCAAGGCATAAACATAGTGATCGTCTGAGCCGACGAAAACAACTCCGTTAACAACAGCGGGAGAGCTGTAGTCTATAGAATTCCCTGTTGCGTAACTCCATAGAAGGGTGTTTTTAGTCGGTCCCGTTGAAGTGGAGTAAGCCGTATGCGCTGGGTCGTGGCGGAAACTGGACCACCAATCTACTGATTGTTGCCATAGCTTTGGGCGCGAATGCTACGAAAATCGACAAACATAAAAGCCCTAGAAGTAAAGCAGCAAGTAGTCTCTTCATTTTTGTCATCTTCAACAATTTCTCAAACTAAACCAATCCACAATGAGCGTAGGCTTTTAAGATTTTCCATTCTGAACAAACGATTTGGCGCTGAGTCCCGCAAAAACGATGTTAAAGGAACAGATGTGATTTTAGGATGTTTGTATGTGGTAGAGGTAGAATGTTTTTCTGTATCCGCTTTCGCAATCGGGAATTTCATCTGACCTTTAAGCTTTTCAACCATTCATCGACGGTTGGAAAGCCTGATTTCGCAACATAGAATCCCAAATTAGAAGGCAAAGTGTTTGATGGGGAATTTACGTTGAATATTGTGACTATGAATTCGACGGTTTGGATTATTAGGGTCAGTTTGGCCTTCAGGGTACCCTTTGCAGAGTTCCACGAATTCTTCGAACTTGATTTTAAGATTTGCGTCGTAACCCTTCACTCTGTAGTATGAGTATTGGGGGTTTTGAACATCTGTGAGGACGAAGACGTCACCGCTTTTCTTGAGAAACTCAAGAGCATGAGGGTCAACCTCGATTTCTAAACTTTCAAAGTTACTTTCGCTCATCCTAATCTTCACCCGCTGATGATTTCATTAATTACTCAATGCATCCTATTTTAATATTAAACACTATCGACATGCCCAGCTTCTCTTTTTTCTGCGAAGAAAATCAAGAGTTCTGCTGTCAAAATTGCCAAATGAAAACTTGTCATGTCTAGTTTCCTTGGCAAATAGCGCTTGGAATAAGCAAAAAATATAAGCGGCTGTTACGCATGCCAATAGTTGACCAATATGGGTATAGTTGAACTTAGGCTTTCAATGCTAGCGACCCTTACGATTATCATCGGGTTGTCTACGCTAGTCTTAACTGGCGTTATGTTGTATTTCGGCGTCTTCAACATCATTGCAGTTGGCATAATAGTAGTAGGCATAAACATTGCGCAATGGCTATTCGCACCATACTTGCTAGGCGTTTGTCTACAAGATTAGGAAAATTTCACAAGCAGAGAATCCGCAACTTCACCAAATCGTCAACAACCTAAGTCAGAAATGCCATATAAAAACCCCAGAGCTTATGCTAGCTCAGGTTCCTGTTCCAAATGCTTTCGCTTATGGTTCGCCGCTTACAGGCAGCCGTGTCGCAGTAACTCCAGGATTGCTTACAGCGTTGAACACTGACGAGGTTGAAGCGGTTTTAGGACATGAACTGGGACACCTCAGCCACAAAGACGTCCAGGTTATGATGGCTGTTTCTGCGTTGCCGTCTGTTTTCATGTACCTGGCTACTCACTTATGTGGTCAGGAGTGGCTTCTGGAGGAAGCAGGAGAAGTGGCGGCAGCAACGGCAACGGCGCAATCATCGGCATCGGCTTGATGGGATTCGGTTATCTGCTTACTTTCTTTACGTTGTGGCTCAGCAGGGTACGTGAGTACTACGCAGATAGGAACAGCGTTCAAGTGGTAGATAACGGCGCATGGAAACTCTCGACGGGTCTCGCGAAAATCGTCAGCGCCTCAAAGAAACCCAGCAAGTCAAGAGGTCAAGGACAACGCAAGGCGCAAGTGCCTTCAGATGCCTCTTCATCTCCGACCCAGGCGATTCAGAACAAGCTGCGAAAAGCCTCGACGCAACGCTCATGGTTCAAGAAATCCTATCGAGAAAAATAACAGGCGCAGACAAGTTAAAAGAAGCTTTCTCGACTCACCCCAACGTAACCAAACGTCTGAGAGCATTACAACAGCTAAGCCAAAACCCCAACGCCTAATCTGACTTAGGCGTATTTTCCTTCCTGCACTAACGGGTTCGTCAATTTGATTATTGCGCTAACAGAGTTCTGGTTGAACCCCTTGAAACCTTGACTCCGCTGAATAGTTCTCCAAATGGCCGCCGACTACTCCCTCCCGCAGAAACATCGATGCCTGCTCACTGCTCAGGCTTTGGTTTTTTAACAGCAAATTCAGTTTCTCTCCTTGAACCTGCCATTTTTCAGGTTCAGTGAATGCTTGTTTGAGAAAGGAAAAATTGGAAAAAGGCTTCATCATCCCGATACCCATCGATTTCAGGTCTTCTCGTGCAGCTTCAAAGTTTAAGCGTGCGGCTAAATGATGCATCCCAGCCTCAAGAATGCTTTCTCCATTCAAACCAACCCACAAGCCAACCGTTCCAAGCGAGCTTCGCGTTTCAAGTCCTCTGTGAGCGAAATCAACGCCTCTTTCTTCAGCCGACAAGTCAACGTCGGCGAAAACAACGTTTCTTCCATCTTCGTCCTCCAGAATTTGCGCGCCCCAACCTGCTTGGTCGCCAGCATGAAAGCTTTCTCGGAGGTGAAGTCCCAAGATACTCGAAGAGCCGAATTAAAGCGGAAAAATTCTGGCGTGAAGACCTGAAGGTGTGATGGTCAACGTTTCCCCATCCAGCGCCTACTCTGTTCTGCCTTGTTTTTTGAACTTGAGCGGCGTTGTTTCGGGTTTCCCAGTAACGTCTTTCAGCGCGAAAGAACGCATCAGCTAATCGTGGCTTGCTGAGTCTTGTTTCAAAGGATTTGAGCAGTTTCTGAGTTTCGTAAATGCCCTCTTCAGCGGTGGAAAATAGTCTCTTACGTGAGTATAACGCATTCAACGCATCAAGGTAGGAGTCAATGTCACTTTTTTCTTCAACAGTGTATCCAGCTGAGCCCCGCCTTTCGACGGCGGAAAGGATAAAATCGTTTTCATTGACAAGAACTATCTTTCTAAAGCTGGAATTGGGTTCCCCCTGAGGGCTTCTTTTCTTTCTAGCGATTTTTCCGAAACCCTCAATGTCTTCAACCCCTAACGCGACTTCTGAATCTTTGCCTTTTTTCAGAATCAGGGGAAACAGAGTGCTTCCAGTAACCCGAAAAACCGATGCACCATCCAAGCTTTTCGGGAATTCTTCAAACCCCATCTTCACAAGTTCCTCAACGTTTACCGTTTGCGCTGGGAGAATCAAGTGGTCAACCCAGTCGAAAATGTTCGTCGAAGTGTTCCGCTGAATCTCGTTTGCTTGCTCCAGAACAAAGCTGCTCTTTCCAAAAAGCCCATCCAACCGCGTTTGAAGAAAAGATTCTGCATCAGAAAAAAGCTGCCAATCAAATAAGCTCAAAAAAAACCTCCTTTCACACTGAAGTATCTATATTTTAACGAGCAAACAGGCTTATTTAAAGCTGTTATCCCATTTTTTTGGGGAAAAGACGATTTGTACTCGCTCAGCTGCCTCCTAGCATTAAGCCACAAAAGATAAAACTGGTTGACACAAGGATACTTATCGCGATATGACTGCTCAACTAAGAAACTACTGGGTTAGCCTCAAAAACAGGGTTGCCGCAGAAACCCATTGTAGAAAATCACTCAAAAAGCCTAAAGCCACCGCAACAGCAGTTTGACCTTAATTAGAAAAAATAAAATAACTACTCGTTTACGATTTCAACCCATATCTTTCCGTTTTCGACCTTACAACGATAACAGGAAAGCTTCACCTGGGGGATTTCTTGGTATTGCCCGTTTCGTATATCGAATTTCCAGCCGTGGCAGGGACACATCAATGTGTATTCAGTAAGGATTCCCCCTTGGAAGCTGCAGGCTGCATGAGGGCAAAGGTTTGAAACCCCGTAAACTTCGCCGCCTACCTTCAAGAGCAAAATAGGCTTACCCTTTAGCCTAACGGCTTTCATCTTTCCTTCCGCAAGCTCCACATCTTTTATCGAAGAAACAAGATTAGACTTGACCAAGAAATTGCACCTTCAAAAGAAGAAATCGCACAAAGCTCAAAAACTTATCTCTGCTGGATGGGACAGAAATGCGATGAATAACATGTTTTAGCACGAATGCGGTTGCCCAAACTCCTCCCGAATTGACTAAGCCCAGCACCAACAACCAGTACGAGAATCACACGGTTTAGATTGGATTGTAGCTAATCAACTTTACAGCTTTGCCTATCGAGAGGGTAGCTACACTTTTGACTTCTACTTCGCGCGGGTTAATGCGAACATCTCAACCGCAGACTGGCACCTGATGAAGTGTTACCCATCTACCTCGGCGCCAAACTTCTGGTTTCCTCACACACACCAGCCAAGTAAAATACGAACTTTACAAGGTTAGAGCTGACCTCAACACACCACTGCAGGCAAAGAATTATCCGGTTGACAAAATCCAACTCGCCATCTCAATTGAGATACTGACACTTAACTACAGTATCTCTACTAGTTTGGCTGCCGACGGATACAGGCATCGGTTCAGACTTTGTAAAATAAGAAGGCATGATTTTGGCGCTTTTTTTTGTGCGACCATCAACTCGCAGCAAAAACGGTTTTTTGCCTTTACTCAAAATACTTCCAACCGCTTTTTTGCTCTAACCAACATAGGCAACGCTTAAGGACTAATTTGGCAAAAGGGATAAATCCATGCTGAAAGTTCCATATTGCGGTTTAAAACCAATACTATTTGTTGGATGCCCATGAATTTCTTTAGTTTTAGGAAGGCCGCGGTTATTCTGTTAATTGTCCTCTTAGCGGCTTGCATGATTCAGGCGGTAGCGGTGGGTAACATCGAAAAGACCTATGTGATTAAGCCGCCGTCCAGGGTTAGCCGGCAATACGGCATAATTAATGTTGAGCCCAGACTTCTGAGCGGACACAACCAAAAACTCTATGTTTCAATACCGCAATCGCTCGTTAACTACTATGGTAACTTGACTCACTCAATAAACGACAACAGTGATTATGCAAAGTTAGTTACTCCTCAGATAGTAGCGCCTATTGCTGATTCTATCCTTAAAGTCACTGACGGTCTCTCTCACCCCCAAGAGCAGTTTGCGGATGCAGTTTTAGGATTTGTCCATCAGATTCCATATAACGTTACTGACCCGCGTTACCCGGTCGAAACACTCGCGGACAATATGGGGGACTGCGTCGGGTTGTCGCTTCTTGCTGCATCAATTATGGAAGCTGGGGGGTTAGATGTGGTATTGATTCTCTATACGGGCATAAACCCGCAGCATATGAACGTCGGAGTCTATTTACCAGATGCCCCAATCTATCACACTGCTTTCATGACGCCGACAAGCTTCGCATTCGACAACAAAACCTATTGGACCGCTGAAGCCACACCCGAAGGCGACTGGAAAGTCGGAGACCAATCTCAAGCTTTAGCGTCTGCAACAGCAAACATCATTCCGCTCAGCACCGTAGCGCAGTCTCTGCCGCCAGCGGAAGTTTCAGCGAGCTTAAACACCAATTTGGATCCTTCAACTATAACAGTGAACCCCAGCCAGCAAGCGTCAAGAGTCGACGTGAATGGTGAGAGGTCCATAATAATTTCAGGTTCAATCACCCCGGCGATTCCAAGTCAAACAGTCAATATTTACGTGAGCAGCACCAGTTACACTGGTGAAGTACTTAACTTCTACACTGCAGGAACGGATCTTGAAGGCAACTACAGCTTAACCTGGAACTTCACCTCGTCAGGAACTTACTTTATAACGTCCAGCTGGAACGGCGCTTCAAACTACGCCGGAGCCGACAGTCAAACCGTGCCAGTTTTCGTCGGACCCCAGTCCTATTACCAGTTTAGCTCAACCGACTACAACTACATTTTCGGCGAACCTGGGTTGGCAGCTTTCGCCACGTTTCCAATGCAGGGTGCAAATGACTTCCTTACAGTCCCTCTGGGGGGAATACTTCTTTGAGCTACAACTTCATCGTGCTTCCGGCGGGGCAAACCATATCCAATGTACCAACAACAAATGTAAGCGTATCCGACAGCACGGAACGAGTGTTGATGTCCAATGGGAAAATAGCTACCATAGACATTCCTGCCCACAACGAAACGGTTCCGATAAGTATTCCTAATGGTTTTGCACCTCTGATGTTACCTGACAATTTTAACCAAACCATCGACAACCAATTCAGCCTTGTCCTCCAAAACAACTCTGGCAACTACAGCCTAAATATCAAAGGGCTAAGCCAAGAAGACTTAGCTAACATGCAGGGAACAGCTGCAATCACAAATGCCACAGAAAACACAAAAGAAAACACTTGGTACCAGGTCTCCACCAAAATAAACAACGACGAAGTTACCACTAACTTAAGCTACGAAAACGGCACCGTAATCGAAAGCACAAAGCAATATAGCAACAGCCCAGCAGTCTTGCTTCTCACAAACAACGAAGATGAAGTTGTCGCCATCAAAAACCTAACAATCCAAAACCAAAACGCCAATCCCCAGCCTCAAAACACGCAGAAAACAACAAGTATCCCTGGCAATCCATACTTCGCATTGTACGTAGTCATCTCAGTCCTAACGGCGGCAAGTCTTGCAGCTGCACTTTACGTAAAAAAAGGCAAAAAAACCGCGGCAAACCAATCAACCAGATAGCAAAAGCGGGGGCACCATAAGTTTAGAACGCGAAGGGAAAAATCGGTTTCCATCTGAAAAACTCCCTTTCATATTGAAAATGCAGGCACAGCTGAATCTTGAACTATGTTGACCCATAGTTAGAGCTGAATAAATTAGGTCCATATCTGAGTGGCTGTTGAAAAACGTTTTAAGGCGGCGGGCTCGCAACTCAGACCGCTTTTACGAACGTAGTCAAGTTCCTGCGTTTTTCCATTAAATCGACATCACCCAAGTTCAAAAGTCCCCGCGAAACCCTGGTGCACGCGTTCACTTTTTCGTAAGATACGGGCGCAGGTTGGCAATATTTTGCAAATTCAACCCCGATTCAAGCCTCATTATGAGAGAAAGAAGAGATATTTTGCACCATTAAGTTCAATTTAATCGCATCAAACGACTTACAGATTTATTTGGTAGAGTCGTTTAGTGAACCTACAGAGCAGCCTGCGAGAGAAACTGAGAATAATCCTTCTGCTCTGAGGAAGGGATCTATATTTTGTGGTAAAACACAGCAAGAAGAAGCTAATGCTAAAAGCGCAGAAATGTACCAAGTTGAGTCAAAGCCGGATCAACTAGCGAAGTTCAGTCAGCTGTTAACTAAACCACGGGAAAAATTTGTCCCGATTGCTTTTCGCCGAGACAGCGCAAAGCGGTGAAGTTAATATTTACACCGAACTAAGCTTAGCTGATTCAGCCTGCCCTTCAACTTGGACATGTATAAATGGGCAGGAATTATATATATACCTAATTGGTTGCAAAATGATTCAACAATCGTGCATTTTGATTTCATATTTTTTGAAACCAATTAGTTTAAGTAAATCATGGCGGGTCAATTTGGAAAGGAAGCGTAAATGAGCAGTAGGCAAGAGTTCGAAGAAGATTTAACGGTTTATCTGTCAAGACTAACAAGCGATTCTGATGAACAAGTCAAAAACTAAGCTTAACATCCTCAAAAACTGTCTTGTAAGCCTGCGGAAAGAAAACATCGTGAAAATCAACCATTCAGTAATGGAGCTCGGATGCGCCAAGTACCTGGTGGAAAAAGGCTACGAGGTCCAAATCGAACATATCCTCAACGAAATCTTAACTTGCGACCTCTACGCCACGAAAGGGCTTGGGAAACCTTATTGTTGAGGTTGAAACAGGGTTTATCCCGCCTGAAAACGCCCTGGCGCCGTTAACTTACACTTCCGCACGTTTGGCAAGCAAAATCATTAGGTACAGCAGCTTCGCGGGAAAATTCGCCTTAGGTGTTCCACCTCACTACATTCTGCCTTTTCCCCGTGCACTTGCGAAACCGCCGAGAAATCGAGAAGACTGGGAAATCCTGCAGATAAAAAAGCTCTGCGACGCTTACTACCAGAAGCCTCCTGTAACTTTTGAAGAAATAAAGAACGCGAGAATACACGAAATATACATCATCGACGTTGACCACGCAAAAGTCCAAGAAATCGATCCTGAAGCCTACCTGAAAAGAGCCATTCAAAGAGGCATCGTTTATGACTACATGCCGCGCGAGGTTAGGGGGCAGTAGCTCAACGTCGTTTTGCGTGTACATACTGCTCTGCAGCGACGGCACATTCTACACGGGTTACACCAAAGATTTAGATGCCAGAACCAAACTTCACCAAAACGGCAACGGCGCAAAATACACCAGATCCCACAAACCGCAGAAAATCGCTTACACGGAACTATTTGGTTCACGAGGCGCAGCAATGAAACGTGAAAGAGAAATAAAAAAGCTAAACCACCAACAGAAACTCGACCTGGTCAACGCCCAAAACAAAAAATAATTGTCCACGCGCCACAAGTTTTGGAACTAAAAACATAGTTGGCAGAAAGTTTGATTAGACCAAGCAAACTAAGCATTCGACAATCGGCTGCCCTTTGACAACGGGGATTTTCGCTTGGATAGCAGCCCACGCAGCCGAAGAAAAAAAACAACAAGGCACAATTGATATTACCCCATACTGGCGAACACTGAAAACAGGCAGGGTCCTAAATGAAAAGTACCCAGGCGGAGCAGAAATTCAAAAGCAGCTTAGAGCAGGAAGGACACACGGTAGCGAAAAGAGGCAAGAAACATTTCGTAGTGGATTACCTAAAAGCAGTGACTGCCTTAGATGAGTAATGTCAATGCTGCGCCCGTGATAATTGGGATCAATAAATTATCGTTTATCGGCAGAGGAAGAACTTCAACAGTCATCGCGATAGCTGCGCCCACAAGAGCTACAAGCGGATGAGTTGGCAAGAAGAGCATTCCGGCTAAAAAAGCGAAGAAAAATCCTGCTAATGATCCTTCCCAAGTTTTTCCCTTGTTAAACGGCAAAGAATTTGAGACTAAGCCGCCGAAAAGCGACGCCGTGCTGTCGCCTAGGCAAAACATACCGATTGCAGCGTAGTTTGCTGGAGCGGAAAAGCAACCAGAGTAAACAGGATGCCCCCGGCAAAATAAAGTGGCGCCGCCGCGAAGCCGTGTAGTTCAGACTGAGATGCAGCGTGACGTGTCACTGCCGAGACAAAAGTCAACTCCTTTCCCTCTAGACGCCAAAGCTCAGAAATAGTGTAGACCAATGCAATGAGAAAAATCAAAGTCCCAACTAAGGGTACACCGACAAGACTGGCGACAACGGGCATGAAAACCCCTGAGGCGTGGATATCTTCGCGGACAAGATCGTTCCTTGACGGAAATGAACGTTTTCTCGGTTTCCCATCGATTATCGGAATAATTGCTGCAAGTTTGCCGTTTATAACTCTGTCAGCTTTAACACGTATTACAAAATCAGCGTTAAAACCGATCTTCAGCATTCCAGGCAAGAAAAGGCAGCGGTTGTTTCTATCATCGGCGACAACAATGCAGTCCCTCAGCCTCAGGTTCTCAGCGGTTAATATTTGCGCAAGAATCTTCAGTTTTCCGGAAGGCTGAATTGCGTCTCCCCAGATTTTCCCCGTTAACTTGCCATCTGCAGTTTCAACTTCAACGCCGTAGGCGTACTGGGCACCTACCGCGTCAGCTAATCTCTTAACAACAACCGTTGGCAATCCAGAGCTTATCAGAGCGATTTTGCAGTTTCTCGCCTTTAGCTGCGAAAATATACCTTTGAGGTAAGTTGTTGACGAGATTTTTTCGAAGATTTCCATCAGAACTTCTATCTTAACCCCTTTCGCTTCGCCAAACAGGTGCTTTAGCACTGAATCAAGCCTAAGGATACCTGCTTCGTAGAGTAATCCGAAGAAAAGAAGCTTTACTCAGACTGGTAAATCCCAACCGTTTTCCAACTTCAAAAAAGAAGCGGTTTTTCGGGATCAGAACGCCTTCAACATCGAAGACTGCAAGCCTAGTTCTCTCTGACGCAACCATTTCTCTTCAAACTCACAAATACGCCCTCTCTACCTAAACAGCAAATGGTAACTTGTTAAAGATAAATCATACTCTTTAGCGGAAAACTCAATGTTGAAATTTCCCTCGAAAAATCATCACATACTATTTCTCTCGAAATTTGGCTACTCGATTAGCAATCATTGTTGCTGCTGCACCCGCGGCAACTCCCGCGTCAATGTTAACAACAGACAACCCCAATGAGCATGACTGCAGCATAGCCATAAGAGTGCTAACACCTTTTTCGCCAAACCCGTAGCTGTTAGAGGTTGGAACCGCAACTACAGGAACATTAACCATACCCGCGACGACAGAGCATAATGCACCTTCCCTGCCTGCAACAACAATGACTACGTCAACATCCTTGGTGATTAAATCCTTCAACGGAGTCAACAACCTGTGGATACCCGCTACTCCTAAATCGTATGACGCGTAAACTTCGCAGCCCATTTGCTCAGAAATAACCCTCGCCTCCTCAGCCACAGGAATGTCAGAAGTACCCGCCGTCAAAATCCCAACTTTACCGCCAGTCTTCTTTACCGAAAACCCCTTAGTTTTTACCACAGCTATCCTTGCTTTGTCATTCACCTCGATCAGAGCGCCGTTAGGTAACGAATCTTTTAGCGTTTGAATTTGCAGTTGGCTGCACCTACTGACTATAACCCGCCCGCATTCACCCATCATACGCAGGGTAATGTCAACCACATCCGACGGTGTCTTGTTTTCTGCCAAGATTACTTCAGGAATGCCTTTTCTTTGTTCTCTGTTAAAATCGATTTTCGCCATTCCTTCAAGTTCAGCGATAGCTTGCAAACGGACGAGTTTCTCTGCTTCTTCAACCGTTAACTTGCCTTTAGCAGTTTTTTCCAAAATATCCTTCAATGCGCTCATAACTCAGTCACCTGCCTTAGAACCACAAGTAATATATCGTTTTTGCCTTTTTTAATATTAGCAAGCGGTTGAAACCCAATGACTGATTTTTCTAAAATAGTTATAGTTGACTGTCAAGTCGCTGGCGTTGCGGGAGACATGATGCTGGGTGCGTTACTGGATCTCGGTGCAAGCAAGGATAAAGTTATTTCCGCTATAATGTGTTTGGAAAGCTCAGAATACGGCTATAATAACGTTGCTGTGAGCGTCGAGCATGTTATGCGAAAGGGCTTTCGGGCGACCAAAGTGGACGTCACCGCCGAAGGAAAAACACCAAAGGATGGCCACCAATTAGTCGAGATAGTTGAAAAAACGGCTGAGAAAATAGTTCTCTCCGCAAAGGCAAAGCGGTTCGCCTCGAACGTTATACTTACGCTAGTTGAAGCTGAAGCGAATCTTCATGGGCACCATTTAGCCGAAGCGCATCTGCATGAAGTCGGATTGGTTGACACCGCCGCCGAAATACTCGGCTCAGCTGTCGCCATGGACGATCTCGGTTTCTTCGACGCGAAAATCGTTGCAACCCCCGTGTCCGTTGGCGGAGGACTCTTCCAGTTCTCGCACGGCACAGTCTCGAGCCCCTCACCGGCGGCATTGGCTATTTTTCAATCAAAAAATTTCCCGATCAAAGGCGGACCCGTGGAGTCAGAGTTAGCTACTCCTACTGGCGCCTCGTTAATTGTAAATTTGGCAAATGAAGTAAACCGTTTTTATCCTGAAATGGCTCCGTTGAAAGTCGGTTACGGCGCAGGTGGAAAGGATTTCCCTGAAATCCCAAATGTTCTAAGAATAGTCATGGGGAAATCTTTAGAGAACTACTTGATTCAGGACCAGATTGCGGTGCTAGAAACTAACGTTGACGATGTTTCGGGAGAAATCGTGGGTCACACCATTGACAGGCTTATCTCAGAAGGAGCAAAGGATGTAAGCGTCATTCCAATGTTGACTAAAAAGAACAGGCCTGGACAAATCATAAAGGTTTTTGCTGACCAAAAAGACGCCAATCGACTATCCCGCGTGTTGATTGAAGAGACAGGAACACTGGGCGTCCGAGCTTATCTTTGCGAAAGGCACATTATCAACAGAGAATCACTCTCTGTGGAAATACTTGTCGGCGGAACAAAGGAGATAGTTAGCGTTAAAATCGCAAAAGACTCCAATGGGAGTATCATTAGAATAAAACCCGAGTATGAGGACCTTAAAAAGTTGGCCGAAAAAACCAAAAAGCCGCTCCGCGAACTTGCTGAAATGGCCGTTTCAAAGGCGCGAGAAGTCTTCATCGAAAACAGGTAATCTGCGTGACAGAGTTAAGCGACAAAATAGAGCGACTCAGATGTTTCATAAGACAAACTGGAAAAGAGGGCGTTGTCGTGGCTTTCTCTGGAGGTGTAGACAGCTCAACATTGGCAGCGGTTAGCCATAAGGTTCTGGGCGACAAAGTTGTGGCTGTCACTGCGAAGTCTCCAACTTACACGTCTGAAGAGCTCGAGGACGCCAATAGAGTAGCCAAAGAAATAGGTATCAAACTTTTTATCATTGAAACTGACGAGTTATCTAACGAGGATTTCAGCCGGAACCCTGAAAATCGATGTTATTACTGCAAGAAAGAATTGCTCAAAAACTTGACAGACTTTGCACATGAACTCGGGTTCAAAACCGTTTTTGAAGGCACAAACTTCTCCGATCTAAACGATCACAGACCAGGCTTTCAAGCAGTGAAAGAAGCAAAAAATGTCTGCAGCCCTTGGATGCTTAATAAATTCAGCAAAAGCGAAATTCGGCAAGTGGCAAAACAAATTGGAGTGAGCGTTCATGACAAGCCTGCCTTGGCATGTTTAGCATCGAGGATACCCTTTAACGAGAGAATAACTGCTGACAAATTGAATCGAGTCGACAAGGCAGAGCAAGCCGTTAAAGCGTTAACAGGTGTTAAGCAGGTTAGGGTGAGGGCCCACAACGGCTTAGCCAGAATAGAAGTAGCAAAAACAGAACGAAACGTCTTTTGCAACATTAAAGTTTTGGACAACGTAAATGAGGCCTTGAAGAACCTTGGTTTCAAATACGTGACGTTTGATCTCGAAGGCTACCAGTCGGGAAGTATGCTGAAAACATTAGACGAACAAAAATAAAAAAAAGGCTTTTTTGTTGGAGCACAAGCCGGGAAATCCGCGGGAATTTGTATAATTTATATATTAATGGTACATAATCAAGATACCGAGGACAGCTAGGCATGGCTTGGTACGACGACCCGTTAACAGTAACTGCAGTTGCTGTAGTAATAATCGCCGCATGCGGAGTGGTCATTTTCGCTATGCGACGCACGGGGCCCAAAGGGTTGCCAAGCAAAAACCCACAAAAGCCGCGGTCAATGACGAGTGATTTAGGACTTATCCCGACAAGTGCACCTTTTAAGATTTCTAAGAGCGTTCAGGCATCAACCGCGTCCACAGCTAAAGACGAATTGCGCATGCTTGATTTGGAACGCGATATTCTAGGTGACGCCATCCGCCGCCTTTACGAGGCTCAAAGTGAAGGAAAAATCACAGAAGCAGAACGAGAGAAGCTTCAATCTACCTACACCTCAAGGATGGCGGCAATTAAGGAATCCATTTCGAAAGACGAATCCATAGTGGCGCTTCACGACTTGGAAAGCATGCAGGAAGACCTGATGAAGCTTTTCAGCGAACGCTTCAGCGACATAACCTCAAAAGTTGAGGAGCTAAGAACCCGAATAGATGTTAAGCCTATAAAGGAAATTCCAATTAAAATGCCCACCCCCACTCCTGCTGCCCAGATGGAGAAGAGCGATGAGGAGGAAGGAGAGGAAGCAACAGAACCCACGGGCGAGGAAAAGCAAAAGAGGAAACGCAAACCTCCTGAAGAAAAGCCCGACCAAAAAACCGAGTCTGAGAAACGGATTGACTCGATTAGAAGTGAAGTGGAGAAGGTTTTAGACAAGCTGGGGCAGATGGAAATTGAAAGTTAACCTTGACCCAATACAAGAGCAAAAACGGAATGCAGCGTTAGCCGCGGTTAAACACATTGAGGATGGCTTCATTGTTGGTTTAGGCAGTGGAAGCACAGCCGCCTTTGCCATAGAAGCTTTAGGCGAAAGAGCGAAAAGCGAAAACCTACATCTCATGGGTATCCCCACTTCGTACCAAGCTTTCCTGCTTGCGGTCAAATGCGGGATCCCAGTTACAACCTTGGATGAGCACCCCGAAGTCGATGTAACAATCGACGGCGCAGACCAAGTAACCCCCGAATTATATCTTATCAAGGGCATGGGAGCGGCTTTGGCAAGGGAAAAAATTGTTGCAGCAGCCTCAAAACTGAACGTTATAATAGCGGACGAACAAAAAAAGGTGAAGTTGCTCGGAGAAAAAAAGCAAGGTGTACCCGTAGAGGTCTTGCCATTCGGGATTTCACTTGTGAAACGAAAAATCGCGTGCATTGGAGGTCAACCTGTTCTGCGCGAAGGGAAAGGCAAACTTGGTCCAACAATAACCGACAACGGCAATGTTATCTTAGATGTTTATTTCGGCGAAATCGCCTCGCCAGCCGAGTTGGATGCCAAGGTGAAAATGATTCCAGGGGTAGTCGAAACAGGCTTTTTTGTCGGGTTAACAGATATTGTTTATCTTGGAAAAGAAAGCGGTCTTGAGAAAATTCAGCGGAAAAAGATAGGCGGAACCGCTTTTAGTTTTTAGGGCTACTTCCTTCCGGAGTCGGTGGGACTTTTGATGTGGGTTATGTGCGAGTGGATAAATTCTTGTTCGGACAGGGCTTTGCCTATTAGGTCTTGAACGGCAGCGTTCAAGTTGCCTCTGTAGTAGGGTCCTACAATTTTTTCTGCAAACTCGCTGAGAAGAGAGGCTGGGACATCGTGAAGCGTCAAATCGACCTCGAGGTCTTCCTGCGTAGCTAGCAGTACTGTTTTCTTTTTGATCTGAATCACCTGTGAGTCACGTTATCTTTTAGTCTTGGTTAAAAGGCGAACTGAGAAACTACAATGCAGGGTAGGGGAGGCGTAAGTGAAAGTGAAAAACGACCCAAAGCCAAAAATCACAAAACTAAACTTTCACCCAATTACGAGACCACAAGCAGCCCCATGTTAACCTCAAGAACCACCATTATTTCAAGGTGAAAAGCAACGTTTGATATGTTAAAGGGCATCAGTTCAGCATGCAACAACGCGATTCAATTTCTATGTGAAAGTATGTTGAATCATATTTGGCGTAAATAAAGCGCATATAGTCACTAGGTGATGTTACACACACTGAACTATCATCGCGCCTATTCTTGTGTATCTATCTCTTGATGCCATATATTTGAGCGTTCAAAAAACGATGAGGCAAATGCCAAATAAAAAAGAAAAGGCGGAGGCTGATTGGGGCTACTCGGCTTAAGGTTGCGCTTTTGCTCTTACGGGTATTCTTGTAAAGGCGTGGATGGTTGACTCGTGGTACCATACGTCTGGGTTTTGGTATTTCACGACGGGTGACACATGTCGGATTTTTTCAGCTTCTTTGGATTCTAGACTGTAGATGACTTCAATGAGGGTTCGGCGATGCTCTTCTTTTTCCTCCACGAAGGAATCAAAGATTCTCTTGAAATTGTTTGAGCTTTGCGGGATCAGCGCCGAAAATTCATCGGCGACAAACTTCGTCGCGGACGATTGAATGTAAGTTGTGTAGGTTTCGTTTAAGAGGTCTTCCATGTTGATTAGTTCGCTTAGTATTTCGCAGCTAATCAGGGGATTCAAATTGTTGATGGTAGATACTATTTTGGTAAGCGTTGAGATTTCCCTGGCTAATTCCGCTATTTCTTTTTTGCATTCCGCACCTTCGATTTCCGAGAGATCAACGTGGGAAAGTATTCCTTGAATTATTTTTGAGCATTTGAGACTGTCATAAGCTAACCCCAAGAGGAAGCTGCTTTCAGGCTGGTTTATTTTCTTAGATAACGCTTCGTAAACACGGAAAGACTCCATTTCCAGGTTGTTGAAGCATCTGAGGTATTGAGCGCTTTCTTGCAGTTTTTCATTCATATCTGCTCTCTTCCAAAAAACAATTGTATAGTGAATCTTAATAAGCATTATTGATTCTATCTTTAACTTCCTGTTTGTTCAACGTGGCAACAGTTCTAAGAAAAACTCCATGGCCATCACAAAATCAAGGACGTTTCTATCATGAACTGCGCAGGACAATCATTGTGTTGGTTTTAACTATGCCTTCAACCATACGGATTTTTTCGATTGATTCATTAACTTCAGCCATATTCATGCCGCCGATTACAGCGACAATATCGTATTCGCCGCTGACCTCATAGGTTGTTTCCACGTTTGGGATGGCTTGGATTTTCTTTGAAACTTCCTGCGTGGGATAAGCAGTGTCCGCGGTAAGCAAAGTTATGGCTTGTGCGCCTTCCGCCAGGTTGATTTTAACTGTGAATTTAAGTATCGTTCCGTTGTCCGATAGCGTTTTTATTCTTTTTCGCACCGCACCTTCCGATAGCGCGATTTTTGCGCCTATTTCGCCATAGCCTACACGTGCATTATCTTTCAGTAACTTTATTATTTCCTTGTCTTTTTCATCCAACCGCGTTCACCATGGGGTTATTGTTTTGGGGAAAATTTAACGTTTTCCCTTGTATTTGTGTGGCGAACGGTACGGTTTTCGTTGAATTCAGCGTGTTTGTTGACTGATTCCTGTTTGTCTTGTCCAGACAAATGCACCAAATGGAACATTCACAGTCCAAGTTGTAACAAATCAGTCACAATGTTTAAATTTAGTAGTGAATTAATGGAAAAGTCATTTCCAATAAAAAATAAAGTGACGAATAAAAAATGATTAAACCTGTAAATTCAAATGTCCAATGCATGAAGGCAAAATGTCCTGACTGTGACGCCGAGCTTGATGTGCCAGTTGACACGGAGAAAGGAGAAATCCTCAGCTGCCCGGGTTGCGGGCTTGAACTTGAAGTTAAGCAAGTCAAAGGCGGATGCGTAGACCTTCAAGAGTTAACGATTGAAGGGGAAGACTGGGGAGAATAAGCAGCATTCACTGCTAAGCTTTCATTCAGTTGAGTTTTTTAAGTATTTTTTTGGTGGACAGCGTTGAGCATTGCCCTTTTGTATGAACGGTCCGAAAATGATGAAAACGGCATCAAACTAACCGCGCATCAATTAGACGTCGACCTGACCTTTCTGCCCTTCAGAAAAATCGCCCTCTCTATCTCCAAAGAAGGCTTTAAAGCCAAAACAAAAGGAAAAAACTATACTGCGACAATTGAAGACGTCGCGGTTGTGCTTAATCGTGCCCAAAGCAAAAACCGCAGACTCCAAGCCTCATACTTCATGGAGCAACTTGGCAAAAAAACCCTAAACACATCCCAAGCCGAATTCGTCTGCTATAGCAAACTACGCACTTTGCTTAAGTTATGGAAGGAAGGCTTGCCAATTCCCAAGACAGTTTATGTCCCCTGTGACCCAACCGACACCCTCAAGAATCGCCAAGAAATCCACAACGAGAAGGACATAGCTGAACTTTTCCAGCAGGAAATCCCTCTCGCGGAGGGTATAGTCATTAAGGCTGACGCTGGAACGCATGGCAAAATGATTATGCTGGCGAAAAACGCTGAGGAACTTGTTGCCAATATCAAGGAAACGAAACCGTCAATTATCAACCCAGTCGGTGTGGTTGCGCAGGAACTCGTTGAAAAATGGTTTTACGATCTGCGGATTATCGTTTCAAAAGAAAAGGGTAAACAACCTGTCTGCTACCCGACTGCGATGGCGCGGGCGGGCTTTAAAGATTTTAGAACGAACACCTTTTTAGGCAACCTGGTTTTCGGAGCTAAACTACCCAGAACTGTTCAGGAACTTGCAGTGAAATGCGGTAAAACTCTTGGCAAAGGCAGTGAAGCATGGATTTTTGCCTTGGATGCAATGGTAAACGTCAGGGAAAACAAAACAGCGGATGACGCTTACGTTAAGGGGCAGCTGGATAAGGCTGGCCAAGCGTTCTTGCCCGTTCAGAAGGTTAAGCAGGATGAAATGCGCCTAACTGATTTCCAATTGTGGAGTACGAAGCTTGAAAAGGCTTTTCAGCTCTATGCGAACAGCGAGTGTTATGAAAACATCAAAAGCGTCATCGACGAAAGCCTAGAAAAAAATAAGGGTGCCCTTGTGTTTCATGAATCAAATTCGTGTCCCGAATTCTGGGAGAACACTCGGCTTGCTACGGGTCTTAACGTTGCGGTTCCCCTTTTGAAGGGTGCTCAAAGCTTAATTGACGGTTAATCAAAATGTAAAGAGGAAGGATGCAAATGTTGAGAATTGGAATAATCGGTGGTTCAGGCTACGTCGGCAGCGAACTGCTGCGCCTACTGCTTCTTCACCCGCAAGTAGAGGTAACTATGGTCACTTCAAGACAAAGCGCAGGGGAATTTGTGTTTAACGCTCACCCGAATCTGCGGGGCTTAACGCAACTTAAGTTTGTGCCGCTAGACATTGCTGAGTTGCAGAAAAACTGCGATTTAATCTTCACGGCGACACCACACGGGGGTTCTGTTAACCTTGTTCCCAAACTTTTAGAGGGAGGCTTAAAGGTAATCGATATGAGCGCTGACTTCCGCCTCAAGAACCCATCTGACTACGAAACTTACTATGGCTGGAAACACGCTCATCCAGAAATGCTCAAAGAAGCTGTATATGGCTTGCCTGAGCTTCACCGCGAAGAAATAAAGAAGGCAAAGCTCGTTGCTTGTCCGGGCTGCGAAGCAACAGCCGCCATTTTAGGGCTGGCGCCCATAGCAAAGGCAGGGCTAGTTGACAAAGACAAAATTGTCGTGGACCTCAAGGTTGGTTCTTCTGGAGGCGGCAGCAAACCTTCCCCTGCCTCACACCACCCAGAGCGATCAAATGGAGTTCGCCCATACAAAGTAGTTGGACACCGCCACATCGCAGAGATTGAACAAGAACTGGATGCATTATCCAGCGAACCGGTGAAAATTTCTTTCACTCCACACGCCGTAAACATCGTTCGCGGTATCCTAGCAACAATTCACACTTTTCCAAAACAAAAACTCGAAAACAAAGACCTCTGGCGTGCGTTCCGCGGAATGTACGGGAATGAACCGTTTATACGTTTAGTGAAATACCAGAAAGGACCATACCGGTTGCCTGACCCGAAAGTGACAATGGGCACGAACTACTGCGACGTCGGCTTCGAAATTGACGAACATGCGAATCGGCTTTTAATTTTCTCCGCTCTGGACAACATGTGCAAAGGCGCTTCAGGTCAAGGGGTGCAATGTATGAACATCCTCATGGGCTTCGACGAAACGACAGCGCTGAAAAGCACTGGTTTCCATCCGATGTGATCGCCATGCTGCTTGTAATTAAGATGGGAGGAAGCATACTCAAAGAGGGTACATCCCAAAACTTAGTCGCTGACTTAAAAGAAGTGACAAAAACAAACAAAGTGGTGCTTGTCCACGGCGGCGGGGTAGAAGTCACCGAAGTAGCCTCAAAACTTGGAAAAGAACAGAAATTCATCGTTTCACCCGAGGGATTCCGAAGCCGCTACACGGACAAAGAAACCATCGAGATCTACACCATGGTTATGGCTGGCAAAATCAACAAACAAATAGTTTTAGCCCTGCAAAGCCAAGGCGTACCCGCAGTCGGCATAACGGGGTTGGATGCAGCTACCCTGAAGGCAGAGCGGAAGACAAAACTTATCGCCGTTGACGAACGGGGACGCAAAAAAGTCATCGATGGCGGCTATACAGGAAAGATAACTGAGGTGAACAGTGAACTGCTGAATCTGCTACTTGGCAAGGGGTATGTTCCGATTTTGACGCCAATCGCAATTAGCCAGGACTGTGAGCCACTAAACGTAGATGGAGACCGAACAGCCGCAGTTATTGCTGGCGCGTTGAAAGCAGACCGCTTAATTCTTCTCACAGACGTGAAAGGTTTGATGCTTAAGGGTGAATACGTCCCAAAAATCGCCGCCACAGAGGTTAAAGAGGTGCTCTCTGGCATCGGGCAAGGTATGAGTACTAAGGTGCATGCAGCATTGGAGGCACTAAGCCAAGGCGTCAAAGAGGTTTTGGTCACGGCTGGAACGGGAAATGAGCCCATAAGTTCAGCTTTGAATCATAAGGTTGGTACGGTGATTACTGGTGAATGAACAAGAAATAATTAATGTCGAAACTAGGTTCATGGCAAACGTTTTCTCCAAAAAACCAGTTGTCCTGACGAAGGGCAAAGGCGCAATTGTCTGGGATATTAACGGCAAAGAGTACGTGGATTGCGCAACCAGCTATGGTGTCGCGCTGCTGGGCCACTGTCACCCGAAAGTTGTCGCTGCAGTTCAGGCTCAAGTAGAACAGCTTATCACATGCCATGGGGCCTACTTCAACGACCGACGTGCAGAATTCGTTGACAAACTAGTCCATTTAACGCCTAAAGGCTTAGACAAAGTGTTTCTTTCGAACAGCGGGGCAGAATCAGTCGAATGCGCCATTAAAGTCGCACGCAAATATACGTGCAAACCAGAAATTATCGCTTTAATGGGGGGTTTCCACGGCAAAACTATGGGTGCCCTTTCCGCAACATGGGACAAAAAATATCGTGAACCCTTCATGCCGCTGGTTCCAGAAATAAAGCATGTCGCCCCCGATAACGCTGACAAAATCCGCGAAGCTATCAGCGAAAAAACAGCGGCGGTTCTCATGGAGCCTATCCGAGGTGAAGGCGGCGTTCGGGTTCCTCCTGACGGCTACCTTCAAGAGGTTCGAAAGATATGCGACGAGAAGAACGTGTTGCTTATCCTTGATGAAGTGCAAACAAGTTTCGGGCGCACCGGTAAGCTTTTTGGCTGCCAAAACTGGGGTGTTACGCCTGACATTATGTGTTTAGCTAAGCCGTTCGCGGGCGGCTTACCCATCGGCATAACAGTGGCTAAAGAAAATGTAATGTCGGCCCTTAAAGTCGGCGAACACTCTACCACTTTCAGCGGCAGTCCACTAGTTTGTGCTGCTGGATGCGCAGCAATAGCTGCCCTTGTCGAAGAAAACTTAACTTTGCGCGCGTCTGAAATGGGCAGTTACTTCAAGAGTGAACTGGAGCGGCTGCAATCTAAGCATAGAATTATAAAGGAAGTTCGGGGTTTAGGTTTGATGCTAGGCATGGAACTGCGCTTCGATGTTTTGAATGTGATTTTGAAGGCTGCGGCTAAGGGTGTATTGATTTTGGATGCTGGAAGAACCGTTGTTCGATTGTTGCCGCCTTTGGTGATTTCAAAAGAGCAGATTGACCGTGCCGTAGGGGTGCTGGATGAAGTTTTAGGTGAGGAAGAGAATGAGCGAGCAGGAAGCAGTACGGTTCCTAACTAATCTTCTGGGTATCTATAGCCCATCGGGCAAAGAAGAGGATGCCGCTAATTTCTTAGCTGTTGAAATGAAGAAGATGGGTTTCGAAGTTGGCAAAGACACAATTGGAAACGTAATCGGCGTCGTCGGCGAAGGCGATCCGGTCATTTTGCTTTGCGGCCACATGGACACAGTATCCGGGCATCTACCGCTCCGCATCGAAGAAGGCAAAATCTACGCACGAGGCGCCGTTGATGCGAAGGGTCCTCTTGCCGCCATGATTATGGCCGCGGTTTCCGCGGCACGAGAATCCGCGTTTAAGGGCAAAATCTTGGTTGCGAGTGTGGTTGAGGAGGAGGCTACTAGCCGGGGCGTTAAGCACCTTATCACTCAGGGGATCAAGGCTGACTACGCTATTTTTGGCGAACCCAGCGGCGTCGAAAACATCACAATCGGCTACAAAGGGCAGATTCAACTCAAGGTCGTCTGCAGGACCGAGACGGGACATTCTTCTACACCTTGGCTCTACGATAACGCCTTAGAAAAATCATATGAGGTTTGGGAGCAAATCAAGAACGCATCCTCTTATCCGTCGCTGGATCCTTCCGTGAGTCCATTTAACGCGGTTACCGCCTGCTTGGTAAAGATTGCAGGCGGCAGAGCGATGTCTGTCGTTCCCTTCGAGGCTGAAATGAACATTGATGTTCGTGTCCCGATCCAATTTTCCACGGCGCAGGTTTTTGAGCAGATAGAGAAGATAATTGCGAAGTACCAGGCGGCTAACCCGAAGGTATCTGTAAAAGCAACTGTGCTGGACACCGTCGAGCCTTTCGAGGCGAACAAGGCGTCTCCGCTCGTGCACGTTTTCTCTTCGTCGGTACGCAAAGTGCTCAATAAGCCTGCGACGCTCCTGCATAAGACGGGAACAGGCGACATGAACATCCTGGGAAAAGCTATGAACCTCCCAATAGTCACCTATGGACCCGGCAACTCCCGTCTCGATCACACCCTAGACGAACACATAGACATAAGCGAATACCAAAACGCCATCCAAGTCTACAAAGAAACCCTGCTAAGGCTCTCTGAGCTTCATAACAACCAGAACTCAAGCGAGTGAGCCAAGCCGTTTTTGCGGCTGATTGGATCACAAAAACTAATCCTTCGCTCTTGTTCATCGAAAAAAAGTTTAGGACTTGTTTGGGGTTGATTTTTTGGTTTGGGGCTTGGATCGGTTGCAACTATACTGCAGAAAAAATCTAAAAAACAGCTATAGAGCTCTATAAAACGCTGATTTCATCGAAAGAAACTAAAACCTCTGAAAAAGAACATCTATAGTAAATAGAAGTCAGAGAAAGACTGCAGAGACTCTATTTGACGTCGGTTTTCACGAGGTTTAGGAACAGAAATTTTTATTGAGAGAATGAAGGTCCCAGGCCCCTGATGACTTCAAGCTTCTGCACCACATTTTCTGCGTTGCCCACGCCTATTCACGTCGTTTCTCTTCTTTCCCATCTTCTACCGTTTCTTGGAGTAAACTGAAACATTCAACGCGTTAATTATTTAGCGATCGAGTACAAACTAAGATTTGTTAACCGCTAATTTGCCTATGACTTTGTAGAAGCTAGCACCAGCCTCGTGTTGGGCACGTCTACATCAACGATTTTGTAGCCAATGAACTCTTTGGATTCTCCGAGAATGTTTTTGACCGTTACTTTGTCGCCTTCAACTCTAGCGTAAATAACATCTCTAAACTGGGTTTTCCCCTCGAGGATAACGTTAAATTCACACATAGAACTTCACCAAACAAAAAAGCAAACCCAGTAATAATGGCTTTCGGCTACCAGGGATTTTTAGTTTTACAGGGAGAAGCAAAAAAGTTTTGGTCTCTTTTATCAAGTTAAGGTTACGGTGGAAAGTGTAATCTTCAGTGGAGATTAGCGAAGTCACCGTAAACTTTTTATGTTTACTTGGCTGATCTTTTAGGGTACGTGGAATTTACGAGGAATGAAAATGAGGGATCGTCACCTCAATAGTTGGGATCGTCGGGTACGTATTCTTTGATTCGCCCAGGAAACCCTCTCAAAGACTCACGTCGAAATTTGCAGCCTTTTCTTGTTCAGACGAGAGTATATTCGTTGAAAAAGGAGACGCATTGAAAAATGACTAGAATGTCTGGTGCAAAAGTACTCATAGAATCTCTTGAACAACAAAACGTTGACGTCATATTCGGCATCTTAGGCGGAGCAATATTGCCTGTCTATGATGAATTATGCGGCAACCAGAAAATTCGGCACATACTCGCTAGGCACGAACAGGGAGCGGCTCACGCCGCCGAAGGCTATGCTAGAGCCAGCGGACGAGTGGGCGTGTGTATGGCCACATCAGGACCCGGAGCAACAAATCTGGTCACTGGGATAGCGAACGCATACCTGGATTCTTCGCCGATGATAGCAATTACGGGTCAGGTTCCTTCAACCGGAGTTAACTCTTCATATATGATTGGTAAAGACGCATTCCAAGAGGCAGACATCATAGGCATCACCACGCCAATTACCAAACATAATTATCAGCCAAGAACAATTATGGAAATTCAACCAATGGTTAACGCAGCCTTCTACATAGCATCATCAGGTAGACCGGGACCAGTCCTAATTGACATACCCAAGAATGTGCAGTCGGACACAGCTGAAATTGAGATGGGGCTTACAGAAAAAATTGAAGCTCGAGGCTACAAACCAGCGATGACTCCAGATTTGACTAAAATCAGCGAAGCAGCTGACCTACTGGCACAGGCGGTTTACCCAATTATTTTGGCTGGCGGCGGAGTCATTTCCGCTAACGCGTCAGACGAATTGATGCAGATGTCAGATTTGTTAACCGCGCCAGTTGCGACAACCTTCATGGGGAAAGGGGCTTTCCCGGAGGGGCACCCGTTGTCGGTTGGATGCATCGGGATGCATGGAAACCCAGCTGCAAACAGGCTGATTGGAGAAGCTGATGTTCTCTTGGCCGTGGGAACAAGATTTTCTGACCGTGCAACAGCTAACTTGGATACTTTTGCTCCTAACGCCAAAAAAATCCACATAGATATAGATGCAGCAGAACTAGGCAAGAATATTGAAGTAGACGTACCTATCGTTGGAGACGCAAAAATATCGTTAAAGCTATTGCAGACCGTCACCACAAAGAAACTTCCGAGGATGAAAGTCAGCTTATGGTCAAAACGCATTAAAGAAGCAAAAGAGCAACTGAGCCCAATCCTCAAAGAAAGACCCAAAGACCTAGTGCCCAAAGCCTTGCTGATAGAGCTAAGAAAGCTGCTGCCAGCAGACGCCATCGTTACGACAGAAGTCGGTCAAAACCAAATGTGGTCAGCTCTGTACTTCCAAGCATTAAAACCCAGAACCTTCATCAGTTCAGGCGGACTTGGAACTATGGGCTTTGGGTTCCCAGCAGCAATAGGCGCAAAAGTCGCATGCCCAGATAGACCCGTCGTAGACATAGCTGGTGACGGCAGTTTCCTAATGACTGAACAAGAACTTGCATGTTCTGTCGCTGAAAAGATTCCGGTCATAGTCATAGTGCTAAATAACTCGGTACTGGGTATGGTTGCACAGTGGCAAAGAATGCTCTATAATCGCCGTTACATGGCAGTTAACTTGGGGAAAACACCTGACTTCGTTAAGCTTGCGGAAGCTTACGGCGCACAGGGACTAAGAGTGAACTCTCTTGAAGAATTCCAAAAAGCAGTTAAAACAGCGCTAACCAGTAATGTTACAACGGTTATCGATGTGCCTATAGGCTCAGAACAGGACGTTGTTCCATTCGTGCCTCCAGGCTGCGGTTTACCGCAACAAAGGGGCGACTACTGATGGAAACCGATCAAACTAAAGTAATTTCTGTCCTCGTGGAAAACAAGCCAGGTGTTCTTCACGGTGTAGCCAATTTGTTCAGACGAAGAAACTTCAACATCGAAAGCATAACAGTCGGTCCAAGCGAAAACAGCGATACATCACGTATGACAATAACCGTTAACGGCGACGAAAAAACACTTGAACAAGTCGTCAAACAATTGGCAAAACTCATCGACGTACTGAAAGTGGAAGAGCTAGAACCAGGACACTTTGTGATGCGGGAACTCGCCTTAATAAAAGTCAACGTGCCGACCACAAAAGATCGCTCTGACATAATAAACTGTGTGGAAGTCTTCAGAGGACGAATAATCGACGTCTCAACTGATAGCCTAACCGTGGAAATAACTGGGACACCTGACAAACTCGATGCGTTCCTAAAACTTATGCAGACAACAGGAGTCATTGAACTTGCAAGAACAGGCATAACCGCATTAGCGAGAGGGGCAAAAACCGTCAGAATAGACGAATAAATCATCTCTTTGAACGGAAACCCTTAATTTCAAGTTTTCTTA
The DNA here is from genome assembly GCA_963827165.1 of Candidatus Bathyarchaeota archaeon. Lineage (GTDB taxonomy): Archaea > Thermoproteota > Bathyarchaeia > Bathyarchaeales > Bathycorpusculaceae > Bathycorpusculum. The sequence continues at coordinate 822,459 of CAWGZR010000005.1, read as the reverse complement.
AAATGACAAACTTGTCATTGTTATCGGTATCAAAAAAAGCAATTGATAGAAGAAGAGAATAAAAATGAACATAACAGAAAAAATCTTGGCTAAAGCCTCAGGAAAAAAAACCGTGCATCCAGGAGAAATAGTCGACGCAAACGTTGACATGGTGATGGTGCATGATTTAACTGGGCCTTTAGCTGTTGAAGCATTCAACAAAATAGGCGTGAAGAAAGTTTGGGATAACCAAAAAGCAGTGGTTATACTGGACCACCAGGTGCCGGCTGAATCTGTGAAGGCAGCGGAACTGCATAAGACCATGCGTCAATTTGCCAAAGACCAGAACCTGCGAATTTATGACATTGGGAGAGGCGGAATCTGCCATCAAGTCATGCCTGAGAAGGGACATGTTGTTCCTGGTACAGTAATCGTGGGCGCTGACTCCCATACATGCACTTACGGAGCCTTCGGAGCTTTTGCGACGGGAATAGGATCAACCGAAGCCGCAGCAGTTTTGGCAACTGGAAAAATCTGGCTTAAAGTACCCGAAGCATTAAAAATCAACGTTACTGGAAAATTCCCAAAGTATGTCACAGCTAAAGACCTAATACTATCCATAATAGGGAAAGTAAGCGTTGAAGGCGCAATTTACGAAAGCGCCGAATTCACAGGTCAAACAATAAAAAACATGAGCATATCGGGAAGAATGACGCTGTGCAATATGGCAGTGGAAATGGGAGCCAAAAACGGCATCATTGAACCTGACGAAATCACCCGCGAATTCTTAAAGGGAAGAGTCAAAAACCTGCCAGATTTCGAAGTGCTGAAAAGCGACAAAGACGCCGTTTACAAGAGCACGTCGGAGTTTGATGTTTCAAAGATGGAGCCCCAGATTGCTTGCCCATCATCGGTGGACAACGTGAAGCCTGTTTCAGAAGTAGGCAACGTTGTAATAGAGCAGGCTTTCATTGGGTCATGCACCAATGGTAGAATAGAAGACCTACGTTTAGCCGCGCAAGTCCTGAAAGGCAGACGCGTAAAAGACGGCGTCAGGGCACTTGTGATTCCTGCTTCACAGGAAGTTTACAAGCAAGCATTAGACGAAGGATTAATGGAAACCTTCACTGACGCAGGCGCAATAGTTTGCGGTTCAGCGTGCGGACCATGCTTAGGCGGACACATTGGACTACTGGCAGCGGGTGAAACTTGCGTTAGCACTTCAAATCGGAACTTTATCGGGAGAATGGGCAGCACTCAAGCCAGCGTATACTTGGCTTCCCCAGCCACGGTAGCTGCTTCAGCGGTAACAGGCAAAATCACTGACCCAAGAAAACTGGAGGTAAAAGCATGAACATAAAAATCAAAGGTCCAGCAATAAGATTCGGAAACAACATCGACACAGATGTCATTCTGCCTGGAAAATACCTGACACTGGTTGATCCTTACGAGTTAGCAAAACACGCTTTAGAAAGCATAGACCCCGATTTTCCCCAGAAAGCCAAAAACGGCGTCGTTCTGGTGGGCGGCAAAAACTTCGGGTGCGGATCCAGCAGGGAACAAGCGCCTTTAGCCCTGAAGTACGCAGGTGTAAAATGCGTGCTAGCCGAATCTTTCGCCAGAATCTTTTTCAGAAACGCCATCAACATTGGCTTGCCAGTAATAGAATGCAAAGGAATATCAGCAGCAGTTGAAACCGGCGACGAATTAGCAGTCGATTTCGAAGCTGGCAAGGTAGAAAACGTCTCGAAGAGCAAAAAGTTTCAAGTAGAGAAGCTGCCACCATTTATCTTAGAAATATTGGCTGATGGTGGACTAATCGAGAATTTACGTAGGAGACTGGACAAGAAATGACTGAGTATAAGATTTCGCTGATTCCCGGAGACGGGATCGGCCCAGAATTGACAGAAGCGACCCTGAAAGTGTTAGATGCCGTTGAAAAGACATTCGGCATAAAACTGAAAATGGTTGAGGCTGAAGCAGGCGATGGCACGTTGGCAAAAAGAGGTGCGGCGCTGCCTGCAGAAAGCGTTGAAATAATCAAGGCGTCTCATGCTTGCCTCAAAGGTCCCGTTGGAGAAACAGCGGCAGACGTTATAGTTAAACTCAGGTTAATGTTCGATTTATACGCGAACCTACGTCCAATCAAGTCTTACCCGTCGGTTCCAGCGGCTAGGCCAGACATTGACATGCTTTGGGTAAGAGAAAACACCGAGGACGTTTACAAAGGCTTAGAATTCACTCTTGACAACGACACAACTCTGTGTTTAAGAGTGATCACCCGCAAAAACTGCCAGCGCATAGCCAAGAAAGCCTTTGAAATGGCGCGTTTACGTAATGGCAAAAAGAAAGTCACTGCTATCCACAAGGCAAACGTCATGCGGATAACTGACGGGTTATTTGCGAGCGTATGCCGTGAAACAGCAAAGCAGTACCCAGACATCGCGTTTAACGAGTTGTATGTTGACGCAGCTTCGATGCGCCTAATCAAGGAGCCGCAGATATTCGATGTGTTCTGCACGTGCAACATGTTCGGCGACATCTTATCAGACGAATCAGCCCAGCTCATCGGCGGACTAGGTATGGCCCCAGGCGCAAACATAGGCGAAGGCTTCGCACTCTTCGAACCCATACACGGTTCCGCACCAAACAGGGAAGGAAAACACACTGCAAACCCGATCTCGATGGTTCTAAGTGCAAAAATGATGTTGGAGTGGCTCGGAGAAAAATATAATGACAAAAAATGCATTCAGGCAGGCGCGGCAATCGAGAATGGAGTAATTTACGCATTACGTAACGGTCAAACTGTTCCAGACTGTGGCGGCGACACAACGACCGTGGGAATGGCAGAAGCCATTGCCGCAGCCTTAACAGTGAAAACTGGCTGAAAAAATGACTGGAAAATACATTCGAATTTTAGACACCACTCTAAGAGACGGCGAACAAACGCCGGGGGTTTCTTTAACCCCTGAAGACAAAGTTGACATCGCGCGCCAACTGGCCAAACTGGGCGTCGACGTCATAGAAGCGGGTTTTCCAAGTTCCTCTGAAGGCGAAAAAAAAGTCGTCAAAGAAATTGTCAAACTGGGCTTGAACTCTGAAATCTGCGCGCTTTCGCGCGCGACAAAGGGCGATATTGACGCGGCTCTGGACTGCGACGTGGACGTAATTCACGTTTTCATTCCCACTTCCGAGGTACAGATGAGATATGCGGTCAATTTGACGCCTGAGCAAGTGCTAGCTTCCGCCGTCGAATCCATCGAGCATGTTAAAGCGCACGGGATTAAATGCGAGTTTTCGCCCATGGACGCCACACGCTCCGAAATGTCTTTCCTCAAAAAAATCTGCCTAGCGGCACAAGAAGCTGGGATGGACACATTAAACCTACCTGATACTGTCGGCATCATGATTCCCAAATCAACCGTAAAATTCGTCGAAGAAATAAAATCCGTAGTTAGCGTTCCCATCAGCATTCATTGCCACGACGACTTCGGGTTAGCAGTCGCAAACTCATTGGCGGCTGTGGAAGCAGGCGCTGCACAAGTGCATGTCGCAGTCAACGGACTAGGCGAACGTGCAGGCAACGCCGCGCTGGAAGAAGTTGTTATGGCACTCCATATAATCTACAAATATAGAACGGGTGTAAATAGCCGACTGCTCTACAGTACGTCCCGAATGGTTTCCACTTTGACAGGCATTGCTGTGCAGGCTAACAAGGCATTGGTCGGCGAAAACGCCTTTGCGCATGAATCAGGCATCCACACTCGCGGAGTAACTGAAAAACCATTGACCTTTGAACCGATAGACCCTGCCTTAGTGGGACGCACAAGAAAACTTGTAGCTGGAAAACTTGCAGGAACAAGCGGCATCAAAGCCGAGTTGGAAGAAGTCGGCATCCACCCAACAGAGAAGCAACTGAAAGAGATTGTTCAACGAGTTAAGGAACTTGGCGACAAAGGTAAGATGGTGACAGACGCTGACCTGCTCGCGTTAACTTCAGCTGTTATCGGCGAAGTTATCGGGGAAGAAAAAATCGTTTCCTTATGCGACATGGCTGTTGTCACAGGCATCAAAGTCATTCCCACTGCGTCTGTGCGGCTAGTTCTGGATGGGAAAGAATACGTTGCAGCTGAGACAGGTGTAGGTCCAGTTGACGCGGTTCTCAAAGCAATTCAGAAGCTAATCAGCAATCAAGAAAAAATTCGGCTCAGAGAATACCGTCTTGAAGCCATTACTGGTGGCTCAAACGCGGTTGCAGAAGTCATTATTAAAGTGGAAGATGAAAAAGGAAACCTTGTCTCCGCACGTGCAGCTAGAGAGGACATCGTTATGGCTAGTGTTGAGGCGATGATAATCGGTATAAACAAGCTTCTGATTAAGCGTAAGCAGGGAAACAAACCGTGAAGGTAGCCTTCCAAGGTGAAAGCGGCGCCTACAGCGAAATGGCGGTCTACAAGTTCTTCGGCAGCAAAGTGGAGCCAGTTCCATGCAAGGACTTCCGTGACGTCTTCGAATCAGTAAAGAATGCAGCGGTTCCAGCTGGAGTTATCCCAATCGAGAATTCGATCGAAGGCAGCGTTAACCAAAACTATGACTTGTTCCTGGCCTACGACCTCAAAGTCAGCGGAGAAGTGGCGGTGAAACTTGCCCATGTCCTTATCGGCAACCCACAAACCAAACTTGAGGACATCGAAACGGTTTATTCGCATCCCCAGGCCCTGGCGCAATGCCGAAACTACCTTGAAAAACAAAAATGGGAAATCATCCCTGTCTATGACACAGCTGGAAGCGTTAAGCTCATAAAAGAAAAATGCCTTTTCAACGCTGCAGCAATCGCCAGCGAAAAAGCGGCAGGTCTCTATGGCATGAAAATTCTCTCCAGAGACATAGCTGATAACGCATCGAACTATACCCGATTTCTGGTGTTGTCACATGAAGATGCGGCGCCGACAGGAGACGACAAAACCTCAATCATCTTCTCAGCCAAACACGCCCCTGGAACCCTTTACCACGCCCTCGGAGAGTTTGCTTCAAGAAATATCAACTTGACAAGAATCGAATCAAGACCAACAAAAACCACCGCATGGCAGTACAACTTCTACCTTGACTTCGAAGGTCATCGAACCGAAAAACGCTGTGCAGAAGCTTTGGAAGCCTTGGAAAAATACGCTACATTCGTGAAAATTCTAGGGTCCTACCCGCGAGTAATCTAAATTGGAGCTATTTCAACATAAATTTTTTTCAAGATTTTGGGATTGTCCCTACAAATAGGTGAATAGTCGCTTTTCTTCTTAGCTTTCGTTTTTTTGGGAGGCAACGACGAAACATATTCGATCGATTTATTGAGAAATTTCTCAAACTCAGCGTCGTTTGAATAAACTGATCTTGGAAGTGCGACATAGCCTTTCATTGCTCTTTCAGGCATTGACTCAAAAAACTCAGAGTCCGGGTGGGTTTTAAAAATTTCCACTGAGTCAACGTATGAAAGCCTCAGAAGTAGTTTATCACCGAAAAGTCCTACAAACATGTTGCCGTTGATGAAGTAGGATGGGGTACCCGAACATTTGGCGGTACTCGAAGTTTACGTTCTTCACCTTTTCTGCGATGAATTCGACAAGTCCAGCTGGAGCCTTCTCAAATTCCACAAAAACCACACCCTAAAGCATCGAACATGCATTCTTTAGTTTTTCTTAAAAGTCGACTTGATAAATCTATGTAGTTATTTTTTAACCACTTTCATGTAAAAGTTTTCGATGATCCTGTGACCCTCGGGATGCAATTCGTCTTTTGCTTTTATGCGTTCAGGATGGAATTGAACGCCGTAAATCGGTTTGCTTTTGTGCTTAACTGCTTCCACTTCGCATGAAACTGAATCCGCCAAAATATGGAAGCCCGCCTGGTCAAGATTTTCTTTTAAGACGTAATCGTAATGGTTTTCTGACAAACGCACTATCTGATTTTCTCTAAAACCGCCGAATATACCGTAGGCCTCAACTACCCGTACCGACTCAAAACGGTCCAAAACTGGCTGCGCAAGCGACCCAACTTTGGCGCCAAAAGCCCAGCAGAGCAACTGGTGACCATAGCAAATGCCCAATGTGGGCAAGTCACAGTTTTTAATCAATTTGACAACGCCTTCGAAGAATCGCCTGTCAGCCGGGTCAACTATTCGAGCTCCAGAACCGCTGAGGACAACTGCGTCAAAATCTTCGCCCACTAGATAGCCCTCATTGACATCGCTAAAATGGATAACCTCATATTCGCTGAACTTTCCAACGGCTTCAACTAAAGCCTCGCTTTTAGATTTTAAAGAACAGTTCACAACCAATGATTTGTGCATCTAACTTCCTACTTTTCCGTCGCTTCAAGCATTCGGTACATGATTTCGTAGGATTCGACGAAGTTTGGGTCAGCTTTCAGCAGCTTAGCTCTGAGCTGCTCCATTCGGTTAATGATGACCAACGGGTCCTTTTTCTTAAGCAAGTCCAGCCACTCCTGCGCCTTGGCGATGTAGAGGTCTTCGATTTTTCCCATCTCAGGCAGCTTCATCTGCAGGTTAGCGTATAGGTCAGGAGTTTCAAGAGCGGCTACCTCTGCAAGAGTAAATAGCATGCGGTAAGTTGTCCCTGCCATCTTCTTGGTTTCAGGGAAGTCCTTTTGTTCGAGAAGGGTTTCGCAGGCAGCTAATCCGAGGAAATGAGGCAGTCCTAGAACGACGGACATGAGTTGGTCATGTTTCTGAGGCGTCATCACAAAAACGTGTGCTTCTTCTTTTTCCAGCCACCTTTTGAAGCCGTCGGCATATTTCTCCTCCTCGGGAGACGTTGGGGTAAGCACGTAAGCTTTGTGTTTTACGCCTTTGCTTCCCGGACCGAAAACGGGGTGAGTACCTAAAACCAAGCCGTGCTTGATGTACTCATGCATGACTTTGACGGGGTACTCTTTGATTGAGCATATGTCAGTAACCACTTGCCCATCATGAATATGTGGGCCTATTTTTTTTACAACTTCTTCGAAGCTGCTGATTGAAACACAAATCATTATTTCGTCAGCTACCTTAGCCGCTTCCACGAAGTTAGTAGTGGTTTCGACCCCTAACTCTTTACCAAGTTTCGTCAGCTTCTCAGATTTTCTATCTGACAGGATTACGCTATCGCCGTTCTCTTCGCAAAATTTTGCGAACCAAACACCCATTTTTCCCGCGCCGAGAACGGCGGTTTTCATTTAAGCGCCTCGCTTATTTTATCCAATCCGATCGTGATTTCTTCTCTGGGCGCGGTTAGGGAGATGCGGAAATGTTCTCGGTAGTCTCCGAAAGAGGTTCCGGGTGCAACGGCCACGCCTTTGTCAAGCAGTTTTAACGCGAATTTTTCGGAGTCTAAGCCTTTGCGTTTGGGAAACACGTAGAAGGGTGCTTCGGGTTCGGTGAAGGATAGCCCTGCTTTCGCCAAGGTTTTACACGCCATCTTTGCGCGTTCCTCATATTCGGTTTCTATTGTTTTGGTCAGGCTCTTCTGCATTTCAAGCCCTTTCAAAGCTGCTTCCTGTATGAAAACAGGAACGTTGTTTATGGTAATTTGGTTCAGTTTTGTTATGTTGTCGATTAGCGGCTTGTTTGCTATTATGTAGCCGATTCGCCAGCCTGTCATTGTGAACATTTTTGAGAAGCCGTTTGAGAGAATATGGGTGTTGTTGCCGTCATATTCAAGGATGCTTTTTGTTTTTACAAAGCTAATTGGACCGTAAACTTCGTCTGAAAGGATGGTTATACCCCTCTTGTTGGCGATTTCCACTATACCGTCTAAGGTTTTGGGATCCATGACTTTGCTTGTTGGATTATTGGGGTTATTGAGTATAATCATTTTTGTGTCTTTGTCAATCGTGGCTTCAAGCTTGCCCAAATCCACTTTCCAGCCGTTTTCCATTTCGGTTCTCAACAGTCTTGTTTCGGCACCGAGGCTTTTAGCCATCAAATCGTAGGCGGTCCAGTAAGGTGTGGGAACGATGATGTTGCCGCCGCCTTTCATCGTCAGATATAACGTGGCGAAAACGCCCCATTTTGAACCAGGCGTAATAACTACGTTCTCTGGTTTAACTCCATGAATCTTCGCGAGTTTCTGCCTTAATTTTTCTTCGCCGTAAGCTGAGGCATACTTTGTTTTGCCTGCCTTCATTGCGGCGTACGCAGCTTCCACTATTTCAGGTGGCGTTGCAAGGTCCGGGTCACCTAAGTTTAAGCGGATTATTTTCTTTCCTTCGTTCTCAAGTCTTATGGCTTTCTCGTTTATTTCGTAGAGCATTACCGTAAACTTTCCTTTTCAGATTATTTCTTACTCTTGAACTGCACTGCACATATTAACTATTTCGCGGTAAACTGCCTCAACCCTCGCGGAATCCAGGCACAATTTGGCAGATTTCGCCTTTACCTTTTTGTAAACATCATTTTCTCGGGAAATATCTTTAACTGGCAGTCCACGCTTTTTCTTCAACAAACCTATCGCCATGCATATCTTGACTCTTTCAGTCAACGATTTCAAAATCAAATCGTCAACTTGGTCAACTTCTTTTCTGTAAAGTTCAAGCTCGTCTAACATTTTTTCTTTGCCTCCAAGATTTTCGGTATGAAACCTACACGAATCATGTGGTCAGCTAACGTCACAGCAACGGCGGCTTCCACGGCGGGGACGGCTTTTGGAACCACGCATGGGTCGTGCCTGCCATTGACGCTTACAGATGTTTCTTCCATGCTTGATAGATCAATGGTTTTCTGTGTTTTGAAGATGGAAGGCGTCGGCTTAATTGCCACGCGCATAATGATGGGCATGCCGTTGGATAAGCCGCCCAAGATTCCACCCATGTTATTCGTTGAAGTTGTGACTTTGCCATTTTGCATTACGTATGCATCGTTACTTTCTGAGCCTTTTAACTCGGTGATCTCGAAGCCCAACCCGAACTCCACACCCTTAACGGCGGGCACATTAATCAAAGCTTTAGATAAGTCGGCGTCAAGCGAATCAAACATTGGCTCGCCAACCCCCGCTGGAACGTTAAGAACGATGCATTCAATTACTCCGCCGATGCTTTCGCTCTCTCTTCTAGCGTCAACAATGGCTTGCTCCATTCTTTCTCCACATTTAGGGTCAGGACATCGCGTTGTCACGGCGTAGCGATTCCTTTCGATTTCTTGGGTGCTGAACTTCTTGTCGCTTCTAACTTTGCCTATGGCTCTTGTATATGCTAAAACGTCAATGTCGAAGCGGCTTAGCAGTTTTTTGGCTATGGCTCCAGCCATTATCAAAGCAACTGTAACTCTTCCGCTGAAGCGGCCGCCACCGCGGTAATCGTTAAACCCGCCATATCGAACTTTCGCTGGGTAATCCGCGTGCCCAGGACGGGGTAAATCCTTGATTGCTTCGTAATCCGCTGATTCTACCTCTTTGTTTTCAACGGTAACGGCTATTGGAGCGCCAGTCGTGAAGCCGTTAAAAACGCCTGAAAGAATTTTGGGAACGTCTTTTTCAATTCTGCTGGAGACTATTTTAGGGTCAGCGGGGATGCGTCTGTCCAACTCGGCCAAAATGTCAGCCTCAGATATGGGTAAGCCTGCTGGGCAACCATCTATCAAGACTCCTACGACTTTGCCGTGACTTTCGCCGAAAGTGGTAACTACAAATTCTTTACCTGTCGAATTTCCCGCCAACGATTTCCGCTCCTAACTGTTTCAAATGAAGGAAGAACTGCGGATAAGACTTTCTGACGCACTGTGCGTTTTGAATGATAGTTTGCTTTTCAGCGCAAAGAGCAGCAACAGCGCAAGCCATCGCCACACGATGGTCATTGTGGGAGTCGATTACGGCGCCGTGCAAGGCAGAGTTACCTTTAATGGTTAACCCATCCGAGTCTACTTCTATCTCCGCACCCATCTTTGAGAATTCGGCTTGCAGGGATTGCAGCCTGTCTGACTCTTTGAACCTGAGCCTTTTCGCGCCGGTTATTTTTGAGGTGCCTTTAGCAAAGCATGCGAGAGCCGTGCAAACTGGAACAAGGTCAGGAATGTTTTTTGCGTCAAGGTTCAAGGGCTCAAGGGGGGTGCCCAAGCCGTCTATTTCCACTCTGTTTTCGCACACTTTCCCCGCTGCACCCATCTGTTTAAGGATTCCTAGAATGGCTTTGTCGCCCTGAGTGTTCGCGTAATCGAGGTCGTCTACTTGAACTTTCGAGTTAGTGACGGCTGCGGCTGCAAGGAGAAATGCGGCTGAGGAGAAGTCACCGGGCACTCTGCAGTCGATAGGCTTGAAGTTTTGGTTGGCAGGGATTAAGAGGCGCTCGAAGTTGCCGTAAACGTCCACTCTAACCCCGTGCTTCGAAAGTACATCCCAAGTCATTTTTGCGTATCCAACAGACTCCAAGGGCGTTTCGAGCACGATTTCGGTATCCACCTTCGCCATCGGACAAGCAAACATTAAGCCTGAAATAAACTGAGAACTAACATCTCCGCGGATAGAGGTTTGGCCTCCGAGGATTCCGCCGCCCTCGACAACCACCGCATCTTTATCTCCGAATTTCTTCAAATGAACCTTGGCGCCCAAGTCATCTAGGCTTTTTATTAGAGGTTCAATAGGTCTGCGGTCAAGAGAACCTCGGAAAAGGAGAATTGAGGGCTCACTCGCCAAGGCAGCTATGGGTATCATGAAGCGCAATGTTGCTCCAGATTCTCCGCAGTCGACAAGTGATTTCGCGTTTTTAATCGGAGCTGCACCTTTGACGGCCCAACAGTTTTCCTCAAACGTTATTTCAGAGCCCAAAGACGTTATCGCGCGCAGGGTTGCTTCCGTATCATCCGAAAGAAGCGGGTTTGACACTTTACCTGTGCCGTTGGACAGAGCCGCTGCGATAAGCATCCGCTGAGTGTAGGATTTTGAGGGGGGAGCGCAGATTTCTCCGCTGAGCTTTTCAGATTTTTTAACGATTACATCCACCATTACTAAATCACCTTTGCTTTTTCCCGGTTGAAACCGGCCTGTAAGACTTCGCCGCCGAAATTTTGAAATGCAGCCCTCACCGAATCAACCTTATCTTTAGGCATAACAGCAGTCACTGCGGGACCTTTACCACAAAGCCCAGCCGCCACTGCTCCAGCAGCTAATGCGTCAATTGCGATTGATGAGTCGTACCCCCAAGCAGAGGAGTAAAGTAAACCGTTAAGCGTCAAAGCCTCCCAAAACTTTCCCGCTAAAGCCTCCTCGTAAGCAACCTGAACCAGCGATGTCATGTTTTTAAGCCTTTCAATGTTCGAGTCAGCCGAATAGGCTTTCCTTGGAGGAACGTGAAAAAGCACGACTAAATCGTCAGGAAGCGACAACTGCCCAACAATTTTCCGTTCCAAGTTATCAGTAAGGACTACGCCGCCAAAATAAGAAGCGCACGCATCATCGAAAGCTCCTGTAACCGTAACTTTCGCGTCGAAAGCGGCATCCACACCCAAATTGATAATTCTAAAGTCATCTTCCATTTCACCAAGCGCCGCCGTAGTCGCCAAAGCCACCGCGTTCGCTGCTGCACTGCTGCTTTTAAGTCCTCGGGCAATGGGGATGTTTGACCAAGTTTTAACTTTTACACCGAACCTCTTTTCTGCATTGAATCGTTGTAGAACCCGAGCGACAGTTTTCTCCATCAGAAGGGTGCTTTCTTTGGGGTCAGAAGCTATCTCCGCTTTGATAATCGAAGGATCATCAATCAATTTTACCTGTGCCTTTGTGTACAGATCAACTCCAAAAGCGGCGCCTTTCCCGGTCGCCATCGCGTTAACAATCGTCGCAGCGCCATACGCAATAGCCGTAGCTTGCCCCATCAACTCTTCTGCTCCTTCTCCAAATGATTAAACGCTGCCTCTCTCATAACTCCAATTGGCGCCTTTTGACCAGTCCATATTTCAAACGATGCCGCCCCCTGATAAATCAGCATTTCAATACCGCTGACGACTTTTGCGCCTGCCTTCTTCGCGTTTTTCGCAAGTCGGGTTTCAATAGGGTTGTACACTATATCCATTACCACCAAGTCAGACTTAAGCCACCTGGGATCCACTATGTTTTCTTTGTCGTTTGGCTCCATCCCGACTGAAGTAGCATTAATCAACAGGTCAGCATCAATAAGAGTTCCTCTAACTGTCAACGGTGAAAGTGTGTATGCGAAAACCTTGGTATTGAACTCGTGATAAACTAGTTCAGCCAACTCGGCGGCAGGCTGAATTGACCGATTCAAAATTGAAAGCTCGCCCGCTTGCTCAGCCAATGCAAAACCTATTGCCCTCGCAGCCCCACCTGCCCCAAGTAACATTATTTTTTTGCCTTTGAGCTCAACGCCGTTTTCTCTTAGCGCTGCCGTTGCGCCGGCACCGTCAGTATTGAACCCTAAGAGTTTTCCTTCCTTGTTCTTAACCGTGTTAACTGCCTTCAATAGCTTGGCTGTCTGATCAACTTCATCTAAGAAGCCGAGAATACCGGTTTTATGCGGCATAGTGACATTGAGCCCTTGAATGTCTAACCCTCGTACGCCATCCAGGGCTTTTCCCAACTCAGAGTCTTTTACTTTAAACGCCAAGAAAGCGCAGTCAAGTTTTGAGGCTGCAAACGCTGCATTTTGGATGATTGGGCTTAGGCTGTGCTCAATGGGGTCTCCGATTACTCCGAAAATCTTGGTTTTCCCTGAAACAAGCATCTCTCAAGGTCCTCCTAAGAGGTCGTATGCAGTTTTCATTTCGCTAATCGACATTTGCCCTTTCGCCGTTTCGCTGCCCTGTTCAAGCGAAGCAAAAGTGAAGAAGGCACCGAACATCGGGGAAAGAAGCCTTGAAACCTTGCCCGCTTCACCCATGCAAAAACAGACAAGTTTAGCTTTGCTTGAATGGGAAGCAACGAAATTAAGCATTGCCAAGTTGTCCTCGATTTTCTTAGCTGTTACCACGATTTTGCAGACGTTGGCGCCGCAGGAGATTTCTTCGTCCAGAATATTCTCCAGTGCAGAGCAGCTTAAGGTACCGTCGGATTTGTGGTAGGAAAGGATAAGTTTTCTGCCTAATTGCTTAATTTTTTCGGCTGTTTCCTGATGGTTTGGGCTTGACAGATCAACGTCAACATACTCGAAACCGTTTTCAGCAGCGTTCAGAAGACTTTGTTCCTTTTCAGCTTCCGTTCCAGAAAAAAAACCGTTCTCGCTAGTCAGCTTACGGGTCGCGATTAACGGTATTTTTGTGCTCTTGGTAATTTCCTTTAGGTTTGTGGATATTTCGAGATGGTCCAACCTAACTTCGATGAGGTCGGCTTTGGCTGTTTCTGCACATTTAATGAGATCTAATGCCTCTAAGCAGTTTTTCGGTAGGATTGAAACGCAAATTCTCATGGTCACTTCTCAATCACCGTTTCTTCTGGCACGGAAACGCCGAAGTGTCTGCCACCCTTCGCGGCTAAATGGACAAGGACTTCATCGTTGACTTTCAGTTCGGTGACGGGTTTGGATGCTTTGGGCGTTACTAGGCGGATGGTTTCAGCGTTTTGCAATATGGTTTTTATTTTTGCGTCGTCCGCTTGCGCTTCAATGAGGATCAGCGGTCGGAACTCTATTTTTGACCTTCCAACATTGGTTATTCTAACTTTTCCTTCTCTGTTGACGATTAAGACTTCGTCGCCTGCCTTCAGTTCAGACAAGTACCTGGTGCTTTGCAGCGACGTTAACGTGTAATGTGACGCTGGCCCCGCGTTCACGCGAAAAGGTCTAGATTGCACATACGGATTCTCGTTCACTTCAGCTTCCACCAGAAAGAACCCCGCGGATTGGCAGCCGACAAGCATTCCTTCGCCGGGAGCCATTAAATCAACTGTGTCTACGCAGACCCTGGCGCCTGTGCCGATTGGTTGGATGGAGAGAACTTTCGCGGTTGTTAACTCCACCTTAGGCATCTGCCCTTTGACAAGTTTCACTGTTTTGGCGAGTTCGTTTGAATTTGAGGTTTTAAGCAGTACACCGTCTGTTCCCAGCTCTAAGGCTTCAAGGACAACTTTGGCATCCTGCGCGGTAGCGACTTCTGCTACTAGTTTGCTTTTGCCCCCATGCGCCTTAGCAATTAAGTTCTCCAATGGTATGACTCGCCAATCGTTGGTGGCAATAATTATGTAGTCGACACCTAACTCAGCGGCTTTGGCAGCCCGGTTCTCGTCTTCTTTCCCTCTTATATTAATTTTAACGGCGGTTTTTCTGCCGTCAGTTTTGGCTTGAGAAATCTTTTTTTCGTTTAGCTCAGCGAGGAATACTATGTCTATTTTGCCTTGACGAGTACTAGCTTCTGCCCCTTCGAGAACTACATCCGCGCTTTCATGTGCGGTACTCAGCAAGTTTTCTTTTTCTTGCTGTGAAGCTGCTTGCTCGATTTCAACCCAGAGTTCCTTCAAGCTTTCTCACCGAGGATTTTGAGCGCTTCCTGCACGCTGGCGCTGGCGTGAACGATTGCTGAAAGCGCCTTAACGATTTGAGCGGGGTTTTCATGTTGGAAGACGTTGCGTCCGATTGAAAGCCCTGAAGCCCCTGCTGAAATTGCATCGCGAGTGGTTTGCAGAACCTCTTCAGAGGTCTTGCATTTTGGTCCTCCTGCTATCACAACTGGAACTGGGCAGCTTTCCACGACTGTTTTGAATGTTTCTATGTTTCCTGTGAAGTTTGCTTTTATGATGTCTGCACCAAGTTCAGCGCCGATTCGTGCTGCATGCGCAACAAGGTCGGGTGCATGTTCATTCTGTATTTTGGGTCCCCGAGGATACATCATGGCAAGCAGCGGCATTCCGTAAACTTCGCATTCGTCAGCAACTTTGCCAAGGTTGAAAAGCATTTTATCCTCGTCTTGGGCGCCGACGTTAACATGCACGGAAACCGCGTCTGCCCCTATACGGATGGCTTCCCGCACGCTGCACACTTGGACTTTGCCGTTTACGTTAGGGCTAAGGTTGGACATGCCAGACAGCATAACGATTAATCCTGTGTTTCCGATGTCAGTGTGCTTGGCGATGCCTTTGTGAACAAGGAGAGCGTCGACTCCCCCTTTCATGAGCTGGTTGATTATTTGCTGCATATTGGCTAAGCCTTGGATAGGCCCGATTGTTACTCCGTGATCCATTGGCACGATTACTGTGCGGTTGTCTTGCTGCATGATTCTTTTTAGTCTTCGAGTTTTTCCTTGATTCATATTTCCACCTTACTTAGCGCTCCTTAAAGAGTTTTTAATCAGTTTGAGGGCTTTTTCCCGTTCACTCCAATCCATAAAAAGGAGAATACTAGATGTTATCGTTAAGATGCCTGAAATGTTTATGCCGCCAACCCGCAAATCCTCGCTGATTTTTCCGATGATGCCTTGCGTTTCTTCCAAGCCAACACCACTTGTTTTGATGAAGACAAGGTCTTTCTTGACCGCCATCGCAATGGTTTCTGTATTGCTTTTTACTATATTGTGGACGTCGTTGAAAAGGCCATCCAGGTTTTTCTCTTGAGAAACATAGAGGATGACGGAGTTGGTGTTCATTGACATACCTAAAAGCAGCGAGTGCCGCTTGGTTTTCTCAATCATTTCCTGAATGATTTGAGGGTTGGCTGAAATGCCGTTTCCTATCACCGTTATTTCAGCGACTGGGAAAGGATGCGCGAGTTCAGCGTCAAGCTCCGTGGCCAAGCCACCCGTGACCAAGGTGCCTTCCTCGGAAAGGCTTCCACTGGCGTGATTAATGACACGGACATTGATGTTTTTGGGTTTGTATTTTAAGGCTTTGCTATGGATGAATTTGGCTCCTGAATCAGCAAGTCCGACTAACGTGTTCACATCGACTTCTTTGAGTCGCTGAACGTTCGACAGAATTTTGGGATCAGCAGACATTATGCCATCAGCATCGGTAACCAAAATGATTTCGTCGGCTCCCAACGCTTCGGCCAGCACAAACGCTGTTGTGTCGCTTCCTCCTCTTCCCAAAGTCGTTATTTTGCCGTCTTTGGTTTTGCCCAAAAAACCCGCAACTACGGGAATCACGCCTTTTTCCATCACCGGTAACACGCATTGGCGGATGTTTTTTTCGCAGTCTGTAAGGATTGGGTTGGCGTTTTGGAAGGCGGAATCAGTTATTATTGGCCAGTTGCTGTCGATTGGGTCGAAGTAGCAGGATTCGACCCCGTTTGTTTTCAACGCGGTCGAAAAGATTCTGATGCTGGTTCGTTCACCCATTGAGAGAATGTCATCGAGGTCTTTTTTCTCCAGTTTCCCATTGGAAGCGTTCTTCGCCGTCGCCATAAGAACATCGGTGGTTTTACCCATAGCGGACACTACAACGGCGACCCGAGTGCCCTTCTTGGCTTCGTTAACGACGGCAACCACTGCTTTTAAGAGCCGCTCGTGATCCGCAAGGCTGGAACCCCCGAATTTAACGACAATCATTTTACAGCCAGTTGTCTCCATTTGTTACACCCGTGCTTTGCCCAGAACCATGCCAAAAAAAATTTTTAGTTCTGGGCTTAAGGAAAATAACGATAATAAAAGTAGCCGAAGCTCTGGAACCATGATACAGCGTTTGCTTTTTTGCTTGCGAGATTAGACATTGAAGCTTCGAACCTTGCAGAATGAGTCATTATCCAGAAAATATAAGCATTTCGGATTTAGACTATTGTTTAACTGATTTCTTTCGATTGTTCTGAGCTCAAATTTTGGGTCAGCATTTATCAACACGCCCCCCGCTAATAACAACAAGCAGGAAGACCTATGACGAAAACTCAAAAGCAAAACAATTGGCAGAAAATCTTTATGGAATGCAAAAACAATGTCCAAAATAGCATCAAACCCTGCCTCAAAACGATCAAGGAAATGCAGCCTAACTTGGGTTCAGGCGCCGGAGGAGATGCTATGAAACCGATGGATTTGGCAGCTGAAAAGGCAATCGTTGAGACTCTAAAACAGCACGACGTTTCTTTCACGCTTATCAGCGAGGAATCAGGAATCAAAAATTTCGGCGCGTCTGCCGAGGAGTGTTTTGTCACGGTTGACCCAGTTGACGGTAGCACAAACTTCATGCACGGGTTGCCTTTCTATGCCTGTTCGGTCGCAATTTCAGGAAAGTCTTGGCTTGCGGATGTCTACGCGGGCATGGTTTCTGACCTCTTCCATGACGTGACTTACACCGCCTTCTTGGGCGAAGGAGCATTTCGGGACGGAAAAAAGATCGAACCGTCAAAAACCATTTCGTTAGATGATGCCTTGATAGGTTTAGACTTGAACACTTACAAAGTCAAACAGATCGCGCCAAAAGTGACCGGACTTATTGAAAAAACTAAGCATATCCGCCATTTCGGAGCCAACGCTTTGGAGCTCTGCTACGTAGCTGACGGTTCGACGGACGCTTTTGTTGACCTTCGTGGAAAACTGCGAACTACCGATGTCGCCGCCGCGTTCCTAATCATCAAGGAGGCAGGGGGAAGAGTGACAACGCTGTCTAATCAGGAAGTGAACGTTGTGTTGGACCCTAAGCAAACGGTGAGCTTTGTAGCTTCGAATAACCTTCAAATGCACGAAATAATTTTGAGTTTGGTTAAATAGCATGTTGCGTTTGCTTTGGCCCAGTCCCGCTGCGATGGTGAAAACAAAAAAATCCAAAACCCTACTTATCGCTGACCCTCACATCGGATGGGAGATGGAACTTCAGCAAAAAGGCATCCACATTCCAAGCCAAACGCCCAAACTTCTCAACAAGCTCACTGCAATCCTTAGCGAGTATAAGCCTCAGCGGTTGGTCATCATTGGCGACGTGAAGTACACAGTGGTTTCAAGCGAACTAGGCGAATGGCATGACGTACCCGACTTCTTCAATAAACTGCAAGCTTTCATCGGCGACATATCCGTCGTCCGCGGAAACCACGATGCAAACATTGAGCCGCTTCTGCCAGAAAAAGTCAAACTTCTACCTGCAACAGGCGTCGCCATCAACGACGTAGGCGTTTTCCATGGACACAAATGGCCTTCTCCCGCGTTGCTCGGCTGCAAAACTCTGGTAATGGGGCACTTGCACCCAGTCGTCGTCTTCCGCGACCCTGCAGGATTTAAGATTACAAGGCAGGCATGGATGAGGGCGAGCTGTGACACTGAAGCTTTAGCGAGGATTCTTCTGCAAAAGCACAAAGTGAAAATCGTGGGCACCGTCGCCGAAACACTACAAAAACAATATAGCGTTAAGCTCAAGGCCAAGGAGATTTTCATTATGCCCAGCTTTAACGATTTCTTAGGGGGCAGACCCGTGAACGAAACCAGACCGCGAAAAGAAATCGGCAATGAAGCGTTAATTGGACCTGTCCTGCGTTCGAAAGCTGTTGACGTCGATAACTCTGAACTTTACTTGTTAGATGGAACCTATCTTGGGACATTAAACCAACTTAGGAATTTTTAGCAGCAGCCTAAAACAGAAAATGTCTTTCTTAGAAGTTTCTCACAAAAAGAACTAAAACTAATAGGCTCACAAAAAAGAAGCCGCTTAAAATGAATGGAAAACTAGTAAATCTGAAACCGAAGGGCAGTCGGATGGTTTGATTTGGTTTTGCGAAATAGATTGCTGTGAATGCAAGGGCTTTTCTTGTCTCTAAAAATAAGGATAGGAGCTGAAGAGGGCTGCTGAAGATTTGTCAAAGTATTTGGCAAAAAGAAAAGGGTGTATTGAATCAAAGAGTTACCGATGAGGTAGGGGTTGCTGGTTAACTCTTATATTCGGGGCATGTTATAAGCATATTATAGTTTGAGGGAGGAAAAATACAAAGTGAAACTTGTAACTGTGTTGTTGCCAGAGGCATATCTGGAAGGCTTAGATGAACTTGTCCGAGCGAACATGTACCCGAGCAGAAGCAGCGTCATACGTTCAGCGGTCCGTGACCTGCTCAAAAAAGAGCTTTGGGAGAACAAACGCGGAAGATAAACCGCCTAAACCCCTTTTATCGAATCCAAAAGCTCCCCTGCGGCTTTAGCCGGGTCAACTGCAAAAGTAATTTCTCTTCCCACGATAAGGTAATTGGCGCCTGCCTTAAGCGCAGTTTCCGCAGAGCCGCCTTGTGCGCCCACGCCTGGGGAGTAAATCGCAACTTTTTCGCCGACAACATGCTTTACCTCAGTTATCTTCTGTGGGTAAGTTGCACCGACCACTACTCCATCAGCACCGTACTTGAGCGCTTTTTTGGCAAAGGAAAGGTACTGCAGCGTTTTCTCGCCTGTTTCCGGGTCGATTATGGTTTGTCCGTAGCCTTCGGAGGCGCCTTTGTGGCTCATGTAGCAGAGAAGTATCATGCCTCGGTTAAGGCGCTGGGAAACCTCAAATAGCGGTTTTAAGCCTTCTTCCCAACCGATGAATGGGTTCGCGATCAAAGCGTCAAAACCCGCCGAAAAGTAATATTGCGCTATGACCTGATTGGTGGCTCCTATATCGTTGACTTTCGCATCCATAATAGCCAGCAACCCTTGTCCGCGGATTTGCTCTACAAGCTGCTGTACGCCGTCAAAGGTTCCAAGGGGAAGGACAAGATGGTGATTTATCTTAACTGCGCATATGTAAGGGTGAACAACCTTGAGGATGCTTTGTGCTTTTGCCAGAATTTTGCTCCGGTTCTCTGGAGCTTCATAGAGAAAATCTAGTGCCAAAACGATTCGTGAACTCTTGCTTTTGGATGCTTCCTGCATCTTCGCTTTAAACGACAACACATTCCACCTCACTGCATCTTGTTTAAGCGCTGAGCTATTTCATTTTTTCGCCTAACTGCCCTTTTGATCGTTGCAAATCCACTTCTTTTCGTAACCAAATCTAAATTAACCAATAGGACCCGTTACTCAAGCCTCTTGTAGCCTGCAACTTCAGCCTGTTTGGATCCTCTATTTGACCCGGGTGGTAGGCTTTACGAGTATACACAAAGTAGGGTTTGAGTTTAACGAAGTTTGAAGAATTTCGGCCCAGAAGCTAAAAACTCTCTTCGTTCCAAAATGAGGAATCACAACGAACATGGAAAGGAGACAACAAGATCCTTTTTGCGTGGGCAAGGAAGAAAAAAAATGATTCGAGTAGGCAGAAAGCTATCTGCTATAAAGGTAAATCAGAGAAAACAAGTTTGAAAAGCGGCTTAAACGTTCCAAACTGTTGAGCTTGTAAGCGAGTAAATAACTTCTAATTCTATCTGTGGATTGTTGTATTCTTGTATTTCGCTAAAAGCAGTAAGCATTCCTGTTTGCCTGTCAAAGTAAATTTGATCATATAAGTAACGCTGTGTGTTTTGTGTCGGGTCTTGTCTGTAGGCCTGAGTAGTGCTTGCCCAGTAGTATAGGATTTCTCTGGTGCCGCTAGGATATGTTTCGGTATTGGTTGCATTAACTTGAACCTTGGTGCTCATTTGAGGGTAAATCGGGTCACTTACTTTAAGGTTGGAAGGGTAAAGAAAAGAAAACCCGCTTTCATCGGTCATGACTCCGTTGGACAGGTCGATTGTTTGCTGCCCCGTGATGTCCGTTCCGTTTACGAATACCCAATCCGTTTGAAACGAAACCGAATCACCTTGGATACTTGTTATAGTAACATTGTAGTATTGTGTTTCATTGAGTTGGTAGAAGCCTGGATAATCCGTATTTGGTACTGTGTCTGAGCAACTGCCGGTTATGCTGTAAGTGAACCTGTCACCAACTTGAACTCCTACAAGTGATAAGGAAGCAGGATGCTTTTGATAAGAGTAAACTGCGGCTGCAGTGGCTCCAATTGCAATTAGAGCCAACAGCAACACAGCGAAAATTACCTTTTTGTTTACACCCTTCTGTTTGATAGCCATGAAACATGAGTATTATGGTCAGGTATTTAGTTTTTTCCCAAAATAGCTTTCAGAAAGCCAAACATGCTCTTTCGCAAAAAATACGGAATAAGAAGCTCTAAACGGAACTAATTTGAGGTAAATTTAAGAGAAAGGAGATTTATTTAGAGAGTCGGTGGAAAAAAAAATTGTACTGCCATAACTGTGGTGCTCAACTTCCAGACGACGCTGCTTTCTGCGTTAAATGTGGAACAAGCACGGGATTAAATGCTGCTAAACCATCATCTTCGACGTCAACTGGCCCTGTCCTTGCGCCTTCAGGGGTACAATCCTTGAAATGCCCCAGTTGCGGTGCGCCCATTGCGCCTAAGTTTGGAGAGATGGTTATCACATGCGAGTACTGTGGCACTGGAGTCACTTTGGGAAGCCAAGGATGGACTAACATACAGAAGCAAACGATGCTCGCTTTGAAAGTTGCGACTGTTGATCAAGTAAACTCCATAATTGTTCCAATGATGGATAAAGGTCTCCTTCACAGGCACCTTCACGAAGACGCTAAACAAGAAGAAATGAGCCTCACTTTCGTGCCTTACTGGATTGTAAGCGTCTCAGCCAGAACCAGCATCGTCGCATCAGATGAAACCCAACAATTGGCACAAACGGCCACAACCGCCGCTTTAATGGGCGTAATATTCGGTGGCATGGGGGGAGGTTTCGGAGGAGGAGGCGGAAGACGAGGTGGAGGAATGGGAGGAAGACGCGCTTTTCCAGGAGAATCAATGGGAAACCCATTTTCCGGAGTCCTTGGACTCAAACGGATAAGAATCATGGCCTGGGGGATGGGAATGGGTTACGGCGGCGGAGCTAGAAAAACCGAGCAGTTAGACATGAATTATAACTTCCCAGTTATTGCGTTAAAAGCACTGACGGATTATCAGCCGCGCGAATATCAATTCAACCTCGAAGGCAGGCAATTGTTTGATATTTCCAAGCTGCCAAAAGACGTTAAAATCTTAAATGGTGACATCAGCGAAGACGTAGCCAAATCCCAAGCTAAAACATTAGTTGACCAACTCCAATCACAAAAGGCACACGAGAAATACCACATGATTCAATCTATACACACCGATTCAGACGTTGGCGATGTTGAGCTGCTTCACGTTCCCGTTTGGTTCGCAAAATTCGACCATAAAGGAAACAAAATCGTACTGGTCATCGACGCGAACTCTAGGAGCGTGATCAACAGCTTCGGCCTATAGAGCTACCCAACCCATTTTCTTTTGTTTGACCAAATAGTTCTGGAGCACCCTTCAGCATCACCGCTGGAATTCGGCGAGTCGTTTAATTTGGCACTATAAACTGTTTTGGGATAACCACAGAATTCTTCTATTACGAGCTTGTATCGGCGAAGTTTATAGTCTATCCGATATGCATTGACCCCCATAAGTAGCCAGTTGACAACACATTTTAAACAGCAAGTTTGAACCAAACCGCCTGCGAAAACGCAGTTAGAGTTAGCAAACAAAGTTGTTAAACCTGACAGTATTTTGGTCAGGAAAGCTGAAGCAAAAAAATAATTTACAAAAAACTAAAATTGAAGGAGTTTAGTCGGTTTTTTCTTCGGTTACCGGTTCTGCCACGTCAGCAGCCTCGGCTTTCGCCGCTTCTTTGGCCACTTGCTCGACGGGTAAACCTTTAGCTGCACGTTTTGCGACGACACCTAGCTTTGTTAGTGGGGTATATGCTCCGCCTGAGTATGTATAGTTGCATTTGCCGCATTTCCAGATGCCGACGCTTTCGCGGTGTACCCGCACGAAGCCACAACTTGGGCATTTGTGGGGTTTTCTGAGTTCGGTGATGACTTTTACATAGCGTTTTCTAACTGTGGCACCATACCGTGGTCCTAAACCTCTTTGTGAACCGACCTTCTTCGTTTTTGGCACTTTTTTCACCAATCAAGCTTTTTGCGTAACTCGACCGCTTTCTCTTGAGCAATCTTCGTTGCTTCTAAAATCTGTTGTGGTGTAAAGTAGCCTGAGCCACCCTTCTGGCAAGCGCAGATTTTGCCTTCGCTGTTAGTTGCGATTGTTATTCTGGCATCCATAACCTTTTCTTCTTCAAGCCAAGGGTCAACGATCAATACATTGTTTATTTTGCCCATGGTTACGGTTATCGGGTGGCTTTTCATAGGTAGCGGTGTATATCCCTGTTTCATCTTTAATTCGCCGTCTTTAATCTCATAGTTCGGCATTTTTGTATTCAATAGGGCAGCAACAGCAGCTAGAGCAGCGCAATCAATCAGGTTCCCGTCATGGTTCAGCACGTAAACGTCAACGAAGACAACGAAAACTTTCTTGCCTGGCTCAATGCAGAGTTTTTCAGTGTCAATTGCGTGAGATTCTCTGATGCCTCTGTCAACGACTCTTGCGAGTTCGATTGAGTTTTCGTCAGGAGGTCCCGGCTCAAAGTTCGGTGAAGCTATCGGAACAAGTTCAGCGTTAACCGTCATTACACCTTCATTAGGTGTATCTGGGAACGGCTCGCCCGTTTCAACCTTTACGCCTGCAAGAACTTCAGATTTGCCGAGGAAACATCTTGCCGACCCTTCGGCACGCTCGATTAAGCCTTGCTCGATTTTAATTTCTCTATAGTCATGCAAGCCTCGGTCGTCTAGGCGTTTTCCTTTTTCTAGAAGCCCTTCTATTTGCTTCAGTCTAACTTTAGTTATAAGTGATGACATTACTCTTCACCAGTCTCCTTAACAACCATGTACTTGGTTTTTAACGCTTCCTTCTGCATTTCATAGATTTTCTTGCAGCCGTCGATTGCCATGCTTATGGCTTTTTCAAACTCGTCTGGAGCGAGGATGCCGTCCATCTGAAGCAGCGTAACCGCGTTAAGTGCTGGCATGTAAGCTACTGGAACATCTGCGGCGCCAAGTTTGTCTTCTGCGTCATAAAGGTCCAAGACGACTGTGTCTTCAACTTTTCCAGCAGCACAACCTACTACTAAGTCGCGCATTGGAACACCTGCGTCGGCGATGGCTAAAGCAGCGGCGGTGATGCTTGCGCAACGGGTTCCTCCGTCGGCCTGCAAGACTTCAACGAAAACGTCTACACCTGTCCGCGGATAAAGTTCCAGAAACAGGGCTGGCTCTAAACATTCTCTTATGACTTTTGAGAGTTCAACTTCTCTTCTTGAAGGTGCGGGTGATTTGCGTTCCTGCACGGAAAAGGGAGCCATGTGATAGCGACACCGTAGAACCATGCGGTCTGGCTGAGCCAAATGTTTAGGATGCATTTCTCTTGGTCCAAATGCAGCGGCTAAAATCTTGTTTTTGCCGTGTTCAATGTAGGCTGATCCGTCAGCGTTTGATAAAACTCCGACTTGAAGCTTTAATGGTCGAAGCTCATCGGCTTTTCTACCATCCGATCTGATGCCTTTTTTATCAATCAGTTTTTCGGGTTTTTCATTCAATCTTGTTTTCCTCCACTTTTTCTTCAACTTTACCTTTACGTTCTTTAAGCAACTGTGTTATGCGGTCTGTGAGGCCGCTTGTGTGGGATTCTTGCTCAATTTTTTTGATGACCTCAATTGCTAAGTCCTCATCCTCAATTGTTTTGCCAGTGACCAATATGACACCGTTTAATCCCAGAATGATTTGACAGCCTGTTTCCTGCTTTATCATGGAGATCATTGAGCCTTTTCTTCCTATTACTCGGGGAATCTTTGTGGGCGTCACGTGTAGGATTTGTCCTCGTGTTATCTTTCCCAAGCCGGGCTCTCCTACGGTTAGTTGTGGGTCATGGGCGCGGTCGTATGAAGCGATTTTCGCAACTATCAAGTCGCCTGCGTTAAGGACTGCTGATAACTCGTCGTTTTGAGGCTTAAAGGGCCTGCTTAAGACGTCTGAAGCGCGCAGGAGTGCTGTGTAGGGTGCTTGTATGCCGATTGTCCAGCCGTTAAATCCAACTTCTATGACTGTCCCTATCACGATGTCGCCCATTTTGGGTACATAAAACGCCCTCAGCGCAACCACGTTTACTTTCTTGTTATCGGTATCTACAAGTCCGATTCTTGAGGCGTAAATCTTGTTTTGCTCCACGTATGTGTTTTCGCCAGGCAGATATTCGCCCTCAGCAAGTAAGTCTCCTGGCGTCACAAGCTGTTTTTTTTCAAAGAATATTGGCATAAAATCTTCACCATCCATCTTTATTTTTTTATGAGATTATTTTTGCTTCTCCATTTCCTTTGGTTACGTCGCCGAGTTTGTTCAGCAACGAGGCGTAGCATCCAGCGGGCAACTCTAATTCGCCGTACCATGAGCCGTCTCCACGCCATTCTTCTCTTTTTATGGTTCCTAAGGTTTTTATTGACCCGTAAGCTCTCGCTGAATACTGTGCGGGCACCTTTACTGCGACGATGACCTGCTCGATTTTGAGGGGCAAAATCGGACGTAGCAGTTTAACGATATCTTTTGATTGTTCCTCGATTGGTTTGTATGGGTCAATCGGGTAACGTATTTGCTCCATCGCATTCTCGATACGCATCGGCGGATGCGGAAGGTTTGTTTTTGGGTCAACTGCTTGTCGCGCGATGAAATCAATTATTTGCCTTTTTTTATCCTCAACCATTTTGCGTCGCTGCTCAGTTGTAAGCTGAAGGGTCCCCTTTTTGAGTATAATATCTGCGATTTTCAGTGCGTCAACTGTTCCAAAGGCTTTGTGCATTGATTCCTCTGAAACTTTGGTTCCTTTGTTTGCGTCAGAAAAAATCATTTCAGCGGCTAAGGCTTCGGTTATTGATGAGGTTTTTCCGTTGCGGTAGTCGAGTGCTTTTTGGGGCTTAACTAATATCTCAAAATGCTCGTTTTCTTTTGTTAGGCGTGCAACGGTGAACTTTTCACTCATCAGATTTTCACTTGCTTGAACCCTGCTCTTTGATGTAGCCGTCTACCTTGTCGTCCGCTAGCATTTCCATTTTTTTGGTCGTTAGTGGTATTACCGCGATTTTTATTCTCGGGGGCAACTGGCGTGCTTCTAAGGCTTTTACCAAGCATTTTACAGCTAGTTTGATGCCTGCGTCTATGGTCAGGTCTTCTTTGTATTCCTCTTTGAGAATTGCTAGGACTGTTTCTCTTCCTGCGCCAAGTGCTGTGGCTTTGTATCCTCTGTAGGTTCCGCTTGGGTGTGTGCCGAAGACGCGTGTACCTGTTTTGTCGACGCCGCCGAAGATTATAGATACTCCGAAGGGTCGTACGCCTGCATGCTGCGTATACATCTGCTGAATGTCGCATATGCGTTTTGTTACGACTTCTACATCTATGGGTTCATCGTAAGTTAATTTGTTACTTTGAGCGTAAATCCGCGCTTGATCGATGAGTATTCTAGCGTCTGAACTTAAACCGACTATTGCCGCTCCAATATGGTCGTCTACCCTGAAGATTTTCCAACTGTAACCTGCTTCTTCAAGGACTTCGATGTTTTCTTCTGAGCCTAAAACTAAGCCTTCTTGGCATTGGATGCCCAGAATTGTGGCTCCGCGGTTTACTAGTTCCATTGCGTATTCGACTTGGAAGAGTCGTCCGTCAGGCGAGAAAACGGTTATTGCACGGTCGTATGCTCCTGGGGCTGCAAACACTGACATAATTTAACCTCACTTTACACTATACACTTTTCAACATCTCATATAATAACCACACTAAAAACCTTTCCTAGCCAAAGCCAATTCCGCTGAAATTCTTTTGATAGAATTTTTCTTTGAAGTTCTTAAGTTGTGATTTTTGGTTTGATGAAATTTGTGATTTTCAGGCGGGGTTTCTTAGTTTTTCGAGTTGGTTTTTTGGTTTATGGGAGGTTGGATTGGTTGCAGCAATAAGCTCAAAAAATCCCAAAACACTTCTCGCGGATTGAACGAGTCCTTGAAAGTAGGAGCGGACGGTTGGTTTTTTACGCGGAAATTTTTTCTCTTTGTGGTTTGAGTTGCTTTTTTGGTTTGGGGATTGAATCGTCTGTAGGTTGCGTCTCCTAAAGTCTACTAAAGTCAACCAACGTCAATTAAAGTCAACTAAAGTCAATTAACGTCAGCTGACGTCAATAAAAGTCAACGAAAGTCAATGGAACCAAGTCAAAGTGAGCACATAAAATTCTAATCAAAGGAGGCTTCGTGATTCTTTAGGGGTGGAAATTTTTCCAAGCATAAGGCGATTCATTGGTTTGGAAGTCTGAATCTTGTGTGAATTGTGACTTTTATTTTTGACCACTCTTCGTTTTTGCTTTGTTTTCCGCGTGGATCTTTCCAATGGTTATTTATAGCTTCAGGAATCAATAGTTCCGCATTACTTTTCTTTAGGAGAAGGCAAGGCAAACGATGATAGCTCAAAGCCGCGGAGCAACAATCTTAAAGATATTGAAGGATACCGTAGCGTTGCCGAGGCTGATCAAGCCAAATGTTGACGCGTTTGAAACGTTGGTTGAAACAATTATTTCGCAAAACACCGCGGATACCAACACCGAGCGAGCCTTCAAAGAGTTATCGAAGCATCTCGAAATAACCCCTCAAACCTTGGCAAAGGCTAAATTAGGGGAAATCGAAGACTGCCTTCACATTGCCGGTTTGTACCAAAGCAAAGCCAAAGCAATACACACAGCATCCAAAATCATAATTGAAAAATTCGGTGGTTCTCTTACACCTGTTTTGTCTTTGCCGCTAGATGAAGCGAGAAAGAAACTAATGGATTTGCCTGGGGTAGGACCGAAAACCGCGGACGTCGTGTTACTTTTCTCAGCCCACCAGCCTACAATACCTGTTGATACGCATGTAAATCGCGTGTCTAAACGACTCGGCTTGGCACCTGCAGATGGCAACTACGAAGAGGTACGCCTAAGCCTTCAATCGCTTTTTGAATCGAAGGATTATTTGGTGGTTCATTTGCTGCTAATTGGCCACGGCAGAAAAACCTGCAAGTCGCAACGACCACGATGCCACGAATGCCCAGTTTACGATTATTGCTCATCAAACAACTTGGAGGATCAACATGATTAAGTTGCCTTCCCAAGTGGCAAAATACTTCCCTTACTTGAGTGTGAGGCCCTATCAAGACGAATTCATCACTACAGTCTACAATGCCGTACGGGAAAGGCGTTCGGTTCTCATCGAAGGCAGCAACGGACTCGGAAAAACGATTTCCGCTCTTTCCGCTTGCATTCCAATAGCTGTGGAAAAAGACCTGAAGATACTGTATGTTGCAAGAACCCATAGGCAGCACGACCGGGTTATTGAGGAACTAAAAGCTATCCATAGAAAGCAACCAGTGGTAGGTGTCTCCATCCGGGGGCGTAATGAAATGTGCCTTAACGCTTTTGCAACGGGCGGTGCTTTTGACTCAAAGTCAATGATGGAAGTCTGCGAGCTCCTCAAAGCCAAGAGCAGATGTCCTTTTTACACCAACGTTCTTAAGAAGTCGGTCGATTATATCGAGCTTTCTCGGGCGGTGGCTGTTCGCCCCTATCTAGCATCTGACATTTTATCGATTTGTATGAAAAGAGAGGTTTGCCCATATGAGCTTGTTAAGTCTGCAGTAGCGGAAGCCCGAGTCATTGCTTTGAGCTACCTCTATGTTTTTGAACCTAACATTCGAATGGCTTTTATGAAAAACTTGGAAACTGAAATGTCAAAAATCATACTCATCGTCGACGAGGCGCATAACCTGCCTGAGACCGCCATTGACATTTCCAGCAGCAGTTTATCTTCGTTTGCAGTTAAGCAGGCTGAGTTGGAAGCTAACAAATTCGGGAACAAGGAAGTAGAGAAGTTTGCGTTTTTCTTTAAGGATATCATTGAGAAACTCACAGAAGGTGTCAGCCGAGAGAAGATAATTTCGCCTACGGAAGTAATCGACGACATAAGAAAGCTGGGCATCGACAATCCCAAAGAATTTTTTGAAGGAATGTCCGAAGCTGGTACCGCGATCAAGAAACGTCTGCTCGCCGAGGGGAAAAATCCACGGTCATATGTTCATTCAATGGGCGATTTCCTTCTTAGATGGATGGAAACTGCGGATGATGACTCTTTCATAAACTTGGCAAGCTGCTACCTCGGTCGGGAAAGGAATAAAACAGCGAGGATAGAAATCGTTGCATTGGATCCCGCTAAAATAACCGAGCAAGTTTTTTCATCAACCTATGCCAACGTGATAATGTCAGGGACCCTCCAACCATTAAAAGCCTACGAAAAAATAACGAAACTTCCGCTAAGCACCGTTGAATGTGTTGTTCCATCTCCTTTCCCAAAAGAGCACGTATTTTCAGCCGTATGCTGCGGCATCACCACCTCGATGGAAAAAAGAACCCCGTCAATGTACCAAGCGATGATCGAACGGATAAATGAGGTAGCTGAAAACACTCCTACTAACACTGGAGTTTTTGCCGCTTCGTTCGAAGTCTTGAACTCCATCCTTAACGAAGGACTAGAAGATGCATTGAGCAAACCGCTCTTTCACGAAAAAAGAGAAATGACCTCCGAGCAAAACGAGAAAACAGTGTCAAACTTCAAAGCATGCGGGGGCAAAGGCGGTGCCGTATTCCTCGGAGTACAGGGGGGCAGAACCTCGGAGGGCGTGGATTTCCCAGGCAACCAAATGAACTCGGTTATCGTCGTTGGCGTCCCTTATGCTGAGCCAACGCCACGAGTGAAAGCTCAAATCGAGTACTACGACAAGCGTTTTCCAGGGTTGGGTCGCGAATACGGGTACATTTTGCCGGCTATGAAAAAAGCGTCTCAAGCTGCGGGAAGGCCGATCAGGACGTTGGAGGATAGGGGAGCAATTGTCTTTTTGGATTACCGCTTCTCCACAAGTTACTGCCGAGGCTTCTTGCCTTCATGGATAACCAACGGCATGAAAACGCTGCCCAACGAAAAAGGGGTTTTAGCAGAAGAAATAAGAGCCTTTTTTAAAGTTCAGTCTTGAATTTCCCGTAGTTTCTCATCTAAACAAACTTTACCTATGACAATTCTTTTGGGCTTTTCTGAAATAGCCGTTTGCACCTTTAGTGCTCGTCGTAACTGATTTATTTCACGTAAAACTCCGATTCCGAGGAAATTGTTTCCTGAACCATACAATCCGAGAAGCAGTCCTTTCTCAGGCGCTTGATTCTTGGGAAGGGCACCCGTGGGTTCAAGTGTCACCTGACTTAGTGGGTAGTTTTGGAGTTTTGCGTCTTTAAGGTATCGTGCATACGTCATTTCCCTTAGGCTTTTGCGCTTTTCCATGGTTCTTTCGTTAAGAGATGAAGAAAGCTCAACTGAGAGCACTGTCTGTCCTATATTGCCTATCAACCCGGCAAGTTCATCCCCAGCTTGAACTGCGACAATAATGTCGGGTTTTAGTTCCCTAACTAAGGACGTTTTGTACTGCACTGCAATTTCGCCTTCAACCCAGCCGTCCGTGTTGACTACCACGAAATCTACAGATTTCTGCAGAATTTCAGTTTTCATTACAGCCAATCCTTCAATCACCGTGGCAATCGCCATTATCGGCGACGTGACACCAACGAAAAAAGCGTTCTCAAGTTTCAAATCGTACAATTCCGATATAGGTTTGGAAGCTATAGCGTAGCTGACGGTTCCTGCGGAGCCAATGTCTGATTGCCCTAAATCGCCGTCTAAAATAGCAACTCTTCGTTTGCCATCCACCAGCTTATTTAATAGGTAAGTACAGTAACTGCTTTTTCCAGAGTCGATTTTTCCTAAAACCAAAACAACCGCAGGTTTATGTTGTACCGCAAAGATTGAGTCAATGGGTTTACTCCATGAATTAGGGATTGTACTCCCGGCGGCCTCTTCCACTGCGGCGTTTGGGCCTAACGATATATTAAACACCGCTTTTTCAAGCACGAAAAAGGGCAGCCGCTTTCCTTCCCTCACAACGACCCTTTGAGACATCTTAACTTGGCAGCCGAAAACTTCGGCTTTGCCTGAATCTACCTTGACCGAGGCTGGACCGTTTACCAGTAACGTCTTATTTGGGTCAACTGTCTGTTGCAAGCGTTTTCCTCCTTGGAACAAAGTAGCCTGTTCTCTCAGCTATTCGCTTAGCTGAAGAAATATGTCTGATTTTTCGGCTGCGCTTATTTTCTTTCAGTGGTCGGTTAGTTCCCGTTTCGTTTACAATTTCAAGCGCAACCTGCCGAGGAAGTGCTTCATCCAAGTTTTCAACTATTTCCTGGTAGATGGGAACTCCGTCACCGATTTTGACCGATACATTCGTCAAGGAAAAATTAACATTTTTGACTATTTTAAGCAGGTCAATCGCTAATTCGTGCGGGCTAAAACAGTTGTTTTCCTCGATGACTTTTCCGTCTGCGATTACCGCTAACCCTATTGCTTGTCCTGGGTCAACGCCTGCTATTATTTTTTCGTAAGCCTCTTTCCCAAGAATAATTCGCTTTACCTCATCCAGCAGAACGTCCAGTTCGTCATCTTTGGGCAAGACGAGAATTTTTTCATGGTTGATCAAGCCCCGTTCGTTTTCGGTTGTAATTACAACTTTGATTTCTGAAGGCACTGATTCGCCTGGAACCAAATTTAAGAAGGGTATGCAATGTTCTTGCAGCTGATTAACGATCAGAAAGTAAGCTTTCCCTTTTACCGTTGCAACCGCAACTTTTTCCTTCACCCAATCAAACCTTATAGTATACGTTTAAGTGCAAAACACATTACTAGTTTCAAGTTTAATAAAGTTGGGTATAAAATGGTCACAATCAGCACGGGCTGCAAATGCATCGACGACAACATCGGCGGAGGAATCTTACCCGAAAACGTAGTTTTAATCTACGGTGAACCTGAAACAGGAAAAACAACGCTCGCCATTCAATGCGCCGTTAACTGCGCACTACAAAACTATAAAATCCTCTTTGTTGACTGCGAGAACACCTTCTCCACAAAAAGAATGGCACAGATTTCAAAAGAAAGCTTTGACCAGGTTGCTAAACAAGTCATTTTGATTAAACCCAAAGATTTCCGTGAACAGACAGCTGTTGTTGACTGCATTCAAGATTACACGGAGAAGAACTTTGGGTTAATAATAATTGACACTTTGACTTCATTGTACGGTGCAGAAGTTGCTGAGCGTTCGAGCAAAGCTTTCAGCCTCAACCGTGAGTTAAACCGGCAATTGGCGATTTTGGCGCAAACCGCGAAAATTCGAAAAATTCCGGTGATTGTGCTTAGCCAAGTCAGAAGCGTTTTTGATAGCGAAACCGCTACTGTTGCACCAGTCGCCAACAGAGTCACGAAATTCTGGGCGGATACCATAATCTTTTTGAAACCAACCGAGTACCCCCAAACTATGAAAGTCGTTATCGAAAAGTCGCCGAGAAACACTCAAGAAATCAGCTGTTATGTACAAATACTCGAATCTGGAATACAAGATACTCAAATCCGAGAATAATGACGGTTGAAGCCACATGAGTATAGCCCTGCTAGTCGTTAATGCACTGAAATTTATTTTTCCAGCCTACTGTGCGAACGCCACGCCGGTGCTTGCAGGGGGCGGAACGAAGATGGATTTTGGCAAAAACTTTTTCGACGGTAAACGAGTTTTTGGCAACAACAAAACTTTCAGAGGGTTCTTTTTTGGTCTCGCTATCGGCTTATTGGTCGGCGCGATGGAGGTTGTGGCTTTTCATTTCCCAATTTTATTTGCTTTCCTAATTCCTTTAGGAGCGTTACTCGGCGATTTGACAGGCGCTTTTCTGAAGAGAAGAATTGGAATCGCGCCTGGCGGGTTACTGCCTATTGTTGACCAAATCGATTTTGTAGTTGGGGCAGTTGTGTTTGCGCTTCCTTTAGCAATCGTAAGTTGGCAACTAGGCAGTCACGGTCCTGCTGATTACTCCGCCTATTCATCTGTTCACAAACTACTTAGCCTACAAATTGAAACTGAAAAAGAATCCTTGGTAAAAAACCACATTAATTAATAGGGTTTTGTTGCAAAAAAAAACTTGATTCTTGCTGAGAAAATCGCCAATGTGCTTTTGTCGCGGTTGTCAATGCAAACAGATTGGCGGCTTCAGTGCGTAACTTGGAATCTGCACACAGCGGTTTATGCACGCTTTGTCTTATTGTTGATTTGAGTGAGCGGACTTATGAGTCAAATGCGCAAAATCACCTCCAAGACCAAAGCAGGCCAGTACATGTGCCCCGAATGCGGCGAAATATTCGACAACAAAAAATCAGTCGACAGCCACATCTTCAGAAAGCATGAACCCAACATGACAAATGCATGGAAACTCGCATAGAAACCCGCAATTTTTCTTGATCACCCCCCTTGAAGGGCAAAACATTGTTTTGTAGTCACTAAAGATTTTAGTCTCAAATGTACCTAGAAAGAGAGTAGGAGAATGGGATGGGGCGCACCCTCTTAGATTACTGTATCAGTGAACCAGCTAAGGCTCTTCCTAAAGTGGAGGCTAAAGTGGAAGCTGCGGCGCCGTCGGATGCCCCAAGTCGCCAAGAAGTCAAGCAAAAGAGAAAACCGCGCAGTTTTCCGCCCTTAGCGCCTCAGAATCTTCATGCGTCATACTTTGTCTCTGCAACTTATGATGGGCGCCAAAAGAAAGTCGTCATTAAGCTTTACGAGCCAGAATCTGAACAGATTTATTTTTGGTACGACAACACTGATCACAAACCCTACTGCTTGACAAACTTGACTGTGGATAAATTACGAAAATTCGATCGGATAGTGAACCATGAGGGCTTTTACGGTTTTGAAAAACTAAAAAAGTACGATCCCTTGGGAAACAGAGTTGTTGACTTAGTCAAGATCGTGGCGAAGGATCCTTTGGCTATTGGAGGTAGACCGACGGGTACGATTAGGGATATAATTCCTGAAGATTACCCGAGAGTTTGTGGATGCAACATTTCGGATAGCGACACAAAAGTTTGGGAGTCAAAAATAAAGTATTATCAATCATACATTTACGACCGACAGTTGCTGCCAGGCATGATTTACGAAGTTAAGGACGGCAACCTTGTCTCAACAGAGTTTGAAGAAGCTACCGAGAACCTGAACCAAATAAGAGGTCTGTTCAAAGAATGCACCGAAGAAGAACGCGAATACGCGGAGATGTGGGCAAGACTTCTGGAGTACCCTGCCCCCAAATTTCGCCGAGCCGCTATAGACATCGAAGTCTATTCGCCTCTGTCAACAAGGATGCCTGATGCAAGGGAAGGCGCGTGCCCCGTTATCGCCGTGTCAATTTACGGTTCAGACGATGAGAAACGGGTTCTTGTTCTGAAGCGCGAAGGGATGCGGGAAGGTAGTCATCGTTTAGCTGCGGACATAACGGTTGAGTACTGCGAAACCGAGGGGGACCTACTTAGAAAAACATTCGATGTCTTGATGGATTACCCGTTCATCTTGACTTTCAACGGAGATGACTTTGACCTCCGATACCTTACTCATCGGGCTATGAATCTGGGATTTAACCGAAGTGAGATTCCAATCGATGTAGGAAAACGCGTCTGCCTGCTCAAATACGGCGTCCATATTGACCTGTACAAGTTCTTCTTCAACCGTTCAGTTCAAATCTACGCTTACGGCAACCGTTACAGAGACGTAACCCTCAACGACGTCAGCAACGCACTCCTCGGCGTCGAAAAAATACATTTAGAAAAAGCCTTCGGGGACTTGACATACTCTGAACTTGCGGCTTATTGTCTTCGAGACTCAGAAATAACCTACAAACTGACAAGTTTCGAAAACGATTCCGCGATGAAGCTGATTCTTGTGCTGGCACGAATAGCTAGCATGCCCATGGAGGACGTAAGCCGCCAAGGCGTAAGCCGTTGGATACGCAACTTCATGCATCGTGAACATCGAAGAAAGAACATGCTGATTCCAAATGCCGAGGATATTCTCACAAAGAAGGGCAAAACTTCGTCCACAGCCACCATAAAAGGGAAAAAATACAAAGGTGCCATAGTTGTTGAACCGACACCAGGAGTTCACTTCAATGTTTCAGTAATGGACTTTCCAAGCCTGTACCCTTCAATAATCAAGGTTTGGAACCTCGGGTACCAGTCCATCGACTGTCAACATAACGAGTGCAAACGCCGCATGATACCCGACACGCCTCATTGGGTTTGCACTGAGAAACGAGCATTGGAAAGCTTGCTCATCGGGTCACTGCGGGATTTACGAGTGCAATGGTACAAGCAGCGTTCAAAAGACAAATCATTGCCGCCTGAACTGCGAAGTTGGTACAACATCACCCAAGGCGCACTTAAAGTCATATTAAACGCCAGCTACGGCGTTTTTGGAGCCGACAGCTTTGACCTTTACTGTCCACCCGTAGCCGAAGCCACGGCAGCCATAGGAAGATACTCCATCACACACATCATCGAACACGCTGAGTCGCTAGGCATCCAGGTTCTCTACGGAGACACTGACAGCTTATTCCTCAAAAACCCATCTAAAGAGCAAATTGAAGAGTTAGTTCACTACACAGAGCACGAACTTAGCATGGGTATAGATGTTGACAAAGTTTACCGTTACGCAGTTTTCAGTTCACGCAAAAAGAATTATCTTGGTGTCTTGGAAGACGGCACAGTTGACGTTAAAGGGTTAACTGGAAAGAAAAAACACATCCCCATCTTCATAAAAGACGCATTCAACAAAATGAAAGAAAAACTTGCAAAAGTCAAAAACCCCGAAGATTTCGAAAAAGCCAAAAAAGAAATAGCAGAAATAATCCGTGCGCGATACCAGAAACTTAAACGGAGAGACTGGGCTGACATCAATGAGCTTGCGTTTCACATGGTTTTGGGTGATGAACTGTCTAGTTACACGAAAACTACTCCGCAGCACGTTAAAGCTGCAAGGATTCTGCAGAAAAGCGGCAAGGAACTAAGAGCAGGCGACCAGATAAGTTTTGTTAAGGTGCTTAAATCATCTTCAAGAGGGTCCTTAGATGATGTAAATGCAGGCGTAAAACCGGTGGAGTTAACGTCGAGAAACGAGGTGGATGTGGATAAGTACATCGCGTACTTACAGTCTACTTTTGACCAGGTGCTAGACGCGTTGGGCTTGAGTTTTGAGGAGATCATCGGGTTAACGAAGCTTGAAAGTTTCTTGGCCTAATCAATATAGTTGGCTGGCCACTGCAAGCACGGTGAAAACTGCAACTATCAAAGCTATTATTCTAACCACTTGTTTCTCAGACATGGGGCGATGGTAAGTAATCAGGGTGATTAGGCTTCTTCGGTGGTCGGAGCAAAGTTTGGTTCCGTCAAAGTTAACCTTGGCTCTTTGCCGCGTAAAGAAAATCGACAGAAGAATCAGCGATGAATTGAAGATGTAAGGCAGAATCGCTATGAGCAAACTGAGCTTCAAATCTGAGATTACTGCAAACGATGCTATGGTCATCCCTATAGCAAAAGAACCGGAGTTTCCAACGAAGATTTTTCCTTTAAAATTAAAGTATGCGAGCACGAGCCAGAATAGTAGGGGTCCAACCATCAGAAGGTATGATGATGAAAGGGCCATTAAACCGATTATAACGATAGCTGGACAAATTGTTTCTAAGCCGTTCAATCCGCCAAGCATGTTCACAGAGTTTGTAACTATCATCACGATCACGGGAATAATAACGTAGAAGTAAACTGTGCCCAGATGAAGAGTAGTAATGTATGGCAAAAACAGCGTCGTTCTTGCACCCACTTCCTTCGCGTAGTAAATGAGCGGCAGAGCAGCGATCAAAGGCATAAACGCTTTGTAGCGCCATTTAAGATCCATCCAGTCGTCAAGCAAACCCATGAAGCCACCGAAAAGGATGCAGGCAGCCAAGATCAAAGGGGCTGAAATTGGCGCTGAAACACCTGCGGGATTTTTTATGAATCCAAGGAAGTAAAGAAGAAAAAGATAAACTGTGGCAAATAGGACGTAAGAAACGCCTAAGCCATTTGAAACAGGGGGATTCCCGGGTTTATGTTGGTCTGGAACCTTTGGAAACACCGCGCCGCTTCCTCGATGCGCATTAGCCTACAGTGACGCCTGTGCCTGTTTGCCCTGTTGCTGCGTAGTATGCTGGATAGTTTACTTGGTAGATTGCGACTAATGGTACTAGTCCACCGTATTGGAATGGTGAGGTGCTTATGCCTGCGATGTCTACTGGTGTGAAGTAGCTTGGCAATGATGCCTGCCAGCTTAAAGAGATGCTGTATCCGGCTTGGGTTAACAGTGAGGTGTACTGTGAAGCTGCTCCATACATCAATTCGTTGATGGTGCAGTTTTCTCCTTGATCATTCCATGTCCATGCTCCGGTTGAGCTGTAGTTGCCAAATGATGTTTCGTCTTTCCATTCTGTTAATCCGTTAGTTGTGCCCATATACCCGTCTTTGATGTATTCCTGCTCGTAGGTTCCTGAGATTCTTGCCATCCAGACAAATTTGCCTTCATCTCCGTATCCAGCGGGGCTTGCTACGTAGGTTGTGCTGCCGCCGTTTGATTGCTGAATCGCCAAGACTAGGAACACGACGATGTAGTTGACGCGGCCTGGATTATTGTAGTTCTCGTAGTGGTTGAGCATCATCATGGATTGGTTTTCGTTGCCCATCATTATGAGGCCTACGTTGCCGATTTGTGTGGCGTTATAGGTTGTGTTATCGCAAAGTGTGGTAACGTTTCCTATGTCACTTAGCCAGTCGCCGTAGTCCCACCAAGCGACCGCAGCGCTATTTGCTGGAGTATTGCTTTGGAACCAGCTTAACGCGGATGTCCATGCGGTTACGGGTCCGCTGAGGCTTGAGCCGCCAATCGGAAGGCTTGATGCGCTAAGAGCTGTAGGAATGTAAGATTGGTTGATGGCTCTTGGGATTCCTCCGGTTTGCGGAGAGAAAGCCACTTCGGTTACTAAGATCAGGAATATGAGGAAGATTGCTATTCCGCTGTATTCTTTGCTGACGCGTGCCAACTTTCGTTTTGTCTTTGCAAGGCTGCGTGGGGATTCCTTAAGCAGTGTGTAGAATGGTTTGAGTATGCTCAGGATGCCTACTGCCGCTATTATGGCGAAGGCGGGAGCGAATATTGCGAGTAACCGAATCATGGATGCCGCGAAGAAAAGTGCTGTTACCGCGAAAACTATGAAGAAGACGTTTTTGGTCGTTGGGTTTCTAAGTATGAAGTATAATCCGACTAGGAAGAATAGTATGCCGACGCCTAGTTCAAGGTAAATGTTTCCCCAAGCGGTAATTTGCTGTTCAGCCACTGAATTGATGATGGGTGAAGAAGCCCTGATGAAGGGGTCTATAACCGTTTCGAATTTCCCTGTGATTCCGCTGCCGTTGATAAGCCCGGTTGCTACTAAAGCGCTGAACCCTCCCACAATTACAACCAACGCGGTTACTGAGATAGTAAGTTTGCTTCTTAGCGATATGTTGTTGCGTAGAAGCTCTGCAATTAGGAGTATTACGAATCCAGCAGCTACGGGGAGAACTGCTCCTGAAGTCAGATAGCTTAAGCCCATATAGGGAACTTTTGTTGCAATCATAAGGGCTAACCCGAAGGTTATGCTGTAGCTAACGAGTAGCCGTTGACTGTATCGTTTAAGCAGTAGCATCACGAAGACGAACAGGACGGTAGCGTCAATCATGTAGTATGCTCCTCCCCAGCCTGCGATGAAATAGGCCAAGGTTGCAGCCGCACCTAAAGAGTACAAGATCGATGCCCGAAGGGATTTGTTGTTGTCAATTGACCTGAGGAACAAAAACACGAAAAGTATCAGGCCAATCGTGCCTGGGACCTGCGTATCGAAGAAACCCAGCGAGGTTCTTTCGATGATTGATGGTTCCAACGCGATGAAAAGTGCTGAAAACAAGCCGACTGCCCTTCCGCCGATGTCTTTGCCCAGCAGATACATCACGTAAACTGAAACTACACCGATTATAGGAGGAATCAATGCGCAAAGCGTCATCATGTTAACGTTGGCGCCGAGCGCGTGGATAACGTCGTAGGCTACTGCCCCTGTAATTGGTATTGAAGGCAGCGCCGTAGCCATGTTGAGCCCGAAGGGATACCAAAGTTGAGTATTTATCCAGTGTGAAGGCCAGTAGGGTGAAAGTAAACCGTGTGTTACCATGTACTGCGTCACGGTGAATTGATAGTATGGGTCAAACTCGTTGAGTGTTGTTACACCCGAAGTCAGGTTTTCCCAGCGCAGCGGTAAAATACGGATAATAAACGAAACAAACAATATTAGTGCTAGCGCGGAATACGCAATTATTGTGCCGTGACTTACTTCGAGACGCAGTCTGCCGAAAGGTGCTAGCCTTTTACTTAGTCGTTCTTTAATTCCTTCCCCCATTTAAGCCATCCTCACTGTAGCGATTGGTTATTCAATTGTTAATTCTTAACTTATACACTTTAGAGGTTTATTTATGGCTTTCCAAAATGTTCAAGCATGGATTGTCGAAGCTACCCGTGTCATTGAATTTGCAAAGTAAACAAAAGACTAAGTTAAACGCTGATTTCTTAATCAAGAACGACTTAAATGCCGTTAAGATCTTAGAAAACCTGCGTCGAAAAGTGAAGGAGAACTTGAAGCAATCTTTTTTTCCATTAGTCAAAAAAAAATTTTTCCGCAGCCAAGGCAGTTTTGCCTAATTAATTTTGTCCGGCAAGAAAATGCGAGTTGTTTTCGTCTTGTCAGCGTTTACTTAGGGGTTTTACTTCGACGTCTATAGGTAACAGAGAGAGTTTTCGATTGCATTTTGGGCATTTTCCGCCGTTTTGCGTAATAATTTCATCCGGCGGTTTTAACTCAGAGCCTTCATATAAAACATGGTTGCAACCATGGCAGATAACACGTTGCGGCATCCCAATTCCCCATCTATTACAGGGCCATGGATTATTTATTGGTTGCTTAACAAAGAATCCCGTAGAGATTGTTGAGGGTTTGGTGCTTGCATTGCAAACCTTTATTTTAAGAATGGATGTTTTGTGATAGTTAGCTGCGGGTTAAACTGTCTTGGGAAAGTACACGTTGATTATTACTGAGAAGCCTGATGCAGCCAGCAGGATTGCTGCAGCTTTGGATGTTGATGGAAAGGGGAAAAGAAATGTTGACTGCGGCGTTCCATATTATCAGGCTTATCGCGGGGGAGACTTGGTTGTTGTTCCAGCTCTTGGGCATCTTTACACTGTGGCAAGCAAAAAGAAACCTCAAAGTGAATTCCCTGTTTTCGACTATGAATGGGTTCCCAGGCACCTAGCTGAGAGAGGGGCGTCCAGAATTCGTGTTTGGCTGAAGGTTATTTCTAGGCTTGCCGATGGTGCCGATGGCTTCGTTGATGCATGTGACTTTGATCTTGAAGGCAGCCTCATAGGCTACTGCATACTAAAATTCGCTTGTGGCGGCAAAGAGCAAACTGCCAAACGAATGAAGTACTCAACGCTTACACGAGAAGAG
This sequence comes from Candidatus Bathyarchaeota archaeon, assembly GCA_963827165.1. Classification (GTDB taxonomy): domain Archaea; phylum Thermoproteota; class Bathyarchaeia; order Bathyarchaeales; family Bathycorpusculaceae; genus Bathycorpusculum. Next base: position 782,170 of record CAWGZR010000005.1, on the reverse strand, counting down.
CTGCAGAAATCTTTCCGCAACTTGCTGCCCCATCTTGATTTTGCTCTGGTTCAAGCTGGATTGGCTAGGCACGAGGTCGATTGGCTTTACGGCATTAACCTTTCAAGAGCGTTGACGTCAGCCGTGAAAAAAAGCAGCGGGCAATACGCAGTTCTCAGCACTGGACGAGTGCAGGGACCAACCTTAAAGTTTGTTGAAGAACGTGAAAAATCAATTTTATGCTTTGTGCCTACCCCATATTGGACCCTGACAGCCAAAATAAGCATTGGCGAGGCGTTTTATGAAGCAGAATACGAAAGAGTCCTTGAGAGCAAGCAGGAAGCTAAGCGAGTTGTAGCTGAAAGCAAAAACGGGAAAGGCGAAGTTGAATCGATGACAATAGAGAACTTTTTAGTCAATCAGCCTTTCCCCTTTGACTTGGGGTCGTTGCAAAGTGAAGCGTACCGGATTTTCAGGAATACACCGATGCAGACTTCAAGCATTGCTCAACGCCTTTATCTGGACGCGTTGATCTCTTACCCAAGAACGAGTAGCCAAAAACTTCCGGCGGCAATAGGGTACAAAACCATACTGCAAAAGCTTGCTAAGATTCCCATTTACGCCAAACCAGCAGCTGAGCTGCTTGCAAAGCCAGTTTTAACGCCAAGTGAGGGCGAAAAAATCGACTCTGCGCATCCTGCGATTTACCCAACTGGAAACATCCAGGAAAAACCACTGGGTAACGCTGAAAGAAACATTTTTGACCTCATAGTGCGCAGGTTTCTCGCTGTTTTCGGCGAACCCGCGGTGAGGGAAAGCGTAAAGGCAACCCTACTGGTCAACGGAAACAAGTTTAGCCTGAACGGAGTGCGGACTCTGCGCAAAGGTTGGATTCGACTGTACGAACCTTATGCCCAAGTGAAAGACGTGGTTTTGCCGCCTCTAAACCAGGGCCAAACGGTAGCAGTTCAACGGATGGTTCTAAAAAATAATTTTACCAAGCCGCAGCCAAGGTACAACCCCCGCAGTCTGCTTTTGAAAATGGAGAAAGAAAACATTGGAACCAAAGCCACTAGAGCAGCAACAATACAGACACTGCAAGACCGCAAATACGTGTTCGGAACGGGAAATATGGCCGTTTCAGAACTTGGCTTTGAAGTTGCTGAAATCCTAACAAATTATTGCCCCACGGTTGTTTCACCTGAAATGACTAGAAATATTGAGCAAGAAATGGCAGATATCCAAGAAGGCAAAGAAACGAAGGACACCATGTTGCATAACGCTGTTTCCATTTTGAAGCCAGTGATATCTGCACTTTCGGAAAACGAGTTGGCCATCGGTCAACAGTTAAGTGAAACTTTGCAGAAAGCTCGGCTTGAAGAAAGGACCGTTGGAGAGTGCCCAAAATGCGGAGATGGGAAACTGGTCATTTTGCGTTCCCAAAAAACCGGCAAACGGTTTGTGGGTTGCACAAACTATTTCAAAGGTAAATGTAACGTTACTTTTCCGCTGCCTCAAAGGGGCCCGCTAAAGCCTTTGAAAAGTCCCTGCAAAAGCTGCGGCTACCCAGTGATTAATGTGTGGCTAAGAGGAAGGCATTCCTGGAAACTATGTTTAAACCCTAATTGCCCCGCGAAAGGAGAGAGAAAAGAGTGACATGCAAGATTTGCAGCCGGGAAGCGAAGGAGGACGGTTTTTGCATATTGCATCTAAGAGCTTACCGCAATATTCTAGAGAAATTTGACGTGTGGCACAAGGCTTCTGAGCTGGTTTGGATGGAGTATCTAGTTGAGATTCAGAAAAATTCATTAACTGGAGAGGCGGCTAAAGAAGTGGTAAAGCAACTAATCAAGGAAGGGAATGGAAATGTCAAGTAAAATCAAGAAGCGGTCTTCAGACGTATCCTTTTCGCTGAGTCGCTGGTTCCAAAGAGTCTCAACAACAACTCCCGTTTCACTAATACTAACTATCGTCGGAGTCGGCTACGCAATTTTCCTATTCGGCGGCGGCTTGTACACTTTAATCACACATCCCGCTCCAGCCTATTTAGGAACCACCACAATCTACTTCTTGTACCCAAGCGTCAGCGGACAATTCATCTCCGACACAATAATCTCATGTATACTGTACGCTTTTGGATTCGTTGGTCTCTTCGCAATTTACCAAAGCACAAAAAGCGCCTACAAGCCAAGGCAAGCCTACATGTTGCTCATAATAGGCGTGGCGTTTCTGCTTCTGTCCTACATATTCTTAGAAGGCGCAATATCATTCAAAGCCACTCAAGGTGGTTAAACCAGCCTCTTTTTAATTTTCTTTTTTTGCGCGGTATCTCTGAACGAAATTAGCCTGTTTGACGGCTGAACTTTTTCAAAATTGTTACCAAGATGGGTATAGGGTCAATTGAATATACAAAAAGACGATCACTCTGTAGATAGAACCTTCAAATAGAAACTGTTCGCCAAGCCGTCAATCAGTTTGCTCAAGCGACTTGAATTCTTTTTTATAGGCGCTTCATCATGTCATACACGTGAACTGATTTGTTGAAGGATGCTTGGACAGTCGCTATTGAAACACTTAGCTGGATGGAAATGCAGAAACTAAGCGAGCACTTAGCGTTGGCAAGAACCATCGATCAACTTGGCATAAAAGACGCGAACGCCATACGCTACGCCTACGGACTCGTAGTTGAAACCACACGCCGCCGAAACCTCATAGACAAACTCGTGAACATTGTAGTGGCGCCCAAAAAAATCAGCGAGTACAACCTGGGCATCCAATCGTTTCTTCGCCTTTACGTTTACCAGACACGCGTCGCTAAGAACTGGGGAAAAATCAATTTTCAAGAGGCACAACACATCGCTAGCATGGGCAGAGCGATTTTGGGATGGGAAACCCTGCGGGAAGTCGAACAGTTCCTTGGATTTCTGCTGACGCGCCAACTTCAACCCATTCTGGAAGAGGCAAACGACGAAGAACGGATCAGCTTAGAAACTTTCCACCCTGCATGGTTCGTGAGATACTGCTTCAACTTGATGGGACGCAACGAAGCAATAGCGTTTCTGCAGGGAAGCATGAACACGCCCCCCACTTACGTTCGAGTTAACACTTTAGCCGCAACAGAAGAGACAATAGTACAAAAACTAGGCTCCGAAGGAGTAAAACTGGAGCAGCTGCCAATCAAATATACATACAAAGTTCAAGAGACCAAGCAGCCGCTAAACAGTTTAGATAGCTACAAAGAAGGATTATTCTATGTCCAGGATAAGGCAAGCTGCTTCGCCACACAAGCCGCCAACCCCAAGGAAGGCAGCACCGTTTTCGACGTATGCGCTGCTCCAGGCGCAAAAACTACATATTTAGCCCAACTAATGCAAAACAGCGGCGCGATTTACTCCGTGGATTTCTCGGAGCGAAGGATGAAAACGTGGAAGCGAGAAACAAGCCGCATGGGAACCCAGATTGCCGAACCGATTATTGCCGATGCATGCGCCTCCCTGCCCTTGGTGGAGAATGCGGATTTAGTGGTTTTAGATCCGCCGTGCACGGGTACAGGCATCTTTGCAAAGCAGCCCTCGGCAAAATGGCGCATTACTCCGAAGTCGATCAGCAAGATGTCAGATATCCAGTGGCAAATGATTAACAGATGCGCGGAAAAAGTGGCGGCTGGCGGCGTTATGATTTACTCGACCTGCAGCGTAACTGTTGAAGAAAACGAAATGATTATTGAGCGGTTCCTGAAGGATCACTCAGAATTTACCTTGACGGAAATCAAACCTGAACTTGGGTTGCCAGGGTTGCGTGGGCTAAGCCAGTGCCAACGGCTTTATCCGCACCTTCACCAGTGCAACGGATTTTTCATAGCAAAACTTAGAAGAAACTAAAAAAATGTTTGCATAAAGTCTTTTTTGGTTAAATCATGTCAGAAATCCTCAAAAAGGTTCCATTTCTCGTGAATCACCAAAAATGTAATGACGACGCCTCTCACTACCGAAATGGTAAGCATAAAAGTTTTGGCAAGTAAGATTTATTCCTAACTGAAATCGCTCAGAGTTCTTTGCGGTGTTTCTTGGGTAAATAATGGATAGGTTATTTTTATTCCTTCAACCCGTGCCATCTCGCAAATTTTGTGGCTGATGAGACTGGTTGCGGTTATTATGTGCTGCACTTTTATGTGCCGTACTACGAGGGCGTCGGAGATAAGGCTTCTGTGGCAGCGCCAGGGCAAGGCTTCAGCGCACATCAATGCCAAGCAATTTTCCCGAGAAAGAGCGACGATTTTTAGCAAGTTATCGGTGAATTCTTTGGTTTGCATGTAGTCGGCGTAGCCTCGGAAACCCATGTTTTTCCAAGCGAGGTTAACGGAGTCGTGTTTGGGTCTGCGTAAACCGCCGATTTCTGGCATATGAATGTAGCGTATGCCAAATGGTTTGAGGCTGGCGGGAAGAGTTTCCTTGTTGAACTGCGGGTTGTGCCTGCTACGAGGAACCGTCCGCACATCCACCACCAAGGCCACACCGTAAGTTTTGAGGAGCCCTATGAATTCGTCCACGGTTCGGGTCGAATGCCCAATCGTGAAAACAGTCAATTCCGACGACAAGACGACACACCCAAACTATGCCCTTTCTCCTTTATTCCAATAATACGTGAACAGATCTTCAACCCAGTTGCGGAAGTCGAAGTCACTTCCAAAGAAGCCCGCATAATCAATTCGCCCACCAAGTTGTCGGAAGCAGATGCCAGCCATCTCCTCGTTCAGGGCGATAATTCCTGGGATGCGGGATAAGCCTCGAATTTCCACGTTTTTCGGTGTTCCTGGTTGTTTTGCGGCAGGCAGGATTTCTGCGGGGATCATCATTTTGATCTGGAGTCCGCGTTGAGCTTGCTGATTCATGACGGGAATCATCTGTGCTGGGATTGTGCCTTCGCCCATACCATAAGCGTATTGTTTGGCTTCAGTAAACCACTTTGCACCTTTGTTGAGGCTTTCAATCGTATCCATCTCTAACTTTGCCCCCGCAAGCTCGCCCACTCTGTTTATGAACTGACGGGGAAGCATCATCAAATCGTGAGTCGAAAAGTACTCTTTATGTTTGGAGAGAAAATCCAGCGAAGTCGAAATCTGAAGCACAACTTTCCCATATTCGGCCAACATGAAGGCGCCGTCGGGCTGCCTCTGAACCAACATGGCTGCGCTAAGTCGCTCTAACTGCCGAAAAGCCTCAGTCGGCGTAACATCAAGTCGGCGAGCGATTTCCTGCATCTTCAAATTTTCCCTCTGAAGCTCACGCAGTATGCCAAGGCGGCTTTCGCTTGCCAACTCAAAGAACAGCTTTTCCAACCCAGATGCTTCCACCAATTTTCTTTCGCCCCTAAAGTTTTGACTCCAATGCTTACTTCTTAGCATCAGAATCAAATAAAACTAATCACAATTCGCCGACTCTTCAGTAGAATCGAGGCAAATAAAAATGCAGAATCACAGACAACGGTTTTTCTCCATTGAACTCGAATCGAAGAAAAACCTCAAAAACGTGACCATGAGCAACTGTTCCAGCGACGCGGTGCTGCTTGAAGGCACTTTGGGCGAGTTGGTGGCTGCTGCTTTCAAGAAAGATGGAATTCTAGAAGTTATCGGCAAAAATGGCGCCTTGAGAATCAACCTTGGAATGGACAAAATCTCTAGTTCAAACGGGCAAATGGCAGAAGGGGACGACTAATCATGATTGAATCATCATATATCAAGCCACCTTGGCGGCGGCTTATCCGGATTGGTGCAGTAGCTGCATTCATTGCTGGATTCGTTTTCAGGAGAAATCTAGCCGCAGAAGCTACAATATTCGTCGGGTCAGCGCCGACGACAGCGGATGGCTGGTTCATGCTCCTGCAGAAAGATCGTTTGCTAGGAGTCATTTTCCTCAATTTCTTTGATATAATCAACTACGCGATGGTCAGCCTTATGTTTCTCGCCCTCTATGTTGTGCTCAGGAAAAACTGCAAAACTGCCGCATTCGCCGCCGCTTTGATGTGTTTTGTCGGCAATTTAGTTTACGTTGTGTCAGACACAGCTTTCAATATGGCTTCCCTCAGCAGCCAATATGCCTCAGCAACAATTGAGGCGCAGAAATCAGCTTTGCTGCTTACGGGACAGTCCGTTTTAGCGAAGGGTGTTCCTGGCGCGGGCTACCAGGGGGCTGGAGGTCTCATCAGCCTTTTCCTCATCGCCTTCGCGGGTCTAATAATATCAGCTGTCATGTCGAAGAGCAAAATCTTCAACAAAGCAACCGCACTTATTGGAATCGTAGCGGGCACCTTCGATTTTGCTTATCTGGCGGGCTTGAGATTTGCGCCGGCGGCAGGCTTTTACGTTTGGTCCAGCTTGTTCATAGGAGGAGCAGGCTTACTCTTGATGGTTTGGCATCTCCTAATAGGAGTAAAACTGTACCAACTAACCCGAACACACCACGTAAATGGAGGGGAAAACAGTGAGTAAGGCATTGATAGTTTACGGAACCCAATATGGCGCAACGGCCAGCACATCTGAGGAAATCGCGAACATTCTGCGGCAAAAAAACCTAGACGTCGATGTAGTGAACGCTAAGGAACAGAAAATCAAAGAAATAAACCAATACGGCCTCGTAGTTGTCGGTAGCGGCATTCAAATGCATCGGTGGACCAGCGAGCCAGAAGACTTCCTTAAAAAACACCAAAAAGAACTTGCAAACAAGAAACTGGCGCTTTTCGTCTGCTGTGGCTCAGCCACCGACAATAGCAAACCCGAAGCCGCCGAAAACGCTAGACGGAAATATCTGGAAGAAAAATCAGCTAAGTACAATCTGCATCCTGTTGCATTGGGGCTTTTCGGAGGAGTCTACAACTACAACGACGTGCCATGGTACGCTAAAAAAGCCATGGCGATGGACAGACCAAGAGTAGCCGCGGCCTACAAAGAAGCGGAACCGGGAATCTACGATACTCGGGATTGCAATGCCATCCGATAATGGACGGAAGAATTGGCTAACAAAATCTTAACACCTAAGAACTTGGGTTGATACCGATTTTTTAAAATCGGGAATCTACTTAATTCTTCGTGATTTTTCCAGTTGGCAAAGCATTTCGTATACCACTTTTGCAGCCGCAATCGAGGAGATACCTTGATCATAAATCGGCACAATCTCGACTATGTCGAAGCCTAGGACCCGTTTGTCACATAAGGAACAAGCTAAGTCTATGAGTTGTGTTGTGCTGATTCCTTCAGGCTCTGGGTTCTGCACCGCCGGGGCAAAAGCTGGGTCAAGCACATCCATATCCACTGTCAAATACAGGTTTTCGTAAGGCAGAAGCATCTCTTTTAGATGTTCTCCGATGATCAAGGAGCCTTGCTTTAGGATTTCTTGGGAAGTGAAAAATTCGATTCCTGCCTTCTTCGCGTAAGCCAACTCTTCTCTGCAGACGCTACGCGTGCCAACCTCAACGATTTTCGCCGGATTAACCTCCTCAGTTATCAACTGCATAAACGTAGTGTGGGACAGTGAGGATCCAAGAAATTCGCAGCGTAAATCCAGATGGGCATCGAAGCTGACTATCGCGGTTTTTCCCGCTTTTGATCCTAAGCCCTTCACTGCTCCAAGCGTAATCGTGTGTTCGCCGCCTAGAGCCACGGGTACCTTGCCAGCGGCCAAAATCTCATCAACCACAAGGCGCGTCATGTCAACCGTCTTCGCAGCTTCTAGTGAAACATCCAAGTCGCCAGCGTCATACAAAGCCAAATCCTCAACGTCAACCCCGCTGCGGAAACTATACGTTTCAATGTTCAAAGACGCCTGCCGAATCGCGGATGGAGCAAACCTTGCACCGTTGCGGTAAGAGCTAGTTGTGTCGAAGGGCACCCCGAAAACAACGTATTTCGCCTCTTTAAGAGGTTTCTGAACGCCGCTGAAAACGTTGGTTTGTGAAGCGAACAATTCAATGTAACTCATGCAACAATCATGCCTCGTGTAGGCTTATCTTCTGATAGGCAGGTTCTAAACCTTTTCGCTGTTGCAAAAACTCGTATCTCACAAATGGGGAAAGACGGCGCTCTTGGAGGGGAAAACCTTGTTCCTTGAGGAAAGTAATAAGCCAGTGGGTTCAACAGCGGAAAGGTTATTTGCAGAAGGAAAAAGCCTGTTAGGCCCTTGTTGTATACCGCAAAAACTTATTAGTTATACCCTTAATGCATAAGGTAAAGGCGAGCAAAAAGTGACTTTAGCTTTAGCGTCTAGACTGAAAAACTTCAACCGCATCGAACTGCTATCATTAGCCTTCTACGTACTCAGCGGGTTGATTCTTCTTGTTTCCCTGCCCTTCGCAAGCTACGCGCCACAACTGGGGCTACTTGGAATCCTAAGCCTAATCGTAGCCTACGGAGTTTTCACAAAACGCGGTTGGGCGCCATGGCTAATATTCATCCTGTTCATCGCAGCAACCACCTTCTCTCTCTACACCTTGGTGGTAGCAGGATTCACCGACGCTCTTATTGGCTTAAGTCTGCTTGGCTACTTGCTGCTTACATGGGTCTTCGCAATCTATCTGCTATTGATAAGAAGAAAACCATAAAACAATTTTTTTCGATTGTGGATTTTCTTGGACCCGCGAACAATCGTATTCAATCAGCGAAAGGCTATTATGCAGGGTTTTTGCTGATGCCGGAAGAAAGGATTTACAAAAGAAAAGAGTTTTAGTGGATCCTAAACTTTTCTTGGCACGTTTCAAAAAAGAAAAACCGCGACTTCTTGGTCCGCATCCACAAACTGCTCGTTTTCAGGAATCTCCACGAACCCATCAGCCTTCGCCAATGTTGTTATTGCGCCCGAAGCGCCTGATTCTACGGGTTCAGCAATCAAACGGCAGCTTTTATCAAACACCAACCTGACCATAACAAACGTTCGCCTGCCCTTGGCGCTGAACATGCGTGAACCCGCAGCAGCTCTGATGGTTTTCATGGGAGTGACGGGTCTTCCAGCTAACTGCTGAATCAGGGGTCTAGCCAACATATAGAAAATCAGCAGTGCTGACGTGGGATGACCGGGCAATGAAAAAATAGGCTTGTCCCCGACGAAACCGACAGTCGTAGGCTTGCCTGGTTTAACTGCTATGCCATAAACAATAATTCCCGGTTTGCCTAGCGAATCCACGATTTGCGGAGTGTAATCCCGAGGACCCACGGAGACGCCGCCTGAAGTGATAACCATGTCCGCTGAAGACAACGCAGTATGCAAAGCCTTTGAGAGAGCTGCTTTGTCGTCAGCTACAACGCCGAAGTAAACGGGTTTGCCGCCGCTTTCAATAACTGCTGTGCTTATGCTATAAGCGTTTATGTCGTAGATTTTTCCCTGCGACAGGGGCTGGCCAGGTTCCGTTATTTCCCCGCCCGTCGATAAGACGGCGATCATCGGGATTTTTGAAACTTTGACTTTGGTTAAGCCCAAGGCTGCCAAAACGCCTATTTCTGAAGATCCCAAGACCTGCCCTTTTTTGAGCACCACCTCACCCATCTTTATGTCTGAACCTTTCTTCATAACGTTCTCGTTCGGCTTGACTGGGCTGAATATTTGCAGTTCGCTGTCTTCCCGTTCCGTATCTTCAACCATGACCGCTGCGTCTGCGCCCTCCGGAATCGGCGCTCCAGTCACGATTTCAACCGTCTCGCATTTGCCGACCGTGACCTTAGGCTGTTCGCCTATGTTTACGACGCCGCTGACCTTGAGGCAGGCAGGCTGATTTTCGTCTCCCTCGAAAGTGTCCTCAGCTTTTACGGCGTACCCGTCCACAGTGGAGCGACTAAACGGGGGAATATCCAGCATCGAAACCACATCTTCAGCTAACACACGGTTGTAAGCTTCCAGCAGCACTGCGTCTTCTTCGCCTAAGGCGGGGGCTTTAAACTGAGACGCGATAGCTCTTTGCGCTTCTTCAAAAGTCATAAGTTTCCTGAACAATTAGGACACTGCCTCCGCGATGCCGAACATGTGCACGATAACCACTTCGCCGCCGCTTATGCCTTCACGGTTTTCAGGAACCACGAGAAAGCCGTTGCTTTGGGTCATTGTAGAAATTGAACCTGACCCCTTGGCACTTACTGGCTCAGCGTAAAACTCGCCATCCTTCAAAGTAACGTGAACCCGCACATACGTTTTTCTTCCCAAAGCACTCGCAACTTTCCTTGTTAAAACAGCCTTTAGCATGGGTCTTGGCTCGGTTTCATTCATGCCAAGAAACTTGCAAACCATCGGACGACCGAAGACTTCGAACCCTACGATTGCTGCAACTGGGTTGCCAGACAAAATCAAGACAGGTTTTTTCTGCAGCATGGCAAGCGCCGTAGGCATTGCGGGTCGAAGCGAAACGCCGTGAACCAAGACGCCTGGCTTTCCCAGCTTATTGACTGCGTCAGGCACCAAATCTAAGCCGCCGACGCTTGTACCACCTGTGGTGACGACGGCGTCTTGAGTTTCAAGCGCCACGCCGATTTTTTCAGCGATTTCGTCGACGTCGTCTTTTGCTATTCCATAGTCGGTTGTATCTGCTCCTATCTCTCTGCACATTGATGAAATCATAATTTTGTTGGAGTCAAAAATCAGGCTGCCACTAAGCTTTCCTCCTGCTTCGGCAAGCTCGTTACCCGTAGCGACTATTCCGATTTTGGGTTTTACGGCGACTTTAAGATGGCTCAAGCCCAAAGCTGCTGCTAACCCAATGTGATATGGGTTTAGTCGGGCGCCTGCTTTAGCTATCAATGTACATTTTTTTAGGTCTTCCCCGATTTTTGCGATGTTTTCGCCTGGAGTTAGTTGACTCCAAACCTGAAGTTTGGCTTCTTTTTTCTCGGTGTTTTCAAGCATAATGACGGCGTCGGCACCTTTGGGAATTGGGTTCCCAGTCCAAACCTGCTTGGCTTGCTTTGCACCCAACGTTTGGCTGTCGGTTAACTCAAAGATCCCGGGTTTAGACTGCGAAGCGCCCGCGGAGTCTGCTGAGTTCAAAGCATAACCGTCCATGGCTGATTTGTCAAACCGCGGCAAACTTTCTTGAGCAACAAGGTCTTCGGCTAAAACCCGACCCAACGCACCCTGCAAAGACACCGCCTCAACATTGGGTTTGCCTATCTGCAACGTTTCAAGCCATGTTTGGAGGGCTTTATCGGTTAACGTCAATTTCTGGAATCCTTTAAGCTTCACCACGACAATCACGTTAATGCACACTAGCGAACTTTACGTAAAAAACATATCGAAACGAAAAACGCCGAATTAATCGCTGACTAGCTGGCGCTTATTTTTTCGTTTGAGCTTCTTCTGTCATCTTCTTCAGAAACGCCTTTATGCCTTCCTGTTGACCGTAAACTACTAGCCGCCCGTCTTTTTGCTGGTTGAGCGAAAGGCTGTTTTCCTTGGCGATTTGCTGAAGCTTCAAGGTTGACAAGCGGGCAATAGGTTCGACTCTAATCCATTTTTGGTCTCTTGGAACACCTGTGACGAAGGCGGCTTCACTTTCTCCTTTTACCTCGCATGTTGGCAAGCTGGCTCCGTCTAAACGTTTGAGCCATTCATCAATTTCTTCTGACGTCAGTACGTTTTGTGCCCCAGATACAAGTTCCGATTCGACTGTTCCAAGAATTTCATCTAGCTTCATGGATGCGTCGTCGCTGCCCTCACCTGCACCAGAGATTTTAATCATCAGCTTAGCGCTTCTTAAATCACCAATTATTTTTGGCGAAGTCGCAAAGCCTTTCATGTTGAGCGCGATCATCAGGTCCTCAAGCGCCTTCCATTTCGCAGCGTAACCCATTAGTTTCCCCAATCTTTCTAGGCAAAAGTAGCCTTTAAAACCTTTCTTTGCACTTTGGAAGGGAATAAATCCTTTGCGCTTTGATACTTTTGCAGAGGTAACGATTTTTTTCGGAAGATAGAAATCTCAGATTAAAGAGGCAATTAATCAGCTACATGACGGTGTGCTGCCTGAGCTTGCGCCAGCTTATTCCTCTTTTTCTTCAACCATTGCTTTTGCCATGCGACTTAGTTTATCCTTTGGTTCCAAGAGCTCCTGAACAAGGTGAAACTGGCGCTTGTAGATGTGACAGTTCTTGGAGTGGAAAATCAATTTGCCAGTTTTGAGCGAAAGGTTTCCTCGCTCGTTGATTTCTGTGACAAAAGCTTCATTGAAAAGTTGGAGCCCTGCGATGTTTGCAGGCAACCCAGCGAATGCGTCCCAGCTGCGGAAGTAACACGTCAAATGCATTTGTCCCTTCAGGATTTCCGTGTCAATCAGGCTCAGGCAAGGCGGTTCCATTCGCTCTTTTGTTTTGGGGCTAATTTTTAGAATGTCTTCGGGCAACCGCACCACCATTGTCACTTGCCTGTCCCTCTGCTCTTCTACAAAGCGGTTTATGGCTTCTTCGACTTGGTCCACTGGATCCCGAAGCCGGCTACCGTAAGTGTAGGTTTCATCTTGCTTTCCCTCTTTGCCGCACCACAGGTAAGTCAACGCGTACCACTGCACGTAAGCCATGTCGCAGGGAGCCTTGTCGCTGAGAAGCGGACGATTCTCTGGATGCATGATTTCTATGGTGAGGTTCAGTTTCTTTGTCTCTGTTTCTTCAGAGCCATATCCAACCTGGAAGGCATCGCCTTCATTCCAAATGTTTTTCAGCGTTTTGAACCATGCGTCTGGACAATCAAACGCAGCGATGTTGACATGCTTCATAAATGTGAGGCTCCAAGATATCGATAATGTCTAGCATTTCCAAATATAAGGTTGCTTTGAGAAAAACAATAAGATCGAATGGATTCTAAACTACAAAAGAAAGAAGAAATTTTAGGCTTTTAGTAGGGCATTCCGCCCATACCGCCCATGCCACCCATTCCACCCATGCCGCCCATACCGCCCATGCCGCCTGGAGGCATTGGAGGCATTTTTCCGCCGCCTTTGATGCTAATTAGGTCGTCGATTTTGAGTATCATGTTTGTGGCTTCTGTGGCTGATTTTATGACTTGCTGTTTCACGCGAAGTGGTTCGATGACGAGTAGATCTAGCATATTCTTGATTTTGCCTGTTGTAACTTCGATGCCGAAATATTTGCTGTCTGGCTTTTCATGCTGAGCCCTTAACGCAACCATGATGTCTATCGGGTCCAACCCTGCGTTTTCCGCCAATGTAAGTGGAATTGCTTCGACCGCATCTGCATAAGCCTCCACGGCGAGCTGTTCTCGTCCGCCGACTTTGACTGCGTATGCACGTAAGCCTTTGGCTAGTTCTGCTTCTGGTGCGCCGCCGCCTGCAACGATTTTGCCGTCTTCAATCGCATTTCGAACAACACATAAACCGTCATGGAGTGATCGTTCTGCTTCGTCGATGACATGGTTAGATGCGCCTCGGATAACGATGGTTACGGCTTTGGGGTTCTTTGCATCGCGGACATAGATGAGTTTGTCGTCGCCGATTTTGACTTCTTCAACCCGTTTTGCTTTGCCGAGTGTATCAGCGCCCAAGTCTTTTACGTTTGCAACTATTGTGGCGCCTGTTGCTTTGGAAAGTTTTTCAACATCGCTACTGCTTACGCTTTTAACTGCTAAAACTCCGGCTTTGCCTAGGAAGTGCAATGCCATGTCGTCAATGCCTTTTTCGCAGAACACGACATTTGCGCCAGATTTCGTGATTGACGTAACCATTTCTTTGAGCATGCGTTCTTCTTCGTCGAGGAAAGCCTGCATTTGGTCGGGGCTTTCAATGTTAATTTTGGCATCGAACTCTGTTTTTTCAATCTCCAACTTCGTGTCTAACAGGGCAATTTTTGCACCGTCAATTACTTTGGGCATTTGTGAACTTGCGACTTCCTTGTCAATAACCATCCCTTTGACGAGTTCTGTTTCATCCAAGCTTTTGCCGTGTTTCTTAACGATTTTTATTAGGTCAATGTCAGCTTTGCATTTGCCTTCGACCTTTTCGGTAACTTGTTTGACTGATTCAACGATGATTTTTGCAAAGTGATCTTCAGCAACGTTGATACCTTTGCTTGCCAGGGAAGTTATGGCTATATCCCTGAGGGTTTTATCATCATCGAACGAAATAGGAATGGCTATTTGATTCAGTATTTCTTGAGCTTTCTCGCTTGCCTTCTTGTAACCTTCAATAATAACTGTCGGATGCACGTTTTTGTCAAGCAAGCCTTCAGCTTTTGAAAGCAACTCTCCTGCTAAAATCACCGCGGTTGTTGTGCCGTCGCCTACTTCGTTGTCTTGAGCTTTAGCAACTTCAACGAGCATTTTTGCTGCTGGATGCTGAATATCGAGCTCTTTCATTATCGTTGCCCCGTCATTTGTTATGGCGACATCGCCCATGCTGTTAACAAGCATTTTATCCATGCCGCAGGGACCAAGCGTGCTTTTCACTGCTTCAGCCACTATTTTTGCAGCCATGATGTTATTTTTCTGTGCTTCGCGGCCTGTTGTTCGGCCTGTTCCTTCTTTAAGTACTAGAATTGGAACTGTTCCACCTTGAGACATATTTTCACCAATTTTTATTGTTTTAATATAAACGGAATTCAACAATCAGATATTTAAATATAAATTTTTTGGGAGAGTCAGATATTGGAAACCATGCAAACCCACAATTCTTTAATTTAAGTTTGTTGAGAAGCGACATACAGTGAGCCGATTGACCGAGTGATAAGGCATGGCTACTTAGCTTTGAAAGCGTAAGAAAACTTCTATAACGCAAAAATGAAGAAGTCATGGAAATAGTTAAAGAATCAGACCCAACCAAAGAAAAGTATGAAAGACTTCAGAGAGACGATAAAGCATTTAAAAGAGCATATAAAAATGCTAAAAACTGAATGGATAAAGAAGTAGCTGAAAGGGCTAAGAGCCAACAATAAACCCATATCTCTTTCTTAATCTTATTTTAGGTCTGTTTTTCCATAAAGCTTTAATTTTATATACTAAGAGCAACAACGGCAATTAGATGAAAACAGCAAAAGAAAAACAACCTTACAGCACATCGAGGGCAAGAACAGTACTGGCTATTGTTTTTCTTGCCTATATTTTCGTATTAGTTTTTTATTTGTATGATACAATAAATGTAGTAAGTTTGGGTTTTGTGTTCTTAGTGGTGTTTCTGCTTTAATAGCATATGGTATAATCTACTATCTACTCATTTGGTATGAAGAAAAAAGAAGCCGTGAAGATAATAATTTCGTCCATTTCTAATCGCTTATTTCAGAATAGGTCAAATTGAACTTAACACTTGTATTTTTTTCCTCATGTCCTTTTAGACTCAGCAAGGCCAATATCAAGAATTGTTTAATCTATTGTCTTTTCCTCTTGTCGCTTTCAATGTCTCTTGGAGGCATAAGGTCACCAGCGTAAAACCAAGTCTGGGAGCTTTCCGAACAGATTTTGCATCGTTCAAAAGAGCATATTTGGGTCCTAAAAGAGACTAGGACGTTTCGGCAAAGTGCCCAACGTTGTTTTCAGCTGCGGCAATGTAATCATTGACAGCAGGCTCTTGATCTAATACGGCCCGCTGACAGTGTGGTATATGTAGCAACTATGGCTATAGATGATCTTCTTGCGTTGATTCGCAGGTGAGCTCAGTTGGCTTTGACGATGTGGTAGCCCGATGCTTTGCGCAGCCTGTTCATGACGGCTAACCCAAGCCCCTCAGAAGAAACACCCTCAGCGATTATTACACTGACCCCTTGGGCGTCGACCTCTCTTAGCAAACTAAAAAGGCGTTGAGCAACAAGCTCCAAATTGAAGCGGCTTCCCAGCGATTTAACGACGTCGGCTCTATAGTTATTTTGGGTTTCGTCGGTGGCTAATACGCCCACTTTTACACCATTTCGCACGTAAAATTCAGTTAGCTCTTTAACTTTTGCTACAACGGCTGAAACGTCTCCCTCAACGAGAAGCACGTCCGCTTTCGGTGCGTAATGCTTATGCCTCATTCCGGGGGAACGCATCTTTTCCAGCGGCAACTCAGCCTCAGCCAAAACGAAGGGATGAAGCCTCATATCGCCTAAAACCTGTTTCAGCGCTTCAAAGGGGGTTCCGCCTGGACGAAGAACCATCGGCGGATCAACGCTTACATCGACAACTGTTGATTCGACCCCGATGTTTGTGGGACCACCGTCTAAAATAGCGTCAATTCGTCCGTTTAAATCCTCGAAAACATGCTGGGCATTTGTCGGGCTGGGTTTCCCTGCCAAGTTCGCGCTTGGAGCAGCAATAGGGCAGCCGCTTTGCCTAATCAAAGCTAAAGCCACTTGATGTTTGGGCATTCGAACCGCAACCGTGTCTAAATTGGCAACTGTCACGTCTGGCACGATGCTTGAACGCCGAAAAACCAGCGTCAACGGGCCAGGCCAAAAATGCGTCATCAACAAATCTGCTTTCTTAGGCACCTCTTCAACCAACCGGCAAACTTCGCGCGGATCGGCGATGTGGACGATTGGTGGGTTATCTAAAGGACGTTTTTTAGCTTCAAAGAGAGCTAAGACAGCGTCAGCGTTAAGCGCGTCGGCACCTAAGCCGTAAACTGTTTCGGTGGGGAAAGCCACGAGACCGCCTTTGCGGATGAACTGCGCAGCAACCTCGATTTTGGATGTATCGGGTTTTTCAGAATCAACTTTGAGCAGCAGGGTTTCTTTCATTGGGGGTGCCTTTCCATTTTGAGTACCACTGATGTTTCAACCTGTCGCTCCGAAATATCCCAATACTTCCTCAAAAGCCTGTTCTTTTCCGACTCTGGCACAAGTTGAAACCCGTTTTTCTCGTAAAACTTCACTGCCCAGATTGCTGCTTCCCATGTACCAACATAAACCAGAGGTGTAATAGCTAAACTCAGCAGGTGTTTCAGCAGTTTTTGCCCAAGCCCTTTCCGCTGCCATGAAGGCAAAACGTAAGCATGCCTGATAAGGGTGACACCCTTCACCGGTTGGATTCCCATAACCACCGTTAAAACGCCGTTTTCTTTGCAGCCGTAAAATTGAACGCCGCTCTGAATTTCTTTTTCAAGTTCCGTCGCTAGCATGTAAGGTTGATTCCACATGTCGCTAGGGATTTTGCCTTCATAGGTGATTGCGGCGCTGTTAACAACATTTAGAATCGCTTGAATATCCTCGGTTGTCAACTGGCAAATCATTGGATTTCACCGTTCACAGCAGCCTGCACGAGCAGCTTGTTCTTAGATTGCTGTCGGCTCCTTTTGGCTGTCCCCTTTAATTAGTTTGTCAATGAGCTTATTGAAGAAGCCCTGAGCTTGAATTTCACTTACCTTCTCTAGGTAAACTGAAACAAGCGCGATTTTTCCTTTTTTGGTGGCAACGTATTCGGCGAACATCCGTGCTGAAATAATGTTTTTGTCGCCCAAAAGCACTGAGGACGTGACGGCTCCTACGCCTTCTTTGGGTTTGGGAACAGCTATCGCCATGGTCCCAAGCTTGTCTTCCTTTTCGCTTAGCATAACCATGCATGAGTTCTTTGATTCAACATAAACCGCTAGGAAACGAGTATCTTGCTGTTGAATCTCTTCCTTTGTAACGTTGGCTCGTTCCATTTTGTTTTCGCTTCCTTTCCAGTGTTGAATGACTGGACTCCTTTAAAAACTTCACAAGAACCTTTGATGAGTTTGCTTGGTAAAAGCAAAAACTGGTCGCCTCTGATAAATCAGCCGGGATGGGTTTCTACAGCAAGACATTAAGGATGGGGTAAGTTAACAGTTTCCTGCAGGTTCGTCTATGAGTAGCCATAAAGGATCCAAGAAATATTTGATTCCTGCCTTCCTCATAGCGTTACTTGCGGTCTCAGTGGGCGCATACACTTCTTACAACGTTGGAAGCCAGCCTAAGGCCAACCCGAACAACGTTTACGTGGGGGTAGCTTTCGGTGGAAACACCACGCAAGAAGCCAAAGTCCTAATCGACAAAGTAAAAGGCTACACAAATCTCTTCATTTTAGACGCGGGAAGAAACGCACTCACTCAAAACGAAACGGCAGTGAATGAAATCTGCGATTACGCAGTCGCCAACGGATTAAGCGTGATAGTAAACGTTGGCGTTCAGGCGCACCTGGATGCCAGTCGCTACTGGTTTTGGAACAACTCGTTAAGCGTCACTGAGCAATGGAAAGCAAAATGGGGCAACAAATTCCTGGGAATGTACTACAACGATGAACCAGGCGGAATACAGCTGGATGGGAACTGGTCTGCATATTTTACGCTTTTTCAAAGGTATTTCTTGAACACCAACTTTTCGAGGGCAGCTAACTTTAGTCAGGATTACTTAAATGCAACCATGGACCTCGACAAAATTTACCAGAAAATGCTTGGGTACATGGGAAACGGAACCGATCCGCCAAACTACAATTTGGAAGCCAACTTTTTTGTCCAAGACATCCTTCAAGGAGACAGCGGCCTTAGCACTTTGAAAGCAGCGGATATAACAACCTTCACTTCTGACTACGGGCTTTATTGGTATGATTACTTAGGCGGATACAACGTAATGTTTGCTGAGTTAGGTTGGAACTGCAGCGTCGCTGAGCAAATCGCGCTTGTTAAGGGAGCCGCAAGATTACAGGGAAAAGATTGGGGCGCAATGATCACTTGGAAATACAATGATGAACCTTACTATCTTGACAGCGGACCCGAAATCTACGACCAAATGCTAACGTCCTATGAAGCAGGAGCAAAATACATCGCCGTTTTCAACTACCCATATAACAACGGAAGCTTATACGGCGCATTGACAAACACCCAGTTAATCGCCATGCAAAGCTTTTGGAACGACATACACCAAAAACAGTTCCCCGATTTAAGTCAGCCAGACGCAGTGCTGGTTTTGCCTCAAAATTATGGTTGGGGCATGCGTAACCCAAATGATACAATCTGGGGATTCTGGCTCACAGACGACAAAACCATGCAGATAGCCGTCGCCACAAGCACTCTTCTGTCACAGTACAGGGTAAGCCTTGACATAGTTTACGCTGACCCGCAGTACCCAGTATCGAATATGGGTTATCAGCACATCTACTATTGGAACCAAACGGGGATTTAACGGGTTTTCGGCAGCGTTTCGCTTGTTGGAAATACTTAATTAATAGCGTCTCGTATTGCTGGGTACGGAAGGATAAAATTTGAGTGATGATATTTCAAGGTTACCGGCTAACGTTCAAGAAAGGCTTCTTAGACTGCAGCAATTACAGCAAACGCTTCAGTCAATTCTTCAGCAGAAACAGCAGGTTGAAATGGAAAAATCAGAGGTTGAACAGACCATTGCCGAACTTCAGAAAACGGCTGACGCCGCGGTGATTTACAAGGCAGTTGGTTCACTGCTTGTGAAAGCAGAGAAACCGAAAGTAACTGAGGAACTTGTTGAACGCAAAGAACTTTTGGAAACAAGAAGCACGGTTCTGGGAAGACAAGAAGAGCGGATGCGCAGCCAAATAAAAGAGTCGCAGACGAAACTCCAAGAAGACCTAAGCCCTGTCAATCAACCACCTACTTCTTAGGTGAATGATTGTTGGGTGAGCTCGGGATACCAGAGTTATCCACCGAGCAAATAGAAATTTTATGCGCGGCAGCTGAAGAGGAAGCCAGAAGATATGTTCTGTCAAAAGTTTCTTCTAGAATGGTTGATCTCTTGGACATCAGCGTGGAAGCTGAAGGGGCAAAACCACTCAAAGTCTCCGTAGAAATAGACCTTCAATTAACGCCCGAAGCCAAAGATGTTGACGCGCAGGCGCTGGTTAATGAAGCAACAGGGGCGGCACATCAAGCCGTCGAAACCTATCTGAGAAAGCTAAAATGAACGAATTCCAAGATTTTCTCCAAATTCTCAAGGAAAACAATGCGTCTTTTGTCCTTTTGCTGTGTCACCGTGGCGCCGACGCTGACGCAATCTGTTCAGCGTACGCTTTGCAGGGCTTACTGAAACGGTTTATGCCCGATGTGGTGTTTGAAGTCGGCTGCCCCCAGGGCGTCAACAAGCCAGCTAAACTTCTTCTGGAACGCATGCCTATAACAGTCAATCTTAAACCGAACATTGAATCGGCAGAAGTGATTGTTTTTCTAGATCTAAACACGATTGACCAACTGGACGAGGTCGCGGACACCATAAGAAGGTCACCTGCCCCTAAAATAATCGTTGACCATCATTACCCAAGCCCCGAAACCACCCAAATCTGCAAGCTCTGCATCATAGATCAGAAAGCCCCAGCCAACTGTGAAATTGTTTATAGACTCTTCAAGCAGGCAAAAGTTAAGCCCAATTTCAACGAGGCAAAAGCGCTGTTTATAGGGATAGCTTTTGACACAAGGCATTTCTCTTTGGCGAGCGCCTCGACCTTCGGAGTCGTCGCTAAGCTGGTCAGCACGGGTATTGATGTGCAAGCAACGTTACAGGAGTTTGCCTTGCCAATCGACACTTCAGAACGCTTAGCTAAACTGAAGGCATGCAAAAGAGCTAAAATTGTCAGGATCAACGGTTGGATAATCGCTGTTTCCCATGTCAGTGCCTACCAAGCTCCAGCAGCAAAGTCTCTAGTTGATATAGGCGCCCATGCCTCAGCAGTTGCAGGACTCAAGAACGGAAAAATCGAAGTAAGCCTTCGTTGTATCCGGCAGTTCACAGAGGGGACAGGTATAAACTTAGGAAAGGATATTGCAGCGCCTCTAGGTGAGTTCCTTCAAGGAGTTGGTGGAGGACACGCCATGGCGGCAGGAGTAAGCGGCACAGGCGAAATAGGACCGACGCTTAAACAATGTCTTGCACTTTTGCGAAAGGCTGTAGGTAATTCCCTTAACCCAGACTCAGTTCCTTCTTTGGTGTGAAAATCTTCACTCAACGGGTTTTCTTTTTGGATATGTGTAGATTTAAAAAACAGCCAAAGTTGGGTAGCTACGCTTAAATGAACAGTCGTTTACGCTTAAGTGCAGGCACAAATATGGCTATAATCGAAACCAAAAACCTCACTTACACTTATCCGGGCGCAACTAAACCGTCAATCGCCGACGTCTCCATCAAAGTGGAGAAAGGCGAGTTCGTTCTAATCACGGGTCCAAGCGGCTGTGGAAAAACAACTTTGTGCCGATGCTTCAATGGGTTAGTCCCACATTTTTATCAGGGCGAACTCAAAGGTGAAATTACTGTTGCAGGCGAAGACGTACTAAAACGCCATACCTACGAGATGGCTAAACGAGTAGGGCTAGTGTTCCAAAACCCCGAAAACCAGCTCTTTGCCCTCTCAGTTGAGAAAGACGTGGCTTTCGGACTGGAAAACCTTGGAGTTATTCGAGCAGAAATCAGAAAAAAAGTGGATTGGGCACTCAACCAGACAGGCATCTACGATTTACGGGAACGGTCGCCACATGAAATCAGCGGTGGACAACAGCAGCGGGTAGCGATTGCAGCCGTTTTGGCGATGGAGCCTGAAATCATAGTGTTAGATGAACCCACGTCTTTTCTTGACCCGCTTAGCGCCGAGAAAATTTTTGATGTCATCTACGATTTGAACAGAAAACAAGGCATAACCGTTGTGCTCGTGGAGCACAGGCTGGATTTGACGGCGAAGTACGCGAATCACCTTGTAGTGATGGATGAGGGAAAAGTTTGTTTAGAAGGCAACCCCAGGGAAATCCTAAACTCGGCAGAAACCCGCTTAATCGGCGTAGGGATACCAAAGGCAACTCTACTTTATCAGTTGCTCAAAAAAGACGGCTTAAACGTTGGCGACAACACACCCCTATCTTCTGAAGAGTTAGCAGACCAGCTGTTGGAGGCTTTCGCAGTTAAATGATTGAGGCGCAGGACATTCACTTTTCATACGCGAACAAAGTGGAAGCCCTCAAAGGTGTATCGTTAACAGTGAAAGACGGTGAGTTCTTGGCGATAATGGGGCAAAACGGAGCGGGAAAATCAACTTTCGTCAAGCACTTCAACGGGCTACTGAAACCCACCTCGGGAAAAGTGATTGTGAACGGAGTTGAAACCACCAAAACCAGCGTTGCAACACTCGCTAGAAACGTCGGTTTTGTCTTCCAGAACCCTGACCACCAACTTTTCAGCGAAACAGTCGAAGAAGAAATCGCTTTTGCCCTCAAAAACTTCGGGTTCACGCCAGACGTTGTTGAAAAAAGGGTAACGTGGGCGCTTGAGTTACTTTCTCTTAGCCAGTACCGCAAAACCTCACCTTTCCTCTTAAGCGGTGGCGAACGGAAACGTGTCGCATTAGCTTCGGTTTTAGCTTGGAACCCGCAGACCCTGATTTTGGACGAACCTACAATTGGCCAAGATCACGAACAAAAGGAAAAGCTAACCCAATTCATTATGCAGATGCAGGCGCAAGGAAAAACCGTCGTCATAGTCACTCATGACGTGGAATTCGTCGCCGAATGCAACCCCCGTGTTGTTTTGATGAAGGAGGGGAAAATCGTTGCTGAAGGCTCTGGAAAAGAAATTTTGACTGACGCCGAGGTTTTGGCTGAATCCTCGATTGTTCTTCCTCAAATAGCGCAAGTATTCGCGAAATTGGCGCCGCTGGGTTTTCCCAAGAACGTGATTGACATTTACGAGGCAGAAAAAATAATCTTAAACGCCAAGGAAGGCAAAACCCATTGAGCGTTTTCGACGGGTTAAAATTCCGCAAAGTTTACTCTCCAATCCACAACCTAGACCCCAGAATAAAATTCGTCTATGTAATATCAGTTTTCGCCGTCGCAATCATTTTCGCCCAGATCATCCCTCTGCTCTTTCTCTTCGCACTACAGATTCCATTCGTTTTTCTAGCGCGGGTGCAGCGGCAATGGGTTCGCTCGTTGCGGGGGGCAGCTTTCTTGGCAGTCGTCATCTTCGCAGTAAACGTTGGAACGTCCTTTTTCTACGCAGGGTACAAGGTGGCTCCTCCCGCCGTAGAGAGCGCGTTAGCTTTGACCTTGCGTTTCGTGGTGCTAGTTGAATCCTTCTCAGTTTTCTTTCTAACCACCTCGCCAGATCACCTCGGCTTGGCGTTGGAAGAATCACACGTGCCATACGAATTCGCTTTCGCCTTCACTACAGCAGTGCGTTTCGTCCCCGTACTCGCTGAGGAAGCCCAAACGATAATGGACGCTCAGAAAGCTAGGGGGCTCGAGCTTGAGAAAGGAGGCTTAATGAAGCGGATACGGAATTACGTGCCCGTGCTCATTCCACTAATAGTCAGTGCTATCCGAAGAAGCCTGGAGTTGGCGGAGGCAATGGAAAGCCGAGCTTGGGGAGCAACCAAAAAACGCACAAACCTTTACTCACTAAAATTGCACAAGGGAGATTACGCACTGCTGGCGCTTACTATCGGAATAATAGTCGCAGCCGTCTACATCCGTCTTTACGTGCCTGTCCCGACATTAGTTCATCTACTCCATCTTTAGCTACTCTCGGGTTTACGCAAGTTTTAAGGAGACGAAAACTTTAATGTTTGACGACCCAAAATAGAAAGCTGGTATTTGATGGCTGAGCGTACCCGTTTTGGACCTGCAGGAGTTCCACCGATGTTTCGCCTTATGGGAGCAGACTTGCCAGACGTTCCACGACTTCTCCGTGAAGAAGACTTGGATGCGCTTGAGTACGAGGCCGTCCGCTGGGGTCCTAAACCACAGATTTCCAAGAATCTGGCGGAGAAGCTGGGTGCCGCAGCAAAAGTGAGCGATGTGCAGCTTAGCCTTCACAGCTCATACTACATCAACCTGTCGGGCACACGCGAAGTTGTCGAGGCAAGTAAACGACGGCTAATCGCATCAGCAACCGCAGCAGATTGGATGGGAGCTTACGTAATGGTATTCCACACGGGGTTCTACGGACGCTTCGAAAAAGATTTCGCCTTCAAAACGTGCCTTGCCGCGCTAAAAGATGTGAGCGTCGAAATGCGAAACCTAGGGCTTCGGGTGAAGCTTGGACCTGAAACGATGGGAAGAAAATTCCAGGTAGGCAGCTTGGATGAAATCCTGACGCTCAACCAAGAGATTGAAGGCACGCAATTGGTCATTGACTGGGCGCACCTCCACGCCCTCCATCAAGGAAGCCTAAAGAAAACCGAGGATTTTCGGGCAGTTGCCGAAAGAATCGAAGAGCGTTTGGGAACGGAATCATTGAGGAGCATGCACTGTCACTTCTCAAAAATCGAGTTCTCTGCGCAGGGAGAGAAAAAACATCACACCCTCAACGAAGAAGGGTTTGGTCCAGATTTCCGCATGCTAGCTGAAGTCATTGCCGACTTCAAAATGCATCCTACGATGATATGCGAATCGCCAGTTTTGGATGTTGACGCTAGAAAAATGAAGGAAACACTAAAAGAAATACTGGAAACCAAAACAGAAAAAACCTAGAAACAAGTTTTTCGCTCAGCCAAAAAATTTTCGGCAAGCTGCAGTTCCTTTACTGTGTTAATGTTGATGGCTAATTCGTCCAGATCAAGCAGGTAGATGTCTTGATCAAGCCACTCGTCACCGTACCTCTTGCGCCCGTCAATAACGTTGATGCCAACGGGAACGACATCTTTGTCATCCATTTTAAAAGAGTACTCGACACACATCCCAAGCCGCCTCTTTGTTTCCAGGGGGACCGCGACGGTAAGAGCGGGTTTGCCGCAGCATTCATATCGTTCAACGATAGTGTCGACCACTTCGCTCGTGACAAGAGGCAAATCAGCCGCAATAGCCACGAAAACGCCCAGTTTCAAGTTTTGGCTCGCGTAGCCCATATCCGAAACATAGTCTTTCCCGGGGGTATCAAGCACTTTAACTGAAAATCCGTTCAGGTATTTGGCGGTTTTAGGCGTACAAGCGCTTGTTGCCACGAAGATGCAGTCAATTTTTTGGGCGTTTTGCAATGCTGCAATTACGTATTCTATAACAGGTTTTCCGCAGACTCGTATGAGGGGTTTTTCTTCTTGGATTTGCATGCGGGTCCCTTTTCCCCCAGCCATCACAAGAGCGGCTATACCCAAGCAACCACCGCCAGCAAAACGATAACGCATACCATTCGGGTTATCTCGTTTGTGGCACCGAAAACGTCACCCGTGACCCCGCCGAAGTGCCGGTGGGCAACCGCAACCATCACCAAACTAGTAATCACGCCGGCTAAGACAACGAAAGCGCCCGCCCAGCCCAGGAAAGGCAAAGCAACAGCGAAAGAGATAGCAACGGCAGCAACCAAGCGCAAGGTGCCTTTGCTTCCACTCATGGCTTCAAGAAAAGACGAGTTCATGCCTTGATGAACAGATTTTCCAGCCCAAGCCATAACGACCATCGAAAGTTTCGCAGAAGCCTCAACTGCGATGATGCCGCCGATTATCAGGGGAATTTTGAAAAGCCCATTGCCACTTAATTGCCCGATGGCTAAGGCTGCGATAAGCATAGTCATGATGCCCATGGATAAGCCGCCTGCGCCTGTTAGTTGGTCATGCATGACCGCAATCTTGTGTTCGGGTGTGCCGTGAGCCATGACGCCGTCGCCGAAATCAAGAAGCCCGTCTGTGTGATGAAGCCCAGTTATTAGCAAAAGAGCTGCCAAAACTAAGCCGCCGATGACTAAGCCGTGAACAAACTGGCCAGCAACCCAACCGAAAACGCCGGCAATCAAACCGATGAAAGAGCCGATCAGCGGAAAAGCCCACATATCTTTTGCGCAGTCAGTAAGCATATCCTTGTCCATTGCAACGGGAAAGATTGTGAGGAAAGACAGCAGGTTCTTGAGCTCTTTAATAGCCATCTCACTTCAAACCCATAAGCGAACCATAATTGCGCTCTATCTCTTTAAGCAATAGGTCAGCCGTTACAGCGCCACCAAGCTTCGCCATCGCAGCGATAGAAGCTCCGCCTGCGCCGACCCCTTCTTTGACTAGACCCGTCTCATAGATTTGTAAGCCTGGAAAACGGGATTCTGAAAAGTTAAGGTCAGCCGCCAAAATCGGCACGTCGCAGAACTGCTTCACAATTCCTTTAAGGTCAGATGACTTGTCCTTCGCAACCCAGCGAGTTGTGCCCACAGCCACGTTGCACAGAACATCGGGTTCCAAAGCGTTAATCAGGGCCAAGACAGCGCTCATCTGAGTGCCACCCGCCATCAAAACAGGAACCTGACTTGATGCCCCAATAACCAAACCCGTAAAGGCCGCCATCATGGGGTCGCCAACACAGGAAATAGCCCGAATAGGATCCTTCGCTAAAGTGCCGAAATCTTCGCCTGCAGCTGTCAAACCCGACCGAACCGTTTCAGCCTTCAAACTGTGAGGATTTTGAGGTAGCGTGCTGCTTACTTTTCCTTCTGCTTTCACTCCCAGAGCAGATAAGACGCCAAGCGCGGTTGTTGTTCCGCCTGGAATGCTTTCGCCAATCACAAGGTAATCCACGGCTTTTGCCAGGTTTTGTCCAGCAACTTTAGCGCGTTCAATAACTTCCGCAACATTGTCAACTGCATTGCCGCTTCGAATGTCCCTTCCTGGATTTCCACCCAAATCCAAAAAAGGAATCTGAGGCTTCACCTTTACCCCGCCGCTGGCTATGAGCACGGGAATGTTAGCGAGTTGCAAAGCCGACCTCGTGATCAACCCAGGCGTGGGGATTCCGTCTGGAGTTATAGGAACACCGTTGATGGATTTGCATTTGCCTAAGAGAAGCAGTTCAGCATCGGCTGGCGGAGTGTAGTCCGTGAACTCGGGGTTTGCTCCAGCCGCAGATATCCCTGCGATTTTGCCGGTTTCCGTGGTGCCGATTGTGCATATGAAAAGTGGGTTTTTGCCTGCCACTTCATCCAGAAAAGCCTTCGCTTTCAGCTCATTATTGGCAATTATTACATCGAGTGATTGGTCCATTCTACGGTTTTACCTTGCCTTTCGGCTTGACTTCGAACTTTTTGATTTCGAGGTATCCGAAGCCGCTGTCTAGCTTGTGTCTTTGTGTTTCTAGAATTTCAATCTTTTTCTTAAATGTCGGTCCATCTGTCACAACAGTGTGGTATTCGCCGCCTTCGCCGCACGGATCAACGTTGCCGAGTTTGAGGATGTCGTCATAGAATTTTCTGTCAAGCACCCGCCCAAGCCACTCTACGCCCAGCTTCTCCAGGTTGGTTCTAACCACTGTTGCCTTAAACCCTGTTTTCAGGTAGTCAAGGTAAATCTGCTTCGTGTCAAGCATCCACAGCGGCTTTATCGGTTGTAAACCGACTTCTTTGAGCACTCTGCCCAGCCAACCCTGTTCGTGTCCAGCTACCTCGTAGATGTCACCTGTCACCAAGCCTTCGGCGCCGTCAGTTTTGAAACGCCGCAGCGCAGCTTTGAAGTCATCTTCGTATGTTTTTGGGGTGGCTTGCTGCTTCACTATGGGGATGCCTATGGCGTCTGACTGTGCATCCAGAATCTCTGCGGGTATCATGTGGAAGTTTGATTTTTCCTTGCTCATCATCATGGTCAAAATGTTGACTACTTCGAGGCCCCGCTGGGTTGCCAAGTACTCTGCATAGGCGCTGTCTTTTCCGCCGCTCCAAGCCGCAACAACTTTCATTTTAATTTCTTCCTCCCTAAATATTCTTTCACGATTTACCTTCTGTTCTTCGTTGGGTCCAAGTGAATGTAAACTGCAAATGATTTGAAGTGTTAATCTCAGAACAATTTGGGCAACAAAACGGGGTTTTAGCCATCAAACATCCAGATAATCGGTCAGTTGTTAGAAAGTTGATTGGGACAAACGGTCTTTTCTCGATGTTCAACAAATTATTCAGCCCACGACTGGTTGGTTTATCCAACCTTTTCATATAAGCATTACTATTTAGTCAGCGGTTCACATCTGAGTGGCTGTTGAAAACGATTTTAAGGCGGCGCAATCTCTCAACTCAGACCACTTTTACGAACGTAGTCAAGTTACCGCGTTTTCACTGCAAATCAACGTCACCCAAGTTCAAAGTCACCACAAAACCATGGTGCACAAGTTCACTTTTTCGTAAGATAAAGGCGCAGTTTGGCAATATTTTACAAATTCAACCCCGATTCAAGCCCCATCAAGAGCGAATAAAATGAAATTTTGAACATCCAGGTTCAATTTACGCTCATGAAACGAATTACGGATTTAATATTAGTCACCTTCCAAGAGTTTTATAAACATTGGCTTCAGAACGCCCGTTTCTTGGTTAGACACTTCAGTCTGAAATTTTTCTATCTTCCGCGCTTGGTTGGGGATTTACCATAAGGCTTATTATCGTATGTTGGTTGTGGAGGTTACGCAGTTGGGCTCCATGGTTCAAACAAGTTTATGCATTGTTACGCATACTTTTCTGCCTCATGTTGGCGGGATTGAAAAGGTTGTTTATGAACAGAGCAAGCGGCTGATGAACCTAAACTTTAAGCCCATGGTTGTGACCAACCGCATCAACACCCCCAAAACTTACACCGTTGATGGCATAGACGTCCAGTGCTATGAATCGTTAAACACCGGATTCCGCCTCGGCATACCTTACTCTATCCCGACCCCGACAAGCCTACAAACTTTCCTTAAAGCCGTAAACGCAGCCGACATAGTCCACGCACACGGCCACCCATATTTGACCTCGTTGATCGCTGCTAAACTTGCAAAAGGATACAACAAACCGTTCGTTTTGACCCAGCACAACACGTTCATCCAGTACGACAATATGTTCGACAACGTGGAACGCCTAAACGACCTATCTGTGGGGAAAGAGACGCTAAGAGAAGCAGACAGAATCATCGCTGTAAGTAACGCAACCAAACAGTACGTTCTTGGTTTAGGTGCAAAACCAAACAAAATCAAAGTCATCCACAACGGGGTGGACCTGCGCCATTTCAGGCATCTGCCAGGAAAACGCGAAGAAATGAGAATTAAATTTAGGATGCCCAAAAACGCGGTTGTGGCCTTAACGGTGAGGAGACTTGTTTACAAGAACGGCATCGACACATTGATTGAAAGCGCGAACCTTGCAGTCAAGAAGAATCCTAATTTGGTTTTCCTTGTTGTTGGAAAGGGACCAGACCAAAAGGGGGTTCAAGAAAGAATTCGGCAACTGGGAATAGAAAATAATTTTCGGTTGACGGGTTTTGTCAGCGACGTTGATTTGCCCCTTTGCTATAACGCGGCTGACTTCTTTGTGTTGCCGTCAAAATCTGGGGAAGGCTTGCCTTTGGTTGCGCTTGAAGCCATGGCATGTGGCTTGCCGGTTGTAGCTACAGACGTTGGTGGAATAAGGGAAATTCTGATGGAAAATTGTGGGACTTTGGTGCCGCCTAATCAGCCGGAGCCAATGGCTAGGGCAGTCTTAGAATATTCCCATGCTGAGTTATCCTCGTGTGGGTTGGAGCTTCGAGCAGCGGTGGAAGAAAAGTATAGCTGGGAGCGAAACGTTGAATCTCTCGTGGAAATATACGAAGAGCTTATTTAATCATGATGCGAAAACAGTATAGCCTTCAAGATAGGAGTTAGCCATGACATCAAAAGTCGAATTGGTTTCGGTAGTCATTCCGACACTCAACGAGGCAGGAAACATACTTGAAGCAGTAAACACCATCCACAAAGAGCTAGCTTACCCAAACGAAATCATCGTCGTCGACGGCAACTCTACAGACGGGACAATGGAGCTCATTAAAGACACAGGTTTTTGCAGGCTAATTCTCGAGCCAAGACGCGGTTACGGAATAGCACTTCGAACAGGTATGAAAAACGCGAAGGGAAACATAATAGTCATGGTTGACGGCGACGGAACCTACGAGGTCAAACACATCAACCGCTTGGTTGAAAGAATGCTTGAGAAAGACGCAGACATGGTTTTAGCCACTCGCATGTTTGACCCGAAAAAAGCCATGGGATTCACGAATTTTATCGGAAACAAAATCATAACCTTGGTCTACGACTTCTTTTACAGCCAACTACTGAGCGACACCCAATCAGGGTTCAGGGCAATATCACATGAATGCATCGACAACGTTCCATTGGTAGAAGGAGACATGGCGTTTGCCACCGAAATGCTGGTCCAATTCGCCAAAGTCGGATACAATATGGTTGAAATCCCCACGACTTACAAACCGCGCAAATATGGGAAGACCAAACTTAAACCATTTAAGTCAGGCATAGAAATATTTAGCACTATATTCAAGGGATTTTTAGATGCGGATACAGTTAGAACGTGTCAAAAGCATTGGAGAGAAAATCGGCTTAAACGATGACAAAGGCTACTTAGTCGCCATCGCTCTCGCCTTGATCATCATCTCATCTATGCTTGTCGGCTACTACGTTATCTTTAAGCCGGCGCCTGAAGGATACAGCACGATTTACCTGCTTGACGCACAAAATAAAGCGGCGAATTACCCACAGCTTTTAGTCGCCAATCAGAATAGCACCTTTACCGTCCCATTAACCGTCGTTAACAACATGGGTTGGACCGTTCAGTACCAAGTTTTGGTGAAAATAACCCCGAATCTTAACTCTTTTCCAGTGAACGCCCCAGCCGCCGAAACATGCAACATGACGCTAAAGAATGGAGCAAGCTGGCATCAGTCAATCACAGTCACAGAGAATCAGGTCGGCAGCTACTGGGTTGTTTTTGAACTGTACACATTCAACCCCGCCGATGGCGGCACATACCAGTTTACGTATGACTACTGCGTTTTGCCAATTCAAGTTACAAATCAAGCTTGAGTTTTCTTTTGCTTTTCCGCATATTCTTTTTCGATTGCCACCCGGTGGATATTGTTGTAGGCGCAGAAAGGTATGATTTTCAGGTCTGGTGTAATGTAGTGGACTACACAGCGTCTTACGCGGTTTACATCGAAATTATATGAATCCATAAAAGCCATGCAGCCCAAAAGAAAGATTCTTCTTCGGATTTTGCCAAGTGACTGATATGAAGGTGAAAGATGCATACGCATGATCGAATTCAGGAGCGTAAGCATACCCACTTCTTGCGTCACAAGAAGCATATCCATCGAAAGCATAGACGCCATAAACAGTGAAGAGAGCAGCGAGAGTTTGCCTTTGGATTCGGCGGACTCGGCAGTTTTTCTAATGGTTGAGAAGAAACGATCAAAGTTGACAAACCGGTTGATAGGGAACATTTTGCCCTCTTTAGAAACGTAAATCCAGTTTACAATTCCACACTGCGGGCTGCATGAAAACAGGGGCCAAGGCTTTTTCATGAATTTTCGCATTATCTTGATCGGCGACGTCATAACTGACATGGGATACAAATCGGTTGCTTTGATTTCGCCGCCTGTTTGTTTTTCAACGTCTTCGGCAAAGGACCATTCGCGGAAGTTTTCGCGGAAAGGGTTCTCCGTGGCTCTACCGGTGAAGGCTATTGGCTGGAAGATTAAGCCCCGCACTATGTCCGTGTTTTTAGCGGCGAACCGTATCATGTCGCCAACTTCCTTATCGTTAAGACTTTTCATCAACGTATTAACCAAGATGATTTCCATGTCATGCTTGCGGCAAACCTCTATTGCTTTGAGTTTTTCCTCAAGCAGCGCCTTTCCTCTAATCTTCTTGTTAAAATCGTCATGGAAGCTGTCAAATGACAAATAAACAATGTTCAAGCCTTTGTCTTTGAGCTTCTTTGCTAGCCCCGGGGTGTCAACCAAATGAGTCCCGTTGGTTGCTAGAATAGTCATGAACTTTAGTCTGTGGGCGGCGCCGACAATTTCGGGCATGTCCTCGCGTTCAAGGGGTTCTCCGCCTGAAAACAGAATGGCAGGAGGCTTGGGGTTTGCTTGGCTCACGAACTCAAGCATTTTTATGAGATGTTCCTTGGTTGGCTCGTAATCGTTACCTTGCTCGGGAAATGTTGAGAAGCAGATTGCGCAACGAAGGTTGCAACGTTTCGTCACGTCGATTACTCCAATAACTGTTCCTGAAGCATGCTTGTTGCAAGTTTCGCAGACGTAGGGGCAACCTTCAGGGTTTTTTGAAGCGTTTAAATCTCCCAGGTACTGAAATTGATCGTAGGTTTGCATGTGATTAAAGACGGGTGTGCTTTGCCAGTGTGTAGCTTCGAATTCGCCGTGTTCTGGGCAATGCTTGGTGATTTTTATTTTACCGTTGGCTTGCCGTAGTTGGGCGTCTATTTTTTTCTGGCATTCTGGGCAGATGCTTTTGGTTTCGCTCACTTACAGCCCTCCGATCAAGTGGGATGCCGCCTGAAGAATCAACGCTAGCGGGAGCAGAATCATCGACATAGTTACTATTCGTTCATATTTTCTCACGTTTGCAACGGTTGAAGCAGCGGTAACTAGACGAACAGACGAGTAGATTAAGAGGACACTCCAAGCCACGATGGGTATCAAATAGTAAAAGTTAAAGTTGCCTACGAAAAAAGGCAAAGGCGCAAGCAAACCGGTCAACAGGAATAACCCAGCGGCAGCCTTCGCCGAATTGCCGATGCCGATTTTCTGTGGAAGTGTGGGGTAACCAGTTTTTCGGTCGCCGTCAAGACTTAGCACATCGCGAAGTACGTTGCCGCCGATAGTGCCCAGAGCTATGGGGTAAAGACTTAAGGAGATTATGGTTACTGCTGGAGGACTCGATATTGTGGCTTCGCCGTACATAAAAGCTGTGCCCGTCAAAATCCCAACCATAACGTTGGCTGCGAACCCTGACTTGCGTTTAACAAGCGTTGAGTAAACTAGAAGCAAAGCAGAGTCTGCTGCGATTATTGCGAAACTTAACCAGTTAATGAAAAAGGACATAGCTAATCCAGCAGCGAACAAAACGCCTGAAACAGCCATCACCTGCTTCAAAGATAAGGCCCCCGACGGTATGGGACGTTTCGGCTTGATAAGGGCGTCACTTTCTCGGTCGAAATAATCGTTTATCGCGAAGCCCGCCGACGTGATGAATGCCATTGAAAAGAAAATCAGCAGAATAGTTTGTGCGCTTAGGTTCGCGGGGTTTTTTGCGATTGCGAACGCGGTTAGTAGAGATAAGCCGCCTGTCATCAGCCAGTAGGGGAGCCTCAGAAGAGCGATTAGCCCTCTGGCCGGGGCGGGAGCAGCCATTATAGTTTCCTGTCAGCAATGACTTCTTTGATACTGTCTTCAAGGCTTACTTTGGGATTCCACTTCAACTCTCTCTTAGCCTTGGTATTATCAAACCATATTGTAGTTACGTCGCCCTGCCAAGAGACACCTGTTGTTGTCACGACCGTTTTATCTTGTAAGTTTAGAATTTTAAGCATAAGGTGGGCGAGATCGATTATTTTTATCGTTGTCCCATAGCCTAAGTTGTAGGTTCTGCCATTAGTGAATTCTTCTGAGCCCACTGTTATGAGTGCGTCAACCACATCTGAAACATGCACGAAATCGCGGGACTGCAACCCCGTACCGATTATCTCAAGTTTGTTCGGGTTTTTGGCTATTTTATCTAAAAAGTCGTGAATTACACCGTGGCACCTTAATCCATAGACGTTAGCGAACCTCATTATGGTGACGTCTAACCCGTATTGGTCACGGTACATTTCACAGTATTCTTCGCCAACTACCTTGGATAATCCGTAGCACGAAAATGGATGGAACCCGTAGGTTTCGGGTGTTGGAAACACACTTGGATTTCCGTAAACTGCTGCGCTTGATGAAAAGACGAGTTTAGCGTCGTCTTTGCGGGCTTTTTCCAGAACTTGCAGGGTTCCTTTGGCGTTGGTTTCAAAATCTATCATTGGGTTTTCCATGCTGTAGGGGACAACTACTTGGGCTGCTAGATGGTAAATCAAATCTGGCTTTTCCAGTGAAAGCAGCTTTTTTTGATCCAGAATGTTGCCTTCTACAAACTTTGCTTTGCCAACGTCTTTGACGTTTTCCATTTTGCCGCTTGACAAGTCATCGTAGATCGTTAAATCAGAAGATAAAGCTGAAAGACGCGTACATAGATGGAATCCGATGAACCCTGCTCCACCCGTTACAAGTATTTTTCTCCCCTTAAGTTCCCCCATAGCTACCACGACAAAGTCTATATTTCCTTTTAATTAGTGTAGGGTATATGTCCCCTGAGAAAGCTATAAAAACTTTTAGGGATTTGCTGTCTTTCCTAACAATTATCCCTACAGGGGGAAAAGAAGACTTTATCTTCACGACGGCGGAGCACGTTTACCTTTTTCCCATCATCGGCGGCTTAATTGGCACGCTTGCAGGCACCTATTTTCTTGGGGCAAATGTCATTGTCCAATTCCTGCTTGGTTTAGTTAACCCTCTTGTTGCCTTGCCAATTGACACATTGTCGAAGCTTGCGGTCGCCGCGATGACAGTGGCTTTTCTGCTTGTTCTCACAGGACTCCAACATTTTGACGGCCTAATCGACCTAGGCAACGCCTTCGGACTGAGAAGCCTTCATGACCGCAAAATGGTCGCGCATGCTTGGACTGTAACTTACTGGGGCGCGGTGTTGGCGTTGGTTGTCGAGTTCGCTGCTTTTGCAGGCTTGTTTTTGATAAGCCCGCTTTACGCTTTCGGAGCCATCCTCGCCGCAGAACTGTCGGCCAAACTGTCCATGGTCACAATCGTTTGGATTGGAAAGCCTACACATAAAGGGTTAGGCTCAATTTTCCTGCAGAAGGCAAAAAACAAACTCAACATAATCGCCTACATACTCTGCATATTGATTGTTTTCCCCTATTTCGCATTGATAGGCAAACCCATTGTGGGCTTAGTCGCGGTTGGGTTGGTTTTGGTCAGCATCCCAGTGGCTTTGGTCATGGAGAAAGTTGCAGAAAAGATTTTCGGGGGGGTTTCAGGCGACATGATTGGTGCCACCAATGAAGTGGCTCGCGCAGTTACGCTTATTTTGTTTGCGGGCGTGTTAATTCTTCTATGAAGGTTCCCGCGTTGATTATGGCTGGCGGCAAAGGCATACGCATCGGGTTACCGGTTGAGAAGCCGCTTTTGCCTTTTCTGGGTAAACCGTTACTAGACTGGGTGGGGGAAGCAGTCGCGAGTGCCGAAAAGGTTTCCGAATTTTATGTGGTAACTAGCCCGAATACGCCTGAAACGGAGAAGCACTGTCTAAGCAGGGGATGGAAGGTTCTGCGAACCGACGCTAAAGGATATCATAATGATTTGAAGCAGGCAACGCGTGAAGCCAAGTTGATGGGTCCTGTTTTGACGATTCCAGCGGATTCTCCAGCTATCACAGGCAATTTCCTTGACAAAATCATTGGCCAGTTCCAAGAATGCAACACTGACTTCTACGCGGTTTTTGTGCCGATCAAGGCACGCGAATCGTTGGGGCTCTCCGTTGATTCCACCGACGAGTACAATGGACATTGGTACGCTGTCTCGGGTGTAAACGTCATCAACGGCGCAAAATGCCAAATGGAAGGAAAGATAGAAACAAACGCCCTGATCACTCAGGAACTTGAAGTGCTTCTTAACATTAACACGCTTAAAGACCTGGAAATAGCGGAAAAAATCCTGAAAAGCAAAGTCTATGTTTAGGGAAATATTTAACATCCCGTCAAAGCCTACTCTAAACCTGTTAGTGTTTCGGGAGATCTGCCTTGGATGAGTCTGCTTAGCCATGATAGCTTCTGGAATGCGGTGATAACGCTGCCTATGACTAAGCGGATGCTACGGTTATCGCTTCGGAAATGCCAAGCTTGTGGCAGAACCGTGCTGGAAGCGGCGTTGGATTCTTACTCGGGAAAAACAGAGCACATCTGCCCAAAGTGCAGCATCCTGTACTCGCAGATCATAGGTTTCTGGGTTGAGTTCCTTAGGCGTAGCCTAAACATAAAACGTGAAAAAGTTGAGAAGCTCCTCTCTGATCCGTACGCACGCCGAGCGGTTTTGAACTTGACTAAAAGCTTCGGCTATATTGGCATTAAAAAACCCATTTCCCTTTATGCCCCCTTCCTTATCGTTTGGGATTTCACTCACAAATGCAACCTCAGATGCAAACACTGCTACTCGAACAGTGGCGCTGAAGACGAGAAGGAACTTACGACAGAGCAGGCAAAGACGGTTGTTGATCAGCTTGCAGACGCGGGGGTGACTGCATTGGCTTTCTCAGGCGGCGAACCCTTGACCCGCAAAGACTTCTTTGAAGTTGCTCGGTATGCTGCTGACCGAGGACTTTACGTTTCGGTAGCTACCAATGGCACTTTGCTGACCAAGGAAAACGTGCAAAAGCTCAAGCAAGCCAAAGTCAATTACCTTGACATCAGCATTGATGGAGCGTCTGCGAAGACGCATGATGACTTCCGAGGCGTACCAGGCGCATTTGACAGGGCAGTTGCTGGGCTTAAAAACTGCGTTGAAGCCGACTTATGCGTGTGTATTGCTTCGACGGCGACTAAGAACAATTTTGAAGAGTTTCCAGCGATTGTTTCTTTTGCCGAAGAAGTCGGCGCGGAACGTTTCACTTACTTCAACTTTATCCCCACAGGCAGGGGCAAAGAACACTACGACGATGACTTGTCGCCTGAAGAACGCGAAAAGCTCATGCATTACCTCCTCGCCCGCATGTCGAAAGGATGCAAAACAACAATTCTTACCACTGCGCCTCAGCTGGCCCGAGTTGGACTGCAATGTCAGGGACCTGAGGGCACAGGCGATGTCACCATGTCTATGGCTCACATGCAAACCGTCAAAGTAACCAAGAAAGCTGTCCCGCTTGCGGACTTCATTGGCGGCTGCGGGGCTGGCAGACTCTACTGTTCATTGTCGCCTCAAGGAGATGTTCATCCCTGCGTGTTTTTGCCAGTGAAAGTCGGCAACCTCAAAACCGAAAAGTTCCAAGACATCTGGTTAAACGCGCCCCTATTCAAATCACTGCGGAACCGAGGCAACCTCAAGGGAGCTTGCGGAAAATGCACTTACAAGTACGTCTGCGGTGGTTGCAGGGCACGCTCAGCCGCGTACCACAACGGTGACATGTTCAATTCTGACCCAGGTTGCATTATGGGAAAACAAGCGGAGGCTGCAAAAAATTTCTGAACAAATGCAGAAAACCGTTAAGATTTCCCGTGCAACAGATGACATAAGCCAGATCGTTAAGGAAGCCGTCGCTAAATCTGGGTTGGGAGGTAAGGGAAAAATTTTCATAAAACCTAACTTAAGCCACCCCGAATACCTGCCGGGTGTCGTGACAAGCCCAGAGCTGATGAAACAGCTCGTCGGCTTGCTCCGTGACGGCAACAGCGAGGTCCTCGTGGGTGAATCTAATGGGTTTAACTATCCCTGCTGGACGGCGTTCGATAAAACAGGCGTACAAGCCGCAGTGGAAGCTGGAGGCGGCAGTGTCATAAATCTCTCCGAAGACAAAGTCGTCGAAGTAAAATTTCAAAGCAACACTCCATTGAAGCGGCTGTTCCTACCCAAAACCGTCCTAGAAGCCGACGCTGTGGTGGATTTGCCTTTAATGAAGACGCATGAATTTATGGCTTATAGCGGCGCAGTCAAAAACCTCTTTGGCTGCGTACCTAGCAACAAACGCATCTACCTGCATCCATTCTTGCCTGAAGTCTTCTACCGCCTCTACACATTGTTCAAACCGCAACTGACAATTATGGATGCAAGAGTTGGAATCGAAGGCAACGGACCCACCAAAGGCAAACCGGTCAAGATGGGGTTGATGCTGATTGGCAACGACGCTTTAGCAGTTGATGTTACAGCCGCCAAAATCATGCGGCTAAACTGGAAAGAAACCTATCTCGGCTACATTGCCGACAAAACGAGCATGGCCGAAGACGACATCAGACTTGAAGGTTTGCCTATTGCCACTGTTAAACACAGGTTTGAGCCGCCTAGGATCGATTTACCAGTGAAAGCGCAAATGATGATTTATCAGCATGAGTTACTTACGAAATTCTTTTTTTGCTCGCTTGATATTGTTAAGCTGTTCCAGAAGGTCACGATGGCATATAGAAAAGAGCCAGTTCAAATCGCTTAGCTCAGCGCTTTATCGTATACTTTCATGGCATCTTTGACGACTATTCGCCAATCATATTCATCAAGAACAGTTTTTCTCGCAAGCGCCCCCATTTCCTTGGCCTCCGCGGGATGCTCCAGGAGGTAGAGGATTCTGTCAGCGAACTGCTTTGGTTTGAACGGCTCGACTAAAAAGCCGTTTTTGCCGTTTTGTATAGTTTCGGAGATTCCGCCGACACGAGTCGTCACTACGGGTAAACCTGTGGAAAGCGCTTCCAATACTGCGAAGGGGTGATGTTCGTAGAAGGTGCTGAAAGCGAATACATCTGCGGCTTGATAGAGCAGGGGCAACTTCTTGTCAGGATAGTAACCAGTGAAAACCAAGTTGTCTCTCATCCCGATTTTCTCGGCATAGGCGGTGAGTTTGTGCATTTCGTCGCTTTGTCCCTTGCCTGAAACGATGAATTTCGCGTTTGGGAAACTTTTGACGACGGTTGGCATGCTATCGATGAGCGTAAATAAGCCTTTGCGTGCGTAGAGCCTGCCGACTGATACGATGGCCAAGTCGTCGGGGTTGAATCCGAGTTCCTGCTTGACTTTGCGTTTGTCCGAGGTTGGTTGAAACTTTCGCGTGTCAACACCGTTGTGTATGACTTGGATTTTGCTCGGAGGAATCTTATAGTAGGTTGTTAGTTCCCATTTCGTGAAGTGGCTTACCGCGATGATTCTTCGTGCACGATGAAGCATGCCTTCTTCAAAA
Source organism: Candidatus Bathyarchaeota archaeon (assembly GCA_963827165.1). Taxonomy (GTDB): domain Archaea; phylum Thermoproteota; class Bathyarchaeia; order Bathyarchaeales; family Bathycorpusculaceae; genus Bathycorpusculum. The sequence continues at coordinate 743,527 of CAWGZR010000005.1, read as the reverse complement.
AACCTCAAAAATCTGTTGAAACTCACAAGAAACTTTTCGTTGGCGTTTAAGCGGCTGTAAGGTTCACCTCGGATGGCTTCCGCTTCACCTTTCCACGTTGAATGCACAGTGCATACAAGGGTTTTGCCAAATTTAGGTGGCACCGCAAAATTTGGTGTTAACGGGAGCTGCGGATGGGTGACATCTACGCCGGCGGTGTCGCGGACACTTTGGAGTTTTCTGTGGCTTGCGCCCGCAAGCATAAACGATTTGACAATGGGGGTTTTGGGAATTTTAAGGAAAGAGACGTTTAGTCGCGGGTTGACTTGGATGTCTTGGGCTTGGTTACCTGCCGTGACAACATAGATTTTGTAGCCGTTCTTGAGGAGTTCGTTGGAAAGGTAGTAGACGTAGGAGCCTGTGCCTCCTGTGAGAGGCCAATACTCGGGCGAGATGAAGCAAACCTTAGGGGGAATCATTTACGCCTCCCAGCAACGTACAGAATGGTGGTTATTGTTGCGCCGACAAACCAAGCCCATGCACGAACAAAATACAAGACAACCAAACGGAAAGCGTTTGCGTCATGGAATTTGACGACGATTCGAGTCGCACAATAATTGAAATAGAGAATCATTATGACTATAATTAAAGCTGAGCCAGCCCAGAGAAGCCTTACAGGTGGGACGATCCCTACAAGGAAAAAGACAATGACCGCCAAAATGAGGACGGGCTGAATGTTCATCCCAAAATCCGTGATTTCATCGCCCTTCGCTAAACCGCCATGTTTGAAATACAGCTTCAAAGTGTTCTTCCCATATTGGAGCTGCTGCCTGTAGTAAGACGTAAGCGTCGGTCTATTGTAGTGATAACAAACCGCACTTGGTTCATAAGCGATCCTGTAGCCTTTGGCACTCAAACGAAAACCCAAATCCGTATCGTACTGACTCGGCAAATTCTCATCCCAACCGCCAGCTTCCTCGATAACTGCCTTTTTGAGGAGCAGATTCATGGTAGCGATGCGGTTCGTATATTTGCCTATGCGTTGGTAGCGGTTTTTGAGTTCGTACCCGATGCTTCTGGCCCATGGGTTTTCGACGTTCCAGGTTTCTATGCTGCCGCTTACCCCTGCAATTTGTGGTTCTCTTAAGCGGGGAACAAGTTTTCGCAGCCATTGGGGCTCGACTTTCGCGTCTGAGTCGATGAAACCTAAAATCTGGTTTGTCGCGACGTTTTTCATAGCGTAGTTGTAAGCGGCAGGCGCGTTCAGGCGGATTGAGACCACTTTAATGGGGTATTGCTGCGCCTTTTTCACTGTGGCGTCCTTTGAGGCGCCGTCCATCACGATTACTTCGATTGAGCTTGCGGGGTAATCGAGGGCCAAGACGGATTTGAGGCATTCCTCGATGGTTTGCTCGTTATTGTATGAAGCAACTATGATTGAAACTTTAGGTAACGCTTCGTCGTCCACGGCTAACCCTTCGTACTTGCCATTATTATCCAGAACAAGATTTTTGAGCCGTCCCACAGGGGATCAACGCCCGATCTGCCGTAGGTTCTCTGCTCAAAACTGATGGGAACCTCGGCGATGCGGAATTTTTTTTTGGCGGTTTTAACCAGCATTTCAGATTCTATTTCGTACTCGCCAGAGTAGAGCTTTTGGCTTCTAAGGACTTTCTGTGTCATGGCGCGGTAACCTGACTGAGAATCGGTGATGGCTACACCTGTGAACAGCTGGATGAAGTAGTTGAACATGCGTACACCGAATGCATTTAGCCTGCGTGCTGACACCCGCTTGTGGTTCATATATCTTGATCCGATGACGAGGTCCGCTTGATCACGAAGGATCGGCCTTAATATCTCAGAGAGTTCTTCAGGCATGTGGCTACCGTCCGAGTCGATGGTGACTATCACGTCTCCGCTTGCTTTAGCGAAGCCTGCACGCAACGCATAGCCTTTGCCAAGATGTTGCTTAAGCGAGTAAAGCCTAACGCCTTTTTTCTCAGCAACGGCGAGGGATCTGTCACAAGAATGATCATCCACAACAATGATTTCCGTCTGCAAACCCGTCTGCTTTGCTGCTGCTTTTACGCGGTCGATAATGTCGCCTACCGTTAATTCCTCGTTGTGCACGGGAATTATTATGGAAAGCAGCATTTCCCCTCGCCCAGTTTATTCTTAGATGCCAATGGAAGACCTTATAAAGTTTGGGTGCTCCAACCTTTTAAGCAGCCAAACGGAAAGTAACTTAAAATGGAAACCGCATCGCAAAACAAATTGAACGGCGACAGGAAAGTTTGGTTTTCCATGTGGTTTCTGTCGGCAATCGTGACTTTTGGGATCGCTTTTTTCCCAATGTTCCACCGCTTGCTTGAAGGCAGGAACAAACATTTTGAACGCGAAGCTGACTTGGAGAAAAAGGTTATTGATTACCTCAAAGGCAATGGGAGGCAGGCACCTCCTGCAAGTGCGGTTTTCCCTGAAAGGAACTCTAGGGCGTGGGCGGTCAGCATAATACTGATTATCCCTGCTTTCATCATCACTTACATGTTGTCTAAGGATTTGCTTTTACATGAACGGAACCAAGATGCTTTTCTGGCTTCTGCTTTTCCAGAGCGGATGTTCATGCCTCAGACGATACCGATAAAAACATATGTTCTAATCACAATTGTTACGCTCGGAGTGGGCGGAATCTACTGGCTATACAAGGTTGTAAACCTGTATAATGCTCACTTTAAGGCTCATGTTGTAGTGGAAAAAGAAATCTCAAGGTTGATGGAGGAAGAGAAAGTTGCAGGGTCAATGTAGAGAACGCAGATTCGTCAGTCACGGCGGAGACATCTGGGGCTTCAGTCGAAAATACAAAGTACCCATTGAAGAAGTCTTAGAGTTCAGCGGACCCATAAATTTCCTCGGACCATCACCCAAAGCCGTCGAAGCCGTGAGAGAGCAGGCGAAACTCATAAAGTTCTATCCTGACCCAAACCCCGTCGAGTTCAAAGCGGAAATAGCCAAATATGTCGGGCACGGCGTCGAGGAAGAAAATGTCGTTTTAGGAGACGGCTCAATTGAGCTTATCTACGCCATCACTGAGATTTTGCCTCGAGGATTCAAGGCGCTAATTCCGATTCCATCCTTCAGCGAGTACGAGAAGGCAGCACTGCGAGTTGGAAGCGAAGTTAACTTTCTTCAGCTACGAGACGGATTTGCCATGGACAACGAAAAAATAAAGCAGGCAATAACACCTGAAACAAAAATCCTCTCCATCTGCAACCCACACAGCCCATCGGGAAGACTGTACACTATGGAGGAAGTGTTGGAGCTGGTCGACTTCTGCCACAAAAAAGACGTAATATTCAGCGTAGACGAAAACTACATAGAATTTGCCGACAAAGGGGAAGAAACCACTATGGCAGGCATGGTGAAAGAATACGACAACCTTTTTGTGATTAGGTCAGTTACAAAGTTCTACGGCATGGCAGGCATACGATTAGGCTACGGATTAGCAGCGCCGAACATGGTTGGGAAACTGGAGAATGTCAGGTTGCCTTGGAGCATCAATAGCCTCGCAAGTTGCGCAACTCTTGCGGCGTTCAGTGACACAGAATTCATCGAAAACACCAAAAAGACAATAGCCAAAGAAAGAGAAACTCTTGCTAAAAGCCTCGGCGAAATCGAAGGCTTACACGTTTACCCGTCCGTGACAAACTTCCTGCTTATAAAAATTCAAAACGGCAAAGTGACCTCCACCAAGCTGAAGGACGCATTGACTACGCAACTGATGCTGATTCGAGATTGCTGCACATTCATGGGCTTGGACGACAAATACTTCAGAGTCACAGTCCGCTCAGCAAAAGACAATCAAAAACTCGTACGAGCAATAAAACAGATACTTGAAAAGTGACAAATTAGTTTTAAGCCAAGAAACCATGAAATGGATTCAATTATTGCTAACAGTAAGATAATTTTGGTCGTCTGAGACTGCAGTTAATGGTTGGTGGTAAAAGTTTCTTTCAAGAATGTTTTCCTACTTTGCCTTAAAAGCTGATGATATAGTCACGACGCTGTTTAATAATTGTGAACACGACTCCACCACACGAAAAGCTTAACCCTTAGGAAAATCGGGGAAAATAGCTAGTTTACATCTTAAGTTCATTTGAAGCCGTTTCTGTAAATGCTTATTAGGTCTCGGCCATTTTATGCATATTTCAATAGACCCAAAATTAACCTTAGGTGTTAAACAAAAATGAAGGTTGTTGTTCATTGGAGCGGCGGAAAAGACTGCTGCACAGCGCTACATAAGGTTGTCGAGCAAGGTCATGAAGTGGCCTGCTTGGTTACATACGTTTACATGGAGCCATATGTTTTCCACAGCTTCAAAGTCATCGAGCAACAAACCAAAGCTTTAGGCATGCCTCACCAATTCGTAAAAATCACTGACAACCGCTACGACGACATCATGGGAACTCTGGAACGCCTGCACAAAGAAGAAGGCGCAAAAGCTATCGTGACAGGCGACATCGACAATGTGCACCACCGACGCGTCTGGAAAGATGCCTGCAAGAAGCTGGGGTATGAACTTATCATGCCTCTTTGGGACCGTCCCCTAAACCTGATTCCGGGGAATCGCCACCGAAAACGAATCATGGAGTTGGAGCAGTCAACAGGCGTAAAAGCCATCCTCAGCTGCATCGACAAAAGGTATTTTGGTGAGGAATGGCTGGCAAGGCAAATAGACCGCAAATGCATTGAGGACATGCAGCCGCTGGTTGGTCCTGCAGGCAAAGGAATCGATGTTTCAGGCGAACCAGGAGAATACCACTCCACATCGCTTGATGCGCCGCTGTTCAAACAACGGGTCGAGATTACCAAGTTCACAAAGAAAAGCAAAGTCGTTGATTTCGGCGGGTCACCGTTCCGCGAAGGAGACTTCTGCTACATGGACGTGGAAGAAGCAACCCTCAAACCCAAAGATTAACCAGCCCCTTTTTGCGTCGCCCCATTTTTAAGATGTTCTATGACAATGTTGATTAAGTAAACCTACGCCTAAAATAGCAAGGCTGGAGATGATGCATGATGGTTGAAAGAGAAGTTGTCGGCAACCTCAGCGTCGTTTGGCTGTGCGGAGGAACAACCGCGGATATAACTCCTGCGCAACCCATAAAGTTCAATATGAACGATGCCTGCGAAAAAATCAAGAAAAGCTGCAAAATCCGTGTGAAGTCGCCGATGGTCTTGATGTTTGATTACGTGAAACTGGATGTAAGCCTCTTCGATGGTGGACGGATGCTGATTAAGGGCGTGCATGACAAAGAAACCCCGCTTAAAGCTTACCGAGACATCCTTAATGCAATCAACGTTACCTTTTAGAAAAACAGCTTGTTTTTGCAAGGGAAATCTTTCTTAAGAATGAAACGGAGAAAAGAAAAATGTTGGCCGGGCGCTTAGAAGTGGCTTTTTGAAGGCGGCTTTGGCGGTACTTTGTTTGGTTGCAGTGCCATTCGCAGGTCGATGAGCCTAAAGGTGGCGGCTGCTTTCATGGCGGCTAATCCGTAGATGAAGCTTTTTTTGAACATGGCTCGTATGTAGCTTGGTCGTTCGTAGAAGCTTGACCACGCTTTTGCTCGGAGTTTGCGGAGTTCTTGGATGGTCATGGTTGGGGTTTCGAAGGTTGGCGTGGCTGTGTCGTAGTGGTCGAAGTCTGTGTCTTTTAGGTAACCTTTCTCTTTAACTTGATAGTAGAGCGGCGTGCCTGGGTATGGTGTAGCTATGGTGTAAGACGCCATGTAGTATGGGGCGATTTCCTGGCACAGCTTTATGGTTGCCCACGCGGACTCTTTGGTTTCACCTGGGAAGCCCAACACAACGTTCGGGTCAGGCTTCATTCCCGCATCAACAGTCCAATGGAACGCCTTCTTGGTTTGCTCCAACGTGATGCCTTTACGCATCTCGTTAAGCACGTTTTGTGCGCCGCTTTCGACGCCGTACCAAACGGATTTGCAGCCTGCCTTAGCCATCTTCTTGAGCAATTCTTCAGTGACCATGTCTACGCGGGTTCCAGCAACCCAGTTGATGTTGAGGTTGCGCTTTATGATTTCGTCGCACAGGTCTGAGGTGAACTGCTGGTCCACCGTGAAGGCGGCGTCGACGAAGCTGAACCATGTTGCGCCGAAATCTTTCTTACACTGTTCAAGCTCTTCGCAGACGTTTGCTACGCTGCGTTTGCGGAATTTTTGCCCGTGCATGCGGACCTCGATGCAGAAGTCACATGCAAAGGAGCAGCCGCGGCTTGCGATAATGTCGAACATTACTTTGCCATATTTTGAGGTGGCTTCCAGCGGCCATAGGTGACGGGCTGGGAATGGGAGTTCATCGAGGTTTTCGATGTGAGCTCTTTTAGGGTTCCTCACTATTGCACCGTCTTTGCCTCTTACAGTTGTGCCGATGATGTCGCGGTAATCCTTGCCGGCTTCCACCCGCTCGGCGAGCTCTAGCATAGTGTATTCACCTTCGTTTCGGATGACGAGGTCTAGCGTCTGCTCGTCTTTAAGGGCTTGTTCGTCTTCGAAGGTGACGTGGTGTCCACCGATGACGGTTATGCATTTGGGGTTGGCTTCTTTGGCGGCTTTCAGGCATGCAAGGGCGGATTTGTAAGTTAGGGTGTTGCATGTGCAACCGACGATGTCTGGTTTGCGTTTGAGGAATTCCTGTTTTAACCCTTCGTAGCTTACTCCAAGGACGAGGGCGTCTGCGACGTCGACGACAAATTTGTTCTTCTCCAAAACGGCGGCTACGTAGCCAATGCCCAGCGGCGGGAAAGGCGGATGTGGAAATGAGTGACCGGGGTAGGGTGGATTCACAAGGGTTACATGAGTTTTCATCTTTCTCCCCTAAATTCGTAATATTTTAGTTAGATTAACTCCACGCGTTAATATAGTTGTCTAGTTTGGCAACAAAGATGTTGCATCCTCTTGAAAATGCTAAAAAAAAGAAACCGAACTAAAGTTTGAACCCTTTTCTGGTGATTAAAGCCTTTTATGAGCGGCGAAAAACCATCGACGCACTCTTCTTGACCGCGCTTCCTAAGCCTTCTTGCTTTGCTACCCGCATAAAGTTTTGGGCGGCGGATTTCTGGAAGCTTCTCTGGAAATCGCGTTGAATCGTGGTGAGTGTGTCGTAATCGAATTGGTCGGTTTTGACCCGTGCAAGATAGCCGTACATTTGATCGTAGAGGCCTTTGTTTATTACTTCGTCGTAGAGCGCGCTGCCTGGGCAGGCTATATAGATGTTGAATTGACACCAATCCGCCTTCAGCTTCTTAGCAAAGTCGAAAGTCTCGTTCATGTCGTCGACGGTTTCACCTGGAATCCCCAGCATAAAAGACGTCACAGTCTGCACGCCCACTTGCCTGCAGAGCTCAAAAGCCTTCACAACCTCCTGCAGATCAATGCCTTTGTTGAGTTTCTGCAGAATCCGAGGCGATCCAGATTCGACGCCGAAAAACATGGTTTGGCAGCCCGCAGATTTCATTTCTGATAGGAGTTCTTTGTTGATTAGGTCGGAGCGTGTTTCGCAAGTCCACTTCAAATCGATTTTGTTGCTTTTCATAAGGCGACAAAGTTCGGTTGTGCGTTTTTTGTTTATGGTAAAGTTGTCGCCGACAAAGTAAATGCCTTTTGTGCCGTAGGTTTCGACTATCTGCTGGATTTCGTCGATTACTCTCTGCGGCGAAAACGCGCGGCAAGCTGAGCCCCAAAGCTCCCTTGTCTCGCAGTAAGCGCATCTGTAGGGACAACCACGATGTATGCTCATGGTGTCAACGGGTTTAACGCTAAGATAACTCAGTTCCCGAACGTACATCCGCATCGGCAGCAATTGACGGGCTGGAATAGGAACCTCATCCAGGTTAGCGATGAATTGAGGTGGAGTTTCGGCTATTTCACCACCGATTTTGCATGCAACTCCGGGAATCTGCGCTGCCGCCGAGGCCTTTTCGCCTTTTGTAATGTTGAAAACAAGCTGAACCATGGCCCTCTCTCCTTCTCCGACAACTACGTAATCTATCTCCGGGTGTTCAAGCAGTGTCTCAGGCATGTACGAGGCATGCGGACCGCCGATAATAACGCGGCAGGAAGGACACGCCTCTTTAACTGTCTTAGCCATTTCCACGACTCGCTCATAAGACAAAGAATTGCATGTTAAGCCAACGATTTCTGGGGAGCATTTTCTTATTTCCGATTTAACTTCTTCGATGGGTCGCTCGAGCAAGTAATTGTCGTAGATTTCAACTTGGAAGCCGCTTTTTTCCAGTACTGAGGCAACGTATGCCAAACCCAAAGGAGGAAGCCTTCCAGCCACGCCCCAAGGCGACTTCAAGGGCGGCGCAGTAGTCATCAGCAAAATCAATCTAACATTTTCTCCGTCAAAATTTTTCTATTTCATGATGCTGTTTGCCCTCGCTATTACTGCCCGTCTTGCGTGAGCGAGAATCAGTCGAGTTGCGCCTAAACCCCACATTTTGCCTTGTCTGAACATGCCAAGAGCGCTGACGAAGTATGCTGGGCTAAGGTAGAAGCTTTGGAATGCTTTTTCCCGGATTTGTGATAGCTCTTGCATCGTGAAATTTGGAATCTCGAAAGTCGGCGTTGCAGTGTCATACTTGTCGAAGTCAGTTATCTTTAGCCTACCGCTTGCTTTGACTTCCTCATATAGCGGTGTTCCTGGGTAAGGTGTTGCAATGTAGAAGCCGACGTCATTTGGGTTCAGCTCTTTTATGAACCGGATTGTTTCCCAAACGGTTTCCTTGGTTTCGCCGGGAAATCCTAAAATGACGCCTGCAACTGTCATCAAGCCCGCTTCTTTTGCCCACTTGAAAGCCCGTCTTGTCTGCGTAAGCGAGAAACCCTTTCCCATGCTGGTTAGAAGCGTCTTTGAACCCGACTCTACACCGAACCAAACAGCGATGCAACCTGCTTCCCTCATCTTAACGAACAATTCTTTGGAAACCATGTCCACTCGGGTTTCACAGTCCCATTTGATTTTTAGCCCTCTGCGCACGATTTCGTCGCATATCTCCATCGTCCGTTCTTGGTTAACTGTGAATGCGTCATCGTAAAAGGTGAATTGAGTCGCATAATAGTTCTTGTGCAGGAACTCCAACTCGTCAACCACGTTTTTGGTGCTGCGCATGCGGTATCTTCTGCCAAACATACGCACAGTTGTGCAGAAATTGCACCAGTAGACGCAGCCGCGGCTTGTCATCACTGGGTAGGGAATCGTACCGTATTTGCGCAAGTTCGCCGTGTGCGACCATAGATGCAGAGCTGGGAACGGTAAGCTGTCGAGGTTCTCCAAATACGGTCTATCGGGGTTCTTCGCCATTGCCGAGCCGTTTCTGCAGGTAGTTCCGATGAGGTCATGATACGCTTGACCGTTTTCGACTCTCTGCGCAAGTTCAAGAATCGTATTCTCGCCTTCGCCTCTGACCACAATGTCAAGTTCAGGACATTCCTGCAGTGCCTTTTCATCCCAGAAAGTGACGTGGGGTCCTCCGATTGCGGTTAGGCATTTTGGCCAAACTTGTTTAGCTATTTTCACTATGCCGAGCGCTGACTTGTAGGTGAGGGTTGTGCAGGTGACTCCAACTATGTCCGGCTGAACCTTGCTGATTTCCTCTTTGAATTGGCTGTGCGTTAATTTCTGCGCTTGACAATCAATCACGTTAACTTCAAAGTGATTCTTGTACAACACAGCGCCTAAGTACCCTATACCCAGAGGCATGAAAGGGGGATGTTGATGGGAACCGGCAGGGTACGGCGGATTGACAAGAGTAATGCGAGTTTTCATGTTTTTACCTGAAGCAATAGAGTTTATACCTTGTGCTACATTTACTTTATGCAATTGCACGCAATTTTCCATCTGAAACCTAAAATATCAGATTTTCAGAATGATGAAGGCCAAAAGGTCGAAGGAACCTCACTTGGACGGTTGCTTTGGCGTCAAATGGCACTCTTTAATGTCCATGTAGAGCCAGTTTCTTTTCCAATTTTTGGATTTTTCCTTCTTTTTCTTAGTTTTGAATTTGCCTATGCTCAAAGAATCTTTAAAAAGAGGCGCTTCGACCACGGTGCTGTGGTAGCCTTGTCCGTCTTCGCTGGCAACGTCAATGTCTTTTTCGTCGGCTATCGCTTTGAGTTCCTTGACGGATTCTGGATCAAGTTTTCTTCCCAGCCATTCCTCGCCGAAAAAGTTGGTGTTGATACAAGTTAAGACCGGTCTTAGACCTGTGCTCACAGCGTCCTTAAGCACTTCGTACGTGTCGCCCTCGTTAGGCATCAAGAAAGCTAACCCCAACTGTTTGGCCATACTCTCATAGTAGCTTGAGTGTACAATGGCGCATCCTGCACCAGCTATATCGCCTGTAACGATGCCTTCAATGCCCTCCTCATCCTTTAGTTTGCTCAGGGCGCCAAGGATGTCTTCGTACGGCTTTCTGATTCTGACAACTTTAAGGGGCGTGCCCAGCGTTTGGGATTGGAGATGCATCATCTGGAAACTGTGAAATACGTAAGGACGCTGATATTCGAAGCTGAGAAGACAAGCAACGTGATGTCCCTGCTTGACGACTTTGTGGTAAGCTAAGCAGCATTCTTTGCCGCCGCTCCAGTGGACGACAACTTTCATCTTTACCCCTCTTCGTTCTGGAAAAGGCACTCGGAAGGGCTATAAACCTTTTCATAAACATCTGCAACCACAGGCTTTGCTTTCAGAAAACAGCAAAAACAAATAACAAACACTCCTAAACGTAGGTTCAGTTAAACCTATAAACGCGGGTTTAATCAAAGTAAGCAAACGTTTACAGGGAGACAAAACGTGCTGCTTAGATTGCAAAGTTTCACAGAAGGAGAAAACTAATTTGATTCTTTTAATGACAACGGCTCCTCCCGAAAACGGCGCATGGTACCTTGGCAAACGGTTGCCTCCTATAGGTTTAATGTATGTTGCCGCGGCACTGGAAAAAGCAGGCTTCGAAGTGCAGATGCTCGACAACTACCTTATGAAAAACCCCATCAGCGAAGTAAAACAGCTGGTGTTCAATCTTAAACCTCAAATTGTTGGCATCACCTGTGGGTCAGCCACCTATTCGCGCTGTACAGAAACCGCCAAAGCCATCAAGGAAACCCTACCTGATTGTAAGATAATCGTTGGCGGATGGCACGCCTCTTACGTTCCCGACAGTTTGCTGGACAACCCTGAAATCGACTACGTTGTTATGGGCGAAGGCGAACGCGCAATAACGGAACTAGCTACATGCATAACAAACGGCAATGAACAAGCCGCCATGACAATACCTGGAGTCGCATGCAAACGTCAAGGCAAAAACATCAAAAACCCGCCAAAATTCATCGAAAACATGGATGAAATTCCTTATCCCGCAAGGCACCTGTTAAAGCTCGAACTTTACGACAGAACCGTTGAGTACCTCAACGTTAAACCCGCCGACATAATGAGCATCTCACGGGGATGCGTCTACAACTGCGGCTTCTGCGAAACAAAAAAACTCTGGGGAAACATCTGCCGAGCATTCAGTCCACAGCGGGTCATCGGGGAAATAAAGGATTTGCAAAGCAAGTATGGCACAAAAGGAATTTACTTCATCAACGACAACTTTACACTCAGAAAGAAACAAACCATCGAACTTTGCAATCTGATGGTTGAGAATAATCTAGATTTAGAATGGGTATGTGACACCCGCGTGGATTTAGTTAACCAGGAACTTTTGGAGACCATGAGCAAAGCGGGATGCAAAACAATCTGGTTCGGCGTGGAGTCGGGGTCGCAGAGGATTCTACAGCGGATCGGGCGAAACACAACTCTTGAGCAGATAGAAACCGCCTTCAAGCTTTGCAGCAAAAATGGCATAAAAACAGCCTGCTCATTCATGCTGGGTGTCCCAGACGAGACGCTCAAAGATATGGAAATGTCGTTGAAGTTCGCTAAAAAACTGAGTCCCGACTGGTGTATATTTAACATCTTCATTGCAAACCCAGATAGCAGGCTCTATCAGGAAGTCTTAGATTCAAATAGTTATGTCAAGCTTGACGATTTTCTGCTAGCTGTAAAAACCAAAGAGTTTGACTACAACTCCCTGCTAAAAATTCAAAGAAGATTCTTCATAGATTTCCACCGCTCGCCAAAACAAATAATGAAGCGGGTAAAACGTGAAGGCGCCTTTAACTTCGCAAAAAGAAGATTGAACCCAAAAGCTCACCAAAACGTTGGAATCGCGTAGTTATTTTTTAGCTGTCCAACAGCTCATTTCAGGGCTACATAGAAGGCGGTAAATGAAGGAAAGTGGGCTGGGAATCCAAGTGCTGGTTTCGTAGTAATCAGTACGTTTTGAAAACTGATATTTTTCATCTTTGAACAATTGCTTTATGCTCCCGTGGTTTAGGGCGTGCTCTTTTTTATGCCAATAATCCGAAAGCTCGTAATCTATTGAGGGTACTCTTAACCCGGTTATTTGAAAGTACAAGCTGTTAAGCAGAGGATTTGAGTGCAGATATATCCCTTTCACGAGGCTGGAAAGCATGCTGGGTTCGTTTTTCCAGTAGAAAGGGGATGCTTCATGGTCGAGGTACATAACTCCGCCCTTCTTTAGGAAAACTGAGAGGCAGCGGAGGGCGTAAATGTAGTCGGGTAGATGATGAAGCACGGAGTAGCATGTGATAGCGTCAAATTGTTGTTCTTCAAAATCCATCTCCTCAATGGGTGCGCAAATCACCTTCAACTTTTCATTTTTGAGATAGGCAGGGTATTTTTTGGGGAGGATTGCGCACATTTCTTGTGAAATGTCCACGGCGGTGACGGTGTAACCCATATGTAGAAGTTTGCCCGTTAGGTTTCCGGTACCTGCCCCGACATCCAGAGCGACTCTGTGGTTGTCGGTGATAAGCTTATCAACTTCTTGGAGCTTCGCAGTCGTTCTTTTTTGTTCTTGCTTGGAGTACACTTCAGGGTGGAGCAGTTCGTAGTATTGTGCTTCAAGATGGTGAACGTGTATGTTTGCTCGATGAATTTTTTCTTTAAGCGTCAGGTCTTGAGGCAAAGTGTAATCCCATCTATGGCGGGTTAGCCTTGCCAATAAACGCATTTCAAGATTTAAATAATTTGAAAAAATCCTTCGATAAAGTTTAAAAAAAGAAAAGAGAGGGAAAATGGTTTTCCCGTGGCTGTTTTATGGGTGTTTTCGCATCATCAAGAGGGCTAATACTGCGCCGATTATTATTATCACAATGATGATTGCGATGCCTACGTATTCAACTGTTGATTCACTTGCTAATCCGGTTGTAGGTGTTGCGGTTGGCGCTTCGGTTGCGTGCGCTCCGGTTGCTACGAAGCTTGTTTCTGCTGATGATGGCCAGTACCCGTTGGTTCCTGCGAATGTGGCGTATACTGTGTAGTTGCCTGAGATTGTGGGTGTATAGCTGAGAGTGTACATACCGCTCGTGTCAGTTGTTGTGGTTCCTATTGAGTAGTGGTTTCCGTTAGAGTCTAAGACCGAGAGTTGCACTTTAACACCTGTAAAGTTGGTTGGCATTGCTTGTTGCTGGTACACGTATCCCATCCATGCGGTCATGCTTGCATCAGATGCGCATGGAACGCCGTTTGGAAAATCGCCTTTCTGCTGTGTTCCCTGTGTTCCGGTTGCAGTGTCTAATACGCTGCCGCGTATCACTACTGGTACGCCGATTGTTGTTGCAACGTTTGGTGCGTCGACGGTTGTTTGACTTGGTCCTCTGCCTACAACGTAGATTGAGTTGTCATAGCCGTTGAACCAGGTGTTATAGCCGTCTGCCATTGCATATGAAGTTGTGAAGAATTCGCCTGTGTAGTCTGAGAGTGTCCAGATAAGTTGGCCAGTTGTCGCGTTAACAGCTGATGTAAATCCTCCCTTGAATAGTGGTGTTTCAATTGTGTGCTCTGTTGTAACCATGTACACTATGCCGTTGCCAATAGCGTTGATTTGCATTGGGTATACACCGAATGGAGTGTTAAAGCCAGCGTATGAACTGTTGGTTGAGCCTGATGGGCCGTTCCCCCACGTAAACAATAGGTCGCCAGTTGTGATGTCCCAGCAGTAGAGTATTCCTGCGTAGCCTGTGCTGTAGAGTTTTCCGTTGGCTGCAACTCCTCCAATGATTGGAATTGCTGGGTTGCCGTAGTAGTCAAGAGGCGCCATCATTTGGGTCGGACCCCAAATCTTCTGACCTGTCGACATGCTGTAGCCTACGAACTGCGTAGTTTCTTTGTATCCTTCTGTGAAGACTCCGTGACCGCCGTCAGCTGTTGGATCTGCGGGTCCTGGTTCTACTGTAATGTTTCCTGCGGGTGGTGTGACCGTGTTAGTCCATAGAACATTGCCGATGCTGCCTGATGCGACGCTTATGCCGTAGTATGTGTAAGGTGTCCAGCTATCTGATGAGAATGTTTCAAAAGGACCGCCTGGGAAAGTGCCCGTTGAGACAATCAACATTTTGTTGTAGAAAGCATCTTGTATCGTTGGTGCGGCTTGTAATGAGGGTATTGAGATGTTAAAGTCTAGTAGGGCAGGATTGCTTCCGTCGGTATATGTCGGAATTAGGCCTGGAACTGTTGAAGCACCGGAATATGTGCTGTCCCATAGTTTGGATGAATTCCATTCTTGCAAGTAATATGGAGCTCCTGAATGTGATGGACCGAATGGACCCATGGTGATTGGCCCGTAGCTTACTATGTTATCGACGAGGAATTCGCCTGATGGTCCGAGCATCGTTGCACCGCCTGGAACATTGGTTATGTTGAAAATCGACGTTCCTGTGTCGGCGTCATATGCATACCAATTGCCTGCCCCGGCTCCAAAGATACCACCGTTGGAGGCAGTTGAAGATATTAGCACTGGTGGCCAAACGCCGTGCTGGTTAGGGTCTTCAGCATCATATATGTAAGCAAAGCTTAATGCTTTCATGGTAGGGTTAGTCCAAAGTGTCTGCCCTGTTTGTAGGTCAACGCAGGTTGTCGCTCCGTATCCTTGCCCACCGGTTCCTCCAGGGACATCAGACCAGCCTATCGGGTTGGTGTAGATGAGCATTCCGTCGACGATTATTGGGTTGGTGTATCTTTGGCTGTATGCCGATCCTTCGAAGTAGGTGTTTGCTGGAATAGCAACTGTGTTTCCTCCGACGACTCCGCCGCTTTGAAGCTGTTTAGTCCACATGACATGGCTGGTTAGAGACCCGACTGCATCGCCTGGGAATGACTGCTGGTTTGAAGTCCCGCCAAAGCCTGAGTAGCCTGGGCTTCCAGTGCCTAGCCAGTTTGACGAGAGGGTGTACCAATAGCTGTTCTCGCCGTATATTGGACGAGTCCAGTATGCTGTTGGCAGCGGGCCGCTTGCGGTCGCTGTTGGGACGGGTGAAGATTGCACGGTAAGAGTTGTCGTTGCGCTGCTTGGTGCATAGGTATCATTGATGTATGGGTTCGGAAAAGTTGGTGGACCAAAAAGTGTGGCTTCAGAATTAGCATCGTTGGCAAGAGTTAATGTCTGTCCTGGGAATATGAATGTTAACGTGTAGGTGCCAACAGTGTTTGGTGTGAAGGCATAGTCTTGTGCGGATGTCGTGTCTTGAATCACTGGGAAACTTTCTGTTGTGTTTGTACCGTCTGGAGCCGTAATAACCAGTTGGTAATTATGGAATCGATAGTTGTTAATTGATAGTGTGTTGTCATATAGCTTGTCAAGAAACATGATTACGTACGCTTGCTGGCCGACGCCGACTGGATTGGGTGATATAGTGATATAAGCGTAGGTTGGAATAGTCCATGCGGGTGTATGTGCGTTTACAGAGGGTATTAGCATCATTGAAGCGCTCATTGAGAATATGAATAGCACCGTAATTGCGAGAGTAATTATTTTGTTTTTTCCAATTTGCATTTTTTCTTTCTCCTTAAAATTGGTAGTTATATCTACGGATAAATTTACTTATAAGTTTATTGCTGAGCATACAAATTGGCGCTTCTTTTGCCGCGAGAAAGTTGTTTTTTTAAATATTTAAGATTCAAAGTATACACTAAAAAACTGACCCGGAATGTCAAAGACTTTTATTTGAGCCAATTGATTTTAAGCAGAACTTGAATTTTGGAATCTGCAGTCAGCGTTTTTGTGAATGTTTTAGCCGAATTGCCGGTGAAGGTAAGCGTTTATGTATTGTTTGGGAGCCAAGCAAGCCCTATGTAACTTTATGGAGTTACGAAATTTAGCGGGTATAAGATTTTTTGTTCAGCATTAGATTTGAAACTGGCTTTTTTTGCTCTGAAGAGGGTTTGCGGAGCCAAAATTCACATGTATGTAACTTTGTAACGAGAAATCTTAAATAAAACGCCAAGGTGTTTGGCTCTAACGATTTCAACATCTTAAAGGTACGGCGAATTGGCGGCAAGAATAGATGAAATTGATGCAAAAATTCTGAAAATCCTACTTTTGGAGTCACGAACAAGCTTTACCGACATTGCGGAGGAATGCAAAATTACCGTGACAGCTGTTCGAATGCGTTACAAACGCCTATGGCGGGACGGCGTAATAAATGGCGAAAAAATGCTGGTTAACCCCCACTGCCTTGGTTACCCTCACATCGCAGATTTGGGAATGATGACTTCACTTGAAAACGAAAAAGAGGTCAAAGCGTTTCTTGAAAGCAAACCATACATAGGGGAGTTAATAGGGCCCCTGGGGCACTACAGTTTTTGGGGAAAAGTCGCCCTGCGTGACCTAAACAAACTGCATGACATAATTCAGGATCTGGAGTCAAACGCCAACGTCCAACACGTTGACGTTTTTATTTGGGCAGAAGCCGTGAACGTCGAGTACCCCCAAAACCTAATTATCAAACCGCTGGATCGAGAGACGCCTCAAAAAATCATGCAAGAGTCCACTCCGATTAATCATGCTCAGCCTCAATGTGAGTTTGATGAAACGGATAAGAAAATCGCGTTGATTCTAACTGAAAACTCCCGCACATCCTTCAAAAGCATCGCGTCACAGTTGAATATTTCAAGCAAAACCGTCATCCAACGCTACAAGAAGCTAAGAGGAAACTTGTTAACGCGCTCAACTGTAACGATCAATTTGAGCAGGCTCGGTTACAAAGCGCTCGGCAGCGTTTTCGTGAAAGTTTCTAACCGAAGCAAAATGCCGGAAATATATTCGCATCTGCTTCAGATCCCAAATGTAATAGTCATTATCAGACAGATGGGCACATACGATTTGTACTGTGCGATTCCTTTGGAAGATTTTGAGAAGCTGTTTGAGGTTTACGGCAAAATCCTAAGGATCGCCGGCGTAGAAACAGTGGAAGTATATTTGACGCCCGTTCCGCCCGCATGGCCCCTAAACCTGTTTCCCTCATTGATTGAAAGCCAATACATGAAACCGAAATATTGGCCTGACAAATAAGAAATCCGTCAAAAATTTCCTTCACCACTTTTTGCCCCGAAAATGCGAAATGTTTAAGCATCAAACAGATCTTTTTGAAGGGTCAAACAGTGACGCAGAAAATGAAGCCTCATGTAACCCTAGTTAACCCCGCGGCGCCAGCTATGGCTGTAATGCATCTGCCGTTTGCGCTTTTAGGTCTGGGATATTTAGGTGCGGTACTGGAGAAAAACCAGTTTCCAGTCGATGTAATCGATTGCCAGGTGCTCAAGTTGTCGTTTGAAGATTTCAGAGCCGAAATCGCTAAGCGTCAACCCGATATCGTGGGGTTCACATCGTCCACTTTGACGTATAACACGGCGATGAAGTTGGTTAAGATCGCAAAGGAGGCTTGCCCCAACTGCATAACCGTAGCTGGAGGCGCCCACGTTACTTTCTGGGATGATAAATCGCTTGAAGAATGCCCGCAACTGGACGTTGTTGTCAGACGCGAAGGCGAATACACGCTTTTGGAGTTGGCACAAAGAGTTGAAAAAGGCACAGGGTTCGACGATGTGATTGGGACAACCTGCCGAAAAGATGGAAAAATCGTGCGGAATCCCGACCGTCCATACATTGAAGACTTGGATAACCTGCCCTTTCCGGCCCGTCACCTCTGGCCCATGGAACGTTTCCGAGAAATGGAAGACATACTCTACCTCGCGACAAGCCGAGGCTGTGTTTATTGGTGCGAATTCTGCTCAACAGTACGAATGCACGGACGCAAATACCGCATGAGAAGCCCAAAAAACGTCGTAGACGAAATCGAGCTTCTTCACAAAACCTATGGAATCAGCAAATTCACATTCTGCGACGACGCCTTCACCGTCGATCAACCCCGAACAGAGGAGCTTTGCAACGAAATCACCAAGCGCGGCTTGAAAATCGAGTGGAACTGCGGGACCCGCGTTGACATGCTGACCAAAGAGTTGCTTGTCAAAATGAAGAACGCAGGCTGCATCACCGTTTGGTTCGGCGTCGAATCAGGCAGCCAGCAGGTCCTTGACGCCATGAAAAAAGGAATCACCCCTGAATTAACCATGAAAGTTTTGGGATGGCTCGAAGAGCTAGGAATGACACCTATCCCCAACGTTATCTTAGGCTTCCCAGGTGAAACCAAGGAAAGCGCTTGGAAAACCATCCGTTTCATCGAAAAAATATCTCCTCACGACACAGGCTTCTACAATGTAGCAACCCCGTTTCCAGGAACTCCGATGTACGACAACGTAAAGGAAAAAGGCTGGCTCCGCATCACGGATTTTGACATGTACGATACCTGCCACCCCATCTTCGAAACTCCGACCATGAGCATGAAAGAACTCTCTAAGCTACGGCAAGCCGCATACATGCACTTCTACCTGCGACGAGGATACTACTTCGACAAAAGAAGAAGATTCAAACTCAACACAGCAATGGTTGTCGCATACAACCTTTATGCGTACACCAAGCTTAAACTCGGCAAATAAAAGCGGCGAGCAACCGCAGGATTAGTGTAGCGAGAAGGGTGTTTTTCTTTCTTAACCGTAATTGATATTAGTTTTTGCCGCAATGTTTAGCCTAATCTTGGTTGGTGCCACCCGTAGAGCTCCTTAACATCTTAGTTGCCATAGCCATTATGGCTCTTGCAATCATCTTAGATTTGGCTGTGGGTGACCCCTCGCCCAATTACCCTGACAAATGGTACTTCAAGCTGCATCCAACCGTCGTTATGGGAAAATACACTAAGAAAATCGAACCCTACTTCAAGAATCCAAACGCGAAAATAGAAAAATTCATGGGTGTCCTCTTGGGGCTCACAGTAATAGCCACCTTCACCATCCCAACCTACTTCGGGCTATGGGCAATCTACACATACATCAGCATCTTTGTCTACGCCTTCCTCGCAATAATCCTTGTGAAAATGACCATCTGCATCAAGCTTGAAACCGACTGGGCAAAAGCCGTTGCGAAGGCAATTCAGGTTGACGAAGTGGATGAAGCCAAGAAATACAGTCACTTCTCAAGAAGGGATTCAACAAACCTAAACGGACCGCAGATGGGCAGCGCAGTCATCGAATCCATGGCTGAAAACCTCATTGATTTCAAACTCTCACCCATGATGTCCTTCGCCCTATTTGGCGTCACAGGAGCCATCGCTTTTAGAGCAATCAACACTTTGGACGGGATGGTTGGCTTCAAAGACAAAGATCACATCAACACAGGTTGGTTCAGCGCAAACCTCGACACAGTCGTCAACTACATCCCCACACGTCTCACTGCCCTGCTCATGATTGCATCGGCTGTTCTACTGCGCAAAGACGCTAAAAACGCCTGGAGAATCGCCCGCCGAGACCATAAGAAAACTCCTAGCAGGAACCACGGTTGGCCGATGGCTGCGATGGCTGGCGCGCTGCGGATTCAGTTGGAGAAGCCTGGACAATACATTCTAGGCGACAGCCTAGAACCGTTGACGGGTGAAAAGATCTTGGGTGCCCTCCGCATTCGGGATGTGACGATTGTTCTATGGGGTTTGATTTGTGTCGGCGTTATCGTCGGTGTGCGGCTATACTTTTTGCCGATTTAGTGCAAAGTTTTAATCAAAGCCCTCGCGGTATTATGGCTTAAGAAGTGCGAGCATGCGAGTTTGCCTGATTAATCCGCCTCGAATCCAGCCAAGAGCGTGGGGAAAACCAAACGTGTTCCCACCTATCGTGCTGGCGTCGGTTGCCGCTGTCTTGGAACAGAAGCATGCCGCCTCCATCATAGACGCGCCCACCGAAGGCTGGAGAGATATCACCGAGCTGGATGAAACAAAATATCGCGTCGGCTTAAGCGACCAAACCATCGCCGAACGTATCAGGAAATGGAAACCAGACGTCGTTATCATGGAGATTCCCTTTTCGGGTTGGTCGAAAACCGCGTTTGACGTTGTTCACGCTGTAAAGGCAACTAACAAAAGAATTGTCATGGTTTTAATGGGTCAGCACCCTTCCGCCCGTGCAGAGGCTTGTCTTGAAAATCCAGACGTTGATTTTATCGTAGTTGGAGAACCAGAGAAAACAGTTTTTGAGCTCGTCGAAGCATTGGAAGCGGGCAAGAAGGATTTTAGAAACATCAATGGATTAGCTTTCTGGCAAAACGGGAAGCCGACGCACACGAGTCCGCGATCGATTATTACTGATTTAGATTCGTTGCCTTTTCCCGCTAGACACTTGCTGCCCATGCAAGTTTATAACGAAGCGGTCAAGGAAAACCCGCTACGAGGCGAGATAAGCAAACCGTGGACCATCGTAACGACGAGCAGGGGTTGCCCCTACAGCTGCGTCTTCTGTACCAACTTTATCGTTTGGGGTCGACAGTGGCGTGGCAGAAGCCCAAAAAACGTCGTAGACGAACTCGAACAGGTCGTGAAGACTTTCGGGGTCAAGCAGGTTGACTTCTACGACGAGAACATGACTCTTGACAAGAAACGCATGGCAGACATTTGCGACCAAATCGTAGAGCGCGGCCTACACATCGATTGGTTTACCCCTAACGGAATTCGGGCAGATACGCTTGATGAAACTCTGCTTCGGAAAATGAAGCGGGCGGGCTGCAAAAAAATCCGCGTTGCACCAGAATCAGGCGTCCAACGAGTCGTGGATGAGGTTATTAGGAAAAGCTTAGATTTGAAAGCTGTTGAGAGGGCAGTCATCCTGTGCAAGAAAGTCGGCATCAAAGTCGGCTGTTTCTTCGTCTTAGGCTTAATCGGCGAAACCAAAGCAGACATCGAACAAACCATTAAATTCGCCTACAAACTCAGAAGCTTGGGAGCCGACAGCCTCATATTTAGCATAGCTATGCCCATCTACGGAACTGCGCTCTACGAACAAGCCAAGCAAGGTGGCTACCTAAGAGAAGGCTTCTGCGACTACGCTCTAGCAGCCACGGAACCCCTGATTGAGACACCCGAGTTCACAGCCCAAGACCTACAAGAGCTTTGCATGAGAGCGAACATGGCGAATCCCACCTTTACCAGAGCCAAAATCGTAAGGGCAATGCGCCACCCAAAGAAAACCGCCAAAATACTACTTAAAATAAAGTAGCAACCTTGGTATAGGGTGTATGTTTGTTCTTGATTTTTTGGATTCAATGAACTTACCGGTTCAAAAAACCGTTTTATTTTGTGGAAATAATGGCCAAGTTATGGTCGAAATTGAAATGCCGCATGAAAATAACGTTTAGCGGTTGAAACATTGAACCATTTTGATGTTACAGAAAATCTTGTTTGAACTAGTTGCATGATCATTCTCCCTAACCTCTGCGGGGTTAAGTCTGCCATGACACTTTTGGCAATAACTGGCAGTGTCGTCTAAAACAGCAGTTATTTTCCGCACTTGATTCGCTCTGGCTACTCAAACTGGTTAACCCAAAACAATAGCCAATAGATAAGCAGAAAAGCTCAAAGAAACAGGGTGCTCGCAAGTTTTATAATCCTCGCCCAGGTTTAACCTTACGCATGAATACTTCTTCCAATAGATTAGCGCTTGTCATCATCAAGGTTGTCGGGGAGATGCTGTTCTTTTTCGGTTTCCTAGCGTGGCTAGACGGAGTAGTCATACAGTTTACTCATCCGGAATGGCTGCCAGAACGTGTTTCCCATCTACTGAACGTAAGAACAGACACTTTCACAATCGCGATGTTTTTTGTCAGTGCACTGGGATTCTTTCTCTGGAGGCTTACTGCTGAACTTATGAAGGCTGAAAAAAGCAAGGCACAAATTTGACTAGCGGTTTAACGCTGGCGGAAACCAATTTTTCCATTAACAATGGTCATTTCAATGCCGATGCTACTAATTTTTTCCGACGCAGAGATAAAGGGGTCGTGTGAAAGAACCGTTAAATCTGCAAGTTTGCCCTCTTCGATTGAGCCTTTCGCGTTTTCCTCGCCTGAACAGTAGGCTGCATTCGTGGTGTACATCTGCAGGGCTTCTTCAAAGGTTAAACGTTGTTCTCGGAAGCGGGTTCTGCTTACTGCCTCTTGTATTCCGAGCAGGGGACTTAGAGGTTCCATTGGGCAGTCTGAGCCGCCAGCAACCTTAACACCCTCTATCAGCAAGGTCTTTAGGGGATGAAGCATCTCAGACCGTTCCTTGCCAAGCCGCGTATCAGCTGACCAAACTGCAAATTCAGTTGCAATAACAGTGGGCTGAACCGTAACAATTACATTTTGGGTCTTGAGGCGTTTGATTAATTCCAAGTTCAGAACCGCCGCCTGCTCCATCCGAAAACGAACCCCCTCGGCATACTTGCTTTCCTCGATTACTTTGAGCGCTGTTTTAATAGCCTTGTCGCCCATTGCGTGTATGACAGGTTGCAGACCCAACGCCAAAACTGTAGCAGTCGAAGATGCCAGTTCTTGTTGGGTTAGGAGCATTTTGCCGCTGTTGGTTGGATCGTCGCTGTAGGGTAGGGTTAGGGCAGCTGTTTTTGAGTCTAGGTACCCATCTGTTGTAATGAAAACTCCACCGACGTAAAGCATCGATGGGTCCTTTGGTTTGAACCCGTCGGTTTCTTTGAGGAACTCGTAAGGAACGATGACGTTGACTCTGACGGGAAGTTTCCCTTCGGCCTCAAGCTTCTGAACTATCCCGAACTCTCCCTTGGAAATCAGGATCCAGTGGATGCCGGTTATTCCTGCTTCTGCGATTTTTTGAAGCGCCAATCTCGAGGCGTCCACGAGTTCATCGGCTGTGGGTTCAGGTACTGCTTGCCATATTAGATTGGTGGCGGTGTCCCGAAAAATGCCTGTGAGCTTACCCGTTTCGGGGTCTTTTTCGACTGCTCCACCTGCAGGTACGGCTGTTTCCTCTGTGACGCCCGCCAACGCGAGGGCTTTGCTATTTACAGCGCAGGTCATTGCCGCCTCACGGTACATAATGACGGGGTTGTCGGGCGCCGCTTCGTTCAGGTCTGAGAAGTTGGGTAAGCGTTTTTCTTTGAAGCGTTTTTCGTTCCATCCACGGCCGATGAGCCATTTGCCAGCCTGGGTCTCATTGACTTTTTCTTTTATCAGCCGTTGAAAGTCCGCGATGGAGTCTGTTTCGGTCAGGTCAAGCCAGAGCAAGCATCTACCAAAGTCCGCCACATGAATGTGGGTGTCGACTAGACCTGGAAGCACGGTTTTTCCGTTGAGGTATATGACCTTGGTTTGTTCACCGATTAGCTGTTGTACCTCTTCGTCGGAGCCTACCTTAACGATTTTGCCCTCTTTAATTGCAACTGCTTGGGCAAAAGGTTGTGCTGCGTCCATCGTTCGAACGTTTCCGTGTATAAGGGCTAAATCGGGTGGCAACTTGCTGTCTCCGAGTATGAGTACTTCGCCTATTGAAGACAATCCATAAAAACCCTTGCGTTCAGCACCTACAATAAGCGGTTCGTCCAAAACGGTATCACCCTAAAAACCGCGAATGTACCAGGCAGTATATGAGCTAAACTAACGGGAAGAGTCGAGTTGACTCAGGAAGGGTCTTGACTTGCAGATTTTTCAAGCTCAAAAAAACCCAAGCAACCCAAATCACAAAAAACTAAAATCTCCTGCCATGAAAACCTCAAGAAAACATCAACCTGTAACGTTAATCGGCAGCTCAGCTTATTTGCATAACACATAATAGATTGGGTAGACGATTTTAGTTTCTAAGTCGGGGACATAGCGTGAAGGCTCACGTAGTACTTGCTAATCCACCTTATCCTGAGGATGTACCGCAAGCCGTTTTCATACCTCTTGGCATCAGCTACCTTGTCGCAGTGCTTGAACGAGATGGGTACCAAGTGGACGTGGTTGACTGCCAAATCGCCAAACTCAGCCAGAAGGACCTGGAAGACAAGTTCAGAAGCCTTAAAGCCGACATCGTCGGCGCAACCGCGGCAACCGTCACTTACTTCCCTGCGCTTCAAGTACTAAAAGCAGCCAAAGCAGCCCTGCCAAACTGCGTAACCATGATTGGCGGACCCCACGTCACCGTTTTGGATGAACGCACCTTCATGGATAGCCAAGACGTCGACATCGTCGTGCGCGGCGAAGGAGAACAAACCATGCTCGAACTCGCACGCCTCGTGTCCGAAGACAACCTCAAAGCTCTGGGCAAGGTTTTAGGCATCACCTATAAGCGAGACGGGCAAGTCATCCGCACTGCTGACCGGCCCTTCCTCGAAGACATAGACACCCTTCCCTACCCAGCTCACAAGCACTTTGACGTTAGTCGCTATCGTATTAATGGCAAACTCTACATGCCCATCATAACCAGCCGCGGATGCCCCTTCAACTGCGCCTTCTGCCTCGCATCCAAGATGTGCGGCAAAGGGTTTAGGGCACGCAACCCACATAAGGTGGTGGACGAGCTTGAGTGGCTACGGGACACTTTTGGGGCAGGAGCTTTCGCGTTTTACGACGACACGTTCACTTCTGATGTACCAAGGGCAATCGCCATCTGCGACGAAATGAAGATACGGGGATTTGACATGCCGTGGGACTGCCGAACGCGGGTAGACAAAGTCTCTAAGGCTCTTTTGGACAAGCTCAGGAGCACAAACTGCCAACTCATCCATTTCGGCGTCGAATCAGGCAGCCAACAGATGCTAAACACCATGCGGAAAGGCACCACAGTTGAGCAGAACGCTAATGCCATCAAGTTAGCGAAGGAATCAGACATCCTCGTCGCCATATCGCTCGTCATTGGGTACCCAGGCGAAACACCGGAGATGCTGAAGCAAACAGCGGATTTCATTCGCAAAACCAAGCCTGATTACGTTTACATGTGTGAGGCGGTTCCTTACCCTGGCACACTACTTTATGATCAGGTTAAAGAGTTGGGGTTGGAGCTTTCGGAGAACTGGAACCTTTATCATGAGCAGATGCAGGTTTTCAAAAATGCGCTTTTGCCTCTTGAGAAGTTGGAGCAAACCAAAAAATCAGTCTATGACAGGATCTTCACACCAACCTATTACTTACGGATGAGGCAACGGGGAGATTTCCACAGCCAAATCATGGCACGCATGGCTCTCAACCACCTCGTCTGGAAGTATCGCGCATCGAGATGGGCGTTTAGACAGATGGGCAAGGTTAGACCTGTAAAGAAAAGCCCAGGCGGACACAGCACACCAAGCAAAGACCAAGACTAAAGTCTGAGGCGCCCACTAAGCTGTCGACGGCGTTTTGACTTTCTTTCTGTTAACATAGCTCACTGTGAAGGCTGCTGCAATTGCAAGGGCAGCGATTACGAATACTACAATGACTATGTCGTGTCCCATCGCGACGTTGTCTGTTGTGGCAGGGGTTGACCCTTGGGTGCTGATGCCTTCTGAAAAACAATAGATATTCCAGTCGTTACATCCGATGTATAGCATGCCGTCCGCTATCGTTGGCGAAGACCAGCTACTGGAGGGTGTGGTACCAGTCGCAATTTTCTTACCGCCTTGCGTGGTGTCGAGAACAAATATATGCCGTTCGCTAGTTGCAACGTAGATTTTGCCATCAGCATAGGAAGGCGAAACGTAGAGTTCGTCTCCTGTGTAGGCGGTCCAGACCATTTGTCCATTCGCTGCGTTGAGGCACATAATATTGAATATGTTGATGATGTAGAGGTCACCATTAACGTAGATGGGTGAGGAAACAATGAATTCCGTAGCCGCGGGGTTAACGAAATCCCACACCATCTGGCCTGATTCAACGTTTACTGCGTAGTAAGCTCCCCAGTCTGAGGATGCAAAAACCATCCCTGCTGCAACGGAAGGGGAACCAAGAAGCTCTGTCCCGCCTAAAAACGAGTGATTATAAGGAATCGTGAAGTTCCACATTACCTGTCCAGTATCCGCGTTAAGCTTGAAGAGCATGCCAGTCGATGGCTGCTGGGAAGTGAAGAAGACGGCGCCGTCAGAGTAGGCTGGTGAACACTCGATTGGTCCGCCCGATGGAGTTTTCCAAACAATCGCGCCCGATTCCGCGTTGAGGGCGTATAGGTTGCCGTCTAAGGAGCCGATGTAAACCATGCCATCTGATACAACGGGTGAAGAGGTTAGCATCAGGTTCGCATACGTGTAGTGCAGATTGCTCCCAACGGGGGTCTGCCAATTGAGTGCCCCGCTCTGTGCGTTAAGGCAGTAAACGTAGCCGTCGTCGCTCTCAATATATAGTAATCCAGCTGCCACGGCAGGCGAATCTTCAATCGAGCCGCTAGTAGCAAACTTCCAGACAAGCTTGCCGCTCAATGCATCAACTGCGTAAACGTTTTTGTCCTGTGAACCGGCATAAACCACTCCGCCAACGACCGTTGGCGAGGAGACAACTGAGCCCTCAGTTGCGAATTTCCAAGCTTCAGTAAGGTTTGATGGGCCGACTTCGGCTGTTGATGAGTGAGCTGGATCAGCGCGAAACATAGTCCAATTGCTGAGGCTCGAAGACAAAATCGGTGTCAGCGAAGGCGCCGGCGTGGGTGTTGGGGCAGATCCCTGGGTGCCAGACGGGGTCGGCGCTGGAGTTGAGCTTCCGCCGCCTATCGCCCAAAGCGCGTTATTTGTTGAGTATTCTGTTCCTGATGTTGTGTCAACGGCGGATGTTACTTCACCGGGGATGATGTACAAGTTTCCATACGCAACGATGGCCGACTCCCTGGGAGCCAACGCTTCAATGGGAAGGGTCCAGATGGTTTGCCCGTTGTATGCGTTCAAGCACGCGAATTGGGAGACCTGTGCTGGACCATTGTAAGCTGCGTGTTGGCCGGTAGTGAGGTAGATTTTGCCGTCCGCCACTGTGGGCATTCCTGGCCACATGAAATCGGTGTCCGGACTCTTGTATTTCCAAAGCAGAGCGCCAGTCTTTTCGTTCAGGGCGTAGAGGTACCCGTCTTTGTTCATTTCATAAACGGTTCCGTAAGCGATGGCGGGTCCAGTTGTGAAGTACCCATTTGGGTCAGAAGGTGGAGTGTAGGTCCACACGATTTGTCCGTCGGCTGCGTTAAAGCAATACATTGTGTTGTCGTCTGTTCCGCCTCTGAAGAAGAAGCCATCCGCGTAGGCGCCGTCAAAAATCATGGGTCCCTTCGTTTGGGTATCCCATATTATTTTGCCAGTTGTTGCGTTAAGCGCCAGCTGTTGGTTTTCAAAGGAGCCTGCGAAGACTATGCCGGCTCCATAGGTTGTTCCGATGCCTGCTTGGCCTCCGCCTGGAATGTAAGTTGTCCACGCAACGGTCGGCGGCTTTGAGGGGTCGGCGAAGTTCCATGCGACAATGTAGGAATTATCTTTTACATAAAACATTTTTGTTTCGGGGCTGTAAACGTTGGACGTGAAGATTCCTGTGTCCGCGCAAAACGAAGTGCTTGTCCACAGGATTTTGCCAGTGGAGGGATCAAGGCAGCTACCCTCCGCAACCAAATGTGAAGAATCAATTTCGTAGGCTATGGGCCAGGTTTTATTCAAGGGAATAGGGGTGCTCCAAGCTATTTGACCGGCTTGGTTTACTGCTACGAGGGATGTGTTTGTGCCTACGAAGATTAAGCCGTCGAAGGCTGTAAGGTCCGGTTGTATACCAGGTATAGTGGCTTTCCAAAGCACGTTAGATGTGCTTGGGGCGGGTCCTGCTGAGAAACGGGTGAACGATTCGTCTCCTTGAAATTGGGGCCATTCGTACTGGTTCAAGTTAGAAGTTGTGCCTGTCGCCTGTGCCTTTGCGTTCATTTGAAGGGCGGAAATTGAGGCGGAAACTGATGAAGTAAGAAGCACAAATAAAATAGCAAGAACTAAGACTTTTTTGTGAATAGATAGTACCCCCTTATTCTAACCATTCGCTTATCTCTAATTAAGAGGTAAGCGATATGCCACCAAGTCACTTTATGATATTTGATTTCACTATAAACCTTACGGAAACATCCCAACGTGGATCTGCCCCCTAAGAAAAGCAGGAAAATGCTGCTTGAACGAAAAGACAGCAAGAAGAAGGCACCGCATAATCTTTTTTAGGTTGAAAGAAACGTTTAGATAAATAATGATTGCGAGAAAGAGAGGGTTTTTGTTTGACGAGTAAGGGTCCTTTGCTTATGACTTCTTGGAGGGCAACAGGTGCATGTAATGCCCGTTGCAAATACTGCAACGTTGACGCCACAGGCGCCAAAGCCCCCAGGGAACTCACAACTCAAGAAGCATTCCACCTTGTGGATGAAGTGTCAGAATTCGGCGTCCGCTGGTTCGGCATAAAAGGGGGAGAACCGCTTACGCGCCCAGACATCTTTGAAATCACCAAATATGCCAAGAGCAAAGGTCTCAACGTCTGCCTTCTTACTAACGGCACTTTTGTCGATGGTTCAATCTATGACAACCTGGTGAGGGACCAAATCTGGACCAGCGTTAGTATCGACGGACCCGAAGAAATCAATGACCAACTTCGGGGCAAAGGCAGCTACCGCAAGGCCTTGGCCGCCATTGACAAACTCAGCAAGGGCAAAATCCTCAACGGGTTAGCCTGCGCCATAACTACCATAAATTATCAGCATCTCGACCATGTTTGCGAGTTGGCGGAGAAGTATCACGCGAACTTCGTCTGGTTTAACCATCTTGTTCCCAGTGGAAGAGCCAAGGAAATGGCTGACCTCACCCCTTCGGCCGAACAGTATGAGTGGGTGCTCAACCACATTTGGGACCTCACCGAAAAATATGAGGGCAAATTCGAAATCCATGTCCATTGCCCCCACTTCGCCCGCGTCGTCAAAATGCGCGGCATCCCAAACTTCGATAAATGGTACGAGCACAAATTCCACGGCAAATGCACCTACTTCGCTTTCGGCGGCTACGTTTCAGTCACGGAGAATGGCGACCTTATCCCATGCTTCTACACCGACCTCACACCCACCGAACACCAGAGGCTGGGCAACATTCGAAACAAATCGCTGCAGGACGCTTGGAAAGATGTTAAGTCCTCACCGTTCTACAGCAGCTTCCAAGACCGCAACCTACTCAAGGGCAAATGCGGAGTCTGCGAATACCGTGAGCTCTGCGGGGGATGCAGAAACCGCGCGTACGCTTACACAGGCGACATGTATGCTGAGGACCCCGCTTGTGTTTACATTCCTGAAAGCCTTCGCAAAAAGTAGCCCTGCCTTTTCCCTGTTTTAAGAGAAAACCTCTTTATTCCTTAATACCTGAGTGAGATGGAAACAGAAATGAAAGCAGCCGCCACGTTTGTTTTTGTTCTGTCTACGCTGTTTTTAGCCGCAGCCATTTTGGGAGCAGCCCAGAGCCAAGTCAGTGCAGCTGGGTGGCCCATGTTTCACGGTAATCCCGCTCACACAGGCAGTGGAGATTCTTCGGCGCCTGCGACGAATCAGACACTTTGGAAGTTCAACACGGGCGGCCAAATGGATTCACCCACTGTAGTCGGCGGCGTCGTGTACGTAGGTTCTTTTGACCATAACATCTACGCATTCGATGCCCTAAGCGGCGCTGTCATCTGGGCGTCTACGACGGGCGGCATCGTGATTTCCCAACCCGCAGTCTCAGAAGGCAGGGTGTATGTTGGCAGCGAAGACCACAACCTCTATGCACTCAACGCAACCAACGGCGCAAAACTTTGGAACTTCGCGACAGGAAACTACGTTGACTGTGACCCAGCCGTCGCCTACGGAAACGTGTACTTCGGCTCGGAAGACCACAATGTTTACGCCCTAAACGCCCAAACAGGCAGGTTGGCGTGGAACTTCAGCACGGGCTACAAAATCATGTTGTCGTCGCCTGCGGTCAGCAACGGAACCTTGTACATCGGGTCGGAAGACGGCAAAATCTACGCTCTCAACGCCGTTAACGGAGCCCTCATCTGGACCTACTCAACGGGCAGCCAAGTGGTTTCTTCACCCGCGGTACAGTCAGGCGTGGTCTACGCTGGTTCCGACGACGGAAAAATCTACGCTTTGGAAGCCTCCTCTGGCAAACAGATTTGGAACTTCACGACGGGCGGAGCAATCTATTCTTCGCCCTGTATCAGCGGAGGCACTGTCTACATTGGGTCAACCGACGACAAGGTCTACGCCCTAAACGCAGAAACCGGCGCCAAAATTTGGAGTTTCTCAACAAGTGCAGCTGTAGCTTCTTCCCCTTCGGTGGCGGGCGACACAGTTTATGTGGGATCGGAGAACAGCAGAGTATATGCGCTTGATGCCTCCGGCGGCAGTTTGCTGTGGACCTACGTGACGGGTGACATGGTTATTTCGCGTCCCGAAGTGGCCGACGGCAGGGTTTACGTTGGCTGCTGGGACGGGAAACTATATACATTGAATGCTACGACGGGCGGCTACGTTTGGAGCTACGCAACAGGGGGTGAAATAGACTCTTCTCCAACAGTAGCAGACGGGCTGGTTTATGTGGGTTCGCATGATGGCGTCGTATACGCTTTGAACGCTTCGACCGGTATGGTTGGATTCAACGTGGAAATGCATAACAACGTGGTGTGGAGCTACGCTACGGGCGACATGGTGATGTTTTCATCTCCTGCGGTTGCGGATGGCATCGTGTATGTGGGCTCTTACGACGGCAATGTTTACGCACTCGATGCTGCCACAGGCATCAAGGTTTGGAGCTTCAAAACAGGCGGCCCAGTGGTTTCTTCTCCCACCGTACAGGGTGGCGTCATGTATGTGGGTTCAGAAGACGGCAGCATATACGCCTTAAACGCATCGGACGGCACACTCATATGGCACTATACTACAAACGGTCAAATCACGGTTTCCTCACCCGCAGTCAACGACGGCAGAGTCTATGTCGGCTCAAACGATAATAACGTCTACTGCCTCAATGCCTCCGACGGTTCCATCATCTGGAACTACGCAACAGGGGGCTACGTGGTTTCGTCGCCCGCAGTAGCAGACGGCGTCGTGTACATTGGCTCTTACGACCACAACGTCTATGCCCTGCGAGCCTCCGACGGCAAACTCGTCTGGGAATTCGCCACGGATGCGGGGGTTGCTTCGTCCCCTGCCGTGGCGGCCGGCCTGATTTATGTGGGGTCAGGAGACGGGAAAGTTTACGCTTTGCAGGCGTCGGATGGCAAACTCGCGTGGAGCTTCCTGACCGGCGGGCAAGTAGCGTCGTCGCCTGCAGTCTCAGGCGGTGCTGTTTACGTTGGCTCCTACGACGGCGACGTCTATGCCCTCAACGCACAAAACGGCAAAGAAATCTGGAGCTACGCCACAGGCGAAATGGTTGTCTCCTCACCAGCCGCAGCCGACAGTGCCGTATACGTGGGCTCATACAACAATATGCTCTACGCTTTTGGACCTGCATCAACAGCAAAACCCGCAACGGCAGAACCGGTCTCCGAAATCGCTGTTTTTTTGGTTTTGGCGGTAATCGCTGCTTTGGTTGTATTTTTGACGGCAAGACGACTCAAAAGAAAAATTAGATGAGCCGCTCCAAAACCCGCTCAGGTTTTCGGGCAATCTTATTCTGAAGTGACTTATTTTTCGATAAGTTCAGCTTTGGTTATGTCGAGCACCGCGAACCCTTTCCGTTTGATCTTACGGCTTTCAACGATTCTGAGGCGTTTCCTGAAAAGAGGGGCATCGGTGACGAGCGTGTGGAACTCGATGTTGCTTACCGCCGTGCCTGTTTCCTTGCTTTTGTTGCGGATCTGCTCCAAGAAGTTGGCGTCGACTTCGTGTCCAAGCCAATCTTCACTCAAAAAGTCAGTGTCAACAACGATTACGGTTGCTTCATAACCTTTCCGAGTGAAAGTCTCAATGTTTGCGTCTTCGCCGATGCCTTTGAGCGGAAAAATCATTTTTACCTTTAGCTCTTCGCAGATAGGGGTAAGCATCGACATGTGAACGGCGGCTTGATCCTCCTCGGCACCCCAAGCGATTCCCTCAACAGTCGGCTTCAGGCTACTGATCGTTGCCTTAAATTTGTCAACGAACTCCATCATCGAAACTTCTGGCTGCACAATCGGCAAACCCAACGCCTTCGCCTGCAACGCGATGATTTCGGGGTTAACTTCATGCGGAACATCCTTGTAGGGCTTCATCCCAGACAGCTTCATCAAAACCGAACCCGCCAAACTTTTGATTCTATTGGGTTTAGGATGTGGAGGTTCTTTGAATACGAAGTTTATGAGTGTGGTAACGTTGTTTCCTTCGGAGACGGCGCCTGAGCAAGCTAAGTAGCTATCTTTGCCGCCAGTCCACATTGAAGCAACTCGCAAAAAGGGTCCTCGAAAGAAGCGTCAACCTCACATTATAAAAATGTAACGGTGAAAAATATGCTCACTGCCAGGTTTAGCGGTTGGGCGCAACTTTAGCAAAAGGTTAAAATCTTAAAATTATATGCTTAAGACCTATATCCAAGCGACAATGATTAGTCATTAAAATAACCCCTTGCTAAACGTGTATAATAATGACAACAAACAAGCCCAAGATAGCGCTCGTTAATACACCGCTCCTCGAAGGAGCAGGCGATCACCCGCTTTTCGCACCGCTTGGCTTGGCATATATGGCGGCTGTGCTGGAGCAGAACAATTTTGATGTAAAAGTCTTTGATTGCCCCATATACGGCATAGACCATGAGAACCTCAAAAAGGAACTAAGCGTTTACCAACCCACCATAGTCGGGGTCGGCGCGATGACGCAGACTTTTGAGTCAGCTCTCAAAACCGCTTACGCCGCAAAGGAAGCCTGTCCTGACGCTAAAATCGTTATGGGTGGACCACACGCGACCTTCCAAGACAAAGAAATCCTTACTCAAGAAAGCGTAGTTGACGTCATCGTAAGAGGCGAAGGAGAAGAAACCCTTCTGGAACTCGCAAAGCAACCCCAGCTACAAAACATAGACAATATCAAAGGCATAACTTACCGAAAAGACAAACAAATCGTGCAAGCGCCAACCCGACCGTTCATCCAAAACCTAGATGCGCTGCCACGCCCAGACTACAAACAGATTCCAATCGAAAAATACCGAATCAACGGAAAAAGGATATTGCCGATAATCTCAAGCAGGGGATGCCCCTTCCAATGCAGCTTTTGCGTTGCGTCCGAAATGTTTGGCAGAACATTCCGTGCAAGAAGCGCTGGCAACGTTCTTGACGAAATTGGATGGCTCAAAAACGAGTATGGAGCAGAGGGAATTCAGTTTCAAGATGACACTTTTTCCTTCGATAAGAAAAGAGCGATCGATATCTGCGATGGAATGATTGAGCGCAAGGTAAATTTGAAATGGGGCTGTGGAACCCGGGCAGACGTAACGACAAAAGAGCTGCTCGCTAAGATGCATAAGGCCGGCTGCGACGAAATCTGCTTCGGCGTAGAATCAGGATGCCAAAGAATCCGCGACTCCCTGAAGAAGAAAGTCACCACTGAACAGTGCGAAAACGCCATCAAATGGTCTAAAGAAGCGGGAATATTTACCACCGTCTCTATAATTCTGGGCTATCCAGGTGAAACACGGGAAACTCTTACGGAAAGCCTTGATTTTGTCCGAAGAGTGGAACCCGATAGCGTTTGGCTAAATATTCCCACACCTTACCCAGGAACTGAGCTTCGGGCTTTGGTTCAGAGCTATGGGTGGAAGATGACCAATGACTGGAACCGTTACAACACGATGAACGCGATCTTTGAAGATCCTAATCTGCCCGCTGAAATAGTGCTTAAAGAAAGGCAGGATTTCTACAATAAGTTCTACTCAATCAAGTACTTCCTTCGCCAAGCCGTAAAAGGGTATCTGCGGGGCAGCGTGTACAGCAAAATTATGGCTCGAACCGCCGCAAATTACATCATCATGCGAACCATGAGCAAAAAATAATTAGCCCACGAGAGAAAAAATTTTCTATTAAAGATAAAAGGTGCTTTTTTTGGATTCCGCATTCAATCGATATGTTTTAACGATATGTTTATTATGTTTCTGAGCCGTTCTAAAAGTAAATTCGCGGGGAATTTGGATGACTAAAGCTGTTGCACTCAAAGAAGGGAAATCCGGCGGGTACGATACTCGAGAAAACTGGCCGCCCTACACATACAGGGATTACCCAGAAATAAAACCCGAAACTTACCATGCCTTCATGGAGTTCCTTAACACTGAAAACAAGTCAGGCAGGCTTATGGAGCTCCAGCCGTGGATATCCGTGTGCGACTCTAGATGCGCTTTTTGTTATTTCCCAACCACAGCCACTTCCAAAGTGAAGATTGAGCCATACCTTGATTTGCTGAAAAAAGAGCTCGCAATGTACGCGAAAACTAAATATGTGCAGACCAGCTGCTTCGACGAAATCGTCTTAGGCGGAGGAACGCCAAGCGTCTTAGCGGCTGAGCAGATGATTGACCTCATCGACTTCTGCAAAGAAAACTTCAACATCAACGAAGAATACTTCATCAAAGTCACAGGTTCCTCAAAGACCCTTGCACTCCCAAAAATCAATAAACTCGCCGAGTACGGAGTCTACCAGATGGACATGGGAGCCCAAACTTTTGATGACAAGCTGCGCAAGCTGCTTTGCCTGCCTGATTCAGCGGCAGATGTTGAAAAAGCAATTCGGCACGCGAGGAAACTAGATTTATGCGTCTGCGTTGATCTTATGTATAACCTTCCTGGGCAAACGATGGAAAGCTGGATAGACACCCTGAAGAAAACAATTGAGCTTGACGTGGAAGTTGACGCTTACTCTTTACATGTGGATCCCGGCACCACACTTGAAAAAATGATTAAAACAGGCGTTTCACCGCCCACAGGAGATGCCGAATACGAGAAACAGATGTACCTAACTGCCTACAACATGCTGACAGCTGCAGGCTACAAAGCAGTTGGGCACGACCGCTTCAGCAGGGTCGAGTGGCACATGCGCGAGAACTGTCTTAACGGTTGGCCTTGGGGAGGCATTTTGACGACTGGGGCGGGCTGCTTTATGGGGTATCTGCAACAGTTTTCTTACTCTAACTTAGAAAACATAAATGATTATATGTCAACTGTGAAAACCGGAAAACTGCCTATAAGCAGGCTTTCAGAATCCACAACTGAGGATATGATGAGGCGAACGATGACGCGGTTATACCTCCGGCTGCCAGTTAGCAAAAAAGAGTTTATGGAAAAATTTGGCACAACCCCTGAGAAAGTTTTCCCTAAGCAACTCCAAAAGCTGAAAGACAAAGGACTAATCGAAATCGACGACAAAGAAGTCAGGATAACGAAGCTGGGCGAAATCTGGAAAGGCAACATTGCCTGGGAATTCGCGCCAAACTAAACCTGATTTTTTCTAAACCCGTTTTTCCGCCATTCATTTCCTTTCAATCAAATTGTTTTTCAAGCTCCAAACCAAAAATGGCAAACAGGCAACCCGCGAACTACGGCTTATAGGAGTCTTTTGCCATTGTTGACTGCAATTGCCTTTCTAAGATAATTTTAGAGAAAAATAGAGATTTTAAGACTCAACCTGCAGCTAATCCAAACCCCTTTTCAAAAAACCAATCTAAGAAACAAAGAAATACATGGGCTGAAAAGCCCCACACCATCATCTGACCATGCTTTTGGGGCTTCTTTTGTCCACGATCTTTGTCTTTTATGTTAAGTGACGGTGGTGTCGCTTGTTGACTTTTGGTGACGTTTTGTGACGGTTTATGACGTTTGGCGACGTTTCATGACTTTTTATGACGTTATTTGACGTTTCGTGACGTTTTATGACGCAACCTGAAGACGATTCAAACCCTGATGCAAAAAAGCAATCTAAAACACAAAGCAAAAAAATTTCCGGAAATTCCCCTCCCGATTGCCACTTATGCTTGTGAGAAAATTCCGAGTACAAAAACGCGATACCAACAATCGCCAAAATGGAGGGAGTAGACACACCACTATTTGTGAACAAAAGCAACCGAAAAAATGATGTCAGAACAGTTGGGTTTCCAAAAATTTCGGAAATTAAAAAAGAAAGGGAAATAGGGATTTTTTTATTGATGCCTTACTGGTTGAAGCCCATACCACGACATTACTTTAGCAAGGATCGGGATGATTACTCCTAAAGCAATGTTCGGAATGAATTGCAACACAAAGCCGTACAAGCCAGCAAATCCATAGGATGTATTTGCCCACATTTGATGATTCATAGTCCGCGCTGGTGTGAGTGAAATAGTGTAGTTGAAGTACGCTTGGATTACAGCGGTAATGATGGCTGCTGTCAACCCTGCCCCGAGTAACCGCTTGAAGTTCATGGAACCGTTAGCCAAAGCGCCCGCCATGTAACCGATGATTACAGCCATAACAAGATAAGAGAGCATACTCAAGTCGCCGTAGAAGTTGTAAGTAAAGGAGTTATAGACCGCATAAGATCCGTTGGAATAGCCTGCTTCAGCTAAGTAATACATGCCGCCTGTAATGAAGCCAGCCGCGCCGCCCGCCCATTTGTTCCACAGTAAACCCAATATCATTGGGATACCGAGAATGATCATTTGCGCAAAGCCCTGAGTGAGAATAATACCTATTGTGCTGGAGTTTCCGATTATGTGTGAAGATCCGTTGGGGTTAATGTATATTGCGAGAAAATAGATCAAAGCCACGAGGATTATTGGTATAAGGATGCCTTGGAATATGTCAGCTAGTTTGAATTTTGGTGTTTCCAATTTTTATCCCTTGACTTATTTACGTTGTGGCATGTTTATAAGCTTAATGCTTGGAAGGTTGACATGTCAAAAAGCAACGGCTAGAACTTGGGAAACAGGCGCTAAGACTGCACCATCAAACGTGGCAACATATGTTTGCTTGGGAGAAAATAAAAGAAAAGATTAAGGAAATAGGGGTTTATTCTTGTTGTCTCAGCATTCCTTTGGATTGCAATATGGCTCTTCTAAGGTCGATTCTTGCAGGGCAAACGTAACTGCAGTGTCCGCATCCAGTGCAATAATCCGCATGTAGCTTACTCATTTGGTCAAAGTTCATCTTATCAAATGCCTGCTTAATCAGTATTGGGCTAAGTCCATGGCAGCAAGCAGTCATGCAAGCACCACATCGTATGCATTGGGTTTCTTTGATTTTTTCAGGGGCGAAGGCTTGTGCTTTAGGTAGCTTTGGTTCTTTACTTTCGGTTGATGGCTTCATTCTGCCGATCTTGTCAAGCGCGGGCACAGTCAAGTTCATAATAACTAATGCAACGAAAGAGGCTCCGAAAAACTGCAGGTATGTTATCATAAGCACTGTCAATACGGCTGTGCCGACTCCGAAGATTATTTGTCCCAAATAGGTTAGCGGCGTAGTTGCAGGATCTGTTGCCATGAAGAACGCCAAGAATATTGAGCTGCCGATGAATAGCATGAACAGCAGTCGCACAAGGTAACCTGAACTACCTGAGTCACCGTATGCAGCAGAGAAAACCACCGAAAGCAAAGCGACAGTAACAATATAGCTTATTGTGATTCTCCATTTAACGTATTTGCGCGCGACGACGAAGAAGCCTATGCCAACGACGATTACTGCAATTGTTGAGGCTCCACCAGGCCACCCGTGAAACTTGTCAAGAAGCATTTGCAGAAACAATTTGCTTATATTTGCTGATGAGAGATTCTTTATGCTCGCATTAGAGAAGCAACTCCACATATATGCGCCGAATCCAGGGTATCCTGTACCGCCTCCGTTGCCGTTTACTACGTTAGTCAACCCAACTGGGCCAGCCAGCGAAGGCACCTTGAGTAAACCGCTTTTCATGTGGTCAATTGCTAGAAGCAATGTGTCGATGAATGGAATCATGACGACAAGTTTTGCAGCTGCAGCGGGGTTAACGTATTTTCTTCCAGTGACGCCGACAAGTTTCTTGAAAACAACCAAGCCGATTAGAGACATTAACGCGACAAAGACGAAACATTGAGGTGCCTCTACGGGGAACAAATCAAAACCGATTGTAGTCATACTCGGTGCGCCCAATACGTAGCAATCAGTCACAATTAAGCCAAAAACGGCAGCAGACATCAAGTTAAGCGGGCTATCAGCAGTGATTTTGAATAGAAAAGCGTCAAGTCCAACGGCGATTCCAACGGAGATTATTGCGTTAATAGCTAATGTTAGACCGAGGTTCCAGCCCGAGGGAGTCTTTTCCTGTGACCATATAATAGCTGTTATAACGGTGAGTATGAGCAGAGCGAAAAAGGTGTAAGTCATCAGTTTATCTTTAGTCATCCATGAATATTCTTTAGGTTTAGACATTATCACTTTCTTCTCCTTTTTAATTTCTTAGTTCAATTTAGCGCTGGTTAGTTTAATAAGACTTTCCCAACCTATGGTGAAAGCAAGTTATTCTTAACGAAAAAAACGGCGCCGAAAAGTAAAACAAAGGTTTGTTAAGAGATCTGAGGCTCCTTGCACCCATTTAAAATGTCTTAACAAAAACGCTCTGAAAATGAGAAGTTGGGAAAAGCGAATCACAGATAAACTTTTACTTTCGTTTTACCTTGAGGCTTAACCATGGCTAAGACGGACCAAGGAGAGTTAGAGGGAATAACTTTAGAGGTGTACTTACACATTTTAAAGTTAGGCAAACCTGTTGGACCCCGAGAAATAATGAAAGCTGCCAATCTCAGTAGCCCAAGTGTTGCATATAGGCACTTGCAGAAACTCGAGGGCCTAGGCTACCTTAAAAAAAACCAGTACGGGGAGTACATTACGAAAAACAAAGCACACGTTTCAGGATACGTATGGATCGGCAAACGTCTGGTTCCTAATATGTGGCGTTACTCAATCCTTTTCTTAGCAATCCTCGTGACAGAAGCAGTAATTTTAGCCATACATTACCCGGTTGAAACCTACGAATTCAAAGTTTTCTTTCTACTGCTTATATTCATAACCGTTCTGGCCTTGACCGTTTTCACAATTGAAGGATTTCTCCAAATAAGGCGCACGCGTTTCACCAAACATGAAAAGCAATAATAAACAACAAGACGCGCTCGATTGAGGAGAACAAAACGACAGCAATACATCAATTAAACTGTTTTCTGCAATTTTTCTTATTCCAAACAAACATTGCCTTCTAGCAGTAAGTTTTATATCGCATCACCGAAATTACTTTGACTGTTGGGGATTTGATGGCTTCAAATAAGTCACCACTATTCATGGTGGTTTGGCGATGTACAAGGAACTGTGTCGGCAACTGCATGTACTGCAGCTACACTAAGGACTATGCTGCTGACACTGAACTTGACACTAAAGGCGCCAAAAAAATGGTTGACGAAATTCACGATTTTGGGGCACCGTGGTTTGGCATCAGCGGCGGAGAACCATTGGTTCGAAAAGACATCTTTGACATTATCGCTTATGCTGAAGAAAAATACGACATGAAAGTTAGCCTAATAACTAGCGGTTTCGCGTGGGATGAGGAAAGATTTGACAAGCTAAGAAAATACAACGTCCACACAGCGATTAGCCTAGATGGAAATAAGGAATCAAACGAAATAATTCGACGCAAAGGCAGCTATGATAAAGCATTGCACGCAATGGAAAAACTGTCTGAGGTCGGATTGCTCGACTGCATAGTCACAACCATGACTAAATACAACATTAAACACATGGCGCACCCTGCAGCACTCGCAGAGGAATACAAAGCCCGCATGGTAGTCTACCACAATCTCGTTCCAGTTGGCAGAGCAGGAAGCAATATGCCCGACTTAGCGCCCACACCGGAACAATACGAGGAAGCTTTCGACGAAATCTATGATATCCAGCGGAAACTATACGGCAAGGTCAAAGTCAACGTTTACTCGCCTTTCTACGCCAGAATCGTTCGCCAGAAAAACCCAGTTGACTTCTGGGACTGGTACCACGAAGGCTATCTTGGCAGATGCACTATTGGAGGCAACTACGTTGGCATAACAGAAAACGGCGATTACCGAAGTTGCGGATTCCACGAAGGCTACCGTTTAGGCAACGTCAAAGACAAGAAATTGACCAAGGTTTGGGATGACCTGCAGAAAAGCGAACTACATCTCAAACTACGCGACAAAAGCAACATCAAAGGAAGATGCGGAGTCTGCGAATACCGAGAAATCTGCGGTGGATGCAGGACAAGAGCAGAATATTACACTGGCGACCTATTCGAATCAGACCCAGCCTGTAACTACATACCGAAAGTTCTGCGCGAAGACCCTAACTACTTTAAAAAGCAGTAAATTTTTTTCCTCAGTTCCTTTTTTATTCCTTGAAATCCATCAACAAATGTCAATAAATTTCAATTAATTTTTCTGCCAATTCTTTCTTCCCTATGAACAGAGTTCTTTTTGACTGCTATCCGGTGAAAATCGAAATCAATTCTCCAGAAGCTGATGGTACTCAAAGCTAAAACGGTTGTGTCATTGGGTTTGGTTGTAGTTGCTTATTATTTTGAAAATTACATATCGATTGTTTGAGTAGATTTGCTGCAGGAATTTCAAATGGATTATGTTAGGGTCTAGTTGATTTTTGTCGTAAACTATGAAATCAATGTTATTCTGGGCTATGTAATCTTTGTAACTTCTTGTGTAGACATTGAAGGGGTTAGATTTGAAGTCCAGGAGGCTTTCAAGATTGGTCGGTTCCAACGCAGTAAAATTGCTCTTTGAAAGGCAGAGAATTTGGTACTGCCGCTGAACCATCTGGTCATTGTTGACTTCGCTAAACTGATATTGAAATCTTATCGCGTCGATTTGTCCGTTGCCCAATGCGCCAATGTTTCCCCAGTCGGGTCGATCCGTGAAGTTGAATGCACAAGCAACTTGATCTTGGTCATCATAAACACCAACGTAGCTGTCAGATGTTGCATTTGGCAAATTAACAACAGCCCAAAGATTACCGTCAGTTGTATTCGAAGTTACATTCCAAGGGTTAACCCAATTCATGATTTGAGGGATTTGCGCTTTGTCGAAATGTAAATCAAAGTAATTGGTCAGGTATAGTGTTACGTTTGAAATGTCACCGTTTAGTGGAGTCACAGTCCAAGAAATGTTGGCTGGGTAAGTGTAGTTTTGAACAATCATCGTTTCAGTTAACATTACATATTCGTTGGAAAACTGAATCGCTAACTGCGTAGGATTAATTTGCTGGTCAAAGTAAATGTCCCTTGTTAAATTGGAAAAAGAAAAATCGTAGTTTTTGCCGTTTTGAGTGAAAGAGATAAAATCTCCCGAGGTGGAAGAAGATATGACTCGATCCCAAACTCCATCGATTGAAATATAAGTTTCCAAGAAAGTGTTCCCATATGCTTCGTAAGCTCGAAATAGGTTTTGAGGATCCTGTATATCATATGATAGGCTCAGCACTGACGACGCAACATCATTTGTCTCCACTGTTGCTGAAGTTTGAGCAATAACGTTCTTGCCGGAAAACGCTGAAAACCAAAAACCGGGCACGTCAGTGTCCACAACTGTAACGTTATTTGGATAGTTTTGTTGAAGCCAAATGCCTGCGTCAAGTGCTTTCACGTCGGTTGTGGAGTAAAAAACGCTGGCCTCCAACATTTTACCGTAGACAACATCAGAACGAAAAACAAGCACCAGGCACACCAGCACGATTAAGGAAGCGGTAAGTATCTTTAACCAGTTCCTGCGAAATGGACCAAGCAAGCGTTGTCTAAAAGCCTTCACAAACTTGGCTGAAAAGCCTTTGTTGGCCTTTTTATTGCCGTTAATTCCCGTCGTATTTGATTCAAGAGGACCAAGACGAATCGGCGCGTTCATTCTTTTCTTCAGGTAAAACAAAAGAAAATTCTCTTGAAGAAACACCACAGAAACTCCAGCGAAGATCGCCATTGCAGGCGTCAAATAATAGATGAACCATTGGAAAGGCATGAAGAAACCAAAAAGATAAGACTCCGCGAAGAATAGGGGAACAAGGAAACTTATCATCAATATTGCGTATGAGAAACCCTTTTTCTCTTTTCTTAGGACAAAGTACGAAATGCCTATACCGCCTAAAGCAAGAAAGAAAATGAAGCCGAAATTGACAATGAACGCGTGAAAGCTGACGGAAGGAATTTGGAAAGCGTAAGTTTTCACCGCAAAAAACACGTATTCAATAACAAGCCCAATGTAGCCGAACATGGCTTTGAAATAATACAGAAAGGCTATTCCGCCTCCCACAATCAAGGCTAACACAACTTTGAGGGAAGCACCTCTAGACTTTATTACCATGTAAATCAGAATCGGAGGCAGCATAAAAGCCGCAAGAAAAGCGGCGAGCTGATGAGACAAAACAAGAGCAAAAGCAGCAAGAAAAGTAACCACCAAGTAGCCAAACTCCCCTACCGCCTTTGTCAAATATAGAAGCACAAAAAGAATGAACGCTATGCCAAGCACCGTGGTGTAGCCGCCAAACTGGTTAGCCTCAAACACAGGAAAACACATCAGCAACAAAACAGCACTTACAGCACCAACTTTCTTACCAAAAAACTTGCTAGCCATTAAATAAACAGCCATAAAAAGCAGCCAATCAACCACTGCGGCGAGAGCTTTCACTAAAAAAATCATCTGCCCAATGCCAGTTGCGCCGCTGAAAGAAATAAGCATCGAAAGCAAAAGCTCGTAAAGAGGGGGCGTCCAACCCAAGTTTTCTAAGGGTATTTTACCCGTTTGTAGGAAGATTTGTGCTTTAACCAAGTGAACAGCTGGATCATTTCCAAGCACCACACCGTTCATGGAAACAACTGTGTAGAAGATAAGTAAAACCAGCACAGAGAATATCGTTATGAAGGCAACTTCAAGCTGTCTCTCTCTTGACAATTTACCCATCAAGAAGCCAGTTATCCTCCATTCTGATTGATGTTCGCCCTGACTTTAAAGATGGCAACTTCATTGTTAATAAATACCAAGCTAAATTCAGGATCAGCAGCAAATTTCGCGTTCACCCCAAAATCACGATTTGCAACATAAGAAACCGAATTCGCCTGCAACGCCATACCATAATCAAAGGTGGTTATGGGCAAACCAGCAGCGGGTTTTTGCATGTCTTGAGCGTTTTCGATTAATTCTTGGTTCAAGCTCGCGGAGCTCGATAACTCACTTGCCCCAACTGGATAGATACCTACGAATATCTGTATTTCTGCGGATGATTTGCCTTTCAAGTTGTATGAAAGCTGAGTGACGCAGGGATTTTGCGAATTAAACGTCGTCACCTGCGGTTGATTTCCTTCAAAAACAAGTTGACCAACCGTTTTCAAGCCAGAATCTAACATTGCAATTGTATTGTTGGATGGTTGCAGAAATTGGCCTTGTGCATTCAATATGAAGTTGATCCAATCTAAAGAAACGTTCTTGCTAATGCTTTGGAGTACTATGGTCATGTTCGCGAAGGTCATACCGCGAGAAACCGTTAGAATTTCCGAGTAACTGAAGTCGCTGCTCACTTTGTTAACGACAATAGACGGGTTTTGACTTTCACCGTTGGCCAGTTGCATGTTGAGTACTGACATGTCCGTTACGTCGGTAGACTGCAAAGAGCTTCCATTCTGTGAGAGCAAAGTAATTTCGCTGTCGTTGAACTGGAAGAAGGGCACGGGGAAAGGTGTCCAGTTGAGATCAGCCAGAAATTCCGGATTGTGTCTACCTATGTACCCGCCGTCTTCTCGAACTTGAATGTAACCATTATCAATCATGTAATCAGTGTCAAGCAGGTTAGAGGCAAAAGTTGCTGGCGCCAACTCGCTGTCAACCGTTAAATATTGAGGTGGGACTGCGCTTAATGT
This sequence comes from Candidatus Bathyarchaeota archaeon, assembly GCA_963827165.1. Classification (GTDB taxonomy): domain Archaea; phylum Thermoproteota; class Bathyarchaeia; order Bathyarchaeales; family Bathycorpusculaceae; genus Bathycorpusculum. The sequence continues at coordinate 699,378 of CAWGZR010000005.1, read as the reverse complement.
TGGTCTCTGCGCGAAGCCGCCAAGCCACCATCCGTATAGAGCGTCAGAAACAAACACAGATCCGGGTGCGGTGTTTTGTTCTGCCCATTGAATTGCTTGGTAGCCAGGTTTATTCATAGTTTGATAGAAGGTTTGAATGGTGACTCCCTGCCAGGGAGTGAGAAAGATCGGAAGTGACACAAGAAAGATAAGTATGAAGCCTAACGCAAAGACGGAGTAAACTCTCTTGCGAGTTAAACCATGGGATATTCGCTTTGCCCATTTGCTTGCAGCTTTGGTTGTCTTCGGCATTTGACTTGTCAAAGTTTGATACGTGACCGTTAGGTGTGCGAAATATGATGAACCGTGGTCAATCATCATAGCGAAAAGTATGATCACGGGCAAGACCAAGAAGTAGAGGAAACGATTGTAGTCAACTATGAGCCCGAACAAATAGCCCTGCGTGAGAATTAATGGAACGAAAAGCCACATGATTATCAAAAAAGTTGGAAGCGAAATGAATCGGCGCTTATATTTTTTGGATAGTAGAAGGAGGGGTAAAAGACAGGCAAAGAGCGCTAATACTTCAACCATTGGAAGCACTCTTGTCGAAATTATCGCTTGATTGATAATGTTTACACCGGAGAAAGACGAGTTAGCACTCAAGTAAGCAGGAACAGCAGTTGCGAGAAATGGTGAAACAAGAAGTGCACCTCCAAACAGTGGAATTACCCAGCTTAGAACAGTTTTCCTTGTCGTTCCGAACGTTTGGGGAGCTATAACACCAAAAAGCGCGGTCGAGGCAGTTATACCTAGAAAAACGACGGCGCTTAACGAGTGAGTCAGAAATATTGATCCGACCAAAACCGAACCTGAAACAGCAAACGGCGTCAGTGAGAATCTTTCTCTTCGGAGAAAGAGATAGAAGGTCACAGGGATCAAAAACAGAGTTACTACGTTTGGGTACCCAGCCCACATGAGCATTTCAATGTCAAAACGAGAAACTGCAACTAAGAAGGCAACGATAAATCCTGCTGATTCTGACCAGACAGTTCTAGTTACCAAGAAAGCAGCTAAGACAATAAACGATGAAAATAATGCTACAACTAATGCCTGCGCCACATAATCGGTTAACCCGGTCATGAGCATTATGGAAGAAGCAAAGATATGGTATCCCGGGAAGGTCAAGGATTGGCCTCCGCCCATCTGGAAATAATCATATAAGAAATTAGTGTTGCCGGATCCAGTTATTGAGTTGATCACACTGGCATGTAAGCCAATGTCAGCGCCCGGTGGAAAGCTTTGCCAAAACATCAAAGCAACGCGGTAAATGAAGGAGAAAACGAAAATTAACATCAGTAGCACATATTTTCGGCTTACCTTGAACATTTTCGCCCCTCTCTTTTCGTTGTATCTTTTAACGTTTGATGAAATTATTGGTCAAAGCTTAAATATGAAACTCGAGTATAAAAAGCCCAGAGTAACAAAAAAGGAAAAAAGGTGTTTAAATGTCGTGGCTTAAATCTATGATGGAAAAAGAGCCTCCAGAACCAGAGAATCCAATCGGCATAGTCGTCATCGGCAATATCGAACCTGACATGCATGACACTGCGAAAGAAGCAGTCAGAAGGTCACTAAAACGCGCTGGATTTAAAACAATCGACGTCGGAAAAAGCGTTGCCCCGCAAGTTTTCGTTGACAAAGCAAAAGAGAACAACGCAAACTTGATTGCTGTTTCTGTGAATACCGTGCCTGCTAAGAACAATCTTGCAAAGCTAGATGAAGCATTAAAAGCAGCTGGCCTCAAAGGAAAAATCGCCATAATCATGGGCGGTGCTGCCGTCAAAAAGGAAGACGCTGATGCCATGGGCGCATTCTTTGGTAAAAACAAGGAAGAAGCTCCTGAACTCGCAAAAAAAGCTATAGGCAAAAAATAAATCCGTCGGATGAGGAAAAATGTCCTTTAAATTCAACACCGAACAGAAAATATACACTGTTGGAAGAGCTAAAGTAGGCGGACAACCGGGAGAACTACCGACTTTTCTCATCGGATCCATCTTTTGGCTTGGCCAGAAAATGGTTCAAGATGCAAACAAGGGTATTTTTGACGCTAAAGCTGCGGAAGACATCATCAACACGATGCAGAATCAAAGTGACATTACTGGTGTGCAGTTTGCGTTTGACATTGTTGGAACTACGGAGTTGGCTTTTGAGAAATACATTGACTTCGTTGCGAAACACAGCGATGCTCCATTAATGCTTGATGCGATGAGTCCGAAGACACGTATGACTGCAGCCACTATCGCTAAGAAGATGGGTCTTGCAGACCGATGCCTCTACAATTCAGTCTACAAGGGTGTTACCGATGCTGAATTGGCGAATTTGAAAGAAAGCGGTGTCAAAATGTCAATAGTGCTTGCCGATGATCCTAAAGATACCACAATGGAAGGTAAAATGAAGGTCATTGAGGAAGCATTAGCGTTGGCAGAAAAAGGTGGAATCACAAAGCCTTTGATTGACACAGCCATTCCAGCGTTCGCTCCAGACATGGGTACAGCAGTTAGAACCATACCGATTATGAAAGAGAAGTATGGTCATCCAGTAGGCCTGGGCAGCGGAAACGTAGTCACAACTATGGGTTGGGTCAAAGCAAACGTCGCGAAAGAATTCCGCCCCGGATGCAGAACCTCAACCAACTCTATCATGCAGACTGTAGGCGCAAACTGGCTTATGATTGGACCCGCAGAGCAAGCTGAATGGATATTCCCCGCCGTAGCCATAACCGACACATACGTTGCTTCAGCCGCAGGCGACCTTGGAACAAGACCAGTCGAGGAAACTCATCCGATCTACAAGATGTTTATGTAGAAAAAACCCTTCCTTTATTTTTTATTTTTAAAGTTTTGAAGCGAAAAAACCTGAAACCTCTTGAATGGCTTGAAATCATCGTTGCCTTCACAGTTTTAACGTTAAGTGTGACGTACTTTATTCCGGGAAATTCGTGGTTTGCAGTTTTGCGTTATGTTTTCGGTTTTATTTTTGTTGTTTTCCTTCCAGGCTACTGCTTAGTAAAAGTCCTCTTTATTGGCAAAAACCGAGTTGACCCAGTGGAGCAGGCGGTGTTGTCGGTGGCGTTGAGTTTTGGTTTAGACGGGTTAACAGGCTTGTTTTTGGGTCTTTCGCCGGTAGGAATAAACTTTACTTCGATAACGGTTTCTCTTAGCGCTATTGTGCTGGTTTTCGCTGTTGTGGCTTTCGTTAGAATGTTAAGACAGCCTGATATGCAAAGCTCTGAGCAGGTAAGCGCCTGAAGTTTTCACCGCTGACTTACCGTAAGTTCCACCTTTACGCATCATGTGAAACACGTAACCTGGGCGCAGATAGAATTGCTGATAGGCTTTGTAGCGGATTTCCGCAAGTTTCTCCATGGTCAACCAAGGAGTTTCGAATGTCGGCCCCGCAGTATCGTATTTATCGAAATCAGTGACTCGTAGCCAACCGTTATTCTTGACCTGCTCATACATTGGTGTCCCAGGATACGGTGTAGCAACGTAGAAGCCGACGTCAGCAAGGTTAAGTTCCTTGACAAAGCGAATTGTTTCTTTCGCTGTCTGCTCAGTTTCGCCTGGAAAGCCCAACACAACGTTTCCAATAGTCATTAAACCAACATCGTTTGCTGTTTTGAATGCTGCGCGTGTCTGATCAAGCTTGATTTTCTTGTTCATTTTGCCTAGTATGGCTTCTGAACCTGATTCAACGCCCATCCAAACAGCTATGCATCCTGCTTCATGCATGGTTTTGAGCATTTCTCGATCAACCATGTCGACGCGTGTTCCGCAGTCCCATGTCATGTCAAGGTTTCTAGCATGGAGTTCCTCACAGATTTTGAGAACTCGATCGCGGTTAACTGAGAATGCATCATCATAGAAGGTGACTTGATCCACGCCGTATTTGTCGTGGACCAATTGCATTTCGTCGACAACGTTTTTTGGGCTTCTGAAACGGTATCCTCTGCCAAACATTCGCACTGTACTACAGAAGTCACACCAGTATACGCAACCGCGGCTGGTAATGAGTGGAAAAAGGATTTTGCCCATTCGTTTGAGCGATTCGAGCGGGAGCAAATCATGGGCGGGAAACGGAAGTGAATCCAAATCCTCCATGAATGGTCTGTCTTCATTGCGAATTATTGTGCCGTCTTTTGACCTGAAGGTAACTCCGAGCACGTCTGCAAGGCTGCTGCCGATTTGCAGTTTGCTGAGGAGCTCGATAAAGGTCACTTCGCCTTCTCGTCTTACAACCACATCAAGGCTCGGGAACTCTTTGAGGGCGTTTTCGTCCCAGAAAGTTCCGTGGCTTCCCCCCAGCAGGGTCACTGCTTGCGGCTGCACATCCTTGGCTATGTCGATAAGCTGCATGGCTGACTTATACAGGAGCGTGGTGGCGGTTACCCCGATGACATCGGATTTCAATTGGCTGATTCTCTGCCGGAACCCATCATATAGTAGTTTTTCAGCTTGGCAGTCAATGATGTTGACTTCATGCCCTGCCCGCTCCGCCACCGCGCCCAGATAGGCTAGGCCAAGCGGAATAAACGGCGGATGCGAATGCACATGCAGCGGGTAAGGAGGATTAACCAAAGTAATCTTCAAGCAGATACGCCCTTTAAGTTACTGCTTGTACGACATGAGGAATTATATAGTTTTCTAAATAAGGCACAAAAAAGCAAAACAGGCAGATAAAGGAGCTTTCGAGGAATGAAACAGATTTGCGAGTATTCTATTCCATTTTTGTTATTGTTTTCTGAAGTAAAAACAGTGCGCCCTTTAGAGGCGAGGTTTTTTTTGATGCGTCTGTTTTGTTATGAAAAAAATGATAAGCCCGTAATCCGCTCGTGGTTTGATTGACAAACTGGGGGGGAGGGATCATGTGCTCTAATTTCCAGTGACCTAAGCCCCTTGGTTTTAATCGATCGAAAAACACATAATCCATATTCATTGGGATCATAAAAAAAAGTCAGACGAGAAAGAGGGGATGCTACGCTTTAAGCATCTTTTCCCATCTGTTGAAAAGCTCCAAAACTTCGTCACCGTTGTGGTCTTTGAGAAACTCGCGTGTTTCCTTGTCTTCAACGCATCTCTTCTGGAACTCACGTATATAGTCGGCTTTCTCTGCCAAGAAAATGATGCCATCGACTCCTTGTCTTGCAACTCGAGTGGCGACCGTCATTATTTGTTTTGCTGGTGCCACGGTATCCCATGTTTCGTTTGGACCACGAACGTAGAAGTTCACATAAACAGGCTTTTTTAGGAAGCTCTTGTAGCCTCTGGCGATTGTTTCCCAGTACCAAGGGGTTGGGTAAGCTTTGCTGAACATTGGGATGACAAAGTAGTCAGCGTACTGCGCCATGGCTTCAAAGTCATAGCCAAAACGGACCTTGCCCAGTAACGGGTCAGGCAAGCAGTTTACGAACAGCGGTTTGCCCGAGACATTTTCTTTAACTTCAGCTAAGAATTCAGTTACGACCTTTGCGCGCCAGTCAAGCCAACTTAAGCCGCTCTTCGCCTGCTCTTTTACACATCTTGGGCAGGTACAGAAACCTTGATCGGCAAAGTGTTGGCTACTGATGCTTATGCCGGGGGTGACCTTGGCGCTTTCAGCGATAATCTTGAGGTTGTATTCTCGCGCTTCTGGGTTGGTCATGCATACGACGTCCCAGCGAAGGTTATAGTGTTTGTTTGTGCGAAGTGCAGGACCAAAGGAGCTTACAGACACCCAATCTGGCTTTTTCGCAGCCATAAAATTATCGCCAAAGCACGCGATGTTAGTGTACATTTCAGGGTTAGGTTTCCCAACAATTCCTGACTCAGATTTCAATCGGTAAAAGTTGTAGTCGACGCCTTCAACAGGCTCGGGTTGATAGAGAAATACGCCAAATTTCACTTTTGATACACCATCGTAACCTTTGTTTTAACCAACGAATAAAATTGCAAGTTATTTAAGTCTTTTCAGCTATCGCCAGAAAGAGCTTTCTTCACAATTTTGATTAAAACATGTTTCAGAAAGGGTGGCAGATCAACTGAATCGTAACTTGGCTGGTTAGAGCAATCCTTTACTTCGTTGGCCAGGTTGCCGAAGCATTTGCTGAGGTCAGCAGCATCAACGAATTCTTTAGTCAACAAGTTCTTCTTTATCTCGTCATCCATTTTTGCCGCCGCCAACAAATGAGCGAGGGCAACGGGTTTATTTTTTAGAATTTCAGCCAAACTCTCAGCATTGACACCTAAGCCTTCGACTTTGGATACCTCCGCGGCAAGTTTCTCCAGTGGAAGATGCCTCTCTTTGAGCCTGTCAAGAGCGGTTCGGCTTGCCCAGAAGGGTTCTTGCTTGATGAGTGCTTCGGATACTGCTTTTTTTGTGCAGAAGCCGACTGCTTTGCCCAATTTTGAGGCTGGACCAGCATAGTTGATCGCTTTGCCTTTGCCGTTAGAGACCACTGATACGCTGTCGGTTATGGATCCAGTCGCGGAATCACCTGTATAGAAGCTGCGAACATCAAAGTCTCTGAGAACTGCGGATTTCGCCTCGGTTGCTGTGATGACGGATGCCACCATGCAGCTGTCTGTGGGGTCAGCGTCGAGGAAGACGATGAGGTTTATTGTGCCTCCGGCGATTTCCTGTACATTCATTTCTTCGCCGCTTGATTCTCCGTGTTTGCAACCTGCTGTTGCGGCGACGCTGACTGAGAAGCCGTCGAGTTTTTTGGTGACTAGGCTGAAGTTTTGGATTTTGGCGGCTGTGACCATAGCGAGGTAATCGTTTGTTAATCCCAGTTTGGAGGCGGATGAGGTGATTAGTTCTAGCGGGTCAAGGTGCAAGGATCGGTCACTGTATCCGTCCGGCACCCCTACATTGAGGACAGCTTTAAGCTGGTTATACCCGCCATGATAGAATGCTGAACTAACTGTCTTTAAAGGAGTATCACAAATTACGGCTAGTACATTTTCTTTGACAACCAGCCTCACGTTGTCTGCAAGTTCAAACTGCTCCATGATTTTTGGCGCCTTAACTCTCTGTTACGACTTGGTTATAGTAATTGCTTTTGCTGGACACAAACTCACGCAGACGCCACATTGAGTACACTCAACCACGTCGATTATCTCCGGCTTTCTATTTTTGCCTTCTTCAAACACAGCTTGAGGGCAAACGCCGACGCAGATGATTCCTGCACAAGGAGTACATTTGGTGATGTCAATAATAATTGGAGATTTTTTCTGTTTGCCCATGCGAATCAAAAGTTAATCAAGCGCCAAGAATATATTGTTTGCGCGCATCAACTAAGGAAATATGCAGATAGGGTTAGTAACTTACAAGCCCGAGAAAGTCGAGGGCTACGACCTTCAAGTTTATTATTCAAAATCTGCCGATGGACAAGTTTTTCCGGCCGCCAAAGACATGCAAAACGACGTCACGGTCTTTTGCGACGCTAAAGCAATAAGAGAAGACCCCACCTTAGTCGCAATGTCAAACACGGGTCCAGCGCTTCGCAAAAACAAGCGTTCAAACCTTGCTTTTGACTTTGTATGCCCAACCCACCCAGCTTACAAGGCAAAAGCCTTAAACTACATTGAAAGCTTAAGCAAGGAAAACATTTTGGGCGTAACCCTAAACCTATACCATTTTCCCGACCAAGAATACTGCGTCTGCCCCAGATGCGTTGAACTTTGGAAACAAAGCGGGCTAAACTGGACAGAGTGGAGAGCACAAACGGTGACCCAGTTTTTGAAGGAAGCCAAATCGCGGGTGAAGGGATCTTTCGCGGTGGAAATTTACCCTGACCCAGTTCTTGCGAAAGAGCGGTATGGTCTAGACCTTGGCGTGATAGCGGATTTGGTTGATTATTTTCACGTTCCGCTTTCATCACGAGATTACTTTACTAACTACTGGGCGATCATGTTGGCAAGGGATTTTGTTGCATCACTCAAGAAACCTGTTGTGGTGGAGTTGAGCGCTGAAATGCCAACTGACGAAAAACTTGAGGCGTTGTTGAAAACAGTAGCTTACGTTTCGAGACACAAAGTTGATGCTGTTTTGTTGCTGGTGCATGACTCTGAGAATGCGAGGCAAGTTTGCAAGTTTGCCGTTCAAAACGAAAATCTAAGAGATTGGCTGAAAACATATGATTTTAAGGAAATGAGCCGAATCGTTGACGGTTGGGCTAAGCTCTATTGAGTTTGCTTCGGTATTCTTTTAATCGCGGAAAGTCGAGGTCTCGGGTCAATATCGAGTCTTCAGGCGCGTCAGTTACTTCGCCAAGTGTTCCCCATGGAGCGATTATGGCGCTTCTTCCCCCCCTCATGCTTGAACACACATTCCCCACCTTAAGCAGGAACAGACCGTATGTACGTGCGATCCCTTCAGTTAATGGGTGGCCCTTCACCACGGGATGAGTTCCCATTGCAGCAACAGGAAGAGAAACAATCTCTGCACCCATCTCCGCGACCCGTTTCACAAGACCGGGGTCAAACGAATCAGCGCAAACTAACAGGCCAATTCTGCCGATTTGCGTGTCAACAACGACGGGTTGGCGGCCTCTGGCAACCCCGGCTGTGATTTCGGCTCGTATTGGGTTCATTTTTTTGTATTTTGCCAATAGGGAGCCGTTTTTCCAGAGGGTGCTTGTGTTGTAGTATTGTCCGTTGTCTTCTTCGAGGACAGAGCCACCTAAAAGGTAGATGTCGCCGATCTGTTTTGATTCTTCTTGCAGAAATCGTAGTGTTTCTTTGCAGGTTTCTTCGGAAATTTTTTGTGCGTCGGTGAAATCTGCCATGCAGTTGGGTATGGTGAAGTATTCGGGTAGGGCGATTATTGCTGGTTTTTCTTTTGAGGCTTTTTCAACTGCGGCTTTGGCTGCGGCTATGTTTGCTTCAAAAGTATTGCGTATCTCCATATGCAGTAGGCTTACTTTCAAAGGTCTACCTCTGGCGCCTGCGGGTGTTGTTATGACTGACATTTTTTAACTTTTAAATGTGATGTTTCGATTAGGGCCTTTTTGGACAGATGTCTTAACTCGTCTGTTCAGTATTTTGCTCACTTTCAGCACACTTGTTTATAATTTATTGGCTTTTGTATGCATAAGGTAAACTTAAATACTGGTAAAATGACAAACAATACATTGCGAGGGAAAGAAATGACGCTAGACCCTTCAGAATATACCAAACTCTTGCCAAAAGTCAGAACCCTGATAAACAAATGTGTCAAAGACAACATGGCTGACGGCTTCTTATTTTCAGCTGGAACCGACACCCAAATAATCGCCTATGAGGCAGTAAAATACAAACCTGACATACCATGCCTAACCTTAGCCTTTAAACATGGAAAACCAAAAGACACCGAATACGTAAAGCGGATGGTTGAGCTCCTTCACCTGAAACAGGAGACGTACCAGTTTGGCAAAGAAGACGTAATGAAATTCTACCCAAAAGTTGTGGAAGCACTCAAAAAATTCGACCCAATGGAAATCAGAAACAGCCTACCAGTGTACATCGGCTTAACCCTGTTCAAACCCAAAGGAATCAAAACTGTATTCACCGGTGACGCACTTGATGAACTCTTCGGCTACCCATGGCAATTCCATCTGTCTGAAGCTGAATTCGAAGTGAAACAGAAGGAAATGTGGGCGGAGATGGGTTTCTCATCGGACCCAATGGCGGAATCTCTTGGAATGAAAATCAAAGCACCATACCGTGACCCATCATTCATGGATTGGGCTATGAAGTTGCCTATCAAATTCAAGATTAACATGCATGACGGCGTGAAATATAGCAAATGGATTTTGCGCATGGCCTATGAGGATGTGATTCCTAAAGACGTCATCTGGAGACCTAAAGCGCCGCTTGAAGCGGGAACAGGAACAGAGACTCTGAGGACCTACTTCAATGACATGGTAACTGAGAAGGAATTCGCGGAGAAGAAAGCAGCAATCAAAGAGGCAGACGACGTTGAAATCCAAGACAAAGAGCAACTGCTTTACTATGAAGTATTCCGCAAGAAATTCGGCAAACCAAAAGACATCTTCCCTAAAATCGAAGGCGGCATACAATGCCCGAAATGCCACAGCTACATCAAAACCAAGATACAGTTCTGCAAAGTTTGCGGAGCTTACCCCATCTAAATTTTTCTTTATTTTTTAAAATCCATCGACATTGGCACAGTATATTTCTAATTATCCTTCTGTGCCTCACTTTTTGAAATACATAATTCATAAAAATCAAATAGGGCGGCAGAGTAGGTTTAACTTAGGGTATTCACTCCATAGTCAGGGGCTAACTGGTAATGGTCACCAAAAATCTTGATAATATTTTCAACCCGAAAAGCGTCGCAATAATAGGAGCCAGCGACGTTGAAGGCTCAGTAGGCTACTTAATAGCCAAAAACTTTACTCAACTCGGCTTCGCGGGCAAATATTATTTTGTGAACATTCGCAAACCAGAGATTTTCGGCGTCAAAACCTTCAAGTCAATCGACCAAATTTCTGAACCCATCGACTTAGCTATTATCGCCACGCCGGCGAAAACTATGCAAGAAGTTATGGAGCAATGTGGGAGGGCGAAGGTTAAGGGTGTTATCATCGTTTCAGCAGGGTTCAAAGAGACAGGTATTGAAGGAAAGCTGTTGGAAGATGCGATTGGAGAAGTAGCGAAGAAATATGACATCCGAATTATCGGGCCAAACTGCATCGGTGTTATTCGACCCAGAATAAACCTGAACGCTTCTTTTTTGGATAAGATGCCTAAAGCAGGCAACATTGCATTTATATCTCAAAGCGGCGCCTTAGGCTCAGCGATTCTTGACTGGGCAATCCATGAAAACATCGGGTTAAGCAACTTTGTCTCGGTCGGCTCGATGGTTGACGTTGACTTCGGAGATTTAGTCGATTATTTTGGTTCTGACCCGAAAACTAAGAGCATAATAATGTATGTGGAAGGAATAACTGACGCCCGAAAATTCATGAGCGCTGCAAGGCACTTTTCAAGAACCAAACCGATAATAGTGGTGAAGGCGGGCAAATACCCTGAAAGCGCCAAAGCAGCCGCGTCCCATACAGGATCAGTCGCAGGAGACGACGAAATTTACGACGCTGCCTTCAAACGTGCGGGCATAGTGCGCGTTCAAGAAATCAACGATTTGTTTAATGCAGCACAGGTTCTGGGGACTCAACCTTTGCCGAAAGGGTCAAGACTCGCCATAATAACCAACGCAGGCGGGGCTGGAGTAATGGCTACAGATGCATTAATTGCACAAGGTGGGAAACTGGCTAAACTAAGTGAGAAAACCATGGAGGTTCTAAACAGCGTGTTACCGCCCTTCTGGAGTAAAGGCAATCCCATCGACGTAGTCGGCGACGCCATCTCGGACTATTACAGAGCTGCAGTCGGAGCATGCCTTGACGATGACACGGTAGATGGAATACTGATCATCTTTACTCAGCAGGCAGGATCGGAACCGGCTGAAATAGCAAAAAGCATCGTTGATCTCGTTAACAGCAGATCCTACAAGAACAAAACCATCTTGACATCGTTCATGGGTTTCGACGCTGTGATGCATGCAAACAAAATCTTCAGCGCAAACGATATCCCAACGTATTCGACTCCTGACCAAGCAACCAAAACCTACATGTACATGTACAATTACCAACGCAACTTAGAGCTTCTCTACGAAACTCCTGAAGAGCTGCCGCTTGACGCTTCTCCACCTAAACGTCCCGTTATGGCGATCATCAGAAACGCAGCTTTTAACAATCGGGAAATCTTAACCGACGAAGAAGCCGAAAGCATCCTAAAATACTACAATTTTCCAATACTCAAAAGCCTAGTTGCCCATAACGCTGATGAAGCCGTTTCATATGCGCAGGAAATCGGGTTTCCAGTGGTTCTCAAAATTCTTTCGCCGCAAATCGTAAGCAAGAAAGCGGCAGGCGGAGTCGTTCTAAACGTGAATTCGCCAGGAGAAGTTCGGGAAGCCTACCAGAGCCTAGTTCAGCGGGCAACGGACTATAAACCTGAAGCGCAAGTAATCGGCGTCGTTGTTCAGCACATGATCGAGGAAAAAGGGTACGAACTCATCATCGGAGGCAAAACCGACCCTGTTTGGGGACCCGTCATCTTGTTCGGGATGGCTGGAGCAGGAATTGACCTCTTTAAAGACTACTCAATAGGGCTGCCTCCACTAAACATCACGTTGGTCCGACGCATGATGGAGGAAACCAAAGTCTACAAGCTTCTCAAAGGCTACCGCAACACTCCACCCGTGGACACCAAGAAAGTCATTGAAACGCTGCTTCTCTTTTCCAAGCTTCTTGTGGATTTTCCGCAAATAAAAGAAGTCAGCATCAACCCGTTGCTGGTGAGCGAGAAAGGAGCCTACATCCTTGACGCCCGCATCGCAATCAACAAAGAAGAGGTCTGCAGAAAATTTGGTCCCCACGAGCACATGGTGATTAGTCCATACCCAAAAAAGTACGAGACAATCTGGTCTTTAAAAACCGGCGAAGAAGTGCTATTAAGACCGATAAAGCCAGAAGATGAGCCGCTGTGGCTGGATATGTTTCAGGGTTTTTCTGAGGAATCCATACGTTACAGGTTCTTTGAGATATTAAGAGACACCCCGCATGAAGTTGTAGTACGTTACTGCAACATAGATTACGACCGGGAAATAGCAATAGTGGCCGAACTGGTAAAGAGCCCGCAGAGAAAAATATTGGGCGTCGCCCGTGTAAGCATAGAGTCAGATGGGAAAAACGGCGAGGTCGCATTCATTGTACGTGACCAATACCAAGGTTATGGGTTAGGCACTAAAATGGTTGATTACGTTCTTGACATAGCTAAGGAGAAAGGGTTAGAGGAGATCTATGCAATTGTGCTCCCTGACAACGCGCGGGCAATGGATCTCATGAAGAAGATGGGGTTCAGTTTTGAATACCTCGGTGATGGAACCGCCAGAGGAACATTGAATCTAAAAAACGAAGACGCCGATAACATCTGTTTGGCGGAATTAAAAACAGAACCCAAGATTGAACAAATACAAACTCAACAAGTCAATGATCAGACGACCAAGAAAAAAATCAAAGCGGTCACACCACAGCTGAGCGAAACTCAGAAGGTTGCCGCTTAGTCGAAGAAAAGAAAAATTTCTTGGAACAAAAAAGATAAAGAAGAAAGAAAATTATTTAGTGAGTTGCTTTCGCAGTTCACTGTATGTTGCTTTTATGTCTTCGATGGAGCCTTCGTCTTCGATTGTCGATGTGTCTCCCAACGGTGCGCCGGTTAGGACTGCCTTTAGTAGTCTACGCATGATTTTGCCGCTTCGGGTTTTTGGCATCTTGTTGACGAATACGATTGCATCGGGGGTGGCTATGGGGCCGATTGTGGTTCTGATTTGCTTTATGAGTTCAGTGCGGAGCTCGTCTGAAGGCGCGAAGCCGCTTCGCAGAACGACGAAGGCCACTGGAACTTCTCCTTTGACCGCGTCTTCTTTGCCCATTACTGCTGCTTCTGAAACTGCTGGATGAGCAACTAATGCACTTTCAAGCTCAACGGTGCCGATTCGGTGTCCTGCCACTTTGAGGACTTCGTCGGATCTGCCTAAGAGCCAGAAGTATCCGTCTGGATCGCGTACTGCGTAGTCGCCTGAGAAGTAGATTCCTGGCCATCGTCCATAGTAAGTTTGCTTGAAGCGGTCAGGGTCTTTCCATATTGTCTGCAGCATGCCCGGCCACGGTGACTTGAGTACTAGCACTCCTTTGGTACCTTGCGGCACTGACTGTCCTTTCTCGTCGTAGATGTCTGCGTTAACTGAGGGCAGTGGCAATGTTGCGCTTCCTGGTTTTTGCGGTGTGAGTTCTATTCCTGAGGCGGGTGAAATCATGAATCCGCCGGTTTCTGTTTGCCACCAAGTGTCGATTATTGGGAGTTTTTCTTTGCCAATGACGCGGTAATACCATTTCCAAGCTTCGGGGTTTATTGGTTCGCCGACTGAGCCGAGGATACGTAGAGTGCTTAGGTCATGTTTTAGAACGAGGGCTTCGCCGAATTTCATGAACATTCGCACCGCAGTTGGGGTGCCGTAAAGGATGGTTACGCCGTGTCTTTCGATCATGTCCCACCAGCGGTCTTGCCCTGGGTAGTCAGGTGTACCTTCGAACAGGAACGCAGTGATTCCATGGCTCAGAGGCGCATATACGTTGTATGTGTGCCCAGTGATCCAGCCGATGTCTGCGACACACCAGTAAATGTCTTCGTCTGTTGGGTTAAAAGCCCACTTTAGGGTCCAGTAAGCCCATACAAGGTATCCGCCTATTCCATGTTGAACACCTTTTGGTTTGCCTGTGGTTCCTGAAGTGTAGAGAATGAATAGTGGATCGGTGGATTTCATGCTTTCTGGTTCCACGTAGGCACTTGCGCCTGCGTTTGCCAGAGCGTCATGGTACCAGATGTCTCTGCCTTCCTTCATCTGGACTGGTTGACATGTACGCTTGACAACTATTACTTTTTCGATGTTAGGCATGAGAGACATTGCGCGGTCGGCGTTGTCTTTAATGCCAACTGGTTTTCCTCTTCGGAATGAGCCGTCTGCGGTGATTAGAATTTTTGCTCCACAGTCATTCACTCTGTCTGCTAATGCTTCAGCGCTAAATCCCGAAAAAACTACAGTATGGATTCCGCCTATTCTTGCCGTGGCAAGCAGAGCCATTGGCAACTCGGGAATAACTGGGAGGAAAACTGCGACACGGTCGCCTTTTTGGACGCCGAGGTCTTTGAGTGCTTTTGCAAACTTGTTTACTTCTCGGTAAAGCTGATAGTAAGTGTAAGTTTTTACTTCGCCCATTTCGCCTTCCCAAATATAGGCAAGCTTGTTCTTGCGGGGACCATTTATGTGCCGGTCTATGGCGTTATAGCAAATGTTTAGTTCCCCATCTGGGAACCACTTGAAGAACGGCGGGTTTGAATCATCAAGGACTTTGCTAAAAGGCTTCAACCAATCGATGGCTTTTGCCTTTTCAGACCAGTAAGCTTGAGGATCCTTGAGTGCTTTTTCGGATTCTTGTTTTCTTTTTTCTCCATTAGAAAATTTTGCGATACTTGGACAATACCTTTCTTCAAAAGGCAAACTAGATTCTGACATCTCGCTCAACCTGAATTATTTTAAATGGTAAAGCATCAGAGAATATAAGTTTTTCAGTTAGCGTGTTTTCGCGTTGATGTTTTGCTGGCGTCTTTAATTATCAAATTTTTTTTATCTAAATTTTTTTGTTTGTGAAATGGGTTGTTTTTTTGAAATAGAGCTTAAATTGATTGCAACAGTTCTCTAAAAACATCTAAAAAGATCTAGAAACCTCTAGAAAGATCTAGAAACCTCTAGAAACATCTAAAAACATCCCAAATGGATTAAAAAGATCGTAGAATGAGAACACAGGTTTGTGAGCAGTAATTTCGAGTTTTTTGGCGCAAAAATTTTTTTCCTCTGTTTTTTGAATTGTTTTTTTTCGGAAGCTTGAAAATCAGCTGTGGGTTGGATTTATTTGAGACAATTTGACGTGAATTGACACAAAATGATGTAATTTGACGCAAATTGACAATATTTAAAGAAAAGGAGATTTTCAATAGACTGTTAAGGCGAAGGCAGCGTTCAGAAGAAACTTCCGAAAGGAGAAAAAATGCAGACTTCAGATAAAGTTGAATCGCAGACCTAATTCATACTTCAGTTATTCTTTTAAAATGAAAAAAGAGTTGAGATGATTAGCTGGTTGGGAAAATTGGGAGGACAGTTTTCTTATGCGATTCATTTAGGACTTCTGCCACTCCAAGATATACCGCGCTTAATCCGCATATGATGCCTTCGATGCCTGTTATGTGCGTGAAGGTGGTGCTTTTAGCATATTGAGTGATCGCTAGGATGATGAACAGAACGGTTAAGCTACCGAAGACCAGCTGCAATGCCCGGTTAGCTTTCAGTGTGCCGAAGAACATTGCAAATGTGAAGATCCCCCACATTATGAAGTACGCGGCCAATGAAGCTGCGGATGGAGCAGCGAACCCGGTGAATTTGGGCAGAATCAATAGTAGAACGAAACTCCACCAAAACAAGCCGTAGGACGTGAATGCTACGGTGCCGAAAGTGTTACCTTTCTTATATTCCATGGCGCCAACGATAATTTGGGCGACTCCCCCATAAGCGATACCCATAGCTAAAATCATTGTGTCCAGCGGAAACGCGCCTGCGTTAACTAGGTTAAGCAGAACAGTGGTTAAACCGAATCCTAACAACCCAAGCGGAGCGGGGTTAGCCAGTTTACTTATGAAATCGTTACTCATTTTCAATTCCTCAGTTGACGTATTACCCCTTGCAATTGTTTGTTTATTATAAAAGCTTTTTGAAAACCACGGAATAGATTTTTCTCTAAAAGAGCTTGCTGGCGATAAGGAACATGTGTTTGGGATAAAAAGCCTTTGAAAACCCTTGTTTTCGATGCGAAGACTAATATCTCTGCGGCGGCGATTAAACTGTAAAATTCGCGAAGAGAAAGGAAAAATGATTTACTGTCCTGAATGCGGCGGCGAATGCCATTACGAAATAGGCACCAAACGCTACATCTGCAAAAGCTGCGGATTACAAATGACACAGCAGGAACTAAATGATTTGCGGGATAAGAACCGTCCCGAAGAAGAAACAGAGGAAGAGCAAAAACAAAACCGCAGAAAAGAATATCTCAACTGGTATCTTAGCAAGAAAAAATAAAGCCGCCCAACTCCGAGAGATTTTACACGTTTAGCTAGCAAATACTATAAAACAACCTTTTCTAATAACTTGGATTTATCAAGTGAAGGCTATGACGGTAGACTTAGAAATAATCTGTGTGGGCAATGAGTTACTAATCGGCAAGACACTTAACACAAACGCGTTCTGGATGGGAAAGGAAGCCACATATCTGGGCGCAAACGTCAAACGCGTAACCGTCGTCCAAGACATAGTTGAAGAAATAGCCAAAGTCACACGAGAAGCCGTAGAGCGGAATCCCCGGTTTATCGTCACTTCCGGCGGGTTAGGTCCAACTTTTGATGATAAGACTTTGGAGGGTGTAGCTGCGGCGTTTAACCGCAAATTGGAAGTCAACCAAAAAGCGTTGGCAATGGTAAAGGCAAAATATATTGAATACACCAAGAAAAGAAACCTACCCCAAGGTGAGATGACTCCCGCAAGAGTCAAAATGGCGACATTGCCCGAGAAAACTGAACCAATCCAAAACCCAGTCGGCACAGCGCCAGCCGTCCGTCTTGATTTGAATGGAACGGTTTTGTTTGCACTGCCAGGAGTTCCGTCAGAGATGGAAGCCATTTTTACTGAGACAATTGAACCGCTACTCAAAGAAGCTGTGGGCGACAGGGTGTTTTGCGAAAAAAGCATGTTCCTAGAGGATATTATGGAGTCGCAGTTGGCGCCGCTCATTGATAAAGTGATGGCTGCCAACGTTGGAGTTTATATCAAGTCGCATCCGTTGGGCGCCGAAAACAAACCTCACATCGAAATCCACTTAACGACCGCGGCAAAACACGAAGACAAACCCGAAGAGATGTTAACAAAAGCAATGCGTCAGCTAGCAAGTTTGGTTAAAGAGAACGGCGGAAAGCCGTCGCCGAGAAATAGTTTTCAATAGGGTAAAAAGTGGGCGTCGGGATTACGCTTTTTTAGCGTTTCCCAGTTCCGCTTTGAGAAGGTCGACTTTATCGGTTTTCTCCCACGAAAAGTCTGATTCTTCTCTTCCGAAGTGCCCAAAACAAGCAGTTTTCTTGTAGATTGGTCTTAGAAGATCCAGTTGGTCGATGATCGCTTTGGGTCTCATATCAAAGTGTTTATTCACTAACTCAAGAATCTTTGAGTCAGGAAGCTTCCCAGTTTCATATGTGTTTACAAGCACCGAGATTGGTTGGGCAACACCGATGGCGTAGGAAATTTGGATTTCGCATTGGTCAGCCAACCCTGCAGCAACAATGTTTTTGGCTATGTACCTTGCCATGTAGCAGCCTGAACGATCAACTTTTGAGGGGTCTTTGCCGCTGAAGCATCCGCCGCCGTGGCTTCCAACACCTCCGTATGTGTCGACGATGATTTTTCTTCCAGTTAAACCTGAATCAGCCAATGTTCCGCCGATGACGAATCTGCCCGTGCCGTTGATAACGTAGTTTGCGTCTTCAGCCAGCATGTTTTCGGGAATGACGTTTTTGATAACTTTCTCTATGATTTCTTTTTTGAGGGCTGCATCTTCGAGTCCGCCATTGTTTTGTGCGGCGATGACTACGGTTTTCACGCATTTTGGCTTGCCATTCACGTATTCCACTGTAACTTGGGACTTGCAGTCAGGACGCAGGCAGGGAATAAGCTTTGTTTTTCTGCATTCCGCTAACCTTTTTACGAGTTTGTGCGCCAGCATAATAGGCAGCGGCATAAGCTCTTTTGTCTCGTTTGTTGCGTAGCCGAAAACCATGCCTTGGTCGCCGGCGCCTTGTTCGTGACCTTTAGATTCGTTTACGCCCATGGCGATGTCGGGAGATTGTGCGGTCAATGAAACTAAGATGCCGCAGGTTTCCCAGTCTAAGCCGTCTTTGGCGTTGTCGAAGCCGATTTCTTTGAGGGTTTGGCGGACAATTTTTGGTATATCAACATAGGTGCAAGTGGTGATTTGGCCTGTAATCATTACGGTTCCCTGCATAACGAGGGTTTCGCAGTCGACTCTTGCCTTGGGATCATTGGTGAATATTGCGTCGAGCACGCTGTCAGATATTTGATCTGCAACTTTGTCGGGGTGTCCTTCGCCAACTGACTCAGAAGTGAATACATATTTTCCGTTTATTCTCATAAGAATCTGTTTCCATCCAAGTTGTTGTTATGGAACATAAGATACTTGCCGTTTTTCTTAAAAATCTTTCTACAAACGAGCAACCGAAAAAACGAAAATGCTGATGTTTGTTCAGCAAAAAACATTTTTAGCGCCAGGACCCTCAACATGAAGAGGGATAAGATGACAGAAACCGTATTCAGTGAAAGAGCTCCAAAACCGGTGGGTCCATACAGTCAAGGAATGATGGCTGGCAAATTGCTTTTTGTTTCGGGGCAACTGCCAATCGACCCAGCGAAGGGCAAAATAGTAGCTGACGACGTTGGGTCTCAGACAAAGCGGGTTATGGAGAATATTAAAGCAGTTTTGGAAGCTGCGGAGTACTCAATGAAAGATGTTGTTTCAACTACCGTTTACCTTTCTTCGATGGCGCTGTTCGAGGAGTTTAACGATGAGTACGCGAAGTTCTTTGATGGGGAGTTTCCTGCGCGGGCCACTGTTGGCGGTGAGTTAAAAGCAGGCGCGCTTGTCGAGGTTTCAGCCATCGCTTTCCGACGTTGACAGGTCTGCGCCTTTGACAAATTATAAAGCCTAGGCTACTCTATGTTAAAGCAGTGCAAAAAATGGCTGAATCCCTAAAACAGTTCATTCAAGAAATCGCGGGGAAAAAAGCTCCGGGACCATCAACAACCTTCACCGTCTTCCACATTTTCTACGCTCTTGAGCTAATGTCTCAAAAGCCTCTGGGAAGAAACACATTGGCGAAGAAGCTTTGTGTCGGCGACGGAGCAGTGCGTACAATAATAAGCAGACTTCGAAACGCCGAATTAATTGAAACCTCCAAGGAAGGGTGCATCTTAACAAAGAAGGGCGCAGAGACATGGTGCCAATTCGAAGAGTTTTTCCCAAAACGTGTGGAAATCACTAAATCTGAACTAAGCCAAGCCGAATTCAATTTTGCGTTCTTAGTTAAAAACAGCGGAAACAAGGTTAAGTCTGGAATCGACCAAAGAGACGCGGCCATTATAGGTGGAGCAAAAAAAGCGTTAGTCACTGTTTTCAAAGACGGCCATCTCCACATTCAATCCGTGAGCGACTGCATAGAGAAAGATTACCCAAAAGCAGCAACCCAAATTCTTGGGCAGCTAGAGCCCGAAGACAACGACGTCGTAATCATCGCAGGCGCCGACTCAGCTCTTCGAGCTAAACGAGGAGCCTTCGCGGCAAGCTGGACCCTTCTTCCCCCATGAATTAAGTAGTGTATTTTTCTCCTTGGTTGAGTATTCGCTCAAGCGTAGTGTTGATGTTTGTCATGCCCTCGTTGGTTTTTGCAGAAACAGGCATAAGCAGAAAAGTCAAGCCCAGCCGGTTAATCGCCTGCATCATGTTACGACTAAAGAGGCGTTTTGTCCCTTGAAGTTTTTCTTCAATCGCATCCTCAAGCGCCCTTGGATTAGCTGACCAAGAAGCGATCGATTGCACATCCTTCTTAGGAAGCAAATCGGTTTTTGAGAGAACATGCAGCTGCGGATGGAAGAAGCGGTTGTAAACTGCGGCGGAGAGAAACATGTTTGAAACGTAATTCATCGGGTTAATCGAGAAAACAGCGTCAAAGAGGTAAATCAACGCTTTAGGTTCCCTCGTTAACTCATCAACAATGTATGGACCACTCGCCCTAAAAGCGAAGAGCTCCATTTGACCAGGGGTATCCACCAACACGATGTCAGCATGCGCCTCCTCAATGTCGCGGTTCAGGTTTTCGATTTCATCGGCTATCAGATCAGCCGCCATAATCAACGCGCCGTTAGGACCCAACCCATACTTCTCCATAATGTCACCGACATCCACATAGTTGCGAACATCAACATCAGGACTATAAGGAAGCTTTAGCACTCCAGGATCCAAATTAACCACCGCAACATCCTGCTTAGACATCTTGAGCCACTCACTAAACGCCGCCGTCAACAAAGACTTACCAGAACCAGCCGTTCCAATCATAAACACAAGAGGCACTTCACATATCTCCGCTACGACTGAAGCAACTCTAAAAGTAATAACCTTTCTGCTAAAGCATACGCAGGGTTATTGAAGTTTTGCGCTCCCAAATTTTTTGTTTGTGTTTTGAAGTGTTTTTTTGAAATCGGTATTGTTTTGGTCGCAACCGCAAGCTAAAATGCGCTGTTTTAAGCCATAATAAGCTAAAATAAGCTAGATTAAGCTAAAAAAGCTAAAATAATCGCTTGAAAATGTCGAGACAGAAGCCATAGAAGGCAAGCTGAGGATTTTCTGGACGATTTTTTCTTTGTTTTAGATTGGTTTTTTGAAAAGGGCTTTGGATTAGCTGCAGGTTGAGTCTTAAAATCTCTCTAAATCTCTTAAAATCGCCCAGAATCCCTTAGATCTCTATTTTTCTCTAAAATTATCTTAGAAAGGCAATTTCAGTCAACAATGGCAAAGACGTCTATGGATTGTGGTTGGTGGGCTGTCTGTTTGCGATTTTTTGGTTTGGAGCTTGATTCGCTTGCAACAATCATCCCAAAACATCGCTGGAAGAAACTGTGGAGAAGGAGCGGATAGCAGGTTTTTGGCGCGGCAATTTTTTTCCTTTGTGCTTTGGACTGCTTTTTTAGTTTTGAGCTTGAATCGCCTGCAGGTTGCGTCAACTAAAGTCTCCTAAAGTCAACTAAAGTCAACTATAGTCTACAAAAGTCTATAAAAGTCAACTAACGTCAACAAAAGTCAACAGGCGACCATTACCGCCACTTATGTAGAAGTTAGATATCGTGACCAAAAAACCCCAAAAGCAGGGTCATATGATAATCTGCGACTTTTTAGCCCAGGCATTTCTTTGCTTTTAGCTGGTTTCTGGTTTGGAGCTCGAATCAGTAGCAGCCGAAGACCGCCCTTTTTGACCCTAAATATCAGCAATGGTAGAACAGGCAAAGAAAAACTGGAGAATCTTAAACGAGGAAGTTTCATGTGAGATTGTCGAAAAATTCTCTGGGTGTAAGTATTTTGGTTTTCCTAAACTTGACAAGTCCAAGAACGTTCCTTCTCCGGAAGCGATAAGTCTGCTCTGGCAGCCAAGGCACATTCTATTATTTTATTATCTTCCTCATCTTCATTTATGATTTTCAATTTTACCTTTGGCTCAACGATCTTACAATCCGCTGCGATCACTCGTATAACGTCTTTTTGACCTATTCCCGTTCTTCTCTAAAACCTTAGATATTTTTGGATACAGCAAAACTTTCGATAGTTCAAGAAGGATGTCTTGGCTGACGTAAACGGTTAATTCATGCTTGGCTTGTGACAACTCGTCGTAGAGAACGTCTTCCATGAAGATTGAAACCCAGACGTTGGTGTCAAAGACTACTTTGACTTTCTTGCCCGCTCGACAGCCTCAGCCACAAGCTTGTCAACGTCAATGGACTCTTCTCGCACTGTCTTTCCAATTTTCTTAGCTATGTCCTCCATGGACATATCTTGGGCTTTTCTAAGCAATATATCGCCGTCGCGAGTGAGAACTAAAAGTTTCTCGCCTCCCTTTAGGCCCAATTTCTTTCGAATCTCTCTGGGAATTACAATTTGACCTTTAGGTGAAACCTTTATGACAGCCTCGATTTGCTCTGTCATGAGAGGACATAATTTCCCACAAGCAAATAAGTTTTTACATTATTGAGGAACAGAAGCTTGAGCGTTGAATAAAGGCAGTGAAAACTCAGGCAGTTAGGTTCAGGTGCACGTTATTTTCATTATTCGGAGAATAAAAACAGCACACGGATTTAACACGAAATGTCAAGCTGGAGCCTGAAAAAAGTTTCAAGTTCTCGTTTATGTCTTCTGATCGCAAAAGAAGTCAAATCGTCAACGAATGCCACTAGCAAAACCGAAGCACAAAACTTTGTTATGATCAGAGAGTTAATCACGAATGAACCTTTAACGAATAAGAATATCGAGAATTCCTTCAACATTACTTACTCAATGCGAAGTTCCCAAGCGAAAATGTCCGCGAACGATTTTACCAGATTACTATATTCATCCCTTGCAACCTCAACTACTCGGTATTGAGATTGAGCTTGAAAGGCTTAACCATATTGATTCAGGAGAGATAGGGCGGATAGTTCAAACAGTTTTTCAAAAAGAAGTCAAACTGTCAATTGTCAATCAAGGGATAAACTAACAACAGACAACCTCTTTGGCGAATGGTTGGAAATCAGCGATGATCTTTAGCTTTCACAAAACTTAGGCGATAATTAAGAGCAAATGATGGAACATAACGCCTTATTGATAATTAGTGCGGCAGGGAGATTTGAACGCGGACATCAGAGTGGCGTGCTGATGTCCTAGACCAAACTAGACTGCGACCGCATTTAATTTGCAAACTCGTGATGCCTGATAAAAGTGTATTCGTAACCATTCTATCGGTTCTCATTTTCCCTAAGCATCTTTTCAAAACAAGCTTTCAAACTCGGAATATCGCTGCTAACGGTGCTCCAAATTCTTTTCAAGTCAACCCCAAAATAAGCATGAATTACCTTGTCTCGCATTCCAGCCATATCTTTCCATGGAATCTCAGGGTATTGATTCTTGACGCCGGAAGGGATATTTTTGGTTGCTTCTCCAATAATTTCCAAGGCCCTAATAACGGCGTAAACAGTTTTTCTATCTTTTACAAAAGAGTCATAATTCAGGTCTTTGACAAATTTTGAGGCGTCATCCATCGCCTTGATTATGTCCTCAACGTAATCCAAATATTCATTTTTCATACGTTGACAACTTCTTCAAGGATGTGTTTGCCCATTCTTGGCTTAAGAGTTTGTTTTTCTACTAAATCTACTTTGACACCCAGCATCTCGCTTAATGAATTTTCCAATCTGATGAAGTCTAGAAGTGTTAGGTTTGAAGGTTCCTCGAACTCAACCAATAAATCGATGTCGCTTTGTTTTTTCTGCTCGCCTCTAACGTAAGACCCGAAGACACCTATCTGCTTAACACCAAAATCCCGCCGCAATTCCTGTTTGTGCTTGGCTAAAGTGCCCTTTATTTCCTCAAACCTTCGCATGTTATCCACTGTTTATCTCTTCTACTGAAAAGTTAAGGTTTTCCCTTGGGCTTGAACCTGAAAATTAGGTGGTTTGGTATGATCGCCGGACTTTCTCGATTTATTCCACTCACAAAGATAACAAAAAAACTAATGATCCTGAGTTCATGATAAAATTTGAATATCGGCTTACTTCGCTTTTCTATGAATTACATAGTTTTACCCTCACGCAAAGTATTTTTCATCCCAATAGCAAGTGCTAGAGTTTTTGCGGTGATTATCAGGGTGTAATCGTTTTGAGCAAAAAGAAGAACGATTACAAAAAATCAGAATTAAAAGATGCCCTATTTCGCAGCGCGCCGAAAATTTCTCGGAAAATTTCAGGTAAAACCGATATAATGTACATTGCGAGGGCAACAAAGAAATCATTTTTTAAACTAAGGCTGCTACTTCTTCGAACCTATCAGGACATGGGGTTGCTTATCTGGCGGATTTTGTAGTTTGCTGCAAATTCTTCCCAAGATCTGTTTATGTCATAATTTGCTTCTCTTGAGGGTTCAAATGAAGAATTAAGATGGCAATTATCGCAAAAGGCAATTCACTATATTTTCATACGTTTTTCTATGAATTGAAAAACTTTGTTTACCGCATTTTGGACAAACAAAAAGCTTGCTTGTAATTTCCAAAGAGCCGCTCTCCCGATTCCCTACTTTGTTTTGAATTGTATTTAACATTTTCCTAAGCAAATCGAACGATGCATCGGCAAATCTGTGTTTCATATCGAAGTGTTCGAACTAATGCCGCTACTACAACAGTATCACAACGCCAGTAACATTAATATTTTACTCTGCACTCAAAAAACTCGGGCGACCGAGATGAGAAAATACATTCTAACTGACAACGAAAGACACATAATCAAAAGGTATCTGAAAAAAGGTGAAAAACTCGATGGCTACCGTACGCTCCTGGCTCGATGCCGGCGTAAAGAAAACATCCAAGAAGACCTTCAGCTCATCAACCAGCTCCTCGAAAAGGCAGACAAGGGTTAACCCGGATTCCACGGTATCGGTTCAAAATGTATGGAGGAAAACTTGCTGATTTTGAGGAAGCTCAGGGGAGTGGCGATTCGCGCCTGTGGACGAAAGCTGCCCTCAGAACTTCACTTTTTGCGGCGACTACTTGAACAGAAGTGTGAATTAAGAAATTTCTGGGAGGCCTTGCGTACGCCCTGAAGACATCTGCAAAGCTAACAACAAAAATCAGAGCGGTTTCAAAAGCGTGGGAGCCAACACTTTTGCTTTAGGACATGGAGGTGCGGATCACTTTTTGGTAGAGGTAGAGGAAATAGACTGCTGAGAAGGCTGTGAGGCTTATTTCCAGCACTAGTATTGCAGGGTTGGTTTCTACAGCTCGGAAGTACCCTTGTAAGAGTATGGTTGAGAAGACGAGTATTTGCAGAAAGATTGCGCCGCCAAGGCAGCTTAAGCCCACGCTGTGTACTAGTAAATTGATTCGGTGGGTTAGTTTTTGGTCTAGGGTCATGTGTGATCCAAGGCACTTAAGTTACTCGTAAGACTTAAGATTTATGAAAAAGAAAACAGGATTTCTAATAAGAATATGCAAGCACGTTAACCTAACCGAACTGACCCTTAATGTAGTCTTGAGTCAACTGGTTCCGCGGGTTCTCAAACAGAGTTTTCGTATCATCAAATTCAATCAACTGCCCGACGTACATAAAAGCAGTGAAATCAGACACTCTAGCCGCCTGCTGCAAATTATGAGTCACAATAATAACAGTATACTTTTTCTTAAGCTCAGCAGCGAGCGCTTCGATTTTTAGGGTCGCGGCAGGATCCAAAGCACTACAGGGCTCATCCATCAGAATAAGCTCAGGCTCCACTGCCAACGCACGCGCTATACAAAGCCGCTGTTGCTGGCCTCCTGAAAGGGCAAAGGCACTTTCGTGTAGACGGTCTTTAACCTCGTCCCATAAAGCAGCTCCTCTAAGGCTTTTCTCCACAAATTCATCGAGTTTTTCACCTTTTGCCATGCTGTGTATTTTTGGACCAAAAGCCACGTTTTCATAAATCGATTTTGGGAACGGATTAGCCTTTTGAAAAACCATGCCTATTCTTCTTCTCAGCTCGTAAACGTTGCTGTCTTCAGCATAGATATTTTGGCCGTCAAAAAGTATTTCTCCTTGTGTACGACAGCCAGTGATGAGATCATTCATGCGATCAATTGAACGCAGAAGCGTAGATTTGCCACATCCTGAAGGTCCCATGATAGCTGTTACGGCATTTTCTTGGACTGTGAAATCGACGTCTTTTAAAACGTGATTATTCTTGAACCACAGGTTGAATTTCTTAGTTTCCACTTTCCCCAATTAATATCGCCTCTGATTCAGGAAGGTAAAATGTGAAATCCAATATGTGAAGCCTTTTGGTTGAGTCTTTTTTTTCACGTTTGAATCTTTCCAGCTTGTTTGCAGTGACAATGAAGAAGGTCTTTGTGTAATATTGGTTTCCACAATAGCCATCATAGAATATGATTCAATATATAATCTCTTTAGCGAAGAGATTTATTATGTAAACCAATAGGGAAAACTATACTTGTTAGGTCGGGCGTGAGAAGGGATGACTTTGTGGCAGCCAAAAGTGGACGATGAAACACGAAAAATTCAGTTTACAGGCGGCTCTACATACATTATTTCGTTGCCGAAAAACTGGATTGAGCAAAATCAAATTAAAAAAGGAAGTTTCATAAGACTCCATGAAGAAGAAGGCGGATCTCTAACGATAGTTCCCCCGAGCACCAAATTAAAGAAAAAGCTTGATGAAGCAACAATCATGGTTCGCCCAGACGACGACACTGAAATGATTAACAGAAAGATCGTGTCAGCCTATCTATCAGGTTATAATTCAATCCATGTTAGATCAGACAAACAACAATTATCGTCCAAGCAAAGACATGACATGAAGGCTTTTGTTCGGCGAATGCTTGTTGGGACCGAAATTGTGACCGACACTTCCGCTCAGCTGATTTTGCAGGTCCTATTGAGTTACCCTGAATTGACTATTCAAAGCGCATTGAGAAGAATGAGTATAATTACAGCATCGATGCACAGAGACGCTATATTAGGTCTTAACGCAAACGATAATTTACTGCTAAAAGATGTCATGACCACGGATAACGAAGTAGACAGATTCAATCTTTATGTGATAAGGCAGCTAAAGATGGCAATGCAAAACCCACGAGTAAGCAAAGAAATTGGCCTTGCAAGCGGTAAAGACTCCTTGGGTTACCGTCTTGTCACAAAGTCAATAGAACGGACTGCTGACCACGCAGTTAAGATAGCGGATAACGTTTTGGCGCTTAAACACAAGTTGAATTGTGATGTCTCAGAAAAAATAGAGAAAATGAGCGCCGTAGCTATAAAGATGTTCGACACTGCGATGGAATCACTTTTCAGGCAAGACTACAACTCAGCTGAGACAATTATAGAGAGCATTAAGGAGGTCGGCATATTGGAGAGGGAGGCGGTTGCATCAGCCAAGATTGACCTCGAAGATATTGCAAGTTTAAGACTAATAATCGAAAGCATAAGGAGGACAGCTGAGTATTCCTGCGACATTGCCGAAATAGTTCTAAACTTGACAGTGGATTCGATACTTGTGTGATCATATGTTGGGAGAAGCAAAGAACTTTTTTTCACCTTTGACTGATCAAATAAATAAACTTAAAAAATATTTGTCAGACCGCATACTTATCACGGATTTAGTTAGCAAATTAGTTATAACGTTTGGCATGGTTTTGATCGTAGGTGGGCTTTACCTGATGCTAACCGGCGCGGGCACCTCAAACCAAGCGGCTCAATCAATGGTTTCTGCTGTCAGCTGGGTTCCTGGAATCCCATTTTATATCGGTGACATCGCAAATGTGAGTGCTTCAAGCGCAGGTTTAGTATCGTGGCTTATTGGCTTAGACCTTCTGCTCGTTGGTTTAGGGCTTTGGGTTAGACATAAGCTTGCTCGCGTCACAGCGTTAGCAATATTCGCCTTGGCTGCCCTTTTTCAATTCGTACAGTTCCTCTTTCTCGGATCTTTAGGAGCACCAGCATCTGTTTTCGATTTGTGCGTGGATGTAATCTTGGTTTTTTTTCTCTTCTCGAGGTTTGACGCGCAAATTGTTCTGAAAAAAGATTTGCCAATTTACGTTGCGCCTAATTAATTTGCGCATAACGAATAATTCGGCCTTTTTTGATGTTTAAAAAGGCATCTCAAATTTAAGTCTCGATATGCACGGCCAAGTTCATCTCAAGTAAATTACTAAAATTAGTCGTTCGGAGAATCTAACATTCAACGTGGTGGGCAAGATTGAGAAGCCAGTCTCGGGGATATTTGGTAGTAGCTCTTGCTGAGTGTTGATTCGCGAACCGGATTTGAATAACAATGCCTACAAGGTGAACGAAAAAGGCAAAACCGCACACATGTCTTGAGGAAGTGAGCTGTTTAATAAATGAACTGGGATACCGCACGAACGAGGAACATTGGTTTACGAAAAATGTAGTTCTTGGAAGTGCCCTACCCTATACAGTCTGTAATCTTGGCTTTTTCGGGCGCGGCGCAAAACCCGCATGATCATATCTTGCACTCAACTAACTTATCCTTTGCTTTGGGCTGCTGCTTGGTAATCGCTGACGAATAGCAGTATGTCGTTGAAGTCTAATTTGCTATCATGATTGAGGTCGCACGCAGGATTGAGAACTCCAGTTTGTTGGTATTGAATATATGCGGCAGCGAAGTAGAGGACATCGTTAAAGTCGACGGTGCCAGTACGATAAAAGTCCACAAGCGAAAATGCACTTACTGCAAAAGGTGTCCCAGATAGGTCGGCTGCTGGAATACTGCATGAAACCGTGTTTGGCGCAGTGTAAGTTGTAGCTAACTCGACCCATTGACTTCCGTCCCAGTACGAGATAAAGCAGCTAGATGTGAAGGCAGGATTGGAAAAAGAAATATAGCTGAAGCATCTGAGCCAAAAGAAACATCTGAACTCGCCTTCACATCATAATATCCTATTCCATCGCCTACTGCGAATTTGCTGATACCCTCCGGAAGATCAACTCCATAGTTAGTCGAAGTGATGGCCAAATTTGTGTTGTCAGGAGCAGAACTGCCGCTCAAATCTACCGTAATACCCGCTGAAGAATCAATAACCGACGCAGAGCCACCTTTGACAAGGGCATTGTCACAGGCAGCAACTGGTTTCCCATACACAGCATTTGAAATGGAGGTTGGCCCCTTTAAAACGGATTCCACAATACCCGTCTCAACGACCGTTGGGTATGCTACGAAACCAGTTAACCCTTCTTGGGTTTGAAGATTAATAGAGCTTGAGCCACCAGAAATCACGCGGAACGTAAACGTAGCAGTGACACTACCGCTAAATGTGGTGCAAGCCCACGGATTAGTAGGGACAAAAGCTTCTTGGCCAATAGTTGCAGTTCCCTTTGATACGTACTGCGGATTCGTAAAGTCGATGTTAAATTGACTAGGCAGCCAGTTGTTGTCAAAACAACTTACAAAGCTCAGCACTGAAGGATCCCACGTCAATTCGTATGAAATACCATTTACGCCGGGCTGATGCCAGTAAGGTTATCCACTCTGACATCTACGTTGAAAGAGGAACCGATGGGCGATGGCGGAATGTCGGAGACGTTTTGGGTACCAGAAAGCACAACGCTAACCCGAGGTATCGAAGAAAAGGATTCAACGAAAAGGGACAAAGTAGTGTTTCCCGAACAAGCTGAATTATTGGAGTCTCCGCTATAGATAGCAGTAATTTCATCGTTACCTATATTGGCATCGACAAAACTTGTCTTTGACATTCCGTTAATCAAAGAAGTTTGAACTGAGCCGAAACTAGCAGTGCTGCTATTTGTGCTCCAGGTAATTGTTCCTGCGGGAACTGAGTTTCCACCATAAATAATGGCGTTGCATGTAACCGGACTCCCAGCCAAGTCGGGGTTTGCTGAACAATAAACATAAGCTGACGATTTATTGGACAGCGCCTGAGACGTACCATAAATCGCGTTTGATGTATTCGCAGCAATGTTAATACCCGTCACTACACCGGTCAGCGTTAGCGCTGGATAGTCTATGTAACCCGTTGTGCCTTCTTCTCGAAGATCAATAGAGCTTGAGCCACCAGAAATCACACGAAACCTAAACGTAGCACTTACACTACCGTTAACCGTAGTGCAAGCCCACGCGCTGTTAGTGTCAAAAGCTATTTGACTAATAATTGCGGTGCCAATTGAAATCCACTGCGAACTTATGATGTCGAGGTTCATTTGATCAGGCAACCAATTATTGTCGCTGTAACTTGTAAAACTTAAAACCGAAGGATTCCAGATTAATTCATACCCGATGGCGCATACTCCAGGCTTAATGCCCGTTAGATTTTCCGCTCGTACATCTACACTGAAGGTGGAGCCAATCGGCTGGGTGGGAATTGCCGAAGTACTCTGAGTTCCTGAGAGAACCACGCTAAGCTGAGGCATCGGTTCAGGAACCAACGTCAGAGTGCTCGTGCCGACACTTGGAGAATTAAATGAATCCCCGCTGTAGGTTGCAGTTATAAGGTCCGAACCGTAGATTGAATCGTAGAAAGTAGTTGTGGAAATACCATTAGCCGACACCAAGCTTACGTTGGAAGTGAAGCTGCCTTCAACACCCTCTTGATTCGAAATACTTGTAGTCTCTGAACTCCAAGTAATGCTTCCAGTCGGGTTTTGCCCGGTGACGACAGCTGTTATAGTAACAGGGGAATCTGCTTCAGCAGGGTTTGGTGAGCAGGAAACCGTGACGCTTGTTGGTTGTGGACTTTGAGCCATTGTTTTTGGTGATAACATTCCAAACATGGACATACAGATGACCAAGACTACGAATACCGCTAACACTCTCTTCATAAGCCTCTCAACCAAGAGAGCTGTATGGATGGTTTATCCATATGACACTTATCGCCATAGTCAACATTGAGACTGAGCAAGAGAAAATAGTCTATTTAGAAAACGTTTTGATTGCACATTTTGCCCTCTCGGGTGCCGATTTTTGAATCGGCCTTTGCAGAGAAGTTTTTCTGTTATTAGTTTCATCATGGTGTCGTGGCAGCGATATAGTAAGTCGTAAATAGCACTACGTCTTGGAAGTTCAGCTTTCCGTCATGGTTAAAATCGCAAGCTGGATTGACGTATCCATACTGACCGTAATAAACGTACCAGTAAATGAAGTAGAATATGTCTAGACTGTTTACTTGGCCTGTGTGAAGGAAATCAACTGGTGAATATCCATTTACTGTCAGCTGTGCATTTCCAGATACACTGGAAGAGGTGCCGGTAACGGTCCAAGTGCCCGTATTAGCAGATGTGTAGACGTTTCCTGTCCATGAGCCGCCAGCGCCCGCAGTTATTTGCCAGTTGGTTGAGCTTGTGGCGTCCCAGGTATTGCTGTAAGCATCCGAAGTGGTTGAAGTGTAGGTCTGAGTGCTTCCTTGATTAATCGTTGCCGTGGCTGGAGTTATTGTGAGGCTCGTGATTGTGCCGTGGTTAACAGTCATGAAGGTATTGTCCAGTAAGTTGTCATAGACTCCTGTGACTTCCCACGTTCCTGCTTTATCTGAAGTGTAGACACTGTTTGCCCATGAACCTTGAGCGCCAGAGTCGATAATCCAGATTGCAAGGTTGCTTACGTCCCAGAAATTTCCGTACTGGTCATAGGCGGTCGCCGTGAAGGTCTGACTTGATCCCGCGTTAATTGTTGGATTGTGGGGCGAAATTGTTACGCTGGCTATGGAACCATGAACCACTATGATGGGTGTTGTTATTGAAAAGCCTGGAACTGCGGCAGTGATTGTCCATGTGCCTGCCTTAGCGGGAGTATAAACATTGTTGGTCCAGATGCCGCCTGCTTGAGAGGATATGCTCAATTGCGCCGAGCTTGTTATGTCCCAACTGTTGCCGAAGCTGTCGTAGGCTGTGACTGAGTAGGCTTCGTTGGAACCTGCAGCAACGGTGGCATCAGTGGGAGTAACATTGATGCTGACCATGGAAGCATGAGTTACGGTTAAGGATAGTATATCAGATAAGCTTCCGTAGGCGCCTTTAACAGTCCAGACACCGGATAATTCGGAAGTGTAACTGTTTCCCGATAAGGAGCCGCCCGCACCAGAATCAATAGTCCAGACAGTAGAGCTTGTGACACTCCATAAATTACCATAAACATCTGAGGCTGTGGCAGTAAAAGTTACTGTGGCTCCGGCGGTGATCGAGTTTGAGGATGATCCCACGGTTATGCTGGCTGCAGGCGCGTGATTTACGGTTACTGTGGATGTGCTGGTTAATCCTGAGTAAGTTCCCACGACGATCCAGACGCCAGCTGTGTTTGAAGTGTAAGTGCTGCCACTCCAAAGGCCACCTGCGCCAGAATCAATAGTCCAGGTCGTGGAGCTGGTGACATCCCATCTGTTACCGTTAGAATCGTATGCTGTTGCTGTAAATGTTTGAGGAGAGCCCGCGGTCAAGGTTGCCGTTGTTGGAGTCACCGTTATGCTTTGAGCGGTTCCATGATTTACTGTTAAAGATGCAGTGTCAGTTAAACTGCCGTAAGTAACGGTTACTCTCCAGGTGCCTGCATCGACGGAGTAATAGACATTTCCTGTCCATGAGCCGCCGGCACCAGAATCAATTATCCAAGTTGAAGCGCTAGTGACGTCCCAAATGTTGCCGTGCGCATCGATTGCAGTGGCAGTAAACGCTTCGTTGGATCCCGTTGTTATGGTAGCTGTCTTAGGCATTATGCTGACGCTTATGGCGTTAGCATGATTCACAGTTAAGTAAGCGGTGTCGGAAAAGCTTGAATAAGTTCCCTTGATCACCCAGTTTCCCGAAGCTGCAGAAGTATAAACATTGCCGGACCAACTGCCTCCCGCCCCTGTGCTGACAGTCCAAGTTGTCAAGCTTGTTACGTCCCAGATATTGTTGTACGTGTCAGATGCCAATGCCGTGTAAGTCTGGGTGCTTCCCGCAGTAATTGTAGCAGTATTTGGGCTGATAGAGATTGAGACCGCTGACGCATGGGTGATTGTTAACATAGCGGTGTTAGTTAATCCGAGGCTTGTGGCTGTAACGGTCCATGTTCCAGCATTAGCTGAAGTGTAGATGTTCCCGTTTAAGGAGCCACCAGCTTCTTCGTCTACTGTGAAAGTTGAAGAACTAGTTGTGTCCCAACTATTTCCAAAGTGATCAGTTGCTGTAGTCGTATAAGTTTGAGTATTACCAGCAACAATGGTTGATGTTTCAGGGTTTACCTGAATTTGCACAGCGTAGGTGTGTGTGACAGTTAAAGATGCGGTGTTGGACAAGCCTTGATAAGTGGCAGTTACGGTCCATGATCCTGCTATGGCGGATGAGTAGACATTGCCTGACCAAAGGCCACCTACCTGACTATTGATAGTCCAGCGGGCTAATGAGGATACGTCCCAAGTATTTGAAAAACTATCTTGGGCGGTTGCAGTATAGGTTTGAGTAAGACCCGCCGTTAGGTCGGCTGTTGGAGGAGATATTGTTAAGCTGATTGGTTGACCAGGAGTTACAGTTAGTGTGGCACTATCCCTTAATACGCCATAAACACCGGTTACCGTCCAAAACCCAGCTTTCGCTGAAGTGTAAACGTTGCCAGACCAATGCCCTTGCGCGCCTGAGTCAATAACCCAGGAAGTCGAAGCTGAAACAGCCCAAGAGTTACCAAAACTATCGAAGGCTGTGGCAGTAAAAGTTACACTTGTTCCGGCGGCAGTTGAAGATACTGCTGAGCCTACAACTAAACTGACGGCAGAACCTGGAGTAACCGTTAAAGTTGCGGTCTCAGATATGCCTTCATACAGACCAGTTACCGTCCAAATGCCAGCTATCGCTGAAGTGTATGTGTTACCGGTCCATGAGCCTTCTGCGGCAACATTAATGCTCCAACTTGTGGAACTCGAAACGTCCAAGGTGTTGCCGTAAATGTCTAAAGCAGTAGCCGTAAAGGCTTCTGAGGAACCAGCCACCAAGGTGGAAGTCTGAGGAGTAATTGTGATGCTGTTAACATTGGCGAAGCTGATGGTTAATGTTGTAGTTGCAGGTATGCCTAAATAACTAGCTGACACTGTCCAAATTCCTGCTTTTGCAGATGTGTAAACGTTTCCGCTCCACGAACCACCAGCCCCAGAAGTTATGCTAAAGCTTGCCAAACTTGTGACATCCCAACTATTTCCGTAAAAGTCGAAAGCTGTAGCTGTAAAAGTTACGGAAGTGCCTGCCGCGGAGGTTGGGTTAACTGGGGAAATACTAAGGTAAGATGGGGTTGAATGTGTTACAGTTAAGGAAGCGGTATCATGAAAGCTGCCGTAAGTCCCTGTTACCAGCCATGTTCCAGCAATGTGGGATGTGTAAGTGTTGGCGCTCCAGGAGCCGCCAGCGCCAGAATCTATGCTCCAAGTTGTGAGGCTAGTGACATCCCATTCGTTGCTCATGGAATCGTGGGCTGTTGCAGTGAAAGATTGCGAGTTGCCTGCTGTGATAGAGGGGGTTTTGGGGCTTATGGTGATGCTCACCGCGTTTCCTTGAATAACTGTCAGAGAGGCCGAATCGGTCTTCCCGTTATAGAAGGCGCCTACACCCCAGACGCCGGTCGATGCGGAGGTGTAAACGTTATTTGACCATGAGCCGTGGGCGCCAGAATCGATGTAAAAGAAAGTTGAAGCAGAAACGTCCCACGTGTTACCGTAGTAGTCAGAAGCAGTAGCAGTGTAGGTTATTTGGGACCCCGTAACTATTGTTGCGGTCTTTGGTGAGACTTGGATCTGGTAAAGGGCAGCTGGACTGACTATTATTGTAGGGGAAGTTCCCGACATAGTTCCGTCAGTGACGGTTATGGTTTGGGAGCCAGCTGTCACTAAGTTAATTCCTGAAAAAACATGAACTCCATTATCCCCTGAGACGCCAGTAGTGAAAGTGTAAGTACTCTGAGAAGTATATGGAAGGGTCGCTCTTGAATCGGTTGAAGTAAAATAAACTTGCCCCGTATAACTTGTCAATACCTGACCATTAGAATTATACGCCGTCACCGTTATCCCGTTAATACTTTGGCCCGCAGTTGCTGTGGATGGAGCGCCAGTTATGGTAAAATAATTTGAAGGAGGCTGAGCAACAGTTAATCCAACATGCAGACACGGGAAAAGCATAATGAAAATTAGTACAACGGATATAACCGAATTTCTAACTAGCCTTCCCATCGCTACCTTTCTCCTGACGCTAATGAAAGCACCAAAAGTACTTTACACTTATCCACATAGATTCAATAGTTCCAACGAGAACTCCGTAGTCATATCGGTTTTACAAAAAATTATATTGAACTATTTCTATCTCGCATTGTGAGTTAGAAATATAGCTTTTGAGTTGCCAAATCGAATCGCATGCTAAACATGTTACACGAACAGAATCTTTGGGCGAAAGAAGTTCATTTTTCCAAATACGTTTGGGTCTATAATTGCGAAAAAAAAGAAACGATATTTAGACTGGGTTTTAAATGAAGTTTCAAAAATTGCCAAGTGTGAAACATCATTTAGTAAGATACAGTTTTAGCTACCGCTCCGATTTGTTTGTCCGTTCGATACGCGGTGAAAGAGTCGCCAATCCAAGTTCCTTGGGCATCTATATTGATACTCCAAGTGGTGGAGCCAGTTACATCTCATTGGCTTTCATTTGCGTTCGAAGCAGTGCCTGTAAAGACGATGGTTGAGCCAGCGGTGACTGAGCGCGCGCGAGGATTAGCATTATTTTTACGTTTGTAAAAAGTCCAGAGTCTTGAGAATTACTCGCGTTGCTATTTTCGAAATTAGTTTGCAAAGTACCTGATGTTTCTGGATTAAGCATTATTATAGTGCCGTCAGCGTTAGAATCAGCGACAGAAACTCCGACCGTCACCCAATCATTGAATCTGGAATAGTGCCTCCTCGTTGACAAAGACTTTCCATGTTGGACAAACTTAAGAAGAAAAAAGAAATTGATTTGTGGTTTTAAGCACCGCATGCCCACTGTCCGTATTGGGCGTAGGAATAAACAAATGCAGTTTCGTCGGAAAAGCTTAAGCTTCCGACATGGTTGAAATCAATGTTTGCACAGTATGTCCCCGTTTGGAGATAGCTAACGTATTCCGTCACAAAGATACATAAATCACTGAAGTTTACTTTTCCGTCACCGTTTAGATCGCCTAAACAGGTTATTCCAGACTGCACAGTTAGCATTTGAGGTTTTGAACTCGACAGGCTCGTAGTTGTTACTGTGACGGTGAAAGCGCAGTTTCCTATTGGCAATGAGCCGGTATTGATGGAACAGGGTAAAGCCTGCGTTTGCTGAGAGTTCAATGTCACTGTTCCGATGTACAATACACTTGAGCCTGTGGAAATTTGAATGCTTGCGGTTTCTGACACCGAATTTGGGTTGGTTAAAGTTACACTTGACGGCATTGTGAAGCCTGTTTGAGTTGCGACCGCTGGAACTAGTACACTGGTGGTTTGTATAGGTGTTAGAGGTGCGAAGAACGCTTCTATTGAGCCAGTTCCAGACGTCGTGAAAGTTGTAGTGCTATCCAAGTTAGACGTCAAGGATACTCCGCCTGTCGCTACCCAGTCGACAAATTGGTATCCAGGATTCGCTGTTGCAGTTATTGTGGTGGGGTTCTGTCCGTAGCTTCCTGACGATGGGCTTACAGATCCCATAGTAGCGTTGTTTGATGTTACGGTCACAGGCGCGTTGATTGTTAAGGATTGAGAGACTGAAGTGCTCGCGCTTGTTGTTAGGTCTAGAGCCGGGCCTAATCCGAGTAGGTTTTGAGCTCCACTATTGTAGTTTAGCAGGTCTAAGTATTGCGTTGGCCATACGCTTTGTGTAGAAGCTGTAACTGCGATTGTCGAACCCACCGGGGCGTCCGAAGGCACTGTAACACTAACTTGGGCCATACCGTCACCGTCTGTAAAAGCCACACTTGGGCTAACATCTGCCGACGGCAAAGTTGTGGGCAAACCACCAGCTGATGTAAGACTCGCAGTAAAGTCGATTTGTACGTTTGGACGTGCGGAACCAAGTTGAACCAGAAAACTTACCGTCGTACCTGGATCAGCTGATGTGGTGCCTGCACCGGGCGAAGTCCACGTTAATGTGTCGATAGGCATGGCGGTATTCTTGCCGCTAGCATCAGCCGCTAATGTAGCCGCTGGACTCGTAATTGAGGAGTCCAGAACGAAGTCAGAATAAGGTGGAGCCTCGCCTAAAAGATCCCAGATTGCAACTTGATCAACTGCGGCACTAGTTGCGTCTGTTGGAGCATACCAACTCAATAAGTAGCTGATAGCTTGCCATGTCGCGTCGTTCGTTGGTACTAAGACTTCGTCGGCTGAATAAGAAGAACCTTCATAGACGGTGCCGCTGGGAGTTAAGCAGTAGGCTTCACCTGTGTTTCCATTTATTGTAATTGGGAATTGTCCGATCCAATAGCCTTGAGATGTAGTGATGCCTAAGTCGGTTGGTGAACTTGGGTACCCTATTTGGACGGTATACTTGGGCGTAAACCATTGCACCAAAACTCGCTAACATTAGGGTAATGAGCAACACACTAGCTATCACATTTCGTCTCATGGCCAAATCTCCCTTCACTGTTTCCACTAAATTATTTTATTGATTGATAGCACGCGCTATAAATCATCTTTCGACATAGAAACAGGTTTAACGAAGGCGAACTCATAGAACTACTTGTACTTGATACGTGCTATATAGAAAAATTAAGAGAACATGCCAATGAAATCGCGTGATTGTTTTCTTGTAGGTCATGACAGAATATTGAAGTTGGCAATGCTTTCCGGGGCCAATGGGATGTTTGTTGAGTTAGAAATTAGGCAAAGATAAACGGTTGCTTGCCCAGTGAATGCCCATGAAGGAATGGTGATTGCTGCGTCTACGACGGTTAGGTCTTGGGTTTGTTGAGTTGCCGTCAGAGTGGAGGAACCTATGGGTATACCTGCCTGGTCAAATATTGTGATGCTTAACTGTGTCCATTGTTCAGAAAGGGCTATGTTGTTTATGGTTAGCTGTATGGGCAATGTTTCGGTTGCGTGGATACTGGTGGGGAGTGTTATGTTTTCTATCCCGCTCAAGTAGTTGAAGGTGAAGGTTGTGGTATCGTTTGCTATGACATTTAGGACGCTGGTTGTCGCGGTTATTGACCATGTTCCGAAGCCTGTTTGAGGAGAACCAAAGTCAGGAGCTGGAAGTCTGAAGCTGGGTTGAATTGTAGCAATGCCGGTTTCGTTTGTGACTCCTTGCCTGTAATAAGAGGTTCCGTTCGCGTCAAGTATAGTGAAAAAAACACTTTGGTCTGCCAACGGAGTATCGCTAGTTGTGACTAACGCGTATGTTGGCACCAATTGAAGAGGCCCGTATGCGCCTTCGCTTGCTCCTTGGCCGATGCCTTCTTTATCAGTAAATACGTCGATGCTAAGCGCGCTGGAAATTACGTTGATTATTGCGCTAGTGCTATCTGTACTTGAATAGTCAGGGTTAGGAGATGGGCTAACGTCTGGGGCTGTAACGATGAGAATTACGCGGAACGATCCGAGAGCATCGGGGGTGAATGTTGTGGCGTCTCCTGTGAGCGAGGTGAGTGTTGTTCCATTGAGATATTCAACG
This sequence comes from Candidatus Bathyarchaeota archaeon, assembly GCA_963827165.1. Taxonomy (GTDB): domain Archaea; phylum Thermoproteota; class Bathyarchaeia; order Bathyarchaeales; family Bathycorpusculaceae; genus Bathycorpusculum. The sequence goes on along the minus strand of CAWGZR010000005.1, from coordinate 660,678 downwards.
CTCCATGCGTAGTTTGTTATGTCGCAGATTTGGGTGTCATTGCCGGGTGTGGATAACGTTGCATTTAACGTTATGGGTGTGCCTAATTTGAAGGCTGACCCGTCCATGGGAGTGAAAACGGCAGTGGGGCCGTAAAGTGACGGACTGCTTAATCCCGATGATGGGCCATATTGTGCGTTCGCTGTTAAAGTTCCCGACACTGCGTAACCTGCCGTGATTCCATCCCCCGCCGTCTGAGGAGCCAAAAGGTATGCAACGCCCTTCTGGGGCGAAAGTGAAATAAGGGTTGAACCGGTCGACAGCACTTCAAACTTTATCGTAACGGATACTGACCCAGAAGTGCTATTAGCAGTCAGAAAAGGGCTGCTCAGGTCGAAAGCGATTTGACCTATGAGAAGTTGCCCAAGTGTTACGTTACCTGAAAAATCACCTGTGCTCGACTGGGAGGGAAGCCATTTTTCATCAGTGTAAGATACAAGCCCAAGCACTGCAGGGTTCCAAGTGACAAAGTAGCTTGCTCCACTGACACCGTTGTTTTTGCCGCCAATATTGACACTCGCGTAGTTGTCAACTCTGATATCTACTGAGAAATTGGAGCCAACCGCTTCTGATTGAATCATAGTTGTGGTACCTGAGGTGGCGCCGCCGATGCCAGTTGGAACAATACTTAAAACGGGGGCGCTTGCAGCATTAATCAAACGCGTTGCCGAAGAGAAAACAGAAAAGATAATGAGAAAAGTCAACAGTAGGCAAATTACAGATTTACGTTTTATCGTCTTAAGCTTGGGCACTATCATTTTTCTCTACTCATGCGGTTATTTGGAAATTTGCTGTCTGTTCAGGGCACAACGGGACTCCACCTGCTGTAGGGTCAGCCGATAAGATGTTAACGTAAACCGTTGCTTCTCCAACGGCAGCCCAGGTTGGAATAGTAAATGTTCCTGAAACCGTTGCCCCGCTAGCAGCGTTGGTTACAGGAAGCAGGTCGGTGGCTATGGGTACGTTGTCCTGGTCGTAAATCGTGATGGTTACAACTGAGCTGAGTGTTATGTCACCGGTGTTTTGGATGGCCACTGTGACGGTTATTGTGCCGCCTCTTGCAACAGTTGAGGGGACTGTAATGCCGTTGGTTGTGACGGTGACCAGGTAGTTATATTCATAGGTAATCTTGTTAGTGATTATTACTTGGTTGACCTCTACCGATGATATGGCAGTCCATGTCCCAATCGACGATGCAATGTTGGGTGTTATATAATCCGTGTAGGCGTAGCCTGTTTCATTAGTGAAGGCCGTACGCACAGAGACAATTGTGCCACTCGGATTTATTACAGTAAATGCCACGTTTTCATTGGGTTCAGGCGCCCCATTATACGTGACGTATACATATAGTTGCACCAGTTGTTGCGGTCCATAGACGCTTTGGCTGGAGAAGAAATCCATTTTTGTTAGTGACTGAGCTGTTTGGACATTAATCCAAACGCTTGTCGTCGAAGTGTTTGTGTATTGAGAATTTGGTGAAGTATCAACGTCTGGGGCAGTTACTATCAAAGTGACATGAAGCGACGTTGCACTGTTTACGTTAATTGTTACGCCCCCACCGCTATAGACACCGAATACAGAGTCGTTCTCGTACTGAACTAGCCAAGCGTAATTTGTTATTGGGCACGTTTCTGCACTATTTGCATCGTATCCTGCAGTTGAGGTACCGCCATCAAGAAGTATTGGTTCACCAGTTTGGTATGTTGTTCCATTTTGATTAGTGATAATGGCTATTGGTCCCTGGGTTTGTCCTGAGGGTGTAGGAGAAGAAGTCGGCGTTGGGGTAGGGGAAGATGTTGGTGTGGGGGTAGGTGTCGGAGTTGGGGAAGAAGTAGGTATAGGTGTCCCAGTGGGCGAGGGAGTAGGTGAAGCCACTGTTCCGTATTGCGCATTCACAGCGGTAACATCAGAAACCGCATGGCCTGAGGTGAGTCCGCCTACGGTTTCCGGCGCAATAAGGTAAGGAACGTTTGCTCCTTGCTGCTCAAGTCCAATGGTGGTACCGACACTGTTACTGAGAACTTGGAATATAATGGTTGCTGAAACTGACCCAGAAGCGCTATCAGCGGTTATAAAACTGCTGCTTCCGAAAGCGATTTGACCTATGGTTAATTGTCCGTTCGCGACCTTGTTTGACAAATCGCCAGTGTTTGATTGGGATGGAAGCCAAGCTCCATCAGTATAAGATTGATACGCCAGAACTGTTGGATCCCAGGTCACCACATAACTGGCTCCGTTAATACCATTGTTAGTTCCGCCAATATTTACGGTTGAGTAGTCGTCAATCCGGACATCGACGGAAAAGGTTGTGCCGACGGTTTGGGTTGAAAGCATAGTGATGCTGGTAGCCCCCGGATCGCCTGTTGGAACGATACTTAAAATTGGACCAGTTTGAGCATTGATAAAGTGCGTCATTACTGAAAAAACAGAAATTGCAAAGATACAGACCAGGACCAAACAAATAATTTTCTTATGTTTCGTTCAGCTGGCCTCCAAAAGCGTGAGCGCTATCGTCCGTAAGCCGCTGTAAGATAGTCATAACTCCTTTTTTATGAAACATCGAAGCGCTCCCTCTGAAAAGAACTATTGTGACGTTAACTATTTTACCTTAGCCAAATAGATCATATAGTCAATATAGATAATTTTCAAAATATAGAAAACGAAATTTGTTCAGTTTTCTATCGAAAACTGCCACGTGCATTCAATCTTTATTGGTTATTTCGGTCAATTTTGCAAATTTTGTGACCGATGTAGATCAAGAACAGCAAAAATTGAGTGAGTTTATTGGAATCAAAAAGAATTGTTTCGTTTTTGCGAATATCTACTTTTTTTTTGAAAAATGGAGGAAAGGCTATTTTTTGTTGACTTTAGCCTTCGTGGCGAGCACTAAAGTTGAGAGTGTGATGACAGCGAAAAGCACTATTAAGATTGAGACGATTGGATATTCCGGGGCGTTTTGTGTCGGGGTGGATGTCAAGTTAGGAGATGAGGATGCTTTGGCGGTTGAAGATGCTGTGGGTGTGGTTGATGATTTTGGAGAGGTCGAACTGACGGGGGTTGAGGAAGGATTCGATGTAAATGTTGGTGAAGGCGTAGCTGTATTTGGCCCTAAAACTATGTTTGCGTTAATGTTCGTGCAGGGGATTTGCTCAAAGTCCGTGTGTCCTCCTGTCGCTTCGTTTATTGGGGTATCGAGGGTCGTTTGGTTAAAAGCTACTTGTGAAGTACCCAAGGAAAGAACTTGGAACGTTAAGGTAACAAGGACGCCGCTTCCGCTTTCAGTGGAATAGGAAAGCAGCGCGTCAGATATGTCTGGAATGACGCCTTTGGCGAAGGAAACTTGGGAAGTTGAAGTCCAGATGAATAGAGTCTGTCCAGCTTTTTGAAGGAACGGACCTTCGCTAGCACCTGTTAAATTCAAGTATGCAGGATTAAACGTCAACCCAGCTACGTCCCATGCCCAAAGACCCTGCACATTGCTTACTTCAATGTTTATTTGTATGGTGGATCCAACCGTGGCTGAGGGAAATTGTTGGGTAGATGAGTCGATACTCATCGTTGTTGCCGTGCTTGCGTGTGAAGGGTAAATTGCTATGACGCTTACCAAAGCGAGGACTGCGAGAAAAACTGCTAACACGAATTTCTTCATATAATATATCTCTCCCTTTACAGCGATATCTTTAGACTAAATTATTTAGCCCTATCCAAAATATAATATTGAGAACTGTATTATCTATATAGATAAAACTCAAACAGGCACAATTTCGTAAGGAAGAGGAGATAAATTGCTTTTTGACGTTTTCATTAGGTTCTTTTTCTTAGCCAGATGGTTGATCCGCAGAGTGCCAGTATAGTGATGATTACTGTGATTGCTATTACCTCGGGTGGCAGACCTGCCTGTGGCCCGTCGTCCGATGTGGAGGCGGGAGTTGGGCTTGAAGTTGCACCCGAAGTGGAAGTGGATCCAGGGGTTGATGTCGTAGTTGAGCTGGTTGCTGTAGGGGTTGAGGTTGCGCCTGTGCCGCGGACAACAGTAATTTGTGTGGTGGCGGTGTTGTTTTGGTTGGTTGCGTCGAAAACTGTTAGCGTAATGTTGTAGGTTTCTGATTTCAGATCTGACGCAAAGGACGAAAAAGTGTATGTTACGGTGGCGTTTGATCCTATCGCTAAAGCGCCTCCTGTCTCTTGGCTGGTTTTGCCGGCAGTGCTTGTTTGTGAGATAAGGTTAACGCCCCACAGGTATTTGGCTATAGTTCCGTTGTTAGGCTCGGAACTTCCTGTGCCGCTAAGGGTTATAGGTTGTCCTGTCGGGACTGATTGCCCTTGGCTGACGCCCGCGATTACGGCGATTGGTTTGCTGCTGCTATTGACTGTTATTGTTACTGTTGTCGGTGTACTGGGGCCGTTTGCGTCTGTAGCTATTAGTGTAACAACGTATATACCCGGGAGGTTAAATGCGAAAGTGGGATTTACGCCGGTAAGCGATTCGTTAGCGCCATTATACACAAAGTTCCATGAGTATGATGTGATGGATGATGGTAGAGATTTTGAGCCGTCGAAGGTTACTGTTGTGCCCTGCGTAACCGTTTGGTCCGGTCCAGCGTCGGCTGCTGGGACTCCGCCTGAAACAAAGGTGATTGTTGCTGATGAAGAAGTCGCTGCAAGTGTTATTGAGGTGCCGTACAACGATCCGCTTGGAGGTGGACCTTCTATAGTTATATTGCCCAGCTGAACGGTTGTTGAAGTTTGTCCTATTACTTGGAACTCGATCGTCGCTAAGTCTCCGTTTCCGCTTGCTCCGGCATAGCCCAGAACTGCGTCATTAATGACCTCTGCGCCCGGTTGGTTTTTCGCAGGAGTGGGGATAAATTCTGTGGTGCCCGCTTGTTGAAGGAAGCTTCCTTCTGTTGGAGAACCAATCAGGGTTAGTGCTGTTGGATCCCAAGTGACAGTAGCGGTCCATGCCCAGAGGTTTTGAACATCAGTTATTGTAACGTTTAGGAAGATGTATTGATTGACCTGTGTCACTTGAGTTGTTGAAGGCGTAAGTGAAACGGTTGGCGATGTACCTTGAGCCTTCGTATTTGGAACAAAAGGAAAAATAGAGAAAGCTAAGATAGTGAGGATCAGCAGAGCGATTGTTTTTTTTCTCATGCTTCTTATGAGCTCCAAGCCTGAATGTAGTACGCTACGAAGAGAGCTACATCATTGAAGTTAATTACACTTCCGTCATGTATGAAGTCTATTTGTGGGCTGTATACATGGTTCGCGAAGTAGTTTATGTATAGCGCAACAAAGTTTGTTATGTCATTGAAGTTTACGGCGCTATCTCCATTAACGTCTGCAAACTCTTGGACGCTGAAAGGTGTTGTTTCTGAACCCATGACGCCCAGGTAGTTTGCTGTGGATGTGACCGTGAAGGCGCCAAGTGTGACGTCAGAGTACTGCGGCAGTCTAAAAGACATGCTGAAGAAGTTAGTTGGGGAACCATTTTTACTCTGTGTCATTGGCTGGAGACCTTGGTATGCTGTCCCGCCTGTTATTGTGAATGGGAAGTTGTATTCTTTTCCCAGTGGATAGCCGTTATTATTGGGCATGGCGGTGTAAACGTCGACATACGCTGTAGCTGTGCCGTAGTGAGCCCACGACGGGATATAGAAATTTAGAGTGGATTCTTTTGAGGTGTAAGCCGGAACATTAGGCATAACTTGGGATACTGCAGGGAACGGTATGCCGTTGCTGTCATATACGTTGAGGGTAACTATTAGTGATTGCGCTGTAGCCTGATTGTTGTAGACAGTGAAATAAATCTGCGGAACAAACAAGTTGGTGCCGGATGGGATCGTTATGCTGGTAATATTCTGTTCGCCACTGTTGCACAGGAATGCTTCGCTTATGGTGATGGGTATTGAGTCTGGAATTGTGGTGCCTGTTTGCAGCGTCCTGATTACCATTGTGGCGCCGTTTGGATCCTGGATTTGTACTCCTACGAGCCCATCGGTCGGGTACTGTGTTTGTACGATGTCGTTGTATATCATGGTTTGATTTAACGTGAATAGCGAGTACGCGTCGGCTGGGTATTGTGTAGAGGGATTGTTCGCGTTATTGCCAAGTGTTAAAGTCACCGTTGAAGCGTTGATGGCTCTGACTTCCACAACTACGGTTGCCAAGACGATCCCAATGAGAAAAACTGCTAATAGGAATTTCTTATTCATATAATTCTCTCCCTTTCTTACGAATTAATTCTTGACTGAAAGTATTTAGTCTATCCAAAATATAATATTGAGAATAGCAGTTTCTATATAGAAAAAATCAACGTAGAAAAGCGGTTGGAATATTAATTCTTAATTAGACTAACAGAAAGCAAATCAAATTCCGAACAAGCTATATTAAAATTTTAGTTTGAAAAGAAAAAAGAAAAGATAGGGATGGTTTTTGATTATTTACCATCTTTAACTTATTCGCCGAAGGGTATAGCTATTGTGAAGGTTGCTGATGCTTGTGGGCAGTAGGTTACGGCCGTGTTTAGTGAAGTGACTGGGTTTGCATTGTAGAGGTTAACGACGATTGTTGCGGTTCCGACGAATGCATATGACGGGATTACGAATGATGCGCCTGTGCTGCTTGTGCTTGGAGTTACAGTCAATCCGCCTGTTGATGAGTACGCTGCTGCTGGCATTGATGATGATACTACGCCGGTTGCGACTGGTACGTTTCCTGCATCAATCACGGTGTAGGACATCCAGTAGGCTTGCGACTGGTCGGAGATGCCTGAGAGGCCGACTGTGAATGATTGGCTTGTAGATATCGTTAGTGTGCTTCTTGGCACTGAGGATGAGGCTGGTGTTACGCTGCCGCTGACTATGCTTATTATGTCTCCGAAGTCGAATGGCATGTTGTCAGTTACGATTGTTTGTTGAACTTCAACTGCTCCCTTTACGCTCCAGATACCGAATTCGCTTGCTGGGCCAGTTGCATAAGTGCCGTCAAACCATGGAAGTCTGTAGCTAACTGTTGCGATTCCGTTCTCGTCGGTCATTGCGGTGTATGTTCCAATTACTACGCCTTGATTGTTTACGACATTGAAGGTTACTTCTTTGTTTGCGACTGGTGCGCCGTTGAATGTTACGACGCCGGTTAAGATCATGGCTGCTTGTGGGCCGAATGCGTCGCTGTAGGAGTTTGGTGTATATGCGCTTGTTCCTGCTGCGAGTGGGTTGCCGTTGTTTCCGTCAGGGACGTACATTGGATTGGTCGTTGAGGCTACTGATGGGTTGTAGACTGGAGTTCCCGGGTTTGTAACGTAGATGTCTAATAGTGCGCCTGCGGTTGTTGGTGCGGTTGATGCTGGCTGGACTTGGAATGAGAATGTTGTTGCGATGCTTGTTGGGATGTAGCTCGCATCATTTGGATTTGATGCTGTTGTCACTGTTAGCGATACGGTGTATGTGGTAAGTGAGTTAACTGTTGGTGTGAGGAAGCTTAGTGTCTCAGTTGTCGTTGGGCTTGTGAACAATGTTGGTGCGCCTGCAGTTGCTGTGAAAGACCATGAGTATCCTGTAACTGGATAACTCGGGTAAGATAGATCTGCAGAGTTCGGGATAACGTCCATTCCTGGAACTGAGTTCGCTGCGGTCAAGCCGAATGATGCACCTGAATTGAATGCTGGTGAGAGGGCTTGTCCGTTGGTGTAGGTTGTGGCGCCGTTGGTGATTTTTGCAACTGGGCTTGTTGGTGCTGCTGGGGAGTTTGTTATGTATTGGAAGTTTTGGAGCACTGGTGCTGGTGTAACTGCCGTGGGGGTTGTTCCTACGAGTGTTTCAAGTGATGGGATACCTTGGACTAGGTTGATGTTGCTGCTGGTGAAGCTTATGACGGTGAAGGTTAATGTGCAAAGGACACCTTGTGGGTTGGTTGTTGTGGAGTCTGATAGGTATACGTCGCTGATTCCTTGTGGGATGTTTCCTGCGTTGTTGTCTACGTAGCCTGGGACGAAGATTGTTGATGCGCCGTTTGCATTGTTTAGGTTACTTGTTGATAGGTATGTTCCTTCAGTGATGCCTGTCAGTTGGATTGCTGCTGCATTCCATGTTACGCCTAAGTTCCATCCCCAAACTTGAACTGCATTGGGGTTGTTGATGTACATGTCAACTTGGAATGTTTGGCCGATTGGGTCTGTGCCTGCTGCGAACTGGAAGGTGTTTGCGCTGTCTGCTGGATTTGCGTATAGGCTGACTGTTGTTTGTGGGTTGTATAGTGCATTGTATGTGAGTGATCCTGTAACTGCGTGGCCTGATGTGAGTGTTCCGACTGTTTGTGGAGCGACGATGTATGGAACGCCTGCGCCTTGAGGTGTAAGAGTAAGAGCGCTTGTGCCTGCGGCTGACCACTTGGAATGTGATAGTTGCGGATACCGATCCAGTTGCGCTTGAGGCTACTGCGAATGGGTTACTCGTTGAGAATGCAATCTGTCCGAAGGTTATTTTTCCTGATGCAACCTGGTTTTGTAGGTCACCTGCGTTTGATTGTGATGGTAGCCAATTGACTTCTGAGTATGGATACGTATGTAAGCACTGCTGGGTTCCAATGTGACTCATAACTGACTCCGCTGATACCGTTTTTTGCGCCTGGCCAAGGTTTACGTCTGCATAGTTGTCAACTCGGACATCTACTGAGAATTGAGTGCCAACTGCTCAGTGGAATATTGGTGGTGCTTGTTGATGCAGCGCCGCCGGTTGCGCACAATATCAAGATAGGGTGGTGTTCCGGTCGCTGGTATACGCCGCATGCGCGCACGCGAATAGCATCGAGCATGACCATAAAAAGGGTCAATGCCAAGGCTACTATGTGTTTTGTTTTAGGTTTTAATGTTCATGTTTTGTTTCTCCTTTCAATTATCTGTTTAAATAAAAAAGGATGGGGGAGATTTATGGTTGGGTTTCGTAGTTGTGTAGTATGCTATGTAGTTTCCGACGAAGAGGCTGATGTCGTTGAAGTTGATGGCGCCGTCTGCGTTTTGGTCTGCGTATGGGTTGTAGACGTGGTTTACGTTGTAGTCGATGTATGCAGCAACAAAGTATGTGATGTCGTTGAAGTTGACTACACCTGTTGGGAATGTTGAGTCTGAGTTGCCGTAGGCTTCAGTGTGGTGTATGCTGTCAAGGTTAGAGTCGAGTACTGGTCCGCCTGCCATGTCGTCGCGTTCGAGTGAGAATGTAGTTTTGGTCTTGCGACAAAGTCGCTGGTTCCTGAGCCGATGCCGTGGAGTTCGATACTGGAGTCTCGCCTGCGTTAGTTGTGCCGTCTGCCATCATGTAAGCAATCCAAACACCTGCTACTAAGGTTGGGCCTGAAGATGGTTTGTACCTGGTAACTTCCCATAGCCATCTCCATGCATTGTACATGCCTGTTGCTTGTGCGCCTGCGATTCCGGAGTAAGAGTAGATGACGTTAGCGTCTGTTGGTGCGACTGCTGTTCCCCAAGTTGGTGCGTTTACGGTGCTTCCTATGAAGGAGTATGTGCCTGAGCTGCCATAATATTTGAGGATTGGTGTTGGAGAACCTGCTGGGGCGCTTGATGGTGTTGCTGCCAGGTTGTATGAGATGGGGATGCCGATCATAGTTGTGGCTGAAGTGATTCCGGCTGGGATTGGGTTAGCTACTGTTCCTGTTACCCAATTCTGTGGTCCGCCGTAGCTGTTTAAGTATCCTAGTGAGATGAAGCCAATGTAATCGCTGGATGAGGTTAGTTTGCCTGCACTTACGGTGTTGTAAATGTTATGTTTTCTTGGCAGTATGTGAATGGCGCCATTTGCGTTGTGAGCCGTCAACGGTGGTTCTGGCCGGGGCTTGTCGATGTAGTTGCTTTGTTTTCAAATTGGTAGCCGTTTGGAGCTATGAAATAGTTGTCGAAGCAGTCGAATGTTCCTGATGTTGGATCTCTGACTGCGCGAAGAATGTTCTGCAGATAAGGCTGCGGATGGAACGCCTGTGGTTGAAATGCCGAATGTGAGCTATGAAGAAGTCATCCCAAGTTTTGCACAATGCTGTGGAGCCTGTAACGCCTGTGAGGCCTTGGTTGCCGTCGTTTGTTGGAGTGGTGTCTGCGAATAGTGCAACCTGCAATCTTCTGACCTTGTGGTTGAGGCTTGTTGGGAGCCATGTCATGTCAGGGCTTACAACGATTGCGACACTGTCAACGCCGACTGCATATTGCTGCATGTCTACTATGCCTGTGGTTGAAAATTCGGCCGTCTTGGTGGTCTTGACATTTCTCCGATGTCAGCAGTTGCCGGTTGTTGTCGCTAATGCTGGAACTGCAGTTCCGCTGCCTAAGGTTGCCAAGTTAACTTGACTGATGTCTGATGAAGTAACTGACGCCAGTGCTAACTAAGTTGTTCCAGTATGCTGACGAAATTGCCCCCTGCAGTCGCTGGTTAATCTCTTCGGTAGCGATTGGACCGACTGTGCTTGAGCCTGCGACTGTCAATTGGCCTGGGGTTACCAACGTGTTGGTAGCTCCAGGGAAGCGACCGTAAGATGTCATGTACGTAGTGCTGCGCCTGCTGAAAAAGTCATTCATTGCTATAACTAACATAGATACTATTATTTTTTGTATTTTATTCAATTTATATTTCTCCTTTCTCTAATGAACGATTTCTCGTTCTGAGCATAAGTTCGGGGCTAGCAGATATCTAGCTTACCGACGTAGTTTATGGGAGACAATTTAGGCTATAGTGAAGAACGAAGCGATTACTTGTTACACGCGATTTCTAATTAGACTATACATTATAAATAGAAAAGCGTTATCTTGCCTGCTTCCAGCCTTTTCCACATAATTCATAGAAGCAAAAGGGGGGAACAGATGGCCAATAAATCGTTTAAGGAAGGGCTAATCAAGACAATCCTGTTCCTTTGCGCGGCTTTTTCAATAATTGTAGTTTTGTCCATCATCGGCTACTTGCTATTTATGGGATACCCTGAGATAATCAACTTATTATTACATGGTGTTTACGCTTTTATGACCCCTTTGTTGGTAGCGGGCAGCTGTACTTTCTGGTGCCGCAGAAGGAACATTGTATATCGCTGGCAGTGCTGCAGCATTGGCGGTTCTTGTGGGCTTTCCATGCGCAATTTACATGGCGGAATTTGCGGATATGAGACTAAGAAACTTTACAAAAACCTCCCTCGAAGTCTTAGATGGATTTCCTTCAATAGTTATCGGGCTAATAGGTTGGCAACTTCTGGCCACGCCCGATGCCAGATACTCATTCAGCAGTTTCTTGCACACTCAACTAAAATTGCAAGGACTTGGCTGTGATTTTTATGCCTGGTTAATTCTTCTCATAATGTCCTTTCCTGTAATAGCCACGATTTCAGAAGATGCCTTAAGAGCAGTTCCCAACGATTTAAGAGAAGCATCACTTGGAATTGGCGCAACCAAATGGCAAACTGTTAAGGAAGTTTTGGTTCCAAGTGCCATGCCGAGGATTCTGACATCGTTTTTATTGGCTCTTGCCGCAGCCATGGGCGAAATGGTAGCCATCCAGTGGGTACTTGGAGGAACAGTTTCTTCCGCATTGTTTAACAGCCCCTTAACGATTTTCAACCCGTTTATTCAAAGTCAAACTTTGTCTATCCTCATGCAAAATGTTTACGTCGGCGCGCAAGATTCTACCAGCAGTCCTGGAGCTGGGGTTTATGCCGTTGGCTTTTTCTTATTTGTGCTTATAGGCTTAGTTAACATTGCGGCAAGAACAGTCTTAGCTAGGCGGAGTAAAACACTGGGGGCGTAAAAAGGGAATGAATTTCAGCCTGGTGTTAACGAAAACGTTCAACTTTTTCAAGAAAAAGAAAAAAGAAAACCTGTTAACAGGAAGCCTTCTTCTATTTTCTGGAGTTATTATTCTGATTTTGGGCGTTAACAATTTTGTGGATGGCATGGATAGTTTAGCCTTTTCCATACTCACGATCAATGAGTACTGGTCTTTTGGCTTGATGTCACTGCTCATTATACTCCCATCCCTTATTCTGTTTTCCGCAGCATATCTACTTTGGGAAGGACATTCATTAGGCTGGAAATTATCGATTTCAACTTGTGGCATTGCATTATTGATAGCCTTTGCAGATTCAGCGACTATGTACATCGCGCTTTCAATCGCATTTTTAAGCGGCGTAGCTGCAACACTGGAAATTTTAAAAAGACGAAGAATGGAGCATCAGACTAAAGATTCACCGGTAGTGATGGAAAACGCGGTGAAACTGGGTTTGAGACTTTCAGTAATTTTTAGCATAGGGGTCGTCATAGCTATGGTAATTTTCGTGATATTGATGGCTTCGCCTTTCTTATCAGTGCAACTTTTCACTTCGATGAATCTTAATTATCACGGGATCAACGAAATAACCGGGGGGCTACATCCGCCGATCGGTTCGACTGGAGGAGTGCTAGGTTACGCTCTCGGGTCGTTATTGCTTGTGACTTTCTGTGAATTCGTGGCTGTGCCAATCGGCATTGGAGCAGCGATTTATCTTGCAGAATACTCAACTCAAAATAGAATTGTAAGCACTATTCGCTTCTTCATAGAAACCCTGGCAGGGTCACCCTCCGTGGTCGTTGCAATTATCGGATTTACGATTTTCACGGTAACGTTAAAATGGGGTTACAGCCTATGGGGTGCGGCAATCTCGTTGTCCTTTATGGCTCTCCCATGGAACATTCGAGTAGCAGAAGAAGCGATGAAGTCTGTGCCTAGATCTTACAGAGAAGCATCATTTGCCCTTGGCGCTTCACAGTGGCAGACGGCTCGACTAGTGACACTCTACGCTGCAATGCCCGGCATTATAACCGGAATCTTGCTCGGAATCGGAGTTGCGCTTGGAGAAACTTTAATTTTGCTGTGGACCTACACAGGTTCAGGCGTTTTCGGTTTTCCCACCCCATGGTGGCACATATTTAGTCTCCATCAGCCACTTCCGTCGTTAACCGTTTTAATTGACGAATCACCGGGAGCTTTAACCATAATAGGCAACCTTGGCAAGGGCAACCTCACAGACGCCAATTTCTATTCATGGTGTTTTGCTTTTGCAGTGGCATTAGTTCTCATTACAATGTACCTTGTGTTATGTATCGGAGCGCTGCTGCTAAGAAACTACCTTAATAAGAGAATGAAAGGAAGCTAAAACCAAGAGGGGAAAACAAATGGCACATCAAAAAACCAAAAAAACGTTAAAATTGCTGATTTACGTAATGCCTATTTTACTTTTAGCCCTATCCTTCCCACTAACAGCCCAAATGATAAAGGCTCAAACGACTAGTACTCCATGGGCACTAAAGTTACAAGTACTAAACGATCAAAACACAACAGCCGGTGTTTTTCAGCCTTTTGACCAAGTACAACTCCTCGCAAAAGTCACTTATAATAACGCGTCACAACCCGACGTACTGGTTTCTTTTGAAATAGTTGGTCCATCAAGTAACCCAATAAACATTGCAAGAACAGAAACGACAAAAGCAAACGGCGAAGCTACATTTTCCTTCCGCCTGCCAATCCAGGCCAACAACGAAGATTCATTAATCGGAACGTGGAACGTGACCGCAACCGTAAACGGGGCAAAAACACAAACCTCAAGCTTCATAACACAATGGGGTCTAGAAAGCAACATCCATAAACTTGTTGAATTCCCAAGGCCAAAACCAAACCATCTTTTCTCCGGGCGACAATGTGGCGGTTGATGCAACAATCAATAATCTTGGGCAATCCCAAATGGCAAACGTCACGCTCAACATTCAGGATTCAGACCAAATTATTAATCAAACAGAGATTCTAAACAGCCAAATCCCAAGCCTAAATCAAACTCAGATACAAGCCACCCTTCAAATACCTGAAAACGCACCTGCAGGCCAAGCAGCAATCAACTTAGCGCTATACAATGGAGCCTACAACGGAACAGACATACCAGCTGGCGAAAACCAAACAGCCTACTTTACCGTAATCAACAACGGCACGACAACGCCTACACCTGCACCAACATCACCTACACCAACCCCGCCGCCTACAGTCCTTCAAAATAGTGTCAGCCTCTTCTCATGGCTCCTGGTCGCGACAGGCCTTTTCACCTTCACAATGCTTTACATGTTCCTAAGAAGAAAACCAACACAAATGGGACCTCTCGGACCTCAAATGCCAAACATGCCAACAATAAACCCTTATCCCACCGCAACGCCACCGTCTGATCCAATACAGCCAAAACCCACAACTCAAGAGCCACAACAAATAGCGGCAAAAATCGGCGGAGCCCCGAATATGGTTCAAGCAACTACGACAACGCAAATGCCAGCCATATTCGAAACTTGGTCAAGCCAAGACCCTTCCGACACAGACACACAAAACAAACAGGTCTCAAAACCTTCCATGCTTCCCGAATCAAGTCAGGATATACCTACTTACCTTAGCAGAATCTCTGAGACTGGAAAGAAAGTCCAAGCTTTAGAAACATCACTTAAAGCTGAAAGGGAACAACTCAACCAACAGATATTGGGTCTTAACCAAATACTTGAGGAACAAGAACGAGCAGTCAGAAACTATTTTGACTCAATAAGACAAGCTTTAGCCGCGATGAACACCCAAACTGCAGAGGTTAAAGGAGTAAGCGACTCTCGACCAATAGATGCAAACAACGGCAACACAACACTGAACGCAACAATAAGCACCCAACCCTTACCCGCTAATGACACACAAAATATTCAATCAAAACAACAAAACATAGGAGATAAAAGTGTCAAAGAACAGCAATTCAAAATTCGAACACAAGAACGCACGCAGGAAGAAGACATAAGAATAGCTGAGCACACCAAAGAAGATTAAAGGATTATAAGTCAACAAATAATGCCCAAAAATGAGGAAGAAGAGTTTCTATATAGAACAAATCATCTATGCAGGAAAAAGTAATAAGCAAAACTGAAAGGAAAAATACGAGGCTTTACATTGGTGCAGAAGGCAAAAAGGAAACTGAAAAAGTCATCCAAAATAATTATCGCTGCGCTATTAATAGTTATTATTTCCATAGCAATTGTGAGCTTTTTATTCCTCGATTCAAAAGCTTCCGCAGCTACAAGCACTAAAACGTTTACTCCCACCAGCTATCCTGTTGGTGTAGCACCGGGCAACGCACTATTAGTTTTCGACCCAGGTTCAACGGGAGCAGTGGAGAACGCCGCTAAACAAATAGCCAGCGACCTTCAAGCAAAAGGATACTTTGTTTTCTTAGCCGGCATCGATAGCAAAACCGCAATGGGAAACGCCGCTCAATATCAAGTTGTAGTTGTCGGAGGCCCCATAGAAAGCGGGCAAGCCTCAAAATCAGTGCAATCATACTTAGTAAGCTTAAACCAATATAACTTAACATTAACACAACTAGGAGTTTTCGGAGTCGGTAACTCTAATACGCCAAACGATCAAATAGCGCCACTGCCAACCGGCAGCAGCTTAGTAATCAAAGAAACGCTCGAAATAAACACAAGCCAAAATATCAAGACGCAAGCCTCGGAGTTCGTAAGCCAACTATTAAGTTAAATCATATTTTTCTTTCAAAATTTTAACCATTAGTTAATCCCGACGCAAATCCGCCCTTTTTTTAACGCTTCGGTCTCAAACTCGCAACGCATCGGCTGCTAAGGTAGAAAGATGGAAAAAACGCGAAGAAACGGAAACAGGTAAAACTTAACTCGCAAACTTTAAGCTTTATAAAAAAAGGCAGCAAAAAACTTTCAAGTTATGGTTATTTGCTGTGGAATCGTTTGCATTCCAAGTGCTTCCCCAAGTATGTAGTAGGTTCCGGGTGATGCTGGAAAAACTGGAGGGAAGGCCACTGGATTAGAAGGCCCTAGGCTGCCGGCGGCTGGACTGAAAAATAGATTGCATACTTGATCCCAACTAAAATTTTCCGTTAAACTTTCTCCAGGCGCCAGAGTATAAATCTGTGCCCACATAGGAAATGCAATCCCGATCGAATATCGGTACACGATGCCTGTGCTGTTGTATACCATGTAGTCAAAGGTGGATGCGGTGCGCGTAAACGTTATTGTGCTTTTGCTCACGTTGTTAATGCTGAGCGTAAAATTAACCGGCTCCCCCAAACTGTAAGTAGTCTGCTTAATTGCCAAAGTAAGCGTCAAACCACCGTTAGTCACAAACGGAGTTGGACCCACAAAGTAGGCTTGGTAATTGGCGACGAAAAGGACAAGGTCGCTGAAATCTACGCGTCCATCATGATTAAAATCAGTAGCGGGATTGCATTGCCCAGTTTGATAATAGTTAATATAAGCTGCGACGAAGGCAGTTATGTCCAAAAAATTCACCGTGGATTGACCAGTCAAATCATCAGGGCAAGTCACCAAAATGTTGGCGTTGACACTGTTGGCGCTAACTAAGCTGGTTTCCGCTGGATTAGACCAAGCGTAAGCGCTTAAAGTGAAGTTCCCAAGGGCAAAACCCGTGGTGTTCCACACATAAGAAAGCGCAGTTGAACTTTCGCCACCGAGTGCGACAGGCTGAGTATCAAGAGGAACTCCGTTGCCGAGAAACGTAACATAAAAAATAGATGCTGAAGATCCCGTGTTGTCGACAGTCGCAGTTATGTCAGCCGAAAATCCTTCTTCAACGAAGGTCTGCGCTGACGCAACGTTAACAATTGCTACGCCAGGGACAGATCCAGCAGCAGTACCCTCGGTTGAAAGGGTGCCTTGATTATCGGCTTTAGCCACGTTAAAATTCCCAATTAATATCAGAGAAAATATACTTATTAAAAGTAATATTGAAAGGAGAATAACGACTATTTTTCTGGTCAAGCCTTTCCCCAATTTAAATCATGCTAAAAGAGGTATATGATGTTTTTCAACATAGAACATGGGAGAAATATAGTTTTCACAAGAACTATTTAGCATGTCACAAGACACTTTCATCAGATAATTCCCGTCGATGACAGATAAGCTACATAAATAGCAAGAAATCCATTGATCCTGCACTTTCTTCTTTAACTCAACTATTTATTCGTGGAATTCCGGCATCATCCCTGGGAGTAGGCGGTGTAATATGCTACAAGCAAATTCAGATCCATGTAGTTTAGGGAGCCGTCGTGGTTTAAATCGCATGCAGGGTTAAAGATGCCGTTTTCATAAAAATTAGTGTACGCACCAATAAAGTAAATTATATCCAAAAAATTAACGGTGCCAGCGAAGTAGAAGTCGATGGGGTAGTACACCCCTAAGTCAGCATTGTCTTTTATGTTCAGGTAATTCGCTGTGATCACCCAGTTTCCAAGGTTAGCTGAAGTGTAAGTATTTCCTGACCATGAACCGCCAGCGCCGCTGCTTATGCTCCAACTTGTCAAAGAAGTGACGTTCCAACCGTTATTGTAAGCATCATAGGCGGTTGACGAAAAAGTAAATGAACAACCACTGTTAACATCAGATGGCATAGCTACGGAGATCGTTATTGGCGAACCATGGCTAACCGTTAAAGAAGCAGTCTTGGTAAAACCTGAAAAAGAACCCGAAACAACCCAAACTCCAGCTGTTGCAGCCGTATAAGTGTTGCCCGACCAGGAACCTCCGGCGTCACTGCTTGTGCTAAAAACTGTGGAGGCGGTAACGTCCCAGCTGTTTTCGTAGGAATCAAAGGCGGTACCGATGAAGACTAACGATGACCCAGCTGTTAAATTTGCTGATTGCGGGGAAATAGCCAAGCTATTGATAGGACCGTGCACAACTGTGAAAGATGCTTGGCCAATCAAGCTCCCAAGCCCGCCCGTTACTGTCCAAGTTCCAGCTTTCGCAGATGTGTAGACATTGCCCGCCCATGAGCCGGAAGCTAAAGAATTGATGCTGAAAACTGCTGAAGCCGTGACGTCCCAACTATTTCCGTATGCGTCGTTTGCGGTGGCACTGAAAGTTTGACTCTGCCCAGCAGTGACTGATGTTTTTTGCGGAGACAAAACTATTGCAGCGGTTGCGCCATGGGCGACGCTAATCATCGCGGCGGCAGAATAACTTCCCAATGAAGCCGTGACGTTCCAAATACCGGCTCTTGCCGCGGAATAGGTGTTTTCTAACCAGGAACCCTCGGCTCGAGAGTTAATATTCCAATTTGATCCAAGACTGATGTCTAAATAGTTGCCAAGATTGTCATGGGCAATTGCGGTAAAGTTTACAGAGTTTCCAGCTATAACGGAGGCGTAAGAAGGGCTAAGGGTAATGCCGGAAAACTCATAGCTGGGGGGAATTGTGTATCCAATATAGTAATTTATGTTTCCGAAACCTATGGGTCCTGTTGATGGGTTTTCAAGTATCACTTGGGCACTCGCTATTCCCACAAAAGCATAGGTTGGGATAATACTGCTAGCGACCTGGATAGTTTCGTTTTGTCCCGCATTTACTGAAAAGACGTTGGACTCAAAGGATTCTACGGGTACACGACCCACATCAGTCATAGTTATAATCAGTTGTCCGGAAGCGACCGATGTTATGTTGTTTTGGACGGAGACGTCGAATACAGCAATGTTTGCCCCTCTGCAGAAATAGAAGCAGTTTTGATTATCGCTATTGACAGTTCGGATGTTAGTGATGTATAATGTGGGTGTGGATGCGTGGGCGGTTGGGAATTGTTGTGTATCCAGCGTGCATATGGACAGTAAGAGTGGGATTATGATCAGTGCTGTGATCGCTTTGGAGAGCAATTTAGCCATAGTTCTTAGTATGATATAAAAGTTAGCATAAAACTCATTTCTTCATATACTATATACGACTCTAAAGTCACCATACTTACCTAAGGCTAACTTGGAAATATATGTAGAATTCAATTGAAAATAAAAAAAATAACCATCGGACAGGGCACAAAATTTACAGATTCAAGGCAAAGCTCACCGTCAAATTTGTCTAAGTATGCCTCGCCAGAAATAGACCCAAGTTTTCCAACCAGAACGCCCTAACCGGATATCCCGAAATTTAACTAATAACCCTGCGAATTTTGGTCAACTCATAGGGCATAGAGTTTAGGCTGTTTCTAAATAGCTGAACTAAATGCTAACGTTCTTCACATGTTCTATATGGATTAGCGTTATATAATACAGAGCGTGAAGGTGAAGATGGAGATTTCAGTGAATCAAAAAATTGTTTCAGTCATACTCGTCTCTGCCCTAATACTTAGTCTGGCGGCGACTCTTGGAACGGCCATTACTGTCAAAGCGATTGCAAGTCCAACGATAACCGTCACCGCGTCACTTACTACCCTTTGTGCCAATAGCCCAATTACTTTGACCGCGACGTTAAGTGGCGGCTCAAGCCCAGTGGCAACATCAATCGTGTGGCATACAACCAGCACAAGCAGTGTCCTTGGCACCCCCACGACGACCTCAACCTCCACCACAGCCACCTCAACAGTAACCTACACCGATACTGATACCAGTACAACCACTGTGTCAATAACGGCAACTTACACTGCAGACGGCAACAACAACGCGGCCACCAGCAACACTGTCACATTAACAGTATACAATTTAGATTTCACCGGTGACGGCCATGTCAACTTCAATGACGTAATCTACTTCGCTCAGGCCTACATTGCAGACCATGCCACCGTTCCCACCCTTAACGCTGCCTGCGACCTTCTTAACCAAGGCACCATAAATTTCAATGACATTGTTGAATTCGTGGCGTTATACGAAACTTACCAAGGGACATAAGATACCAAGAGTTATGCAACTTCCCACCTTCTTTTTTTTTCCATGAGTCCATAACCAACATACAGATTGCTGAGCAAGAAAGCTTCTTTAGTTTTTTATGCCCGACTGCAGCCTTAAGCTATTGTGAAGACAGCAAAAGACTACAGCAGGGCAAAAACAGTATATTTTAGCCCAGAGATAAAGCTGTGCCCAAACTGCCACCAACCACTTAAAAGAAGCCACATCTCATGGCAAAAATACATCTTCACACTCAAAGGCACACTCAAAGCAACCAGCTATGCCTACCACTGCACAAACAAAACATGCCCAAAACCACAAGAAATCTACCGCTCAACAGAAGCAGAAATGCTAAGTCTCAAATTCTACCAGTTCAGCATAGACGTTATAGTCAAAGTGGGATTCCTACATTTTAAACAGCACCAGACAATCGACGAAATTAGACAAACCCTAAAGAAACTTCACATTTGCCGCTCAGAAATCAACCTACTCTGCCAAGCATATCTAGCATTGACAACAGCAAACAGGCAACAAGACACAACCTACCTAGACAAGATCCGAACCAACGGCGGCATAACACTCGCACTTGACGGTGTTCAACCAGAGAAAGGCAACGAAACCCTCTGGATACTAAAAGATACCCTGACAGGAGAAACACTTCTAGCCAGAAACCTAAAGTCAGCCGACAGGGACAGCATCGCTACTTTGCTAAGGGAAATCAAAGCCTTAGAAATTCCAGTAAAAGGCGTCATTAGTGATGGCCAAAGAAGCATCCGCTTAGCAGTTGCACAAGAATTTCCAGGCGTACCGCATCAACTCTGCCACTTCCACTTCTTACGCAACATTGCTAGACCCATCTCAGAGATGGATCGAGCGTTAAAGGTTGATCTTAAAAAGAAAGTCAGAGGCATAAAATCAATTGAGAAACAGGCAGCTTGCCAAAGTGACAACACAAACCAGCTAATTTTTCAATACTGCAGAGCCATCAGGTTTGCGTTGCAGGATGACGGATGCTACCCGCTTGAACCTGGCGGTTTGAAGCTTTATCGCAGGCTTAAGAGGATTCAGCATTCACTAGAACTTGACAACAAAGTTCATCCAAACCCAGATCTTGAAAAGCTTCTAAGAAAACTCTCGATTGTTGATGCGCTCAAGCTGCAATATGGGCGAATTAAGCGGTTGTATACGCTGATTTTTGAGGCTAACGCCATACTTAAACAAGATGCCAATTCAGAGAAAGTGGAAGCGGATATGTTGCTGTTCTTTGAGAAGTTAACGAAGCTGCATTTTAAGAGGCGAGAGGAAAGGATGGCTATTTGTAATATTCTCAGGTTTGCTGCTAGTTATTGGGAGGGGCTGTTTCATCACTATGACCATCGGGAGATTCCCCGAACCAATAATGATTTGGAGCGTTTTAATCGTAAGCTAAAGATTGCTCATCGGAAAACTACTGGAAGAGCTAGTTGCCAAGGCTATATTGTTCGTTATGGCGCTTATGTTGCGTTGCTTGATGATTCTGTTTCTGAGGTTCAAATGCTTGTTAAGCTACGATTTGTTGAGTATATGGATTTTCGTCGATGTTTTGGGGAGATCAGGAGCTTTAGACGTAGGCTTAGTTTTAAGAGATGTTTGTCTGAAGACTTCAATGGTTTTTTGTGTGCTTTGGAGAAAGAGTGGGCTAAAATATCTGTTTAGTCGCCGTATAAAATGCTTTAGGATCGGGTTATTTAGGGGTGCTGTTCGATGAGTTTTCTTGTTATATAAAGATGATTTTGTTGTTGGTTTGATGTTTATTTTTAATGGCGTATAAATCGAGTTTTTTTTTTTGTGAAAGCTTGTTTTTAGTGGAATTTGAGTTTCTTTAGGCGGATTTCTGTCGAAGCTAGTCTGCTTATGGACATATGGTTTTTTTTGTAAGCACGTTTCAAATTTTGTTCTAATCAAAATAGCACCCAGAATTGTTGCATTTTGGAAAAAATTAACGGCTAACTGTTCTCTTTACCGGAACAAACGCATTTATTTAAGAGAAAGAGGAATAGTAGGCTGAACCTAAACTTCGATGAGAGGGGAAATTTGAGAAATAAAAAGATAGAGATAACAATTCTCTTTTCAATATTTATATTATTGGTAAGCGCATTCGTCGTTTTTGCCTCCCCAACCACCGCCTTTAACCAAAATGAAGTTTCAGCATCAACCATCTGGCCCTCTACAGCCTTTTCCCGGGAGACTACGGACAAGCCAATATAACTCTCGTAAGCAATTGTTCTCAAAACATTCAAATTGACATGATAGGGATTCATTTCGACTGGAACAAAGCAAATTCCTACTTCTACCAGGACTTCAATATCTCAATAAACCTTCGAAGTAGAGGCAGTTACACGTTTCCTATGACTGCTTTTTACATTACTCCTCAAGTAAACGCCAGTTCTCACACTTACAATGTGCATTTTGAAGGAACACAAGAAGGACAATCACCCCAGAACATCACATGGAATTCACCAACGTTCACAATTCAGGTTTACACGGCAGAAGCAGCCTACAACCAGCTGCAACCTCAAGTCATGAACCAAATGGTTCAAGCCCAAAAAGTAAATTATCAAAGCTCCGAGGCAAAAACACTGGTTGAAAACGCCACGGATGCGTATAATCAGGCGACCTCACTAGCTAAGCAGAATCAATGGCAAGCTGCGGCAGCAGATTTGCAGAATGCCGCAACCTTGTTCGACAATGCAGGGGCGAAAGAACATGCATTTGTGGCGCCAAGTTATTTTCCGGAGGAAGTTATTGCTGGTGTTTCTGTTGTAGTAATATCGGCACTTTTGATACTGATGGTAAGGAAAAGAAGGAAGCCTAGGTAATCAAGTTTTTTCCCTTTTATTGCGGACATGATGCTAAGATCCAAGGGAAGTTGAAAAGAGCATTTTTAGAGTTTTCGGAGTTTGCGGCTATTTTGTTTTTTCACAGTTAAACCCGATGCAGCAATCGAAATTACCATTATTAGCGATATCAAAACAACTGGCGTTGGAAATTCGGGGATGGTTGGGGTAGGTGTCGATTCAGGGGTGGATGAGGCAGGTGTCGTGCTTGCTGTCAGGTTATTTGTCGCGGTTTGATACCGTCCATAAGGCCCTACTTCGTCGTACGCTAGAAACTGATACGATGTTCCTGGAACCAGATTTTTAACTGTGTAGGTATTTTGCGTAGCGTTGTTTGAGACAGTTAAAGTTTGAAATTGTCCGCCGCCTGTACTCATATTAATAGCGAAGCCGTAAAAGGGCATTTCTGATGTGTAAGTGTTATAGTCAGT
This sequence comes from Candidatus Bathyarchaeota archaeon, assembly GCA_963827165.1. Classification (GTDB taxonomy): domain Archaea; phylum Thermoproteota; class Bathyarchaeia; order Bathyarchaeales; family Bathycorpusculaceae; genus Bathycorpusculum. Next base: position 637,598 of record CAWGZR010000005.1, on the reverse strand, counting down.
CCATCCTAAACTTATCATGGTCGATGTGGATCCGATGAGGAAAAGAGTTGGGGCGTTTTTTGTGTTGGCTTGACATATGTTAGATAACGATGTGGAAGCGTTCTCTCCGTCTGAACCCTGGTCTTTAACTACGAAATAGTAAGTTGTGTTTTGCGTGAGAAATGGGACAGCGAAGGTCGTTAGGCTTGAATTGGCTATGATTGCTGCATCGTTGAACGGCCCATTTATTGAGGTTGAATAGGCTACATAATAAGAATAAAAAACCGCATCGTTAGATTTTGTCCACGAAAGTGTTACGGTTGTCTCGGTTTGAGCTGTTGACGATAAAGCAGGTGTAAACGCAGCGTTTGCTATGTGCATCAAAGGTAATAGACTGACAAAGAGAAGTAGTATGAAGCCAGAAATCAGCAAGGTCTTTGTTTTTGCCATTTTATCTCTCTCGCTAAAGTTAATATTACATTTTTATTGTGTCAATAGATATAAGAATTTACGTGCAGGTTGTACAATTAAGGAAAAATTCTGTTATTGCAATCATAATAAGATAACATGACTAAACTTGTCCCTCATCTGCTTCTCCGCTTTCTCCAAGGCGTAACTTAGAAAGGGCAATATTTGATATTTGCCACCTTAGAAAAGGTTAACTAAATAGTTCTTGCAGACAATTATTTAGTTTATAATAATAGGAAAAAAAGTTTTCTACTTTTGCTTTAACCTATTTGTTCGTGTTTGCCCCTGGTTTTAGTTGTTTGAAGAGCTGATTGGTAGAGGGCTACAAACAGAACTATGTCGCTGAAGTTAATAGCTCCATCATGGTTCAAGTCGCAGGCTGGGTTAAGCACGCCAGATTGATAGTAGTTGATGTAAGCATTGACGAAAGTAGACAAGGTCGCTGAAGCCAACTGTGCCTGTATGGTAAAAGTCGATTGTGTAATATACTTGTAATTGTGCTGAATCTTGTACGCCTTGGCTTGAAGGGGTGACTACCCAGTTTCCCATGTAAGCTGATGTATACTGGGTTGTTTGTCCATAAGCCTCCGGCTGCTGCAGTAATGCCCCAGTTTGCTACCGAAGAGACGCCCCAGCTATTACCATAGGAGTCAAAAGCTGTTGCGGTGTAGGCAACGGAGCATCCGTTTGTGATGGATATGGTTTGCGGAGATACTGCAATGCTTGCGATTGCTGCATGAGTTATTGTTACGGTTGTGGTTTGGCTGCTTGGGTTGTTGTTTGAGTCTCCGCTAGGTTGCCTTAATGGGGTCAGTGCCCTGTTTTGTGTACAGAGTACGTTACAGATGCGGCTCCATTTATAAGAGTGGTTTGGGTTGACGTGAAAACTCCAGTGGAGCTTGTTGAACTCCAAGTTATGGTTCCTGTAGGGTTGTTGCCTGCTATGTTAACGGTAAAAGTGACTATTTGCCCTGCATTGGCAGATTGGGATGATGTAATTGATGTTGTGGTTGAAGACGGGTTTATCATTATCGTCGCTTGTCCACTGCTGGCAGTGTTAAATGAATCTCCACCGTAGGATGCAATAATGGTTGGGGAGCCAGCGCTTGAATCAGTATAGGTTACTGTTGCAACACCGTTTGTCGAAGATGTTTGAATGGAACTAAAATGTCCCGTGCTGCTGCTTGAACTCCAAGTTATTGTTCCAGTTGGATTGGATCCTGATCCTGCAACGGTGGCTGTGAAAGTGATCGGTGAATTGGTCGATACGGGATTGGGCAAGCAAGTTACTGTTGTAGTGGTTGACGTTTGGCTGGGTGCAAAGATTGCCCATATGGTCATGGGCGATCCGATCAACATTGTGGTGTCGGCTAAGGATGTTATGTCGTAGTCGGCTGTGCTGTTATCAAGTTCTGTTGCTGGTGTTGAGAAGGGCGAGTCGTCTTCATCATTATTAATCCAGTGTACAAAGCGATAGCCAACTCCTGGAGTAGCTGTTAGTGCCTGCCAACTGTTTTCAAGATATCGACCTGTCCCGATTGGAGTTATGGTCCCACCGTTTGATGGAACTGCTATGAATCTTTCCGTGAATTTTGGATTCGGGGCAAAGTTGACGTATATGTACATGTTTGTATTGGCATCCACCTCGTTTGGATTTGTAGTTGTAACGCTAAAGTGTTATGATTGGTCAACTTCTACTGAGTTAACGCCCCACATTGCGTCATAAGGCTCAGTATCGTTCATGCTTGCAAAATGATAGCCAGGAGTGGGATTTGCTGTGACATATATTGGACTGCCATTATCGGCTTGCACTGTTGCTGACGTCACTGTAGATAAGCTGTATTGAACTCAATCTGTTACGTAGGTTGCTGATATTGTTCCTCCATTTGTAGCTTGAAAAGTTAAATTGAACGTTACATTAGCATGTGCCCTGGCTACGCGGGTTGTTCCAAGACACGCTATCATCATTAAAACTATTATAGTTAACACTTTGCCAATATTTCGCATTTTTTCTCCTTTCCTTTGCTCGGGTCTAACATTCTGTAGTATTGGATACTTTTCACCATAGAAATCGGTAAAACAATCGGTCTCTATTGGCTCTATTTAGCGCTGTCAGTTTAGGGGGCATCCAAAATTACCACTGAGCTATCTAAGAGGAGATTATATTTGATTTGAAAATAAGCGCGAATAAAGAGCGTCTAAGTGTTTTAGCTGTCTCCTTCCCCGCCAAACATGTAGTAAGCTTGGTAGTATGCAACGAATAGCACTAAGTCATTGAAGTTAATTGTGCCGGTATGGCAATAGTCAATCGCTGGATAATAGATACCGTTAGTGCTGTAGGAAATGTAGTCAGCAACAAAAGTGACTATGTCATTGAAATTAACAGTAAAGTCTCCGTTCACGTCGCCCAAATAAGTTACCCCGAACTGCCCGGTTGAAGTTTCTGTGTTCGGCGCGGGCAGGCTGGTTGTGGTCAATGTAACTGTGCTCGCATAGTTTCCGATGGCCAAAACGCTGCTGTTAAAGTAGCATGCGACAACTTCTGTTTGCAAGGCACTTAAAGTGACAGTGGTACTAAAGACCATTGTCGAGTTTGTCGACACCTGGATATTCGCTGTTTCTAATGTTGAGTCTGGATTAGTTATTGTTATATTAATTGGGACCATGAAGCTTTTTTGAATTGCTTTTGATGGTAGTTGAACGTTAATGATTTGAAGTGGATCCACAGCGCTATTAACTGTACTTGTCACTGAGATAGTATGGTTTGCTTGAATATTGCTGAAAGTGTAGCTGCCTATTATTGGAACAGAAGAACCATCCACAATAACAGTGGCTAATGTGCAACCACTATCCGCTGAATACGTGAAAGCCTCGGTTGAATTTGAATCCACCATGACATCGCCTAAAGGAGAAATGACTGAATTTGAATCGGCAGAAGAAGTTATATAATATGAAGGAGGCGCTGTGCAAGTGTACTGCCTATTTGAGGGCAAATTAGATACGAAATTAATGTTCAGAATTGCATTCCAATTAGGTGAGAATTTCACTGCATAAATTCCAGACTCACTGAAACTGCCTGTTACTGTCTGATTGAATTGAAAGTTCAAAGTTCCTGCCGTAGCTAAAGATATCGTGACGACATTTGTTGTCAGGTTTATGTTAAACAAGTTTGGGTCAAGTATATTATAAATGTACTCATACGAATTTTCTTCTATAGGAACAGCAAGCGCTGCGGTTTGGGGAACGATTCCAAGCATAAATAGTAAGTCTGCTCCTGTGGCCGTAGCGTCGTTGCTTGGTTCGGAATCCGAATTCTCTTGGAAACCTGGGAAATTGGAGCCGCAAAGACCGCTTTGCAGAAGCTGTGACCATGCCGGAGTTGTTGTTTCTCCCGCTCCTGTTAGCATGTCTTGTACGTCAGTTTGGTATGTGCTGTTTAACTCTCCGTAGCTTCCAAGTATCGATGCCCAAGCCATAACCGTGTTTTCCAGCCTGAGTTCAGGATTATAAACAGCCATATGGCAAACTACGCCATTCAACCATTGCGGACTGAAAAATTGTTCAACAAGAAACCTGTTTTCAAGATCAATCAGTAAGTTTTTTGTGTCGGGCAATGAACTGTCATCATGCCACAGTTTCAACCCGATTTGCAAGAAACCTCCTGCTTCGCATTCGTAACCTGCCCAGTTCAGGGCGTAGTTGTAATTTGTTCCAGTCCAAAGGTTGTTGTTTGTCCAAAGCCAAGTAGTTAAAGCATCCTTAAGTGCAGTAGTTATCCCCAAACTATAGAAGTCTAAGAAACAGTCTATGGTCTCTCCACATTCATCATAATATCTTGGTCCATAGGATATAGACTGTGCAATGCCGTCTTGGTCTACCCAAAGAAGCGCTGGATAAGTAGCTGAATTTACTGACGCTTTAAAGCTGTTGTAGGCTTGTGTTAAATTCCACTTGGCTAAGTCATAGTTGTATTGGATAGCATAACCATAAGCAATTATCAAAAATCTATCATAAACAAGGAATGCCTTTGAAGAACCACTCAAACTATCTGCGCCTGTATTTGGCAATCCATCGCTCATCATTTGCTGGGCGTCTAGCGCCCATTTTATGGTTGTTTGGTTAGCATAACCAAGTTTTGAAAGAATAGGAGTCCACTGAAGAATAGTTATAGGGTTCATTAATGCATTGTATGCGTTTATCAATTGTTGCATTGATGTTTTCTCAACAATCATTCCTTGATATACAGCATTTATGTCGCTGGCGTAATTAACTGAGTTAACGACTGTTTCTAGATTCCCTATCAGTGAAGAATTATCTGAAAGGTTTGAAGGATGTGCTGTTTCAATGAATGATAAACCCAAAAACGAAATTAACACCACTGCTATGAGGCTTATGCCTTTCTTTATCAGGCTATTCATTTTTTCCTTCCTAAAAGAATAAAAAATGGGAATGGGAAGTTCTATTTAACGTCTATCGTTATAGAAAACATTGAAACAAACAAAACTACACGCTCTATTTAGACTTGTTTTGCATGTTCTTAGAGTAAGATACGCATTGAAGGGACAAAGGCCTTCCACAGATCGCTGCCATAAGATATAACGGAAAGGCTATGCGCTAGAAGCTGTTTGGCTTCCATAGTACTGGTAGGCAGCTGCGAAAAGAACGATGTCGTTAAAGTTTAGTACCCCGTTATGACAAAAGTCGCATGCCGGGTTAAGAATGCCGTCCTCGTTGTACTGAATGTAAGCACTGACAAAATACAAAATATCATTGAAATTGACTGTACCTGTATGATAAAAGTCAATGTTTGGATACTGCGATTGGACAGAAATGGAGCAGTTAGATATTGCAAATGGAATCAATGGATAACTCATCTCGGGATTAGTAGGGGGCGACCCTGTTAGTTCTTGATCACCCTCAATGTTTGCTAAGCCTATTGTGCCGTTGCCAATACCAATTGCTCGGAAAACAAGTGTTGCCAGAACCCCAGAGCCAGACACGTCGCTGTAACCAAGCACGATATCATTAATTTGTGGGAGGATACCCTTTTCATCATTAAATGGGTTATTGTTGGGAGCCAAGAAAAGAGTGGGATAAACATCTTTTAAAAAAGGTCCTTCATTGATGCTGACTAATTGAAGCAAAGAAGGATTCCACTTTAAACCAGAGCTCCAACCAGAAAGGTCGGTTGCATTATCTACCCTGATATCCGCACTGAACAGAGTCCCGTTGTCAACAATAATGTTTCGATCTTGAGTACCTGACAGAACAACACTTAATGTTGGTTTTACGGTGGATTTGCTTACTGTAAGTTCTGTCGATGCGTACACCCCGCCAAATGAAATAGTAACCGTCCACGCTCCAGCGTTAGCAGAGGTATAAGATTCTCCAAAACCTTCTTCCGACCAAAAACCGCCGGCGCCACTGTCAATTGACCATGTTGCTGAAGGAGGGGCTATAGTACTGTCTCCGTTTGAGTAAAAGACGGTAGCAGCATAGTTAACAACGCCCCCGGACGATACAGTAGCATCCGACGGCGAAATAGCTATATTTGAAACAACCGGAGATGGAGGAGAAGAACCACCCAACGAACCAAAAGCGTATACTGTCCCTCCATCCGATCCAATGTAGACTGCGCCGTTGACGACCGCAGGGGATGAATCAATGGGACGGTTAGAAGTGTAACTCCAAAGCTGGCAGCCGTTGGTTGCGTTTAAAGCATAAACATTGAAGTCCATCGAGCCAACGTAGACTATGCCATTGGCGACAGCAGGCGACGAACTAATACCTCCTGTATAGGAGCACCAAAGTGAGACGCCATTGGTTGCATTCAAAGCATAAACGTCATGGTCATCAGAGCCTATGTAAACGACTCCGTTGGCAATAGCAGGACACGACGTAAAACCGCTGTCTGCGGTGTAGCTCCAGAGCTTCCCGCCATTGGTAGCGTTCAAAGCGTAAACATTGCCATTATCAGAGCCTACGTAAACCACACCGTTGACATCAGTGGGAGATGATTCAACAGAGTATGTGGTGAGTTGATTTCCTACTTCCATGTTAGTGTTGTAGTTCCAGATTTTTGCGCCGGTGGTTGCGTTTAAAGAATAAACGGTACCATCATTTGAGCCTATGTAAACTGCTCCGTTGGCAACCGCAGGCGAAGATCCATAGTAGGCAGCATTTATTAGGTCACCGCTGCCAAGAGGGGCACTAATGGGGGAACTCCATATTTTGGCGCCGTTTGTAATGTTTAAGGCATAAACGTTGCCGTCTGCCGATCCTATGTAGACTAAACCGCCTACAACAGTGGGCGACGAAATAACTTCGCCTCCGGTTTGGTAGCTCCACAATATGGCTCCATTGAAAGCATTTAACGCAAAAACACTGCCACCTGAAGAACCAACATATAGCACGCCACCAACCACCGCAGGAGATGATTCGACGGCCGATCCTAGTTCGTTACTCCATAATGTGCCGCCTGCAGAAGCGTTAAAGGCATAGACGTTACCGTCTTGAGAGCCCACGTATACTACACCACTGGCAACAGCGGGAGAGGAGTCTACTGGGAAGGGGTCTTCTTGGCGACTCCAGAGGGTCTGGTTTGTCAATGGACCTGTTGAAGTGGAGTAGCCTGAATGCGTAGCATCATTATGGAACATAGGCCAAGAGTTCGATTCGCCACTTGCGTTGCCGCTCGAATTGTCCCCCAGGGCTGCATTGAAAGTTCCATCGAGAACAGAACATGCCAAGCTGACTAAGAGGATCGCCAAAAACAAACTAGAAACTAATTTCTTCTTCATTTACTATCTTCTCTGACAAGTTAGAACTTCATCAATAAAGTATAAAATATCTTTCGACATAGAAAACGGCCCACTATAAGATTTCATCGCCCACTGTTTAGAAGCAGCCCAAACAATTCTTCTCGAGAAGAACCTTCCGAAGATTGGGCCATAGGATAAGTCAAACAAGAAATTATTTATGTTTTCTTTAGGTTTTGAGGATAAGACAAAACCGAACAAGTTTTTTCTTTCCGTAAGGGTAAAACTTTAGAAGACCTTGCGTGTGTCTGATACCACGTACACGGGGCGGGAAAAACTCCAGAGAATCATTGAAACCAGATCCAACGGAGCAGAAATGTTGTCTCGCGCAAAGAATAGGCTTGATCGAGTGGGCGCTTACAAAAATCTCCAGGCAAAATTTTCGATCCAAATCGAAACAATGTGCAACAACCATTTTTATATATTTTAAAAAAAACTATATTTACTCTATAATCTATTTGGCGAAGGTAGAATAATTAACAACCCATCAGCAGTTAACCAAAAGGAGAATGCTAATCTTGTTACACAAACAGCCTGTTAGGACTGTTTCCCACCATTTGACTGCGAAAAGCGCTAACTTTTTTGAAGGCGGAATAAAATGAAACATAAGAAAATTATTTGTTTGGTCCTGGTCTGTATCTTTGCAATTTCTGTTTTTTCAGTAATGACGCACTTTATCAATGCGGCAACTGATCCAATTTTAAGTATCGTTCCAACAGGCGATCCGGGGGCTACCAGCATCACTATGCTTTCAACTCAGGCGACTGGCACAACTTTTTCTGTGGATGTTCGAGTAGACGACTACGCGAGCGTGAATATAGGCGGCACCCAAAACGGCCTAAGCGAATGTAGCTATACAGTAACTTGGGATCCAATAGTGCTTGAATACGTAAGCTACACAGATGGCAGTTGGCTGCCTGATCAGCAAAACTTTGGTGATTTGTCAAACAAGGTCACAAGCGGACAATTGACAATCGGTCAGACTGCTTTCAACACAGGCAACCAGTTTGCAACCGCTGACAGCTCTTCCGGGTCAGTGACTGCCACTATAACCTTCCAGGTGCTCACCTCCGGCTCCACAGCAATTTCATTTCAACCAAGCGGTACAGGAGTTGCTTATCTTGATGCGCCCGAGACTGTCGGTTCACTCACATCAGGGAATCCGGTACCTGGAACAATTGTTGTAGGCGCACAGTATGGAGCAATCGCTTCACCTACTCCCACATCATCTCCGACTCCATCACCCACTCCTAGCGCGTCTCCGACTCCAAGTCCCTTACCCAGTCCTTATCCCACTTCTACCCCAATCTCTACTCCTTCCCCAACTCCGACAGCTACCCCAACTCCAAGCCCCTCATCCATTCCAACACCGACTCCAACTCCCACTCCAACTGCTACCCCAACGCCAACTCCTACATCTACTCCAACACCGACGCCTTCTTCTGGTGTTGATGCCGTCACTTTTGAGTCGTCTCCTGAAGGGGCACAGATAGATTTTAATGGGAGTACAGTCACTACACCGCACACTTTTGAAATACAGTTAAATTCGTTGTATTATCTTAAGGCTATTTCTCCATGTGCAATAAACGGATTGCCGTATGTTTTCGAGTCTTGGAGTACTGGAGCTGGACAATCAGGATATCAATTATTCATTTCTAGTTCAACAACAATGACCGCAACGTATGAAGAGGGATCTGCCACACCGACGCCAAGTGCAACTCCAACACCTACAGCAACCCCAACACCAACCCGAACTCCCACCCCAACAGTTACCCCAAGTCCAACACCTACCACAACGCCTAAACCGACTGCATCGCCAACTCCATCACACAGTCCGACACCTACTCCAACACACACCCCAACGCCGACTTCCACTTCAACATCAACGCCAACTTCAACTTACAAACATCCACCGGCACCAACTCAGGTTCCGGGACATCCTAATCCGAAGCAGCCATTTTGGTATTGGAACCGGTTTTGGAAATGGTGGAAGTTTTAGTAGCAGTCAATTGGCATAGAAAACATGTTCAATCCCAAAAAATCCCTTTTTATTTGTAAACCCCTTTGGGGCGCAAGAGAGGCGGGGCTAGGTTCTACTTATTTTTTGCCAAGCTGAAGACGCTGGTCCACTCTAGCATCAGGGTTTAAGAAGCAGACACAATTAACCAACATTGTTACTCTACTTGTTTCGGCCAGCAACAACGAAAACAACGCAGCAAAGCGGCGTGGATGACGAATGCTGCTGGGAGTTATACAATAGAATTCGCAAGCGGGCGATACGAATCAGCTCCTGAACGGGATTTTATCGTTTCGCTTCGAGAAGGAGAACAGTTAACGATTTTTGTTCCATGTTTGGTCTCTTTTTGTTTCTTAGCCAAGTATGAATAAAGAAAAAGAGAAAATTTTTGGTTGAATCGACGCGCTTCCACATTGCAGCATTATTTTGCTACTCATGAAAAGAATTAATAGAAACAATCGCTAACACCTATGCGGTGGAATTTGATTACAAAAGGGATGACGGTTGATGTTTTCTTTGAAAAAACCAAATACCCAACTGAATCTCATGATCTAATGCGTGCAATCAAGCTTGGCAAAGAATCCAATGGTTATTGCCCATTATGCGGATACTGGTCAATAATCACCGACATGGTTATAGACGCCAAAACAGGCGAAAAGGGAGATAAATGCCAAAATTGCGACACAATATTCGACCCCTCTATGCTTGTGCTCACTGATTCGCAAGAATGCAAATGTGGGCATCCCAGAAGCTATCATGACAAAACTTACCTAAGCTGCGAAAAAGGGCACCAATTTCAAAATTGTCAGTGCCAAAAATACAGACCAACACAAGTTACAATTATGCCTTTATCGCAAAAGGAGCAATAAGAACTTCTGTTTTAATTTGTTTAATCATAGCCGAGAGCATTGGTTGCTGACAAATACGAACCGATAACTAGTAGCAACAGCATGAGGATAAATATCATTCCACCTAAGTAACGGTTCTTAACATAGATTTTAGCTGAAAGCCAGTAGATTGGAAGAAGAGGAATTGAGTATCGAAATATACTCCAAAGGTCTGATTGATAAAATATTATGTAAAGCATTGATGCATAGTAACCCCAATATTTCGCAGTGCTCAAAAATTCATGTTTAACGTTGGCAGAAACTAGCGTCTTCATTGTTTTATTTCCAGTGTTAAAGAAGCTTATTGTCAGTGCTGTTCTAATTGTTATTACGATAAAATAAATTATTGGAGAAAGCATTATTCCGATATACACTATATCAAACAGCCCGAAATGGATACTTGGTTCAAACCAAAGAGCTGACCATACGTACGAGATATCAGATATTTTAAAATGGATACCGGGAAACCAGAAATAAACATGTTTTAACTGAGAAACCAATCCCGCTGGTCTGTCCCAATCATTCAATGCAATAGCCGTTATTGGAAATAAGTGATCAGACATAAAATAACCAAGAATATTCCATAACAGATATGGGGATGCAACTATACCTGAAACCAAAAATACTTTGAAATTTTCAAAATGTTTTCTAATGAAATTTTGAGGTTTAACTATCTGCACTGTTTTTGTCTGGAATGCGTAGATAAAGAAGGGTATGGCGATTAAAAATCCATCGCTTCGTGTAAGTGAGGCTAAGAAACCTAAAACCGATGCTTGCAGAAGCTTGTTTTCTTCAAGATAATAAAATGCTGCTAATGTTAATGCCATGAATAATGCTTCTGATTCTATTAATGAGAAAAACGATGATGCACCGTAAAACGAGTAAAACATGACAGTTAATAGCGCCATTTTTGATGAGTTAAAAATTTTGTTTGTAAGTTTAAAGAGAAAATAAGCGCTTGCCAAAAATGATATGTTCACTACAAAAAATCCTGCCCACAATAATACGGTCAATGATGTATTGGGCGACGGAAAAAATGGCAACAACGGTATAGCAAAAGCCTCTATTGCTTTTGGGAACAATGGAAAGAAAGCCCACTGAAGAGACACAGTCGATATATTTTGCCCTACTGGATAACCACTCTTAGCTAACAACACGTAAGAATATGCGTCATCTCGATAAAAAGTACCAACAAAACCATACTCGTTCATACCGATGGTGAAATGTGATACACAGAAAACCATGATTAAAATTACTAATACTCTTGATGTTAAAGCAATTAGCATTGATTTGTTGAGGTCTTTCGTTTCTTATAGTTCTCCTATCATTTTGGCTAAAGTAAGTAAATACTTTGAATTTCGAATAGATATGTGCCTATTATAGACAGAGAGACCATTAGTCCTAAAAGTATCAAACCAATTGCACGATTTTTAGTGTAGATTTTAGCTGATACCCAGTAGATAGGCAACATTGGTATTGCATAGCGTATTATACTGAAAACAAATGATTGTGTGAATAATATGTAAGCTATTGATGCATAAAGCGCCCAATATTTCAAAGTGTTTGATTCTGCAGTGAACACTTTTCTTATTTTAACCATGAAATAAATTGTAGGTATTGCAACTATCAAAATTAACGCCGTTATAAGAAATTCGTCGAATGATGTGGATGTTTGATACAGCGAGAATTGACTAATAAATGGCGGATAAGCGCCCCAATTGGCACGCCTAGCAATCTCTTGTATTGGAAATATTCCACCTGCCACAAAGTAACCTACAAGATTCCAGACTAAGTATGGCGATGCTACAACTGCTGACACTAACAAAAGTTTAACGTTTGTCAGATGAAATTTGATGAAGCTTTGTTGAATTTCAAACAGTTTTCCACATCCACATTTGCATTTCTCATAGATCTTAGGTATTTTAATTTGCAGACCATAGATAAAGAAGGGTACTGCCACTAGAAAACCGTCACTTCTTGTGAACGCCGCTAACACTCCTAAAACTATTGCCGGACAATACCTTTTTTCTTCGAGGTAATAGAACGAACCCAATGCTAAAGCCATAAACAGTGCTTCTGAGTAGACTGCTGAATAGAAAACTGTAGCTATCGAGAATGAGTAAAAAGCTATGGATATTAGAGCTGTTTTGGTGGAGTTGAAAAGCTTGTTGGTCAATTTATAAAAAAAGTAAATACTTACAAAAAAAGCGGTGTTACTAACTATTATACCTGAAACTATCAGGGATGGCGTATTCACGCTGTTGAACCCTACTATTAATGTTGCTAGAGCTCTCATTGCCGCTGGATATAACGGAAAGAACGCCCATTGAGGATCTGCTATTGGCGTATAATATTGGAATAATCCACCGAAAGGCTTTGCAATTCCAAGAGGATAACCAGATTGAGCTATGTTTAAGTACCATACTGAATCCCACCTGACAAATAAGCTAGTGAATACCGAAAATACATCTTTTCCTTTAGTTATTGGTGTATCTAAAACACCAAACATGTCCAAGTTGTTTACGCGCGCAAAAAATATGGCGCATGATACTAAAACTATTATTACAATTATCCGAGATGACATTGCTGTTAGCATTGATTTAGTGATGTCTTTCGTTTCGTGTTTTCTCCAAGCATTTCTTCTTTTCTATGGTGCATAGCTATCGTGTGGTTTTTCCTTTTAAAAATAGTCTCTATAGATTATGATTTTTCTCTTATCTCTCTAAGTATTCATAATATCGGAAAATTTTTCCAACTCTTTGCATACTTTAAGAAGTTGCCCCTCTTCTGTTTATTTGAACTCTACTAAAACTTTGCCTTGAGCTTAACCCTTGCTTTCTTTATGCGTAATATCGAGAGCTCAACCAACTTCATTTCACAGTTCGGTTTCAATTTTATTTTTGGATCTTACAAAGTTTTAACTTTTTTGGAGTGAAAAAAAAAGAAAAAAGAGCTCAAGATTTGAGCTATTAAGTATTCAGTTGTGCGTAGTTTTGATAGATAGCTACGAATTGGACAATATCGTAAAAGTTGATTGTTCCGTCGTGGTTGTAGTCAATCGCTGGGTTACAGACTCCATTGGTGTTAAAGGCAATGTATTCGCTGGCAAAGGTAATGATATCGTTGAAGTTTACGGTGAATGCCCCAGTGAGGTCGCCTAAGTATGTAATTCCGGTTTGTCCAGTGGTTGTTGATGTTGGTGCTCCTGTCATGCTCGTAGTGGTTACTGTAACCGTATAAGTGTAGCTCCCGATGGCTAACCCGTTTGTGCTGAAGTCGCAGGGCACGGTTTCTGTTTGCTGAGCATTTAGGGTAACAGTGGTGCTAAATACTGACGTGGAACCCATCGATACTTGGATATTTGCTGTTTCAGGCGCGGCGTCTGGATTTGTGACTGTTACGCTTACGGGTATTGTGAAGTCCGTTTGAGTGGCAACAGTTGGAACCTGTACGTTCGATATTTGCACTGGAGTCGATTGAATTATCTGTTCACTGAATTGGGCTGTAATTGTGGCGTAATCCCATATGTTCGCAACTGTGCTGATCGCGCTCGAGTCGTCTAAAGTGTTTCCAGCTCCATTAACATCCGTTATTGTCCACCCTTCAAAGACTTGATTTTGACTTGTTGGAGTTGCAGTAATTTGCACTTGATTGCCATTGTCAGCGTTTGCACCTAAGTCCACCCATTGAAAACCAGAAGGACTGACTGAACCTACGCCGTTAGTAACTACATAGACACCTACCATGACGTCTGGAGTAAACGAAATTGACTGATATTGGTCCGAGGTAACTGTGTATGAAAGAGTGTCGCCGGCTGAGAAGTCAGCTCCATATTCTCCATAATTAAAGCCATTCGGGACTAATTGGAACTGATCATTAAATGTTGTTACAAGCTGAGTTATGATGTAAGTGTTTCCAACCACCCAATTAAACGATGTAACGTCAGTTTGTACTCCGTCGACTTCAAAGTTCATCGGAAGATTTGCGCCTGAACCGTCGTTTACGATTATGCTGTTGTTGATTACGACGTTTTGTGTGTCTGCATGGACTAGATTAATGACTGACGCACTAAAAAACGCGATTAACATTACCACTATAATTCCCATTACCTTTCCTGTTTTTTCCATTTTTTGCCTTTCTCCTAATGCGCACGTCTGCAAAGGAACTATAAAACATCTTTCGACATAGAAAACAGTCCACTACAAGGTGTTAACGCTAACTATTTAGATGAAAGATAAGGAAAAATCACGAGTAATATCACAAGAAACAGAATTCATGTCATGGGACTTTCCCCGCATCTGCTGTTGAAGTTTTTAATTAATGAAAACGGAAAAGAAAGCTTCGGATGTCGAGCTACTCAACGCTATTCTTGAGGTTGCGAATAATAGTAAGTGTAGCAACTTGTAAACAGCGTTATGTCATAGAAGTTTATTGTTCCATCGTGGTTGAAGTCAATTGCTGGATTATAGGTACCATGCGCGCAACAAGCCGTATAATCGGCAGCGAAGGTTATGAGGTCCATGAAGTTAATTTGGAAACCGCCGTTCAAGTCGCCAGCATATGTTATCCCAACATTTCCGGCTGTTACAGTGCTCGGGGCCGCGCTTGGGTCATTGGAAGGAATAACCGACGCAGTAATCGCATAGTTCCCAATAGGCAAGCTTGAAGTATCAACTGAACATTCTAAAATCCCAGATGCTAAACTGTTCAAGCTAAATGCGCCCCTATATATTGAAGTCGAATTCGCAAACAACTCAACGATGGCAACTTCAGAAAAGCCCTCTTTGTTCTGTACGGTTACGTTGATAGGCAAAGCAAAACCTGATTCCACAAAAGACCGCCCATTCGCAGTGTATGAGGGCTCTAGGGCAATGTTTGAAGCTATAATATTTGAGGTTGGAGAAGTTGCAGGCTGGGAAACAGAAACGGATGAGCCAGAAGAATTAATCATAAACACTGGGTCTGCAAACCAGGCTACCCCTTCTCTTTGTGCCTTGTGTGCAACTGTATACTTGAACCCATGGGATACAGAAAGTCGGTGTAGCTTGTTGCCCATTTGATCAGCTTGTTGAGAGACCTGTGATTTTCATAGGGTAAGTTGAAGGCACAGTAAATGACATAACAACTTGTGTCCAAGTATTTGTTCCAAACCTGACATAGTCTTGTCGACGAAATAGTTGCTACATGTAACAACTCCGTCTGGAGTGGAAATCACAAATATCTCCACCTGAACCATAGATATCTATTCCAATTCTTCCGCCGGCTTGAGGATTATCAATGTCTGCGGTAATCGTAGGCGCTGAAGTCTTTATCCAGAAACTATAGTAAATTGTGTCTCCTGGTGCAATAGTTGCAGCTTTTCCGCCATACCAATCAACACCCCCGCCGCTTAGGGGAAAGTGTGCATTGCCAACTGTCATAACCATCATAAGTATTAGTTGAGCTAATTACCTCGCCATATTGTGGACACGGAGCATTGGCCCAATGCATATCGTCATACCAGTTACCATCAGTTACGGACATTAAATTGGTGTTATCGGCTTTGACAGTTTGAAAAAACAAGCCCAAAAAAGGCGAGCAAACTAAAACGACAACGTAAACAAACAAAAAAATTTGCGCTTACTCATTGTAGGAATATCGCCATGAGAATTATTTTCAAAACCGCCGTAAAAACGCGCATGCCTAGAAGTTTATGTACCAATGATGATTTCTCCTTCATCGCACACTCACTCACAAGATACCGAGAACTTTCACGTTTAGGTTAAATTGTATTATCTACGTAGAATATACCCAACTATATTGAAACAATAGAAACAAGAAAATCATCGGAAGCTGCAATGCTTTCTTTATGCCAGTAAGAAAATTATTCTTCAAGGGATTAGAAGCCAGAAATCAGCAAGGTCTTTGTTTTGCCACTTTAGTCCTTCCGTTGAAGTCAACATTATATTTTTGTCATATCAAAAAATACAAGAAAATATTCAGATTTTGCGATGAAGGAAAAGCGCCATTACCGTGAGCAAAAATAAAGTTAATGTAATGGAACCTCCCCTCATCAGCCTTCTCCATTTTCTCCTAGGCTCAAATGAGTCGACGGAGGTATTTGATAGTTGCCACTATAGAAAACAGTGGATAATTAGTTTTTTTGAATCCATTTAGTGCGAGCGGCGTAATTTATTAGTTAAACTTCCAGTTTTGCCGGCAGGATGGAGTCATGGTTTCCTAAACTCTAAAGACTTCAAGTGACTACTCCAACTACAGCAAGAGATGTTCCGTTCAACAATCCAAAATTAATCTTCAGCATCAACCATAAAATTGAACGCCAGGCCTGTTTAACCCATCGTTAACACGGGTGCCCCCCTTTATTAATCATAATTGAAGAATACCAAATTGAAAGGGGCTTTCACATTTACATTCTCACAGAACCGCTACAGGAAAGAATCCTATATAGACAATAATCTTGTTGTTAGTCTATGCAATAAGACTTTATTTAATTGAATCTAAATCAGAAGAGAAATATGAGTACCTGTACGATGCGTGAAGCTCCTTGCGAATGCGGTGGCAGATGGTTTAAGGCTGAGCCGGATGGCACAAACAGATGCCTTAAATGCGGCAAGACACGATAAAAGCCAAAGAATAGTAAGCGCCTAAACTAATTTCCAATTTGCAGAAATTATATTAGCTGTCGCAATCACGTTGTTTATTTTGAGGTTAAAGCGTCTTCTTCTATATAGTTACTGGAATCTACTAAGATATTTCTTAAGTTTGGCGAAGGCTCAAGTAATGGTTGGGAACCAAAGATGCAAAGCCTCGATAGTTCAGTAACTTTTACGTGCCCCAAATGCAAGCAAACATTCCAGTTTGACCTTGTTGGCGAGTTTCAGTACGTGCCCTGCCCAATCTGCGGAATCTCATTGATGACTGTTCGGAAAAATCAGATGTTGCTGCTTGAGCCTTTTGATCTTGACCCGGGAAATTCGGATCTCCATGATGAAATCGTTTCGTCATGTGGAGAAGGAATTGAGGTGAAAAACTTGAAAGTGAAATGTGTAGGCTGCGACAACAAATTTGATCTTCATCCTGAGAACTTTTCAAACTTTGAAGTAGTCTTCTGCCCGATTTGCGGACTGGACCATCAAGTCATAAAAAAAACAAGCCACGTCATTGTGAAAACAATTCAATTCGCCTAAACCACACCCTTTTCTTAAACTGTTTTGTTCGAAAAACCGGTCCATTCAAGCGGCAAGCATGTTTATAGCTCACCTAAACTCATTTGGGTTTTATGAAAGAAATAGAAGCCAAAATTCTGGAAATCGACCGAAAAAAAATCGAGCACAAAATTATCGAACTTGGCGCGAGCAAGATTTTTGATGGCAACATTCAAACATTGTTTTTTGACTTCAAAGACGGCACAATAATTAAAGCAAAAGACGTCTTGCGCCTAAGAAAAGAACAGGATAAGATTGAATTGACGTACAAGAAAGTTCGCTTTACTCAAACGGCTAAGACGGCTGATGAGTACTCGGTTGAAGTTTCAGAGCTGGAGACTATGAGGAAAATTCTGGAAAATCTGGGTTTATCAATTTTTGAATGCATGGAGAAGCACCGAGTCAGCTACAGGCTTGATAAAGTACGTTTTGACATCGACCGCTACTTCGGCAGCTATGCATATATCCCCGAGTTTATGGAGATAGAAGCTGAAAACGTCGGTCTAATCCACAAGTATGCGGCCATTTTAGGGTTTAGAGAAGAGGACTGCCTGCCATGGTCCACCACGGAATTAATTAAGCACTATTCAAGAAACCAAGGCAAGATCGAAAATTAGGAAAGATTTAGAGATTCGACGCGGATTAAATTTTAACCCTCATTATATATTTTATATATTCATATATAGTCTATTTTCGGAGTCCTTAATCGCAACTTTTCACTTTTATTAGGAGCACGGAGAGTGTTCAGGTGCACAAAGAGATTCCTCTTTTCGAATTTGAAACATTTAGAGTTCGCCGAGCAAAATGCGCAGAAATTAAGGATCTGCATAGGAAGCTGGATCGCTGAACACGGAAACTGTAACGCCGGAGAAAAACAACCTGTTCAGATTAGTTGATAAGGTGCAAATTCCAATAGTTCTAGTAAATAATTGAAAAAGCAACTGTTGAAACATGTCAAAAGAATCCTTATCAACTTCAAACGCTGATCCAGACCCGAAAACAGCTCCAACCCAGAAAAAACTTCTGGATAACCCAGCCTACTTTATTAACAGAGAACTCAGTTGGGTGAGGTTTAATGTGCGCGTTCTTGAGGAAGCACAAGACCTAAGGCACCCCTTGCTGGAAAGGGTCAAATTCATGGCTATTTGTGGAAGCAACCTTGACGAGTTCTTCATGACTCGGATCCCGCGTCTCATGAAAAAGATCAAGGCTGGATCTGAAGAAAGATCGATGGATGGAATGACAGCTGCCGAGCAGATTGAAGCGACAAGAAAAGAAATTTTGCCTTTGATCGAGCAGCATGGTGTTTGCTGGAGAGATGACATTCTACCGGGGTTAGCAAAACAGAAGATATTCATTTGGAAATTCAATGAATTAGATTTGAGAGATAAGGAAAATTTACGAAATTTCTTTAAAAATTCTATTCTTCCGTTAGTGAAAACAAGGGAAGGCATCGATAATGCATCGATTGAAAACCTTCATGTAACGCTTTATGTATCGGGTTTTGCCAAAAAAGATTCGGAGCGCTTAGTCGATATCCCGACTGAAGAGTTCGGAAGGCTAATAAGAATCCCAAAAAGCGTGATTAGCCAAGAAGTCGAGTACAACTACGTCTTTGTTGAAGATTTGATTGCAAATAATTTAGACCTGATTTTCCCAAACGAGAAAGACGTCGCCGCGTACCAGTTTAGATTAACGAGGAATGGCGAAATAGCAATCTTGATGGATGAATCAGCAGACTTCCTCTATTCCGTTAAGAAGAGCCTAACGACAAGAAAAGTGGGGTTCCCAAGCAGGCTCGAATTTGAAAGGAAAGTCCCTGCCACCATTAAAGAAAGGATTGCAACATCTTTGGGCTTGCCAGATTATCTAACGTATGAGTTCGATGGGCCACTTGGACTTGTGGATCTTTGGCAAATGCTAAAGATTAATCGCCCCGACCTCAAAGACAAAACTTTCATTCCAAGCATCTCGCCCCTCTTAAGCCCCGACAAGGATACGTTCGCAAGCCTAGACAAACAAGACTTTGTTTTGTATCATCCGTATGATAGCTTTGACGTAATTGTTAATTTGCTAAAGGAAGCATCTGGCGATAGCACTGTTTTGGAAATCTGCATGACAATGTACAGAATGGACCACAACTCACCAATTGTTGACGCTTTGATAGAAGCGGCAGAAAAAGGCAAAAAAGTGACGGCGATAATAGAGCTCAAAGCTAAATTTGACGAAGAAAACAATATACGCCTTGTTTCAAAACTGCGGCAAGGCGGAATAAACACAGTTTATAATTTTCCCAATTTTAAAGTCCATGCAAAACTATGCATGATCGTCAAAAATGAAAACGGCAAAATTGTCAGGTACTCTCACATTGGATCAGGCAACTATAACTCTGTGACCGCAAGAATCTATGCAGACATCGGTTACTTAACGTCGAATCCAGAAATAGGCGCTGAACTCAACGACCTTTTCAACATTATCGTAAACGGTCTCCAGGAAATAGATTTCCAACATCTGCTTGTAGCACCAAAAACTCTCAAGAAAGAAATTTTGAAGCGGATAGAAAAAGAAATCAGTTTCCACCAAAAAACCGGAAAAGGATACCTAGCTTTTAAACTGAACAATCTAGAAGAGACAGAAATTATTCAAGCTCTGTACAGGGCGTCGATAGCTGGAATTAAAGTTGACTTAAACGTGCGGGGTCTTTGCTGCTTGAGGCCAGGAATTCAAGGAGTAAGCGAGAACATTTCGGTGATATCCATTGTTGGACGCTTCCTCGAACATGCACGTATCTATTACTTCCGCGGGGAAGCCGAAGATGATGTTTTAATCGGCAGTTCAGATATGATGTTCAGAAACCTAAACGAGAGAATCGAAGTCCTACTACCAGTTCCAGACTCAAATATTCGGTGTGCTGTCTTTGAAAACATGCTCAAAATCTCCCTCTGCGACAACGTCAAAGCACGAAGACTGCTAACCGATGGAACTTACCAAAGAGTGATGCCCAAACAGGGAGAAGAAGTCATCGACTCTCAAGCCTGGCTCATTAAGAACAGAGGCATCTGGAATAAACGGCCCGGTTGACATGCTGACGAAGAATGATGACTCAAGTTACTGCAAATTCGGCTGCGAAACAATGCTTAAGCAACTCGATGCTTTTGAGAGCCAAATTGATGGTGTACTAGAAAACAGGGATATAGAATATGTCCATAAGATGCGTGTTGCCTCCCGCAGAATCAGGGCAGCGCTTCCTCTTTTCAAGCCATGCTTTCCAAAAAAAGAATTCAGAAAATGGCGACGTGAAATAAAAAAAGTAACTCGCCTCCTTTCCAGCGCCAGAGACCTTGATGTTCAAATCGCGTCAATAGAGCAGTACTTAGGAAGCCTAAAGCCTGCGACTAAGAAGGTGGGTCTTGACTTACTTATTAAACATCACAAAGAGCAAAGAAAAGCCCTTCAATCGACAGTTGTTGATGGTTTGGAAAGGCTAACGGGAACCTGCGTCCTTCGCGATATTCGCAGTTTTTGCAACCAAGTCAGCGAGCAAACTGGTGAAAATTTTGACCCAGACATAGTGCTGGAAAAAGCGCATTGGCTCATATCCTCCAGAATAGACGATTTCCTGGCGATGGAAAAATACGTGTACCGGGAAAATGAGGTCCTAAAGCACCATGAAATGAGGATATGTGCTAAGAAACTTCGCTATACAATGGAGCATTTCACTCCGCTCTACACTAACAAGTTAACTACGGAAATAGAAAGATTGAAAGCTTTTCAAGACGTGCTTGGCGAAATGCACGAGTGTGACGTCTGGATCGACTACCTCCTCCCCAAATTCATAGAAGAAGTAACATCTACAACGCAGCCTGAGAAAAACAAAAAAGTGGAGCGAAAAAAAGTTGAATTGGAGCTTTCAACTTTCACAAATTACATAAAACAAAAAAGAAAAGAAAAGTATAGTCAATTCGTTCAGTTATGGGATAAAAGTCAGAAAGAGGCTTTTTTTGAACACTTTAAAAATACAATTGAATTAAAGAAAATAGAGGCAAAAATTGATTTGGGACTTACAAACCGCAAGGTTAAAGTTGCTTTAATATCCGATGTTCATGCGAATCTGCAAGCTTTAGAAAAAGTGTTGCAAGATGCCAAAGAAAGAGGCATAGATGTCTTTGTCAACGCAGGTGACTCGATTGGGTTTGGACCTTACCCAAACGAAGTGATCGAGCTTCTTTGCGAACAAAGTGTGTCAAGCATTTTGGGAAACTTTGACCTTGAAGTTATTGAGGGCAAAGCTAAAGAAAAAGGCGAAAAGAACCTCGCTTTGAAATTTGCGAGAAAAGAGTTAACCAGCTCCCATGAAGAGTATCTTCGCTCGCTTCCACGTCAACTCAGGTTTGAAATTGCAGGAAAAAAAATGCTGGTAACTCATGGAAGCCCTGAATCTATTGATGAGCACATTTACAATGACGCCCCAATTGAGCGGTTAAGCAACCTCGCTGAAACTGCAAAGGCTGATTTAATAGTCATAGGGCATTCTCATGAACAACTTAGGCGTAAGGTGAACGGAACCTTATTTGTCAATCCTGGAAGCGTGGGAAGACCAGGCGATGGAAACCCACAGGCAGCTTACGCTATAATGGAGTTTGATCCATTCAATGTTGAGATGATTCGGCTAGATTACGATGTGAAAGAAGTCGCTGACGCTCTTAGGAAAAAATCTTTACCGGAAAGTTTCGCGCAGATGCTTCTTCAAGGTGTTCCTCTCGAATCAATAAATAAAGAAGATGCAAAAAGAGAAAAAATGGCGTTGAAAAACAACAAATTAACACTCAGGTCTTGCCAGGAATTTGCGAAGACGCATTGGGGCGATTCTGAACATTATCTTCAGGTAAATATGCTTTCTTTGCAGTTTTTTGACGGGACAATCAGTGTCCATAAGCTGGGCGAGCGAGAGAAACACTGGCTCGAATACGCCGCAATCCTGCATGACGTCGGCTTGTCTAAAGGCAGAGGAGGACACCATAAAGAAACAGCAAAAATTATACTCAACGATACCCTTTTGCCGTTCACATCAACGGAAAGGCGTATTGTAGCAAGCATCGCACGTTATCACAGAAAAGGGTTGCCTAAACAGAAACACTACAACCTCAAATCGTTAGACCGCCGCACAGTAAAAACTATAAAGATTTTAGCAGGTTTGCTCCGCGTCGCCGACAGTTTAGATTACACACATCAATCAAATGTGAAAGCTCTAAACTTCAAAATAGGCACCAAAAAAATAGCAGTCCAATGCATGTGTGAGACTGAATCGATCTTAGAGCAACAGGCTTTTAATAAGAAGAAAGATTTGTTTGAAAGAGTCCTAGCAAAGAAATTGGTGCTAGCATGGAAGAAACAGGAAAAAACGCCGAGCAGATAGTTGGTTTCGTGGACATCGGAACGAATGCAGTACGTCTTTTAGTGGTGAGGATAAACCCCAATTTCTCTTACACAATCATCAGCCAAGAAAAAGAAGTCATTCGGCTAGGCGAGCAAGAATTCAAAGACAATATTCTCAAGCCAGAAGCCATGGAGCGAGCAATTTTCGTCTGTGGAAAATTTGTTGAACTTGCCAAGACTTACGGCGCTGCAGAAATAATAGCGGTTGGGACTTCAGCAATTCGAGAAGCCGAAAACCAGCTTGATTTTCTTCAAAAACTTCGGGCTGCAACCGGGCTCAAGGTAAAAGTGATTTCAGGGGAAGAAGAAGCCCGCTTGATTTGTCTTGGCGTTTCGAGCGGTGTGAATATCGGCGAGGAAAAGGCTATTTTTATAGATTTAGGCGGTGGAAGCACCGAGATTTGCATCGGAGACCAATATCAATGCTTCTACGTGAACAGTCTAAAGCTGGGAGCAATTAGGATGACAACCCAGTTCATTGGCGAGGGGTGGACTGGGCCTATTGCCATAAACACCTACAAGCAGATGAAGCAGTATGCGTGCGGTAAAGTTCGAGTGGCAAAAACTAAGGTACAAGAGTACGGTGTCAGATTGGCATGGGGGTCATCGGGCACAGTCATAAACTTAGCGGAAATAGCAAACAAACTATTCAAAAAGAACGGCAACGGAAATGGGAACGGTCTAACATTATCTAGAAAGAATCTAAGGAAACTTGCGCCGATTCTATGCTCTTTGTCGCTTGAAGAAAGAAAAAACTTGCCCGCCATCAATCCTGATCGAGCCGACATCATAATTGCCGGAGCGGCCGTCATGGAAGCGATTATGGAAGAGTTAGGTTTGGAAGAAATATCCGTTAGCCGCAGAGAACTTCGAGATGGACTTCTGGTTGATTACCTTTCAAAATTTGAGGGGTTCCGAGAGCTTCAAAAGACTCCTATGAGGAACAGGAGCGTTTTGCATTTGGGCAGGTCCTGCAACTTTGATGAGAAACATTCTGATGCTGTGACTTCTTTGGCGCTTCAGCTTTTTGACAGCGCGAAACAAATTGGGCTTCACAACTTGGGAGAGGCCGAAAAAGAACTTTTGAAGTACGCATCTATTTTGCATGACGTAGGCGACTTTCTCTCATTTAATGATCACCAGCTTCATTCTCACTACATCATTTGTAACGCGGAACTTCTTGGTTTTGATCGAAAAGAAATCCAAATGATGGGCAACATCGCACGTTTTCACCGCAAAAAGTTGCCTTCAAGAAAAGCGCTTAAAACCTCAGGTTTGGATGAACGAACTAAGGAATGTATCGCCATTCTTTCAACGTTTCTTAGGTTTGCTGAAAAGCTTGACCGCAGCCACAGCGCACTTGTAAAGAAAGCCGAATTCGTCAAAATCAACAAGGATCAGGTACTACTATCGTTTTACTCAGATTCGGACTGCAGCTTTGAAGAATGGAGCATCATCCAGAATCGACAAGCGTTCTACGAAGCTTTCAAGAAGCAGCTAGACGTTCATTGCGTAGTCACGCCAAACGTGTAAGTGATTCAACCAGTTTATTCATTTTCTAGCTCAGCTTTCGCCTTTTCCAAAGCTCCCTTTTGCTCTTTAGTTAAGGCGGGATACTTTAGACCAAGTTTCTCAATTTGTGACACTATAATCTCAGAAACAGACGCATGCGTAACCCATTTTTTATCCGCAGGAATAATATACCATGGTGCCCATTCAGTGCTAGTTTCATTTACCATTTCTTCGTATGCATCCATATAATCTGCCCACTTTGAGCGTTCTGAAAGATCATTTGGTGAAAACTTCCAATTTTTTTTCGGGTCTTCAAGGCGTTTAAGAAAACGCTGTTTCTGCTCCTCTTTCGAAACGTGCAGAAAGAACTTCAAAACCACAGTGCCACTTCGAACCAAGTGCCGCTCAAACATGTTTATGTCTTCATACCGTTGACTCCAGAACTGTTTTCCCTCCACGTCCGAAGGCAACATCTCTTTTTCCAATACCTCGGGGCGAACCTTGACAATTAACACGTCTTCGTAGTATGAACGATTAAAAATCCCTATACTTCCTTTTTCCGGAAGAGCTTTCACGTTGCGCCATAGAAAATCATGATCCAATTCCTCTTCAGAGGGTGTTTTGAAAGCCGTGACTTGACAGCCCTGAGGGTTTACGCCTGATAACACATGCCTGATAACGCTGTCTTTTCCTGCTGCGTCCATTCCTTGCAGAATAATCAGGATGGAATAAGAATGGCTTGCCCAAAATAACTCCTGCAGCTCAATCAGTTTCTGCGTATTCGCTTCAAGAATAGCTGACGCCTGGTCTTTTGTTGCTTTTTTACCTTCTTCATCTTCCTGTTTCTTGGCCCATTTAGGAATCCAAGAAGGGTCAAAATCCTTCAAATTATTCTTTTTACCAGGTGACACCTTGAAATCTTCAGAGCCCATTGACATCTAAAACTGCCTCAATGAGAATAAGTTACGGTGCCTAATAATAGCTACTCCATTGGCCGGAATTGAAATGACCAAACTCAAAAAAAAAATAACGCAGATTCAACCGTAAATGATAGCTAAACAGAAAAAATTAGGGAAAAGTCTATCTTGAAAAACATAAGGCTCAAAAAACAAAAAGAAAAAAGAAGAGTAGTTAGAATCTCTCTTTAGGTTGCCATTCCGGTGTCTGAGGCTTTTGCTTTTTCTGTTGTTTCTGCAGCGCTTTCTTCTTTCTTTGACATCTCAGCTTTGGCTGTTGACTCCAAATTTGCAGCGGATTTCCTTGTGGAAGCAACTTTCGATTTTGGAGTGCCCTTTGCTACGGTTGAAGCTTTCGTAGGTGGAGTTTTTACTTTAAGAGCGGGGACTTCTTTGCGCTTTGGAGGAGCTTGTTTTTGTTTTACGCTGAGTTTCTTTTTAGCGTTCCAGACGGGATATTCACCGTGTTCTTCTTTAAATTTGGCGAGTAGTTCTTCTTGCATAATTCGCGGTTTTTCCGTTAGAATCCAGCCAACTGCGGCTTTTTCTATATAGCCTTGGTCGAAAAGCAACTGATTAATCTTTTTTGTGTTTTTTCCACCATAGCCTGCCAGATACCCACCCAATATCCTTTTGCTGGGTTTTTTTGTCCGTCCAATGTATAAAATGTCAGATTCTTGTTTTCCAGAGAGTTCTTTGTCAACAATTATAACAACGGCGCCTTTGTCCGAAGGCAAATTTGCGAGGGTTATCGTTTTCAATGGTAACCATTCGGAGGATCCTGTTTCCATTAAAGTTTTAGAATTCATATTTCAGTAAGACTCCTAGAAGGATTTAACTATTTCTACACCTTGAAACTAGCAATTCAGAACCTACGAACTGGGAGTTGACTATCTTGATTCTTGTTTTTCCAACCAAAGCAATGGAAAACAAGAAGGAAGAACCTGTCAAGCTTCGCCACCAACCAATAAGGCGTTTAACATGAACACCTGCTTTGACCCTAACTGCACCATAATAGATTCTAGCTATTGCCGTTTTGGAGCTGAAGCCCTTGCGAAACTCCTTTCAACCATCGAAGCGCAAACAGAAGGCGTTGAAAAGAACGAAGACATAGAATACGTCCACAAAATGCGCGTAAGCTCCCGAAGAATACGAGCAGCAATGCCCCTCTTCAAAGAATGTTTCCCAAAGAAAGGGTACAAAAAATGGCTAAAAGAAATAAAAAAAGTAACACAGTTCTTGGGCGCGGCCAGAGACTTAGACGTTCAAGTTTTATTCATAAAAAACTACATTGAAAATCTTCAACCCGCAGAGCCCAAAAAAGGGATGGAAGCATTGGCTGAGCGGCACATTAACCAGAGAACAGGCTTACAAATGGGGATTATCGATGGGCTTGAAGAACTTAAAAAGTCAAAAGTTATCCAGCAAACGGCAAGTCAATGCGAACAAATAATAAAAGAAGCAGCCAACACCCCTTTCAACTTGTTCGCTGTTCGCGAAAAGGCCTTCTGGCAAATATCCTCCAAACTAGACGATTTCTTAGCTATGGAAGAATACGTCCATAAGGAAAACGAAATCCTCAAACATCACGAAATGCGGATCCGAGCCAAATGGCTTAGGTACACCTTGGAAGTCTTTGCGCCTCTTTACAAGGGAGAGCTCTCTGAAGAAATAAAAATGATGAAGAATTTTCAAGATACTCTCGGCGAAATGCACGATTGCGATGTATGGGTTCAGAGTATCCCAAAATTCATTGAAGAAATAGGAAGGGAGATGCCAAATATCCCAGAAAATGGGCAGAGTGCAATTGAGAGCGACCAGAGTCTCCTAAAGTTTCTTGACTTCATTAAAGAAACACGAGCGAACGAATATCGAAGTTTCGTAAGTTTTTGGGATGAAAACAAAAGCAAAAACGCCTTTGAGGAATTAAGGAAAAACGCCAGTGCCGGGTTTACAGCCGCAGGATACAGAACGCAGGCGGAACTGTCAAATCCCTACGTCAAAATCGGTGTAATTTCTGATGTTCATGGGAACCTAAATGCTCTTGAAGCGGTGCTTGAGGACGCGAAAACACGTGGAATTACGGTTTTCTTAAACGCAGGTGACATGATGGGGTTTGGGGCTTTTCCAAACGAAATCATCGAAATGCTGTACTCAAACAATACGCTTAGTGTTATTGGCAATCTTGACCTAGAAATCTTGGATAGGAATAAGAAAGTCAAAGGCGCAAAGAAATTCTCGGTGGAATACGCTAGAAAGGTGTTAGAAAAATCTCATGAAACTTACCTTCACACCTTGCCCCTCAAACTCGAGCTTGAAATCGCTCACAAAAAATTTCTCGTAGTTCACGGATCCCCTGTCTCAATTGACGAACACCTATACCATGATACACCTGAGCAGAGATTTCAAGAATTAGCTAAAACATCAGGCGCTGACATCATCATTTTTGGTCATTCGCACGATCAGTTTACAAAAAAAGCGGATGGAGCCCTGTTCATTAATCCAGGAAGCGCCGGGAGACCTGGCGATGGAAACCCTCAGGCTGCCTACGCAATGATCACAGTCAACCCATTTTCTGTTGAGTTAATCAGAGTCGATTATGACGTGGCGGCGTCTGCAGACGCCCTAAGAAGGAGAGGTGCTCCTGAAAGCTACGCCCAAATGCTGCTTCGGGGACTGTCTTTGGAGAAGATAATCGCTGAAGACGAAGCTAAACAGAAGGATATGGAAGAAAAATGCGGCGAGGTGACTAGGAGCAGCCAAATCATTTTGCAAACTTATTGGCCAGAACTAATGCATCCGGAGCAAGTGAGAAAGCTATCTCTGGAACTTTTCGACTCCCTGCAGGACTTACATATGCTCGGCAAAAGAGAACGATGCTGGCTAGAATGCGCCGCTATTCTTCATGACATTGGCTTGGCACGAGGACCCAAGGGACACCAGAAAAACACTTTAAAAATCATCCTAAACGAGACCAAACTCCCATTTACATCGGTCGAGAGACAATTAATAGGTAACATAGCCAGATACCATCGCAAGAGCAGCCCAAAAAACAAGGATTACAGCTTCACATCACTTACAGCCGAATTAAAAGAAAAAGTCAAGATTTTAGCGGGCATTTTGCGTTTAGCCGACGGTTTGGACTTCTCTCACCAATCAATAGTTCAAAGCTTGGAAGTTCACGTAGCTTTCGAGTACGTAACTGTTGTGGGTCTTGTGAGTTTGAGCCCTATTTTAGAGGAGTTCGCTGCAGCTAAGAAAAAAGACATGTTTGAAGAAGCGTTTAAGAAGAAAGTGATGGTTGCCTGGAAACAGGTCCAACCCCAGCAACTGCAAACAAGCGAACAGCCTAAAACGGTCGCCCAAGACATAAACCCTGCAACCAGAGAAAACTTAACCGTGGCGTCAGACGAAGCCTCAAAAACGCTACAGACAAAACAGTCATGAAAATGAGCAACTTTCTTTAGCAAATACCCGATTTTAGCAGGCAACCCATAACCTGTTTTTGTGGAATAGTCAGGTTTTTAGCTTAGAACAAACTAAGTAAAAATGAGGCTTTTTACATGGCGAATCCAAACCAAATCTTTTGGCCGGACGGTTTTCAACCGGAAAAAAGTCCAATCCACGTCCACAACGAACTTGCAATGAGTGCGCGTCCCGAAATTGTGTGGGCATGGCTAATACGGGCACAACTTTGGCCGACATGGTATCCTAACTCATCCGATATCCAGTTTCTAAAAGGCCAACCACCTGACCTCGCCTTAGGAACACAATTCCACTGGAAAACTTTTGGCATAACTATAGTTTCCTCCGTGCTTGAATTCGTACCCGATGAGCGGCTGGCTTGGGATGCACATCGCAACGGGTTTGATGCTTACCATGCGTGGCTTATCCAAAAAACGCCTTCAGGCTGCACTGTGATAACAGAGGAAACGCAGCGTGGATGGCTCGCCCGATTTGGAAAGGCTCTTCGACCACAGCAGATGAAGAAGCAGCATCAAATTTGGCTTGAAGGCTTGACCGCCAAAGCTAGCGCTGGGTATCCCCTGTAGGCTTCTGCAGGGTTGCTTCCGCGGGCTGTTTCTTGCCGCATTCGGGACAGAATTTCGATTTGGCAGGAATTTTCGTGCTGCATCCGGGGCATATTTTGAGCAGGACGGGTTGATGGAGCGCGATTCCGCAGAAGTTGCAGTAGTTAGAATTCGCGGTTATTTGTGAACCGCAGTTTGGGCACCTAACGTATTGCTGCGTGTAAGAGGGAACTGGAAGCATAAGATAACCTGAAAGAATAACTTAACACCTACAATTATGCAAAGAAGCGTCCCTCTTTTGTCTTTTGCTCAAAACCAAGTTTTGAGCGATAAAGACTTAGAGCCATTATTTCTGGTGCGGTCACCGGGATTTGAACCCGGGTTGTCAGGTTGGGAACCTGATGTCCTAACCAAGCTAGACTACGACCGCAAGCACATTTTGGCTCAGGCTTGTTTTTGTTGGGTTCGCGGCAATATATTAGTTTTCATTTGAGCAATATGATCCCCTACCCAGACGCGTACCTACTGAAGCCCGTTAAACCTCAAGAACCTCTTTCTTTGATCGGCCAGAAAAACATGTAATTGCAATCCGGCTTCAAAGCAAGCATAATCGTTATTTCTAACGTAACAGAAAGATTACGAGGAGAACACCAGTTTGCCCAAAAACTTCACTTACACGGATGCAGGTGTAAATCGGCAGCAGCGCGTCGAATCAAAAAAAGCCCTGAAAGATCTACAGGAAACTTACAAGTACAGCCGCTTTGGCAATGTAATGCGTTTGCCATATGGCAACATTTTTCCGGTTGGCGAAAACACTTTTTTGGACCTAGTCATTGAAGGGGTAGGAACCAAAGTTCTTTTGGCACAATTGGCAAACAAATATGACACTATAGGCGTCGACGCGGTGGCGATGGCGGTTAACGATGTAATACGTTCAGGAGCCCGACCCCTTGCAATTGCCGACAACATCCATGCGCAAGCCAGTGAACCTCGCCTTGTAAGAGAGTGGCTCAAAGGAATCGGTCAAGGCGCCGCTGAAGCAGAGTGCCCAGTTACAAGCGGGGAAACAGGTGATGTGGCAGAAATAATAAAAGGCTTAGTCGACAATACAGGCTTTGACATGGTAGTCGCGTCAGTTGGAACGGTTGAGCGGCAAAACATCATAACTGGCGAAGGCATCAAGCCGGAAGACCCGATAATAGGCTTAGCAAGCAGTGGATTGCATAGCAACGGCTTAACGATGGTTAGAAAAATCTTGTTTAAGCAGTGGGGAGGAAAATACCAGCCAAACGATGTCCCTGAAGGATTAGATAGGGAAGTTGTGCTTGAAGCGCTCGAGCCGACGAAAATTTATGTTAAGCCGCTTCTTAAGGTGGCTAGCAAAGTCAAGGTGAAAGCGGCTGTCCATATCACGGGTGATGGTTACATGAAATTTAACAACCTGGCTAATTTTTCGCCGGGGATAGGCTTTGAATTTAGCAACTTCAGTCCACAACCCATATTCGAGCTGATCCAAAAGACTGCGGCTGAATTAGGCTACTGCATTTCTGATGAGGAAATGTTCAAAACTTTTAACATGGGATGGGGTTTTGGCATTATTTTGGACAAATCTGAAGCGGACAAAGCCATGAGTGCGTTGGAGATAGATGGGGAAAAGCCTGAAATCATAGGGAAAGTAACTGATAAGAAAACGGTGGAAGTAAAGTACGGAAACAAAAGGCTGGTTTTGACGTAAAATTTTGCTTTTTTTCTGTTGAAAGCGTTTAAATCTTTAGGCTTAATTTAAAGGATTTATGATATACCGAGCGAAGATAGAAGTCATCCTGAAACCAGGTCACAGCAACCCTGAAGGGGAAACAACAGCCCGTTTGCTAACGGAACTCGGATATAAAGTGCAAGCGGTGGACGTAAGCAAAGTCTACACGGTCTCGCTTGAGGCGAAGACAATTAATGAGGCAAAGGTAAAAGCGGAAGAGATGAGCAAACGCCTCCTTGCGAACCCAACCAAAGACAACTATACCGTAACTTTTGAGGATCAGCAATGAGCTCTTCACTTTACCGTGCCCGCAAGACAGATTACGCCCTCTACGAAGCAGCTTTAGCTGAAGCCAACGATAAGCAACTCGCTGAAGCCAGTAGTGAATTAGCGTTAGGCTTAAGTGTCGAAGAAATGAAGAGCATCCAAACCTACTTTAAAACGGAAGGAAGAAACCCAACCGACGTTGAGCTGCAAACCATCAGTCAAACATGGTCAGAGCACTGCTACCACAAAACTTTCAAAGGAAAAATCCTTCTTGACGGCAAAGAAATCGACAGCCTTTTCAAAACCTACATTGCAAAAGCAACTAAACAAATCAAGGCGCCATGGTGCTTTAGCGTTTTCGAAGACAATGCGGGAATCGTCCGCTTCGACCAAGGATACGGTATAGCGGCAAAAGTTGAAACCCATAATCACCCATCAGCAGTAGAACCCTTTGGCGGGGCGGCCACAGGGGTCGGAGGCGTAATCAGGGACATACTTGGCGTTTGGGCTGACCCGATCGCATGCACCGACGTTTTAGGCTTCGGACCGCTCGATTACGACTACAAAAAGCTTCCAGCAGGCGTGAAACACCCAAAATACGTTTACATGGGCGTGACAGCGGGCATCAGCGCCTATGGAAACAACATGGGAATCCCAACGGTCAACGGAGCAATATACTTTGACGAAAGCTACACAGGCAACGTCACTGTCTATTGCGGATGCATAGGACTCCTTCCGCTAGCTAAATTCACAAAAAACGCTAAACCAGGGCATATCGTGGTTTTGGCTGGTGGAAAAACAGGACGCGATGGCATCCACGGCGTAACCTTCGCCTCAGCCGAATTAACGGAGAAATCCGAGGAGATTTCGCGACCTGCGGTGCAAATCGCTGATCCGATCGAAGAAGAGAAAGTGAAAAGGGCGATAATAGATATCCGTGATTTGCAACTTGCTTCGGCGACAACCGACCTTGGAGGAGGCGGATTATCGTCAGCTATAGGTGAAACAGCTGAAAGGTTCAACTGTGGAATAACAATTGACCTAGACAAAGTGCCCCTCAAGCACCGCGGTTTAGCGCCCTGGGAAATTTACATTTCCGAATCACAAGAAAGAATGCTCATAACGGTTCCGCCTGAAAACTTAGACCGAGTCATGGCGATATTTGCGAGAGAAGATGTCGAAGCAACGGCAATCGGAAAACTCACAACTGAACGACGTCTACTCCTCAATTTCAACAGCGAAAAAGTCGCGGACATGGAAATGGCTTTCCTGTTTAACCCCTGCAAAAGCGTGAAAATAGCGACCATTGAAAAATCAAGCTTCGCGGAACCGCAGTTTTCCGCCCCTGAAAACCTGACTGAGACCCTGCTTCAATTGCTTGCAGCCCCAAACATAGCTAGCAAAGAAAGCGTCATACGAACATATGACCATGAGGTCAAAGGCAACACGACGCTTAAACCCCTCCAGGGAGTCTACGCTGGACCGAACGATGCAGCCGTTCTCAAACCGCTTAATGATTCATGGAAGGGTTTAGCGATTTCGTGCGGTATGAAGCCGAATTATGGCAAAATTGACCCTTACTGGATGGCGGCTTCTGCCATTGATGAGGCAGTGAGAAACAACGTTGCGGTGGGGGGAAGAAGAATTGCGTTGCTTGATAATTTCACTTGGGGAAACCCTGAAAAGCCGGAGCGTTTAGGCTCACTGGTTCGGGCTTGCGAAGCATGCTATGACTTTGCAGTGGCGTTCAAGACTCCGTTTATCTCTGGAAAAGATAGCCTCTACAATGAGTCCCCGATGGGTCCCGTTACCCCAACGCTGTTGATTACGGCAGTAGGCATCCTGCCAAACATTCAATTGGTGACTTCAATGGATCTAAAAGCACCTGGCAACCTGCTCTACATCGCAGGAGAAACACTACACGAATTGGGTGGCTCAGAATACTACAAACTCAATGGCTATCTGGGCGCAAGTGTTCCAAAAGTTAAAGGTGCCAAAGCTAAACGCACTTTCAGGGCAGTTACCAAAGCAATAGATTCGGGCTTAATCAAGTCATGCCACGACCTCTCGGAAGGCGGGTTGGCGGTAGCGGCGGCGGAGATGGCGTTTGCTGGCGGCTACGGCTTGCAACTGGATTTAAGCAAAGTGCCGGCGACGGGCATTGAGCGGAACGATTTTATGTTGTTTTCTGAGTCGAACAGCCGTTTCCTGCTAGAAGTGTCAGAGCAAGATAAAGAAGACTTTGAGTCTGTAATGAGAAACAAACCTTACGCTCAGATCGGAAAAGTAACCAAAGACGAGCGATTGGTCGTTAACGGGTTAAACATGAAAACCATCGTCGACGCTTCACTTGCAGATTTGCGGCGGAGCTGGAAGAAAACATTTGGCGGTAAAACTTGATGAAGCTCGAAGAAATCAAAGTCTGCGTCATGCGTGTTGGCGGAACAAATTGTGACTCGGAAACTCAGCGGGCTTTCCACGAGTTAGGCGTCCAAACCGACGTCCTGCATGTCAACGAACTAGCAAAACTGCATAGCTTGCTCGATTATCAGGTGCTGGTTTTTCCAGGCGGCTTCTCCTTTGGCGATTATGTACGTTCAGGCGTAATTTTCGCAAGACATCTTAGCGCCAAGTTAGGCAAAGAAATGGAAACTTTCATCGACGATGGCAGACCAATCCTGGGAATATGCAACGGATTCCAAATAATGGTTGAGTACGGTTTGCTCCCAGGATTCAAAGACGTAAGTTCATACCCCGAAGCTACTTTGACGACCAACGAACCTGCAGGCTTCAAGTGCCAGTGGATCTACCTAAAACATGAAAACCGCGGAAAATGCCTCTTCACGAACAAAATCGCAGCTGGTCAAATGTTGAGGATGCCTATCGCTCATGGGGAAGGAAGATTGCTTTTCCCGAAAGAAAAAGAGCAAGCGCTTCTTACCAAACTGATAGATGACGACATGGTTGTTTTCCGGTACTGCGACAAAGACGGCACGGTTGCAGACGGCAAGTACCCCGCTAACCCCAACGGCTCCTTCTATGATATTGCTGGGTTATGCAACAGGGAAGGAAACGTTTTCGGGCTTATGCCTCATCCGGAAAGAGCCATGTTTTGGTGGCAACAACCCGATTGGACCAGTCAAAATCAAATGCCACATTATGGCGACGGAAAACTAATCTTCCAAAACGTGATCAGCAACCTAACCAAAAAATGCCTGTAAATCTTTGGCATAAGGCAATCCACCGCGGGCTCCCATCGCTGTGACACATCTTGAAGCGACAAAATTACCAAAGCGCCCGCATTCGAAGAGGCTCTTCTCCTTGATTAAGCCGTAGAGGAAGCCAGCACAGAAAGCGTCACCTGCCCCAGTTGTGTCGACCACTTTAACTTTGAAAGGCTCGATTCTCAGCCGTTCCTGCCCATCAGTAACGTAACAGCCTTTATCGCCCAGCTTGACTGCTACGATTTTGACCCCTGCGTCAAGTATTGAGTCGGCGGCTCTGCGGATGTCAGTTTCTCCAGTTATGAGTTCAAGTTCGCCCTCGTTAGGCATAAAAACGTAGGAGCTTCGAATTATCGGTTCAATGGCTGCAAAACCTTTCTGTGCGTATACTGACCCGGGGTCAAAGCTGATTTTGACATTGCTGGGCAAAGCGCCTAAGAGTTTTTTTTGGGCTCGAAAAGATTTTTCGCCAACAAATGATGAGAAATGCAGAAATTCTGTCCCGAAAGCGTAGCTGTAGTTTATTTCTCGAGGCTCGATTAAATCGTTGACTCCTGGGTTGATGTAGAGGACTCTTGCCCCTTTCTTGTCCACGAATCCCATAACTGACCCGCTTTTCCCCCTCTTCGCCTGAACGATGCCTGCTGTGTCTACACCTTCAGTTTTGAAACAGTCGACTTGTAATTTGCCTTCTCGATCATCAGCTACTTTTCCGATGAAGCCAGTTTTGCAGCCGAGCCTTGCCAAACCAACAGTGGTATTTGCCGCTGAGCCGCCGCAGGCCTCAGTGTAATCTTCAACGAAGCTTTCCTCTTCAGCCCGTGCTAGCCTCTCCACTTTAAAGAGCATGTCAACATTAAGAGCTCCGAAACCTACAACATCAAATTTTGTCATGAAATAACTCCTTTAACATTATTTTGTGGTCTCCCAGTTTACCCCCGTAGTTGCCCGCAGAAATCTTCACCACGCCCTCAACGCCCAGCACTGCTTCGATGCCTACTTTGGTTGCCTGTTTAACGGCTTCCAAAGAAACCCCGTCAAAGACCACTTCAGCTAAGTAGCCTGCATTGTCGGGTACTCGGGATTCTTTTCCTAACTTCTGTTTAAGCGATGGGCAATATATGTGGTTCGTTGTGGGACCAATCTTGGGAAAATGTGTTTCGGGCTTAGAACCTGCTGAGCATACGTCAAAGGGTGTGACAACGCCGGGCACATTGTGGATGGCAGCTAAGGCTTTTTCGCCTGAAAGTTTTAGGGCTTGCTTGGTTTTGCACATTACCCAAAAGTTGCCTCCCATGACCCCACGACTGTAGCCTAAGTAGCGTTCAATCACGAAGTCGGGAACCATTAGGGGAACCACTATGACTTCTCGGCCGCAGCGTTTTTCTACCCATTCATAGCCGTCGCCGCAATGCCCAACAGTCTCCATCATATCCAATTTTCCTTCGGCGTTTAGTAGGGCGTCGAAAACAGCTGTGAAGGGCTTAACCAAGATGTCTTGGCGAATTCGGTAGGAAAGTTCAGTTTCAAATTTTTTGAGTGATTCCTCGAAGGTTTTTTTGGGGTTAATTTCTCCCCAGATCTGCAACAAAGCGCCTAAACGCTGGTCAGGGGTTTCTTTTTGAGTGAGATATCTTTCGACTCCGCCTTCCGTCCTTCCGATCACAACCGAAGGAGCTGCAGTGGAATCTTCAGCAGCCTTTTGCAATGTTTCTTTGTCATCTGCCGTGACAATGACGCGACAAAAGAGCCCAGTGAAAGCTTCAGCATAAGTGTCCTCTATTTCCGCTTCTGCCATTTTACCCGAGCTTTCCAACCGCTACACCTCGCACTTTCTTTCTAAACGCGCTGCTTTCTTTTATGAGTATTTCCATGTTTTGATCCGTAATTATTTTAGCTTTAGGCAAGGCATCAGGATACATCTGCGAAAGTTGCTTAAGCACAGAAGAGTCAACGTCGCTGTTTTTGAGCGTAGCATTACTCCAACTTTGGAGGGCTTCAAGCGCTTTTTCCGTCCCATACCTGCAGAACAAATCCGCAATCACGGCTGTTACAAGACTGCTTTCCGACAGAACCGCGACTTCAGCGTTCTTAACCGCGTAGTCGTTGCCGTTGAAGGAAACTGTTAACCCGCCGCCTGCTCGCACCAGCTTGAATGCTTCCACGTCAGTGATGCTGTCACCTACATACATCACATCGACCAGTTCCCGTCCTAAACGCTTCACTGCGCTACGGATTGCCTCAGCCTTTTGTTCACCGCCCACAGTAACCACGTCCACAAGGAATTTGCCGACGAACATCTTTGGAATTTCACTCCAGAAGATCTGGTCTAAACGCCGAATAACTGCTTGGTCACCTTGCGAAAAATCTTCAAGGGCTTTCGAAGCTTGCGGAATGGCAATTGTGTTCATTTGGGCAATTTCTTGCGCTACTTCTTTTAGCCGCTCTTTTTCCTGCGGTGTAATGCCGCATTTGTCAAGACTTAAACGGGTACAGTATGTGTTTCTGAATGGGAAATCTGTGACTTTGCATAGGGCTTTGATATAGTGTTCGTAGCTGGTACTTACTATGAAAGCGTCGGCGATAGTTTGTACGTGACTAAGGGTGGTTTGACTGTTGGCGATCAAGATTATGTTTTTAGCAGAGTAGTCTTCCAGCTGCGCATCAGTTAGCCCGTATGCTTTGAAAAAGGGCAAAATAAGCTTAAGCGTGCTTCCAGCCGAATAGCCGGGTTTGCGAAAAATGTCAGCTAGAACGTCATCATACTTGCTTATGTTAGTGAACAATTTGTCGCCGTTCGGAATAAAGTTTGACGATAATTCGAAGGCGTTGTCGTTTTTGCTGATCGGTCCTTCGCAGTCGGAAATGAAGATGCGCTTCACGCCTTGCGCCTCAAACTCTCCATGTGCTGAACGGCTTTTGCGATGTTTTTCTTTGAGGCGACATCGGTTCTGCTCCACAATCCCCCGCCAGAAATTGCTTCGGTTCCTTCAAGACTTATGCTGCGCGCCTCCTCAATGCTATCCGCAATGCCTAAGACGCCGACGGCACGAGATTTTAATGCGTAGTTTTTGCCGTTTCTGATTTCCATTGAGCCTGGGTAAACGCGGATGCGGTTACCGTATTTCTTGGTTAGCGAAAGGGCTTTTGATAAGTCAACCGGAGTGTTAGCCTCCGCGAGGCGAGCTTGGGCGGGGAAGACTTCTGCGTAGCCGCCGTAATCAAGTGGAACCTTGTAGGTTAAAACGGACGCTGCATTATCCATTTTGACGCCTGTCAAGTTTCCCTCAATAATCCTGAAGCAGACGTCGATGAAATCATCCTTGATTAGAGCAAGCAAATTAATTATTTCGGGGTCGCCAGGGCGACTGTTGTTCTCAAGAACCTTGATCCCCTTCCCTGTGTGCATAAAAGCAAGGTATAAAGGCACACCTCTCAGCGCGGAATCATCTTTGATTTTGGCTTTCCACCCTTTGAAAATCTTGTTCGCTAACGCCAACTCATCGTCCCGTTCCACGGCGGTCAAGAAAGGCAATCTGCCGTCTGAGTCTTTGTATGAGCCCATCCCGCCCGTGTTTGGACCTCGATCGCCGTCGAAGGCACGTTTGTAGTCCCTTGTGTCTGGAAGCGCAATGAAGTGTTTGCCGTCGCAGAAAGCCATGAAACTTGATTCTTCCCCGTCGATTTTCTCCTCGATTATGACGTTGCCGTACTTGAAGTTAGACATGAAGTGCTCAAAAAGCTCTTCGCGGTTAGCGAAGTGGTCACCCCAGACTCCGACACCTTTCCCCAGAGCAGGTTTGTCAGGCTTAACAACTGCCTGGTTGTCGAGTTCGTCTAGCCAACGGTAAACTGCGCTTTTGACGTCTGCCCCTCCTTTGTAGTCAGCCGGGCTAAAGACTTTGAACCTCGGGTTAGCTTCTGGCGCTATCTCATCGAAAAGTTGGCGCTGCTCTACTTTGCTGACTTCTATGGCGTATTGCTGCTTTGGGCAGATGACTGGTATTCCTGTAGATTTTTCGATTTGGTCGCGGACGCCGTCAATTATGGGTTTTTCTGACCCAACCAGGGCGAAGTCGATTTTGTCTTTGTTTGCTTGGGCGAACTTGCATATCTCCGCAACATCGAGGTTTGGGATAACCTCGTGTTTGACGGCTTTTTCAATATTGTACGGATTACGTTGCTTATCAGCAACGAAGAGTTCCACTTGGTAGCGTGTGCTTTGCAGTAGCGCATCAACCATTGCAACTTCTCTTGCGCCGTACGAAACTACTAGTACACCTATTTTCTCCATAAGATTACACCGTGTTAATTCAAGACGGTACGCTTGATGTTTACTGCTTTTTTGGCTGGGAGTCTTCGGTTTCGTAGATTCTTGATTTTTCCTCGTAACCTTCAAGGAACTTCTTTTTCATTGCATCAGCCATTTTTTGAGCGCAGGGCGTCGGGTATTTGCCTGTGATACAGGCCATGCAAAGTTCATTTTCTGTTTGACCTGTAGCTTTGATTAATGCTTCAATTGATTGGTAGCATACCGCGTCTGCGCCGATGATTTTGGCGATTTCCTCTGTGCTGTGTTTGGAGCCGATGAGTTGCCCGTATGTTGACATGTCGATGCCATAGAAGCATGGACCGATGATTCTTGGGAACGTGACGAAGACGTAGACTTTTGTGGCTCCTGCCTTTCGAAGTTTATCTATGATGATTTTTGTCGTGTCTCCGCGGACTATGCTGTCTTCTGTTATTATAACACGTTTGCCGTCTACTTTGGAGCCTAAAATGTTGATTTTCTTATCGATAGTTGAGAATCTTTCCGTGTTTAGAAGAATGAAGGCTCGTTCGGTGACGTAGCGGTGCCGCCTAGATGCACGTTCCCATCTTAAACCTGAAGCTTCGTGGACTCCCATGGCAGGATCGTCTCCTGTTTCAGGAACTGACATGATTATGTCGCCGTCTCGAACTATCTCTGGAAACTCGTGAACAATGTTTCTTCCGAAGTCCTCGCGGATTTCATAAACGTATTTGCCGTCAAACCTTGAATCTGGCCTAGCAAAATATGCGTATTCGAAAGAGCAGAAAGCTTGGCGGGGTTTTTCGATAATTTGTATTCGTTTGAACCCGTCTTTTGAAGCGGTAACGAGTTCTCCTGGGTTTAGCTCAAAGTCCCTCACGAAGCTGTTCATATCTAACCCCACTGTTTCCGAGCAGAAAGCGAGGGTTGCGCCCGCGGGGTCGTGCCCTGCGCAGAGGGGTTTTATTCCATGCGGATCTTTAAAAGCGAAAAAGTCGCCATCGCCCGTGAGCCCAGTTACGGAGAATGCGCCGTCAAGGCTTTCCATCACTGATCGAACCGCACTCGGCAGGTCTTTGCCTTCTTTGAGTCCAAGGAGCAGTTTGTGGCAGACGACGTCTGAGTCGCAGTTAAAGTGGAAGTCGGAAAAGTTGTCGCTCATTTCCTTCTTAAGCGGTAAAGTGTTTACGATGTTGCCGTTAAATGAGAGTGCAAGTTTTATTCCGCCTGCACTTGCAGCAACAGGCTGGGTTCCTTCGATGATTGATGCATCGTCACATTTGCCCGAGGTCGTGTAACGTACGTTGCCGATGCCTACTGAGCCGGGCAAACGGTCGAACCATTCATGTATAGCCTCGTTTTTAAGCCTTGGAACCAAATCTAAGCTTTTGTAAACATGAAACTTACCGTCATAAGTTAGGAAACCGTGAGATTGATGACCCCGATGGTTCTGGGCGCGGAGGCCCCAATAAACATATGGAAAGACCGTTTGATTTTCAAAGTTTTTTGCTCCAAAGATACCGCAGCCTATCTTTAGTCCCTTCTCGCCCTTGAATGGGGATGTAAGTGAAAAAAGGGGTTTATCAGCTTTTAGTACATATTTAGCTCAAAAGCAGGGCTATTTTGACATTTTCAGGGTTTAAAGTAAAAGAGAAAGGAGAGAGTATTTTTTGGCCAAAATTTTTTTGTTTGTGTTTTGGATTGCTTTCTTGGTTTAGGGCTTGGATTGGTTGTAACTGGTCTCTAGAAAAATCTAAAAACATCTAAAAAGCTCTAGAAACATCTAGAAAAATCTATTTTCATCTAAAAACATCTAAAAAAGACATTTCCACGCCTGCCAATCGCAAATAGAAGCCAAAGAAAGCCAACAGAACCCTCAGTTGGCGGCCCCTTCGCGATTTTTCATGTGCAGAAATTCTTTGTCGCGAATTTCAATTACTTCTGCATGTACTCCAACAATCCGAAGTGATTGCCTTCAGGGTCCAGCGCCAGCGCCCACCAGCCTAATCCGGGAATCTCCATCTTAGGCACAACAATTTTGCCGCCCAACGCCTCAACCTTCTTACTGTATTCCTCGACTGACTCTACTAAAATGTAGTTCGTTGGCTTGGCCATTTCAGGCATTGAAGAGTCCTTCCTATTGTATAATCCACCATTGACACCAGGTCGGATAGGCATCATTGTCTTTTCATCCACGGGAACAGTTCCCACAAGATAGTATGTTGTCGGTCCAGGGTATTTTTCCATTTTCCAACCGAACAACTCAACATAAAACTGCTTGATCTTCTCGATGTCGTTGGCTGGAATCTCAAAATGCACAATCGTATGATCCAAAAAAATCACCACAATCCCAATTCCCAATCTAAAATAAAAACTTAATGAACAACCGCTAATTCAGAAAAAAAACCGAAAGAAACACGGGAAGGTATTACGTACAATTGCAGGTTACAAATTTTTTGCTAAGAATAATAAGAAAAAACTAAAAAGAAGAAGGGGTATGGCTTATGGTTGCCATTTCTCAATGAGATACTTGGGTATCTCGCTACTGTCGCGCGGTCCAACGAGGACTTTCCAGCCGCTGAGTTCTTCGATTTCGCCGCTGATTCGTGATGCTTTGCCGGGGATTAAGAGTTTTCTGTGTTTGACTTTGCTCTCTATGCCTGAGGCTTTTATTGCGTCGGCTACGCGTTCCGCAGTTAGTTTTCTTCCT
Source organism: Candidatus Bathyarchaeota archaeon (assembly GCA_963827165.1). Taxonomy (GTDB): domain Archaea; phylum Thermoproteota; class Bathyarchaeia; order Bathyarchaeales; family Bathycorpusculaceae; genus Bathycorpusculum. The sequence continues at coordinate 596,041 of CAWGZR010000005.1, read as the reverse complement.
GCGACTCCGCTGTCGATTGCGCTGCCTTCTGTTTCAACCACAATTAGGTATGCATTGAGTTTGCTGCTTTCGATGTCTGATGCGACGGTATAGTATGTTAGGGCGAAGTTTGTGGTGAACATTACTGGCGAGTTTTCGTCTGGTGTTCCGAATACTTTGAGTCCTGGAGCTACAGCGACGGGTTTGCGTGGGTCAGTGTAAATGTTTTGCCTAAGCACTGTTGAGGGTAGAAGTGACCAGCCGCTTACTGTGTGCATGACGAGCACATCTGCGTAACGTACTATGAGCATTGACGCTAAGTATGCTTCGCGCCATTTCAAGAGGTCTTCAGCTGTTGCTGCGTCCTCCCATGCGACCATTGGTACGCCCATTAACGGGAATCCTGCAAGTTCTTCGCCGCCTTTAGTTGCCGCTCTGCGTAGCATCGTGAAGTTGTTTATTGTATCAGGTAAGCCTTCGTTGGGGAAGGTGCCCGGGTCTAAAACCAAATCGGTTACTCCGTAAGTCATCAATGTCTTTGTGAGTGAAACTAGTGCGGTCATGTCGTTTGGTGCTGATGCGACTAGTGGGCATTCGTACATTAATGCGAGTTCCGCCATGTCTTTCCAGTTGCTTGGGGTTGCCGCGTAGAGTAGCGGTTTTGCCTTGGGTATTGCCATTAGGCCTGCCTCTGCTATGGCTGGGTTCAATGTGCATATGATTAGTGGTAGTTTGGTTGTTTCCGCGACTTTTTTGACTACTGCTTTGAATTTGTCTGCATCGCCTGATGTGCATCTTACCGCGATCATGTCCAGCTTTAGTGTGTTTCCAATGTATTCGAAGGTGAAGTTTTCGGTGTACTGAACTCGTGAGACGACTTCTTGAATTGGCATTTCGTCGGTTACGTCGATTGCGATAGCTGTTGGGTTCTTGTAGGTGAATTCATGGCGGTACATTACGAGTTTGCCGCCGAGTTTCTTTGCTTTGTCGCCGACTCCAACTACGACTTCTTTAACGGCTGGCTTAAGAATGTCCTTGAGTTTCTCGTAGGCTTTTGCGTTTTCTGGTTTTAGAAGTGGTTTGCAGCTGTCGAGTTCTACTTCGCGGTTAACGATTTTTGTGGCGAACGCCATGCAGTTGTCTTGGCCGCATTCTTTGCAGTTGATTTTTGGTAGAACCTTGTAAATGTCAATGGGGCTTAATTCTTTTAAGCTGGCTCTTTTTTTCTCGGTCATTGTTTTCCAACCCCTTGGGCTTTCATGGTTACCCAGTCAGCATACTTGGATGCGTCTGCTTTTTTGCCGCTGGTCAGGTAGTTAGTAACGTCTTTGAGTGTTTTGACGGCTGCTGGATGCATCATCATGAACAGGTCAACGCCTGCAAGCAGAAGTGTCAGGGCAGTGGTTACCTCCCAGAGCGGGCCTCGCAGTTCGCGTGGTTCCCATTCCGTGGACATTTTCAGCCAAGCTTCTCGTGCAGCCCACGCATTGGTTGTTCCCGATGACATCGGATGAGCAAGTTCCATATCGCCCATTAATCCGCCGAGCCTTGCGCGTTCCATGTTGGTGAACGCGTAATCTAAGCCGTAGCCTAACGCTGCGGTGGTTAAGTCCATGACTATGTCTTCTCTGCCTAAGTAGTCGTATAGCCGTCTGTTAAGTTCCCGCGCTAAGTTGAGATCCATTGGTGTGAATGAGAGTGCTGCATGTCCTGCTTTTTTGACGAATTTGGCGCAGCGTTCAACGTCCATGTCTCGTGTTATCGAGCTGATTAGGAATCGTTCGCCTGGGAAAGCCTCGCATATTGCTTCGAAAACGTTTGCGTCTTTAACTGGATCTCCGCATCCGCCGATGACTAGTGGAACATCAACTGCTTGCAAAACTTTTTCAACTGTTTTCACTGCGTCTTTTGGAGTAGCGTCCTTTAGCAGTGGGTCGATGCTGATTAAGTGGATTGTTACCATGTCGGCTTTGAACTGCTCTACTGCAAGTTTTGCCCATGCCGCTGGATCTCCAACGACATCTTTAACGTGCATCTTGACGGCTTTGCTCAGTGGCACTTCCATGTCAAAAACGTCAAGTGTGATGACGGGTTTGTGGGTGGTTGGTCGCTCGAAGTTGTAGAATGCAGGTGATTTTTCGCCGCCTATGGTGAAGGTTGTTCCGCGTGTTCCGCCTTCTTTTCGGGTTGCGCCGAGTTTGACTTCTGTTATCGTGTTGGGATACGTTTCTACTGGTGGTATGAATGGCACTTGAAGCATTGATGTGGGTTTTCCGCCTGCGGCTGCCAATGAAACGGGGAGCTTTAGCTTGGGCATTATTTGCCCAGCCATGCCGGGTTCGAAGATTAGTTCAAGCTCTTTGACGTCGATTTGGAAATCTTCAAGTTCGATTTGTTTGAATTTCGCGAGGGCTTCCATTAACTCATTGCTGAGTTTTAGTCCTTCATCTTCTTTTTTCTTGTCGCCGTCTGTGGGCAACTGTGTCACCGCTTGTCTTTGTCGTCTTTGACGGTTTGGATTATGACTTTGTTAGCATAGATCTTTGCGTCTTTGAGTATGATTCTAAAGCCGCCCGCCATTATCGGTAGTGTTCCTGCCGTTGCAACTGGCATCATTGTGCCTGCTGCTTCTTCAGTGACTTGTATTGCTTGCGCTTCAGGTGCTGGTGCTTCTTCGGCTGCCCATCTTGCTACTACGGGGTGATTTTTGGCTTTTAGGAAGGCCTTAAGTTCATCAACGGTTTTTGCGTCTTCTTCAGTTGCTACTTTGTCAACCAGTTCTGCTGGGATAAAGTCTTTGACTCGTTCTTTGACTTCTTTAGGTACCCAAACGACGCGGTTCCATCCGCCGTCTGCTGCAAAGAATTTCTTGCTTCGCATATATTCAATGGACATTCCGTGGAAACCATCGATTTGTCTTCCGCCTGCCGCTGAGTCTGCGATGGTGCTAAAGGGTAAGCCGTTTACTGTTGCACCTTTGAAGCTTCTGTGAACAACTGCTAAGCCGTCGACTTCTGGGATATAGAAGGTTACTGCTTCGAAGCATCCGCATGAAGTGTGCGGGTGGTCAAATGCTGTATAGAGCCAGACTTGATTGACTTCGCCCATGCTTCGTTTCTTTGCGGTTTCGTTTACGCCGCTGAATTCGCCTTTTTCAGCATTTAGCATTTGTCCGCGGGGTATTGCGAAGACTGGACCTTTGGGGTCAATGCTTGCTGAGGCTTTGCCGTCGAACCAGCTGATAGCGCCGCAGTTGCTGTATCTTTGGGGTGTGATTACGCAGACGTGGCTTGGCGCGAATGATTGACATAGAGCGCAGCCGTAGAATGTGTCAACGTCTTCGTCTTTGAGGCCTCTTGCCTTTGCGTCACGTGACTCATATGCTTGGACTGCTTCCGGGTACATTTCGTCAAGTTTGGCTGTGTCTGTAATGAAAGTGATTTGTACTTTCTCGATAATTGGCAACTCACTCTTAAAGAGGCGATACAGGACTTTGCCGATTGGTTCAAAGCTGTTTAAGCCTTTCTGGAATGATTTTTTGCCGAGGCGTATCCAGATGTCGTAGCGCTGGTTTAGGTGCATGAATCCTTCGATGTAGTTGAGGTATCCGTGAATGCGTCTTTCAATGACTCCTTCGAGTCCCGCGTCGAGTTTTTCGCCTGCAGCTTCGACAAGAATGCCAAGCGGGTATGCTCCGCCTTCCTTCATGTCTTTTATGTCGGGTCCGATTATGGTGATTTTTCCATCGTCGATTTGGTCCATGGGTTTTACTTTTGCTAATTCAAACTTTTGTTTGACTGTGGGTCCGCCGAGTTCAATTTGCATGTCGTTCCTTCTGATGCGTTCTCCTTCGTAGATTACGCCAACTTCAACAGGTATATCTTTAAACATTGACATTTTTTTTATTGTCCTCCTTCAAATTTTGAAGTCATGACTTTGAGATTTGCAGCCCATTCCTCGAGGGTTGCGTTTGGAAAAGACCAGCTTGCATGAACATGGAACAGATTGTCCAGCGTCATGGTTTTCAGATCGGGTGCAAAATGTTTTAGTCCGCAGAGCATCAAAGATTCGACATAGTAAGGCAACCCCACCGTCATAACGAGGTCTGGGTGTCCTTTGCCGTCTAAGCCCTGCCAGGTTGGGTCGACAACTAGGTTGCCGATTTCCATTGCATTCATGAATGCTGCGGGTTCGTATCCGCGTTTCAGGAATTCGCCAACCATGTGGGCTGTGGCTACTACAGGTACTTTTGATGCTTTTGCAAGGTCAATTAGGTATTCGATTAATAGTTTGCCGTCGAGACATCTTTCTGTGGCGTTGCTTCCCACAATAAGAATGGGGTGTTGAGCTTTTTTCATCATTGCTACTGCTATCTCGGGTTTTTGAATTGGGTTTGCTTTTTTACTTGTTGCTATTTCTGCACATTGCCAGGGTTCACATGACATTTTACACTCACTCCTTCATTTTTCTGATCATTCTTGGAAGCAATGTTGGGTCTGGAATTATTGTTTCTTTCCAGTCGTGTGCTTCCAGTATTGTGGCGAATTCGTCTTTGAGGGTCATTGGGACATCAGCCATTGTTCTCACGAATAGATGCAGGTCAGTTGGCATTACTCCCATGTAACGTTTGCTGAGGTCAACATAGTGGCTCAGTTTGATGCTGCGTCCTTTCCATGTGTCGTTTGGTCTGATGCATAGTTTTGCGATTGCAACCATGCATTCCTCTTTGGTTTCTGCTATGTTGAAGAGGTGTTCTGGTGCTGGGCCGACTTTCACTTTGTCTCCTGTGCGTGCATCGAAAACTTCGAAGTCTTCTGGGTGGTCTTCTCTGCCGAGGAGCATACGACGGTACTTTACTCCGTGTGGTCCAACGAGGACAGGTACCCCTAAACGCCAGAATCCTGCTGCGATTGCCGCAGCTTTCTGTGAGTATGCACCCCAAGCTAAGCCGACTGCGCCGAGGCGGTTATGTATGTAATCTGCGATTTCTTCATAGTTGCCTCTTAAGGGTCGTTTTGCGAAAATGTTGGCTACTTTGATTGCTGCGCCTGCAATGTGTGCGTTTGATACGCATGAACCCGTGTTGAGGACTCCGCCGGCTTCGAAGCCGCCGGGGAATTCTTCGTAAATGGTTTGGCCGTCGCTGTTGCGGTAGCTGCCTGCGGACATGGCTGAGCAGCCTGATAATGCAACGATGTATCTTCTGCTTGCGAATTCTCTTGCGATGTCGTATACGTCTTTGCCGCCTTTCGGATAATTGCTGCAGCCTACGATTGCAACGATTCCCGGGATTTCTCCGAGAACAATTGGGCTGCCGACATTACGGATTTCTACGTCTGAAACTTGGCCTCTGCCTGATCGGCACAAGTTGTTTTCTGCATACATTGCTTTTTCGCCTGCTTTTACGATGAGGCTATGAATCATGATTTTCTGTGGGCATGCTTCTTCGCATCTTCCGCATCCAATGCAGGTTTCATAGAGTTCTTCCAGTAGGTTTAGGTCGCCTTTTGCTGCTGCTTTCATGGCGGCTGGGATTGCGTAGTCTTGTGGGCAGTTGCGTTGGCAACTCTTGCATTGGGTGCAAGCTTTGGCGATTTGCGTAATTTCCTCCATGCTTGGAAGACTGGTTTTTCGTTTGCGTATTGGAGCGACTTTTTGTGCGACGCGGACAGCGACTTCGCCGACTTTTTCTGGGTCAAGAATCAGGACACCTTTGACTTTGCCGCTTACCAGGTCAGCGACGATTTCGTCTGCTGGGTCGTTTGTGCGGTTCTTAAAGCCCATGCAGTTCTTTTCTGACGCTGCAATTACTGGGGCGTTAACTTTTGCTGCTTCGTCATAGATGTCTGTTCGGATGCATTGTTCGTCAAGTACTAGCACGTCTGCTAATCCTGCTCGGACGAATCTTAACTCCCAGCTGATTGGTCCTACGACCCTCGCGCGGTCGTAATACCTTGTCATGTCGTGTGCTGTACAGCATAAACCGACAATTTCGATTTTGTCGTCAACTTTGGTTTCTTTTGCATAATCAATAATTCCAACTGATGGAACGACATTATGTCCGATGCACATGATGACTGGTTTAGTTCTATCTACACTGCCTATGCCTAGCTTTACGAGTGGAGCTTCTGGGTCTGCTTTGGGATAGCCTAAAGTGGAAATTTGCGCGATGTCGCCTACTTCCATGCCTACGTGGTCAATCATGCCGACATGCATGGCTTTGGATTCAAAGTCTAAGTTGTTACCTTCTTGACCTGTGTGTCCAACTGCAAGAATTTGGGTAATTTGCTCTTCAGTATAAGTTAAAACGTCATCAAGGTCACCGAGTGTTTCAGGCTTTATACCCGTAACCAAGCGGGTGACTGGAGCTTCAACTTTTACGTTTAAGCCACCCACGTTTAATGGGTATCTGCGCCCATATTTCTCGATTAAGTGATGAAGAAGATGTCGTGAGTGAGCTGTGTGACAGGCTGCTCCAATGGCGCAAGCCAACATCACAATACGAGAAGATTGAGTTGCGATATCTATGCCGCAGGCGCCACGTTTTCCAGCGGTTAAGTCGCATTTTCCGAAAGTGCAGAGACAGCAGGCATCACAGTCGGGCATATAGAAGGGTTTGTACTTGGTGAGAAGCTTCATGTCCCAATCTCGAAGGGCCGTGATAGATGGCATAGGGGTCGGTCCCATTGGCTCTTCAGTGTAGTTGTCGTTGATAACTTTGCCGATGGAGACCTCGAGGTTTTTTATTAGACCAGAGTTGGTCTTCATTTCATCTATTTTTACGTTAACGTTTTTAGTAGTCAAATTAATGACTCCTCTGTAAAGGTTTAGGTAAAGACTGGCGCAATTTGTTTTTAAACCTTTCCAGATTCAAAGTCAAAAGTCATGGAACAACTGAAGAAATGCAAACTTTCCGAAAAATTGTGTAAAGAAACAAGTTTAGAATGTAAACAGTTGGCTACAGGTAACCAAGCGTCTTTAGAATAGCCTTCACTGAAAGGTAAGCTTCATTGTCGTTTGACAAGTCAAGCAGTGATTTCCCGTCAAGCACAAACTCGTCCAAATCTTCGTCTTCAGTGATTTTTCCTAAGAATTTGAATCCTAAGTCAGCCTCAGCTTGCTTCCCCAACTCCGCTGGAAAACGGTAGCCGCCGATCAAATAGAAGTTGTCAAACTTCATCTCGACTTCCTTAGCAATCTTGAAGGCTCTTCTTACGTGGTCTTGGGATTTCTTAGAGTGATCCAATATGTCAAATATGTCGTTGACGTCTGAGGTGATTCGCCTGTTCAAGTTCTCGAGCCCGGCTGGAGAATCAACCAGCATGTACTTGTAACTTTTTGTTATCGATTCCAAAGCGCCTTTCAATGCGGCGTTTGGCATGCAGTAACAGCCTTCAACCCACTTGGTGCCAACAGCGAGGAAATCGAAGTTTTTGCTCTCATAAAGACCATTTTCCCAGATACGGCTTTCTATACGTTCCGAAGGCGGAACACCGACTGTGGTACCGCCCTGTTCAATAAAAGTGCTCACGAGTAATTCGGCGATGGTTGATTTCCCCGCCTCTTTAAGGTCAATTCCCAGCATCTCAGCCAGGTTCTGATCTGGGTCAGCGTCAACCAGCAAAAGGGGCGCTTGGCTTGATTCAATGAAGGATTTGGCCATAAGGGCTGTGAAACTGGATTTTCCTGTTCCGCCACGTCCGATTGTCACAAGAGTTTTCATAGAATAAAACCTCAAAGTTAACGTCATTTCTTTAGCAAAAGCTCGCATATATTGTCTACGGTGAGGGTAATGTTTTTTTGTTTCAGATTCATGGGCGCGACTTTGATTGAGCGCAAAATCTGCCATCATCTTTGGTTGTTAGTAGTTTGCTGATTTTGCCGCTAAACCAGCCTATCTTTGCCGTTTTCCCGCAGTCAAACTTGGGGACGTAAAGCTTGATGTCAAGCAGCGGCGTCCCATCAATCATATCCACATCTTGAATGTATAATGTGCAGTTCTCTATTGCGGTCAGGTGAACAATTGATATGCCGATTCTGTTTGGTCTAGCAGGAGAACGGGTGGCGAAAACACCGTGAAGTTTGTCGTCAAGGAATGGTTTAACCATTAAAGAGCTACCTTTTATGAGGTGAAAGTTGTAGAGGAGGATAACATGTGAGAAACCGTCAAGATCTTGTAAGCCCTCGACATACTGGGGAAAGATTTCGATGGTTCCGCAGATACCCTCAGCTGCGGCTGTCTGTATGGTACGTTTTGAGGTTCCTTGAATGGCGAGTGCAAAATTCCAATTGGCTTGATTAGAAATTCGCTCATCGCCGGCACCGCTGGGTTCACCGGTTTTTTTTCAACAATAAATCGCATATGTCATCTATTGCTTTTACAGCCTGAATTTCCTTGTTCCTTAGTGGGGTTATACCCATCATGTCGGCGTCAATCACTTTTTGGTCCCAGGGCACAAAAGCAAGCATGGTTAAGCCATTTTGATCGGCGAAGGTTTGTACGGCTTTTTTTTGTCCATCATTCATAACACGATTGGCGACAAGGTAGAGCTGTTTCATGCCCGCCGCTGATGCCAGGTCATTAATGTGTTTAGCTATTTCCAGCGACTTCAAATTTGAATCAGCAACAATTAGCAATGCGTCAACTTGACGAGCGGTTCCTCGGCCCATATGCTCAACTCCCGCTTCTAAATCCATAACAACAGCTTCGTTTCGGTCTACGACGAGATGTCTTAGCAGGGCACGGATAACAGCGTTTGGAGCGCACATGCAACCCGCTTCCATAGCCTGTACAGTCCCCATAACAATCAAGTTTACGCCTAAAGGAGTGGCTATTGAATAGTCTCTGACAATGTCATCAACCGTGAAATTCAAATTGTAAACACTGTTGTAACCAGTGCTTGTTTTAGACTCCACCAGCGGCTTATTCTCTGTAATAGGCACTATTTTGCGGGTTTCCTCAGTTGACAAACCCAATGTTAACCCAAGGTTCGGTGAGGAATCTGCGTCAATCGCCATAGTTTTTAATCCGCGTTCAACAAAACCACGGGCTAAGCCACCTGCAATGAGCGTTTTTCCAACACCGCCTTTGCCGGAAACAGCAACCTTCATAATAATTCACATGGAAATAGTGGTAAGCAAGCATTAATTTACGTTTCTTCTGCAAATAGGAAATAGTTTGCTTAAGGCTGAGAATTTGGATTGGAAACCTAACTAAGTCCAGGATTCTTCAAAAACGATCTCGAAATATTCCTTTTGCGGGTTAGGGTAGAAATGATGATATATCAAACAAAAGCATAAGGATAATGCATTAACGTGCAGGTTGCTTGCTATGAAAGGAACTGATCGTCCCATCGTTATCTTGGTAACGTCTTTTTTAGTAGTATCAATGATTTTTCTTCTCCTTCCATCGTCATTGTCGATAGTATACGCCAATTTACCAGACAATTGGCCAATGTTTCATCACGACATAAGCCACACAGGCTATTCAACCAGCTCATCAGCGCCAATTCCAGCCACATTGCTGTGGAATTATACGACTAACAGTGTAGTCGGGGCTTCTCCTGCAATCGTTGACGACCGCCTTTACATAGGCTCTGACGCGGGAGTTGCCTATTGCATTAACGCGTTGGATGGGTCTGAAATATGGAATTTCACTGTCCCCATTAACTCACAAATTGTTCATGGCGTAGAAAGTATCGCAATCAGTTCTTCAATGGCTGTGGCAAACGGCAAAGTCTATTTTGGCTGCTACGACCACAACATTTACTGCTTGAACGCTGCGACAGGCGCTGAACTCTGGAACTTCACAACAGGAAACACCGTGGAATCATGTCCTTCGATCGTGAATGGATATCTATATGTTGGGTCATGGGATGGAAACGTCTATTGCATCAACGCTGTAGACGGCACCAAAATCTGGAGTTTCAAGACGGGTGGACTTGTAGAGTCATCCCCAGCATTCGTGAATGGTTATATCTTTGCGGGTTCCGCAGACGGGGAAGTCTACTGCATGGATGCTTCATCTGGTGCTAAAATTTGGAATTTCACTACCGGAAATATTGTGGAGTCTTCCCCCGCGGTAATTGATGGTCGCGTATATGTCGGGTCAGATGACAACAATGTCTATTGCCTTAATGCAACAAATGGAAACAAAATATGGAATTTTGCCGCACAAAGTTGGGTTACCTCAACCCCCGCAGTCGCCAACGGCTACGTTTTTGTGGGAACTGGCGAATCTGGATCTGGCAACCCTGACAAAAACATTTACTGCCTCAATGCGCTGACGGGGGCGAAAATCTGGAGTTTTGCCACAGGTGACGGGGTGGATTCTTCACCTGCGGTTGCTGGAGGGTTTGTTTATGTCGGAGGCTGGGATGGGAATGTTTATTGTCTGAATGCATCAAGTGGAGCAGATATATGGACGTATGCCACCGGGAATCACGTGAGTTCTTCTCCTGCTGTTTGGAACGGAATCGTTTATGTGGGTTCGTGGGATCATCGTGTTTACGCTTTTGGCTATCCGCTAACGACTTCGACACCTTCACCAGAAACCCAGCCCTTGCTCTCCATTACAGCAGAAATCGTTTACCTATTAGTTTTTGTAATAGTTGTTTTAGTCATCGTGGCTTCATTAATAACGGTTCGACACAAAAAATATTCTATCAGCCGTTAAGAGCTAAACATTGAACATGTCAAAAATCTATTCAATTTAAAAATTGAAAAAAACTAAGTTGTCCAGAAGGAAAAAATCTCCAAGTTCTCTTTTTCAAACTCTTTCTGTAGAATCGTCTTGACTTCATCTTCGTCGAGGTTATAAAGACCATTTTTGCTTTTTCGCAAAGGAATCCCCGTTTCTCTAAGACACTGACCTTTTGGGAAATCTAGAAAGATGTAGTAACGCTTGTCATGCATCAATATTATCCTTAACGTTGTGAGTTCTTTGTTTGGAGAGAGAGCATTTTGTTCAAGGATGTAGACTATCGATTTCGGCTTCTTTTCCCTAACTAAGCGTTTGAATTCTTCCCAGCGTCTAACCCTGATATGACCTTCACTCATTTTCTACAGTCTACTTCCAGGGGTTAAAGAAAATAGTAAGTTGAAATTAGGTTTTGTCTTTTTTTATTTTGTCTATTATCTTCTGTGTTTCCTCTTCCGAGGGATGAGTGATAGCGCCGGCGGGACAAATATCCTCACAACCTCTGCAGAATACAACGCATCTGTTTGGGTTTACCAGAGGTCGTTTTTCACCATCTTTTTCTTCTATTCTAAAGGAACTCATATGGCAAAAATCAACACATTTCCCGCAGGTCATACACTTTTTATAATCGATCTTTGGGTCCCAAGGTATTTTGCCTCTGTTTATGCCTTCGTATGTTTCCTCAGACATTTTCCATCTTCCTTTCTTTGTCTTTTAATAATTAATTATAGTCAATTATTTCATGTTTAACTTTTTCATAGCGGCTGCAATTAGTTTTTCTTTGCTAAAAAACAGCACTATGAGAATAATCGAGGTAACGGTAGCTAAAAAGCGTGCAGTTGCATTTAAGTGAGAACCAAAACATCATGATTATTTTGATCAAAAAGTCCAAAGAAAAAAGAACATTTAAGGCTAAACCTTAACGGTTTAGCATTGGTCGTGACCGCAACTGCAACTTTGACTTGACGAGTTGCCGCTGATGTATTTTTGAGGGTTTGCTTCGAAGGATTTTTTGCATCCTGGAGCACAGAAATAGTAGTATTTGCCTTGGTAGATTGTTTTGTACTTTGCAGTTTTCTCGTCAACTTCCATGTTGCATACCAAATCTTTAGCCATAATTTTTTTTCACCTCCAATCCGTGATGTACTGTGATCTAGATTTTTGGTTTAAATCGCCTGAGGAGAGAGGCGTTTGTAACTACAGTTACTGAGCTGCTTGCCATTGCTGCTGCCGCATAGACTGGATTAAACAGGACATGCAAAATAGGATAGAATGCGCCTGCTGCCAAGGGAACGAGGATGATGTTGTAAAAGAACGCCCAGAATAAGTTCTGCCGGATTTTCTTCATTGTGGCGCGGCTCAATTGAATAGCTACCACTACATCCCTTAAATCATTCTTAATTAACACGATGTCTCCAGTTTCAATTGCTACATCTGTTCCGCTTCCGACGGTGATACCAATATTTGCCTGTGCCAAAGCTGGAGCATCGTTTATTCCGTCGCCTACCATAGCGACAACTTTGCCTTCCGCCTGAAGACGCTTTATCTCCGTGGCTTTTTCGCTTGGAAGCACTTCAGAGAATACGCGATTAACGCTCACTTGCCTTGCGATGGCGTTGGCTGTCCTTTGATTATCGCCTGTAATCATAACAACCTCCAAGCCCATTTGCTGAAGGGTTCTTACAGCCTCGGCAGAGTGTTCCTTTAAAGTATCAGCAACAGTTATCAATCCTGCAAGTTGATTATCTACTGCAAGCAGCATTGCGGTTTTCCCTTCTTCCTCAAGCCCCTTCATCTTAACGTCAAACGCGTCAATGTCTAGGTTGTTTGCTTCCATGAGCTTGCGATTACCCAACAAGATCCTGACCTCCTTATGCTCTACTTCCACGCCATATCCTGGGAGGGCATTGAAGACGTCAGGCTCATCAATCCGAAGCCCCTTCTCTTTTGCCTTTTTTACTATGGCTTCTCCGAGCGGGTGCTCTGAGTTTTTCTCTGCGATGGCTGCTAGTAGCAAAAGTTGGTCTTCCTTGAACGCTTCTGTTGGGATGATATCTGTGACTTCGGGTTCTCCTTTGGTGAGCGTTCCTGTTTTATCAAAAACTATTATTTGAAGCTTATAAGCTGCTTCCAGTGTTTCGCCGTTTTTGATTAAAATTCCGTTTTCTGCTCCTTTCCCAACCCCAACCATAATGGCTGTGGGGGTCGCGAGTCCAAGAGCACAGGGGCAAGCGACAATTAACACGGCAATGAAAACGGTAAGGGCAAAAATGAAGGTCGCGCCAAATATGAAATACCAAGCCAATGCTGAGAGCGTGGCGGTGATTATGATGGTTGGAACAAAATAGCCTGACGCGATATCTGCTAGTCTTTGAATGGGTGCTTTGGAACTCAAGGCATCTTCGACCATGCTTATGATCTGGGCAAGAACTGTGTCTTTGCCGACTTTGGTGGCTTTGAATTTTAGCACCCCAGTTTTATTCATGGTGGCACCCACCACTTGGTCGCCGCTTTTCTTTTCAACGGGTATGCTTTCGCCTGTGATAACTTTCTCATCTATCGCTGAATATCCTTCGATAACGATGCCGTCAACAGGAATTTTTTCTCCAGGTCTGACGACCACAATATCTCCTACCAGGACATCTTCAATTGGAATCTCCTGTTCCTCACCACCTCTGATTACTCGGGCAGTTTTTGCTTGCAGACCCATGATTTTTCTTATGGCTTCCGATGTTCTGCCTTTTGCAACAGCATCTAAGAGTTTTCCAAGCAAAATGAAGCTCATGATCATTGTCGCTGTATCAAAAAATACTCCAGCACCGGGGAATATGCTTGGTGCAAAAGTGACTGCGGTGCTATAGAGCCAAGCAGTGGATGTTCCCATGGCTATTAAGGTATCCATGTTGGCGGTTTTGTTTCTCAAGCCTTTGTATGCGCCAACGTAAAAGGTCCATCCGACAATAAATTGTACGGGAGTTGCCAATATGAATAGTAGAATGTTGTTTTGTTGCATGGGCAAAGCTGGGAACAACATCAAGAGTATGATAGGGATGGTCAATGCAACGCTTGCTGCCAGAAGGATTTTTAGGCGTTGAATGTTGCGTTGGCGCTCTTTGCCTTCAGCGTCCCGAATGGTTTTTTCGGGTTCGATGATTTGGTAGCCGACGTCTTGTATGGTTTTTTTGATTCCAGTCAAGCTTAGTTGCTCGGGGTTATATTCAATGGTGACTTTTTCTGTAGCGAAGTTGACGGTTGCTTTGTAGATGCCTTCTTTGTTGTTTAATGCTTTTTCTATGCTTTGGGCGCAGTTGACGCAACTCATGCCGCCTATCTGGAGAACGATTTTCTCATGGATGACGCGATATCCTGATTCGACGATGGTGTTTTCTATGGTTTTCTGGTTGACAAGGTTTGGGTTGTATTCTATAATTGCTTTTTCTGCGGCGAAGTTGACGGTGGCGTGGGTTACGCCGTTTAGTTTAGAGAGTGCTTTTTCTATTGAGAGTGCGCAATTTATGCAGCTCATTCCGCCGATGTTGAGGGTGATTTTTTTGTTTTCGTGGCTCATGTTGTTTTTTCCTTTCACAGAGAACCTTTGTAGTTATTCGTAGCAGGACAACCGACACACTTTTGGGTTTCATATCGGTTGCAAGGGGCGCATTCAACATTGCATGGCGCAACCGTTTTTTCTTTGTTTGCCAAATTCTCTCTTATTTGGAGGAAAGTCGAAAAATAGGTGTCGCTAACAGGGTAAAATTCCGATCTCCGGATGCCTTTGCTGCATCTTAAGGAGCATTTTTCCATCGAGATGCTTTCTAATGTTTCTCTCGTTTCCGCAACTACAAGTGCCATTAGATTGTAGCCGCCTATTGTTTTGAAAATCTGAACTATTCTCGGGCACTCCTCGAAACGGTCAAGGACGTTTTGCATCGCTTCAGCGCTCTCGATTTCCAGCATTACAATGGCCAGGTGCAGCCCCAGCGCGTTTGGGTTGATCAGAGCAGAAATTTTGATTGTGCCGTTTTTAATTAGTTTTTCCAACCTTTTCTTTGTTCCCATGCTTGTGAAGCCTGTTATTTTGGACAGATCCTCAAGAGATGTCCTGCCATCTGCTTGAAGCTGAGTTATGATTTTCTTGTCAATCTCATCCATGAGCAAAACCGTTTACTTTCTAAACATAACCTATTAATATTGTTTGCCTATTAAACTATATCAATTAAAAAATTAAAAAGGTTATCAAATGACAAAAAAAATAATGATACCGGTCGAAGACGAAACGGGATTAGAAGCTCAAGTAGCACACCACTTCGGAAGAGCACCATACTTCGCCCTAGTAGAACTTGACGAGAACCAAAAAACTGCGAGAGTCAAAACTGAACCAAACAAAAGTGAACATATGGGAGGGGCTCCAGGGCACTCACACGAAAGTTTCTTGGCATTGAAACCAGACGTTGTAGTTGCTTATTCGATTGGACCAGGAGCACTAAACGCCTTCCAAGATGCCGGCGTAACAGTTTTGGAAGCAAATGCAAACACAGTTGAAGGCAATATAGAATCTTTCAAAGAAGGTAAACTCAAAGATCTTGTTGGCGGATGCGAACACGCCCATCACCATGAACACGAACATTAAATTCCAACTAAAACATTAAAAAATTAATAGGTGAAAAGAAATGCCAAAAATAAAAGCAAAAGCTACCTGGGTTGAAAATGTACATTCAAAGGTTGATAATCAAAGAAACCATAGCGTAGAGTGTGACCTCTCAACAGCTTCAGGCGGAACGGATTGCGGTCCGACAGCCCTTGAACTTAGTTTGATGGCGTTGGCTGACTGTGGCGTTACAATTTTCGCCGATATATGTAAAAAAAGCAACATCAAACTCAAAATGGTCGAAATTACTGCTGAAGCTGACAAATCGCCAGATTCGCCCATGATAAGTGGCGTCACGATGAAAGTCAATGCCGCCTCTGATACAAGGAAAGAACTGTTAGAGGCTGCTTGGAGAAGAACCGAAGCAAACTGCCCCGTGCTGTTTATCTTCAAAGAACCAACGCCAGTAAAGGTTGAATTTGAAGGAAAAACGGAGCAGGGTTAAGAGCTTAAGAATGAAAACTGCACTGATAATTTATTGGTCTAAAACAGGCAATGCAGAGAAAGTTGCCAACGCAATCAAACAAGGGATAGAGGAATCAGACATCAGAGCAACCGCTAAGAAGCATGAGGAAGCGGAACGACTTCAAGTCATTAAATATGACTTAAGGCATATAGGCTATATAATTAATTCCGTTGGTGGACGCCTTGGTTAACGCGCGTAATAATTGCAGCCTGCAAGCAACTCAGAAAATTCTGAGAACAGTCCCTTATGCTTCAGGTTTCCACTTCTTTATGCCAGACGGCCATTACACCGGTGAAACAGCACTGTCTCTCCGCTCATTCTTAAGAGACATGGGAACCGTTGATACGCAATCAATCAAATTCCACTTTGACCGCGGCGACTTTCAGAAGTGGCTAAGAACTACGATCGGCGACGAGGAACTTGCCCGAACAATTGACAAACTAGACAAGAAAATCCCAGAAGAAAGCCTCATAGAAAAGTTGGCAGATATCGTTCAAAAAAGAATTACAGAATTGCAATTTATCCATTAAATCATCATATGATTGGACCGCTTAGACAAGGTGTCAATTTTCTTAATGAGAAATATTTCAAGCGCTTTTTGTTTCCCACTTTGTAAAATATATTTTGCCATCTTCTCTAAAAGCCCGAAGTAGCTCGCAATGCCTAAAGAAAGCAAATTCTTGCTCCAGCTGCTCTGTCTTAACGTTTAGGGTCTTAACCAAGTCCTCCTTTGTGATTTTGCCATGCTTCTCTATAACGTTGAAGATTTTTTGCTGTAAGTCAGTTAAGCCTGAACTGCCTGATTGCCCTAATTGTTTTCGAACAGACAAGGCTGATGACACAGCCATGGGGTCACATGCTTTTGGGGGATTTGTTTCATACATATAGCAGTCTTCACATAAGACTTTGCCGTGGAGATCATATGTTTCTCCTTCTTTTAGAGCCAATTTGCAGCGTTTACATTCCATTTGCTCCACTTTATGTCTCTCTTTATTTTTTCTCCCGTACATTTGTTTTCAGGCTTGTCTTAAGTGTTTTTGAAGGTCTAATTCGAAGCTGTCTACTAGTGCTTCAAGGCTTTCAGTGATTTCTTTTACTCGTTCGAGTGCGTGCTTCTTAATTGTTGCTGGGTCAAGCATGGTGTAAGTGTGGTAGTATCCTCCTCCTTTGAGAGATCTTGACTGCTTGTTTACTAAATTTATGCTTACAAGCTTAGAAAGGCAGCGATGCACCGAACTTCGATCTTTTTGCACAATTTTTGCGATTTGGTCTAGTGTAGCGTTTTCATTTTTTGCAAGCGCAAGGAGGACTTCTAGGTCTGAAGGTTTCAAGTTGTATAGACATGTGAGTAAGTCAGTGCATGAAGCACCCTTTCTTGTTAGCAGGTTAATGCTTTCCATAAGGACGTGATTATCAAATCTTACATATAAATGGTATTGTTTAGTATTGACAATACCGTAAGATATATTTGGGTGGGCTCGCATTCCTTTGAAGCATATGGACGTAAGATTATGGAGAAAAAATTTGAGTGCCCAAGAGGCATACCAGAAGAAATGTGCGATCATGCGCCTCACTGTGAGGTTTGGAAACTAAGAGAGGCTGCAAAGAAAACATAAGATGTCTATTGCACGCTGGCGATGAATTATGGCCGAAGAGAATAATTTAGATCAAATTCGATTAAGGAAGACTCAAGCTATGCTTGCTCAAGCCAGGAACTCAGGGCATGCTAGTAATCAGCCTATGACAGTAACGGACGATAGTTTTCATAAAGCTGTACAGACTCATGACCTTCTCGTTGTAGATTTTTGGGCTCCTTGGTGTGGCCCCTGCCGAATGGTAGGACCCATAATTGAGGCTCTTTCAGCAGAATATACGGGTGAAGCTACATTTGGAAAAATGAATGTTGACGAGAATCAAGTGGTACCGAGCAGCTTTGGAATAATGAGCATTCCAACTATTATCATCTTTAGCCAAGGCAAAGAAGTTGAGAGATTAGTTGGCGCTTACCCCAAAGTGCATATCGAAGCGATGATCAAACGGTATCTGAGATAACAGGCATTGAGGATAGCACATGACGAATGTTGAAGAAAAAATAGAAGCAGTAAAATCACGGTTTGCTTACGGTCACTTCTTGGCTATCCACTGGAACAGTTTATTGCGCGCAAGCGAATTTGTTATGCTAAAAATTTATATTCCAATCGTTTGGAAGATGCTGGCATGACAGAACCAAAAAACGGTCGACCAATTTTCTTCCCAGAAAAACTGGTTCTGTTTGGTAACTTAGCGCTTTTTCTTTGGATTGTTCTTGATTCAGTGGCTTTTCTGCTATATAATTTCATAACGGGTATTGTGTTTTTTGTCCTAACGCTCATCTTGATTTATGGTGTATTGCATATTCTGGGTTGCTTGCGTCCATGTTACAATTGCATAAAATGCACTCATGGCATGGGGCGCTTGGCAGCCTTATACTTTGGCAGACGCATCTTTAAAGACTACAAATATAGCTACAAGCTGCCCACAGCAATATTTTTCACAATATACATCGGAGGGTTCCCCGTCGCCTTCGCACTTTACTCAGCCATCATAGATTTCACGGCCATCAAAGCAGCGGTGTTTGTGGCTCTCTTAGTGTTTACAATCTATAGTGCTTTAACATGGCGACCAAGAAAACCAAAAACCACAAAAGAAGTAGTATAGCCCTCGGCGGAGTTTAACGTGATTAAGCTTTTGTTGCGTGTTAGCTTACAAGGAATTTCGGCGCTTGCTGCAGTCAGTCGAAGCGTAAATCTCAATAAAGCCTTATGGAAACCTTCCAAGTGAGGGCTATGCATAAGGCGTTTATTGATCCAAGAAAGTGCGGTCATTGTGTTGAATGTAAGGCTGCTAAGATATGCCCATACAAGGCGATTAACCGAATTGATAGCGATGAACCAAGCGTTGTTGACGCTACATATTGCAGAGGGTGTGGCGACTGCACAGCTGAGTGCAATTTTTCAGCAATCGTATTAAAGACAGCATGAGATCCTTAGATTATAACAACTTGGCAACTTCGCTTAGTGGTTTGACTGGTCTTACTTCTACAGCCATTTGCCCAAAAAATCTTTTAACTACTTCCGGATTTTCGGCGTCCAAAGTGAAAAAACCTTTATGGTCCACTGAGGTATCTTGCGGACAACTCATATAAGCGGCTACCAAATTGACGCCTGAATTCTTCATGTTCTGCTCCGAGAAAAGCTGCTTAAGCATGGCTTTACCTTCAGTCGACAATAATGGGCATCGAGAAGCTTGATGAGTATGAGTGGCTTCATATAACAAGCAAAATTACCTCCTCCTTATTGACACTGTTTAAAACAATTATTTCTTATGTAAACGGGCATTAATATTTAGCGTTTTTTTTGAACAAATAAACCATTTACGGCAGTTTTTGGAAAATGCCATCGTCTTCACGGAAGCTTGGCAGGGTGGGGGAACCCCAGTCATTTATTCATTGAAGTGGGGCCAAGCAATACGCCGAAGATATCTTGAACTTGCAATATTTACCTCAGAGAACCGACAAAAGAGTCGCTTACCTTAGGGAAGCTAATTCAACGCAGCATCAACGCCAAATGAATTAAACTTGCTTTAGCTAATCTATTTGAAACATACTTAAGCAGCGGGTCAAAGGTGACCTTAAGTGAATATTAAAGAACAAAGGACGAGAAGAAATTTCAGAAAAAAATCAATTCAAATCCACCCCACAGTAGCTAAAAGTCTTAATTTAGTCCATTGGGCTTTGACCCAAGGTTTTTATTAGTGAATGGTGTGGGGGTAGCACGTATTCAAACAAGCGGTAGTCGAGGAATAAAAATGGAATACCATAGCGACCGAGCCAAGTTCCTTATGTCAGAAGAAAGAAAGCAATGGCACAACCCAGAAACGATCTTAAAAAATGTCGGAATTGCCAAAGGAATGACGATGGCTGACTTAGGCTCAGGACCTGGCTTCTTTACTATACCAATGGCTCAAATGACGGGAGAAAAAGGTCTAGTGTATGCTGTTGATAGTAATGAGAGTATGCTGGAGAGTTTAAGGGAAAATATTTCTAAGTCTGAGGCGAATCCAAGAGTAATTAAAACCATAAAAAGCGATGTGTGCCATACAGGGATCCCTAAAGAATCTGTGGACCTTGTCCTTTTTGCGAACGTTCTTCATGAAGTTGATGACAGAAAAGCTTTCTTTCAAGAAGTTAAACGCATATCCAAACGCACGGCGCATATTATTGATGTAGACTGGAAAAAGGTCAAAACAGAACATGGACCACCAATAGAAAGCCGCCTATCCGAAGACGAGGCTAAACAAGTTCTTTCAAAAAACGGCTTCACGGTTATAAAGCAGGCTGATGCAGGACCGTACCATTATGAGCTAATTTGCAAGCTAACGGTTCCATCCTAGAACCCACGCGGGATCTAAAATCTGCTTATCTTTTCGCATCCAAGAAGAATAAACAAAAGCAAATTTTTCCTGTGCTTTTTTCCAAATATCATGAGCGACGGTTTCCGACCGTAACGACAAGCCAAATATTCCACCAAATTCTTTGATCGCAAACCTGAAATCGCATACGACTAAAAGTTTCCCGCATTACATCTGGATTGTTAACTTCAAAGCGACGGATGAAACGGGACAATCCAAAGGGCGGCCAAACATCAACGAGGAACAACCGACCGCCTACTTGCAAGACACGCATTATCTCACTCAAACCTTTTTCTTGATCCTGCCAGAAATTGAAGGAAACCGTACTAAAAACAAGATCTACCGATGCGTCGGCCAAAGGAAGCGATTCAGCATGACCAACGTAAAATTTGGCATCTGGCATTAACCTGCGGGCAGGCTCTATCATACCTTCTGCCGGATCAACACCTATAAACTGTGTTTTGGGCCAACGCGCCTTTGCTTTGCGGAGCAAGCGCCCAGTCCCACAACCCACATCTAAGACAACTGTAGGGGTAAATCCTTTCTCCACCATTTTTAGAACGCGTCTCTGTAATCGGTCGAACCAAAGCAGTTGGTCTAATGAACTCTCATAAGTCGACGATCGACGGTTGAAGTGCTCAGTATCATACTGATTATTTTCAGCCATACTTGCTCTCCGAAAGTTGCAGTCGCTCCTTGTCTTACCTCAACCAATCTGAAAAGTGTCCATTTAAGAATTATGGGGCTAATCATATATTCAAACCTGGTTGATGCTGAGAGAGTCTGATGTGGTGCAGAAAAGAACCCGAATTGCCGTTTAGTAAATAATAAACCTTAGCCATGCATGTTTTATATTTCGATATTATTATAAGACAAACGAATTTTAAAGGTCATGATATTTGTCCAAAACGCCAACTGATCAGGGTTCAGGAAGTCAAACGGAAGTCACCTTCGACTCTAATGATTCGAAAGGTCTGAACTCTTCTGAAGCCCAAGAAAAACAAAAGGTGTATGGGCGCAACGAGGTGGAGGAGAAGCAGGCAAGCCGTTTGATGGCTTTTGCTAGGAAGTTTTGGGGTTTAGCGGCTTGGATGCTTGAAGTGGCGATTGTACTTTCGTTTGTTTTGGGCAAATACTTAGACGTCTATATCATAGCTGCCCTTTTGCTTGTTAACGCAGTTTTAGGCTTTATTCAGGAGCAGCAGGCGACGCGTGCGGTGAAAGCGCTGAAACAGAAATTGCATTTGCAGACAAGGGTCCTACGCGACGGCGTCTGGCAAACCATAGATGTTGCTGAAATTGTGCCGGGTGATGTTATAAGAGTCAGGTCGGGCGATTATGTGCCAGCAGACTTTAGAATCATTGACTGTGAAGCGACGGTTGACCAATCGGCAATAACCGGCGAGTCCCTGCCCAATGAGAAAAAGATGGGTGACCTCGTATATTCTGGGTCGCTTATTAAAAAGGGGGAGACTACGGGCGTTATCACTGCGACTGGAACACACACAGTGTATGGCAAGACAACTCAGCTTGTTCAGTTGGCTAAGCCGAAACTGCATATGGAAGGAGTAATCTCGAACCTGATGAAGTGGCTGCTTGTCACGGTGGTATCTCTGCTTATCGTGGCCGCCGCAGTCTCCTGGGCTCGTGGGCTGAACCTCTTGGATTTGTTGTCTTTGGCGCTGGTCCTGCTTGTGGCTGCGATCCCCGTTGCATTGCCAACCATGTTCACGATTACAATGGCTCTTGGCTCCTACGAACTTGCAAGAAATGGCGTGCTCGTCACCAGACTTAGCGCTTCTGAAGACGCCGCCCTAATGGATGTTCTATGCGTTGACAAAACCGGAACCATCACCGAAAACAAGCTGACAGTTACCGACGTCGCGGAAATAGGCAATTACTCGAAAGATGACGCCTTGATTTTCGGGGCCTTAGCATCGCAGGTCGCAAACCAAGACCCGATTGATTTAGCGTTCTTCGTTTCTGTCGAACAAAGAAAAATAATGTTGGAAGATTACAGACAAAAAAAATTCACGCCTTTCGACCCCTCTACTCGCAGGACTGAAGCTATTGTTGAGAAGCAAGGTCAAACATTTAAAGTGACAAAGGGCGCTGTCTCCGCGGTATCAGAAGTTTGTGAACTCACAAAAGAGCAGCAAAATGACATTGAGACCAAAACGGGGGCTTTTGCAAATAAGGGCTACCGAGTTATCGCTGTCGCAGCAGGCAAAGAAGGCGCAACAATGCAATTTGTCGGATTGGTGGCGCTTTATGATAAGCCTAGACCTGAATCTGCAAAGTTGATAGTAAAACTTCGTTCTCTGGGAATAGCTGTAAAGATGTTAACTGGCGATTCGCAGCCGATTGCCAAGCAAATAGCTCAGGAGGTAGGTCTCGGAGACAAAATAACTCGGATGGCGGACGTTGAAAAAAACGCGGAAAATGCCGTGGTCGCCGCTGAAATCGTCGATCAAACCGATGGTTTCGCCGAAATCTATCCTGAGGGTAAGTATCGAATTGTTAAGGGATTGCAGGCTGAGAACCATGTTGTCGGGATGACCGGTGACGGTATAAATGACGCTCCGGCACTGAAGCAGGCTGAAGTCGGAATCGCAGTAAGCAACGCTACGGATGTGGCGAAGGGTTCAGCAAGTGTTGTTCTGACGCAAGAAGGGTTATCTAACGTTGTAGATTTGATCCAAACTGGCAGAATGATCTACCAGCGAATTTTAACATGGATATTTAATAAAATCGTCAAAACCTTCCAAGTTATCCTGTTCGTCATTGTAGCTTTTCTGCTCACCGGGCTATTTGTCGTTGGAGCGTTCCAGGTAGTTCTGCTGCTTTTTCTAGTCGATTTTGTTACCATATCCCTTTCAACCGACAACGTGACGCCATCTGAAAAACCCGAAACATGGAATATCAGACCTCTAGTCAAAGGAGCCACCGTGCTAGGTGTTGCCACCGTAGTTGAATCCCTCGGGCTGCTGTACATAGGACTCCACTACCTAAACTTATCCAACACGGCAGTTCTCAACACATTCTCTTTTGACATGCTACTGTTCAGCGGATTATTCACCATCTTTGTCGTTCGCGAAAGAAGCAACTTTTGGAAGTCAAGACCCAGCCGCCCCCTTCTAACTGCGATAGTGGCAGACATAATCATTTCATCGTTAATCTCCATCGTTGGAATCCCTGGATTAGCGCCAATTCCGCCAATTTACGTTGCCATAACTTTAGGGTGGTTTTTCATTTTCGCTTTATTGCTTAATGACCAATTGAAAACTCATCTGTTGGCCTATACTCCTTCCAAAAGAAACAAATAAGATAGCGAAATTTTGAAAAATCCGCGTTTTCAGACCCTTCAACGGTTTTTCTATCAAAATTTAAATAGAGTCACTTTCATATGCTAGAAGCATGAGCTCAAAAAAGGTTGGTTTTGGAAACTCTCTTTTAACCGAAGTTGTTGAAACGGGAAAATGCGCGAGCTGCGGAACATGCGTTGTAGCTTGTCCGTTCGGCAGCCTTGAACTTGCCAAAGGAAAACCCAGTTTGGTCAAGGAATGCAAGATCTGCGGCATATGTGCCCAATC
Organism: Candidatus Bathyarchaeota archaeon; assembly: GCA_963827165.1. Taxonomy (GTDB): domain Archaea; phylum Thermoproteota; class Bathyarchaeia; order Bathyarchaeales; family Bathycorpusculaceae; genus Bathycorpusculum. The sequence continues at coordinate 572,207 of CAWGZR010000005.1, read as the reverse complement.
TTGTCCCCGATACAACTTTGCCATGGCGAAAGCAGAAGAATTCACCTTCGGCAAAATAAGGAACCCCCAAGAAGAATTTGGGGTTTACCGCCGAGTAGTCGCCGCCCAAGCGAAACCAAACGATATCCAGAAGGTCCGCCAAGACGGAGGAGCAGCCACAGCGATGCTCGTCGCCGCATTAAAGAATGGGTTGATCGATGGTGCTGTGGTTTCTGGAAAAAGCCAAGAAAAACCTTTCCTTCCAGTCCCCATTCTTGCGACCACCCCTGAGAAGATTGTAGAGTCAGCGGGAACAAAATACACGTGTTCTTCAGCGCTTCTTGCACTTCCCGAAGTAATAAAACAGAAAAAAACCCAAGTCGCTTTCGTAGGCACGCCCTGTCAAATTCAAGCAATCCGAAAAATGCAGATGAACAACGTAAAAAAGATGAGCGCCCCAATCAAGTACCTCGTTGGGCTCATGTGCTCAGAATGTTTTGACTACGTAGAGCTCATGGAAACCCACATCAAAGGTAAACTGGGCATCAACCTTAACGACATAACAAAAATGAATATAAAAGGAAAAATGTTAGTGACAACCCCTGCCGGAACCACAGCGATACCTCTCGCCGATATAAAGCCTTATGTTCGAATGAGCTGCAGCGTATGCGAAGACTTCAGCTCTGAACTAGCAGATGTCTCCGTTGGTGGACTTGGGCTTGATGGCTGGACATTCACGATTATCCGAACAGAAAAAGGCGAAGAGCTCTTCACAAACGCTGAAAAAGCAGGAATGCTTGAGTCAAAACCTCTGGAAGAAGGATCCTTCTCGAAGGGGTTGCTACTAAAGTTGACAAAAAAGAAAAAAGATGCGGCTGCTACAAAAAACCAGCCGAAACAGTAAAGGCCGACAAAAACCGCCATAAGACGGATGCTAATTCAACATGTCTTACCTGAGCCGCTAAATGATAATTCCATATATTGCCATTCTTTTGGGCATGCAAAAGATTTTTTAATGCTAACCCATTTAGCCTTTAGCTCGAGATGAAATCTCGATGAAAATACTAAATGAATTTGTCCCAACACGTAAATTTTTGAAGCTTGCAGATGAACTCAAAGACCTAGTCGATGGCTGGAACGTAACTGACGGCGCGGCTGGTTTTCCAGCTCCAAGCGGTGTTGTTGTAAGCTGCTTACTCAAATACAAGTACCCAGAAAAATACGTCTGCCCCATTTTCATATTAAAGTACAAAGGCCCAGTTGAAGTGGGAGGCTTAGCTTTAGCATCAGACATAGTCGGGCTAGACGGATTAGCAGTCACCATGGGAGACAACCCCAAGTTTGGTCAACCCATAACCATGCTGGCATCATCTGAAGTGGCAAGAGACTTCATACGAAAAGATGTCAAAACCAAAAACCTAAAACTCGGTTGCTTACTGACAGCAAGACGCTCAATAGAAGAAACTCTCGAACGAGTACGTGAACCATGGGACTTCGTGTACTTCATGAGGCTAACTGATGAATCATTCCCCGCACTCAAAGCAGTATCTGCCGAATGCAAAAAACTCAACAAGCCACTCTTCGCATACTTCCTAGTTGGAACCGCCAAAAACGTAGAAACCGTCAAAATGATCGGGTGGCCAACCGCAGCAACCATGGAAACAGTTGAAGAAAAAGCGGCGAAACTCAACGGATTGGTTGACGGCATAATCGCAACATGCGCCGGAGACGCTGAAGGCGACAAAGAAATGTTGCGAAAACTGCAGAAGTTTAGAAGCTAAAAAACCAGCTTCTTTTCCTCTTTTATTATTCTTTACCTTTTTTGTTTGCAAATATTTTTCTCAAAGTTTTCTAAGTTGCTCAAGATAACCTTTTAATCTGTTAGTTCTTGTAGTATTAGCCTTTAAAGACAGGATGAAGACTGCATGGAACCTGTGAAAGTAATCGCCGTTGAAAATCTCCCGTTGATAAAAAAAGGAGACAATCTGGGGCAACTAATTGTACAAGCCGCTGAAAAACAGAAAACGCCCATACAGGAAAAAGACGTTATTGTCGTAACTCACGTGGTTGTTTCTAAAGCTGAGGGAAACATAATCGACCTCGACCATGTTGTCCCGTCGCAGCATGCAAAAGAGATTGCGTCGACAACTGGCAAAGACCCAGCTTTGGTCGAAGTTGTCCTTCAAGAAACAAAAGAAATCGTTAGACTAAGCAAAAACAGCATAATTGTAGAGACTAATAGCGGCATAATCTGCGCTAACGCTGGAGTCGACCGATCAAACGTTTCCGGAGACAGAAACGTTGTGCCGCTGCCGAAGAAACCGAACGTTTCAGCGCAGAATATTAGAAAAGAGATAAAACGGCTAACTGGCGTGGATGTTGCTGTAATTATTTCCGACACACATGGAAGACCGTTTCGTCTGGGTGAAATAAACGTGGCGGTAGGAGTGGCTGGATTCAAACCGATTAGGGATAGACGGGGTGAAAAAGACCTTTTTGGGTACGTTCTTAGAATAAAACAGACAGCTGTAGCTGACGAATTGTCTTCAGCTGCTGAGCTTGTGATTGGACAAGCTAATGAGGGGATTCCAGCAGCCATCATCAGGGGCTACAATTATCAAACTGCGGAAGATACATCAACCGTCGACCTTACAAGACCAAAAGAAAAGGACCTATTCAGGTAACCAAAAAACTGAGCTTGAAACGTAATGGAAGCTAAAACACCAAAGCAGTTCTTAGAGGAAGTACTCCCTTGTAAATTCAAACCTGAAAAAGCAGCGGACTTTGACATAACCGCCCAATTGAACTTAACGGGACCAAATGGGGGCAACTGGGTACTTACCTTGAAAAATCAAACTCTAAAAGTCACGGAAGGAAAACATTCCTCGCCAACCTTGACGCTGACAGTCGCCGATACAGATTTCATGGATTTAGTAAACGGAAAGTTAAAGACGACGCAGGCTTTTTTCGGCGGGAAAATCCATCTAAGCGGCAACGTTGTTTTAGCTTTAAAGTTGAAGGATGCAGGGTTGCTCGATTTTGGAGCATAGCAGCTTCATCACTTGATTTCTTGGCGTGCAGGTTTGAGCGGCTGTGGAGTTGGAAGGCATAATTTTAAAACAGTTAAACGTCAATTATTTGAGATTAACTTAATAGTGTTTGAAACCTAAGTTGGTTTAGATATGTCTACCTTCGCTGTGGTGCCTGTAAAGACCCTTCTGAAATCTAAGACGAGGCTCTCCAATTTCTTTTCTATGCAAGAGCGCCCTCTTTTTACGCTGGCTATGCTTGAAGATGTTTTGACTGCTTTGAAATCTTCCAAAGTTAACAGTTTCATAATTGTAAGCTCCGATTCGACAGTCGAGGAATTAGTTAAGAGTTTCGGCATGACTTTCATCAATGAAAACCAGAAAGGCCTAAACCAAGCGCTCAACCAGGCGACAAAATGGTGCATTCTGAATAATGCGGAGCGGGTTTTGGTTTTGCCTGCGGATGTCCCGCTTATAACTTCAACAGACATTAACAACATAGTAAAGATGGCGCAGAATAATACGATGGTTATTTCTCCGTCGCAGAACGGCGGAACCAACGCGTTACTACAAACGCCGCCGGGAATCGTTTCGCCCTCCTTCGGACCCGGCAGCTTCAAAAAACACATTAACAAAGCGTTAGCCAAGCATGTCCAAGCCAAAATCTATGTTTCTTCAAATGTTATGCTAGACATAGACTCTGAGAGGGATTTAGAGCAACTTCTCAAGGGTGGGAGGACGACAACCGCAAACCGATTTCTGAGGCAAAGCACATGGGTCAAAAGTTGCCCCCATTGAAGTAGATAGAGAAAACCAGTCGAATCAAGAAACTAAACTTGATTGCTTCAAGCAAAAGAAGGCGAAGGGTGACGTTTTGTTCAAAATCACTTTAATTTGAGTTTTCTTTGGGTTTCTAAAGGAAGATTGTTTTCTCCGATTTTGAACGTATTGGGCTCGTCAATTTTTACGATTGCCCTCAGTTCTTCTGGGTCGAGTTCTCTGACCAACTGGGTTATCTGTTCCTTGGCTATTTTGAAATGTTTCTTAAAAGCCTCTTTGTCAGCGTAGAGGGTTGCTGCATAAGCACAGATTTCGCCCTTTTTCAGAAACCACTCGATTTTTTTTGTGTAAAAATTGATGTCAAAAGTGATTGGACCAGCAACACATGTTTCAGGCTTAACTGAGTGCACCACGCATTTGCCTGTTTTCTTATTAAAAAAACCACAGTAAAGAAGCTCGTCGACAGAAGGGTAAGAATAGCTTTCTTTCGCGAAGGGTTCTTTGATGATGATTTTCTGTCTCGCCATGTTTTCCCTTATGGTTTTTTTCCGTTTTTCACTCAGCGGCGGTTTGGCATCTTGGCAACAGATAGTCGCGCAATGACTACAGACATCAAATGAATAGGTTACTCCGTTGTCTTTTTCAAGCATTAGTTATACCGCCTTTTTAGAGGTAGGGTTCATTACTGGATAAGCATTTAATAAGTGTTGAATAGACATTTACGATTGCCTCATGAAAACTTGTTTTTTCAGCACGGCGCATAACTCTGTCCAATATGACTTCGGACAAGCTGCCAGTTTCTAGCCTCTTCTCTATGAGCCACAAGTAACTTTTTTCATCGGCGTCGGCATATTCTTTTGCTAAGTCAAGGAAAGTTCGACAAACATGCCGAGCTGTTTTCCCATGCGGATTCATGACTTGTGCGTTTAACCCCCCCTTGACCACTGCGTTAAAATCGTGAACGAGCACTTCATGCGGCAAAAGCTCGGCCTTCTCAGCGACTAAACCTTTGAGCGCGGCACGGATGAAGCAGCTCAACGCGACATCGGATTTAATGCATTCCTGCTCATCCATCACGCGCACTTCTATAGCTGAACGATCAAAACGGAAAATTACCCCCCGTGAGTTAACCCACTCGCGCCACAAAATCGTTTTTTCAGCGCCGGCTCTGGCTAAATCCTCAGAGTATTGCACGATTACGTCACGCTTGTATCTGCCAAATGAGGTAGCGTACTCGGGAACTACATCAGCTGTTATCGAGGGAATTTCCTTTTGGTTCACTTTGTAAAACCGCAGCCGATTGTCTTTATCGGCTCCTGCTTTGCCTTCGTAAATTGGGGAGGAAGCGGCGATTGCTGGAAGATAAGCGCACAGGTTTGCGAGGAGATTGTGCGTTTGGATGCCGTCTGCTTCTTTTTGGTATGGGAGGTTCAGATGGAAGCTTTGGATATTGAGCCAACCATGTTGGTTTAGGTTAAATATTTTGGCGAATTCATGATAGATTTTTCGGTGGTAATGAGGCCAAACGGCGGTTTCGTCTAGTTTTAGTAGGGGATGCATCCCTGTTCCAAGAAGTTTTGCGCCGTGCTTCTCCACTATTTTGCTAAGATCTAAAACCGAGTTTTGCATTGTTTCTTCAAATTCGACTGGGGATTTGAATGGAGAATTGGCTTTGAGCTCCATAACATGCATCTGCAGCTCTTTTCCAAATGTGAAAGTGGGCATTTCGACAAAGTTGACGACTTTTCCGCAACAATCTTTGATTATCTTATCAGAGATTGAAAGCGGTTTGAGTTCTTGGTCTACAAGCGCTAATTCGTGTTCGGGTCCGAAGACTTCAAGGGGTTTATACGTTAGCTATGCCTCTTTTTATTTAGCGTTAACTTGGAATGCGAATATAGCGGTAGTTAATCTTAAATATAACTGCACTGATAACGCCTTTTGATTAACCTGGTGTACCATGACCGTGTTGGTCGTCTCAAACATCGACCTAACCACTAATCTGCAGGTAATGAAGCCTGGAACGTTTTTAGACTCCACAATCAAAGAATCTACACTGAACATTAACAATGAATACCGCTACCTCAAAACAGGTTACTACGTTTCCATGCATGCGGAAGTTCTTGGCAGCCGCGTTATTCCATCATGCGAAAACATCATTGACTCAAGCAGAACCCCGGTTTTTCTTCTAAGAGCAGCAAAATCGGGTGTGCCGACCTTGCCTGTCGTTGTCACCGACTCGGTAAAGAAAATAATCAATGAACTCGGCTTTCCAGTTTTGGTTTTCGCGGTTAACCCATTCATTTACGGTGGCTTTAAAGTAGCCAACAACAAAAGCGCCCTCTACCGCGCCATGAAAAGCTTAGGCATGAACTACAAATTCGCCGTATGCGCGCAACCTCTTAAAGGGGAACTTTCCGCGGTTAAAGCTTATTTTGGAAAAACGATTAACGAAGATCCAGAAACGGAGAAAATCGCGGAAAAAGTCTACAAGATCTTTGGGATACCAATCTGCAAATTGTACATACAAAAAACTGTTGACAAAGCTTATCTTAGTGGACTGCAACCCGTAAATAGAGAGGAGCTTTCCGAACAAGATTTGAAGATTATATCCAAAGAGGTCTCGCTCATTTCTGAGCAGGGTGAACCCTTCGGTGTCTAAAATCGCATGTTTTGTTGAGAAATATAATTTTACGGATCCAAGGGAGGAAGGCGCACTCCAAAAATTCAAGGCAGCCACTGAAAAGCAGGGCGGCGAATTCCACTTCCTATTCCGCGAAGACATATCAGATGTCCCAAAATACGACGCCGTCTTGATAAGGGCAACAACTGATCCCCTGAACACCGCCTACGTGGTTTCCAAAACCGCTTGGGAACTTGGATTGAAAGTTATTGACGACCCTGAATCGATAACTATCTGCGGCAACAAAATCCATCAGTACGCCCTTTTTGAAAAATACAACGTCCCGCGGATACCGACGATGTTTCTCAGCAAGGACGAGTTACACCATAAAAAAATCAGCGAGATATTCGATGCCCTTGGAAAACCCGTCGTTATAAAAGCGCCTTACACGAGTTTCTCACGTTACGTTGAGAAAGCCGCATGCGAAACCAGCTTTCGGGATGTTGCCAAACGTTTTTTCCGAAAATCAGATGTCTTAGCTATCCAAAAGTTTACGCCTACCGCTTTTGACTGGAGAGTCGGCGTCTTAAACAACGATGTATTGTATGTATGCAAGTATATGATTCCAAAGGGCAAGTGGAAGCACGGCGCCAAACTGCGGGGAAAACCCACTGTAATCTGGGGCAGAACAGTCAGCTCCAGAAAACAGGAAATGCCCACAAGGCTTAGAGAAGTGGCTTTGAAAGCTTGTAGCGTGGTTGGGAAAGGGCTCTATGGTGTGGATATCAAGGAAGTCAACGGCGACTATGTTGTAGTTGAAGTGAACGACAACCCCAGCATCTACGCAGGTTACGAAGACTCATCCGACCGCGATATTTACCAAAGAATCATCAATTACTTATCAGAATAGACCAAAGGGCTAGACACATATTTATTTTGTCGCGCCCTATTCCACTGCATGGAGAGATTATTTTATGCCCGAAAAAGCCCACAAACCACATGAAGAGCCAGTAAAAGACCACGAATTAACCCCAGAAATGTCTGTTGATATGCTTGTCCAACAAATGGAGGAAGCATGGGGTTTTACCGCTGGTAAACTTGCTACGGGCGTAACCATCTTAGAATCCATGGTTAAAACCAAGGGCTGCGTAAAATTTCTCTCGTTCCCAGCCGATATAGTCGCCACTGGCACTCGAGGGATAATCAAAGAGCTTGTCAAACGCAAACTAGTCGATGTGGTGATAACAACCTGCGGCACGTTGGACCATGACGTCGCACGATGCTGGAAAGACTACTACAAAGGCAGCTTCATAATGAACGATTCCAAACTTCATCGAGAAGGCTTAAACCGCCTTGGAAATGTTCTGGTGCCAAACGACAGCTACGGAATAATTATAGAGCAGAAAATCCAAATTCTCCTACAGGAACTCTACACGGAAGGCAAACGGGAACTTTCAACCAGCGAACTCGCACGCGAGATCGGGTTACGCTGCTGCAACGAAACCTCAATACTCTATTGGGCAGCCAAAAACAACATTCCAATTTACGTCCCAGGAATAACAGATGGCGCAGTAGGCTATCAACTATGGTTCTTTAGCCAAGACCACCATGACTTCAGAATTAACCTTCTCAAAGACGAAGGAGACCTCAACAATATAATTTTTGACGCTAAGAAAAGCGGCGCATTCATCGTTGGCGGCGGCATAAGCAAGCACCACACAATATGGTGGAACCAATTCAAAGACGGCTTAGACTATGTTGTTTACATTAGTACGGCAGTGGAGTGGGACGGCAGCTTAAGCGGAGCAAGACCGCGCGAAGCAGTCTCATGGGGAAAAATCAGTGAAAAAGCAAGGCGCATAATGGTCGAAGGCGACGCCACAGTGCTAATGCCGATAATGATTAGCGCGCTAATTGATAGATTAAACAAAAAGCAAGAAAGCTAACAAAAGAGCGAGAATCCGCTAGCGCCTTAGGCATGTTGTCTTTCGTGAGAATTGTGCGTAACAGTAAAGTAACCCTTTATTCAGAATTATAATGGGACAGCGGTTTTGTCGGTTGCTAAATATTTTCAGACGCGTAAAGCTTTCTTCTTCATGTTCATAGGACTTGCTGTTTTCGTACTGTATCTTTACTTCTTCGCAGGCTTCAAGAACATAGCAGTCGTCCTACAGGGAGTTAACCCGATGCAATACGCGTTTTTCTATGCTTTGGCAATAGGCACGGTTCTGCTTGGCAATTTCTTTTGGCTCTTATCATGGAGAAACGTGCTACACACGCTCAACGTCAAGATCAGCGTGAAAAGCGCTTTCATGTACTATTGGACGGGTTATTTCGTTGACCTTGTCGTGCCCTGCGAAACCGTCTGCGGAGAACTAACGAGGCTTTATTTGGTGCATAAAGAAACAGACTATGACTATGGAACCGTGGCGGCCGGAGGAATTACGAACCGCATAATAGCATACATTATCGTGGTAACAGGGCTTTTCTCAAGCGCTGCAATACTGTTTTTGAAATCCAATGTTCCACCTGTCGTGGTAACAGTATTTATCTTCATCATAATTGGCGCCACCGCTTATCTGGCAATCCTTATGTATCTTGCGCTAAGTCAGAAATCATCCCAGAGAATCGCGTCTCTGGGGCTGAAGATACTTAGGGTCGTGCGACCTGGCAAGTATCGTTCAAGTGACCTGTCGCCTGAAACCAAGAAGAGCCTCACAGCTTTCTATTCAGGATTCAAAACATTCCGCGATAATCCCAAATATTTGATTATACCCTTTGTTTACCTTACGATATCTTGGCTCTTCAATCTTTCACAGTACATTCTTGTCTTCTTCGCTCTAGGCTTGCGCGGCGAACCTTTCGCCTTCTTCATCATCGTTTACTTCATAGCAGGATCCCTAACAGACGTGGCAGCCAGCTTCTCGGTAGGAACCCTAGAAATACTTCTCGCCACAATCTTTGTACTGTACGGGTTGAATCCAGCCTTAAGCGCAGTCACGGCTGCCCTCGTGAGAAGCGTAACTTTCTGGGCTCCACTCGTAATAGGTTACATCATCATCCAAGCCTATGGAGCCAAGAAACTGCTAGCCCCTAGCCCCAAAGAAGCCAGCAATAACCCACCCCAGCAACCCGCAATTAAACCAGCATAACGCTAACTTCTATGCGATTGTCAGAACGAGTTTTTTCTGGGAAAAGCCAAAGTAAAAGTAAAAAAAAATAATGGCTTTGACCGCTTGGGCTTAAAAGAAATACGGACGCTGTTGTTGCGGAGCAGTCACACAACCTTATGAAGTCAAGATTCGATTTGTAAGATTGGAAGGAAAGTTTTCTTTTGCAGTCAAATTCGCCTAAAGTGAAAAGCCAAGACGAACAGAGCAAGATGTTACCCACAGAGAGGTTCGCGAAAAACCGAAACATAATCTTGTCAGTCATGGTTGTTGGTACTTTGATGGGGGCCGTCGATAGCACAATCGTACTTCTGGCCTTTCCCACCATAACCGCCAAACTGCATTCCGATTTCATAACAACGCTTTGGATAATCTTGGCTTATCTTTTGGTTTTGGCTGTTACTACTACTCAATTCGGGCGTTTGGGTGACCTTTACGGAAGAAGCAAAATATTCAATGTAGGATTCATAATATTCACAGTCGGCTCAGTCTTATGCGGCTTTTCTACGTCAATCGGTCTGTTAATAGGGTTCAGAATTATACAGGCCGTAGGCGGTTCGCTGATACAATCAAACAGCAGTGCGATCATTTCAGATGTCTTCCCCAGAGAAATAAGAGGGAGAGCATTCGGATTCAACGCTTTAGGCTTCACGGTGGGCGCGATTGTTGGAATTGTATTGGGTGGAGTCATAACGACTTTTGTGGGTTGGCAATATATTTTCTTCATAAACGCCCCAATCGGAATAATCGCCATCGCTATCGGGTTAAGGTACCTTCAGGACACCTATCGCGTCATAGCTAAAATTGACATAGTTGGAATGCTAATCTTCGGCGGTGCTCTCGGAATTCTATCTTACGGCGCGACAGGGTACGCCGCCTCAGGAATAACATTTGGTAACGCCTTTGAAATGGCAGTTGGAGGGGCCTTGATAATTGTTTTTCTTATTTATGACCACAGCAGAAAAAGCCCAACTATCGATTTTCAATCATTCAAGAACAAAGTCTTAAGAAATTCCGTGGCCGCACTGTTTTTTACCAGCTTGGGATATTTAGCGGTTATTTTCTTGGTAATCATGTATCTGCAGGGAATAAGGGCTCTTTCGCCGTTAAACGCATCACTACTTCTTGTACCGGGTTATGTTGCTGGAAGCTTTCTCAGTCCAGTAATGGGGAGATTATCTGACAAATATGGCACAAGAAACTTGACAACTTTAGGCGCGATTTCCCTAATTATCGCCACGTTAGTATTTCTCACAATGAAAGTTGACTCTTCCTTAGCAATAGTTATTGTTGCTTCGGCAGTCTCGGGAGTTGGCGCCTCCATGTTTTTCCCTGCAAACTTCAACGCAGTTATGTCAAACGCCAAACCCGGCGCGTACGGAAGCCTCTCGGGACTTTTGAGAACTATTCAAAATGTCGGGCTGCTCGGCAGTTTTGTTCTTGCCATATCTGTTGCGTCTGCGACAATACCCAGAGGCGTTGCGTTCCAAGTTTTCATCGGAACAACAAACTTGTCGGGTGGAGTGTCACAAACGTTTCTAACGGGAATTGACGCCGCGTTTATTTCCTCAATTCTACTTCTACTAGTCGCGGCATTCCTATCTTACCTTGGCGGAAAGGACGCCTGGAGGCAAATTGAAAGGAACACAAAAGGGCCTCCGACTTAGGCGCCTTTGTTTGTCGAAAAAACTTAGGTTACGCCTTTGAATAGCCAGCTCATGTCGGGTCCTTTGCGTTTTTCTGGAACTCTCTCGCATAGTGCGTGGGCTATTAGTGGCAGCGCGATGGTTGCGTCGCAGTAACACACTGCTCTGGTTCCTTCTTGGCTGTTGATTTTTCCCCAGCTGATGGCTTCTTCGAGTGTGCAACCGCTTAAGCCGCCCCACTGCTGTGAGTCGGTGGTTATTTGTATCGCGTATTTGTGGGGGTAGTAGTATTCCTGTAGACCTTTGCGTAAGCCGCCTTTTCTGCCTTTGACGCCTTGATCTTCTGTGAGGGGCGAGACGGATATAGCGATGAGTTGGGTGAGGTCTTTGGGTACGCCTCCGCCTATGTAGACGACACCAACATCTTTGGTTTTGGTCCCTATGCTGATGAACTCGTCGAATTCCCTGACGGAGTCAATGTGAACGCTGTGTCCCTGGTTCTTGGCCATAAGGAAGGTTTCGCCGTAGGCGCTATCAACCATGGCTGGACTGAATATTGGAACTCCGTTTGCAGCCGCGATGGCGGAGATTGCGGGAATCTTTTTCTTGCCAAGATATTTCCCAAGCAGATAGAGAAATTCAGCCGACGTGTAGTAATAGTCTGTTTTGCAGGTCATGACGAAGTCTGTGACTAGTTCCTCCATTTTTCGGTAGTCTGTTTCTTTCCCGAAAACGTCATAGTACCTGTTAACGTCAGCTTTAAGCAGGGCTGAATCGTCAACCATGTGGCTTCCCTGCCAATAACCCAATCCCATTGCATCAACTATATCCTCTGAAACGTTGGCGCCTGTGGAAACCAACACATCGATGAAACGATTCTCAATAAGCCAATTGATGATTGTCCACTGCCCCGCCGTACTCATCGAGCCCGCGAAACCCATGGCGATGGTCAGATCTTTTTCTTTAAGCATGTTTTCCCAGACATCTACCGCTTCGCCGAGTTTGCGCCCTTGGTAAGCGGTTCTTCCCATTTCAGAAAGAAGCTGAGATATGCTTTTTTGTTTAACCTTGATTGGTTCAAGTTTCTTTTTGAAGTATGATTCGCTCATATCGTACACCCCGTTTTAAATTATTCGGCTTGTATATGAAATTTGTCATACTGAAAAGGCACAGATAACGCTTTATTAACAGATAAACCGCCAAAACCCTCCAGTCGTTGCATCGGAAGGCATAGAAACCCTATGCGATAACAGGCAATATAGTTGAAAAGAAGCCCAAGCAGAGATTTTTTTCCATCAAAAAACTGGTTTTCTTAAGCAACGGTTAAAAGGCAAATGATGCACAAACTACCTAACACCAAGAAAGGTTTGGTCGCTAAAATGCAGACTGCCAAAACAGAACAGAAAAGAAAATTCGTCTCGGTTGACCCAGCCAAATGTATTGGCTGTGGAATCTGCGAGTATGCTTGCACAGTAGAGAAGGGAGAAGCAGTTTGGAACCCGATGAGATCGAGGATCCGTGTTGTTCGTATGACACCTGTCTTCAACTTTGCCTTATCCTGCCGAGGATGCAAAGATGCGCGATGCGTTAAAGCATGCCCCGAACACGCAATTATTCAATCAGAGGACACCGGCTTACTTGTAATCGATGATAAAGCATGCAAAGGCTGCGACTGGTGCGTCCAGGCCTGCGAACACGGTGGAATCACAATAAACCCAGAATCTGGAAAAGCCATAGCATGCGACCTATGCCAAGGCGAACCTAAATGCAAGGAAGCATGCCCCGAAGAAGCTCTAGAAATCGTGGAGTCTGATGAGGAAGCAGACAAACGCTTCAATGATGCACTCGCACAACTTGCTACGCAATGTGAACACTTGAGTACGTTGGCGAAAAATAAGGATTGGAAACCGCTTTTGGCCGCAGCAGAGAAACGATCCGAAAAAGTTTCAACCACGCTTGAAAAACTAAACAGAAAGACCATGGAAGCAAGGCAAAAGAAGGAGCAATAGCCTTCTCGCACTATTTGTTTTCTTCATAACCTCTCAATAGGCTATCTATGTCTAGACCGACCTTTTCACCCGCGTAGCCGCCTTCCAATACAAAGAAAACGGGCTTTTTCATCTGTGCAATTCTCTTTCCGATCTGCCAATAGTCAATTTCAACCAAACCTAAAGTCGCTAGATCACCGACGTGAGTGTCAAAACCGGAAGAAACCGCGACGACTTCGACTTTGGCGAAATCAACCTTTGCGATGGCGCTATCAAGCGTTTCGAAATATAGTTTGCCTTGGGCGTTCGACGGCAAAACATAGTTGATGCAGTTTCCCTCTGAAAAATCGCCGGTTCCCGGGTAGTTGGGCGATTGATGCAGGGAAAGGTATGTGACTTGGTCGTCTCCTTGGAAAAATTCTTGGGTTCCATTCCCATGGTGCCCATCAATGTCCAAAATCAAAGTTTTCTTGCCAAGTTTTTTGACTGCTATTGCAATGTTATTTAGATAGCAAAATCCACGTGTGTAGACGCCCAATGCTGCGCCATATCGTCCAACATGGTGTCCTGGGGGTCGCATAAGGGAGAAACCGTGGATTTGGCTGGCTAGGAGGGCGCCACCGACTGAAAGGCGGGCATATTCGTAGATGTTGCTGTAAGCTGGTGTATCCGCGTCCTCTACTAAGCCTTTTTTGAGTTTCCATAGATATTCTGGGTCGTGAACTAATAGCAGATCTTCTTCAGTTCCAGGCGTCGGCTCTAGAAACTCGTAGCCTTTGTCCTTCAAAATTTCAGCCGCTACCTTAACTCTTTGGGGTCCTTCAATGTGCCATGCGCCGTAGCCCAAACATTTTTCAGAATACACAATTTTGGTGTTCAAGGTTACTGCATCCATTACACTGATAAGTAACGATTTAACTTTAAAACATAACGAATCAATCAAACATCCGAATCAAACGGAGAAAAAATGATGATTGCAGAAAACCCATTCGAACAATTCCGCAATGAATGCCAAACGGCACTAGCTAACGCCATCAAGAAGGCTCTACCGGAAATAAGGATGCCAAACATAACGCTAAACGGGACTCCCAACATCGAGTACGGTCAACTTGCTTCATCGCTCTGCTTTGAATTGGCGAAGAAGCTTAATCAGAAGCCGCTCGCCGTTGCGGAACATCTTGCCGCTGCGATCGATTCGTCAAGCTTCAATTTAATTGAAAGGGTTTCCTGCGCGGGCGCGGGCTACCTTAATTTTCACGTTAACTTTTCAAAGTTTTCAGCTCTAACATTGGAATCAATCAAGGAATTTAAATTTGAATATGGATTCGTCAAAACCTCTCAGCCGACCAAAATCATTGTTGAGCACACCAGCGTCAACCCGCTTCACCCAATTCATATTGGGCAAGCTAGGAACCCGATGCTTGGCGATGCACTGGCACGTATCTTGGAATCCAGGGGGCACAAAGTCTCACGTCACTATTACATAGATGACGTGGGCAGGCAATCGTCAGTGGTAGCTTATGGGTACGATAAGCTGGGCAGACCCAAACCTACTGAGAAACCGGACCTTTTCGTAGGCAAAATTTACACGGTGACTAGTTGTCTCGTCGAAATTAACCGATTGAAGAGGGCACGAGACTTGGCCATCGCAGTAAATTCTGTGGATGATCTGGCGAAGGTGAACAAAGACATCGATGAGTGGATGTCGATTGCCGCGGAGCTCAAAGAGAAACATCCAGCGTTGTTTGAAGCTTTAACGAATAAAATCGGGATGGATGCGAACCCCGAGGAAGAAATCAACAGACTTAACCGCGCCTACGAAGACGGGGAACCCCATGCTAAGCAGCTTATCCGCGAAGTCAGCGACTTATGCCTTGAGGGCTTTCGCGAAACCATGAAGCGTGTCGGAGTCACCTACGACAGTTGGGATTGGGAAAGCGATTTTGTATGGAGCACACAAGTCAGTGAAGTTCTGCAGAAGCTTAAGACATCCCCGTTTGTCTTTAGCGAGAAAGGCGTGGTCGAATTTGACGCCGAGAAAGTTATTCAGGTCTTGGATTTAAAGGGAAAATTGGGTTTGAGCGAGAACAATGAGGTCCCGCCTCTGACACTTGGACGCGCCGACGGCACCACCCTGTACACGACACGCGACATAGCCTACACTCTTTGGAAGTTCAAGCGCGCACAGAAAGTCATAAACATTATCGGCATGGAGCAGTCGCTGGCGCAGCTACAGCTTAAGATTGCTCTCTATGCATTAGGCGATGGCGCGTACGCTGACAACCTAGTGCATTTCGCCTACAACCTAGTCACATTGCCCGGTTACAAGATGAGCAGCCGTCGAGGACACTACATCACTTTCGACGACGTACTAGACGAAGCGGTCCAACGAGCTTACGAAGAGGTTTCGAAGCGTTCACCGATGCTTTCTGATGAGGAGAAACGAAAAATCGCCAACTTCGTCGGCTTAGGCGCCGTCCGCTACGCCCTGGTCGACGTTGACCCATCGAAACCAGTTGTCTTCACCTGGGAACGTGTGCTCAACTTTGAAACTAACAGCGCACCATACGTCCAATACACCCACGCAAGAGCCTGCAGCATCCTACGGAAAGCCGAACGAGAACCAGAGGCGCCCGCTTACGAACTTCTTGTGGAGAAGCTCGAACGCGAACTGGTGATGAATCTCGCAGGGTTCCCGGATGCCTTCGCCGAAGCCACAGAATACCTAAAACCCAACCTAATCGCGGACTATGCGAACGCGCTGGCTGACAAATTCAACACATTCTACAATGCGCTGCCCGTGCTGAAAGCGGATTCAGAAGGTCTCATTGACGCGCGCCTCACATTGACGCAAGCAATAGAAATCGTGATGCACAATGCATTAACGCTCATCGGGGTTGTTGCGCCAGACAAAATGTAGCATCATGAGAATTTGCATCGTTGTCGCTTATTTACCTCGAGCAGGGATAATGTCGTGGAGGCGAAGGAGTGGATCCAAAAGCAACTCTGAATAAAATCAAAGCTTGGTTCTCAAAAGAGCCAAATTTGCCTAAAATTGAAAATGTACCGATTGAATCCTACTCGCTACAAAAACGTAAACTCCTTTCGACTACAGGAAGAGTTCTAGCATTAATTAGCGGATTTGCAATTTTTTTTATAAGTCTCTTCGAAATAATCCCATTTATCACCTTCTGCTACTTCCGAGTCACAAGCTTCCAATTCAACAATAACCCATATGTGTTCCAAACTCTAACCGTCGGTGTTGTGGGCATTTCTTGCTTTGCAGTCAATTTGCAAGCTGGATCTTTTGCGGCGAAGAGAGAGCGCTTTAGGTTTTCAGTTGCTGGTCCAATCCTTTTGCTTTTCGCTGGAGTTTTAACGATGCTCTTTATTGAGTTAACAGAGCCCACCTCGTTAATGTCTTACATGCAGTTTGGCTTACCCGTAACAACCCTTCTAGTAGTAAGCGTGGTTTTCATTGTGGCATCCAGAAAAGAGTTTGTCCAAGCGGAGGCAACTCGCACAGTTAATTAAAAAGACATTATTTTTCCGGCTCTTTTTCAATCGCTTTTGCCAAAAGCTTCCAGGCAGCCGCGTCGTCGGCGCAGAGTTTTTGGGCTAGTTCTTCGGCACCTATCTTGACCACATAACCTAAATGTAGCCCCGTGAAATCTAAAATCGAACCTTCTTTGCCGTCGGCTGAGATTTTGTAGAGGAACTGAGAGTACCTGTTTGGTCCTGTCAAATGCGTGGATACCCATGACAACTGATCGGGGTAAAGCTGCACGAGTTTTTCCTTCTCAATTGTGCCCGTTGCTTTATGGAAAAGGTCTTTTAGGATTATTGTGCCTTCGGCAATGATGCTTACCTGCCGCTCAACGCCTTGATTACCCATCAACACGTGGTCATGTGGATCAAAGCTGGTGCACCATTGGAGGGCTTCTTTGGCAGAAACAGCGAAATGCTGCCGGAAAGGGTATCTTGCAGTTAACGGCATACCGACCGCCAGCTACCAAAATTGTCGCTTAAGCTATATTTCACTTGCCCTCAAAAATAGTTGGTTGGTGCGGAGGGTGGGATTTGAACCCACGAACCCCTGCGGGATAGGAGCCTCAGTCCTACGCCTTTGGCCATGCTGGGCGACCTCCGCATGCACATTTTCTAGCTGTTTGAGGCGGTGCGGAATATAGAATTCGCTTTGACATTTAAAGGCTTTACTTAGCAGCAAACCGTCCCGATTGCCACCGATGAAGAACTCGAAAAAATGCCCGTCTTGTCGCCTACTAAATTGTGAAAAAAAGAACCAGAAAACTGGTTATTTTAGAGTAGGCGGAAGTTTTCTTTAACGGTAGCTAAGACTACATGTGTGTTTGTTCGCTCGATGAAGGGTAGCGCTAGCAGTTTCTTGGTGAAGTGCCCGAGGTCTTCTCTGCTTTTGAACTTTGCAACGATGATGGCGTCAGTTAGGCCTGTTACGTCGTAGACGCTGCAAACGTTTGGGATTTTAGCTATTTCGTTTTCGGTTTCCACGAGTTTACCCTTGGAAACGGTGATTTCAGTCACCACGGTCAACTGGTAACCGAGCTTTTCATGATCGATTATGACGGAGTAGCCTTTGATGAGGCCTTCGTCCTCCATCTTTTTGATTCTGGAGAGAACAGTCCCGACGGAAACGCCTACATTTTTGGCTATTTGCCTGCTTGAAAACCTTGCATCTTCCAGAAGGCTTTTTAGGATTTTTTGGTCAGTTTCATTTAAATCCATCATAACACCATTCTGCACGTTTTTTCAATTAAACCCTTGTTTTTGAAACAGTATTTTGATTATCGTACGATTATGTTAATAAAAGTTTAGTTCCCTGCGTCAATCAATGAATGAATCATTAAGGAGAAAACCATTTCTTGAATACTAATTTGCCGCGAAGTTTGATGCGAAATAGACAGCAATCTTAAATTACTAGCTTAAGCCCCAATAGTTTGACCCGCAAAAATGCAAGCAAAATACGACACTATCCTTGTCCTTGACTTTGGAGGGCAATACTGCCATCTAATCGGTAGAAGAATCAGAGAAAACGGGGTCTTCTCAGAAATAGTTTCCTACGACATAACCCCACAGGAAGTTAGGGCATTAAATGAAAAATTCAACGTCAAAGGCTTAATTCTTTCAGGCGGACCCTCAAGTGTCTACGAACCGAATGCACCCAAACTTGACCCGCGCATTTTAGAGCTTGATCTGCCGATTTTAGGTTTATGTTATGGACATCAGCTATTAGCTCAGCTAACCAAGGGCAAGGTTGAACCAGCAGAATGCAAAGAATATGGAACCGCCCAGGTCGCGATTGACAAGCCTGTTGGTGTATTGGAAGGATTAAGCCAAAAAGAAAAAGTATGGATGAGCCATGGCGACACAGTCTTTGCGCTTCCAGATGATTTTGAATCTTTAGCTCATACGGAAAACTGCCCAGTTGCAGCTTTCAGGCACAAAACCAAGCCGATTTACGGGTTACAGTGGCACCCTGAAGTTATCCACACGGAGAAGGGCGCCCTTATGCTCCGAAACTTCATTTTTGAAGTATGCAAGTGCCAACCAAACTGGAAGATGGAAGACATAATTGGGAAAATGGTTACAGAAATCAAATCGGAAATCGGCAGCAACACTGCGATAATCGGTCTCAGTGGAGGCATCGATTCAAGCGTCGCCACGGCTCTTGCGGCTCAGGCTCTGGGCGACAAGTTAACCGCAGTTTTTGTTGATCACGGGTTCATGCGTGAAGGGGAACCTGAAGCCATCTGCCAAACGTTTGGCAAGTTGCCGATCAACTTTGTCATGGCCAACGCGCAAGAGCGCTTCATGAAAAAGCTCAAAGGCATAGTCGACCCTGAACTAAAACGCATGGCAATCGGCGAAGAATTCATCAGGGTTTTTGAGGAAGAAGCCGAAAAATCAGGTGCCAAGTACCTTCTTCAAGGAACCATTTACCCCGACAGAATCGAATCGGGTTGCCGAAAGAACTCAGACTTAATAAAAACACACCACAACGTTGCGGGAATCCCAAAAAACATCAAATTCGAAAAAATCGTGGAGCCCCTCCGCGACCTCTATAAGGACGAGGTTCGCAAAGTTGCCAAAATGCTCGGATTACCCAAAGAACTGGTTAATCGTCAACCGTTCCCCGGACCAGGCTTGGCAGTCCGAATAATTGGCGAGCTGACGCCTGAAAAAGTTGACATAACCAAGAAGGCTGACGCAATTGTTCGCCAGGAAATTGAGAAAAACGGGTTAGCTGAAGACCTGTGGCAGTATTTTGCCGTGTTAACGGACACTAAAGCTACAGGCGTTAAAGGGGATTCGAGAGCTTACGGGTACGTGGTTGCGGTTCGAGCTATGGAAAGCCGAGAAGCCATGACCGCCAACTTCGCCCAAATCCCTTACCCAGTCCTGGAGAAGATTTCAACAAGGATTTCAAACGAGATTCCGCAGGTCACTCGCATAGTGTACGATATTACTCATAAGCCTCCGGCAACTATTGAGTGGGAATAAAAAGGCGTAATAACGGTTTATATTAAAAAACGTTAATACATAAATTACATAAAGGTGACTTTAACTGAAAGCGTTGATTCTTGCAGGCGGTTTTGCAACAAGGCTCCGCCCTCTAAGCTGCTCCAGGCCCAAAACCCTTTTCCCAATCGTTAATAAACCGCTTCTCGAGTGGATTTTTGAGAAGTTGGCAAAAGACGGCTGCGAAGAAGCTATTATGGGAGTCAACGCGCTAACCCAATTCTACATAAAACAGAATCGCCCGCACAGGCATGGCTTGAAAGTCAGGTTTTCGGTCGACCCGCCAAGGATGCCTCTTGGAACAGCGGGGCCAGTAAAAAAAGCCGAAAGGCTCTTGGGTCATGATGAACCGTTTATTGTTTTGAACGGAGATATCTTTGCTGATTTAAATTACAGAGAACTTTTCAACGCACACGTGAAAGCTGGCGCATACGCAACTATCGCGCTGTGCAAAGTGGAGGAAACGTCCAGGTACGGGGTTGCAGAAATGGGCGACGGTAACCTTATAAAAAGATTTGTTGAGAAACCACCGAAAGGTAGTGCGCCAAGCAACCTCATAAACGCGGGAGTTTACATTCTGAGCCCCGAAGTCTTCGATTACATACCTTCAGGAAAACCTGTCTCTGTAGAGCGAGAAGTTTTCCCCAAACTAGCAGAAGAAGGCAAACTATACGGACACTTCGTTAACGGCCTCTGGATAGACATAGGCAAACCAGAAGAATACTTGCAAACCAACAAAATAATACTTGACACATTGGCTAGCGGCCAAAAACGGAAAAAACCAAAAGACTTTGAGGTAAAGTACCCAGTTGCTTTTGACAAAGGAGTCTCAATAGCGGAAAAATCAGTCATAGGCCCCTACGCAATCCTCGGAGAAAACGTCACGGTAGGCAAGAGCGTCCAGATAAGCAACTCGATTGTTTTCCCGCACGCAACCATTGGCAATTTCGCCCAAATTGAAGGAGCAATAATCGGGGAAGGAGCACAAATAGGCAAACAAGTTAAACTCGGCACCGGATGCATTATAGGTGACCACGCAAAAATCAAGGACAACCTTCAGATCTTAGACGCACATTCGATTTGCCCAGCCAAAGAAGTCGCTGAAAACATTATAAAACCCTAAGTTAACTATTACGTGAAAAACGAAGTGAAGTTTATGAGTGAAAGAAAACTTTTCGGGACTAACGGCATCCGAGGTTTAGTCAACGTTGAGTTGACGCCTGAAATGGCGATTAAAGTCGGCTGTGCAATCGGAACTTTTTTCGGAAGAAAAAACCTTCTTGTCGGGTATGATGCTAGGACAAGCGGCAGTATGCTTTCTAAAGCGGTGATTTCAGGCTTAACTTCCACAGGATGTCACGTGTTCTTGGCGGGGATGGCGCCTACTCCCTCGTTGCAGTTTGCAGTTAAAAATCATCAGATGGACGGCGCCGTGATAATTACAGCTTCGCATAACCCGCCTGAATATAACGGTATTAAGGTTATTTGGAACGACGGGATTGAAACATCCCATGAACAAGAAGTCGAAATAGAGAACATTTATTTTGATAACAAGATTATTTTCGCGGAATGGGACAAGCTTGGCACGGTGCAGGATTTACCTGGAATCAACGACGAGTACTTGGAGGCGATTAAGAAACATGTTAATCTGCAAAAAATCGCGCAAAAACATTTCCATGTTGTAGTTGACGCCGCTAATAGCGTCGGAGGCTTAACGGGACCACAGTTACTTCGGGAACTCGGCTGCAAAGTAACCAGCATAAACGCCAACATCGACGGAACTTTCCCAGGAAGAATGCCTGAACCCAGACCCGAAAACCTAACCGACCTATCTGCAACTGTTAAAGCCATCGGCGCAGACATAGGCGTAGCCTTCGACGGCGACGCTGACCGATCAATTTTCGCCGGTCATGACGGAACAATCTATTGGGGAGATAAAACTTTTGCAATAGTCATAAAACAGTTTCTCGCCAAAAAACCTGGTGCAAAAATCGTCACGCCAGTTAGCTCTTCAACCCTCATCAAGGACACTGTTGAAGCTTACAAGGGCGATTTGATCTGGACCAAAGTTGGAAGCGTTACAGTTTCGCAAAAAATGAAAGAGCTAAATGCACAGTTGGGCGGGGAAGAAAACGGCGGAATCTTTTATGGTCCACACCAAGCAGTCCGTGACGGGGCAATGACAACAGCTTTGCTTCTAGATATCATGGCTCAAACAGGGCAGACTCTTTCTGAGTTGGTAGCTGAGCAGCCGCAGTACTTTATTGAAAAAGGCAAAATCGAGTGCCCAGATGACAAGAAAGAGCCTCTTCTAAAGAAAATCTACGAGCAAGTAAAAGGCGAAAACATAAGCACCATTGACGGAGTTAAGATTTGGTTCAGCGACAGCAGCGCAATCCTGATTAGGCCAAGCGGAACCGAACCCGTTTTCAGGCTCTATGCTGAAGCGAAAAATCAAGAGAAAGCATTAAAGCTAATTAAAGACTACAGTGCAAAGCTCGAAGAAACCCTGAAAGACCTTTAAGTGCGTTTGTTGCCTTGGAGAAAACTGGCGAATGCCCAACCTTCTGAACTTAAGACCCGATGACATCGATACCATCGAAAAGCGTTCAAATTTTTCTGTAGGCGTGATAGGTTGCGGGCGTAAAGGGATTCTTTTCGCCTATGCCTTCGCTAAAGCGGGCTTTAAAGTGATGTGTTCTGATGCCGATCCAAGCGTGGTAAAAAAATTAACAAAAGGAAAAACGCCCTTCAAGCAGACGGAAATAGAGAGCAAAATAAAAAACCTAATCAACTCGGAGCAGCTGAGCGTTACAAGCGACCTTAAGAAAGCTGTTTCCCACAGCGACATGGCGATTATTACTGTTGCTGCGAAAATTGACGACAAAAAAATAATTGACCGTTCAGAAGTGGTTAGCATCCTAAAGCAGGTTGGGGCAGTTCTGCATTCAGGTATGCTGGTGATTTACGGTGAAGTTGCGGGTTTAGGGTTCATTGAAGGGCTAATGAAGGAAACGTTGGAGAACACTTCAGGATTGAAGGCCAGTCAAGATTTTATTCTGGCGTACATCCCAGTCCATAACGCGCAAATAAAGCAGTTTATTGAGCCTATCGAAGATTTAGAGCTAAAGATTGCTGTGTGTGACAAGAGAAATCTAGACACAGTATTGAACATTGCAAAAACCGTGGCAAAAGACGTCAAGCCTGTGGATAACTTGAAAACTGCTGAGATAATAACACTGTTCGCTACAGCTTGGCAGGATGTCAATGCGGCTCTAGCAAGTGAATTGGCTATCTTTTGCGAAGGCGCAAATGCGGATTACTTTGAAGTTTCGAAAACGTCGGAGTTCAGTGACCCGACTTTTTGGCCTACGACTAATGATGAAGAAAACAGGAGTGAAGCGTACCTGCTCCTCGAGGGTGCAGACAACCTTAACGTCAAACTTAGGCTGCCGAATTTGGCCAGGCAGATAAACGAGGAAATGGTAAAACACGCAGTCAATTTGACCCAAGATGCTTTGCGAAGATGTAACAAGACGCTAAGAAGAGCTAGAATTGCGGTTTTAGGCGCAGTTAGCCCGAGTACAACCGCCACAGCCTTCGTGAAATTATTGTTGCAAAAAGGCGCTAAAGCCACCCTATTTGATCCCGCCTCAAAAGGCGAAGCCACTGAATTGGGAGTTGTCAAGAGCAGCTTGAACGAGGCTGTTGAAGGTGTTGACTGCATAGTAATACTTACTGGTGAAGAGCAGTTCAAGCATCTAAACCTAAGGAAGCTAAAAGCCATTACTAAAACGCCTTCCGTAATGGTGGATTTAGCAGGTGTTTTGGAACGCAATGCCGTAGAAGCAGAAGGCTTCATATACCGTGGATTAGGAAGAGGAACAGGATAAGAATGAAAAAAATCGGCGTAGCAGTAATCGGAACAGGTTTTTGGGGAAAAAACCACGCCCGCATTTACAAAGAATTGCCTTCGACAGAACTAATAGCTATTTGCGACGTAAACCCAGAGAGAGCAAAAGCCATCGCGGACCAATACGGCGTGAAAGCCTACACAAACAGCTCGCGTATGTTCAAAAATAAGGAAATAGAAGCCGTAAGCATTTGCACATGGTCAACGGTTCTCGCAAAGGAAGCGCTCAAGGGGTTAAAGGCAGGCAAACATGTCTTGGTTGAAAAACCAATGGCGACAAACACCAAGCAGGCGAAGAAGCTTTGTGCTACAGCCGAGCAGAACGGTCTCGTCTTAACGGTCGGCTTCTTGATGAGGTTTATACCCGGCGTGCAGGTAATCCGAGAAGCAGTTGAAAAAAGAAAAATCGGCGATTTAGTTTGCGCCAACGCTAAGCGTGTTTCGCAGTGGCCTGAACGTATAGGCGACGTCGGAGTGGTTAAAGACACTGCAATACATGACATTGATGTAATGCGGTTTATTTCCCAGCAGGATCCCATAACCGTCTACGCGAAGATGGGAAGCATGCGGAACCGAAAATTCGAAGACTATGCACAAATAATGCTCACATACAAAAACGGTGAAAGCGCATTCATAGAATCCAACTGGCTAACACCCTACAAAACCCGAACGTTAACTGTGACGGGAAGCGACGCGATAATGCGGTTGGACTATATCACTCAAGAAATGTGGATTGAACAGCAAAAAGAAACGTTACAGCCGCGAATCCCATTCCAAGAACCACTCAAGTGCGAACTTCAACACTTTGCTGAATGCATAACTGAAAAGAAAAAGCCCCTTATAACGGGCGAGGACGGCGTGAAAGCCCTAGAAATAGCTCAGGCCGCAATGAAATCTTCAGCGAAGAATAGGGCTGTAAATTTGGAAAAATGAAAATTACTTTAGGTTGAAGGGTTTTCCTTCGGCAATTATTTTCTCAGGCACTTTTGCCTTCCACTTTTTCAAGAAAGGCAAATCTTCAGTTTCTTTGCGAAGTTCATCAGGAAGCATCTCTGGAATCTCTTCTCTAATGGGATACCAGCGCAGGCATTTAGGGCAAACTATCAGACCTTCCACGATTTCTTCTTTCTCCTCAAACACGTGAAGTTCCAAAGGATGATACTTGTCTATGGGGCAAGCCAAAATATCCATGAGTTTACGCTTCAATCTTCATCACAAAACAAATAGTTAATGTCTAGGCTATAAAAACTTGTTTGGCACATCGGTAACTTGGATATCGAGTACAGTTTGGAACCAGTTAGGACCTGTGCTTCGAACCACACGGGAAAAAACAAACCTGTAGCCGATATCTAAGGCGCCGAGTTTTTGGGCTACTTTCTGCTTTGTTTTGTCAAGTGGGGATTCTTCTCCAGTGGCATGTTGGAAGTCGTAGAAGTGTATCCAGCCGCCCGACGATTTGAGAGAGGAAACCGCGTACGGCAGATATTCAAGGGCTTTTTCGGGTAACGGCATCAGAACTCGGTCGGCTTTACCCAACAGCTGCGCTTTGATTAGGTCCTTTGCGTCGCCCAAAAGTGGAGCGACCTTACCGAAAACCCGGTTGACTCTAACGTTCTCCTGCATGAAGTGGAATGCCGCTGGGTTAATGTCAATAGAGAACACTTGTGTCTGAGGCACGATTTTAGCAATTATTACGCTGAAACATCCGACTCCAGCAAACATGTTAATTACAGTTTCGCCGCTCTCAACAAGTCTTGCAATCCTTGCCCGCTCGTACGAAAGCCTAGGTGAAAAATAACATTTCTCAACGTCGACTGCGAAAACGCATCCCGATTCCCGGTATTTCGCGACTGTTTCAACTTCTCCAGCCAGCAGCTTCAGCTCTCTAACCCTGAAATCGCCCGCGATTGGACTTGTTTGCAAAAAAACTGTTTTCACATTCTTGTGGACAGCCATTATTTGCTGGGCTACAGCTTCAGCCTTGGTGACACCGTCGTCGGCCACTTTGATAATTGCAGTGTCACCTATTAGGTCGAGGGAATTGTAGATGTGCTTTAACTTTTCAGGGGGAATATGGATTGATAATTTTTCTCTACGGCGACGGCTCAAACAGTTATCCTCTTATGTCATTTACTTGGAAAACCTTTAAAAGCAAAATACTTTTCTTTGTAGGAGAGGCGTTTCCAATGGAAAAATCTGGAATTGTATACGAATGCATGAGATGCGGAGCGAGAGTACCGTCTGAAGAACTAGACTTAAGGGGCGGAGAAACAAAATGCATTATCTGCGGGTACAGGATCCTGAAGAAAATTAAGCCGCCCGTTGTTAAACGAGTTCAATCAAAATAGAGGGAATACTCGTGTTTTATTCACGAGTAACTCAGTTTTAGTTTTTTTTAGTCTTCTTAGTATATTTCTTTGTCCCCAAGTTTGCGCAAAGCTTTTCCCTTGATCTTTATAGATTCGCCGAAGAATGGGTCGTCTAGGTCTTTTTCAACTGTTTGCCGTTTGACGGTTTCTCCGCAAACGCCCATCGGCAACAATCGTCTTTTTTGACACATAGAGTACGTGCAGTTTGCAACGTTGCATAGTTCCTCGGTCAATCTGCAATAGTTGGAGCCTCGCTGGTAGTAAGCAGAGTTTTGACCGCATTTAAAAGCGCTGCATGTTGGAGAACAAGCTTTTGATTGAGCCATAGATACACCTCAACATCAATTCAAAATTGTATGTTGCTGTTGTTTTGTCCTGTTTCCTTTATGTTTCGTAGAAAAGATATAAACTTTTTTCTTATCAAGGGGGAAATTGGTCCTTAAGCTTCAGGGGCACGTCTTCGCCGCAGGAATATTTCCACAACAACCAGCAGCACAATCGCGATTATTATTAAGATAAAGGTGAAGAGCGCAGTGGTCGGTATCAGGAGGGATCCAAGAGCGACGTACCCGCCCATTTTTATCTGGACGGAGGTCGGCTGGTTAACTGTTAACGATACGGCTTGATAGCTACTTTCCGCACCTTTGGCAAACGCGACTATTTGTAAGTTACCGCCGATAACGTTGCTGAAAATGGCTACTCCGTTTCCAGGAGTCGTAGTAGAATACCGTTCTGACGATGGTCCGTTCACTGTTACGTTAGCGTTTGAGATTGGTGTTCCGAAATAATCCACAACTGAGACTTCCACTTGAATACCATAAAGAGTGCAACGTATCGTGGTTTGGCCAGGGGTGAAAGCTTTGATGGTTGTCTCGTTGAGGAGAATGCCGTTTTGGTAAATCTGAACCTTGTATATTCCGAAAGTAGTTGGCGCGGAAGCCGTTCCTGAACTATCAGTTGTGGCAGTATAGAATAAACCGTTGGTTAATTCAACGAACCTTACGCTTGCGCCGGAGATTGCAGCATTATTGTGGCCAACGACGTTGATTGTTGTCTGTTCGGTAGGACAAATTATTGTGTATTGGTAGATTGCTTGTGCCGGTAGATTGCTGAGGGTTTCGTTGCCTGAATTGAACACTTGACTGTATAATGAAGCCTTAATTGTGTAGCCTATGTTGGATAACGTGGAGTTCAAAGTGTAAGTTCCCGTAATGCCCGTTTGAACAGAAATGTTCCCGGTTTGAGAAGATGAAATATCTAAATTGATGAAAGGCAGAACCGTTCCATTTTCATTTTGCACCTTGATTAGGAGGTCAGTTAACTGACATGTGAAAGAGAAACTGCCTGCGCCTGTAACCGTTATGTTGGTATTTCCAACGTTTATCCCTTTAACGGAGGCAGTTAGCAAGTAGGGGCCATCTTCAAGGTTGAAGTTTGCTACTCCATTGCTGCTGCCGCTTGTTTTGTTGTAAGATGTGTTTGCGGCTTGATCTTGCACAACTACGAGTACGCTGGGGGCGATTTGTCCGTCAAGGTTTAACGTTGTAATGGCGACGGAGTACCCAACAACAGAGAAGTACTGGGTGTCCGCCAGCAACTTCGCGGTGCCGCTGTTTGTCGTGATTGTAACCTTGTAGTTTCCGACAGCTGCGGCAGCAGGAACCACGAAGCTTGTGCTGATTGTTCCGCTGGAGTCAGCTGTTACTTGTTGTGTAGTAAGGCTTGAACCAGTAGCAGCATTTGTCACGGTTAATATTGCGGTCTGCCCAGCCGTGTAGCCTTGAGCAGCTACAGTTGCTGTTTGACCTCTGTGGTATGTTGCACTGTCAAGGAAGCCTACTTGAAACTGGTTTTCACCCAAAGCTTGAGTCATGTTAAAGTATAATGTGTAGTTTCCCGCGTAAACTGTAGTGGGCGATATGCCCAGTGAATCCTCCGATTGGAAGCTGCTACTGGGGAAGCTAATCTGGGCAGTTGCAGTTCCTACAGAGTTAGCCGTTGAAGGCACTAAGTCTGAAAAGTTCCCGTTGAGCGGGCTCGGAAGCACTACAGTGACGTTTGCTGCGTAGCTTGCGCCTGAGTTGCCTCCGGTTATTGTCACAGTTAATGGTACGGTGCTGCCTTCTTGATTGTACGAGTTGGCAGGGGTTATGGTGTAGCCAGGTGTAATCAAAAATTGTGCAGGAGTTGAGCCGGTGGAGTTTAGGTTTCCTTCCTTGATGTCTTCAATTAGGAAGTTGTAGTCTCCGCCTGGAAGTTGGGGAACAGTAAAGTTGGTATTAACGTAGAAACCGTCGGCTGTGCCGCTTGCCACAATCGTTTCTCCCATTATTATATTGTAGGTGCTGTTGCTCAGGTAAATTGTCCCTTTAACATTGTAGATTTGACCAGACGAACCGTTGTAGACGCTGGGTGTTTGGACAAGCGAGTTCGCCTCAGATGCTGGAACAACTTGTATTATGCTTACCCCAAGTTGACTGCCTTGTCCATGAACATTGACGAAGGGCGCAATAGCTACTGCTAAGAACATAAATGCTAAGATGGTAACCGCGACAATCTTCTTATTCAAACCACTCTACTCTCCCGAAATATAGATACTCTCTTCTGTAATTGCCTCATGATTAATTAAGAGAGGATTTTAAACTTTGCCATTTAAACCGCCCGCAAAAAAACCACGATGCCGAATCAAAATCATGCTGGAAACGTCCAAGCTCAAAGTGAACATCGGAAACATGATTTTTAAAAGAATGAAGCAGCTATCTGTATCTAAATTTCGGTGGAAGAAGTGGACGAAAACCCTGCAGCCGCGCTTTCCAGCGCCCTAAGAAAACAAAAATACCATTTGGTAGGAAGCCATTCAGCCGTCAAAAGGTGCAAATGGCTCTACGAATCCATAATCAACGATCGACCCTGTTATAAACAGAAGTTTTATGGCATAAAGTCACACAGATGCATCCAAATGACTCCCAGCCTTTACTACTGTACCCAGCAATGCCTGTTCTGTTGGAGAGCGCAAAGCGGAGATTTGCAGGTCACATGGGATGAAACAAAAATCCCAAAAGTAGACTCGCCTGAAACTATTGTTGAAGGTTGCTTCAAGGCGCAAGAAAAAATTTTGACAGGTTACAAGGGCAATGAAAAAGCGAACTGGCGCAAATTTCAAGAAGCGCTCACGCCTAAGCAGGTTGCCATAAGCTTAACGGGGGAACCGACGCTTTATGAACCTCTGGGTGAGCTAATCCATGCTTTCCACAATAAAGGCTTAACCACCTTCCTCGTAACCAATGGAACACTTCCAGCCAAACTTTCAAAACTCAGCCAAGAACCCACCCAACTCTACGTTTCACTTTGCGCGCCAAACGAGCAAATATACAAACGGGTTTGCCGACCGGAGTTCCCAGGCGCATGGTCAAAACTCAACGAAACGCTCGGTTTGCTGCAGAGTTTTAAGTGCCCAACGGTTTTGCGGACGACTTTAGTAAAAAAGCTAAACATGAATTGCGTGGATGAGTACGCTAAACTTGTCGAGAAAGCAAACCCTACCTATATCGAAACAAAAGCATACATGCATATTGGCTTCTCAAACCTGCGCTTAAGCTTTGAACGCATGCCCATGCACATTGAAGTTCTGGATTTTGCTAAGCATCTGGCAGAGAAAACTGGCTACATGGTTATTGACGAAGCACCTGAAAGCAGAGTCGTGTTGCTGAGCAAACTGAAGAAGCCAATCAAAGTTTGAGTGGTCTAAGCGACACCTAAACATAGCATTTTGCATCCAAACAAATGTTTGACGGAAAAAATCAGCGGATAAAGCTTGAATAGTTATTTTTTGCCAAATAAGTTAACGGCCAAGCGGTTATATGTATGGTTAGTGAAGGAAAGGAACGCCTGTTCCGGAGAAAGGATGGCAAATACATGGTTTATCTGCCTAAAGACCTAGCGGAAGACAGCATGTCCCCATTCAAAATAACCGATTCAAGATTTGTCAAAGTAAGCTTCGCTTTAGGGGATACCAAAGTGTTAATTGAGAAATGGCCAGACGCTTAAGCGCCACGCCAGCGTTCTTTAAAGAAATTGAAATAAACCTCGAAACAATTCAAGATATTCTGATGATGCCCTTGTCCAATCTGGAAAGTATTCTCCAAGAAGTAAAAAACGAGCTCATGCAGAAAAATAAGATCCGCGAAGAAACCCATGAAAGCATGCGCAAAGCAACGAGCCTCTCCAAACAAGCTATACTTCTAATCCACCAGAAAAAATATGAGGAAGCTGAAAAACTCATCGCCGAGGCGAAAGAGAAAATCTCTAACCTCCAGCGCTTATCAGAAGATTGTCCAGAAATCATCTACGGCGGCATGTTTAGCGCGGCGCTTCAGGAGTATTCGGAAGCACGAATCTTTTTTGCGTTGCTTAAGGAGTCCCGTTTCGTTACTCCAGCTGAAATCAACGTGCCCTCAACCGATTATGTGCTTGGATTAGCAGATGTAATTGGTGAGTACAGGCGTTTAGCCCTTGATAACTTGCGTGAGGGCGAAGTCAGAAAAGGCGAAGAATGCCTCCAAATCATGGACCAAGTCTTCATTCAACTTCTTGCTTTAGATGAAGCGTACATGCTTGTTCCAGGACTTCGGCATAAGTCCGACATTGCTCGAAGAATAATCGAAACCACACGCGGCGACATAACCGTTGAAGTTCGCAGAAAATCTCTTGAAGATTACCTGAGGAAGTTTGAGCCATCTAAACCATCAGCCAAACGCCAACCGCGAAAGGCTAAAGTTTGAGTCAGCCACACAAGCTAACGAAGAATTTCTCAGTGAAAAAAGCTCGCAAAATCCAGGTTTGCCTATCAAAAAAAATAATTCTGGAAGACAAGTTGCCAGAACAAATCAAAACGGTCGCGGGCATAGACGTTTCATATGTTGGCGGAGTTGGCGTTGGAGCTGTAGCGGTTTTGGATTACCAATCGCTGAGCCTTTTGGAATCCCAAGTTGCAACATGCCCAGTGAAAATGCCCTACATCCCAACGTTGCTTGCCTTCAGAGAAATCCCACCTGCGATCGCAGCTATTAAGAAACTGAAGATTCAACCCGACGTCTTTATAGTCGACGCGCAGGGCTGGGCTCACCCGTTCAGGTGTGGATTCGCCAGCCACCTTGGACTCGCTATGGGGAAACCAACGATTGGCGCGGCGAAAAGCCGCTTAATAGGTGACTCAGTGGAGCGGGAGGGTCAAACATTTTTGGTTGACAAAAACGAAGTTGTCGGGGCAGTCGTATGCACGAAGCAAGGTTCAAAACCGATTTTTGTCAGCGTCGGAAACATGATTTCCCTTGAATCAGCCATCAAGATCGTTATGCATACATCCAAAATGCGAGTTCCAGCGCCGACCCTGCAAGCTCACAAGTTAGCGACGATAGAGAGAAACAGGTTGATTTCTGAAAGTAAAGTAAATATCGCTGAAAAGTGAACTATCGTTTGTGTGTGACCCATTTGACTGAAGAAGTATCGTTTGCCGAATTCCAGAAACTTGACCTGCGAATAGGAAAAGTAATTGAAGCGTTGCCTATTCCTAACTCAAAAAAACTCATCAAAATTATCGTCGACTTCGGGACAGAAAAAAGGCAGGCTGTCGCAGGGCTGTTAAAGTATTATGCGCCTGAAGAATTGGTCGGCAAAAAATGCGTTTTCCTCTTAAACTTGCAGAGGAGGATGTTAGCGGGCGTTGAATCGCAATGCATGATTTTGGCTGCTGGAGATAGTGAAGATCACGTTTCGGTGCTCATGCCCGAGAAAGATATGGCCGAAGGCAGCAAAATCGGCTAACTTAGACTCAAATGTCCTTGCCCGACAAAGTGGGAGCGACTGGGGAAAACTTAAATGGGTAACTCCTAACCTCTTATTGTTATAATTTACTGTGAAAGGTGTTCACTTAATGGCAACTAACGAAGAAGCATTGATGTGGGTCGAAAAGTACCGACCGAAAAACCTCAACGAAGTCGTGGACTTACGCGACATAGTTGAGAGCCTCAAAGCTTTCATGAAAAATCCCAAAACCATGCCCCACCTAATGTTCGCAGGCATACCAGGCACAGGCAAAACCACCCTTGCTATCTGTATCGCACACGAACTTTTCGGACCTAATTGGAAAAGCTTCACCCTTGAGCTTAACGCATCTGATGAAAGAGGCATCGACACAGTTCGAGAAAGAATAAAGGATTTCTCACGCTACAGCCGCTCAGGGTTCGAAAACGTGCCCTTCTCCTTAATCATCCTGGACGAGTGCGACCAGATGACAGGTCCAGCCCAAACCGCTCTTAGAAGAATAATGGAGACGGGTTCGCGCACATCAAGGTTCATTCTCATCTGCAACCAATCAAGCAAAATAATCGAGCCCATACAGAGCCGGTGCGCAATCTTCCGTTTTTCAAGGCTTGATAAGCGAGCGATGAAAGAACAACTTCTGTGCATAGCTAAAAGAGAAAAAGTTGACCTGTCGGCGGAAGCAGCTGAAAGAATAGTGGATTTCTCAGAAGGCGACCTTAGGCACGCGATTAACACGTTGCAGACGGCAGCTTCCTACAGGGAGGGAGTGGTAGATGAGAAAACCGTGTCGTTGGTGACAGGAGAAGCTAGCCCAGCGCAAGTTCAGCAGATGATTAGAAAAGCCTTGTTCGGCGACTTCATGGAAGCGAGAAAGAAAATGTATGAAATAATGGGTTCCTACGGGTTCTCGGGCTCAGAAATAATAAAGCAGGTACTAAGGGAAATTTTCAAAATGTCAGATTTGACTCCTGAGCAGAAAGCAGAAATCTCAAACATAATTGGCGAGTATGATTACCGCCTTACCCAAGGCGCCAACAGCGACATACAGCTGAGCGCACTGCTAGCGCAATTCGCCAAATTTGGCAGAGGCATCATGGAAACCTATGAAAAATGACATTTTATGGGTAGAAAAATACCGTCCTCAAAAAATAGAGGATATAGTGGGCAATGAAGAAGCGAAAGCTGCGTTCATCGACTGGCTAAAAGGCAAAAGCAGAAGCAAAAAGAAAGCCGTCCTTCTTTATGGGCCGCCTGGAGTCGGGAAAACAGCAATGGTTAATGCGGCTGCTAGAGAGTTCGGGTTCACAATAATTGAGATGAACGCCAGCGACACTCGGTCAGAAAAAGCCATCAACGCCGTCGCAAAACCCGCCACATCCTACGTCGCCTTAGACTCCTTCTCAAAGTCAACACAGTGCAAAGGCAATATTTTATTCCTCGACGAGGTCGACGGCATAGCAGGAAACGAAGACAGAGGCGGAGTCAGCGCCATAATAGAAATCGTTGAGAAATCCCAAGTACCAGTCATCATGGCGGCAAACGACCCAGAAGTCGACAAACTCAGACCGCTCAAAAAAGTTTGCTTTCTAATACGCTTTCAACAAATAAGAATACCTCTCCTTATCACTCTACTTCAGAAGATCTGTCTGCTTGAACATGTAAAAGCGGATTTTGAAGCGCTAGAGCACATAGCCCAAAACAGCAGGGGCGACGTACGATCAGCTATAAACGATTTGCAAAGCCTCAGCGAAGAAAACCATGTTTTAACCCTTCAGGACACCATGGCACTTAGCTCAAGAAACAGAGACATCAGCATGGACGAAACACTTCGAGGGTTCTTTTCAGCAAAAGCCCTTTCCGAAGCCTCTGACCTCCTTTTCCGCTCAAATGTCGATTATGACGAGTTTTTGATGTCGGTAAGCGACAACCTCCCCAAACGTTACAGAAACCCAGATGAGCTTGCCGCAGCCTACAATTTCGTCTCGCAAGCCGACGTTTACCGGGGACGGGTCGGCACAGAAAATTGGCATCTTCTAAGGTATTTCTACAATTCCATGGCTCAAGCGGCTTCAGTCGCGCCTGAGTCGTACCAGGCATTTGAATTGATCACGCCGCCTATACGCATCATCACTTTGTTTTGGACCAAAGGCAAAAGATCAATGCTTGACGCCATTTGCGCCAAAATAGGAGCTCAATGCCACGTTTCCCACTCGAAAGCTAAACACGACTTCGTTCCCTACATCAAAACATTGCTTCAACAACAAAAATCAAGCGCGCTCGCCGAATGGTTCAAGTTCACGCCTGAAGAAGTAGATTTTCTCGCCAAAATGAACAAGTACTAATTGGAGACTTGTTTATGACGACTGTTTTAAATCCAAAGGGGTTCAAGCTTCCAAGAGTGGACAGAGACAAATTTGTCACCTTAATGAATCTGGGGCTAGACTACAATCGGGAACGAGGGCTTTTCTCCATAAAGGACTGCAACAACATAGAGAAACTCATTGACACGCTCGCGGGCATATTGGGTACGGAAGTGGTTTTTCTTCAAAGCTGCATCCGATGTGGCAAAGAATTCCCGTGCGCCGACTGCAAATATCTCGACTTATGCGCAACCAAAAACCTTCCCCTCAGCTGCGTCTGTCCACACTGTCTGAGGACCAGAAAACAATTGGGAGAATCCCTAGAAAAATTTTGATATAGCCGCTTTTGCAAGCGGACCACGTGAAGTTCACTGCCAGGGGTCAGAATGGTTTAACGTGTTCGGCTTTACTAATTAATCGATTTTAGGTTTCACATTACCGTAGTCATTAGGGCAATGCCGAAATTTCTATTTTTGAAAGCGCCTTTTCTCAAAAGATTCGCTCAACCTACGCGATACTCACATATTGTGAGCACTTTTTGTGTTTACCAGTTGTGAACTGACTATTTATTGAGATTCCACGATCTACCAACAAAGAAGTGAATCGAATGAAAAATAAAATAATCGAGGCTGAAGGCCTCACCAAAATCTATAAAAAATCAGTCAAGGCTGTTGATAACATTTCTTTTTCGGTGGAAGAAGGAGAACTGTTCGGTTTTCTGGGTCCTAACGGCGCTGGAAAAACAACAACCATCAAGATGCTTACAACCTTAGCAACAATAACTTCAGGGAAAGCAACCGTAGCTGGATATGACATAAATAGTAAAGCAGCATCAGTCCGCAAAATCATAGGCATCGTACCGCAGGAACTCACAGCAGACGACGAACTCAAAGGCATAGAAAACCTGCGGCTCTCAGCCAAACTTCACCATGTCCCAAATGACACAGCCCGTCGGAAGGCTCAAGATTTGCTGAAGCTTCTGGAACTTGAAAGCGCCGCGCAAAGGCAGGTTAAAACTTACTCGGGCGGAATGCGTAGACGGTTGCAGTTGGCGATGGGCCTTATTCATGAGCCGAAAATCCTGTTTTTGGACGAACCGACGCTTGGGTTGGATATTCAGACAAGGCAGAAAATGTGGGCTTACATCCGGCAACTTAACCGTGAAAATGGCATAACCATATTTATGACGACACATTACCTGGAAGAAGCCGACTCGTTGTGCGACAGAATCGCAATAATCGACACGGGCGTTATCAAAGTGTCGGGCAACCCATCGGAACTGAAGAACAAACTCGGCGGCACCATATTAATACTTCAACTTACCGATGGAACCGATATATCATCCACGCTTCGCATGATCCAAGACGTAACTGATGTTGAAAAGGAAGGTGGAACTTACAGGATTAAACTGGGAAGAACCGATGCTCTTCCGACAATAGTGGAGGCAGTTACTAATAGTGGACTCAAGATTTCCGACATAACCTTGACTAAACCGACACTTGATCAAGTTTTCCTGCAAATCACAGGCAACACAATGCGTGACGGGGCAGCAAACGGGGATTCCTATGGCCAGCGAGTCCTTATCGAGAGGATGAAGTAAATGTTCGCCGACACTTTAGCTCTGACAGCCAGGTCACTCAAGAAGTGGATTCGCAACCCCGCCGCCATCATGCCCGGACTATTCATGTCAGTATTTTGGTTGGCGCTTTTCGGTAGCTCATTTAACCCGGTCAACCTTGTTCCGACAAGTATCGGAGGGACTGCTCTGTCGCCTGCTCTGATTGTACAGATCAAATCGGCTATGAGCTCGGCTTTTGGCGGAGCAGCAAACTACATAACTTTCCTAACGGCGGGAATAATTGCATTAATCGTGATAATCAACATGGCTTATGGTGGCATCGACATAGTTCTCGATAGGCAACTGGGTTATCTCAATTCTTTGCTGAGTGCACCAATTTCAAGAGCTTCGATATTCTTCTCGGGAACTTTACAAAACTTTGTTAAAGCAATGTTCATAGCAGTCTTGACATTTATCGTTGCAGTAGTGCTTCCAAACGGTTTGCGGGTAGGAGCAGGTTTTGGCGTCTTGAACTTGTTGGGCATTTTTGCTGCGCTGGGGCTCGTGACATTTGCCTTCGGCTGCCTATTTACAGCAGTCGCCTTCTCAGTAAAACAGGTTGATTCGCTTGTCGCCATAATTAACTTCCTCGCGTTCCCGTTGGTATTCATGAGCAGCTCAATGTTTCCGCTAGCAACATTCCCATCGTGGCTCAAACGCATCGCAGAAGTTAATCCAATAACGAAAGCCGTCGAAACTTGCAGATTACTCATAGTGAACGGCAATTTCACCGCAGGACAAATCTCCACGTTAGCTGGAAACATGATATACTTAGTTGTCTTCACAGTTGCACTTGCAGCGATTGGATACTTTATTGCTCAAAAAGCTTTGAAGGCAGAATAAAAGGAGATAAGGTGTGAGTGGTAGAAACGCAAAGTGAATTACCCTTAAAAGCAAAGGCGATGAACTAGAAACCATGTCAGATTTACATATCCCACGCGGACAAACCGCAACTCTCGACAGAGTCGACGGTGAACTCAGAGTCGGCAACAACGCAACAATTCAAGCCAGCAATGGCAAAAACGTCGTAGTAACCGGAAGCGTCTATCTTGAAGGCAAAGCATACGTGAACTGTGACCTCGAATGCGATTCATTAGAATCCAAAATGTTTTTTTCAAAAACAAAAGAAGTAAGTTCGCAATCCAACAGGGCGCGACTTGAACTAACAGCTAGATACGTAGGAAAACTGGAGATGACTGGCAACTTGGCAGTTCATAAACAACTCAACGTAAGCCACTCAGTGGAGGTCACGGGCGCAATCACCGCAGAAAACATTGATGTGGGTGGAAAAATAGAAGCTGGCGCCATCAAATGCGAAAGAATCCGCGTTGGCGGACGTGCA
Source organism: Candidatus Bathyarchaeota archaeon (assembly GCA_963827165.1). Taxonomy (GTDB): domain Archaea; phylum Thermoproteota; class Bathyarchaeia; order Bathyarchaeales; family Bathycorpusculaceae; genus Bathycorpusculum. Next base: position 535,009 of record CAWGZR010000005.1, on the reverse strand, counting down.
GACATCCAAAACATGTTTGAAGCTTCAAGTGTTGACGTCGGCGGTAAGGTAGTTGCACCTGGAACAGTAAAATTAGGCGATCTTAATGTGGGTGGAGAAGTTGAAGTTGGCGGTGGATCCATAACAGGCAACATTCGAGTCGGCGGAAAATTTCTCAGCAAGTTACCACTTGAATTCGGGGAACTATTAGTATATGGCAAAGGCTCGCTGCCTGCTGGATGCAAAGGGCGGAAGATTTCAACTTTTGGAAAGCTTGAGGTTGATGGAAGCATAAACTGTGCCATCATTGAAGCGGGTGGAGTTATTGAAATACGCGGCGATTGTCACGCACAAAAAGTTGAGGTCGGCGGAAAATTTGAGGTGAGTGGTTCACTGTTTGTTTCTGATAGTCTTGAGGGCTACGGAGTAGTTGAAATATCAGGCAATTTTGAAAGTACAAATCTGCACATTGGCGGAAGGCTTGAAGCAAACAGAATATTGGTCAAAGAAGTGGCGGATATCAGCGGCAAAACCCAAGCTAAGCAGGGGCTGAAAGCCAAGGTGGTTACTGTCCGCAATGGCAGCCGATTTGAGGGATTATTGATCGGCGAACGTGTTGAAGTTGGCAAAAGCGCAGATTTAAGCTATGGCGGTTGGGGAGCTAATTGGGCGGCGAAGTGGGCTGCTGCAGGAGCAGTTGCTAGAGTCGATGACATATACGCGGCTGAAGCAGTTATTGGCCCGATGTGCAGAGTTGGACGGATATTCGCTGATACGGTAAAGCTGGAGCAGGGTTCAGCTGCAGAACAAGTAACTTATACAGGCGACCTTAAGATGGATTTTGGAGCAGCTGTGAGCGAAGCACCTAAAAAGGTAGAAACTCTTCCGAACCCACCATTTTAACTGTTGTTCTGGAGATGCAAAAGCCATGAGAGACCGAGAAACGAAGCGTTCAAGAACAGACCTGTACGCGCAAGTGCTTGAGGTTCTCATTCGTTACCCTGAAGGCGGCAAAATCACCCGTGTCTCCTATGGAGTAGGCGTCCCCGTTGACCGCTTGCGGAAGATTTTGGAGGATCTTAGCAGTTACGGGTTGACCCGAAAACTCACTGCAGAGGATCAATCCCTTTATTTTGCGACGCCACGCGGCTTGGAATTCTTGGATACCTACTGGAAAATGAAGGGTTTCCTGGAAATCTTCGGAAAAGAATCATCATAGCGGTTGACACATTTTTTTATTCTTTCCTTTACGTTTCCATACTTTTTCATACGTTTCTGTTCTTTTCTCTTCTTGTCTATACTTTTCTGTATGCAACCTACAGCTAAATCAAGCCCCAAACTAAAAAAGCAACCCAAAACACAAAGAAAAATTCCAGCCGCGCAACAGAAAACGGTATACAAAAGCATCAACCAAACCCACAAAAAAACGCGAAGGCAAATTTTAACTAGCCATTCCCGATTAACAATTCTTGTACAAGGCGAGATTTTATGGCGGAAGAACATGCAACGTTAAACGTAGCGTTATCTCAACTTAAACTTGCAACCAGAAAATTAGAGTTAGACCCAGGCATATGTCGGATGCTAAGTTTACCGAAACGGTCCATAAGCGTCAGCATCGACATCCGTATGGACAACGGTGTCGTCGGGGTCTTCAGCGGCGTCCGAGTCCAGCATTGGGATGCACGCGGACCATTCAAGGGTGGAATCCGCTACAGCCCAAACGTTACCATTGACGACGTCACGGCTTTGGCGATGTTAATGACTTGGAAATGTGCCATCGCGAACATTCCGTTCGGCGGGGCAAAAGGCGGCGTAGTTGTAGACACCAAAAAAATGAGCCGCCACGAGCTTGAGCGGTTAACCAGAAGGTACGTCAGTTTAATCGCTGAGTATTTGGGTCCTCACCGAGACATCCCCGCGCCTGACATGTACACTGACGCACAGACAATGGCTTGGGTGATGGACACATACAGCCAACTCAAAGGCTACAGCATCCCAGAAAGCGCCACCGGCAAACCAATCGAAATTGGCGGTTCATGGGGAAGAACCGAAGCCACCGGTAGAGGCGTAATCCACTGCGTCAAGCAAGCCTCAGAAAACAATGGCATTAGACTCAAAAACGCCTCGATAGCAATTCAGGGCTTTGGCAACGTAGGCTACCACGCAGCTGCGGCAGCTCAAGAAGTAGGCGCCAAAGTAGTAACTGTCAGCGACTCCACAGGAGGCATCTACGCCCAAAACGGCTTAAACATCCCAGAAGTTTTAGCCCACAAAGAAAAAACTGGGTCAGTTCAAAACTTCAAAGATTCAAAAAACATAACCAACGAGGAACTTTTAGAGTTGCCTTGCGATGTGCTCATCCCAGCGGCACTTGAAAACCAAATTACCTGCAAAAACGCAGACAAAATAAAGGCCAAAATGGTGGCTGAAGCTGCAAACGGACCGACTACACCTGAAGCGGACAAAGTTCTTTACGAAAAAGGGATTTGCCTCATACCCGACATACTCGCTAACAGCGGTGGCGTAACAGTTAGCTATTTTGAATGGGTCCAAAACCTGACGCGTGAGCAATGGACGCTGGAAACGGTTAACAACAAGCTTGAAGAAAAAATGACTAAAGCCTTCAACGACGTCGTTGCCTTAGCGGAGAGGGAAGAAAGTGACATGCGAACTGGAGCGTTGATGCTTGGAGTCGGCAGAGTCGCAAACGCAATAAAAACATTGGGACTATGGCCGTAAATTTAGTTGCCGCGGGATCGTTGTCTTCAAGAAGAATGCAGCGTTTGGATGGTAACCAGCTTCATGCCGGCTTCTCCCTGTCGATTCTATTTTGTAGGAAACCTTAAAACTACTTCCGCTATATGTCTTGAACCCCACAAAGGGGTAAACTATTAGACAGGGAGAGCGGAAAATTGGCGGGACAAATTTGCACATTAGATTTCTGTTATGAAAACTCATTCGTTAGAGTTGTCGCTAACAGAAACTGCCCCGAGATTAAACTTGCCGGTTTGACGGTTGGACCATTTGATGAGGGAAATGAATATGAAGTCTATTTTTGGGTCGCCAAAGATTTGGCAAACGCTGGAATGGTTCATTTCCGCGAGGACGACATGTTGGACTCAACGAAACTGTTTAAGGTCCAGTGGAAGGAGGGCGTGCAGATTCCTGGGCAAATCAGCGATTTACCGGACGACTTCTACCCCAAGTTAAGACGCTACTTAGCAACACTAAAACGAGAAGCAACCCAACCGGAAAAAATAAATGAGTACCAAAAAACTCAGTATCTGGCAAAAGACATTGTGAATTCCCGGCTGAAAAAAATCGTCGCTCTTTCCTCCGCACCTGGGCAGGGGGAACAGGTTCTTAAAAAGCTCTCCAGCGAAGAAAAAATCCTCTATGAGCAGCTTGTAAAGATAATTTCTGAGTGGAAAGCCAAGATTTTGGATATGGAAGGTGAAAAGTAAAGATGGCTAATGAGCAGTTGACTGTGGATCCGCAGCAGCGTTTTCAAGAGTTTTTCAAGAGGGATAAGTACCGTCAGAGAATCGCTCAGTTAGCAATCACTGGGAAAAACTCGATAATGATCGATTTTGAAGAACTCTACGGGTTCGACCAAGCGCTCGCGGAACAGGTGCTTAATAGACCTGAAGAGTATCTCCAACATGCGGGAAAAGGCGCTTATGAACAGCTGCGAATTGAAGATTCTGAGCACGCTGAAAAAATAGAGAAAATCGTCATAAGAATCGTGCAGCTTCTGGGCAAGGAACAGCTTAGAAAACTCGGCTCAAGACAAATGTCTAAGCTCGTCATGGTTGAAGGCATAGTTGTGCGAGCTACGCCTGTCAGACCCATGGTTCTTGTAGGAGCATTCAAATGCAAACGCTGCGGAACCATGAATAGGGTAGAGCAAACAGGGCAATTTCTTAAAGCGCCATCCGTCTGCGAGGCGCCAGACTGTGGAAGAGATGGCCCCTTCGAATTCGCACAAGAAGACTCAACATTCATAGACTCACAAGACCTGCGACTTCAAGAAAAACCCGAAGACCTTCCTCCTGGACAACTACCACGGACACTAGCTGTCAAAACTATAGGTGACGATATCGTCGATGTTGCCAGACCAGGAGACCACGTTTCCATAGTCGGCATAGTGCATGCTTTCGCGCCTTCGCTCATGGGAATGGGAAAACTTCGAACTTTTATCCTTCAACTCGACGCTAACTCCGTCGAATTGCTCGGCAAAGAACCTGAAACTTCTCCACCGACTCCTGAAGAGGAAGAAAAAATTCTCGCCTTGTCGAAAGACCCGTGGGTGCACAGGAAAATCAGGGATTCAATAGCACCCTCAATTTTCGGCTACGAACACATCAAAGAAGCAATAATGTATTTGCTCTTTGGCGGGGTGTCTAAAACTCTACCTGACGTAAGCATAAGGGGAGAACCCAACATCCTGCTAATCGGAGACCCTGGAACCGCCAAATCGCAGCTTCTCCAATACGTAGCCAGAATAGCGCCCCGTGGACTATACACTTCTGGAAGAGGAACAACAGCCGCGGGCTTGACGGCCGCTGTCGTGCGGGAGAAAGGCGGAAGCATGAGTTTGGAGGCAGGAGCCTTGGTGCTCGCCGACAAAGGAATAGCCTGCATTGACGAAATGGACAAAATGCGTCCTGAAGATCGTGTCGCCATCCACGAGGCTATGGAGCAGCATACGGTTTCGGTTGCGAAAGGTGGCATCGTCGCCACCTTAAACGCGCGGACCGCTGTATTGGCAGCTGCTAACCCGTCGTTGGGCAGGTATGAACCAAATCGTACCGTAGCTGAAAACGTTCCGTTGCCCGTAACTATTCTTTCGCGTTTTGACTTGATTTTCGTGCTTCGCGACGTTCCTAACAAGGAATCTGATAGCAGAATGTCCAAGCACATTTTGGAGATTCATCGTAGGGGAGTGAGCCCCGTTGAGGCTCAGGTTGATGCGGAGTTGCTGCGCAAGTACGTCAGTTACGCGAAGGGTATCAAACCTGTGCTTTCCGAAGAGGCGTTAAAGCAGCTTAGCGACTTTTACTTAGCCATGCGTTCGGCAAGCGAAACCGAAGGCTCACCAGTGGCAATTACTGCTCGCCAGCTTGAGTCGCTTGTTCGTATCTCGGAAGCCCGGGCAAAGGTAGCTCTGCGTCGGGAAGTAACTGCTGAAGATGCAGGGGCAGCTATCGCTATAATGAAGAAGTCTTTAGAAGAAGTCGGGATCGACTTGTCCTCGTACAAGATGGATATTGACTTGATAATGACTGGCAGACCTAAAAGCATCCGTGACAGACTCTCCATTGTGCTATCGACTCTTATGAACATGGAGAAGGTGACAGGCATTGTTGAGAAAGAAGCCCTTGTAAACGAGCTGGAAACGAAGAGCAAGATTCCCAGGGGCGAAGTTGAACGGATGATAAGCCAATTGCTCCGTGAAGGAACGATCTATGAGCCAAGGGAAGGATGCCTGAAGAAAACATAGGCGCACGCCGTAAGATGCAATGACGGCCAGTCTTAGCTGTTGCCGGCACAAAACCTGAAATAATCAAAGATCGCGTAATTGATCAGAGCTCTAAAAAACGCCCAAATTCCTTTGCCTTTATCCAATGCCCAAAATTCAGTTCCCCCCATGTTTTCACCTTTCAGCGGAGGGACGACAACCCAAAAAACCGCGGATATATCTAGGAAATTTTTGATTTAGGAAATGTAGGTTGTTTTTTTGTCGTCTTCTTTTCTTGTTTGTTCAGCTTCAAGGGCACGTTTCTCTTCTATCTGCTGGAGCCGGTTAACCATTGTTTCTGCCCGAGCAATTTCCTCGTCTAATCCTTTAAGGTCTAAGTCGAAGTTAAACGTAGATTTTAAAACTTCAAGTACACTTTTTGCCGAAAGCGGGTCGGGAAGGTAGCCACGTGTCTCGCCCAATAAGCAAAGGGCATCTATTTTTTTGAATTTTGCTAGGCCAAGTATCAATCCTGCTGTTCCAACGATGGGGCTTCCTGAGGTGCTAAGTGTTGCACCTGCGTTGATGGCTTTATCAAGGATTTCTTGCGATGTTGCCGCGATGAAGACTTTGGGTTTTTCTGTGGGTTCCATTCGGTAGCCACCGATTGTCGCGATTGTTTTTACGTTGTGTTTTTCTGAGAAGTTGAGGATTTGATCGGCGATTTCGTACTGTCCTTCGATTGTTTGGGATTGGCTGTCGCCCGTGAAAAGGATTAAGTCGTTTCCGTTGGGGTTTTTGTAGTAATAAAATACGCCCCTTAGGAGGCGAACATTTCCTTTCTTGTTGACTAAGACGAAATATGGGAAATGGGGTGAGTAGAGGTAAGCTACTTTTTGGGGTCTTAGCTGTTTAATCATGTAACGCAATGCGATTTTGCCCACTAGCCCAAGTCCGGGGAGGCCTTCAATAAGAATCGGATTGTTCGGGTGAATCTCAGCAAACTGCTTAAGGTAAGTTTCTTTCATGCATCTTTGCTCCTTTTCATTGCCATACGATACTTCAGGTATTTATCATCGGGGGAAAACTTGGCTGGATGCGGAATCCTAACAGGTCCACCACAATAGGGGCAACTGGTTTTTTTCAAAGTGTATTTGCTGCAGTTTACGCATTTGCGAAGTTGCCAGACCAATTATTTTTCCCTTCTAAAAGTGCCTTGCCCTGAGGCACGAAGTATCCCGCGTTGAGTGTATTCGTAGACTTGAGCGCAGGCGCCATAATCCGTGACTGTCTTTACCATTCCGATAAGCGGGTCGCCGGCTTTAGGCCACTCGGGCTTACGCTCAGCCATTAATTTCGTCATCCCTTACTCGAGAACGGCTTGCACGTCACCATTAATCTTTGCTCGTCCGCCAGTGGGCTCAGCAAGCGTTTCTCCACACACGTTGCAGGTGATTTTGTTAACAGCGTTGCTGAAAACCAACTGTTCATTTCCGCATTTTGAGCATTTAACTCTGAGGAAGACGCTTCGCGGTTTTGGGATAAGTTTACTCCATTCAGACATGACTTTTTTTCTCTCCACAAATTACTGTATATTTAATTTTCTCAGACGAATACCGTCTTTATGCCTCATGTAATTGCAAACTTTGCACTTGAGGCGCAGGGTTTGTTTCTTGGTTGTTTTGGCGAATTCTCTTTGAAGCGCATATTTTTGCCCGCCATAACCTTCTTTTTCTCTTGCGTGTGCTCGTTCACCGTGAGCCAGAGCTCTACGCTTTCCAGCTTTGTAAAGTGTTACACTGTGAATTTGATGAATTTTGCATTTGGGACAGTAAGTCTTGACTTCTTTAGGAACGTTCACGTTCTTCACTACCAGCTTTGCATAGAAGGAACATACGCATTCTTATACTTTTTCGCCTTTCGGCCAAAAATATGAGTCGCCGGATGAATCAAACGACAGCGACGACTCCGATTGGTTTCTGCATTGTTTGTTTGATAGTCTGAACTTTGGGAGGAAGGCACATTGTTTTTTAAACTGAATGTTTTTAACGTTATGTACATGCAGGATGCAGCCATGCAGAGTTTTCCAAAAGAAACTAACTCAGACGCCATTGTAAAGCTTTTACCATTGATTGCTTTCGCTGTCCCGATGGCTTTGCTTTTCATCCTTAACCCCGCTGATCCGTACCTTCAAGTCACTCCTCAAGCGTCTTTTCAGTTAATGTGGAAAGGCAGAACGTTCCAACTTTTCTTCGTCTGGCTCGTGGCGCTAGAGTTCATCCTCAACTGGGATACCTTCAAACCAAAAATAAACAGACAAAGTGCAGGAAAGCTCGCAGCTTTGGCCTTGGCGTTACTGCTTCCCACTGTCTACGTAGTTTCCGAGTACTATGTTGGGTTAAACGGCGCCATAGCAAACTGGTCTTTGCATAGCGGAGTCGCATTCTATGATACTATGCCGTTGTCGATTGAGTACTTGGTTTTTTCAGCTCTCTTTTGCGCAATCGCACTGTTCTATTTCGGGAGAAAAGGCTTGTCAGATCTTGCTTTGCCGGGAATATTCGCCGCATTAGTAGGAGTAATTTACACTATCGACAACGTTTTTCCCTACGGCGAGTTTACACCCTTCCAAATATTGGTTCCGACAACGGCTACACTTGCCGCTAAAACCCTGAATTGGATGGGATGCGTCACTTCCATGACCACAGTGAGTGGGATGCCAACCCTTCAAGCCACAGGGCCACTGGGAACCGCTAAATTCTCGATCGCTTGGCCCTGCGCTGGCATCGAAAGCTTCCTGATTTTCACAGCGGTAGTTTATAGTGTTTCTTCAGCAGATACATATCTCATGGAAGGCTAAAGTGGGGTACTTTGCGGTTGGCGTAGTCGTCACATACTTCATAAATGTACTAAGAATTGTTACCATTTTCAACATCGGCATGCAGTACGGTGTAGAATCAAACCAGGTGCAGATGTTCCACTTCTATTACGGACCGCTTTACTCGATAATATGGATTGTGTCTTACCCGCTTATCATTTTCGCAAGCCAAGGCTTGTGGCGCAAAATAAAAATTGGGAAAGCGGATGCAACCCTTAAGAAACTTCAACCTGCACCGCTAAACCCTGCTTAACTAAAATCTTAGCGTTGTCAGCAGGCAGCGAAGCAACATCCTCTACTAGAAACGGGCCATATGATTTCATGTCTGCACCCATAATAGCTGGAATTCCCCTAACAAACCTCAAACTCACCCGACTATGAATAGTTTCAACTTCCGCTTTAGGTTCGGTTTGGGCTGTTGCTTGAGTGGTAGTTTGGGCGGTTTGGATGATTCTTCGGCTGATTTCTCCTTGTAAGAGGTCCTGCGTAAACTTTTGGTATGCGCTTGCGAAGGCCACGAAGCTCTCGCACATCTTGGCTTCTTCAGCCGTTAACATTTCACTAGGCACCGTTTGGTTTTGGCTAATTGTTTTGAGCAGCTTTTTGTATCTTGCTCTGAGCAGTTGTTCAAGCATAAGCGTCACGTTCTGGCCTTCACGGGCGAGCAGGCTTACTTTTACTGATTTTTTATCGGACAGCCCGTCCTGTTCGCGAATGCGTTTTAAGTAATCAGCGATCTTGGCGTAGAAGTCGCGCGACAAACTCGCAAGCGGCACCTCGCTTACTTCTCTTCGCCATGCATTGTAAAGTTCGTTATACATTAATTTGTCACCGTGGCCCGTCCTTTGCAGATGAGCATAACTGCCGCTGCAATAGGCAACTCTTTAGTTTCGTCCCTGTATGGACCAAACGTTTCCCCGCCCATCTTGAACTCCGGACCGTCAGAGACCAACACTTTCACTTCACCCTTTTTAAAAGCTACTGCTCCACTGAACGGATCAAAATCCTGCAGGTTTTTCGCCGGAAACTCCACCTTTCTTAGTCCTGTCTTGCCATGCAGGGTGCCATTCATCCTGATCAAGCGGTGAACATCTGTAGTTACAACTGTGTCAATCTTTGCTGATTGCAAATCTTTCACGTATTGGGCAAGTTTAAGCCAGGTCTGAAATTTGACGTCGTTAATGCTTTCCCATCGTCCATCATTAATAGCTCGCTTAATAATCGCGTCCTTATTTTTTAAAAGCGCCGCATTCCTTAAACCCGCATTTTTCAAGTCATCTTTGGTTGCGCTCGCCAGAAAATTTTCCATGCCAGTTTTAAGGCGCTTGTTCCAGCCGAAGTTATGCAAATTAAATTTTTTGGAGCTCTGCTTCCTTCTTCCCCGTTTCTCGGGGGAATCTCTATCCAAAACGGTTAAGCCCAATCCAATAACGTAATCGACTATTTCTTTTCGCGCCATAGCATCCAGCGAACGCACGGCTTTATCTTCTACATGAACGTGGTATCCTCTGTGCCCAGAAAAAAACACGTGCAATTCGTCTAATGAAAAACCGAAGTCGTTGTTTAACATATCAATCAGTTTGGCTGTCTCTTCTCTGGCAGCTTGAATGCAGAGTTCGCAAGGCCATGTTTTAGTTGCGAATTTTGTTCCTTCGCATGCTGGGCAGACTTCGGGGGTTATACCTCTTCCGCTGAAGCCGCATTTGGCGCAGACGAATTCATCATGGATCTTGTTGCAGCCGCTCGGAATGTGGTCCGCATCTATGTCAAATACCAAGTCGGCGCCTAACCAGCCTTTTTTGTCCATGTCGAAATCTGGGTTTTCATAGTAAGCGCATGAATGGTAAACGTCTGATGGAACAGTCTGGTTAAGAGCAGACCTTAAGCTATCGATGCTGCTGAATCGTTTATGCCTAACCATAAACCGTTCTTTAAACATCAGATAGCCGAATTCTCTCTGCTCAGCAAAAATCGGGGCAGGAATCACGTTCGAGGGGTTCCGGTAGTACTCGCAGAATTTTTGGTAAACGAAATCCCTAGAAGCCTCCAAGTCCCCGCCTCAATTTCTACAGGTATATTGATTATGCGCATGAATTTATTTGTGTACCGTTGCCGAGGATTGATTTAGTGGAAATATTGGATAAGCAACTGGAAATTGGTTCCTGAAAAAGCCAGCAGAACAATCATGAAGCCCAGCCAGAACACTGTTACGTTGAGCTCTTTTTTCTGCTGCGGAATAAGTGCGTACATAAAAATGAAGGGCAAATACCAGTTTTGGAAGTAAGGCATCATGAAACTTGGCAGAAGAAGGAAAAGAGCAGAAAGGGAAAGAAGAACATTTTTGTTAAGCATATAGAGCGCGTAACTAACGGTCACTCCAAGAGTTAGAAGGACAAAGAAAGATTGGTCAACCCAAACGATATGTGTGTTGGATGAGAAAGCGTTTATGCCATTCATAATCAATTGAGGTCCTCCTGACATTAGGTAGGGGGCACTCAGGTAAGCGGTGAAGATGCTTATGGACCCGAGCGCCATGGCGGCGACAACAGCTTTGTTTCTCAGCAGACTTTGCAATTTATTTTTCTGGATGAGTTTTACTATGCCGACGAGGATTAGGGGGAATAGAAATATGGCGGCTTCGTATTTGAAAAACGTTGAAACTGTGACAAGCAACAAAAAGTAGTCGTAACGTTCGGTTATGAACATGTATATCGCGAAAAGGGCAAATAGAAAAGCCACTGACTCAAACATGCCGTCAGCCGCGTAAGCCACCAGGGTAACGTACACTATGTAAACGCCGAGAAGCTTAAGGATCAAAGTCATGTCTTTCTTCAAGAAAACCCGAAGGAAAAAGTAAGCACTGGCTGACGCAAACACCAAGAACACAGCTATTTCAATTTTAAACAGAATCGTTGGGTCTACGCCTCTTTGGATTAGTACGCCGAAAGGCAGGAAGAGTAAGACGCTGCCCAGTGGGTACAGGTGTGGCATTTGTGGCCAAGTTACGTATTTGTAGTTTGAGATGTCGAGGCTTGCAAGTTTAGCTAAGGGTTGACTGAAAACTGAGAAACCATCTTTAAGAAATAAACCAGCAACGTAGGAGTCCCGGGCGTTGTCAGTGTACCAGTTTTCAAATGTTGCAAGGGGATTTGAATTGACCGCGAGAATTATAAGCCATACTACCAAGCCGAACAAAATAAGTGCTAGAAGTATTCGCCGGGCTTTCTTGTTTAGAGAGGGGATAACTGTTGTTTTTGTCTCAACGAACGAAGGCTTGGACAAGACCATTTTCAAAGCCAGCAGGATTGCCGCAACCAAACTTGCTATGAACAGTATTTCTGAGGGTTCATTTAGCCACGAATACGGGTAAGCAACTTTTGGCTTTTGCTCGAATACTTGTAGATGGATCGTCCCGGGTGCTGATGCGGAAGTGAAAACGGCGTCATAATAATCTGGGCTTGCAAGAAAAGAGTAGGTGAAATCCGGTTGGGTGGAATTATAGGATATCCCAGTTTTGATAAAAAGAATGTCGTTTGAGAGGGGAAGCATTAACGAGAAGTTTTTCTGGAATGAGGGGGACGACTGCACTTCAATGGTTATGTTTTCGCCGCCGTAGAAAGATCCTAGCCCCTTGTCTGAAGGTTTCGTTGGGAGATAACTGGAAAGTATCATTGATTAGAGCGCGGGTTTGAACCCCACCTTCAACAGGAACTGTGTATAAGCTGACCGTTGAAAGAATAATGCTTAGAGCTATGAAAAGGATAGCCGCAAAAAGAAGAATCTTTGTGGCTGAGTGCTTCACCAATCATGTCGCCTATAGCTAAGAGCTACCAACATATAGTAATATAGCTTAACGCACAAAAAGACTCTTATAGACTTAGGAATGCAGAATTGCCTTTAAAGTGTAAGTAATGTAGCTATGGATTTCAGTCCAACTTAACTTGGATTTTCCGTTTTTTCTGTTAACGAATAAAATGGGGGTTTCGCAGACGTTGAAGTTTCTCAAATGGGCTTGCCTTATGGTTTCTATTTGGATTTCGTAAGTGTGGCTATGCAAATTGCCGATGGTTGCATTCAGAAACTTTGTAGAGTAACATCGGAAGCCGCTGGTGCAGTCGCGAGGTTTCAACCCGAGGGAAAATTTAGCTATGAAGTTGGCGGTGCGGCTGATTATTTTTCTGGTAAAAGGCCAATTTTCTATTCGTCCGCCCTTGATGTATCTGCTACCGATTGCTATTCCGCAATCAGTTTCTGTCATAATTGAAACAAGCTGGGGGATATCTTTGGGGTTATGAGAGTAGTCAGCGTCCATTGTGACAATGTATTTTGGAGGCGACTTTTGGTTTAAGAAAAACTTGAAGCCGTCCGTTATCGCTGTCCCTAACCCGCTTTTTTTAGGGCGCACACATAGCTGGATGTTTCCATATTTGCTCTGCTTTCCTTGCACGATTTTAGCTGTTTCATCAGGGCTCGAATCGTCGATGACGAGGATTAAACTGTTAAGCTTTAGGCTCTCGATGTCATCAATTAATCTGGAGATATTTTCAGCTTCCCGATACGTTGGTAAAAGAACTCCGATCTCTGCGTCGGGAACTGCATTTCCAATTAATTGATAATTCATACGAATCTAAGTCTCACTCTAGGCGAGGTGCACATATAAATCTTAAGCAAATATTTGTGAATCAAGCCTTTTGCTTCCGTTTGTAATATGCAAGTGGATGATAGATGCGGCGGCACAAGTCGTCCCTGTTCTTGCACACATTATGCGTTTGCAACAGCGAGCATTGAGGGGGAGTGTACCTTGTCGCGGAGCCTCTTTCACCCGCAATATGCTCAACCTGGTACCTGGTTAATCTTTCATTGTAATCTGAGAAGGTTTTGAATAATTCATTCACGTTCTCTGACGACAGTCCAATGTTTACCAGAAAAGAAACCAAAGTAAACCTCTCAATATGCGACAGATGATGATTTGACTTTGCGGTTTCAAGCAAAGCCATTATGCAGGGGGGATAAGCTGATTGAACAACGATTTTGGGCATCTCTTCGGTTTCCATCGCTCCAATGACTTCCGAAGCGAGTTTTTTCACTCGTTCAGCAATCAACCCTAATTCAAGCGGGCACTTTTGCAGTTTGACCTCCAGCCTTTTTTCAACTCGTCTTCGGATTTCTTCCTCCAGTAGCCTTACGGCGTCTTTCTTGTTTAGATAAACGTTGCCATGAGACAATATGCTGTTGGTTAACTTCCACTTTTTATCATGCAGGTGCGCTGAATTTCTCAGGTAATCAGTGAAGCTGATGGAAAACTCCAAAGGTGAATCAGCTTTTTCCTTAGCGAGGTTTATTTTCCAACCAAAATCTCGAGCAACCTTGAGGATTTTTTCCTTAGGCTCTAAACCTAAGTCGCTGGATGCTTGCTTAGACTCAGCTAAAGCGTATCTTTTCTTTATGAATGAGTTTTCGGTTGCGATGACAATTAGCAGCGCAAGCGGGAACGAGGGGATTTCGACGTCCAGTCTTTTCGCGTTTCGTGTTATTCGCCTGTCAATTAATGCTTCGTTGACTCTTTCTTCCGCCCGCTTAACTAACTCTGTCCCCATGCTTGCTAAGATCGTCTATTTGCAGGTTTAGGGGCTTAATGTACTCGGCAGTTTCTTTTAAAAAAGGATATTTTGCCAAATCATTCTTGGTGAATCCCGCCGATTCAACTTGCAACTCAGTCACGTTATTCGGTTTCTATTCTTGGCGCCAGGAAGAAAGTCAATTTTCCTTCTTTTGTCTGCTGAAAATCTATTTTCACAGGCATATCGGTTGAGAATTCAAGGGTAGCTATCTCGGATGTCGCGGAAGCTGCTTTAATGATTTCTGATAGGTAACTTAGGCTGAAAGTTGCTTTCGCATTTTCTTTGACTTCCAAATCAAGTAAGGAATCGGTGCCTTTCTGCAGAGTTATGGTCGCACCCATCAAGTCGCCCGAAGCGCTTAGTGTGAGTTTTTCGGGTTCTGCTTCGATGCGCACATGGTCGCTTACCAATTGCGCGTCTTCTATCGCTTGGCTTAAGCCTTGAGTTGTGGTTTTGGCTTTAACGTTGAAGGTTATTTTTGGAGTGGGAACTTCTTCCTCTGAGGCTTCCAAGGTGGGCATCGTGAAGTTTCTATCATATTTGCCAGTTATTGTTACGAGTAACCTGCCGGTTTTGTCGTCAAGAGACAATTCTACTGCCTCGTCTTTTCCTGCGCGTTTGAGGAGTTTAAGCAGTTCACTTATGTTTAAGCATACTTTGGCAGGTTCTGTGGAGATATATTCTTGAAAGATGGATTTCGGCCATTCAAAATCAATCATGGCCACGCGAGATGGGTCCATGGCTCGAAGTTTCATGCCTTCGGGGTCGATTTTGAAGGTTGCTTCGTCAACTAGGATTGAGATGGCTGTAGCCATGTCTCTTAAAAGTTTAGCATCGGAGACTTTAAGCTTGAACATGTTGCTTCTCTTCCTCGATATTGCATATTACCGTAATGTTATATAGCTTGTGATTACGCTTTTAGCTAATAAAAATTGCCGTTGTCCAACCCAAAAACAACCTATTGGCATGAAGAAAGGGATTTTGACAAGAACTCACAACGAAGATTGACCTGTTTATGACTTCTTTGAATTTGTTGTTTACTCTCAAAGCTCCCGACAGATAGGCAAAGCATATTTCGAAAAGTCAATACAATTCCTCAATAAACTAGAAGAGTTTAGCGAAGCTTTGGATGCAGATACCCGAATACGTAGGTTTCGAGATCCATAAAAAACCTCGTAAAGAATCAGAGCAAATAATTTAGCGAAACAATCCTACCCAATGGGAAATTGAAAAAGAGTTCTTAGCTGTATTCTCGGAATGTATAATTGCATTTGGTGCAACGCAGGAACTGGGTTGAAGATTCATCTGCGCCTCGCGTCTGCACTTGCCAGACATAAGCGGTGTTGTTTCCGCATCTTGGACATTCGATTCTGACGGTTGGCAACGTGCTTAATTTCTGCTCTTCTTTCCCGATGACAGCGACGAATTGCTGTGGCGAATGCTGGATAACCTTCGGAGTCACTTCAACTTTTTCGCCGACTTCGGGCTTTTTGTATCCGCATTTTGGGCACGCGAGAATTAAGGAAGCCTCTTTACCAGTCTTCGATTTCTTTGGTTCAAGACGAGAACCGCATTTTGGGCAAAATTCCATATTTCCCGAACTCCAATATTCGTGTCCGTTTTTGATTCCCTTAGCAATGTACCTTTTAAACCTTTTCTAAATCACGCAAGTTCAGAGACTGACCCCTGAGGCGATAAGGTGCGCGACTCGAAGCGGTTCGGGGAGACTACTGTTCTTCAAAGTTAGTTCAACGATTTCTTCAGCGTCGGTTAGTGAAATCCCAACTAACTCCATGTAAATCTTCTTACCCGAACAAACAACTTCATGGATTTCGCCGGCTGATAGGACAATTTTCCAACGTTCTTCGCTTCTCGGCAAATTTAATAGAGCTTTGTGGACTGATTCTAAATCAGGTTTTTCAGGGGTTATTGCGATTAGGGGAAGTTTGGTATCTAAATGGAGCTTTTTGATGTCTACAACGTTGAAGCCGCCAAGCGTTATCCCGTTAAGCATTATCAAACGGAGCTGTTTGCAGTGGGGAGAACTGTTAATCATTGAGGCCAACTGTTCGGTTGCATCGAAACCGTCAATTGCCACGTGAGTATGCATAACGCCGTCAAGGGAGTAGCCACCTCGAAAAACAACGCCCACAACAATCACCTCTCCTTTTGTGTGAGGAACAAATCTGCCATCATCTACGCCAAGAATGCGGATTTCAGGTTTTATTATTCGAAATTTTTTTGGCTCCAAAAGCTTCCCTGAACCTAAATTAATAGGTATTTTCCCTTTTAAGCTAAAACAAAAATCGGATTCTCAACAACAAAATAATTCAATATCCAGACGGAAAGACTGCCGCCAGGACATTCTGAGAAAGAACGAGACACACCACCATGGATGCAAAAAGCTTAAGAGATCGAGCTGACGGGAACTATGCTTTGATAACTCGGTCTAGCTCTTTGCTGAAAGCATCGTTTGCTTCTCGAACTTTATCAACTGCTCTAACTAAGGCTTCTTCAGGCGCGGTTTTTCCCTTCATCCTGATGTAGATAATAGGACTTGACGCCAAAGGATGAGGTACATCATAGCCTGCAAACTCGACCGTTTTGTCTTCTAAAAGACGCTTCGCCAATAAATTGCATAGTCCGTGAGTTCCGCCGACGATTTCTATTTTTAACTCGTTTCCGGATTTTTTGACAATGTTAATTTTCAACCTGATTCAATCCTCACTAAAGCGCTTCTTTTCCGTAATCAGGGGCTAATTTACGTTTTTCGATGTTACCGCATTTTGGACAGTGCAGCTCGTATCTGTCTGGCTCGAGAAGACTTCCGCATCGGGAGCAGAATGCATCTATTATGCCCAAGTTTTTGTCGTTTGTTGTTAAATGGAATACGCGGTTTTTTTCGCTGATAACTTTCGCTCTGACGATGTCTCCTGGCTTGCAAACATCATTCATTGAGGTGACATACCTGTCGGAGACGTCGGAAATGTGTAGAATGCCACCGAACTCGCCTGAAATCTTTTTGTTTCCCACCTTGAATATCTTAACCAAAACGTTGTCGGATTGAGCATTACCTACTTGACCCAAAACTACACCGGAAACCTTTGGCACAACCGCGCCCTCAGCTGCCGGGTAAACAGAAACACGTCGGCTCTGCAAATCAACCAGTTTGCGCCCCACAATTTTTGAGTAAATGACGCCGTCTTTAACGTATGTTCCCGAGTCTGGAACGAACTCTTCTATAACCCCTAAACGTTCGCCGGGCACAACTAAATGACCACTTTTTTGTTGAGGTGACTTTAGACTCATGACAGTTTCCCTTGTATGTTAAATAAACTAAACCGTTGCAAGATAAATGCATATGCTTAGTTTCCAACCTTATCAATAAACCTTTTGATTAATATATCACGTAAATTCCAGACAGAAAGCTCCAAAATTTGTTAACGTTTTGATGACTCAATCACGTACAAGTCAACGATAAAATCGTGTTTGGCTTTCGTGTGGAAATCAAAGAGTCGCGGAATCGTCATAAGCATAGCATAAACGGCTTTGACAACCCCATCATGGTTAGCGACGAACCGCTCCAGAAATGGGGAAGGCTGAATCTGCAAGAAATCGCCGCTTGCTTTAAGCTGCCTAACCAGTTGACTGTCGGTTTCAGGGTGGTTATGGAGGGAGTAAACGAAATTTCCCGATTCTAAGGCCTTGACCAAGAATGCCCGGTCGGCTTCGCGAGTTTGCACCCCGAAAGGCGGATTCTGCAAGACGGTGTCAAATCTGCCTGCGACCGAGTCGATGTCTCCGATGACCCATTGAACGTTTCCTTTCAATCCGACTTTTCGCAGATTTTCTGAAGCAGTTTCAATGGCACGTTTGTCGATGTCGACGCCGACGACTTCTCGAGCTCCAAGGTAGGCTGCCCCTAACGAAAGCCTGCCTGTCCCACAGCCTAAATCCAGAACTGCCTTCCCTATAATATCGTTGTTTGCGTATGAAGCAATGTAAAGCATAGTTGAGGCAACGGGTTCTGAAATGGTGTACTGTTCTAGGTGGGCTTGGGGAGAGGGTTGAACTTCAATCTTTGAGAGAAACCGCTCTAAATCTAGTTTTCGAATAATCCTTTTTTGAGCATGCTCTCCCATGAAGACTCACCAACCACAACCAAAAACTCGTTAATCGTTAACACTGGCTTGGAAAACTTACCTGGGGCATCAAGACTGATTCTGGGGCAAGCTGTGTTGACATATGCGTCAATGGAGGGGAACGCTATCAATGTTTCAGGTGTAATTTCCTTTGCAGCCAAAAAGAACGCGGCAATCCCATGTTTATGCGCCAACGCACTAACTTCTATTGCTTGATCAATCCTCTTTTGCCCAGGTTTCAAGCTGATGAGAATGCCGAATTTTGTTGCGTTTAGCGCTTCTTCAATGCTTGCCCAGCGTTGTTTTATGATTTTTTGAGCGTCATCATCAATTGAGAAAGCTCTGTTATCGTATGGATCAGCAATTACGGTTGGTTTAGAAGTGTTCAGGGCTATGCCTAGTGCATGAAACAAGCCACCGCCTATGAACAGGAAAGCATCTACTTTATGTGAGATTGATTTCACGTTGCTGTAGTTGCAGCCGAGTACCTGTCCAGGATAAGGCGTCTGTCCGCTGTCGCCGACAAAAACGGTTTTTCCAGCGCTGACCAAGATCGCTTTGGCTTGGGCTACGGCTTCCAAATGCTGCACCGTAGTTGCTAAACCTATCGCGGCGTATTTGCTAAGAAGCGGTAGTGCCTGTTCCACAGCGTTCTCTATGGATATTGATTCTCTTGCTTCGAAGTAAACTGTCGGAACCCGTTCGTTCGAAAGCATTTTCGAGTGCCCAAAATGTACAATTAGATCCACTCCTAGAGCCTCTGCTTCTTTGACCGCTATGTCGCAAGCGCCATAACATGGGTCAGCGGAAATTATCGGAAGTGCACCAGTAGTCTCAATAATTTCAGCTATTCGCGGACCTTCAGGTTTTAATCCTTCGGGCAACTGAAGCATAACCCGCTTGGCCCCATGCTTTGCTATTTCCTGCTTTAATCGCGCCTCTTCAAAATCAAAACCATTCATAGTGCTTACTCCAATCACTGACGAAAAAGAAAACCAAAAAAGTGAAGATAGGATGCGTTTGTTGCCTTTTACGTTAACGTGGCCATTCCCAGTCTTGCACCGGTTTCTTGAGTGGTTGTCCGCGGGCCAAGGCTGCTTGTTCCGCGAGACGTTCAAGAATTATTCTTTGTTCCACACTCGCAATGTGTTTTCTAGTTGCTACGACTGCATCGTTATTTACTGATAGGCTGTCGATTCCTGCTCGGACGAGGAACTCCGCGAAGTCTGGAAGATTTGAGGGCCCTTCGCCACAGATTGACACCGTGCATCCGTTTTCATGAGCGACTTTGATTAGATGCGCAAGTATTCTTTTTACCGCTGGGTCTCTTTCGTCAAAGTAGCCCATTTGTCCCAAACGTTCGGAGTCGCGGTCAATCATCAGTATACCCTGAGTCATATCGTTTGAACCAATGGAGAAGCCATCAACCAACTTGGAAAATTCGTCAGCCATTATCGCGATTGACGGTGTTTCAGCCATGAACCAAACTTTGAAGTCCTTTGAGCGCTCTAACCCTTCTTCCTTCATGATTTCAAGGACTTTTCTGGCTTCCCAAAGAGTGCGGACCATAGGAAGCATAACGTAAACATTTTTGAGTCCCCACTCAGTGCGGCATTTCTTGATGGCTTGGCATTCGAGGCGGAATGCTTGGATGTACCATTTGCTTATGTAGCGGCTGCATCCTCTCCAGCCCAACATCGGGTTTTCCTCAACTATCTCGTACTTATCTCCGCCTTTCAATCCCCGGTACTCGTTAGTTTTAAAATCACTAAAGCGTACCACAACCGGTTTAGGCTGGATAACTCGAGCGACAGTGGCTACTCCCTCAGCAAGTTTATCGACAAACTGCTGGCTTTGACCTTCATCCACAAACGCCATCGGGTGCTTACCTATAGCACTAGCCAAGATGAATTCGGTCCGCATCAATCCTATGCCTTCGAAAGGCAGGTTCTTGTATTGTTCAATCATCTCGGGAGTTCCCAGGTTCATGTAGATTCTGGTGGCAGTTACTGGAGCGACGTCTGCTTGGGCCACGACTGGTGAGCCGTTTGCTGCAGGCGTTTGCTGAACGGCTTGAGGCATTACGCCTTCATAGATTAGGCCGTTCACTGAATCTACAGTATATTCCTGCCCTGTTTTCATGATTTCAGTAGCGTTTTCGGTGCCGACTACACAGGGGATGCTTAGTTCTCGGCTTACAATTGCCGCGTGAGATGTGATTCCGCCTTTGTCAGTGACTATCGCACTTGCCATCTTCATGAATGGAACAAAATCGGGGTCAGTCATTCCTGTTACGAGAATGTCACCTTTAGTCATTTCTTTGTTTGCGTCGTCGGGGTTAAGAACAACTTTTGCTTTACCTACGCCGTATCCTCTTCTTCCCGCAGAAATACCCCTTACAACCACCTTTAATGTTGCATGTGGGTTTTGCTCAGCCGTAACGGGTGTATCCATTATTTTTGAACTCCAAACGGTTTCTGGACGAGCTTGAACTATGAACACGTTCTCGGGAAAAGACAAGTCTTGATCTATTGCCCATTCAATATCCATCGGTTTTTTGTAGTGTCCTTCGATCCTCTTAGCAAGTTGTGAAAGAGTCAAGATCTCTTCATCAGACATACAGGTTGTTTTCTGCTTATCCGTCGGGACTTCCAAGTGAACAGTTTTGCCTGTCTTTGGATCACGAATGTACTCAACAGTTTTTTTGGAGATTCTTCGTTCTTTAATGGAGACCGAAGCTTTGTCGATAACAAAGTCATCAGGATTAACAGCACCTGAGACCACGGTTTCCCCCAGACCATAGTTGCCTTCGATAACGATTTCGCCTTGGTTTCCAGTGACGGGGTTTATGGTAAACATCACTCCGGCACAGCCAGAATTGACCATTTTTTGGACACCGACGCTTATGAAAACCTTCTCGTGTGGAAAGCCTTTTTCGTTACGGTAAAAGATTGCTCGGGGAGTAAATAGGCTTGACCAACACTTTACTACCTTGGCCACAAGATCTTCGGCGCCTTTAACGTTCAGGTAAGTTTCTTGTTGACCTGCAAAAGATGCGTCAGGCAAATCTTCTGCTGTCGCGCTTGATCGAACCGCAACAAAAGTATCTCTTAATTCAAGCCGTTGGTTCAGATCTTTGTAAGCGGATCTTATCGCGGTCTCGATGTCTTTTGGCATTGGAGTTTTTTCGATGAGTTCACGTATTTTTTTGGATGCCACATCGTACTGCTTGGGGTCATTCGGGTTCGTTACAGTTTCATTTATTATTTTATAAATTTGCTCAGCTATGTTTTTTTCCTGAATATACTTTTCATAAGAATAAGCAGTTACCGCAAAACCGGGAGGGACAGGCAATCCTGCATGGATCATTTCGCCGAGGCTGGCGTTTTTGCCGCCGACCAAATGGACATCAGTGTTTCTTACATCGTCAAACCATAAAACCAGTTCTTTCCCTTTTTCGCTCAAGTTGTCTCCGTCTCCGGTTGTTCCTTCTCGGTCTCGGCTAATTCTGGAGAAGCTTCAATCTTGGAGATAACTATCTTGCAGGGGATGGGAAGTTTTGCGCTGCCTCTTTTAAGGGATTCTTTGGCTGTTTCCGCAGCTCCGGCTTTTACCTTGACGGTTATGATGGGTTGACCCACCTCTACCTTTGCTGCCGTTCCGATCGCTGTTCCGAAGGATCGTCTCATGCCTTGCTGTAGTCGGTCAGCGTGAGCGCCGAAAATCATCTTGTTTTCCCTGAGAATTATGTGTGGGTATGGATGAACAACCATAAGGTAATCATTAATGAGTTTGTCAGTTAGAACGCGGTTTGTAGCTACGCGCGCCGCTTCTAAAGCACTGTGGCGTATCTGAGCACGTTCATCGGCTATAAGTTGACCTTGGATTTCAAAAGTTGCTTTAGTATCACCCATGGTAAATTTCACAATTTTTGGCGGCGGAAAACCTCTAGCGTATTCTTTGCGTGTGTACGCTCGGTTCTTCACGTGCCTATAATTTCGCGCGTGCATGCAAATATCCCTTTTTAGCTAACTCATCCAGCGGTATTTAAACGATTTGTAAGTCCAAGCTTAACAATTCCGTAAATTTCTGACGTATGATCATTTACATTAGAGTGACATTCTGGTTGAAAAGCGCGCGATTTCTTATATACTTAGTTAACTTTTTCATTAACCGATGCTAACAAAACTGTTCATTTCAGGAAAAAACTGGAAACTTTCCCTAGCCGAAATAGCCGCTTACCTAAACGCCAAGGAAATAAAGTTCAGCGTAAATTTTTTTTCCAAAGAATTTTTTGCTATTGACTTAAAACGAGACTCAAGCTTATCCATAGAAGATTTGGGAGGAACGATAAAAATTGGTGAAGAAAAAACAGAGTTTCCGACGCAACTTGCAAGGCAAGCTTTTTTTGAAAAAAACAAAAAAGCCCAGTCGCAGATAGTTGCTGCATTGGATTCAAGCGGTTTAGCTGAAGCGATGAATAAGTCTTCTGATAGGGTGTTTTTCGGAGTAAGCATCTACAGTTCTGACAGCAACCTACGTTCCCTGTCCGGGGGTATCCAGAGATTTGTCGGAAGCACAGTTAAGGATGAGTTGGCTGTTTTCGGAAAGAAATCAAAATTCATGGGTTTCTCAAAAGACAGAGGGCTACCGCAACTAAGCCATGTCGAAGTGATAAAGAAGAAGCTAGTTGAGAATCAATCGGAAGTGCTACTGTGCATAGGCAAGCAACAAACTTGGGCAGGAACTACAGTTGGCGTTCACAATCCATTCGAATTCCAAGAAAGAGATGTCGGCAAGCCTAACGAGAGAAGAATCTTTGCCATGCCGCCTAGAATAGCACGCATAATGGTCAACTTGTCCGCCTGCACGCCTGGAAAAGTTTTGCTTGACCCTTTCTGCGGAGTTGGCACAATTCTTCAGGAAGCGTTATTGGGGAGGGCGAAGGTTGTGGGCGTTGACGCGAATTCTTGGTGTGTAAAAGCAGCTACCGAAAATCTAGAGTGGCTTACAAGAGAGTATAATCTTGAAGGCGCTGATTTCAGGGTCGTGCAGGGCGAAGTTAGCAAGCTTACACAGAAAATCGGTCAAGAAATGGTTGACTGCATTGTTACCGAACCAGATTTAGGTCCCGCGCTGCGTCAGGTGCCTACCGGACCCTACGCGGTAAAGATTATTCAAAAGCTTGAGCCGTTATTTTCTGGTTTCGTTGAGGGAGCTTTCCGAGTGCTTAAGGAAGGCGGGCGATTGGTGGTTGTGACACCGTACATTGCTACACGCTCAGGGCAAGCGGTGACCATGCCAATCGGGAGCAAACTTGAGAGCCTTGGATTCAGACTAGTAAAGCCCTTTTCAAAAGAAATGTTTCCGGTGGAGATGGAGGCGGTTGAAGCATTAACGGGTCTTCATTCCTTGGTTGAAATCGACGAGCGTCATAAGATTGGCAGAGAAATTCACGTCTACCAAAAATAAAGTTTTCCAGTAAAAAGGCACGATTAAACGTGTCTTATTTATGGAATGGCTGCCAAAGGTTTTCTATTTAGAACTGGAAAAAACTGTTCTTTACGTTTTGGGTTGCTTTTTTGCAACCGGGCTAAAATATTCTGCAGCATCCGTCCCTAAAAGTCTACTAACGTCTACTAAAGTCTATTAAAGTCTACAAAAGTCCTTTAACGTCCCTTGTCTCCAATGAACTTCAAAAAAATGGACGGTCACTAAAACTGAAGGAATATTCAACGAGACACATTTTCCAAAACTGAACTTGCAGACATCAAAATGGACTATGCGCCAATTATCATTGAAAGAGGGGTAACATAATTTATTAATTCGTTAAGTAGTGATAGTTCTCTAAAACTGTTTGAGGCTGAAAACGTTGGAGACCAATTCAAGACCTAACTGGGATAGATACTTCTTAGACTTATGCGAAGCCGTTGCCAGGCGCGCAACATGCGACCGTGGAAGAAGCGGCTGCGTAATTGTTAAAGACAAACGAATCATGACTACGGGATATGTCGGCGCTCCTTCCGGTTTGCCCCATTGCGACGAAGCAGGCCACGACATGCGCAAAGTTTTTGACAACAACGGCAATGAAACCCAACATTGCGTTCGCACTCTTCATGCAGAACAAAACGCGATAATTCAAGCAGCACGGTTCGGGATACCACTTGAGGGGGCGACTCTTTTCTGCAAAATGACGCCGTGTCGGACATGCGCGATGATGATAATTAATGCGGGAATAAAGCGCGTAGTTTGCGAAAAACGCTACCATGCCGATGCTGACACAATAGAATTGTTCAAACAGGGATGCGTTGACTTAACGATTGTAAACAATGAAGTTGAAAAGTACGACAAGCAATAATCTGCCCAGCGTCTTTCAATTAGGGGAAATAATATCGTAAAGCGTCATTTTTTTCCATTTTAAAATTTTCAAAAATTACATATATCGGAGCCTGAATCATTTTATAAAGGCAGACGATAATTTCAATTGACGGAAATGGTCTCGGTCTCCTTCAGGCAATAATTGGTCCAGGGTATGAATCTCTGAAGAACCCTCAAGAAGCCCAAGAAAAAATCCTCCGCACACTTCTAAAGGAATACGGCAAAACTGAACACCCGAATCCAACTACCTGCGCCAGCCATGCTTGCCACCTACACAGCAGTCTATTCAGCAGCTTTTCAGTTCCCATTAGGCATCGTGATTTTAGAACCCTTGATTTTAGCAATACATCTTGCAAACGATTCTCGAATACGCAGAACAGCCCAAACCGTTGGAGACTTGATCTTCTGGTTTGGTGCAGCTTACATGCTGACATCCTTGCGACCATGAAAATCACCTTACCCAGAGCCAGCAGCTAACATTGTGGTTTCAATTCTGGGTGGTGTAATCATACTATTTAGAGTCTCGCTAGTTGTCCTAGAGCAGTCGTTCTCTTAACGACAAAGCAATCCCATGTAAAGTAAAGCAACTGGAGCAAAAAAAGTGATAAGCGATATTATCGTCTTCCCGGAACAACTATCCACTTAACGTTGTCGAACCCGTATTTGGTTATGAGAGGGTCGGCAAAATCAGGTGATAAGTAATCTTCTATTTCCGCGAAAACCACACTATCGCCAATCCTGTAAACGATGCCGATTTCAGTGAGGTCTTTTAGAACTGCATATTTTCCTTTGATTTCCCAGTAGCCAGGCTCATCTCTGCCAGGCTCCAAAAGCCAAGAATATTGATCCTGCGGGTGCTCCCCTTGCTCAAAATTGAAGGCACACACGACTTCTCCCACAACTTTTGGATCATCGTTTGTCTTAACGTAAAACCAAATTGTCATGCTGAAATCACCAAAGTAACCAATGCGCAACACCCTTAATTTGCTTTTCACAGGCGAAACAAACCAGGGGCTCAGTTTTCTGCTTTAATGAGAACCAGAGTTTCAAAGAAGGGAAGGCTAAGTTCCGCCTTGACTCTCGCATCCAGTCTTGTTCTTGCCGAATTCACGTATTGTCTCTTCAACATCCGCGAGCGTCGATTGCATTAATAAGAACTTGACCGCTTGTCGTCAGGTGGGGTTGAACTTGGCAAATAAAACGGTCAATAACTTGTCGTCCGTTGATTCCCCCTGCCCAAGAACGTCCTATCCAAGTTTCAGTTTCGTACTCCTCTGCTGGAAGGTAGGGTGCGTTGAAGAGGATTAAATCAAATTTTGCTTTCGCGTCAAAAGCAGTAAGCAGGTCAGCTTGCAGGAAAGCTATTTTGTCGTCTTGTTTATTGAGCACGGAGTTTTCTTTTGCACAACGAAGAGCAAATGGATTTAAGTCAACAGCAAGGACTGAAGCTGCGTTTTCCGCTGCGAGCACGCCAAGGATGCCACAGCCGGCGCCGACATCCAGCACTTTCGCTCCTTGTCTTACTTCGAGATTTTCAGCGAAAAGAAAAGAATCCTCAGCAGGCTCGTAAACGTTTTCAGAAACGTCAAAAACGTAATTGTTAAAATGTATTCTTTTAACGGGGGATTGCATTGGCTAATTCTCCGAAACAGTTCAGGCGTCAGCTCTCTTGGGCGCTTATCATGAAAGGGTAATGTGGCAGCTAATTTCCCGCCTCTTGTTTGCTCAAATTTAAGTTGGTTTTCAAAAACGGAACAATTGCTTTGCATAACTTTTTGTTGCGTTGAGTGAAAAGCCATTTTGTAACTTTCTTGAAGAAGACTTCGTCCCTTACTTCGAATGGGCTTTTAATCCAAGGCTTTAGCCGAACAATTACGGAGTCAACTTTTGGCTCGGGGAAAAACATTTCTTTGGGAATGGAGTCCAAGAGCTGAGCCTCTGAGTGCAAGTAAGTTTGGACAGTTAACCAGCCGTAATCCTCGTTTCCCGCCGAGGCACTAGCTTCTCAGCGAATTCTTTCTGGATAATGATAATTGCGCAATCTAATTTTCGTTCGACAAGCCACGTTACAAGATGGGTAGAGAGGCAGTATGGAGGAATTGCTATTACCTTATTAAATTGTGGTAACTCAGTCTTCAAGACATCCCCTTCTACAACCGTCACATTGTCAAAGTCTTTGAGTTGAACGTGAAGTACCGCTGCCACTTTCGGGTCTTTTTCAACTGCAATTACAGCTTTGCACTTGTCAGCTAAGAAACAGCTTAAAAAACCGAAGCCTGCCCCAGCATCCAACACAACATCAGAAAAATCAAGTGGCATAAGTGCACAGCTTGCTGTAGATTACGGGTTCAA
This sequence comes from Candidatus Bathyarchaeota archaeon, assembly GCA_963827165.1. Taxonomy (GTDB): domain Archaea; phylum Thermoproteota; class Bathyarchaeia; order Bathyarchaeales; family Bathycorpusculaceae; genus Bathycorpusculum. The sequence continues at coordinate 508,198 of CAWGZR010000005.1, read as the reverse complement.
CCATGAAGTGTTGCCCAAGAAGCTTGTTAGGGACGATTCGGTGATTTCGAAGCAGTTGCTTCGTCTCTTCAAGGCTCATCAGTTTTGCCTTACTGCGCCCGCGTGAAAAGGCGATATTTGCTGTCGCCTTCAAGTTCTTCCATAACCCGCTTTGTAATCAATTTTACGGGGTTAGGCAGCTCAGTTCGCTTCTGCAGGTCTTCAAAACTTTCGAAGGGCTTGCGTGTTCTTTCGTTGATAACTTGCCACATGTATTTTTTTCCGATTCCAGGCACCAGTTCCAAAGCGTGCATGCGGGGGGTGACTGCCCGCGCGGTGTTGAAAAAGTTCACAAACCATTTCTCCCTGTTGAGCACAATGCGGTTTATCACGCTTGGAAGCTCCGCCTTGGCCGATGCAGTCAACTCTTCGTAACTGACTCTCCCAATAATGTAAGTAACCTCTGAACGTGAATCTTTCCCAACATAAACGCGGTCACCGGGCTTTAGCATTAGACCCTCCTTAACCAAAGCCTCTAAAAGTGTAAAAAATTCTTCGCCGACAGATTGAATCAAAGCGCCCGCTCTGTAACCCGCACGCCCGGTTGGACGGAAACCCGGTTTGCCGTGGGACAGGAAATCTAGTACGTAAGCGTACTCTTCATACCGCTTTTCCATTAGTAGTCACTAAGCCTATAGGTAATTGTGCTTATCTGCTTAAAAATACTTAGCCGTTTTAGGCTACTTCAAAGTCCTATTCTCATTCAACAAGTCAACGATTGCCCGCAATTTCGTGGTTTCTATAATCTTCCGACCGCCAGCTAAGAAAACGCGCAGCTCATCAACTGTTTCAGGCATGCAATTTATGATCTGGATCGCTTCAGCCTCATCAATCTCGTATTCCTTCACAAGAATCTGCAAGAGCTCTTCCGCCTTCTCAGAATCAGCTTTAGAAAACTTGTTCACGTAATCCAGCGTTCGCCGTTGAAACTGGTCTAGGTTTTCCTCACCTATCGTTTCTAAAAGTTTCTTGACTTGCGGCAACGTTAATCGGCTTTCGCTTACTTCTCTTTTACTCATTCTGTTCCACTACCCATATAGGGTTCTAAATGCTCGCTGCGAACAATTATTTCTTTGATGCTGTTTCCTTGCGGTACTGTAATAACGTACCCTCGGCCACGCTTTTCTTTAACTGTCCCTATCTTCCCATGGAAACGTTTATGAGGCATACTCTTCTGTGTGCTGGAATCCATCTTTATTATCACTTGTGACCCAGACGGATAGTCCTGGAGTATCTTTCTAATTTTTGGTTTTCCTCTTTCCCTGATTGGCTTTCTCAGCAGGCTGCGAGTACCAGCATAATAACCTTTTGAACCTCTCATCCAAATTTCACCTTTTAATTATTCCACCATGACTTTTAAAACGTCAAGCTTAAGCGTCTTCGCTCTGTTTCCAAGCAGATCCGAAACGTTTGGGTTTGTTCTTCCTTCATCTCCAGACACCAATTCTTTAACGTAGAGGCCGCCCTGGCAATAAATTTCAAACAGAGCCCTCTTAAGCGACACCTTCCTAACTTTAAACTTATATATGTACCTTTCTCGGATCAAATCCGCCCTTCTATGCACGACGCGAAGAGGCGTTTGTTGCTTGATTAAAGCACCGCTAAGCTTCTCTTGCAACATGTGCAAGTCCTCTTCAGAAACCTCTTTTTCAAACTCCGCTAACAAACGATACTTTTTTTGCGAACATTCGCCTTTCTTGAGGCGCCTAACCACGTCCTTGCTGGCGAACCGTAACCGCGAAACTTGGACCTTCCCCGTGGCGTCAGCATTGATTTTATTTTCAATTTCCTTTAAGTCAAAAAAACGTTTTCTGGGTCTTGAAATTTCGATAACGAAGGGTCGTCCAGTTCCTAGCATCCTAGCGTCGATATCTTCGCGACCTGAAGCATGAAACGCTGTTTTTTCACCTTTAGTTGCTTCCATCAAAGGAGCGGAAGATAATTCCTCAACCGATTCAGGGTAGAGTTTTCCAGTTCCACCGCATTTCGCGCAGCCTTTTCCGCGGCAGCTTGAGCAGAACCATTTCGACTGTGGAATGTCGCGTACTAGTTTGCGGTATCTGCCAGCGACAAAAAGAGGGTTAACTTGAAGCTGAACCGTTTCCTTGAAAGGATTAATTACCGCGACTAAGTCGGGTTTCAAGTATTCTGCTTCTTTACCGGTACAGGACGCAATGGACTTGCCGAATAGGCGTCCAAATTCATGCTTTATGCTTTCGCCGTAGCCAAGGTTTAAGGCAGCTTTGAACTCGTCTTCGCGTTCCTCAACCTTTACCGGCAGCTCGATTCCCACTAAAAACGTAGTAAATTCATAGCCCAGCATGGAGGCAACAGATTTCTCAGTTAACTCATCAAGAAGCTCGAATTTTCCTTCGCAGAGAAAGCATTTTGTGTCATCGGAGACTTTTGCGACACGCTTTTTGAGATGTCGCAGTGTTTCTTTTGCTTCCTTTGAAAATCCATTGCCCGCCAAGATTTTAAGTCGCTTGACGCCGTCTGGATTACCTTCTTTTGCAAGGTCGGATGCTTGCAAGATTAATGTGACTTTAAGGGCTGAGCCCCTAAAGTTGTTTTCCATGCAGTACCCCAACAACGCGAATTGTCTGCCAAGGCAGTGGTCGCAAAGGGGGTATTTGCTAAGAAGTTCAAGCGCTTTTTCAAGAACACCCATGTCGCTTAGCCTACTGGAAAATTCGCGGGCATGCCGCCTTGGCCACCGAGTCCAAATGGCAATTTCTTCTTGCGTTTCATCATCTTTAGCATTTTACGCATCATAACGTATTGCTTAAGAAGTTCCTTGACTTCTTTTTCGGTTGCTCCTGAACCGTGCGCCACACGCTTTGCCCTTGACGAGTTAAGCAGTTTTGGGTTTTCCCGTTCTTGAGGCGTCATCGATTGAATTATGACGCCCCATTTTTCAAGACGACCTTCGGCTGTGTTGAGCATTTCTTGCGGCACATTTGCAGAAGACATGCCTGGAAGCATTTTGAGCACTTTGCTGAATGGCCCCATTTTTTTGACCGCTTGGAACTGTTCGTACATGTCTGTTAAAGTGAATTTGCCGCTGAGGATTTCTTTAGCTTTCTTCTGAGGCACTTTGATTTCGGCGTCATGTACCTTTTCCAGCAGCGTTTCTAGATCGCCCATACCCAAGAGTCGACCGACAAAACGGGAGGGAATAAACGGCTCGATATCTTCGATTTTTTCACCTGTCCCGATGAACTTTATGGGTGCGCCTGTTGCAGCAACCGCTGACAACGCCCCGCCGCCGCGTGAGGAGCCGTCGAGTTTAGTGACGATGATTGCGCCGATGGGTGTTGCTTCATGGAACGTTTTTGCTTGAATAAGTGCTTGCTGACCAATTGTTCCGTCGATAACCATTATAACTTCGTCAGGCTTGATGTTTTTCTCCAGATCCTTCATCTCTTTGATTAGATCTTTTTCCTCTTTGTGTCTGCCCGCTGTATCAACGATTATTAGGTCTTTGCCAACGAATTGTTTTAGCCCTTCACGGACAACTTTCACTGGGTCTTTGCACGTGATATCTCCGTAAATAGGCATGTTTATTCTGTTTGCCAGTTGCTGAAGCTGAGCAAAAGCGCCTGGACGATAAGTGTCAGCGCAAATCAAGGCGGGTTTTAGGCCTCTTTTCTGGTAGTACCGTGCAAGTTTGGATGCTTGCGTGGTTTTGCCAGAACCTTGGATCCCTACGAGCATTATTATTTTCCTTTTGCCGGGCTCCATCTTGATAGGGACGGGTTTGTCGCCTACGAAGCGCGTGAGTTCTTCATACACTACTTTTATGATATGTTCGCGTCTTGAGATTCCTGGTGGAACTTTCTCTTTTAAGGCGCGATCTTCTATTCGTTTGGAGATATCTAGGACAAGTTGGACGTTAACGTCGGCTTGAAGAAGCGCCCTCTGTATGTCGCGGACAAGTTCCTTCACTGTGGCTTCGTCCACTACACCTGCCTTGAAAAGCTTCTTTATGGCGTCGGTTAAGGAAGAACTTAATTTGTCAAGTGACATCGGAGTCTCTCAGTCATAATCAAGCTGCGGTTCCTTTAGATAAATATTGCAGCGTAAACCTCAAGAAAACACCTAAATCAACCACATATTAGATGCCGTTTGGTTTGAAGCCTCAGTTTCCCCATATTATTTGTTCTTCACTATTCAGACGGCTCTTCATGCATCATTGGCTTCACTTAAAAAAGCTTCATCTGGAAAATAAACGTTGATGAAAAATCTTTTAACAAGCAGGGACACATATCAGTGGTTAGGTGTTAGCGGTTGAATACTGAGCGTTTAATTCATGCGGCAATCTTCTTTTTGCTTCTTTTCGGTCCAGCTGTTTTTGACATGTGGGCCTTTTACACTTACCTTCACAACATTGCATTAGTCATTTCAGGTGTCGCGTTAAGTTGGGGACTAATTCTTCTGGCGCTCTACGTCGCTTTTAGATGGCTTGATTGGAAATGGTGGAGCTAAAACCCATTTTTGTGATGGTTTCTGACCACAAATTCACCGCTTGACCCTTTTTCCATCCTGTTTGAAATGCACATTCTACCTCTGATCCAAAAGATGCACCAATAGGTTTCTAATTACGAAACAAACTACCCCGACATTAAATCAGCACGCACACTTTTGTATGTTGAATTGATGCTTTTCAACATGCATGCCAACAGGAAATAAATGTAAAATTAATATTTCGGAAGAAAAGAAAAATCGTCAGCTAATTTATTTGGCTCGGACGATTTTTACTCTGCCCAATATTTTCCAGTATTCGATTTCGGTGCCGGCAACAAGCTTGGCTTTGGGGACTTCTTCCTCATCTGGGAAGGGAGCGTCGATGTACTCGTAAGTTTCCAGGTCCATAATCTGTATCCCAGTCGGATTAACAGCGAAAACTTGACCAGCCCTCTTATCAATTATCGGAACTTCTGCGCCGAGATCAACTGGCTTAACGAACTGTCGCTTCTGCTTGTCAAACACACCTATTGCCACAATTCTGGCTTTTGCGGATCCGTGTTTTCCCGGTTTAGATTTGGCGATGTCAACAATGCGGCAGGGTTCGCCTTCAATCATCATATAGCCGCCAACGCGTAATTCTCCGACGTCAACAGGTTTACTCATACACTCACCAATAGTAACTATTTCTACTCAAAGCATTCTGAATAAGAGCCATATATAGATATTTATTAAGTTTTCAATGTCTCCGCAAAACTTTTAGATTTTACAACTCAAGAACACGCAACAAATTCTTAAATAGATGTTTTGTATGGGGCTGAGGAAGGTTTGCTTGACAACTATTAACAGGTGACTTAAGACGACGGAAGATTTTGTGATTCAAACGATGGGGCTTAGGAAGACTTTCATTTCTAAGGGTAGAGGTGGAAAAAAAGAGGTAGAAGCCGTTAAAGGCATAGATCTAAGCGTCAAGAAAGGGGAAATCTTCGGTTTTCTGGGTCCAAACGGCGCTGGCAAATCCACCACTCAAAAAATGCTTTCTACATTGCTGTGTCCCACTGGCGGGGAAGCCAAAGTTCTCGGATACAACTTGGCGGCGCAACAGGAAGAGATTAGGCAGAACATTGGCTGTGTCAGTCAAGCTGGAGGGGCAGACCTGTCGTCCACAGGGCTTGAGAACCTGGTCCTGCAAGCTCAACTTTATGGTTTAGATGATTTAACTGCCAAGAAGTATGCCTCCGAATTCATTGAGCGTTTCCAGATGAGCTCATTCATAGCGAGACCAGCCCAATCCTATTCAGGCGGCCAAAAGCGCCGACTAGATATTGCTCTTGGCATGATTCACCATCCTCAGCTGCTTCTTCTTGATGAACCTACGACAGGTCTTGACCCTCAAAGCAGAGCGTATCTATGGGGAGAAATAAGAAAGTTGAAAGAGGCGGGAGTCACCATCTTTTTGACGACTCAGTACATGGATGAAGCTGACAAGCTCTGCGACATAATAGCGATAATAGATAATGGGAAAATCGTCGTAACTGGAACGCCTAGCGAATTGAAAAGCTCCGTCGGTGGCGACACGATCGTATTTACTTTCGCGTCTGAGGAGACCGCTCGCAAGTCCGAAACTTTATTAACTGAGAAAGTTAAGGTGGAAAAAATTCTAACTAAGAATAATGCCGTGCATCTCACTGTTAAAGACGGAGAGAGAATTATGCCTGAGCTTCTCCGGTCCCTCGACGCAAACGGCTTGGAAGCGCAAGGTGTGACATTGTCTAGACCAAGTTTAGATGATGTTTTTCTTAAGTACACGGGACGTTCACTCAGGGAGGATACAATAAAATGACTCTTTTACGCGACACCAAACTAATGTTTATCCGCAACATGCAACACACCCTTCGCAGCCCAGTTTTTGTTTTCGTAAGCATGTTCCAACCCTTAATGTACCTGCTTTTGTTTATGCCACTACTAAATGGACTAGGCGGAGTTCCGGGCATTCCAGCGGGAAAAGCAGTTGACGTCTTCATTCCTGGACTCTTAGTCCTTCAAGCGCTCTTTGGAACCGCCTTCGTAGGATTTTCACTTATTGACGATATTAGAAGTGGAGTTATAGAACGCTTTTTAGTCACCCCAGCGAAACGACCGGCCATCCTCTTAGGCAGGGTTCTGAGGGATGCAGTCATCCTTCTTCTTCAATGCGTCCTCATTACGCTAGTTGCCATTCCATTTGGGCTAAATGTAAATGTTTACGGTTTCTCACTCTCGCTTGTCCTGTACGCTTTAATCGGATTCACTATGGCATCTATTTCGTACGGTTTCGCTCTTATTTACAAAATTGAGGACGCCCTTGCTCCCACATTAAACACGATAACATTGCCTGTCTCTTTGCTATCGGGAATTATACTTCCTCTCGCACTTGCGCCAATCTGGCTGCAAGACGTAGCGAAGATTAACCCGTTCTCATATGCAGTTAACGCTACACGCTCGCTCTTTGCTGGGAACTTTCAAAGCATCGGAGTTATAGAGGGCTTTGTCATCACCGGTGCACTTGCATTCCTTGTGTTCTTATGGGGATTATGGTCACTTAATAAAATGGCATCATAACGCCATCGATGCTAATTAAACGCCAAAAGAAATGTTCAAAGACAAACATGCAGTTTAGAGTTTAGGAGGTTTCAAATGATCATGGAGAGCTTTTTCATTTACTTCTGTCCATTCATGACCGCAGTTTTCGCATTTGTAGGTGACCCGGAAGTTTTCCGCGTACCCCCGACTGAGCTTTCCCGATTTCCGGGTTCTTGGAACTCGTAAGCATATAGTTCTTCCTTTTTGATCTCCTGGGCTTGAAACGGCCGACCGCAAGAGGCATTCATTAACCATCTGCTTTCCCATTCGACGTGGCGGGGAATTTCGCCTTAATCTTGGCCCTTTAACTAGACACATTGGAAGAGTTGAAAAAGAGAAAAGCTTACAAATCGTTTGTAGAATTATATGTTAGATTCAAAAAAATCTTTGCTTTTTAAGGTTAACATCTATTAGCGCCAACCTGATTAATCTCAATTATGCTTGACACTCAGTCTCATTTTGACTTTATCCATTGATTCTGACTCGTGCAAACTACGCCCAACTTAATGAAAATATCTATTTGTTGGGCTTCATGCGCAACATTTTTAGCTTCGACATGATTGGTTGAACATAACGTTGAGATGTAATTATGGTACGCGCATTCATATTCCTTAACGTCGCTCCCAGCTCGGAAGCAGATGTGCTACAACACCTCAAAGCCATCGAAGCTGTTGAAGAAGCCTACGTTTCCTACGGGGTTTACGACCTTATAATAAGGGTCAAAGCAGAAACGGCTGAACAGCTGAAAGGTATCGTGACGGGCAAAGTCAGAAGCACCAATGGGGTTTTATCCACCTTAACGTTGATGATGATTGAAGAACAAGCAGATCAAAATGTTTTTCCGAATAAAATAAAAAAATAAATCTTGCCCGAACAAAGTGTTCTTCAACATAATGTGTTGTTGAGGTCGATACAGTGGCAAAACCATTTGGAAAAATGCCAGTTCTATTCATCGGGCATGGTTCACCCATGAACATAGTTTTGGACAACAGCTATACCAAAAGCATAGCCAAACTTGCGAAAGAGCTCCCTAAGCCACGAGCAATACTTGTAATATCAGCTCACTGGCTAACAAACGGCACCTACGTCACATGCGTCAACAAACCAAAGACCATCTACGACTTCTATGGTTTTCCAGATGAACTGTACCGACTAAACTACCCAGCCCCTGGCTCAAGCGAAGACGCCGAAGCAACAATCAAATTGGTAAGGTCAACTCAAGTAAAATGTGGAGACTGGGGTTTGGATCATGCCGCTTGGGCCGTCTTGAAACATATGTACCCTCTAGCGAATATTCCTGTTTTTGAGATGAGTTTAGATTACTCACCTTATAACAATTGGAACCCGAAACCTTTGGAGTTTCATTACAAGTTAGCTTCGGAGCTTGCGCCCCTAAGAGAAAAAGGGGTGCTTATAATCGGAAGCGGAAACATCGTCCATAACTTGGGGCTTATCGATTTTGACATCGACGCTGACCCCGTTGAATGGGCAGTGAAGTTTGACAATGAAATCAAGCAATCTCTGGTTTCAAGTAACCATGGTCACCTCATCGACTACCTCAGGCTCGGTAAAGAAGCAATTTACGCGGTGCCCACACTAGATCACTATCTTCCAATGATTTATGTGATTGGACTCCAAAAGAACGAGAAATTGGAATTTATCCATGAAGGTTTTCAGCATGGTTCAATTTCAATGAGAGCATTCCGAGTAGGATAACAAAAACTGCAAAATGAAATGCGGTGAAACGGCAAGAGTAATCTTAAAAGCTTAATACATAGTGTGGAGAACGCTATTTTACTGAGCCGTGGATTTAGTGTTCACAACTGTGGGGCTGGTTGCTCGCTACGATAAGAAGGCAGCTTTAAAGCTTGCAGAGGAACTTGCAGAGCATATTTCTAATAAAGGGTTGAAAGTTTATTTGGAAGACACTTTAGCGGGAAAGGTCAAACTGCCGGCGAATGCCGAGATGATTTCTCTCTCAAAAATGCAAACGGATTTCATAATAACAATCGGCGGGGACGGGACAATATTGCGCACCTGCATCACAGTTCCCAAACCCGAGCCCCCGATCTTGACCGTTAACATGGGTGAAAGAGGATTTTTAACCGAGGTGGAGCCTGAAAATGCACGCGATGCAGTGGATAAGATTTTGAAGGATGAATACAAAACGGAAAAATGCGTGAAATTATCGGTTGCTGCAGGGAATGAACATTTTCCAGATGCTTTAAACGACGTGGTCATTTCGGCTGGCGAACCATCGAGTATTCTTTCCTGTCAAATATGCAAGGATGGAAAACCCATTCTCAAATGCCAAGCAGACGGGTTGATCATTGCGACGCAAACGGGCTCCACGGGGTATTCTCTTTCCGCGGGAGGACCCGTTTTGGATGCAGGGGCAAACGCTTTTATTATTACACCCATCTGCCCGTTAACTGCTTTTCCCTCGCTTGTTCTGCCCGCAGAGGCAACCGCCACATTCAAAGTTTTCAAGCCCAAAGAAGTGTTGGTCTCAATCGATGGTAAATACCGTAAAGTCGTGGGCAGCGAGGAGCCAATGCTGAAAGTCACCGTATCGAAGAATGTAACCTCGTTCATCAGGTTTGAAGCCGACTTTTATGACCGGTTAAGATGCCGCTTGCTGTTTAAGGGAACACAATGACAACTCCAACAGGAAATCAATGCAGAAGGATCGTAGTTCTTGATACGTCTGCTTTTTTGGCAGGTTTTGACCCCTTTGCTTCAAGCGAGGACCAAGTAACTGTTCCTAGCGTGGAAGAAGAAATCATAAGAAACTCGATGATTTGCACGCGGTTTAGGGCAGCCATTGAAAGCGGCAGACTCAAAGTCAAAGCCCCAAGCACAGAATTTCTGAATAAAACAAAGATTTCTGCAACTAAACTCGGCGACTCCCATCTTTTGTCGAAGGCGGACACCGAACTTTTAGCGTTGGCGCTTGAGTTCAAAGCTGAAGGGTTTATTCCTCAAATCGTCACCGATGACTATTCAATCCAGAACGTTGCGACGCAGGTGGGGATTGAATTCTTGGCGCTTGCCACTTTCGGCATCAAACGTCTTTTGGAGTGGATAAGATACTGTCCAGCCTGTCACAAAGAGTATCCCTCCAACTGCACCTCAAAAGAGTGCCTGATCTGCGGTACACAACTTAAGAGAAAACCTCGAAGAACTGTCAGAAACGTTAACAGATAGGGATCAGTTTTCTTTTGCCACTTCGGTGATTGTATCCTCAATGATAGCCAGGGCCGGGTCGAGAAGGTCGGTCTGTATGGTTAGGGGTGGAGCTATTCTCAAAGTTGAAACCCCGCAGGTGACAACTGCCACTCCCCGTTTCCATGAACGTAACATGACTTCGGTGGCTTTCTTCGGTGCAGGTTTTCTTGTTTCCTTATCCTCAACGAGTTCCACGCCGACCATCAATCCTTTTCCGCGTACATCCCCAACTATTCCATTGGTTTTTCCGAAGTCTTCAAGCCGCTTTTTTAGGTAATCGCCTTGTCTGTTAGCATTATCCAGCAAGTGCTCATCTTTTATGACACCTAACACTGCAAGGGCTGCGGCGCAGGCTACGGGGTTTCCGCCGAAAGTGCTTGCGTGCGAACCTGCCGTCCAATCCATGATAGATGCCTTTGCGACGGCTGCTCCAATGGGTAAGCCAGAAGCTAAAGCCTTAGCACAGCAGATAATGTCAGGCTCGACCCCCCAATGTTCGATGGCAAACCACTTACCCGTTCTGCCAATACCAGACTGCACCTCATCGTCAATAAGTAGAATCCCGTATTCATCACTGATTTTTTTGAGTTTCTGGAAAAACTCGGTTGGAGGAACCACGTAGCCACCTTCTCCTTGGATGGGCTCAAAAAGAATCGCTGCCACATCTTCTGGAGGCATATACTTGTGCAGCACTTGCTCTTCTATAAAGTCGGCGCACCAATAGTTGCAATTTGGGCGCGTTAGCTTGAATGGGCAACGGTAGCAGTATGGGTAGGGAACGTGGGCTACGCCAGGCATCATAGGGAAGAAAGATTGTCTTTGCACTGCTTTGCTGGCGGTGAACGCCAGCGAACCCATCGTTCGACCGTGGAAACCGCCGATGAAACCAATGAACAGAGGTTTTCGAGTGTGCCACCTGGCAAGTTTAACTGCAGCTTCAACGGCTTCGGTGCCGCTGTTGCCAAAAAACGTTTTCTTCTTCGATTCGCCAGGGGCGATTTCCGAAAGTTTTTCTGCAAGGTTGATTGCTTCTTTGTAGTAGAAGTCTGTATTCGAGTAATGCAAGAAGCGGCTAGATTGGTTTCTTATTGCGTCTACCACGCGGGGATGACAGTGGCCAACGTTCATGCAGGCTATGCCCGCGTTAAGGTCGATGTACTCGTTTCCATCGACGTCTTTAACTATGCAATCGTCGGCTGAGTCAATACAAAGTGGGTAATACCGCAAGTAAGATGGGGAAACAAACTCTTCATCCTTCTGAACGAGCTCTCTAGCCTTTGGGCCAGGTGGAGAAACAACAATTTTTGGATAAAACATTTTGGAGAAAACTCCAGCAGAAAAGACTAGTGGACACGCAATATTAACCTTTAGCCACAATGAAAAGCAGAATTTTGATTATAGAAATATTAGAATCAAGATCAGGATTAGCCCTTCCAATCCGAAGATGGGAACAAGTGTTTGTTTGACTTTTTGAATTGCGCGATGAACAAGAGTGGTCATTGATTTCAACCGCTCTTCCCCGATGGCTCTCACTTTTGGAACGACGAACTGCACGCTGCCCGCAGTTGAAGGCTCCAAGTTTTTCTCTGCCTTCTTTGCGACCTCAACAATGAAACTTTTCAGTAGCTCCTGATCCATAGTTTCCCCAACAGGGTGGTAACCTCGACGCCCAGGTTCATTTCCGCTTACGGCGTGGGTGTCCGTCGTAAGAATTTCGCTCTCATTAAAACCAGCCGAGCCCAAAGCGGCAAGAAGCTTCTCTCGCAAACCAGAAACCATGTTGTTGCCGTCAATTACGACATAAACAGTTTTCTGATTCTGCACTTCAATGACTATCGCGGTGATTCCTCCGCTTCCCATTCCTGACTTTAAAGAGAATTCTGAGGGGTAAACGCTAGCGGCACCTACCTGGAACTGGCTGGTCGGCTGTGCCGTTGCTTCCTGAAGACATTTTAAAGCCACAGCCCGGAGGGAGTCCAAATGCGCTTCAACGTCAACAATGTCTGTGATGCTATTATGAGCATTAACTACTATAGCGTGTTTTAACCCATATTTTGCCGCTTCTTCGCTCACAATTCGGCCTAAGTCTTGAGGAAGATCTTCCGTTGTTTCTGGAGCAAGTGTGAAACTGAGAAAGACCGTGTCCCCGAAGATTTGAGATGAAGCCGATGCAACTCCTTGAGAAACCCGCACAAAAGGCGACGCCAAATAAGCCGATGCCTTAAACATTGCAGAAGATATCACTTGAGAGACGATTTTTCTATTCTGGGCTTGTGAAGCCAAGTCGCGTTCATGCCCCAAAATACCCAGGGGGGTGCAAGCTTCGCAGTTGTATTCTTTCTGAAAGTCATGCTTCAGCATTGAAGGCAAAAGGCTGCTGCCGATGTTCTTGAATGGCCCAGGATGAACGAATGGAACTATAATGGCGGCTTTGGGGTTGGAAGATTCAAACTTTAGGAGGTTAACTTCGATATCAGTGTCTTTACCCATATCTTCTAAGAATTTTTCAAGAGGTGCGTAGGCGCCGGTTACCCAGTTGGCTATGAAGGCTTTGAAGAGGGGAATTGAGGAAATGGAGTATGCTCTGCCCAAACGCTCAATTGGGTAAAAGAACAATAATGCTGTCAGCATCGCGACTATTGGACAGAGAACTATGAAGGGCAGAACATGCAAAAGTGAGAAACCGCTTGAAACCCAAAGGACAACGAAAGGAGCCAAGCACAACGCCGGCTGAAGCAAAACGGATAATCCCTTCCGCCACATATCCGCCTCGGAAGTTGCCATAAACACAATGATTCGAAGGGTAACAATTGCGGCGAAACCGATTAGGGCGAACTTTTCCCAAAGTTGCCAACCGAACTGGGAACCCAAGGCGACGCCAATCAGTATGAAGATTAACCAAAACACCATTCCAACCAACGAAAGACCATCAATACGCCGAAGAGAGAAAATCGGGTCTTTACTAAGAATGAGTTTGCTCACTAACAAATCTGCAGTAACCGTTAATGCAAAAAGCGAAAGAGCAAGAAGGAAGGCGCCAATTAAACCTTGAGAGGGAACAGCGTAAGTCAACAGTCCAGTAACAAAGCAGACAACCGCAACAGCTACGAGTGTCTTTTTTAGCGATGGAAGGGCAAACATCGATGAGTAATGTCTCTTTGCGTCGTCTATAGAACGGTTTAGCGAGTTGTTGTCTTCCATGTCATCAGCCCAGGGTTGAGTCTCTTATGGAAGCGATGAGCCTTATTAAAATTTAGTCAACTTGAGCCGATCCTACTAGTGCATGAATTAAACTTTTTCGGCAATTGTTTGCTGAGTCAACGGTTGTTTTGACCATGTAACAGGCAAAGCTTAAGGGGAAAACAGTTCTTTCCACTCCTAAAACTAAAAAATGAACATTACGTCACGGGGTAATTGTTTTATCTTTAGCTTGACTAACATATTAGTTTGCGATGGCCATGTCAGAACGTGACTTGCCCCCTTCGATATTTCACATGTTGGAGCGGAATGTGGGCAAAAAAATCAGGGTAATCATAGACCCAGCGTACGGCTTCGAGGGCACCTTAGCCGCGGTCACCCATGACCCCTCAGGAATCTGGCTTTCCGAAGCGGAAGCCATCGTCTTGAGATCAACAATTGCACAGCCTATTCCGCAGATTACAAGTCGAGAAGAAAGAAGCGAGATTTTTCTGCATCTAAATTCAGTTCAAAGAATAGAAGTTCTGCACGCTACCACACCGAGACGGTGAAGTAAGCATTTAGGGAAAGAACACTTTAGCCAGCACTGATAGGACAATCAGTGAAACCGAGAAAATCACAAGCAGCTCAGGCCTCATTTTTATTCCTTCAGTTTCTTCCTCGAAGAATCTGAGCAACCCTGCGCTTGCTGCAGGCATTGGGCCAGTATCTTTCTTTTTCCTTCTACTACTCACGATTATCCCTGCCATCTCATGTAACCGTAAACATTAATTAATGTTGTGCAGGCTGCCGATTGAAAACATTCGCTTCGCTTTGGGTTAGAAATGTTTAAACTCCGCTTCGATTAACCTCTAAAACCCGTGGAGTTTATGCAGATAAGTGAATTCCAACAGATGATGCGTCAGCTGTATTTCAAAAGAGACTCTGAACGCGGGGCAGAAGGTACCTTTAACTGGCTCGTCGACGAGGTTGGGGAGTTGGGGGAAGAGCTGAAAAAAGGAACAGACAGGGAAGCCACCGAGAAAGAGTTCGCAGACGTAATCGCATGGCTTGCTTCTCTCGCGAATATAATGGGAATCGACCTTGAGCGTGCAGCCATAAACAAGTACAATCACAAATGCCCAAAATGTCAACAGTCACCATGCCAATGCACGTTCTAACCCGGCAAGCGTTTCTGCCCCAAACCAGTAGCTGACCAGTAATATGGTCTTCGCCCTTTTCTAGTAACGATGCCTTCATTTTTAAGAAGTCGAAGATGGTGCATTACGACATTGTAGGAAAGAGCTTCCGCCTTCGATATTCTTGCTGCATCGCTTGGCTTAGCCTCTAAAGTTTCTATAATTTTGCTCCTTGCATTAAGGCCGCATTTCACGTTTCTCACGTTTTTTAGGTAAGCGTTGGGATGCACAGAGTCACCGTTAGATTACTCAGCGGTTTGGGTTGAAAAGCTTTAGCTACCGAAATCGAAAAGTTTGGCTTGTTTAGGCTTTTTGTTGTCGAACATGGAAGCTATTTCTTCTTTTATGAGAACCATGCGCTGGGTGTAGTAGGTAGGTAAACCGTATTTATCAACGAGTTGCTGAGCAGCTACCAAATATTTCTCAATGTTCCCCTGGTAAACGGTGAGAGTGAGTTTTCCGCCGCAGAACGAGCATTTTCCTTTAAGCGGCAATCGGCGAAACTTTTTGTTGCATGACTTGCACCTAAATGACTGGGTTGAGAAAGCCCTCAAGTTCCCCGCTATGTCCCTGATGAGGTGGGTTGTTAAAACTTTTAGCGCTACACGTTTAACGTCCACAGCATCTATTCTTTCCCCAAGCTCCAGCTGCTTGTTAAGTTTGTCTGCCATAGACTTGAATTCTTTGTAGGAGCTGTTTGCATTGCCGATGTTTATGTTGGTTACTGGTGTCGTGTACTGGAAACCTTCGTACTGGGCTTCGGTTCCAAGTCTGTGGCTAATGACATCCATAATCGAGCTTACGGGTCCAGCTTCGCTTTTATCACAAGTTTTTAGGTAGAACTCTACCGGATAAGTTTGGTCGACGTCAAAGTCGTGTGCTTGCCTTTGAACCTCTTTGGTGTTGACAAACGGAATTAGGAGTATCGGCGCATCCATGATTCCGCCTATTTGAGCGGGCAAGTAGACGCGGGAAAAATTCAGAAGCGTGTCAAGGGCAAGCATTATGGCGTCTTCATCGCCGTCGCAGTCACGGCGTTTAGCTGAGTGCCAGATTGGATGGGCATAAATCACGTTTCGATCTGTGTATCCGACGACACGCCCCAAAATGCATGCACATGTATGGGGAGCTAAACCGAAAATGAGCTGTCCGACGAGATCCTCTGGCTTCTTTACGTTGTAGTAAGGGGGGAGTTTGTAGACTCTGATCAATAAGTCATCAATGAAAGCCGCGATCTGCAGGAAGTATTCGCCCGCTTTCCAAGGGATTACAACATCCTGGATCCTGAGTTCACAGACCTGATTGGGATCTGTCAGTGGCAAACCATGCGTGTCGTAATCGTAACCTAACTGTTTTATTTTTTCAACCGGAACTCCAACTTCTGCAGGAGTAAAATGGGTTAGCGGAGCGTTTGTGCCGTCAAAACGAATCGTTCCGTCCTTGTAAACGGACAACTCGTATTTTGCTCGCAAAATACCCTTCTCGATGATTTCAGGGGTTTTGTTAAGGTTGGTTAAACCCTTGACACCACGCAACTGTTTTGGAGCTGAATAGCCAAGCGATTTGCAGGCACTATCAACCAACTCTCTGAAGTTAACTGATTGGCGTTGGAAGTCGACCGGTTCTGCCTTGCAGGTTGGGCAAGGGTTGTCTTTCAATGGTTTTCCACATCTTGGGCAACATTTCTCCTCTACGGTTTCGCCGCCGCAATTTGGGCATTTTATCCTTCGCGTGTAACTTTTGCAGTTGAGGCACTTGCGCCTCACCATTTCAACAAAAACGTGGTCCTGCTTTGCAGCCTCTAAAAGGTCACGGTGCGTGCCGCCGGCTAAACTCACGGGGAAAAGAACGTGGACCAGAGGTTTCATCTCGCGTCGCTTAGCTTTTTCAGGTCGTCCCATGCGTCCGCCAACGTAGGTTGGAGCCTTATCCTTAACCTGCACTCCAGCAAGCCTGCTGATCACTTCCGCCAAGCAGATGGGTTGAGAAACATCGACCGTTCTCGTGGTCCCGTAGCCGAGACTGAAAGCCAGAGCCGTAGCGTTTTCTCCTTCCAGAACGATTTTGCCGTTAACTATTTTGTGTGGAGCAAAAATCTTCCTCAACATCGCCACGACTTCATGATTGAACTCGCCGACGATGCTACAAATTATCCCTTGGGTAACAACTGTTTCAGTGGAATCCAACCAGTTTCTTAGCGCTTCAACTTCTTGAAGAGCGGTTAAGTTTGACCAGAAGAAGGTGAAACTGGGATGCAAGGGAACATTTAGATTAAGGCTGAGAAGAATTGCTTCTTTAGCCGACGGCTTGTTTATGAATGGGTCGTCCAGAAAACCTTTGATTTTTTCCCTGGAAACTTGAGCGGCTTCAGCGGCTTTTGATATGTCAGATGTGAACCTGCTTTTAATTTGGCTATGGAGATCTTTTGTCCACCATTCTTCAACGTACCCTGATGGAGGAAGACTCTTGTTCGAGTAAAGGAAGTCTCCGAAACTGATGAGAATGTCGCCTAAGAACAGGATTTTCTGGATTTTACCCTTAACATCGGAAAAATTGCTCATTGTAACCATGACAACCGAGTTGTCTTTGAGCAAGACAACTGGAGGTTCAATTGAATCCACAGGTAAGGTAACGCAACCTTTCCCAGGAAGCTCAAGTCGCATCTGGGTTCCCGCCGCCAAAAAGTTTTCAAGCACTAGCATCGTCGCAGGATGAATGCCGACGGCTGACAAGCCCGTGTTCCGCGACCTGCCATATCGAAGTCTGAATCCACCACGACGGGAAGGAAAAGCAAAGATAGGTCGCCCAGCGATCACATCATCCATGAAGCCGCCTGACTTCTTCTCAGATTTCTTCTTAAACTCTTTAAGCCAATCCCAACCCTGAAGACCTACTTTGTTGATAATTACATAGACTTTTTGGGCTCTCCCTACTATTCCATCGTTAACAACTCTCAAGGCGCCCCCTCTCACCCTGTTCGTTTCAACTCGCGGAAGATTCCGATAGGAAGACACTTCAACCGGGTCGGATTCGGTGCCCGTGCATTCAACCGGAATCAAGTTGAGGGCTTTTCTTAACTCGTCGTCGGGAATGTGATATTGGAACCGGCCTACTGACCGTTCATACAGCCTAAGCTCCTCGGTGAATCGGGAGATTTCTTCATCCGTGGGCTTATACCTGTCCAACGCGAGCTGTTGTCTCACGAAGTCTCCTACAACCAAAGTTAACGCCTGGTCGGTTCCGCCTGCCGAACGAATTGGGCCAGCGAAGTAAATGGCAAGGTAGCGGGTGCGATCGGCGTTGGTTTTAATCTTCACTTGGGCGATGCCTTGAATAGGCGCTGCGGTCAACCCTTCGGTGAAGATTGCGAGGGCTGTCCTAATCGCTTGTTCAGCTAGTTTCTCGGGGTCCGTTGTGCCGAATTTGCCCTGGACGATTTCTTCAGCCACTTTGAAGGCTATTTCTTCACGCTGCATCTTTGTGCTTAATTCTCTGATGCTTAACGCCACTTGCTTGGGTCCCACTAGCCCTTCCACTAGGTCAGCGATGTCTTGGGCGATGATGCATTCCGTTTTCACGGCGGGATCTAATCCCAAGGATCTTGCGCTGTCGCTTATTGAATACAAGTGCTTCAGCTCGTTTTCCATTGCATCAACGTAGCTTCGATAGCCCTTGCTAATGTTCAAAGTGCAGCTTCCCTCGGCAAGATATATCCTGATGGGTTATTTTGCTTTTCTAAAAACAAACCAGAAAATCAAGAAAACAAACTGCAGACGTTTAAGCCTTGATGTTTTTTATTGCCGCTATGATTTCAGCGACTCTCTGTTTAGAATCTGCTGTCTCAGTAACGTTGCCCGTGACTATGATGTCGGCGCCTGCAGAAGCAGCGGCTATTGCTTGTTCTTTAGTTTTGATCCCGCCGCCTACGATGAGAGGTATTTCAATCACATGCTTGACTGCCTGAATCATCTCAGGAGGCACTGGGTTCTTCGCTCCTGAACCGCCTTCAAGATAAATGAAACGCATACCGAGATATTGCCCGGCTAACGCATGGGCCGCCGCAAGCTCCGGCTTGTTGTAGGGCACAGATATTGCTTTTCCCACGATACCTGCTGTTCCTCCTTCACCAACAATTATGTACCCCATGGACAAAGGTTCCAAACCGTATTTCTTAACAAGCGGAGCTCCCAAGATTTGGGCGCCGATAAGAAAGTAAGGGTCAACCGAGTTTAGAAGTGACATGAACCATATGGCGTCTGCGTGACAACTTATACCAGTCACATTATTTGGGAAAAGTATTGTTGGAATGCTTACGCGGGTCTTGATTGCTTTGACGACGTCGTCGAGGTGAGCTTGGGAGATAAATGTTGAGCCTCCAATCATTATGGCAGCTGTTCCACTGTTTTTGGAGTTTTCTGCGATGCATGAAGCATCTTGGGCTGTAACTTTCTCTGGATCTATAAGTGTTAGATGAATGGAGCCTTCAGCCTTTATTTTTTCGAGCAAGTATTTTTCGATAGACCCAAGCATGCCGATAATCCTTCGATTACTCTTTCTTTAAGTTTGGCAACGGCGCTCTCTTGCCGGAACCGTAAACTCGATCGGTTAGCATGCAGTAAACGTCAACTTCGCCTTGAGCTTGCTTAACTGGAAATTCCTCCTTCAGCCCACAGCCACTACATTGAGCAACAGCGTGACCGCCTTCCTCTCTGGAAATGTCAACCTTAACTGTTTCTTTCCCGCATTTGGGACAGGAAAAGAATTTTGGTAAACGTTTCTTTGGAATATGAACAACTTTCTTTCTTCTTCGACCCAATCATAACAGCCTTCAAATCGAGGGTATTGTTCAGTAATATTTATGCCTGTCCTTAAATACTTGCCTACAAACCAAGAGTATAGTGGCTGGTGAAGCCGATTGAAACTTACGCCTTCCGTCTTCGACATCAACTTTTCAGAAACACAAACAAGAATCTGCCGCTTTATCAAAGAATACGTTGAAAACGCCGGAGCCGAAGGGATCGTCCTCGGTTTGTCCGGCGGAATCGACAGCGGCACGATAGCTGCACTTTCAAGTCTCGCAGTAGGTGGAAAAAACGTCTCAGCACTTATGCTTCCTGAAGAGGAAAACTTCAGCCAAAAAGACATCAACGACGCCAAAGCCGTTGCAGACCAATTTCAAATAGAAACCAGCGTCTGCGACATCACCAAGGTTACGAAGAGTTTCTACGAGCAAATTCCAGTTTTTGACCCAAAGGACAATCTCTGCAAAGGAAACATCAAGGCAAGAACCCGAATGATATATCTCTACTACTACGCGAACAAATTCAACAAGATTGTATGCGGCAGCTCGGATAAGTCGGAAACGATGATGGGTTACTTCACTAAGTGGGGGGATGCAGCCGCGGACATAACACCAATTATGGATCTATACAAAACACAGGTTCGCAAACTCGCCCTTCACATGGGAATCCAAAAAGAGCTTGCGTTAAAACCATCCACGCCAGCGCTTTGGCCCTCGCAAATGGCTGAAACGGAACTCGGCATGAAATACGAAACCCTAGATCTAATTCTCTTCGGCTTAGAGCGGTTCATGACAACTCAGGAAATTGCCGATCAGCTTGCCTTAGAAAAATCTGTTGTCGAAGCCGTAAAACGTAGATGGCTAAGAAATGAACATAAACGAAGAATGCCCATTGCGCCTAAAATAGGCTTTAGATCGGTAGGAACAGATTTTAGGCTTCCGAGAAACATGTATTGAAGGGAAAGCAAATGAAAGACAAAATCAAGGTTGCCCTTGCCCAGATAAGCAGTAGGCGAGAGGATAAAGATGCGAACTTTCAGAAAATAGAGAAATTAACCGTTAAGGCCAGTGAGCAAGGGGCAGACCTAGCTATTTTCCCAGAAATGTCGTTAACAGGTTATGTTATTCATGACCAAGCCTACGAAATGGCGGAAACTATTCCTGGACCAGCAGTTGCGAAGGCTGAAACGCTTGCCAAAAAAACAGGAATGCACCTGATTTTCGGAATGCCTGAGCTGAGTGAAAAAACCCAAGCAACACTCTTTAACACCGCCGTCTTTGTCGGCCCCAAAGGACTAATCGGAAAATACCGCAAAATGTACCTACCGACTCACAGCGTCTTCGAGGAAAAAAGGTATTTTCGCCCCGGCTACCAAACAGCAGCGTTTCAAACAGACATCGGCAACATTGGCTTATGCATTTGTTACGACATTTTCTTCCCAGAAGTGCTCAGACTCACCCGACTGAAAGGTGCACAACTAATGGTTTGCATTTCTGCGTCTCCTGCAGTTCGCAGAAGCTACTTTGAAACCTTAACCTGCGCTAGAGCAATCGAAAACACATCGTACGTAGCCTACGTGAATCTTGCAGGAGTTCAAGATGGCCTTCAATTCTGGGGAGGAAGCAGGCTTGTCAGTCCAAATGGAGACCTCTTGGCAAAGGCAAAATACGACGAGGAAGACTTTGTAACATGCGAAGTAGATTACAGCGACCTGAAAAGCGCAGAAACATTCATTCCGACTCTAAGAGACCTGAGACCTGAACTTTTCGACAAACTAAAAGAATACTCAGAACTCTTCTAAGGCATTCGCCTGCAAGATCTCCGAATCACAGAGGCATCACGCGTTCCATAGAATCATGTGACATTAGCTCTTTCATGGGTATAAATCACAGTGACGCAGCGTGATCAATGACGTCACACCCATCACATGAAAGTGAATCGCCAAGAAATGGGTTGGAAAGCTCAAACAGCATTGACAAATAACCACTAGATCCGTGAATGTGTGACTTTTGGATGATTCAAACAAAAATGCTCAGGGAAAAACTATCAACTTTTGTGTAAAATACGGTAAAGTTCTCCGCCAAGAGTTCAATTGCTTTTGCCGCTATTTTGTAAATACGCCATTCTCATGGCTAATTCATAAAAGAACCTTTGATAATTCCTTATTTACGTTTTTTAGGTAAATTTCTAGGCGTTACGTTGCCCAATTAACAACTTTTTCGCCCACAAACACTTAAAAACTTGAGCCAGTATACAAAAATGTATTCATTGAAGTATACGGAGGAACGTTAAGTTTGAAGCTAAAAGACGGCGTACAAGCGTGGCTAAACGGGGCACTAAACGATCCCATTGTCCAAATACTCGCGAAAAACAGCCAATTGACAAAAACTCAGCTCGAAACTCTCCTAATTGATGTTTTAGCCGAGAATTTATCAGGCAAACAGCTAAAATACGATGAAAAAGCCAATTTAAGGCTAACCAAGGCTAAAATAAGTCGCGGATCGTTTAACAGGACACTACGACAGTCCAAAGAAAACGTCATAAAATCGATCTATACGGTATTACTTCTAGGGTATTTGGGCGTGTTTGAGAGCACAACCCTTGACCCGTATCTCGAAATAGCCAATAAATTGCACGAATATCTGGAGGCACATCAAGACATGCCAGGTAAGGAAGAAGAACTAAAAGACCATCTAAAGGTAATAGAAATCATACGACATGAGCTAGAAACGAGCCTAAAACGGCTTTCTAGTCCATCAGAATCGTTAATGTGACGTCACAAATCACGCATTTTCTACAGTTTTCTACGCAAGAAGAGGAAGGCTAAGAAGCTAAAATGAATCAGGCTTCTTGAACGTTGGAATTAGAAAATAGGCTTAAAGTAAGGAGATCCACAGGGCGTATCCTAAGGCGTTCGTAGAAGAAAATTAAACGTGATGTGTGATATCATATCAAACACGCACTCGCATTACCACAAACCTTAAAAAGTCCATGGAGAATTGTGATGTGTGATGCAACCGACGATGTCACGAATGCGTCACAGGGGTGGCAAATCACGATTGACCTCACGCTTGTAATCTTAGCTGCTTTAGCATCAGTTACAGTTGCAACTTCAGCTGAATATTACAATCAGATACGCAAGGCACAACGGGAATATGAGAAAGCTAAGAACACTGTTGAAGACATTGTCATGAGCTTTCACAGGGAACTCAAGCGTGAAGCAGAGAAAATAGACCTGGTCGCCTTCAAGATAGAGGGAAACTTTGCCAGGGCTGACGAAGGCATAAAAAAAGCGGACAATTTAGAGAAGAGGCTAACGCCTATAGAAGGACAAGTCAATGTTGTGTCGCAAAGCCTTAAACTGACTAGTACAAGCATTCTGTCGGGTTTAGCGGGTTTGGAAACAAAGATCCAAGACATCGAAGCGGCCCAAGAAGCAGTGAAAGTAAAGATCATTGGATTCGAAGAACAAATCCAAAAGTTGTCCGCTCCTCCAGAAGTCCAAGTTGAAACCCTTATGCCAGTTATGCCAATCAAACGCGATAAAGCAATGGCCGCCCTAACAGAAACGGAGATAATAGTGCTGGAGAAACTATCTTCGGAAGGACCCAAAACTGCGCCTGAAATAAAGGAGCAAGTACATCTAAGCAGAGAGCACACTGCGAGACTGATGAAAAAACTCTACGAGGGCGGCTACGTTGAGCGCGAAGCCGGAAAAATACCCTTCAAGTACACAATCAAATCTGAGATGGAAAAGCTGTTAAAGAAAACCGAAGAAACACCCGCAACCTAAATTCGTTCGTCTACTTTATGGTTTGTCTTAGAGTTGCTTGAGGGATGTTTGGTGCGCTTCTGTACTTCAGATTGTTGGATCCGCCGGTTCTCAGCAGCATGCCTTTGACGGCCATTCTTGAAAGGTAAGTTGATACGGTGCTTAGGCCTATCGGCTCTTTAAGATCTTGCTCGTAAACAGATTGGATATCCTTGGAAGAAAACCAAATCAACGGGAAGCTCTTTTGAATCACTAACTGGACCTTATCGAAACGCGAAGGCAACCCATTTGTGATTGAAGAACTTGGGTTTGATGAAGGGTTTTCGCTTGGCGCGCCGCCTAGGAGTTCCACGAGGTCTAAGAGTCGTAGAGCTTTGTCTCGGGTCACTTGACCCTCGAATGCGATGGTGTATCGGTTGCCATCGTTATCAAACAGCTCCACGCGCATTTTTCGAGCTGGCATCAGGCGCACACCTTAAGGAGTTCACAACTTTACACTTCACACCTTATAGCTGTTATGGTGAAAGCAGTGAAAAGAAAAACTGATTGTGAGCTTATTTCTGGTAAAGACGTTAGATCTTCATTCTATTGAACATAACTGACTTCACATGAAAGTCAAATGGCTGAAAGATTGTTGTTACTGCTCGGTTCTGCTTTTCCAGAGGAAGCGTAGGGGTGCCTTGTTCACTGTAAAAAGACAGAAACAAGGTAATTTTAGAGAAAACAAAGGCAATTAAGCGACAAATTCAATGCTATTTCACACGTATTCACAGTTTTGTGAACGGAAAAAGGGTTTGTGAAGAGAAGATTTTTGTAATTAGACTTCTTAAACCAAGTTTCCCCAGGTCATGATGAAAATGGTCAATCTCCATGGTTTTTCAAAGATTTTTCCATAATTTGATCCAAGAAGACACACCCCTGCATTTCCTGTCGACGCATTTTGGCGAGGCGGAATCTCAAAATATTTCTTAAAATTTTTGTAGATTTTCTATTTAAAATTCTAAATCATTATTCTTAATATACTAATTTACAACTTATTACTCAGAGTATATATAATAAATATTATAATTATTAGTTTTTTCTTTCTCGTCTTAATTTTTTCCAGTAGAAACTTTGGGGTGTGTGTCAACGTAGATTTATCCGCTTGTGATGCAGTCTCATCATGGTTTTTTAGGATTGTTGTGCTTCACCACCAGTTTTTTGTACTGCATCCTTTATCTGTTCCACTCGAACTATCGGTTGTACCTCTGAAAATGGGGAAGTGGGGAGAATGGCGAATCCAAATGTGTTAGATGAAGTGTTTGAAAGCTTCGTGAATGGGGTCAAATTATTCAAAGATCGAGAAGTGCTTAGGACCGATTACGTTCCTGAGAAGCTACCCCATAGAGAGGAGCAAATAAAGTTGCTGGGTCAAACGGTTGCTCCAGTTCTGAAAAATGCAAGATGCTCTAACATTTTTATCTACGGAAAAACAGGCACAGGTAAAACAGCAGTTGCCAAACATGTTTTGAGCCATCTTGAGTTTAAGGCAAAAGAGTACGGTTCCCTAGGTAAAATTCTGTTACATAAATTGCAGAATGACCGGTTCAGAATACCGGGTTTTCGCGGCTCTAAGTCAAAGTGTAGGTATGACAATTCCTTTCACGGGTTTGTCGGTTGGAGAAGTCTTTGACAGGTTCAGAGCAGGCCTTGACTCTTCTAAAATCATTTTCATAATTGTGCTTGACGAAATCGACGCCTTGATAAAAGATCAGGGAGACGCTTTCATGTATGAGCTAACCCGAATAAATGAAACACTAAAGAAAAGTCGAGTTTCAATTATCGGCATTTCAAATGACCTTCGGTTGAAAGAGTTCTTGGATCCCCGGGTTTTCAGCTCACTTAGTGAGGAAGAATTGGTTTTCAGACCGTACGACGCGGCGGAACTTAGAAACATTCTTTCGGAACGTTCTAAACTGTCTTTTCGCGAGAACGTTTTGACTGAGCCAGCCCTGAGTGTCTGCTCGGCTTTGGCTGCTGCTGAGCACGGAGACGCACGTCGAGCTCTGGATCTGCTTCGTGTGGCAGGCGAGGTTGCTGAACGCCAGGGTGCCGCTACGATCACAGAGGAACATGTACGTTTAGCAGAAAAACATATTGAGCATAATCGTGTGGTGGAAGCTCTCAAAAACTTGACGCTTCACTCAAAACTTGTGCTTCTAAGTGTTTACCATCTAAACAAGCCAAACGCCACAACCGGTGAAATTTACGACGTTTACAATGAGTTGTGCGGCGAATTCGGCGCTGGTCTTCTGACTCAGCGTCGGTTAGGCACCCTGATAAATGAGCTTGACTCGATGGGCCTTGTGAATGCCAAGGTCGTTAGCATGGGTAGGTACGGCAGAACCAAAAAAATCAGACTTGAAATTTCAAGAAGCCTCATTCGAGACGTATTCACAGACGACGCTCGTTTTAGCCAACTGATCAATTATTCTCCACAAGCAACCCGCAAAACCAACGCTCAGCTATGAAGGGAACAAGGCTTCTAAAGAAAAGAAAGCACTGTGGTTTCAAGCGTTTGCAGGTTCACCACTGGAACCTTTCCAGGTGTAGGAACTAACCCCAGCTTTTCCATGTAATCGGTTTGTTCCTGCCAGCCGCCCGAATTAACGACGAGCACCCCACGGTAATTGCAATAGCCTAACACGTGAATGTGCCCTGCGTGAAAGATGTCTGGTACCCTATCAATAACTAGATAGTCACGGTTTTCGGGGGAAAGCATGGTTTTTCCTCCATATGCAGGAGCCAAATGTCGACTCTGCATGAGAAGCTTCATCGCTTTTTCGGGATGATCATGATCCATCCCCGGCACTACACCGATAATGTCGTCTAAGCTACGACCATGGTACATCAAAACCTCAACCCCGTGTAAACTGAGCAAGCATGGGCTGCCGACGGAGCGGATGTTGCTTTTTCCCTGCATACCCTTCAAGTAGCCTTCAGCTATTGCTGGCTGAGGCAAGGCTTTTCGCGCTGCGTCATGGTTGCCTGGAGATATAATTACTTCGATGTAGCTAGGGATTTTTTCGAGGTATTTGAATGCGAAGTCGTATTGTTTATGAACATCTCTTATCGATAATTCTTTTGCTTGCCCCGGATACACTCCGACTCCGTCAACTATATCTCCTGCAATCAGGAGGTACTTTACCCTGCCCGCTATCTCCCTCATTTGCTCGTCCCCATATTTCCCCCTGAGCCACAGGATGAACCGCCTGAAAGCTTGCTTTTCAAATTTGGTGCTCCCGATATGAAGGTCCGAAGTTAAAACAACGTAGATTGGTTCTTGCGCTCTCTGCTGAGTTTTTTTCCCAATTTCTGGAAAAATAATATCCTCTGCAAGGAAAAGATTGGTACGCGTTTTGATTACTGCTAAGCATACAACTGTGTCGGGCAACAGCATCAGGGCTTTTTTTCGGACATCTTCTGGGGCTTTTTGAGGAATCAAAACGGTGGCGGTTCCTTGAAGGTCTTCCACTGAAAGAACGATATGGTTTTTTGAATCTCTTTTCTCGCTTACCATGCAGATTATTTTGAGTTTTGTTTTTGCAGGAGACTTTAATGCTTCAAGTATCGGCGTTGCCGCTCTCACATCTATTCTTTGCCTTAGCAAATGCTCCAGCCGCCTAAACCTATCTTGAAAATACAGAAGGTACTCATCAATGGTTCCGTTAGAGCTAAGCTTGCCTGTTGCGTCTTCTAGAATCGCGATTTCGGCCTTTATGTCTTTGGCGTAAGGGTAAAACCTGCCTTCAGCTGAGCCAGTTTGATCTATTACCTGCGAAGGCGGTTGCTCAACTGTGCTTTGTTGCGGCTCGGGTTCGGGTTCTCTGGTTGTAATTGTTGGAACTGTGAGCTGCTGAACCAGAGTTTCCAGGAAAACCTTGTCTATGAAAAATGGTTTTTCTTGCAGGTCAGAAAGCCTTTGAAGGGCTATGTCCATTATGCCTACTGGATCGGTCGTTTCTGCGTTTTGGCTCAGAAACTCAAACGCTTCGCTGTCTAACTGGTACCCAGCCGCGATTGTTGCTTGGATTGCTCTTTGAAGTTTTTCCTGCCCACTCATCATTCTTCGCTTGGTCTCCGGTTCGAACAGCTTTATGTTTACCCTGTTATGTCTATGACTTATTTACCGTTTTTCGTTCTAAGGGGGTATTTGCTTAAGTTCTGCTTCAGAGGCTTTTTACCTATAGAAACCCGCCTTCGGCCTCTCTTCTTTTCGCCATTGATTAGTCAAAACTAAATTAATTTATATAATTGAACCGTAGTTTAGATGTGTTATATCATCTGTGAGGTATCTTAACGGCTGATCTACGCAAGATCCAACAAACGCCCACAGGCACATTTTTCGTTTGCTTACCAAGAGATTGGGCTAAAAAGAAAGGGCTCAAAAAAGGCGCTCTAGTCTGTATAGACATAACCAACGACGGAAAACTCATCGTTGACTCCGAATATGACGCTGAACCCCCAACCCGAACTGTTACTTTAACTGTCGGTCCGAATCTTGGACGAGAGATTGTTGGCCGATACCTTCTAGGCTACGACACAATTGACATTGAAGCAAAAGACAGAATCGATTCCGCGGCTAGGGCCATTGTCAAATCGACTGCAAGCTCTCTTTCCGGATTAGAGATTTTCGAGGAAACCAGCTCAAAAATTTCGCTTCACAGTCTAATGCAGCAGCAGCCTTCTACTTCGCCAGAAAAAATACTGCAGCGAAACTACGCCATCGTTGCAGGGATGATTCGTGATGCGGCAAACTCTTTTGTTTACGGGGACGTTGAATTGGCCAAGAACGTTATTGCGCGGGACGATGAAAGTAACCGGCTGTATTTTTTGCTTGTTAGGATTTTGCGGACTATAATTCAGAATCCAAGATTAAATGAGAAGCTCGGGATAACGCCGATTGAATGCTTAGATTACCGTTTAGCTGCGAGTTTGATCGAAGGAATCGGCGACGCATGCGTGCAAGTTGCCTCAAAAGCCATTGCGTTAAACGGACATAAATTTTCGGGCGAGCTACAAAAGTTACTTGTTGAGTTGGAAACTATCTGTTACGGCGCTCATGAGCAAGCATTGAAGTCTTTTGTTACAAAAGACATCGCTTTAGCCGCAAGCGTGCGCCGCATGCATGTAGAAGTTGACGCGGCCTCGGCAAGCATTGAAAGTGTCGCGAAAAGGGCTTCGGTGGATCTGATGCCTCAAATCTTGGCTACAGCATCTTTCCTAAGACAGATTTACGAGCACAGCGTAGATATCGCAGATTTAGTAGCTTAACCGGATACTCCTTTCGAGTGGGATAAAGGGTTAAATTTCGAAGTTTACATTCACACCTGAGGAAAATGAAATGTCGTCTAGCACAATTGATAAAGTGGCTAACGCTCTCTACCTGTCAGGATGCCTAAAATTCGGGGACTTCAAAATCAAGTCGGGTGCAACGAGCCCATATTATATTGACCTTGCCCGTCTCTTGGCTGCGCCACAGCAACTTTGCATTGTAGTCGATGCCGCTGCTGAGCAGGCCAAGAAAATAGTTGTTGCCAACGGAATAAACAAGTTGGCCTCAATCGAGCTTAAGGGGGCGCTGATTGTTCCAAGCATTGCCAGTAAGCTTGATCTACCTTGCATCATAGTGCGGAAAGAGGATAAGTCTTATGGAGTAACGGGCAGAATTGCCGGCGCCGACGTAGAAAGAGGCGATAAAATACTTTTCTTTGATGATGTTATAAGTGAGGGGCTATCCAAAATTGAAGGTATCAAGCCTCTTCAGGAACTAGGGGGCGTCGTCAAAGATTTCCTTGTAGTTGTTAACCGGGAGCAGGGAGGCAAGGAAAACTTGGAGAAACTGGGCTTTAGAGTGCACGCTTTGGCTAAAGTTTCTGATCTCGTAAAATCTCTATCTGAACAGCATATTTCCAAGGAACAGGCCTACGAGGTCCTTGCATACGTGAAAAGTTTTCAAGCGCCTAAGAATACCACTTGAGAATTTGCTCTGAAACTTTGGCTGAATAACCATACATCAAAAGTGCTTTTTTTAGGTCCTTAACTAACCTATCCTTCTCCACTTTGCATCCCCAGAATATACGGTAATCAGGCAACCTCTTAAAAAGCTACTCTACCTTTATTGGAAAGCTGCTTGAATTGTACAATTCAAAGGAAGAGCACAATAATGCAAACCCAAAAGCAAGTGGTCGACGCCCTCCTCAAACCTGGCGCTTACTCTGAAGGGCCAGGCAAAATCGAGCTGATCCAAACCCATATCTCCTTTGTCTTTCTAACCGAAAAATATGTTTACAAGGTCAAGAAAGCGGTGAACTTTGGGTTTCTGGATTTCTCAACATTGCAAAAACGTGGCTTCTTCTGTGAAAAAGAGTTGGAGCTAAATCGACGTCTTTGCCCCGAAATCTATCTTAAAGTTGTGACAATTAACAAGTCAACAAATATCAAGATAGAGGGCGATGGCGAAACAGTTGAATATGCATTAAAGATGAAACGTCTTCCCCAAGAAGCAATAATGACGAAACTCATAGGCGAAAACAAAGTGAACAAAAAAACGATTGACTCGTTGGCAAAAATAATCGCGGATTTTCATTCAAACGCCCAAACCAGCAATGAAATAGCCGAGTTCGGATCCTCTAAAATTATCAAGGTCAACTGGAACGAAAACTTCGCTCAAACCAAAAAATACATTGACCAAGCAATCACGCAGACGGAATACCATTTTATACAGAAAACGGTCGGCAGTTTTATGGAAACCAATAACGCGCTTTTCGAAGAAAGAATTAAAAACGGAAACATTAAGGATTGCCACGGCGATTTACATTCTGGAAATATCTTCATAACTGACAAAATCTGCATCTTTGACGCGATAGAATTCAACGATCGCTTCAGATACTCGGACGTGGCTTCAGACATCGCCTTTTTAGCCATGGATCTTGACTATCAAAAAAGAGCCGACTTATCCGATTACCTCATAGAAAAATACACAGAGTATTCAAAAGACCGTGGCCTTACAAAGTTGCTTGCTTTCTACAAATGCTACCGCGCGTATATCCGCGGAAAAGTGATTTCGTTCAAACTTGACGACCCAAGCATCAAAGATAAAGAAAGAGCTGAAGCAGTCAAAGATGCACAAGCATACTTCAAACTGTCAGCGGAGTACGCCAGAAAAATGTAGCTCCTAAGAGAATTGGTAAGCTACCCAATCGGGAATTTTAACTGTGCCCATCAAAACTGGTTTTTGGTGGCAGTCGCTTCCGCCGGTCATAATCAACCCCTGTTGACTTGCGAACGCAACATAGTGGCTTGTTGTTTCTTCTGTGTTTCTTGAATGCCAGCATTCCACTCCGTCCAGGTGCGGCAGCATTTTTTCCTCAATAATCTCCGTTTGCTCAACCAAAGACTTAGTTAAGGCAACCAATGAAGTTCCGTGAGGGTCATTAGGGTGGGCTAAAACCAGTTTTCCGCCTGCGCCCCTAACAAGTTTTGATGCTTCTTCCAAATAAAGCGGGGATTTGGGCACATCGCATTTAACAAGGTACTTGTCGAATGCTTCCTGACGCGTCTTTACAATGTTTTTCTTGACCAAGTAATCTGCGATATGGGGTCTGCCGAGTACGCCATCAACCGACTCTTCAATTCTCCCAAGGTCGTCTTTTGTTAACGCTTGAATGCTTTCTTTCTTGAATTCAGTATTTAGTTTGTCGAGGATTTTTCCTGCCCTTTCTTCCCTATATTTTGCCATTGTTTCGAGCTTGTTTCCTAACGCTTTATTCGAGGCGTCGTATTGGTACCCGAGAAAATCGAGTGAAACAGGTTTGCCTTCGTGGTATTCAGGGTGTGCGAAGGTTACGTTTAACTCGACCCCATTGACGTAACTGATGGATTGTTCCTTGGCGGCCGCGATGGCTTGTGTTTGGCAGCCGATTGAGTCGTGGTCGGTTATTGCCATGAAACTAATGTTTCGTTTCTTTGCTTCCTCGAAAATTTCTTGAACAGTAAATTTTCCGTCTGAGGCGCTGGAGTGGATGTGCAAATCAATTATCATTTTTTAACTGGTTCCCTTAGGCTCTTTCTAATCCAATAACATACCAGTCTTTAGAGTTGTCGTGGCATGTGTCAACAGTCAAATGGAGTATGTTGAGTTTTGGATATTTTGTTTTTAGGTCGCCGATATCTACGGGCTCAAACTTTTTCTTATTAGCAAGATACGCGTCAACCGTTAGGGCGTTTGATTCATAGTTTTCTTTTGTACGCCGCTGAATTCTGGCTACTGAGACCTCTTCTGAGCAACTTGTTTGCAAAATGACCAACGTCATTCCATGTTTCGCCGCGATTTCAGCTGCTCGACGCCTCAGCTCTTGGGTAACAAACGTTGCATCTAAAATGATTCCCAGAGTTCCTTTCTGCGCTAGGTCGTCTGCTCTTCGAAAGACTTCATCGTAAACAGACAGTCGTTTGTTCATGTTTCCCGCAACCTTTGCATCGAAAACATCCTCATTCTTGAGAACCTCCAAACGTATTATGTCGCTTCGAAGAATTGGGTAGCCTTTGATTTTCGAGGTTTCCTCGGAGGTTTCAGTTTTCCAAGTTCCAGGTAACCCTGTGGTAATCAGTAGAGTCTTTGGACCTAAATTTGTTTGGATGAATTTGGAGAAAGGCTCTTTCATCATTTAACCTTCTTACTGCTAGCTCTGAAGTATGTTGCAATTAAAGCTTTTTCCAGCTTTGGCTCCTGTAGTTTGAAGAAAATCTAAATAGGTTGAAGTTTATCTTGTTTCTGAAAAGAAGGCATACTCGTGGAAGAATTCCTAGTTAAAGACAAAAGTTTGGCCCCTCAAGGTCATTTACAGATTGAATGGGCCACAAGTCACATGCCGGTGCTTAAACTCATAAGAAACAGGTTAGAAAAAGAAAAACCTTTCAAAGGCTTGACGTTGGGCGCTTGCCTTCACGTGACGAAAGAAACAGCCGTTTTGGTTAAGGCATTAACCGTCGGCGGCGCCAAAGTTGCGTTATGTGGCTCTAATCCTCTTTCAACTCAGGATGATGTTGCTGCCGCTTTGGCGGAGAGTGGCGTTAACGTTTTTGCTTGGAGAGGACAAAACACCGAGGAATATTACAAGTGCATAGATTACGCGTTGGATTTCAAACCCTCCATTACTCTTGATGACGGTGCAGACTTGGTGGGCACCCTACACAGCAAGCGCCAAGCCCAGTTGAAAACCGTAAAAGGCGGTACAGAAGAAACCACGACTGGTGTAATCCGTCTAAGAGCGATGGAAAAAGATGGCAGCCTCAAATATCCGATCGTCGCTGTCAATGATGCCTACACAAAATATCTTTTTGATAACCGCTACGGAACTGGGCAAAGTAGCATGGACGGCATACTGCGCGCCACCAACATTTTGATTGCTGGAAAGACTTTTGTTGTCTGTGGATACGGATGGTGCTCAAGAGGCATAGCTATGCGTGCTCAAGGGTTAGGCGCCAACGTTATAGTGACTGAAGTGCAACCAACTCGTGCCTTGGAAGCAGTCATGAACGGTTTACGCGTTATGCCAATGGCTGAAGCAGCAGCTGTCGGTGACATATTCATAACGGCAACAGGCGACATCAGCGTCATACGAAAAGAACATATGCAGAAAATGAAGGATGGCGCCATAATGGCTAACAGTGGTCACTTCAACGTTGAAGTCAACATCAAAGACTTAGAATCGCTCTCAACAACAAAAAGAACAATGCGGCCAAACCTCGAAGAGTACATACTAAAAGACGGACGAAAACTTTACCTTCTAGCGGAGGGTAGGCTCGTGAACTTGGCAGCGGCGGAAGGACACCCCTCTGAAGTCATGGATATGTCCTTTGCTAATCAAGCTTTATGCTCTGAATACATCGCTAAGGCAGCGGATTTGAAGCCGAAAGTCTACACGGTTCCAAAAGAAATCGATGAGAACGTTGCTGACTTAAAGCTGAAATCAATGAATGTTGCAATCGATGAGCTGACTGATGAGCAGAAAAAGTACCTGTCAACTTGGGAAATGGGAACAACCTAGCCCAAGCAAGAGCTCTCTCAAAAGCATGACAAACTTTAAATTGTTTGAGAATATACTTGGCTATAAAGTGGTGACTTAAATGGTTAGCAAAGATCAAGGAATAGGTGGGGCAATACTCGCAGTCTGCGTTATAGTCGCTGTAGGTTACATAATTTTAGTGGCTGATCCAGGTCTGTTTGGCTTGAACACAACCGCCGCTCGGCTAGATGCAGTATTGGTTCTCGTTTCCATCGCATTCATAGCAATTCTCGCCATCGGTGCATGGATAGGCTGGACAATGGCAACAACACCGCCTCCAAAACCAATCGAAGAAATAACGACCGAGATTGAAGAGAAGAAAGAAGAGCCTAAAGCAGAAGAAACATCTTCAATGGAAGCGCCTGCCACCGAATCGGCTAAGAAAAAGAAATAAAAATTAACTCTTTTTTAAAAACAATTCTTTGTTTTTTTGGTTTCTTGACTTATATCCTATTTTGTGCTCATTGGGATGCTAAGATCTCATTTTTTGTAACATGCAATCGAGAAGGGCATGACAAATAATGCAGTCCTCTGGAATTTGCTGTTTTTCTTTTCTTTCACTCAAATAACCCATATGAAACGGGCATGATTGGGGTTTTTGCTTATTTTTGTCTTTCTTTTCTTTAGAAGACCGATTTTCATCGTGTGTTTCTGGTTTGGTGCTCTCAGTCGGTGGCTCCGGTATTTTTGTTAAGCAGAAAGGGCAAGCTTGGTAGGGTTCCGCCGAATCCCGCAAATTCAGGGTTTTAAGTGGCATGGGAAAATCTCTTCCGCATGAAGGATTCGGGCAGGTGAACATTTCTTTTCCTTCTTCTTTTCAGTGAACGATAGGCTGGTGTTGTTTAGAGATTGTGTTTGCTGCTTTATAGTATTGATGAATCCAAAATACAGACGTTAAGTATCTATACTGCATGTTTGCGTTGGGGAAGCAAGCTTCTTTAAGTCGTCAGCGCCCTCGGCGTATCCTGAAGCAACTAAGACGTCGCCAACTTCGATTCTTGAATCAGCGCGGGGCCGCAGACATTTTCCGCTTCTTTTGATAACCAAAACCCACATTCCTGTCCCTTCATGCACTCGCGCTTCTTTCAGGGTCTTATTCACAAGCGGGGAATCTGCAGAAACGCATGCCTGAGCCACAGTTTCCTCTGCCTCACTGATAGTCAATTTCAAAATCGGATGTGGTTCAATACCTCGAAGAACGACCCCCGCTATGTCAGCGGCTGCATCAGCGATTTTTTCTGTTGCCACGCCTAGCCTGATTAACCCAAGGAAACCTGAGGCTTCCTCTTTTTTGAAGTCGCTTTTTAGGGCAAGCAATTCAAATTCAGTGTGAAGTAGATCTACTTGCTCTTCGAGACGTTCTACTTCTTCAGCTAACTCTTTACTGTTCAACATAACCGCGGAATAGGCTAAATCCAGCATTAGCTCCGAGGTATCTTTGAGCTCAACGAATCTTAAGCCGATTTCCTCGAATTTCGCCCGTTCTTCAACGTTAAGTTTAGCAAATTCGCCTTCTGCTAAATCTTTGAAAGCTTCAATTCCCGTTGGGGCTCCACGTGTAATTAGAACGTCGCCTTGAAAGATCCTTTCCTGTCCTTTTGGATCAAGAATCCAATCTTTGTTGCGGCGGATCGCAATTATGTCAATACCCATAGTTGGGGCTAACTCAAGCTCATCAATAGTTTTCTTAACTATCGTTGAATTAGGTTTCACTGTTACTTTCATCAGGTGCTCTTCCACTTTCTCAAAAAATTCCCCCACAACGGGATGAACTCCGATGTTTCGGGTTACGATTGCCGCGATGTCTGCGGCAGCATCCGAAATCTTGTCTGTAGCGGAAGCTACCCTGGAAATCCCCACCATTGCCTCTGCTTCCTTCGGGTTTCTTGAAGCGACCATTATTTCCATATCGAGAAGGTACGCTAACGTGTCTACTCGACTTTCAAGCGCCAAAACGTCTTCGGCGAGGTCTTTATCGTTGTAAAGAGCGGATGAGTATGCTAAGTCTATCATTAGTTCAGATAGGTTTTTCATTTCTAGTAAGAGCTCTCTGACTGGGATGGGTTTGTATTCTATTCTTTCGAATTTGGGCATGCAAGAGGTGCCTCTAAGACAAGATACCATTTTGAATTATTTTAATTATCCCCTCAATGCAACGTGAGCAAGAACAAGGTCAGTAGCAAAGATGCTGACATAATAACTGTTGCAAAAGATGTTTCAAGCGGGATAACAAAATTCTCGGGGTTTAATCCTCTTCGGAAAGTAAGAATTGCTATTCCGAAGGATACAAGAACTATTCCGACGACTGCAATTACGTTGGATACCACGATTATCGCTATAACATCAACGAAAGTAGCTACCGAGGAGACTCGGTTTATCGCCAAAGAGCCTAAGGCTAATATGATGAAAATCGAAAAAGACGCCAGCCAAGCGCTGGTTATGTTTTTGGCGTGGTTGTGGATCGAGCTGAAGCTTGGTTTAAGCAAGCCCAAAGCAAGTTTAGTATTGGCTGTTGAGCCTACAACGGAGCCAACGTTGCTTATGTTATTGATTAAAGCTGGGTATGCAGTAAGTAAAGCGGGGTAGACCATCACGATTTCCATCTGCGTGAACCTTGTAAGACCTCCAAAAATTGTTCCGGTCAAAGTTATAATTAATGATACGAGAATCAGCATTAGGAAAGATTCGTGTATGGTTCTATTAAATTCAAAGTCTTTCCTATCTCGTGAGAATAGATACAAAACGAGGAAGACATGGACTAAACCGATGGCTGTGATTAATAATGCGCCAGGCGTGGAAGTCGATAACCTTAGCACTCCAACATAGCATATTGTGATGAAGATGCTGGCTGAAGTTGCGATAACGGGGTAAACGATGATGTCGGGGTCTAATCCTTTTTTGAAAGAGACAAAGGCGACTTTTATTGTCACAAAGGAAAAAAGCAAACCTATCGCCAAAGTGCACACCGTCACAGATAGAAGTGTCGGAAAATCAATTAGTCTGATACCTAAGAATAAGTAGCCGAAAAACAGCGATATTACGCTGACCGTCAAGCTCGTTACCAAAGTTAAGACGATGATGCCATGCAGAAGTTTATAGAATGATCGGGTATTTCTAGAGAATTGGGGGTTTATTGTTCCAAGATGCAGGCCTGTGCTTAGGCGACCGCTAAGCAACCCGTTGATTATTCTTGTACTTATCAGAGCCGGATAAAGGGCCAAAGCCCAGCTATAGTGCTCGAAAACATTAAGTTGATAAGCAATCAGAAAACCTGCGATTAACCCTGCTATGTCGAATAGGTACGCGAGAGTAGTTTGCTTAAACATCCCAAAGAAAGAACTTGAAAGGCTGCCATTTGAGATCCTGATTGCCCCCTTAACGTTGGCTAGAAGAAAGCTTTTTTGATCCCAAAAATAGACGCTTGCTTGTTAAGCCTTGGTAGCAACTTCCATGTTTAATTGCCATACTCGATGAATTGACTGCTTTATGGGCAATTCTTGAATTTCTTGATTTGTGGACTCCTCGCATTTTTCCGCCATCCCTTAAATTTTGGCTGTCCACAGTCACAGTGTAGCGTGCGGGCTGCCAAAGCCGATTTAACTGCCAGTTAAAGTTTTTGAAAGACATTGATGTCTTAAATAGTTTCCGACCGAGGCGGTTTGTTTTGGCTTTTTCTTGGTGGGCTGGCTGTTACCGTTTTTGTGAATTATTTTTTGGTTGGTAAACGCACCACGGGTCTTCAGCAAGATAGTCTCTTTTTATTTCTGTGGGTTCGTGAAGATCTCCGCAGTAGTCGATGAAATCGTTGGATAAGCCATAGGCTCGGGCTCGGCAGCCTCCACATAAAGAACGGTGTTCACAGATGCCGCATTTGCCCTTCAGCATGTTTGGATCTCTTAGTGCTTTGAAGACTTCTGAATTAAGCCATATTTCCTTGAAATTCTTTTCCCGCACATTTCCAAGCTTGATTGGCAAGTAGGGGCATGGCGTCACGTCGCCGTTAGGGTAAACTCGGCAGTAATACATTCCCGCAATGCATCCGCGAATCCACTGCCTCATATCCAATCCCATGCCCTTCGCGATTCTCATGAATTGAGGTGCGCATGAAGGCCTGACGTTAAGTTGGTGGTTGGCGGTTTTTGCGAAGGTTTTGGATATCATTTCCTCGTACTGCTCTGGGGAAATGTCGGCTAGTTTGGTTCCCCTCCCCGTTGGTACAAGAAAGAACAGGTGGAAGTTTTCAACACCAATGCTTTCTGCAAGAGTCATTATGTCGTCTATTTGGTTATAGTTCTGCTGAGTCAAAGTAGTGTTTACTTGGACAAGCACATTGTTTCTTCTCAAAGCCTTGCACGCTTCAACTGCCTTCTCAAAAGCCCCCGAAACTCCTCGGAACGCGTCATGCTGAGCCGGAATATTGGAGTCTAAACTGATTGAAACCGTCGCTATCCCTGCATCTTTGAGTTTTCTTGCTGCGGCTTCGTCGATTAGGCTTCCGTTGCTTCCCAAACCCATTTTCAAACCGATCTTTGTTCCGTATTTTATCAATTCATAAATGTCAGGGCGCAGAAGAGGTTCGCCTCCGCTCAGGATTAGTAGGGGTCGGCTGACTTGGTAGATTTGATCCATCAGGTTTTTTGCTTCTTTCGTGTTTAGTTCATTGTCGAGTTTTTTCTCAGTAGCGTTGATGTAGCAATGAGAACATTTCATGTTGCATTCGCGCGTAATGTTCCAGGACATAACAAGGGGAACAAACCTTTCTGCCTTTTCGGCAAGCGGCGAATAAGCTAGTTTAAGGTAATACTCGCAGTTGTCATGGGTCTCCAAGCGTTTGGACTGCCAAAGGGTAAACGGGAAGGGAAGCACGGTGTCCAGCATCTCTTTGGCATGGGCAAAACAGAAGTGACGGCAGAAAAGTGACGCCACCTTAGGGCTCACAGCATATTTTTCCTCTGCGTATTTGTGGCTTCCAAATATTGGGCAATTCATGAACTCCATATGCCCATCCAATGTTTCGGTACTCATGGAGTAGCTGATAACGTGATCGCTTAACATGATTGACTGGAGCTTCTCTCTTCTCATGCCAACTTTGAGCGTCACGTCAAGAGCTATGTCAACGGTTTCTTTACCGAATCTTTCCTGCACCCGCTGCATAGCATCTTCCAATGCGTCGACGCCAAAAGTATCTGCCAAACCAGCTGTAACCAGGAAGCCCTTAATTGTCTCGTACTCTTGGATAAGCCTCATTCTCACAATCTGGTCTGCCCAAACAGTGAACAGTTTTTTTAGCGCTTCAGAAGCTTTAGGATCTTTGTTAGCTATTTGGTTCTCAACAGTTTTTCTTTGTTTGTTTAGTTTGTTGAAAAGAGTGATTTTTTCGGAGCTTTCAAGATGTGAACTTGCCGATATTTCTTGGGCGGTTAAGGTGAAAGGGGTGATTCCTTGGGTGAGTTCTTTGGCGTCAGCTTGAAAGTCACCATAAATTGCATCGGTCTTTTGGATTATTTGGGGTAAATCTGCCTTCAGCTCCTCAAGTAAAACTCGGGTCTCCGACTCCATTTTTGTAACCATTGCCATGTGATAAAGCAAAGATCCGGCCATGCCTGGATCAGCTTGCTTACCATTTACGCCAGAGAAAATTTCTGAAGAGAGACGCTTCGCTAAATCAAAATTTTCCTCCTCAAACGCGCTTAATGCTTGGCTAAGCTTTTGCCGCCTTAGAACCAGGAGATGCGCCCATCGGTGGCATTGTTTCGGATCGAAATTTGTTAATGACTCCACATCCTTGAGGTAGTATTGATTCATGGGTTGAGGGTAAAAAAGGTTAACGGTAATTGCTCATGTTCTGTAACGATGCATCTTATTCGATAACCTAATAAGGCGCTAACCCAACATAGCCAGACTAACAGGTGAAAAAGTTGAGTTACGACTGGATTTTCGCTTTAGTAGGCTTCCTAATTATGTTCGGTGTATTAGGCGTTATCGGCATAGAGAAGCCTAGGGGAATGAGCGTTAAAATGTGGTGCGTCGGTTACTTGGCTGTAGCAGTGGTCTTCGACGTTCTAGTTGTTTTCGGATTGATTGGGAACTATGCTCCTCTTAATGATCTACTCATTGGGCTTTCAGCAGGCGCCGCGACTGGATTAGCCCTCCATGTAATGCATCACATAAACGAAGAAAACATTAACCCAACCTTAATGGGTTAGCGCTCAGTTGTTTGACGTTGTTTCTCCTTTTGGTTTCTTTGGCCAGTAAACGATCAATTTTGTTCCCAGATACTTTTGGCTCTCAAAAAATCACATTGCCTCCGAGCGCTTCAGTCACGCACTTAACCC
This sequence comes from Candidatus Bathyarchaeota archaeon, assembly GCA_963827165.1. Classification (GTDB taxonomy): domain Archaea; phylum Thermoproteota; class Bathyarchaeia; order Bathyarchaeales; family Bathycorpusculaceae; genus Bathycorpusculum. Next base: position 468,448 of record CAWGZR010000005.1, on the reverse strand, counting down.
AGGCAAAATGAATCCTTGACCCTGGATTTTGTCGTGAATATCGGCATGAAAAGCTTGCTCGTAAACCAGAGTACGAAAGAATTTAAAAGTTCTCAAAAACTCCTACCGTCGGCATTTGAAAGCCTATAGCAAAGGGGCTCAGTACTGGATCTTTATCATCGTAATCTTTTCAAACTTTCATCAACATATTCAAGTTTAAGCTTGCTTAATGTTTCCGATGTGGGTACGCCATTTTGGTCCCAACCTGCTTGTCCATAGTACTGCATTACCTTCTGCTTAACGCTTGCCCTACTGGCGGTTTGCCCCTTACATGGTCCTGTAGGTAACGGTTCATAGAACCTCTCCGGGTTATCATCGTCAATCTTGGGATTCCAAGTCAAATCAGGTCCACCGAGAAGCAGTAGAGCTCGCTGAATTTCCAGAGTCTTCATTCCTCCACCGCAAAGCCACTCCTTACGTGTCAAGGTTTTGCCTGTGAGCGCGTTGTAGAACTCGTATCGAAAGGTCGGAGTCAAGCTAAACGAGGTGAAAATGCACATTACAGCAGAATCATTAAATATCGTCCAAATCTCGCTGCCCCATCCATCAATAGGGAAATCAGTCATCGATGTGTGGTCGCCGCCCTGAACACTGCATGCATAACCTATTTCACGTGAAAAATCCCTACCGCTCCTGATTCCATGCGCGCCGATGCTAATGCCCTTGCCAGTTACAGCGTAGGGGAGAAGGTTTTTGCCTTTCATTTGTCCGAGCTTAATTGCGGCTCTATGTGTTCCTTCAGCTAGAATGTCACCTATGCCTTCCCTATTCGCGATTTTCTTTGCCAAAACGGCGAAGGCATCTGCGTCGCCCCATTTTAGCTCAAGTCCATCTAGGTCTTCGATGGTTAGGATGCCTCTCTGGAAAAGTTCAGCTGCGAAGCCAAGCACGCTGCCCCCTTGGATTCCGCAGAACCCTAAATCCTCAATAAGAGAAGACAGATGCACGTTTTCTTCCGGGGTGAATAGTCCCAGATTGGGACCCAGAAAAGCTTGTAGTTCGTAGTCTGGGTTGTCGCTTATCGCGCCCTTGTATTTGCCTGCGCGGATGCAGCTGATTTTGAGACAATTAGTCGGGCAGCCGAAATCGCTCCAAGCAGGCTTTACCCAAACACGATTTTCAAACTGGTCAACGCCGTAGCTTCTTTGGTCATGCCACTCCTCCTGCCAGTTTCGGACTGGCTCCGAACTGGTGTCTGCGCCGAAGCTGTAGCCTCCTCCCCCCGTCCCGTATCTACGCCACATCACGTTACCATAGCAGCCTTTGCAAACGTCATCAATCATTTTTTTGATCCTTTCTAAATCGGCCACTTCAGGCAGAGGGCCCGTACCTTTAACAGCCACCGCCTTAAGGTTTTTTGAACCCATTACCGCGCCGTAACCGCCATAGCCAGCAGCATGAGTCCATTTGGCAATTACTGCGGACGGTCTGACTTTATGCTCTCCCGCGGGGCCAATGTAGAGTTTTGCTGGCTCTTTCCAAACACCAACGCGCGGATAACGCTCAGCCATCAGCTTTCGACATTCACGGTTTAGCAACGCCTCCGTCTGTTTGCAGTCTTTACCCCAAACGCCGCTGGCATCCCTGAGCTCAATGTCGGAATCTTTAATGAAAAGATAAACAGGTTTCTCCGCCTTGCCAGAAACGATAATGCCATCGTAGCCTGCGCATTTAAGCTCCACCGCAAATTCGCCGCCTACAGTTGAGCCTACCATGCCATTGCTTTGAGGCGATTTTCCGGTTACGCAGGTTCTGCCGCCTGGATAGTAACCGGTGAAGGGACCTGACATGAAAAACAGGAGGTTTTCAGGACCCAAAGGATCCACTTTTTCCCATTTATGAATCAGCCTTTCGCTTAGGATTTTGGCTGCAAGAGCTCTGCCACCCATATAATCCAGTAGCCATTCTTCAGGCAGAGTCGTATCCTTGAAGCTTGATTTTGAAAGGTCAACTTCCAAGAATTTCCCAGCGTAACCCAGCATTACATAAATTCCTCCGCTTTTTCACCGTACATTTTCACTGCCAGGTTCCGTGAGGTTTCCTCAGGTGTTCGGGAATATAGTTTAAACTCTCTGTCTCCCCGAGCAACAACTTTTAGGCAGTTCCAACCACCGTCGTGGCAAACTTTGGCACATTTTGGGTCGCCGCCGCAAAGATCGCAAATCAAAATCTTCTTGGTTTTCGGGTGAATATGAGGGACTTTTCCTGGGCATGCATCGATGCATTTTCCGCAGCCTATGCACTTTTCTACTTCAATTGTGACGGCGCTGGTATCCTTGTTGACGCCGAGAGCCTTAAAAGGACAGACTTCGACGCAGGGATAATCTTCACATTGAGTGCAAAGATGGGGAAACTCGGCGCCCGGAACCAACATAAAAACACGAACCCTCGACGCTTCTGGCCAAATTTTGTTTTCTTTTTCAAGAGAACATGCGATTTCACATTTTCGGCAGCCACTACATTTTGAAAACTCTCGGCTTACCCAAATCGTGTTATTCTCTTTTTCTTGATGCCATCCCAAGTTTCTTCCTACCCCCTATTTTTGGAAGTCTTCCGACGCGGCAAATCTACTATTTTCCAAAACTTGCCGTGGTGACTCACAGTTCCGAAGAATATGCTGGAACATTGAATAAGCAGAGGAAGCCATGTGGCTTATATAAGTTAGCGAATCAGAAAAAAAAGATTGGACAGTATTACCAAAGCAGGTTTAAAGTGTGGCTTCCCTGGCTTTCCATACTAATCACGCTTATTCGGAACTAAAATGCGGGTCAGCTAACGTATTGACGCTGTTTGTTAAGGGTTTCGATTGCATTAAGGGTTAGGGCTGCTTCAAATATGATTGAATCCACGCTGTTGAAGGGTTGTTTAACCTTTATTATAATTTCTGTCAAAAAATCACTCAACCGACTCAGCAATCCATAGAATGAAACGATTCAAAATCAAAGAACGACGATGACTTTTTTCTTAGTTACAAAGAAAGATTCTCAGTAGTGTTAATATTTCTTTGTGGTCATCGGTCAGCAACAACAAAAACAAGACTTTTTGCAGGTAAATCGGCTTAAGGTAGGCTAGTGGGTCAGATTTTTCAGAGAGCTTTTTTTCTTCTTAAGTCGTGGCTCTGATGACGCCTTCTAGCCTGTTTAATTCGTCTATAACTCCTTGCCCGACTCTCTGATGTACGAGGTAAATGGCAATGGCGCATCCTTGCCCTATCTGGCGGGACGGGTTCTCCCTTATGTTCACGCCGTTGTCCGCAAGGACCTTGTCAATCTTAGCAAACATCCCCGGTTTGTCAACATGGTAAACGAAAAGAGGATAGAATGGTCTTTCCTCCAACTCGATGCTTTCTCCTACGTTTACCGCGTTCGAGAAATCCCCGTGCAATAGGTAATCAACAATAACTCTTGCCATTTCCATAGACGTTTTCATCTGTGCCTCCACGGTGGATGCTCCTAAATGGGGAGTAAAGACAATGTTGTCCAACCGGCGCAGAGGGTTTGCAAATTTTGAATTTTCTTGTGAGGGTTCATCCTCAAAAACATCTAGGGCTGCCCCCGCTATGCTTCCGCTTTTGAGCGCTTTATACAGCGCCTTCGCGTCTACGTTTCGTCCACGCGCAGTGTTAATCAAATAGGCGTTCGGCTTCATCAACCACAACTCCTTCTCTCCAATCACGTTTTCGTTTCCGTTTACGTGGATGCTAACATAATCAGCCTGTGATAGAACCTCTTCTTTTGACACAAGTTTTATTCTGGAGCTGACCTTAACAATTGGGTCATAGCCTATAGTTTCCATGTTGAAGCCAACTGCAAGCTCACTTAATTTCTGCCCAATTCTACCGCAACCAATTATGCCCATTGTCTTGCCGGAAAGTTCTGTACCTTCGAAACACTTCTTTCTCCAAACACCCTTTTTCAAAGAATGATGCCCTTGCGCTACCCTCCTTGAAATGCTTAACATCAACGCGAGTGCCAACTCGGCTGTGGCGTTCGTGTTTCCAAACGGCGCCGACTTAACTATGACACCGTTTTCAACTGCAGCTTTGATGTCAATGTTGTCTGTGCCTACTCCAGCCCTCCCTACAACCTTCAACTTTCCCTTGACACCAGCATCAATCACTTCCCTTGTCACCACAGTCGCGCTCCGCACAACTATAGCATCGAATTCCCCGATTTGCTCAACAAGAGACTTTGGATCACGCTTGTCATTGTCTGTCTCGATTCCTGCGTTTCTGAAAAGTCTTATCCCTTCTTCATCCATTCCGTCGTTTAATAGAACTTTCATTCACTTCACCAAGGCGTCTGTCAAATAATTACATCCTGAGAATTTAGTTTTTGCTAGGATATCTCAGTGGATGCATGTCCGACCGCTTCGTGTTATGCTAATATTCAGCTCAAAAGTAGTGAAACGCTCAAAAAGATTCAATCTCTTTAGGCGGCGTTTTTTGAGTCGCAATTATTGTGGGGAAAATCGGATTAAGTAAATACGGGGATGCGGCTCTCCTCTAAATTGACAACATTTATATACGCTTAAGAAAAACAAACCTTTCCAAAGGACGTGTCATCTATGGGAAAGTCCCTAGCCAGAAAAATACTTGAAAACCACCTTGCAGTAGGTCAGTACGTTCCGGGAAATGAGATTGGCATAAAAATTGACCAAACCCTAACTCAGGATGCCACTGGGACAATGGCTTACCTACAGTTCGAAGCAATGGGTCTTAAACAAGTAAAGACCGAGCTTTCCGTAAGCTACGTCGACCACAATACAATTCAAGTAGGCTTTGAGAACGCAGACGACCACAAGTACCTCCAAACGGTAGCCGCCAAATACGGGATCGTTTACTCAAAGGCTGGAAACGGAATCTGCCATCAAGTCCATCTTGAACGGTTCGGGAAACCTGGCAAAACGCTCCTAGGCTCTGACAGCCACACAACTACCGGGGGAGGTATCGGTATGGTGGCTATTGGCGCAGGAGGCTTGGATGTCGCAGTTGCGATGGGCGGAGGCGAATTCTACTTAACTTGCCCGAAGATCTACAAGATAAACCTGACGGGCAGCCTTCAACCATGGGTTACTGCAAAAGATGTAGTCCTCAAGATGCTGGAAATATTCACGGTGAAAGGTAACGTTGGCGTCGTCATGGAATATGCTGGACCCGGTGTTAAAAGCCTCACAGTTCCAGAGCGAGCCACAATCACAAACATGGGCGCGGAGATGGGCGTTACCACCTCTATCTTTCCCTCAGACGAGGAGACCAAAAAGTTCCTTAAAGCACAGGGTAGGGAAGCAGATTGGGTTGAACTAAAAGCCGACGGCGATGCAGAATACGACAAAGTCGTTGACCTTGACCTCTCCCAATTGGAGCCTCTTGCAGCGGCGCCCCACAGCCCAGGGAACGTGGTCCGTGTAAGCGACATGAAAGACATCAAAGTCGACCAAGTCATGCTTGGATCATGCACCAACTCATCCTACAAAGAAATAGCCACCATAGCCAAGATAATGAAAGGCAAAAAAGTTCATCCCGATGTTTCCTTCGGAGTCGCACCTGGTTCACGGCAGGTTCTTCAAATGGCGGCAAGGGACGGTTACATCGTTGATCTGCTGGATTCTGGAGCTAGACTTCTTGAGGCAACCTGTGGATTCTGCATTGGCAACAGCCAAAGCCCTCAATCGGCTGGCGTGTCTCTAAGGACAAGCAACCGAAACTTTGAGGGAAGAAGCGGCACCGCCGACGCCCAGGTCTATCTTGTAAGCCCCGAAGTAGCAGCCGTTGCCGCGATCACTGGCAAATTCACCGACCCAAGAAAAACAGGCCTCGAGTACCCGAAAGTTAACATGCCAATAAAATTCCTCGTTGACGACTCCATGTTTATTTTCCCAAAAGACGCTGACAGAACCGTTGAAGTCGCCCGAGGACCAAACATCGGGGCGCCCCCAACAAACGATGAAATGCCCGAGCAGATAAAAGGCGTTGTCGGAATAAAGGTCGGGGATAAAATTACAACCGACCATATAATGCCTGCTGGAGCCAGGCTAAAGTACAGGTCTAACGTGCCCAAGTATTCGGAATACGTTTTCGAACCGATCGATCCCGCTTTCCCAAAAAGAGCAATGGACGCCAAGAAAAAGGGACTTCACACGGTCATAGTTGCGGGCGAATCGTACGGTCAAGGGAGCTCAAGAGAACACGCTGCACTGTGCCCGATGTATCTCGGCGTTAAAGCAATAATAGCCAAATCTGTGGAGCGTATCCACGCGGCTAACCTTGTGAACTTCGGCATAGTCTCTTTGTCGTTCAAGAACATGGCTGACTATGACAAGTTGGATCAAGGCGACGAAATCGAAATTCCCGACATCAAAAAGAAACTGCAAAACAACCAACAAGTAATTCTATTGGACAAAACCAAGAAACTGGAAATCGAACTCGTCTACAATCTTTCACAGAGACAAAAAGACATTCTTTTCGCGGGCGGCTTGCTTCCATACACAGTCAAGCAAAATTGAAGGAGGATGCAGAAATGACCAAGATAAAAGTGAAGACCCCCATCGTCGAGATGGACGGCGACGAAATGACCCGCATAATGTGGCACATGGTAAAGGATCAGCTTCTTCTACCCTATATGGACCTCAACCTTGCCTATTATGACCTGCAGCTCAAAGTAAGGGACGAAACAGATGACAAAATAACCCTCGAAGCGGCAGAAGCCATAAAGAAATACGGTGTCGGCGTCAAATGCGCCACCATCACCCCTAACAAAGACCGCGTGAAAGAGTACAATCTCAAGAAAGAATGGAGCAGCCCCAACGGCACCATTCGCGCCGCATTGGATGGTACTGTGTTTCGTGCGCCAATTTTAGTCAGTAACATTCCGCCTGCAGTCCGCTCATGGAAAAAACCAATCCATATCGGACGACACGCCTACGGTGACGTTTACAAAAACCTTGAGTTTCGTGTTCCAGAAGCAGGAAAAGCCGAATTGACATTCACAAACTTAGCAGGCAAGGAGCTATTCCGCGGAACAATCCATGACTTCAAGGGTCCAGGAATCATCCAGGGCATTCATAACACTGACAAATCCATCGAAAGCTTCGCCAAAGCCTGCTTCACCTACGCGTACGACCAGAAACTTCACTTGTGGTTCGGCGCTAAAGATACAATCTCCAAGACTTATGACGGACAGTTCCGCAAGATATTCGAGGAAGAATACCAAAAGAACTGGAAAGTCAAATTTGAACAAGCGGGGCTCGATTACTTCTTTACTCTAATCGACGACGCAGTTGCTAGAATAATGAAGTCTGAAGGCGGGTTGCTTTGGGCTTGCAAGAACTACGACGGCGACGTAATGAGCGACATGTTAGGGTCAGCCTACGGGAGCTTAGCCATGATGACATCCGTCCTCGTCAGCCCGCAGGGATACTACGAGTTTGAAGCATCACACGGTACCGTTCAAAAACACTACTACAAATATCTCAAAGGCGAAAAAACATCAAGCAATCCAATGGCTCTGATATTCGCTTGGAGCGGCTGCCTAACAAAAAGAGGCGAACTAGACAATACGCCTGAAGTCGTTGAATTCGCAAAGAACCTGGAGATGGCAGCTTTGCAGACAGTTGAAAGCGGCATTCTAACTGGCGATTTGATGCAGGTTTCAACGCCAAACCCGAAAAACCGTCAGGTATATACCGAGGAATTCATCGCTGAGGTTGCAAAACGACTAAAGACGTTTCAATGAAGGGAATGTGAATGGCTCATAAAGCGATCAGAGAAGCTGACGGTAAATGCATGTTGGCGCGTTTGCTAAAAGAATATTCTGATGGGAAATATACTGTTTCAGACAAAATTGTCAGCGTAGGACCAGACACTGATTTGGCTAAACTGCCCAATCAATATAAGTGGTTGAATACTGAAAGGTTGGTAGTTAAACCCGACCAACTGATAAAACGACGAGGAAAAAACAAGCTTATCCTTGTCGACGCAGACTACGCCCAAGCCAAGGCTTGGATAGACGAGGAGTCTAAAGCGCCGATAACCGTGTACGGCAGCTTCGACTCAGACGGCAAACCCACAGGCAAAGGAACCGTCGGAAAGCTGACTCACTTCATCATCGAGCCGCTGACACCCCACAAAGATTCAGATGAATGCTACCTTGCCATTACTTCTTCCAAATACGGCGACACCATCCTGTTTTACAACGAAGGCGGAGTAAACGTCGGAGATGTAGACAGCAAAGCAGCGCGCCTAGAAGTACTCATAGGCACATACCCGACCTCCTCAGAAATCCAGAAAAAACTCTTAGAAAAAGTTCCAGCTATTTGCAAAAGCCACCTTGCAGGTTTCATCGAAGCGCTCTTCAAATTCTATGCAGACCTAAACTTCACATATTTAGAGATAAATCCACTTGTAGTAACCAAAGACACAATTATTCCATTAGATCTTGCCGCCAAGTTGGACAGCACCGCGGAATTTGAAAGCGGCTGCAAATGGGGTAAAATCGAGTTTCCAGCGCCTTTCGGAAGAGTTTCAAGTAAGGAAGAAACTTTCATCGAAGACTTGGATTCAAAAACAGGGGCTTCTCTCAAACTCACGGTTCTCAATTCGGAAGGAAGAGTCTGGACGATGGTGGCAGGCGGCGGTGCCTCAGTAATCTACGCCGACACAATCACAGACCTGGGCTTCATGAATGAACTGGCTAATTACGGCGAATATTCTGGGGATCCAAGCGAGGAATTCACGTATCTCTACGCCAAAACAATTCTTGAACTTATGACTAGAAAACCAAACCCGAAGGGCAAGTTCCTGCTAATCGGCGGAGGAATCGCGAATTTCACCGATGTCGCAGCCACTTTCAAAGGTATAATAAAAGCGCTCAAGGAATTTCAGAAGGATCTGCAGGAGAACAAGGTTAAGATATACGTTCGCAGAGGTGGACCGAACTATCAAGAAGGTTTGTGCCAGATGAGAGAGTTGGGCGAGAAGCTTGGCGTTCCAATTGAAGTTTACGGGCCAGAAACCCATATGACCAAAATCGTTTCAATGGCTCTTAAAGGAGCAAAATAAAATGGCGACAGATCCAACCAAGAAGGCTAACCCAAACGAATTATTCGACAAAGATACCCAATCGTTCATCTACAATAACCAGGCAGCAGCAACTCAGAGGATGCTGGATTTCGACTATGCTTCCGGACGCAAGACGCCATCTGTTGCGGCAATAATCAACCCGACAGGCTCAGACAGCTACTCAAAGTTCTTTTTCGGTAAACGCGAAATCCTGCTGCCAATGTATAAAACCCTTGAGAAAGCAGCACAGACGCATCCCAAAGTTGACGTGATGATAAACTTTGCGTCTTTTAGGTCAGCCGCTTCTTCAACTGAGGAAGCCTTGGCGATACCTCAAATCAGAACAGTTGTGATAATCGCCGAAGGGGTGCCTGAGCGGCGGATGAAGTTGCTTACCGCAAAAGCAAAGGCTCTTGGGAAAGTCATCATTGGCCCCGCGACTGTCGGCGGCATAAAAGCAGGCTGCTTCAAAATCGGCAATGCCGGCGGCACCATAGAAAATATCGTCGAATCCAAACTTCACACACCAGGCTCGGTGGGTTTTGTTTCCAAATCAGGCGGCTTAAGCAACGAGGCTTACAACATTATCGCCAGAAACACAGACGGACTATACGAAGGCATAGCGATCGGCGGAGATACATACCCAGGCTCAACATTGCTAGAGCACCTCTTGAGGTTCGAAGCCATCCCAGAAATCAAGATGCTCGTTGCTCTTGGCGAAGTAGGGGGCAGCGGAGAATACGAGATTGCCGCGGCTCTTAAAACAAAGAAAATCACTAAGCCTCTTGTCATTTGGGTTACAGGAACCTGCTCTAAAGCATTCAAAACCGAAGTCCAATTCGGGCATGCAGGCGCCAAAGCAGGCTGCGAATCAGAAACCGCTGATGCAAAAAATTCAGCTCTTAGACAAGCGGGCGCAATAGTTCCCAACTCATACGACGACTACGGCCAAAAAATAAAAGAAACATACGAAAAACTTGTCCGAGAATGCGTAATCAAGCCAAAGTCTGAACCTCCAAAACCAAGAATCCCGATGGACTATGCTAAAGCGTTAAAGGAAGGCGTAATCAGAAAACCCTCAAACTTCATCTGTACCATATCCGACGATCGAGGCGAAGAACTACTTTATGGGAATGTGCCTATCTCCGAAGTCTTCAAAAAAGACATTGGAATCGGCGGAGTACTAAGCATCCTGTGGTTTAAGCGTCAGCTTCCCGCTTATGCAACCAAATTCATCGAGATGGCAATCATGGTTACGGCTGACCATGGACCCGCAGTTTCAGGCGCCCACAACACCATAGTTGCAGCCCGTGCAGGCAAGGACCTGGTTTCCTCAGTTGCAAGCGGCATGCTCACCATCGGACCAAGGTTCGGAGGAGCCATCGACGGCGCAGCACAAAGCTTCTCTGAAGCCTACGACAGGGGTTTGAGTCCAGCCGAGTTTGTTGAGGAAATGAAGCGGAAAGGCGAAAATATCCAGGGCATCGGTCACCTAATAAAAAGCATAAACAACCCTGACATGCGCGTAACCATCCTCAAGGAGTACGCAAAGAAACATTTCAAGTCAACGCCCCTCTTGGATTATGCGCTGGAAGTGGAGAAAATCACCACCGCTAAAAAAGACAACCTCATCCTAAACGTGGATGGATGCATCGGAATATGCTTTGTCGACATGCTGCGAAACGAGCTGCCGAAGCAGGAAGCCGACGAATACATCAAGATGGGCGCCCTCAACGGCCTTTTCGTGGTAGGCAGAACCATCGGCATGACAGCCCACTTTCTCGACCAGAAACGGCTGAAACAAGGACTCTATAGACATCCATGGGACGACATAACATACATGACTGAATAGCCCTAATAATTTCTAGATGGCAAACGGTTTTCTATATTTACTCCATTCTTCTTCTTTTGGGGTCAATCTGCAAAGTGACTTTGCAACTGAAACTTTCCCTACTTTTCAACGGTTGACTCGTGGTCCCAGCATCTGAGCCATTCCAAATGATCATCGCCGTTGAGCCACTCAACATGTGCATTTTCATGACCACCCAAAGGCTCAAACCTGACGAAATGGCGACCATTAGATGTCCTAAACAAAATAGCTTTAAAATCACCGAAGTCACTGATGCCTTCAGCCATCTTTTCCATCTTGCCAAGCCCGCTCATAATCAAAATAATATTTGATTTAGATATAAAATTATCCATAATTCGAGTTTTTCTAAACGCGAGTGGGATCAAAGTTGGCTCAGACAATAATAGCATCATAAAAAGGGAAAGGAAGCTTCATTTAGTTCCCGATTTTAGGCCTATCTTACTTCTTTTGTTTGTCTGGGTTTTAGGTGTCTTAACCGGAAAATGTCGGCGAAGAGCAAAGCTACTATCCAAGCGATAAGGACGCCACCTACAGCTTTTTAATCCTGGTTAGAGGTGGAACATGAGGCGTTCGCGTTTTTTCGTTCTGTAAAATGTGTAGATCAATCCTATCAAGACAGCGAAGGATGCGATAACAGTTGCGACGTAGACGCTAGGTAGGATACTGTTAGCGATGACAAGCTCAAACAACAATAAGACCGCAACGGCGTAGGCTGCGGCGCTTCCAATTAATTTTGCTTCCAAAGTGAGGGTCATTCTTTTCACCACTATCTCGTTTATTAAATCTCATTATATAAGTTTTGAGATTCTGGTTCGAGATTTTAAGACTGTTGAACAATACTGCTAATTGTTGAAATTGGCCTTTTCATTCCGCCAAAACATTTCCCGAAAGATTATCAAGCGGCTTGAAGCGAACAATTCAAACCCGTTGGGCTTCAATGCTAAAATCAGGTTTTGAAGCTTCGGCGATATCCCAAGTCAATTCACGCAAAAAGGCACAAATTCCTTAAGCTTAATGGTTGAAAAAAAAGGAAAAAAGGTAATAAGGCAATAAAATTAGATAGAACGAAAATATCCTGTCAGTACTTACATTGTTTTACAGACAAAGTTTTTAATAGTTTTTGAATCCATTTATTAATAAAGTGGTTACAATGAGTTGCAATAGTGTTGACGGTTCAGTAGAATTGGTGGATGGTTCGGTTCTGAAAGTTGCTGTAAGTATTATAGATGCACGTGAGGGCGGTTTCTCTGTATTTGGCGGAGTAAATATTCTCGTGAAACATGCTGGAGGAATTGCGATAACAAAAATCGGGGCAAAAGCATCGGAAATGGTGAAAGACAAACCTCTTCTCCAAACAGGTGAACAACCGACCTATGGATGGCAAATTGTTGATATCGTCAAATTTACTCTGGCCTCCTCAGACACTAAAGTAGAAACAACAAAAGGCTCCTTCGTGGTTACCCTAAAAGCGATACCTTCAATGGCTGCTGTTAATTTGAATTACAAAAATGAACTTAATGAGCCTGCTTATGTTGTTAATTGGTCGCCTATAGTCAGTTGGAAACGCGCTGTTTAAGGCGAATAACGTTTATGTCAACATACTCGCCTCTTTTATTTAGCAATTTTTGTCAGAAAGAAAATGCCAAATACATTCATAGCCTTGCCCAGAACATTTTTGTCCTTAAATCGTTTGTAAGCACAGAAAGCGCAGTTTTTCCAAACATTAATGTTCAAAGGACAATGAGCACTTTTGGCGGCGGGCAGTATGTAAGCACTATAAACTCCGTTGATAGGCAACTATTCGACAGCTTCGAACGAGTTGCGGGTGCTCTTGGCGAACCACTAACAGATAAAGCCCAAACTCCTCAAGTTATCGCAGAGCTGAAAAAACGTAATCTTATAGACAACAATCTTTACTCTATGCTTCTTGATTCGTTGTTAACCTTTGATGGACTTCTATCACAAGTTAATCAAGATGGCAAGCTGCTAATGGGCGATTTCGATTCAATACGGAACATTCTTACATTGTTTTCAAGAATTAAGCTCAATCTGTCTCAAAATGCGGTTTTGGTAGAATATTACGAATACAGGACTGCGTTCAATTACTTTGGGCTTAGCGATTTAGCAACGATCAATTCGTTCAATTACTTAAATTATTTGACCACAACTTTCTCCACTTCTTCGAGCACTCTTAAACAGTCTTCTAATGTAGATTTCATGAAGTCTTCTGGGTAATCCATTTTCCCCAAAAAGTAAAGATGTAAGCCTTCTGCTTTTGAAGCAAAATGTAATGGATTATCAAAGTGTGACTCAAGCAATGACTGTTTCAAATTGGAATCTTCCTTAATTAAAAGTTGAAACAATTCAGCAAATTTTTCCTTCTTTACTGCAACCGACGCAACCTCTACTATTGATCAAGCATTTACTAACGAAGAGAAAGCTCCCCAAACATCTTCCGACGCTTGAACATAATCAGCCTCAAGAAGGTGCTTTCGGGCGCCCGAAACATCCTTTTTAAAACGCGTTAGATACAAAGGGCGTCTGATAGCAATCATGCTTTCAAAGTAGGCTAAATTATAACTAAAGCGTTTTGGTCTGATATCCAGAGCAGAGCACTCAAGAATGCTTTGCCAAATACTAAATATTGGACTGAAATTCTTTCTCCAAGATTCTTATAAAATTCTAATTGGGAAAAAGGATTCGATTCGAACCCACCTGACTAGTAATCTCGTTTATGCTTCAAGCATTAATTTTTTTCTATAGATTGCTCGGGGCAAGATAAAGCCTCAAATGATCACTTTCGGATAGAGCTTAGCTCCGATAATTATCAAGGCTATCATACTAACTGAAAGTACAAGCATATCCAAATCAATACCGTAGACACTGGTTCCTCCAACGATCATTAGCCCTCGCAAAGCGTCAACGGTATATGTTAGTGGGTTAACTTGTGCAACCGCTTGTAACCAACTCGGCATCATTGAAAGCGGGTAAATGGCATTGCTTGCAAAAAACAATGGCATGGTTAAGATTTGACCGATGCCCATGAAACGTTCCCTTGTCTTTACGACCGAAGCTATGATGAGTGAAAACGTGGAGAACGATGCTGAAGCCAATATTGCAACGATTGCGACCAGTGTTAGATTTATGGGGTTCCAATTTATTCCAACACCAATTAACACAGCCAACAAGTAAATGATAACTACTTGAGAAAGGGCACGGACTCCTGCGGACAAGGCTTTTCCAAGAACCAATGCTTCACGTGGAGTAGGGCTGACCAAAAATTTATGGACAATGCCTAAATCTCGTTCCCAAATAACAGTAATGCCAAAGAATATAGCTATGAAAAGTACGCTTTGAGCCAAAATCCCCGGCGCCATGAAAGACAAGTAAGACAGACTGCCAGTCGGTATGATATGTACTCTTGTAAAAACTTCTCCGAAGACCAGAAGCCAAAGTGCTGGCTGTACTGCTCGAGTAATCAACTCAGCGGGGTCATGACGAAGCTTCCGAACATCCATCGCTGCGATACTCAAAGTTTTACTAAAGAAACAACTGACCGAGTTGCAAACGGTCTTCAATTTATCTGTACTCATTTTAGCCGAGCCTCTTCGCTGTTCGTCTTGTAATTCTTGCTTCTCGGTAACTGTCTCCCCTGTCAAGTGCTCCTCCAGTGTAATGAGTAAACACATCTTCAAGTGTCGCATTCTCCAAATGTAGCGACATCTTCAAATCAGTTGGGACACCGACAACAGCTAATTTCCCTAAATGCATAATCGCCACTCTGGAACACAATTTGTCTGCCTCTTCCATGTAATGTGTTGTAAGAAAAATGGTTGTACCAAAATTGTCCCGCAGTTTTTGGATGTGGTCCCAAACTGCTTTGCGCCCAACAGGATCAAGGCCTATGGTTGGTTCATCTAAAAACAGAACTTTAGGTCGATGAAGCATTGACTGTGCTATCTCTAAACGTCTAATCATGCCACCAGAATAATTTTTCACAAGTTTATCCGAGGCTTCCGTCAGTTCCATTAACGCCAACGACTCATCAATTCTTTTGGAACGTTCATTTCTTGGAATATCATATAGGCTGGCGAAGACGGTAAGGTTTTCACGGGCTGTTAGTGTTCCATCAGCTGAGAGGATTTGTGGCACGTAGCCAATCAATCTTCTGAATTGGTTTGCGCCATGCGCCAAGTCAAAACCGCCGACACTTACGCATCCAGAGGTCGGAGGCAGAAGAGTGGTGATCATCTTAATCGCTGTCGATTTGCCTGCTCCGTTCGGGCCGAGGAGACCGAATATTTCGCCTTCTTCTACTGATATCGTCAGGTCGTCAACTGCAGTTAAATCTCCGAAGCAGCGAGTAAGATGCTCGGTTGTTAAAATGAACATTTACTTCAACCCCATTCTGGTTTTTGCGTCACTTGTGAAGATGGGCTGCAAAACGTTCATGGCTTTAACGATAGCTTCCCTGTCGTTAGCGGTAATATTGCTTAGTTTTGTGGATAAATAGGTTAATGCGTCTTGCCGCGAGGCTTCAAGGATCTGTTCTCCAACATGAGTTACAGTTAATTTTACTCGTCGCCTATCGTCTGGGTGATCTTCTCTTGTCATCATGTTTCGATAAATTAAGCCGTCCACCAGCCTGGATGTTGAGGGCGGAGTTAAACCGAGGTGATTTGCCACCTCCAAGAGCGAGGTGCCGACGTTTCGGCTTACGAACGAAAGGGCGCGAAACTGAGGAACTGTTAAGTCTGGTGATCTTCGACTGCGCATTTCTGAACGTATCTCTCTCATGACGACTGGAATTACTTCAAGTAACTGGCGCGCGGCTTCTTTAGGAGACAAAGTCATATTAATTGCATCTTCTAACAATTAGCTTTTCTAACTAATATTTTAACACATCGCCAAATAAACCGCGTTTTTCCTTGTGTCCAGAGTTTTGAGTTTTGGCGATTCTAAAATTTTTTCGAGCCTTTCTTGGATAAAAATATTTTCAAAATTGAACCTGAGAGTTAAAAAATGGAAGGATCTCTAGAAAGTCAATAACCTCATGCTGGGATTTATCCAATAGAATGTTGTTGGCGCCGGGGAAGGGATTCGAACCCCTGCGAGCACGAAGCCCACCAGCTAACTTGCCTTTTGGCTTAGCCCTCTTTTGTTAGATCTCGAGGCTGGCGCGTTAACCACTCCGCCACCCCGGCGCAGGTATAGGATTTGTGTCTGGGCTGTAAAAACGTTTTCTAACGGAAACTGACCAGCGCAGGAGGGTCTACTGTTTGCTATGACAAAGCAACACAAAAGACGCCCCAAAACCAAACGCAATTCAACAACCAATTCCCAAACGAAAGTCGCAGTCCACAGAAACCTTCAAGCCCCCCCAAAAAAAGAAATCTATCTGCGCGTTCGCTCTCCCATCACGATCTTTGACTTTTATCTTAAGTGACGGTAGTGGCCACCTGTTGACTTTGGTTGACTTTTAGTGACGTTTTGTGACGGTTTATGACGTTTGGCGACGTTTCATGACTTTTTATGACGTTACATGACGTTTAGTGACGTTTCATGACGCAACCTGAAGACGATTCAAACCCTGATGCAAAAAAGCAATCTGAAACACAAAGCAAAAAAATTTCCGACCCAAAAACCTGTTATCCGCTCCTACTTCACAGTTTCTTCCAGCGATGTTTTGAGATGTTTCACGATGTTTTGGGAGACTAGTCGCAACCGATCCAAGCCCCAAACCAAAAAACCAATCTAAAACAAAGAAAAAATTCTGCGAAAAAAAATCAAAACCGCCATAAACTTCCACTTCTTCTTCCCAGCGTTGACCGTATTGTATTTTCCATCCTTTTCTAGCTCATTATAGCGTCTTATAACATATTATAGCATATTCTAGCCTACAGTTGTAACCAATCCAAGCTTTATTCCACGAAAGCAACCAAAAACACAAAGAACCCCTGCGAAAAGTCGAAATTTCCAAAAACCAAAGGTCTCAACTCAAAAATCTACACTCAAAACAACAAAAAAGTCAGCCACAACAAAGCCGAAAACGAAACTTGATTGTGCGCTTTCCTTTACAGTTTTTGACGGTAATGTTTATTACCTCTCCTTATATTTGCTAATGGCGCGAAGCGGATAATCTATGGGACATCGTAAAACTCACGCTCCTAAGCATGGTTCACTTGCTTATTTACCTAGGAAACGCGCTAAGAATCCAGTTGCGCGGATCCGATATTGGCCAAAAATAGAATCTGATTCTCCAAGGCTGCTTGGTTTCTCAGCGTACAAAGCAGGCATGACATATGTCTTCACCATCGAAGACCGTAAACGTTCACCCAACTTCGGCAAAGAAGTCATGCGGGCAGCAACCATACTCGAGACGCCGCCGATCATTGTCTGCGGCATCCGAACTTACACCAAAACGCCATACGGGCTCCAGAACATCAGCGAGGCATGGATGAAAGATCCACCAGCAATCCTGGACCGCATGATGGTTCTGCCAGAAAACTTTGACACAGAAGCAATGCTTGACAAACTCCAGCAGAACCTTGAAAACACAACAATCGTAAGAGTAATTACAGCAACACAACCTACCCAGACAAGCCTCTCAAAGAAGAAGCCTGACGCATGTGAAGTCCAAATTGGCGGAGGCACTATAGCACAGCAGCTTGAATATGCCAAACAGATTTTAGGCAAAACAGTGACGCCTGAAGAAGTTTTCAAAGACGGACAATACATCGACATCGCAGGAGTCACAGTTGGAAAAGGCTTCCAAGGACCAGTTAAACGTTGGGGAGTAACCAAACTGCAGCATAAAGGCCGCAAAACCAAACGTGGAATTGCCACTTTGGGTCCATGGAACCCACATCACCTCATGTACTCTATTCCACGAGCGGGACAAATGGGCTATCACCAACGTATAGAATTCAACAAGCGCATACTCAAAATCGGCAAAGACGGCAAAGAAGTAACCGTCAAAGGTGGATACATACGCTACGGCGAAGTTAAAGGGCCATACATACTCATGGAAGGAAGCATCCCAGGAACAGAAAAACGCCAAATCCGCTTACGTGTTCCAGCACGTCCACCACGGGAAATCCCTGAAGCGCCGCCACAAGTAACATACGTGTCGCTGGAATCACCACAAGGAAAGTAAGGTTGAAAAAGTTATGTCACAGCAAAAAACAGCGAAAATCTTCGATTTACAGGGCGAATCAACCGGCAACGTCACGCTTCCAAGCGTATTCTCTACGCCTCTTCGACCCGACATCATAAAACGAGCAGTCCTAGCCATACAGTCAAGCAGGTTACAGCCGCAAGGCAGAGACCCGATGGCTGGAAAAAGGACAAGCGCCGAATCACGAGGAACAGGTAGCGGAACAGCAAGAATCCCCCGCATCAAGGGCGGCAGCGGAAGAGCAGCTTTTGCTCCAAGCACAGTCAAAGGACGACAACCTCATCCTCCAAAAGCCGAAAAGAAAATACTAAAAAGCATCCCGAAAAAGGAGGCAAAATTAGCGTTGTTTTCGGCGATTGCTGCAACAGCTCAAAAAGAAACCGTAGCTTCGCGTGGACACAAGATTCAAGACGTCGTAGACATACCTCTAATAGTTGACAACGCCATTGAAAGCTTAACAAAGGCAAAAGAAGTCGAGCAAGCCCTAACAAAACTCGGCGTACTAAACGACATAACCCGCGTTCGAGACAGCCGAAAAATCCGCGCGGGCAAAGGCAAGCACAGAGGCCGAAAAATGAAGCAAGCCGTTGGACCGCTAATTGTAGTAGTTGACAATAAAGGATTGGAAAACGCTGCTTGCAACGTTCCAGGAGTACAAGTAACCACGGTCAAAAATCTTAACACTGAAATGTTAGCGCCTGGAACTCATCCGGGCAGATTGACTCTTTGGACCAGTGGCGCGATCGAAAGTTTAGATAAACTCTACAGTCATGGAGAAACCGAATAATGGAAATCAATGATGTTATATTTTACCCGTTAATGACAGAATCCGCAAGCGTAATGGTTGAGAAAGATAACAAACTGATCTTCATCGTAAACATTAAAGCTGGAAAAAACGACATAAGAAAAGCTGTTGAAGAACTCTACGAGGTAAAAGTAAACAAAATAAACTTGCTTATTACCCCGCAAGGCGTGAAGAAAGCCTTCGTGAAACTAAAACCTGAATTTAAGGCTTCAGACGTCGCAATTAAACTAGGAATATTATAAACTGATTGGATGCATGACTTATGGGAAAACGTATTCGTGTTCAGAGACGCGGTCGCGGCGGACGAAACTGGCGAGCTTCCACTCATAAACGAGTTGCTCCAGCAAAATACCCCGCGATAACGCCAAAAGAATCATTCGACGCCTCACTAAGCGGCACAGTACAAGAACTAATGCATGATCCAGGCAGAGGATCACCCCTTTCACTAATAAAGTTCGCAAACGGATTGTCATTTTACACGATTGTCCCTGAAGGCGTCTCCACAGGGCAACAAATCACCTACGGCGGAAATGCACCTGCTGAAATAGGCAACATCGTTTCACTGGGAAAGATACCTGAAGGAACAATCGTTTGTGGAATAGAACTCCGGCCAGGCGACGGCGGCAAAATGGCAAAATCATCAGGCGCATACGCAACCGTTGTCGGTCACACACCTCAAGGTACAATGATTAGGTTACCCTCAGGAAGAACTAGGTACGTTGACGATTATTGCTTAGCAACCGTAGGCGTGGTTTCCGCCTCGGGAAGAATCGAGAAGCCTTTTCTGAAAGCAGGCGAAAAATTCCATCTAATGAAAGCTAAAGGCCACAAGTACCCGAGAACGAGCGGACGTAAAATGGTTCCAGCTGTCCATCCATATGGAAGTAGCAAACGAAGCTCTCGCAGATGCACAACGACTTCACATGGCGCTCCACCAGGACAGAAAGTAGGCTTAATCGCTGCAAGAGGCCCGGGGCAGAAAAAGAAGCGAGCAATCCGCTAGAATCGGGGATAAGGTTTATAGCGTTTAGAAAGAGTTTAAGGTGAAGATGAAAAATGCCGAAAGAATTTAGTTACCGCGGACAAAGCTTGGCCAATTTGACAGGGATGTCTATGGATGAATTCATCAATCTACTTCCCTCAAGACAGCGAAGAAGCCTTCAACGCGGTTTAACCCCCGAACAACGCATACTGCTAGAAAAGCTGCGTGAAGCTAAGGAAGCACAAAAGCAAGGCAAAGAAGTCAACCTTAAAACTCACGTTCGAGACCTTATTATTCTGCCCGAAATGGTCGGCGTTAAAATCCAGATACATAACGGCAAAGAATTCGTTGCGGTTGAAATAAAACCTGAAATGATCGGACACTATACAGGCGAATTCGCAATAACAAACAAACCCGTTAGACATGGAACTCCAGGAATCGGTGCGTCACGTTCTTCGATGTATGTGCCGCTTAAATAAACGTTTTTTTCAATTCTATTTCTTTTTTCGGTTCTTGCGTTTTTTAAGTTGAGACTTTTGCCGTGGTGAAAGTTGCGACTTTCCCGGCCGCTCCCGTAACATGCTGTCTGCAAGTTTTCCTTTGGTTTCTGGTGGATAGCTATGGCTTTCCCAGGGAAGCTGTCGAATGAGAGGCAAGCAAAAGTTGCTATTCTGAACCGCTCTTAAGCAGCATCAAGAAAGGTTTAAAGCACATTCTCGCTAATCTTCTAATGAGGCTTTTTGAAGTGCACAGATCCCATACGTGCCTATCTGATTCCTGCAACCTGACCGCAGGCGGCAAAGAAAAAGAGGTCCTGCTTGTTTTTCCCGGAAAATTCAAAGCGCCTGACCCTCAAGTTCCACTGGCCACCCTTCACATCGCCGCAAGTCTGCAAGAAGAAGGCTTCACTGTGAGAGTCCTCGACATGCGACTCGAGGATTACCGCCGCTTCAAAATCGGCGACCCTTTCTTCGTGGGCATCAGCTGCATGAGCGGCCTGCAAATCAAATACGCATTGGAATTCGCCCGTTTTATGCGAACGCAAAATCCGTCCTGCACACTGGTCTGGGGAGGCGTCCACCCAACCTTACTGCCTGAACAAACCGCAATCAACGACTACGTGGATATCGTGGTTCGGGGAGAAGGAGAGCTAATAATCAAGGACTTGGCCGACGCGCTTGCGTCAGGTCAACGGCTCGATAACGTCGCAGGCATAACCTACCAAGTCAACGGCGAAATCAAAAGCAACCTCGACGGCACAGTAATCGATTTAGACGACATACCCATCGAGCTGCCCTACGATCTTCTACAAATGGACCACTATCCGTCGGTGAAATCAGGCAGATTCCACATCCAAACCAGTAGAGGATGTCCCCACAGATGCGGCTTCTGCTACAACACATTATTTAATAAGAATAGGTGGCGGGCAAAAAGCGCCAATCGCGTTCTCGACGAAATAGAATACATACTGACAAAGTTTCCGAACGTTAAAATAATTGATCCCATCGACGACAATGTTTTCGTGGATCAGCAGAGAGTTCAAGAAATCTGTCAAGGTATCCTAGACAGAAAAATACATATTCAGTGGCGGGCTAACTGCCGATTCGATTATTTGTCCACTTACGACAGAGAGTTTCTCGGTCTTTTGGAGCGAGCTGGCTGCGTTGAGCTTGATTTCGGGGGCGAATCGGGTTCACATCGACTTCAGGAACTTATCTGCAAGGACGTGACTGCGGGCCAAATGCTCCGCTCTGTTGCAAACCTTAAGGCTTGGGCACCTAAAATCGAACCTTACGTGTCATGGATGAGCGGTTTGCCAGGAGAAACAGACGAAGACCTCAAGGAAACTTTTGATTTAATGGATAAAATGGCTGAAGTGAACCCGAAAACTCAGCATTATGGTATATTCGTCTACACGCCTTTTCCAAGTCCCTTAACCCATGTGTTGCCATCGGGTTTTTCTCCTCCTCAGTCGCTTGAAGAATGGGGTAGCATTCACGTTTTCCATTTTGACCCGCCGTGGCACAGCAACAAGCAAGTGGCAAAACTACATACGATTTCAGCTGTTAGCCGGCTTGCTTTTTTCCCTGCAGAGAGAATAAAAGAACGCGGTTTCACATTCAAGATGGCTTACTCAATTATGAACAAAATTGAAAAGTACCGTTGGAAACATAGGTACTTTGCTTTTCCTGTCGAACTAAAAATTGCTGATGCTGTTGCCAGAAAATCTAAGGGGTTCCTATAGAGCTACAATTAGGCGCTGTAGTCTCTTCCTTCTGGTTTGGAGCTTTGTGGTTTTCCAGTTTCAGCTATTTGAGGTAGCGGAATTGGAGGTGGAATGTTAAGTATTCTCGATATTAACACTGACTCGATGAAAACAACATTTGATATTGATTGGATTACAATTTGTGCTGGAGGTTTCTTTTGCTCGTAATCTTTCAGAACCTTATCAACTTCGGCTTTTTCGCCTGTAACATAAGCGTTTCCTTTCAGGCTCATTTGAGCTATTGACGGATTAAAGGTAATTGAAAGAACAAATGGGACTTCCAAAGATTCATCCTGCTTCTTTTCCATGCCGACAACATTGATGTTAGTGTTGATTTGAATTGGCGGGATAGGTTTCCTCATATCCCAAAAGCGTTCGGCAGAAATGCTCGTTATGACAACGTTTACTCTAAGCATTGTTGGTCAACCCAGAACCTAAACGCTTCAGCAGGATTTAAAACTGTTTATTTCTGTTTGTACCTAGTGAATCCGCAGTGGCCACAAGTGTACCTGTCATGGTGATCTGCCATAAAGTAGCCGGGTCCACATCGCTCGCAAGTTGGACGCGCTCGAGAGATTTTGTCGCCTTCGACCTTGTACATTGCTTTGACTCCTTTTTCTTCTTTATGCTTCTTCTCTCTTTTTCCTTTCTCAGCTTTCTTTGCTGGCGCTGCTGCCGTTGCTTCTGGTGTTGCGGCGGGTGCTGCTTTGGCTGGTTCTTCTTTTTTAGCTACTGGAGGTTTCTTGGACATTATGCTGTCGCCTCTTCTTTGGGTTTCTCAGGTGGACTGTTGCGTTTGCGGATGTATTCAGGCTCAACTATTTTGGCCTGCTCTGCTTTTTGGTAAACGTTCGCGTCTCCTTGTGTAATGTTTGTTCCGGTTTTTGTGTGCATCCTCTTAATGAACACCACGTCGTCCCCAATTTTCATCTCCATAGCTAAAGCTGTCTTGACTTGAAGCCTCGGCGGAGTCTTCTCTTTGGGACCCATAATTATTGTGAAGCCTACCTCTCTTCGCTTCAGAAGCGGGTTATCCTTGCTTGAATCTACTTTTATCTGCATAAATGTTCACTTAAAGCGGTTAGTTCAAACAATCTTCTTCCTATTTAGCTTTTCGAAGACTTGCATGGATTTTAGAAATTTCTCAACCTGACATTTTTTCTGCTGAGTAACCTTGACGAGAACAATTCCTGTGTAGGGTTGACCATACACTACAAAAGAGTTTTCAGGAGCATAATAAACCGCGATCAACGTTAGTAAGTCTTCTTCGCCATCGATAACGATGTGCGTGTGTTCATTCTTATCTAAAGCATCCTTGACCGCTGCCGCTGCTTCCTTGGTTATCGTTCCTTGGGGATTAACGACACAGATGGTTTTTTCCACTTTGGCCGTTTCCGGCATCGCTTGACTTCTAAGGGACTTGTTATCGATTATTGTCAATTGTGGGTTAATTCTGTGCTTGTGAAGGTTGACGGAAACTACATCTCCGACTGAAATTAGTTTGGGCGGCTTCTCTTCTTTGATTAACTGCTTCATTTTAGCCATTGTTTCGTCGAATGTGCCTCGAATAAGGGTGCCGAAGGGGTCTTTAAGTTTGATTCGAAGTTCAGGTGTTAACGCGTATTCTACAGTCATCGCTTCAACCTCTTGACCCAAAGAGAAGAGTCTTTTGGGCTATGAACTTATTACTTTAAAAAAATGGTTAACGTACTTTTAGGGCATATCTGCCTTTCTCTTTGATGTTCATGGCTTTGGCGATTGCTGAGGTCTCAGGGTCAAACATTACGACTAGGCCGCTGTAGTCTTCACTGAAGCTTGTCGAGCGACATTTTGGACACACATTTTCTTTCGTTATGAAATGACAGTTAGCGCATGCTTTTTCACTCAATTACATTTCGCTCCTTTACTCTGTTTTCTCTTTAGGTTCCACTTGTTTCTTTTCAACTGGAGCTCCAAATGGTTCCTTTAACCAATCTAGTTTACCTAGGAATGGTTGCCTGGCTGTTACACCGATCTTTCCTGAGCTTCCAGCTCGCCCAAGTGAAACGGCAGTTATTCTAACGCGCACTTGATCACCTGCCTGCAGCTTTCTTTTGCTTTCTTTCCCAAGCAGGACTCCTTGTTTTTCATCGTATGAGATGTAGTCATCCATGAGTTGCGAAACGTGAAGGAGAGCGTCTACTGGTCCTATTCGAAGGAAAGCTCCGAAATCTGCGATTTCAACTACGTCGCCTTCTACGATTTCTTGGATTACCGGATAGAATGTTAGTAGGGAGAATGATACTTTGTGGTATGTTGCTCCGTCGCCTGGGATAATTTTTCCGATGGGGCTCACTTCAATTGTTGTGACTGCGATTACGTATCCCAACTCCTCGTCGACGACACCTTCATACTTCTGTTTTACCTGTTCACGGCCAACCTTTTCTAGAGGGTTGCCAAAGGTTTCTGGAGGAATGCGGATAGTATCCTGAAGAGTTATCAGCTTAAACATAGTTATATCAATCCGTCAATATCTAGGCGCGATTTTTGTCTCACATAAATCACTGGCACACTTATATCTTTTAGCCTCTTCCTTAGTTGTCTATCATTTGTGAACACGGGCGCATTCCATGCCTTAGAAACCTTGAGTATTACATCGTCAGTTGCCATTTTTTCGGAGTTTTCAACGGCGACAAGCCTGCATTTTTCAGATAGCTTCAATGCATATGCGGCTTCTCTGCGTGTTTTTAGCGAATCCTTGGTTGCCAACAACTCAAGCTCATTTTTAACTGGTGAGAGCAGGATAAAATCGAGATTTCTGTTCAGCAAGCGTTTTGTTTCCTCGAAGACGTCGATTTTCAATTCTAGCTGAATAAAAAACGCGTTTGAATCCAAGATAATTTTTAGCGGTTCGTTTGACTTGTGCGGGTTTGACACGTTACGTGGCCCCTGATCTCTCGGAAAGATTGTTTTTTGTCTGCTTAAACATTTTGTTAATCTCGTTTCTTTCCTATTTGATGTATCTGATGGATCCCCGAATTAACAGTTAATTTAAATAGCTTGAGTAAATGATTTGAGCAGCAGTCAGGTGAATGTATGCTTCGCGAAAAATCCTGCGGTGCAGTGGTATTCATAAGAAAAGATGATACCGCGAAATATCTTCTTTTGAACTATGCAGCTGGGCATTGGGATTTCGTAAAGGGTAACGTCGAAGTTAACGAAAGTGAGAAACAGACTGTTGTGCGTGAATTACAAGAGGAAACAAGCATAACTGGCGCACAGTTTATAGACGACTTTAGGGAAGCTATCGCCTACTTCTATAGGCGACAAGGGTTGACTGTCCATAAAGAAGTGGTCTTCTTCGTTATGGAAGCCTTCACCGACAAGGTAGAATTGTCTTTTGAACATGTAGGTTACATTTGGCTGGATTACAAACATGCTTTGGAGAAATTAAGTTTCAAAAACTCCAAAGATGTTTTGCAGAAAGCGCAAGATTTTCTGAAGAAAAAAGGAATAATACAACCCGTAGAATATTGACTTACTTCGTCACTATGAGTCCGTATCCGATGAGTCTCCAGCGCGCAGTGATTTTTCTGCTTATGGCAACTCTTGAACCCGGAAGGGCGCAAATTGGTCTTGTCAGCTTCACTTTTATGACGTTTTGCTTTATGCTGAGGATTTTACCGACATTTACAGCCGCTCCAATGTGAAGCAAAAGTTGCTCGTCTGGGTTGAATTTCTCGACTTTAAGCAATTCTTTTGTTCCAACTGCTCGTTCCAACACATGGGTTTCTAATGTGATCTCTGTAAGAGTAGGTGGAAGCATTCCAACTTTTCCTGCAATGCTTCCTGTTAAGCCATCTGCTTTTGAGTAAGATGGGTCAAGCAAGGTTCCAACGCCTACCAATCCTCCACATGTGGCTTCTTTCACGCATTGGTCTCCTGCGTGAAGGCTGACTATCTCGCTGATAAGCGGTTCATAGAGAGTCCTGCCTTCTCTTTCAACGCTGATTCCTGGGCGAATCTCTATTTCCTCTCCAACAACGAATTTTCCCTGAGCGATTGTTCCGCCAATGATGCCGCCTTCTAAAGTATCTATTGTGGTTCCCGGTTTGTTAATGTCAAAAGAGCGGACGATGTACATGAGTGGGTCTTTAGTTTCGTCTCTTTTTGGCGTGGGTATGATTGTTTCGATTGCGGTGAGCAGTACGTCGATGTTTATGCTTCTTTGGGCTGAGATTGGGATGATGGGGGCTTTTTCAGCGACTGTTCCTTTGATGAAGTTTTTGATTTCGTTGTAGCTTTCTAGTGCTCTTTTCTGATCTACGATGTCAATTTTGTTCTGTACAATAATTAGGTTTTTGATTCCGCTGACTTCCGCCGCTGCAAGATGCTCGCGGGTTTGCGGTTGAGGGCACGGTTCATCAGCCGCTATAACAAGGATTGCGCCGTCCATGATTGCTGCGCCGCTAAGCATTGTTGCCATCAATGCTTCATGTCCAGGTGCGTCGACAAAGCTTATTGCTCGGACAAATTCTGCGGGTGAATCACATTTTTCGCAGTATGGCTTGTGAGTGTAATTGTTGGGCGGTTGACATTTAGGGCATTTGTAAATGGGCATGTCCGCATAGCCCAGTTTGATGGTGATTCCTCTTTTGAGTTCTTCGCTGTGTCTGGAAGCCCATGTGCCAGTTAACGCTTGCACCAAAGTTGTTTTTCCGTGGTCTACATGACCAATTGTGCCAACGTTGACTTCCGGCTGCTTAGGCAGCACTTTATTCGCGTCACTCATGTTTTTCTCTTCTCTAAATAAACGTAATGAATTATGAAAGAACTATAGAAGTTTATAAGGTTTAAGCAAACAGTCTTCTAAACTGTCGCTTGTTTTGCGGGTTGCTTTGGCTTGGCTTCGGCGGGTTTTGCGCCTGGTCTCTCAACGATTTTCATATTGATTTGGACGATTTCGTCGGTTAAGGTGCTTCCTCGGACTGTTTTGCGTTTTCTTTCTCCTTTTTTCTCTGGTTTGAAGCCTGCTCCGCCGCTTAGGACGACTCTTCGTCGGACTCCGCCGTGTACGTTTCCTCTGATTGGGACGCCATCTTTGTCAGATCCACCAGTTATTAGCACTTTGTGAGCCGGTAAGTCAACTATTGAGCCGTCAATGGTTTCTCCGACTCGTCTACCAATGAATGGTGCTGCTCTTGCTTCTTCTAGCTCTACAACTTTTGATGTTCCCGCTTCAGGGTCTGACACTATTATCTTGAATTTTGCCATTTGCTGATTTTACTCTCCAGCGGAGTATGAATTTGGGGCATCTCTCTATTAAGGATTTATATGCAAAACGTGTCTGAGTAGCCTTTTTTAAGCAAGTCCGTTTTGGGCAGGCAAAAGCTTTAATGCAACATAGGAGTGCATTTTTTGCTATGTGGCGGTTGGGGTTCTTCTTTCATGACATGGCTTTCGGATTACTAACCGTCTTCATTCCACTCTATGTCATTGCTTTTAAGAACACCAGTATCTTGGGCGGGCCGTTGCTTGCCTTGGGCGTTATGACTTCAATTGCGATTTTTTGCTCGATTCCTGCCTCGTTTCTCTGGGGGTACCTCTGCGATGCTACACGTCACTACAAAATCTTCATTCTTCTTGCTTTCGCTTCGATAGCCCTGATTCTTTTCCTCATGACGCTTCCTTTTGCCCAGAATCTAATAGTCTTCGTTGCCTTGTACGTGGCTATGCAAATGCTTCATGTGGCACATGAATCGCCAAAGAATGTGCTCGTTACAGAGCATTACAGCCGCAACGATTGGGAAAGAACTTTCGGGGTTTATGAAGGTATAACTGAACTAGGCACAATTTCCGGTTTGGCAATGGGAATAATTCTTTTTGCGTCTACTTTCAGTTTCTCTGTTTTGTCAAATTACACGTTTTATATCTGCAGCGTTTTGAGCGTGGTGGCTTTGGTTTTGGCGGCGTTGCTTGTTGCTGACCCGTTGTTGATTTTTGAGAGGCGTCTGGTTGCCATAGAGAGAAAGATGGATATTGCTAATCGCGGGTTAGAGGGTTCTTCGAGGCTTATGGATGGGCTGCGTTGGAACGGTTCGCTAAAGGAGGAGAGTTTCGCTGGGTTTGCTTTAGCGATAGTTTTGTTTGCTCTTGCAACGAGCCTGTTCTTCACTCCGTTGCCGATTTTTCTTAGAGACGGTTTAGGCTTGTCGACAAGCTGGGTTTACGTCGCATATATCTTGAACTCTGTTGGAGGGACAACAGGGTATTTTCTGATCGCGCATCGGGCACATTCAATGGATATACGAAAGCAGATGCCGCGTTTTGTCCTCCTGCGTAGCGTACTTATTTTTGCGCTAGTCGGGGTCATCGTGTTTGCTTTGGCGCCCACAATTATGACGGGAATTTTGCTGATTTTCATGGGGTTCGCCTACGCCATGTACTACATTATGATGCTTTCCCTCTCAATGGAGGTTATACCCCAAGGAAAAGCCGGCTTCTTCGACGGCCTCGTCGGCTTAGGATCAGCCATAGGTGCCTTCCTAGGGCCATTCCTTGCATTCAGCCTCAACTACACCCCAATGTTCGTTATAACAGCCGTTTTTTTCTTAGTTGCCTTCTTAACTTTGAAACTTTTTAGATGAAATGGTTAGGTGTGTCTCGTGTGATTGGTTTTGTTTATAAAAACCATATCCGCTCTCTCAGTAAGGTTCCCCCGTCTTTGGGGATGGTTTAGGCTGTTTTTTCTTGGTTTAGGCTTGATTTGGGTGCCACAATCATCTCAAACCATCTTAGAATATCCCGAAAAATTTCGGGTGACGATAGAAGAACCCTTTGGAAGTAGGAACGGACGGCGGGTTTTCGGCGCGGAAATTTTTTTCTTTGTGTTTTGGGTTGCTTTTTTGATTTAGGGTTTGGATTGGTTGCAGGTTGAGTCTTTAATAGTCTGTAATAGTCTTTAATAGTCGATAGTAGTCTGTAATAGTCAGTAATAGTCAATAAAAGTCAACGGCAAAAGAAGGCTATCATACAAAAGATATAGTTGGCGATAGATGGGCGATTCTCCTGAAGCAACAACATTAAAAAATAAATAAAAGAAAAAGTTGATGAGCTTTCGCTCGGTTTTATTCTGTGTGTACTCTGTAGAGATCGATGTCTTCACGCATGGCTGGTGTTAGTTCAAGGAAGTCTCTTACTGCCCGAACGATGTCTCTGCTCTGAGTGACGTATCTGCCGACGATTAGGATGTCTGCGCCAAGCTCCAAGGCTTCTTTAGCGGTTTCCGGCACGATTCCTCCGGCAACTGCTATGAGGAGTTTCCTGTTTGGGAAGGCGTCCCGTATCATTTTTATGCGTTCGAGTCCGCAGGTTCTGCCACTTTCTTGGTCAATGCCTCTGTGCAGTATGACAATATCCGGTAAATCTTTAATTGACTTCAGCTTTGCCATAACATCTTCCACGTTTAGCATGTCTATGACTGCGTAGATTCCCATACGTCTGGCTTCTGAAACCGTTGCGTCAAGCGTTTCTGGAGGTGCTAAGCCTGCTGCGACAACTGCGTCTGCCGTGTCTTCGTATGCGATGTCTACTTCAACTTTGCCCACATCAAGGGTTTTGAGGTCTGCTATCACAAATTTGTCTTTGGCTTTCGCGGTTTGGCGCAGCTCGTTGATTACGCGTGTGCCGTACCGTTTTATGAGGGGGGTTCCGACTTCAATTATGATTCTGTCGCTTCCTGGCAGTTGTTCAAGAACCTTCTTTGCCCCTTCAAGATTTGGCGCGTCTAATGCAATTTGCAGATATGGTGGCCTCCATAGGCGCGGAACTTTGAAGCCCATGATGGGGTGCTTTGAACGGTCTTTTTCGTAGATCATTTTTTCGAACGATGGGTAATTCTTCAGTGCACGTTGGAGCGCCATTTTTGTTGCGCCATAATTGTACTGGTAGATTCTTCTGAAGTCAGCTGCTTGCGGATGGATAAAAACGCTGCAGATTATAACCCAGTCGTCTAGGTGCTCGCGTGGAATGATTCCTTCTTCTGCGGAGTCAGCGATGGCTTTGGCAACCGCCGCCTGAGCGGGACCAAAAATCTTTCCCGTATCCTCCATGTTCTTCACGGTTACTTTGGGTACGATTAGCGTGTGAGGTTTAGACGGCAAATTGGGTCTAATAACGGCCAGTAGCGGCGTGTGCCCCGCCGACAGGCTTGTCATGCCATTGGCGAAGGCTTGCCCCACTGGGCCATCCTTATTGCCAATCATAAGGTCGATGTGTGCAACTTCGTTTCCTTCCCCAACCAGAGATTCCCCGATTAAGTAAATGCTTCCGGATTTTTTTTCTGGGGCATCTGCAATAGCTGTCGGTACGCGGTCGCCCACCTCTTTAAAATCGACATTAAATTCTTTCAACCAACTATAAAGTGTATCTCGATGAATGTCCATTTCTTTTGCCGTTCCGACGATTGTCGGTTTTGTCGGCCTATTTTTCAAATCAACTTCTTTTTTCGCGGCTTCTGTCAACACTTTAACAAATTCTTCCCGAGTTTCTGGCTTCTTAACATCTGCTCCCGACATTTGATCTCCTCAGCGCTTTCCTGTGTACTATCTTATATATAAAAATGTCGGAGGCTTCGAAAAATATTTAGGGCCGTCGGTTTAATTCTCGATATTTGACGTAATTTTACCTATTGAATGTTGGGCGGTAACATTTGCTTCTCACCGGGAAAGTTTCAGCGGTAAATCTATATACCTTGGAGTTTTATTTGTTGCATCCTCTGAGGTAATATGATGTCTCGGATTGACTGGGCGTGCCTAGCCGCATTCATCCTTGGTTTCATACTATTCGTGGTGGGCGCTAACATTCAACTTTGGGGCGGCACATCTGTAGGTAAGGACGTTACCCCCATCCAGGGTTTAATAGTCGGTGACACCGGTCTCTACCTTTCCATTGGCTCAATCATGGTTTACCTCGTGATATACATATATAAGGAATTCACCAAGAAGCCCATGCCCTCGCCTCAAACACCAGCCGTTCAGAACCCGTAAATCGCACCGTACTTCTCATTCAAATAAGTCATGAACGCTTCAGAATTCAGGTTTCTTCCAGTCGCTCTCTTTATAAGTTCCTCGGGGTCGTAGAGGTTGCTTAAGCCGTGTATGTTTCTTTTCAACCACTCATTCGGCTCGTCGAGCTTCCCAGCCGCGAGTTGGTTCCGCCAATCAGGCATGTCTTTGGTTATGGCCGCCAATATTTGTCCGCTGTAGATGTTGCCTAGAGCATAGCTCGGGAAGTAACCGAATAATCCACTTGCCCAATGAGTATCCTGCATTACCCCTTCCGAATCATCCATAACTTTAACATCCAGATAATCCGCGTATTTTTGGTTCCAAACCTGCGGCAACTCGTTGACTTTGATTTTACCGGCGAAAAGATCCCTTTCAATTTCAAAGCGCACAATTATGTGCAGACTATACGTGACCTCGTCGGCTTCTATGCGTATTTTAGAAAGCCCCACCCTGTTGATGGCTTTCACGAACTTGTCCAGTTCTAGGTTCGCAAGGCTAGGAGCTACCTTCTTTATTCTTGGTATGAGACCGGTCCAGAACTCTTTAGATCGTCCAATTAGATTTTCGTAGAGACGCGATTGTGACTCGTGTATGCCAAACGAGCAGGGGGAACCTATGGGCTGGAACTTCCATTTTGAGTTGAGGTTCTGCTCGTAGCGAGCATGTCCGCTTTCATGGAGGACAGAAAAGATAGAGCTAGCGAAATTGTTCGGGTAATAATGTGTGGTTATTCGGACGTCGTCGTAATAGCCTTCGGTGAAGGGGTGCTCTGTCTCATCGATTCTTCCTCGAGCTTCAAGCGAACAAGTATCGTAACCTAAAGTCTGAGTCAAAACCTGAGCAATCTGCCGCTGGCTTTCAACTGGAACAGATATGCTGAGAACCGAGGTGTCTGGCTTACTTTGGCTATCTTGAATTTTTTCTATTAGTCGTTTCAATCCGCTTTGAAGCTGGTTAAACGTTGACGTAATAGTTTCGGCGTTCATCTTAGGCTCAAAATTATCGATTAAAGCTTCGTACGGCGTCTTGACTTCTTTTACTGGCATGAGAATTTCCGCAGCTTCCAAGGTCAAATCCACTGTTTTTTGCAGGTCAGGTTTGAAAAGGGCAAAGTTTTTTTGGGCTTTAGCTTTTTTCCAAACATTCACCGCGACTGCTTCTTGCTTGGCGATGGCGGCAACTAGTTTTTCTGGCAGGCTTGTTTGTTCCCGGTAGCTTTTTTTTATGAGGTAAACGTTACGTTTCTCAGCTTGCTCCATTGACTCGTATAGAGGGTTTGCCTGGATAGATGTTAATAATTTTCCGATTTTTGGGTCAGTGCTCATTTGATGGCTGATACGGGTTAAAAGGGACAGCTGCATGCTTCTTTGCTCCACTGCGCCAGGAGGCATCATGGTTTCCATGTCCCAGTGAATCAAACCTTCAGCCGTCTGCAGAACCATTAAATCTTCGGTTTTCTCTAAAAGCTGTTTGTATTGTGAATTTAAATTATTATTTGTCAATTGCTGTTCGCCTTTATTCTCTCTGTTGCTACTCTGTTAAAAACACAGTGGCTGGGCTGCCAAGCGGATTAGGGGTATATAGAAAGCTTTATCTGAAAACAACGATAGAATAGAATTTGGTTTTGTGAGGCTAAATTAAAATGAGCAGTTTAGAATCTGATAAGACTTTAGCTGGCATCGGTTCAATCTTGCTTATTTTCCCGTTCATCAGCATCGTCGGCATAATACTTGTATTAATCGGCATGCGGGGAATGTCAAACTACTACAAAGACCCAAGCATCTACCAGAACGCCCTCTGGGGCGCCATCTTCGCCTTCATAGCGTTGATAGCCGTCGCAGCAGCCATCCCCATATTCTTCCTAAGCGGGGCTTTTGGTGTCTTCGGAATCGGCTTCGGTTTGCTCGGGTTGTTCGGGTTAGCGGTGGTTGTTTTCATATTTTACCTGATAGCAGCAATGTATCTGCGAAGAGCCTTCAACTCGCTTGCACAAAAGTCAGGCGAACACATGTTTGAAACCGCGGGGCTTCTCCTGTTTGTCGGCGCAATTCTAACAATAGTCTTCTTCATCGGGCTCTTGATAATACTGGTAGCTTGGATAATTGCGACAATCGCGTTCTTCTCGATAAAAACCGAGCAGACGCAGCAATACGCTTACCAGCCGCCGCCAACGTCAACCCCTCCACCAATGCAAGCAACAAGATACTGTCCCAATTGCGGCGCACCAGTTGCGGCAGATGCAACTTTCTGTCCACACTGCGGAAGAAAGCTGGCGCCAGCTTAAAACCGTTCTTTATTTTTTGGAAATAACTCAATCCGTTATATAAACGACTTGATTTCAGGTTTTTCTTGTTCTTTCCGCAAATATAAAAGAAACTTTGCAACTCCGAACATAAGAATTTTTCATTTTTTACTTGGGTTCTTGCCGTTGTTTTTGGTGAATGTATAATTTTTGCTTGTTAGACTTAGGGCAATTATCACTATCATTAAGACAATACCTATGGCGAAGATTGTATTGAAGGCTGTTTTGTCTCCGAAAGTGAGGGTGGACGACGGCACAGGCAATTTTACACTAGTGTAGTATGTGGATATTATGGTTGTTGCGAGGACTGGTCCAATGGCGCCCCCCAAGTTTCTGAGCATAGTGTTCATCCCCAAGCCTACAGCAGTGTTTTCCCTAGGCACAGACACCGAAATCATGTTCACTATTGGAATTATGAGGGAAACGACTCCGATCAGAGCTACTGCAACATCAATGGATAATTCCAACGTGGTCCCCCTAAAGAAAGTGAACAGAAGCAAACCCAAGATGCTGACCGACGCACCCAGAGCAAGTATAGGTTTAGGTCCTATCCTCGTAACGAGTCTGCCCATAATGGGTCCAACTATGAGCATTACAAGTGTTGCTGGCGCGAGCGTTAGTCCTGTGTTGATTATGCTCAAATCTAATCCGTATGGTTTAGGGTATTGAGCGTAGTAGATGACGGCGAAGAACAATAGAAACATCGACATGGTTGATAGTATACCAACCAAGTTTGCGACAAGTACGTTTCGAATTTTTAGTAGCCCCAGATTTATGAGGGGTGTGGTGCGGCTGTTCTCGAATACGAAGAAACCAAGCGTCAAAGCTAAGCCAGGTACAAGGAAGGCAATGTTCTCAAGCGATAGCCAACCAATGCTGGGGGCTTCTGTAAGATAAAGGAGCACTAGAATTATGCCCGCCATAAGCATTGTCGCACCTGTGATGTCAACCTTGCTCTTTTCGCCAGGCACATCTTTCTTGAGCATTACAACAACAATGAAAAACAGAATGATGCTTAGGATGAACGCCGTGTGGAAAGCCCATTCCCAACTTAGATCCTGTACAATATAGGCGCCGATGATTAAGCCTGCCGCGGCTCCGATGGCGAAGGTTCCGCTGATTATGCCCTGTGCGGTGGCTACTCTTTCTTTGGGGAAAATGTCGGTGATGATTGCTAAGCCTAATGGAACTATGGCAAAGCCGATGCCTTGGATGGCTCTTGAAGCTATGAGCATGTAGATGCTTGTTGAAAACCCGGCTAAACCTACTCCCGCAATGTAGAAAAGCAAAACCGTTAGGAAAATCTTTTTCTTTCCATAGATGTCGCCGAGTTTTCCGAAGAGCGGAGAAACCGCGGCGCCTACGATTAGGAACGCTGAGGTTATCCATGAGGCAATGGTTGCGGTGGACGAAAAATGTGCTTGGATCGTGGGGATGCCTGGGATAACCATTGTTTCAACGTAGTTTACTAGAAGTGCAACCGAGGTTACCGTGAGGAGAACTTTCGAGGGGTAACTTATGCGAGCGCCTGTGGAAGTTTGGTTTGTGGTGCCTGAATCCATTCGTGTCACCTTTTGTTTAGAAATAGCGACTACCAGTCAATTAATATACTTATCGTCAGCAATCTTTTAAAGTTGAAAGCAACTATAATTAAGTCGGTCAATATGCCTAAAGTCATTCCCGAATACAAGGAAGAAGCCAAAGCCAAAATTATCAAAGCTGCAAGATCCGTCTTCTCCCAAAAAGGTTATCACGATGCTACCATGGACGACATAGCCACGGAAGTCGGCGTAAGCAAAGGCGCCCTATATTCATATTTTGAAAGCAAAGAGAGCCTGCTTAAAGAAATTAGCCTCCAAGGACACCGAACCCTCAGAAACGTACTAGGCGAAACATGCAAATTTGAGAATTTAGAGCGTGCGCTGGATGAAATCTACTCCAAAATAACTGAACAGTTCAAAGGCAACCTTCATACGCATTTCGAAGTTGTCGCATTGTCTTCGCATGACCCGAAAATCAGGCAAATAATCGTTGAGGATTATCAGAGAGACATTGAAGCCGTTGAAGTTTTTGTTGAGGAGAAAAAGAAGCAGGGCGCCATCAGAACCGACGTGGATGCAAGAGTTTTGGCTGAACTTTTCACTGGGTTATACCTTGGAACCTTGGCGAAACTGATCATGGGCTTCCCGAACAAGCAGGTACACGACCAATGGATCAAATCCATGATTCTGATTCTGGGAAAAACCAAAACATAATGAACCAGACCCGTTCTTAACCCAAACTATAAGTGAAACCTTGACCACTCTTTATTTTGGAGATTTTTTTATGGCTAAACAAAACAAAACCCCGTTAATTCCTTCTAGAGAATCCCCGATGCATGAGGAGCCCGTTCGCTCAACGGAGCCAAGCAGGTTGGAATGCGAAATATGCGGGAAAGCCTTCAAAACCCACACTGAACTTGACCGGCACCTAGAGAACGTTCATGGGAACCCCGAGAAAACCCATACCGGCCCACACACTGGGCATCGGGTCGAATAATCCGCTAAAGCGTTTCGCATCAAGTGTTGACTTGACCAGCGGTTGACTCAAGTTCAATCGGTTAGATTGTATTAGAAGTTCTAAACCTGAAGGCACGTATTGCTAACATACAGTTTTGTTCATTACTAATAGTAGCTTTCGACGAAAGGTGTGGCGTGGAAAATGGTCTGGTGCTCCGGCCGGGATTTGGACCCGGGTCGCCGACTCGAAAGGCCGGCATACTTGACCGGACTATACTACCGGAGCGCTTTTACTAAAAGCATCAAGCAGAATGCTTTTTCACTCGAATAAACCTTACCCTTCAAGAACTTAGCTTCAATTGGCTTGGGCTTTTTTGGTTGCAGCCTTCGGTCTAAACAAAAACGCAGTTATCTGGTCAACGAGTTTAGCCTGGTTCTTCACGGTTTTTTCGAGTTCCTGGATTCTTTTTTCCAAGTCGTTTGAGATGATTTTTCCTTCGATGCGGTTTGCGCTGCGGAACATAAGCAGCATTTTGAAGACTTCTGCTATGGTTTTTTCCTGTTCTTCGGTTGATGCTGGTTTTATCCCTGCGATGATTGATAGTTGGTCAATGTAATGTTCTTTGATTTTGAGTTCTGCGTTGACTGAGGGGTCGGTTGGAAACGCTATGCTAAGAGGAGTTTGTTTAGATAGTTCCGCGGCTGTTGGAAAACGGATTATTATGTCTCCCCTTATCCACGAAGACACGAATTCGGTGACATAGAGTCTAACGTCTTGTGGGCTGAAAAGCAGTGAAGGATCAACTTTCGGTTCAGGTTTGCCCCTGATCCTTACGCTGATGACCTTCTTGTCTGGGATACTCGACACGCTTAATCCTTCCTCAAACACCTAGCTACTCTGCTTTTCTTCTTAGCAGCAACTAGTATTTAAGAAAAGATGCAGCAAAGATGCTAAAACGAGATTTTCGCCGCCGAGGGAATTTTGCCCAAGATTTTTGCGGTTGCCTTCTCTACTTTTTCGCGGTCAGCTGCGTCAGTGTAAACCCGAAGTATGTTTATGAATCCTTTAAGTGTTTCAAAAATCTTTGACATTTCACTTAACCGCTGCAGGTATTTTTCGCCCACCTGATTTTTAGTGAAAACTGGGATTTCCATAGTTTCCATGAGTACAGCATGGTGGTAGGGAACGGATGGGACTGTTGGGACGTCTATTATGACTGATTCGATGTTAACACCTGCTTCTTTGGCGATTTCGCTCTGCATTTGGTGTCGGTAGCTTTCCCTGCCGAAAATGTTGGATACCATAGTGTCTTTCTCGTAGAAGGTCCGCTCGTAGGCGCATTTCAGCATTCTGCGTCTTTCCAGGTCGGCGATTATATCTTTGGAAGCCGCGCATTTCTTAAGTGAAGCCCAAACTGTGTAGTCGTCAAGAGCCATGTATTCTTCAGGCGTCTTGAATGCGGTCAACCCCAATTCGACGTTGGCTTTTTCCATTGCTGTAGCCAGCATGATTTGCGCGGCTCTGCCGACTCGATGGAAATAGATGCTTTTGAAGGATTCGATACGGGCTATTATGAAGGATTCCAGCGCTGAGAGGGCGCCAAGTTCCACGGCTAAGTTTTCGCCTAAGACGTCTAGTGCGTGTATGAGGCGGTAAACGTCGATGAAGCCGTATTCGGCGCCCGTGTGGTATGTGTCCCGAACGATGAAGTCTTGTTTGTCAACATCCACCGCGCTACTTATTATCTGGTCCAGAAACGCTTTGTTTGACTTATGCAGTTTGCCCACGGCGAGAGAAGCCACTTCTTCGGGGTTGTAACCCATCTTAGACAGTTTGTCCCCTACCTCACTTTTCAATATAAGCCATGATGTTATGTCTTCATGTGTTTTTTCGAGGTCTTTAATCAAAAGCTGTTCGAATACATGCGAGAAAGGACCGTGTCCAACGTCATGGAGCAGCGCTGAAATTCGGCACATTGCCGCTTCTTCTTCTGATAGTAGGCTGCCGATATTGGGATTCTCCAAAACTTGGCCAGCCAAATACATAACGCCGACGCAGTGTTCAAAGCGAGTGTGATTCGCCCCTGGGTAAACATATTCGGAGCCCGCGAGTTGCCGCAGACGCCTGAGCCGCTGCATCGGGTAGGAATCCAAAATGTCTTTTTCCTCTTTAGAAATGTACACGTACCCGTGCACCGGATCCTTTACTTCTCCCCAGTAAACTTTGGGCACAAGCAATCCTCCACATGCAAGTTATATTTATTTGTCTCCCTATAATGTTAACGCTGACTGGCTGGAGCAATAACAATGAGTGGGAAAGGCGTATTCATTTGTGTAGAAGGGTTGGATGGGAGCGGAAAAACCACACAGGCAAAAATTTTGACTGAACGACTAAGCAAAAGCCACACAGCCGTATATACGGCTGAGCCCAGCCAAGGCAAAACAGGAACCTACATCCGCGAATGCTGCCTCTACGAAGACAAACGTTTACCCCTCGAATCTGAAGCTTTGCTATTTGCCGCGGACCGAATAGAACATGTTGACAACGAAATCAAACCCGCGTTAGCTGAAGGCAAAGTGGTAATTTGCGACCGCTATATTTATTCATCGTATGCTTACCAGGGCAGCGCCGGGTTGAATTTAGGCTGGATAAAAAAAATAAATTCCTTTGCTCTCAAGCCTGACTACGCTATTTTTATAGATGTGCCGCCTGAACGGGTGCTGGAACGTTTGAAAAGAAAGAAGTCTGTTATGGAAACCTTAGTAATCCAACGAAAAGTCAGGGAAACCTATCTCAAATATGTGGCGATAGGTGCGCTCGTGCTTATTGATGGCGATAAGTCCAAAGACGCAGTAGCAGACTCTTTGCACTCAAAAGTTACGCGCTTTCTTAAAGATGGAAAATGAACTTTGGGTTTTGTTTTAAAAAATTGAAAAAGATTAAGAGTGATAGAAAAAACGAGGTTTTTACTGTTAGTCTTCTCTCCATTTGAACAGTCTAACGGCGGCTGCGAAAATGACTACAGTTATGACGGCGACAACTGCTACATCGATTATTGCGCCTGTGTAGTTTGAGTAGACCATTACGTTGTTTAAGCCTTCAATTACGTAGAAGAGTGGTAGTACGTGGGCGATGGTTTGCAGGTATTGTGGCATTATGCTGATTGGGAAGAAGGTGCCGGAGAGGAACATCATTGGGAAGGTCACTATGTTTCCTATTACACCTGCGGTTTCAGGGTTCTTTGTGACTGTTCCCACAAGCATGCCTAGCGACGCGAACAAGGTCGGTCCAATAAGCAGAAAAGGTATAAGCCAAGGCGTCAACGTCACGTTTGCGCCGTACACCAAAATCCCCACCACAACCATCAGTACGAAGCTTATGATTGTTAAAACGATATACCACATTATCTTCGAGGCTAGCCACTCAAACTTTGTAAGCGGTGTAAGCGACAGTTGTTTGAACAGTTTGGTTTTCTTGTAGTCTGAGGATATGTTGACGAGGCTAAACATAGGGCTTACAAGGATGGCGAAGCCGATTAAGCCTGGGACAAGAAAATCAATGTATTTTGTTTGATGAGTGTTAACGGTGGTTGGGGTTATGCCGATTATGGGTATCGCATTCGCTTTGTAGTAGTTAAGGTTGAAATAGTTGATGACTCCGCTAACTGTGCCGCTTACTATGCCACTGGTGGTTGACGTCGGATTCCCATAAACTGTAACGTTAACGGGGCGACCCGCTGTGTAATCGGCAGAGAAGTTTTCTGGTATAACGATGCCGTCCGATGCTGAATGCGCCGCGAGATATTTTGAAAAGTCCTCTGAAGTATTCACCGTGTGAACTCTGATTGTGCTTGAACTGTTAAGTGTAGATAAAAACTGTGATGAAATTGGGCCGCTATCCTTGTTTTGGGCGTAGACGTTGATTTGGGCTGATCCGCTGCTTGAAAAGATGGCGCCGAAAATCAAAATTAAAATAACTGGAAATATCAACCCGAAGAAGAGGCCAAATCTGTTTCTCAGGTATCCTCGACTGAAAACTTTGAAGTCAGCTAATATTCTTTTTGCACTAGACATCTTTCATTCCTTCCCCGTGTGCGTGCTCATCAAGTATCTCGCCGTGGTCGCTTAGTTTTCTGCTGACGAGCTTAACGAAAACGTCGTCTAAGCTGTCTCGGCGAGTTTGGATTTCGCTCCAATCCATTTTTGACTCTTCCGCTGCCGCTAAAGCCGCGAGAGCATCAATTTTATTTTTGATCGGTATGCTTACCACCCCGCGGGCAACGTCGTAGTCAACGTGCAATTCTGTGTTGGCTTTGATGTACTTGGCTAACTCTTCGGACCCGCGGATTTCAAGTCGTTCTCCGGAACCGTACTGAGCAATAATTTCGTCACTTGTTCCCATCGCCACGATTTTCCCATGATCCATGATAGCGACTCTGTCAGATAATTGCTGAGCCTCATCGAGGTAGTGAGTTGTTAAAATGATTGTTTTGCCTTTCGCTTTCAAGCCGCGGATAACGTCCCAGATTGCTCTTCTTGCGTTAGGGTCCAGTCCTGTGGTCGGTTCGTCAAGGAAAAGCAGTTCAGGAGAATTCACAAGAGAAAGAGCCAGCCCCGTTTTTTGTTTTTGCCCCCCTGAAAGGCTGTCAAAATAGGTTTTAGCCGACTCCTCTAGCAAAACCTCTTTTAAAATGTCGTCGGGGTTCACTTTTATGTTGAAGAGATCTGCGTAATAAATAATGGCTTCCCTTGGAGTTATCTTCTCAATGAAATTGAATTCCTGAGGGATCACCCCGATTCTTTTGTGAAGATCATAACCGTTTTTCCACGGATCAAAACCCAGAACCTTGGTGTCTCCACCGTCTCTTTCACGTAAGCCTTCCAAAATCTCGATTGTGGTGGTTTTGCCTGCTCCGTTGGGACCTAAGAGCGCGAAGACTTCCCCCGTATTAACGTTGAATGAGATGTCATTAACGGCTGCTAGACTTCCGTAATTCTTTTTTAGGGAATGAACTTCAATGGGAATCAACAAGATGTGCCCCTTTTTCTGCTGCTAACTAAACATTCTCCTGTTTTCTGCGTTAAACATTGTTAATATAACTTTCGGCTGTAGAATTGGGCGTCGCTAAATAGTTCTACGTTTGGTCGCTCGCTTGCTTCTTGAGCACTTTTCGGTTCGACGCCTCATTTATTTTTTTGAAGATAAACATAGTCAAATCTTCCGGCGGCACATACCTTAGCCCTTTCTTATGGTAAACTTGAATCTCAAAAACACCCCTACCATAAACCGTTCTGAGAAAGTAATAATCAAATTTTAACGCCCTCTTTTTTATCCCTTCGCCCTTGTAATAGCGGACGACGCAGAAGAAATCCATGTACTCCAAAGCCTGATTCGCAAGCAGGTCCAACGTTTTTTTGACTTCTTCCTTGTCAACAAAGTTGAAGCTGTCAGCGTCGGCCAACCCGAACTCAAAAAAGATCCTGCAACTCGGAATTGTTGGGTGCCCAGCTTCTTCAAAACTGAATTCTCTCTTGTTTACTTCGTAAAGAACTTGGATTAACGTTCGTTGGAGCTGCTGGCGGGGCGCTACGGAAGTGAAGCACTGTACAAAATGGATGTTTGGGGGAAAATTTTCAAATACGCCCAGCGTTGGATATTCCTACTGTGCTTTTTTCATTTTCTGTATCTTATCGAGGCTGTCAAGAAGCTGGGATAGTGCAGCGCTTAACTTTTGCAGTTCTTCCGTGTCTTGGGTTTTTTCAATTTTTTCCTGCAAGTCCCCAATTTTACCGCGCAAAGTGGATTCAAGTTTGTCGTACCCCGATGCAGAGGCGGGTGCGGTTGGTGCTTCTCCGCCTTCTTTTACAATGACGACCTTTTTTTCGTCCTTTGCACACCAAAGTGTGCCATCTTGCAGCCTGAAAAGCGGGGATGAGCAGACTGGGCATGATAAGTCGGTTAGGGTGGCGCCTTGTGTTAGAAGGTCGGCCATGCGTTTGATCGGTGTGTTGTTTTGTTTTTTCTCTTGCAAGATGAACCCCAAAGTAAATACGTATCAATACTTATATAACTTGGTTACTGGGAATTGAACTGGGGTAATTCGTTATGGTCCGCAAAAAGAAAGCTGAGGAATATGAAGGCAAAATTCAGCAGGCACTGACGGTGCTAGCAGAGGTTTCCGAAGACAGCACAACTCCAAGAAACATCAGGCGCTCAGCAAAAGACGCTATGAACTCCCTGCAAAGCGGCGAGTACACACCAGCCGTGCGTGCTTCAAACGCCGTTTCGCTCCTTGACGAGATTTTGCAAGACCCCAACATGCCACCGTATACACGGGTCAAGCTCTGGAACGTCATGAGCTTCATCGAAGCCATAAAAGATTAACTTAGCATAGAGACTACTTTCTTTTCCTATACAGCTTAGCGCCGTTTAGATCTGTGACCTATTCACGCCTACTTCGTGTAGTTTACAAGCTTCTTGTAGGGTTTCTGCAACTTTTACGTGGTATTGCTCATCCGCGTTTTGAAAGAGTGCTTTTTCAAGGTTTATGTAAATTAGCGTATTTCCTCGGGTCATCACTGCCAAGCAGTTAATCAAGGAAGGCTCAGAAGTGCACGCGGGAACCTGTAAAAATTCCTATTCACACACTCAAAACACAAGAAGCATGGACGCAGAGTAATAGCGGCTCAGCTTATCGAGAACGGCATAGAACCTGACACCGAAAAATACTTAATGCTTCTTTATTCCGCGGCGGCAAACCTGCCAAGTTTCGAAGGCTACACTGCCGAATCACTCGGCAAGCACTTAAAGACCAAAAACAAAAAAGCCCGACGACATGTTAATCAAATAATCGTTATCCAAGGGTAACCTAAATTTTGCTAATCATAACAAGCTAAGAAATGCCGAAGCTGCAGATTCACAGGTTGCCAACACAATTTACTTTAAATCAATAAAATGGCAAGATTCAATTAACCTTAGACTATTATATGCAAGAACTAAAATGAATATGTCCGAAGCGATGAAAATTAAACGCCAGATAAAAGAGTGTTGCAATATTGAGGCAAGCATGGAGGATTTGCCCGAAGTTGGCCTTGTCTTAACTGTTGAAAAAAGCACGCTCGACAAGGACTCATACGAACTTTTAGCAGATTATGGCGCCGAAAACAACCTTAAACTGCAGCTGGAATTGGGCAGATTCATAATTTCTAAGCAAGCCCTGCCGACTGCAAAGTCTTTTGGGGTTGAAAAGCAATATTAAGTCGACTATTTGGCGAGATTTAGGCGCGAATGGTTTTCTGAGTAATTAACTGAAAAAAATTAACGCGAACTGCTTAACTTTTGATTGCCCTTAGAATGTGCGAAAAAGTTGCTAGAAAACGCAATTTCAAAAAGACAAAAGTTTAAAAAGTATCCGCCCGTTCCCTAAATTGGCTATTTTCTTATAGCCTTAAATCCATAAATAAGTCTCTAACTTCTGAATGGCCGCAGTAATCGTATCGAACGTTTAACAATAGTTTGAGGTCGGAGTAAATTGAGTAACCAAAATGAAGAAAACAAAATTAAACCCAATGAAGAAAATAAACCTAAACCTAAAAACGCCTACGTTAAAAGTAATCGTCATAATCGTAAATTTCATAGGCGATAGATTTTGATAAAGAAAGAGGGCGGAAAATATATTCTTATTTAGTAAAGTTCTTTTTTGTTGCTAAGGAAATATTTGAAAGAATGATTGTTGCACGGATTAAAGCCGCTGGTGTAAGTTACAGGTGATTTCTCACAAGTAACCAACTATTCAAGTTCTTCACTTGAAACAAGAAACACAGGGTATTCTTGAGGACCACCTGATTTATTACTGGTGCTTTTATGACCTTCCTTACATCTCATTCCGTATCTTGTTTTAGTTTCATTTTCCCAAACCTCTTCAGTTGATCCACCGCATATTGGACACTTAAAATCTTTCATATATTTTCACCAAAACCCAAAAAGGTAAAAGTAAATAAATCTTCGCTGTGTTTTTCCAAGTTCTTCCGCTCTGCATCCGTAATGTTGGCTTGTTTCTTTAAGTCTTTCTATCGGTTGAAACGACTTTTCAACTCAGGGGAAAGCTGAGTAAAAATAAAAAAATTATAAAATTTAAAAACATCTCAGGTTAACCATGGTTCAAATTGTCAGACGCTCATCTTTCAGAAG
This sequence comes from Candidatus Bathyarchaeota archaeon, assembly GCA_963827165.1. Lineage (GTDB taxonomy): Archaea > Thermoproteota > Bathyarchaeia > Bathyarchaeales > Bathycorpusculaceae > Bathycorpusculum. Next base: position 424,213 of record CAWGZR010000005.1, on the reverse strand, counting down.
AAAGGAATTACTTTGTTATTGTGAATCTTCTTCCGCATTTATCACATGTGTAGGTTTCGATTGTAAAGAAGCTATTTCGTAATATAGCTTGATGTTTTAAGACTTCATTATGACAATAAGGACATTCAGCCACTTGGTAACAGCCTTACTTTAAGTTTTGACGCCCACGATATTAGTATATGATGTATCATCTTGTCGCAACAGCTTTCTCAGAGGCAGTTAGCGCTTTTGTCCCAAATAGAACAGAAATGTACTAATTTGTAACAAGAAAGTCACAATACTTAATAGTTCTCCGCAGCTTTCAAAAAGTAATAAAAAAAGTGAAAAAAATAATGATAAATCCTCTAAACTCATTTCCTCAAAGTAAAGGTAACAAAGCCACGTGTCCAGACTGCGAATCGGAACTTTATGTTCCCTGCGACATCGAGAAAGGAGAAATCCTTAGCTGTCCAGGCTGTGGACTCGAACTAGAAGTCAAAAAAATAGGTGTTGGAGGTGGATGCGTAGAACTTCAAGAGTTAACTATTGAAGGCGAAGATTGGGGCGAATAAGGTTTCGCTAAAACTTCAATTATTTTTTAAAACTCTTTCATCTTTTCTTTTGACTGATTTTAGAATGGTCCGATTCAACTCTGTAATATTATCTGATTACTCCACCGCACGTATGATTTTTTGAGTTTAGCTTTTCGGCTTTCGGTAGTCTGTCTATTGTGGTGTCTCTCTTGAAATTGTGCTGTTGGTTTCTTCTGTCTGCTTTCTCATTTAGCTTCTTTGCTTCGCGAGTTTCTTTGCTTCTTTGTACGATCTGGCGCAGTGGATGCAGCAAAACGCTGTTTCTTTGCAATCTATGACTTCTCGATAGCCCCCTTCGTAGACTTTGCATCCACAGTGGGCGCAAACATATAGGCTTGGTTCAATTGCGATTGATATCAGGTCGGCAAAACGTTTGAAAAGTTCTGTGCACAGTTCTCTTCCCGTTTGCGTTAGCTCAAAAATCTTTCTTTCCTTCTCACCAACCGCCTTTACTGTGTGCGTGACTAAACTTTTTTCTTCCAGTTGTTGAAGAAAGGGGTAAACTAAGCTTGGGCTAACGTCTTTTTTGACTCTTTTCTTGAATCGGCTGATGATGCTGTAGCCATGAACTGGACCCTCATAGAGTATGGTGAGTATGTAGAAGCGTGAGAAGTCGCTGATTAACTCGTCAAAATTGTTTCCAGATTGGTTGTCGGTGGACATTTTTTCGCTAATTCATAATCGTTGTTTTGCTATAATAAATGTTTTTTAGATATATCCTGAAAAGAGCCTATTCATAGGAAAAAACCGTCAATTTTTGGATTCTGCGGTTTTTTGCTAACAGATATATCTTACTTGTTACATGTACTTCAGGGTTCCATGGGAGGAGTGGGCATGAAATATGACGTTATAATTGTGGGCGCGGGTCCAGCAGGTATCTTTTCGGCGCTGGAATTAACCGAAAAAACAAACTTGAATGTCCTCATGATTGACAGGGGACCCGATATTGACAAACGCAAGTGCCCATCAAGCCGCGGCTTCGAATGCGTGCATTGTGAACCATGCTCGGTTCTTTCAGGATGGGGCGGAGCGGGTGCCTACAGTGACGGAAAACTCACGTTATCAACGGAAGTTGGCGGTTGGCTAAACCAGTATGTTTCAACCAAGGAGCTTCAATCGCTGGTCAAACACGTCGACAGCATCTACCTCAAATTTGGAGCCAGCGAGAAAGTTTACGGCGGCGACAGCGAAAAAGTAGATGAAATAGAACGTCAGGCTTCACTGGCAGGATTAAAACTTATCAAGCAAGAAGTCCGTCACATGGGCACTGACAAATGCAATGAAACCCTGCATCGGATGCGCAAAGAACTCAACGGAAAAATAACTTTTCGCCCGAAAACAGATGTTAAAGCGCTCATCACTGAGAACCACCTGATACAAGGCGTGGAAACAGTTGAAGGCGAAAAAATCTTCGGCAAATACGTAATAATTGCCCCTGGAAGAAGCGGCGCTGAATGGCTTCAAACCGAGGCTCAGGTCCGCGGACTAAAAACTGTAAACAACCCAGTCGACATCGGTGTACGTGTCGAGGTTTTAGCTTCTGTTATGGAGAATCTGACAAAGACTCTTTACGAACCAAAACTTGTTTATTATTCGCGACAATTCGATGACCAAGTTCGCACTTTCTGCGTTTCACCGTACGGGGAAGTCACCACAGAATCATATGACGGCGTCTTAACTGTCAACGGCGGGAGTTACGCGGAGCGAAAAACCGATAACACCAACTTCGCTATCCTCGTCAGCACCTCATTCACCGAGCCCTTCAAAGAACCCATAGCCTACGGCAAATACGTCGCTCGACTTTCAAACCTCTTAAGCGGAGGTGTGATGGTTCAGCGTCTAGGCGATTTGGCTGTTGGACGCCGCTCGACACCTGAACGCTTAGCCCGAAGCGTCGTTACCCCAACGTTGAAAAATGCGACTCCAGGCGACCTTAGCTTTGTCTTACCTTACCGCTACTTGGTAGACATTCGCGAGATGCTCCAAGCCCTTGACGTCATAGCGCCTGGCATCCATTCACGGGACACTTTGCTTTACGGCATAGAGGTCAAGTTCTACTCTTCCCATCTACAACTCAACAACGCTTTAGAAAGCAAAATACAAAACATGTTCACCATTGGCGACGGCGCAGGTGTCACACGCGGGTTAATTCAGGCTTCGGCTTCAGGTGTGATTGTGGCGCGGGAAATTCTGAAACGTGAACATTTAGGGTAGAACAACCCTAAAATGTCCCTTTCCGGCAAAATACTTCCATCTTTGATTTTCTGAGAAACTTTAAAAGCGACCCTATATTATGAACCAATAATAAAATAGGCTGGGATATGAAAATGAGCGATAATAGTGATGTATTATCTAAGGTTCAAGGTCAAATGGGCCTTCCCGAGCGCATAGCCGCTTTTGTTCCAGGATTCCGTGGCTACAAAGAGAAAGAAATGCGTCGGGAAAGCGACAAGCTAATCAGGAATCACTTGTATATGAAACTAAACATTGAAAAGACCGATCTGAGGGACATTGAGCAGAAGCTGGCTGACCGCCGCTATTTCGATGTCTTAACAGACATGGATCGACTAGTGGCCAAGATGGATCGTGTTGTCGAAAAAATTAATCACGCCTCTTATGGGTACAGCGGCTTTTTTGATGCTGTAAAAGTGAAGGAAGGCAACCTTGACAGCATGATAGCTTTTGACAATAAGCTTCTGGATAGCATAACCGCACTAACTGCGGAAATTGACGCTTTCAAAGCTGATCTATCCAGCGGTGCAACGGCGAACCTGAAAACCCGGGTTGAAAGCGTAACTGACAAACTTGAAAGTTTAGAGAACACATTCGATCAACGTAACGAAGTAATCATGGGAGTGAGCTAAAAATGCCACAAGTAATAGAATGGGCAAGTTCAAACGCGAATTCTGACGAAATAATCTGGAGGTACCCAAACGAGGACATAACTTGGGGTGCCCAACTCATTGTTCATGAATATGAAATGGCCGTGTTCTTCAGAGACGGCAAAGCCTACGACGTTTTCGGCGCTGGAAGACACACACTAACAACACTTAATTTGCCTCTACTTACAAGTGTGCTAACACATCTGGCTGGATTCGGCAGTAACAAACCGTTCAAGGCAATGGTGCTCTACATCGCCACTAAAGTTTTCAATGGTAAATGGGGCACAAGTGCTCAAACAACGGAGTTGGCTCCGCTCAAAGTGTTTGGGCAATTCCTCTTCAAGATAGAGGATGCCACACTGTTTGTCAACGAGGTTGTAGGCGGACAAAACGTCTTCGATACTGAAGGAGTCAACAACTTCCTCCGAGGCTTCCTGAACGAAAAGATAATCGCTGAAATTTCCCACTACGACTTGGTCACTGTCTTCACGAGGCTGCAGGAAACATCACTGATTGTCAAAACCTCCGTCTCTGACTACTTCAAACGTTTAGGAATCGAACTAACTGATCTCAGATTCGAAGGTATCGACACCACGCCCGAGTACCGTGAACGCTTATTCTGGCTCAAAACAGGAAGTACCCCCGCTGACACAGTCTTGCGAATGGAAACGGTGAAAAGCGCCGCTGCGTCGCTCGGTCAAGGGGGCGGCGGAGGCGGAGCAGGCTTAGGAACGGGGATGGTTCTCATACCGCAAATCATGAATTCAGCCGGGCAGGTTCAGGCACAAGCACCTACCGCAGCTCTCGTCATATGCCCTAAATGCGGCGCACACGTTCCAGCAACATCAAAATTCTGCCCCGAATGCGGAACCTCACTTACTCCTCCATCGCAAGCCACAATCAACTGTCCCAAATGCGGCCACTCGATCCCAGCAGGCTCCAAATTTTGCCCCGAGTGCGGAGCAACACTCTCGTAGGATGCGAAGCAATGTCTGAAAGTAGACGGCAACTGCTAACAATCGGTGTTTTCCTAATAATAGTAGTTGTCGCCATACTGCTTTATCCGACAAACGTAACTCATGACTGGGGGCACATTTTCCAGCTAATCTTGATTTTGTTCGGAGTCTGGATTCTGGTTCTGGCAGCCATGAGAGCTCAAAGTCCGCAGAAGTACGCGCGCTCCCCTTACAGCACTGTTCAAATGGGTGTTCTGCTCATGGCTTTAGGCGGTGCCTGGTTCCTTTGGAGTTACAGCTGGATCTACACGGTAGCACTTCTGCTGCTTGCTCTAGGTGGCATAGCCATCGCTTCAGCTATGCGAAAAAAGACCCCTTGAGCCTTTTTGCTGCTCTAAACATTTTTCTATGTCTTTGTGCAGTGAATTGGCAGAAGGCTCATGGTTATGACTGAAGATCTTATCGGGCGCGGCACATGGTATGACATGATGGCCAAGAAGGTAATCTACCGCGAAAAAGAACTGGGCAGAGACATGTCTAAGCTCCGCACCGAGATGGGTCTTGGCGCCTCGGGATTCCCTCACATCGGCAGCTTAGGTGATGCCGCACGTTCCTACACCGTCACGCTTGCCCTCGAGAACTTAGGCTTCAAATCCGAGTTAATCGCTTACTGCGACGACAAAGACGGTTTGCGCAAGGTTCCGGTTGGCTTATCAAAAGATCTAGAGAAGTATCTGGGTTATCCAGTGTCCAGCATTCCCGACCCGTTCGGCTGTCACGAAAGCTACGGCAAACATATGAGCTCACTTCTTCTTGAATCTCTAGACAAATGTGGGATTGATTACCGTTATTTCTCCGCGAAGGACGTATACGAGAAGGGGCTGCTCCTCAGCGAAATCAGAACTATCCTGCTTAACGCTAAGAAAGCCGGCGAAATCGTCAAAGAAGAAGTCGGTCAAGAACGCTACACCGAGGTCCTGCCATTCTTTCCTGTCTGCAGCAACTGCGGACGCATCTACACCACCAAAGCCTACAAGTTCGAACCGGAAACTGACAAAGTCCTCTACAAATGCGAAGGCTTAGAGATACGCGGCAGACTCATCGAAGGCTGTGGGCATGAGGGTGAAGCAGACATAACAAAGGGCGAAGGAAAACTAACTTGGAAAGGTGAGTTTGCAGCCCGCTGGAAAGCGTTAGATATTCGTTTTGAAGCCTTCGGGAAAGACATTGCTGACTCCGTTAAAATCAACGATCGGATATGCCGTGAAGTCCTCTGCTTCGAACCGCCATCTCACGCTAGATATGAGATGTTTCTTGATAAGGGCGGAAAGAAAATCTCAAAGTCAGCTGGCAACGTTTTCACGCCTCAAGTTTGGTTCCGGTATGGTTCTCCGCAATCGTTGCTTCTGCTGATGCTAAAGAGGTTCGTTGGCACGAGAACTTTGGATGTGTCGGATATTCCGGCATACATGAATGAGCTTGATTACATAGAAGACGTGTACTTTGGGAAGAAGCAAGGTGGCGAAAAAGAAGCTATGCGTCTCAGAGGGCTGTTTGAATACTGCTATGTCGCTAAGCCGCCGGCGAAGCCGAGCGTTCATGTGCCTTATAATTTGATGGCATTTCTCGTCAAGATGGCGCCTAAAGATTGCCTTGACGATTACGTGTCTGAGAAGCTTCGAAGCTACGGTTACCTCCAGAAGACCCAAGCCTTAGACAACGCCTTGAAGCAGCGAATTGAGTATGCTTTGAACTGGATTGGGGACTTCGAAGAAATCAAGGAAACCAATGTACCCCTGAAGGCTGAAGAAAAGGCAGCAGTCCTAGAACTTATCGCAAAGCTCGAATGTGAAGATGACCCGGACAAAATCCAAAACGCCATCTTTAACGCGGCAAAAGACAACGGGGTCCAACCTGGTAGCTTCTTCAAAACACTCTATCAAATCTTGATGGGTGCGCCGCAAGGTCCCCGCTTGGGTCCGTATGTACTTGCCATGGGGAAGCAAAATGTTCTTGCCGCTCTGAAAAGAGCCGTTAGCAAAAACTAACCTTTTCCCATGAGAATTGAACAGCATCTAATCGGAAATCTGCTATTGATCGTTTTACGGATTCTGTACGGCAAAAATCTTCTATTTAGCCTTCCATGAAAACGCCAGCTTGCCCATTTTTTCATTTTTAATTTTAATGAGAATTGGCTTTTTTAGGTGACTTCTTGGTACCATTTTGGTTACTAATATTCAACCTGGATTAGAACCCAAAAGACTTAACTCTTATAAAGCGATAATACGTTTTGCCAACGATATTAGGGTTCCTGTGAGGTTTAGCGGGACCTGTATTATGAAGGTACAACCAAAGAATGGGGTAGAGCCTGTTGGAGGAGAAGTTTTAAGCCCTACCTATGAATCCTGCATTTTACCCTTTGAAGCTGCGCGGCTACACGATATTTTGGAAAATATTCCGTCAGCTGTAATGGTAATAGAAAGGCCTGAGGGAAGGATAACTTTCGCAAACAAAAGGGCCATTGAACTGTTTGGCTCGAACCCTTATGGTTTGAAATTAGCTGAGCACGCCGCTGCACACAAGATTTACTTGGCTGACGGTAAAATTTGCCCGAACGAACAACTCTACACTTACAGGGCCTTGTTTAAAGAAGAGACAATTCTAAACGCGCCCGAAATCATCGAGAGAAATGGAAAACGCTTTATAATGAATGTGAGTGCACGGCCACTTTACGACAAGGAAGGCACACCCATCGCAGCTGTAACCGTTTTTGACGATGTAACTGAACGCGTTAAAACGCAGGAAGCGCTTCAAGAAAGCGAAGACAGATTAAAGATGGCTCAGAGAATCGCTCATGTAGGCAGTTGGGAGTATTACGCCAAAATAGATAGGGCGATTTGGTCCGACGAATTATTCCGGATTTTCGGGATGAAACTTCAAACATATGGACCCAATACGGCTGAGTATGTTGCTCGTATTCATCCTGAAGACCGAGAAAAAATCAACGAAGAGATGGAGCAACTCTTGTTTAACGCCAAGCTGCTTTCCAAAGCAAGTTTTGATTACCGCGTTGTCAGGCCCGACGGCTCCATAAGAACCATCCATTCCGAACGTGTCGTCAGGGAGATAAGTCCGAATGGCAAACCCTCAAGAATAGTTGGAATTGAACAGGACATAACTGAACGCAAGTTAATTGAAGATAAGCTAGAAGGTTATGCGAAGAATCTGGAGAAAATTGTTGAGGAGCGAACAAGGCAGCTTCAGAATGCCGAGCGTCTAGCTGCTATAGGACAAACTGCGGCTATGATTGGCCATGACATTCGCAATCCATTGCAATCAATTACCGGCGAGCTTTTTTTGATGAAGCAAGGCATCGATGCTTTACCTGAGGGCCAAGACAAAGCCGAATTCGAAGAAAGCCTTAGCACAATTCAAGAACAGGCAGAATACATCAACAAAATCATCTCTGATTTACAAGACTTCGCAAGGCCACTCAAACCTGAAATCGGTGAAATCGACTTGAGCGTCGCAATCCCACAAATGCTTGCAACAGTTATGATTCCAAACAATATCAAAGCGGTTCAAGAATTAGAAGGTAATCTGCAAGTAAAAGCCGATTATACATTTCTGAAGCGAATCCTGGTGAATCTTGTGACAAACGCTATCCAGGCGATGCCTGATGGAGGCAACCTGACAATCAAAGCCTTCGGCGAGGGTAGCAGCATCATTGTTACGGTTTCAGACACCGGCGTTGGTATCCCAGACGAGATAAAACCCAAACTTTTCCAGCCGCTTATGACGACAAAATCCAAGGGTCAAGGCTTCGGACTGGCGGTTGTGAAGCGACTCATGGAGGCGCAGGGTGGTGCGGTGAGTTTTGAAAGTAAACTTGGGGACGGCACTGAGTTCAAGATAATTTTCCCGAAGGAAACGAAGTGACTACTTGGCGCGTTACCACTATTTTTAAGTTTAAGCAAAGTATTTACTATTCTGCCCCAAATTTTTGGGCACAGAAATGTTTGGGCTCGTAGTCTAGTACGGACAAGGCATCGGCCTGCGGAGCCGGGAATCCTGGGTTCAAATCCCAGCGGGCCCGCCAATTTGATTTGAACCTTCCAGATTTTTTCCCCTAAAAATGTTCTTCCAAATTTAGTCGATGAGTTAATTTTACAAAAATAAAACTGAAAATTGAAAAAATATTGGTTCTATTCTCTGCTTGAGAGTACCAGGATATAGTCTGCTGTGTCTGCGCACATGTCTGCGGCTTGCTCGATGAATTCGATTAAGTCATCGAATATTACCATGGCTCCGACGTTCATGTTTACGCCGTACTTCACAAACAGGCTTTTGCATTTGAGGTATTCAATGTCGATGGCATGTTCGATTTCCCCGACTTTCTTTGCCTCATTTATCGCTTCAGTAGGATTCGACGAAATCTTCTCAATGCTATTTCTCAAAGTCTGAGCGGTCTCCACAAGTTTCCCAGTCATGACCACTGTCTTGTCGCTCAGCTCCTGTGGAATATCTGCACCCGACAACATCTCGAGGCATCGCGCAGCATCTTTGGTGTGGTCAGCTAATGTGTCCAGCCGTTTAACCAAGTGAAGTAGATCTTCGCGGTAGTCAGCGACAAGGGCGGCTCCTTTGGATAGTTCCATGAAAACATCCGTGCGAAGCGCGTCAACGCCTTCTTCAGTCTTGTAGAGATTGTCAATGTATCTCTGAGCCTCTTTAAAATTCTTCTCGGCAAAGCTCATGGTTGCCTTATGTAGCCATGTTACTGTGTCGAAGGCTTTAGTAATCTGGTCATGTGCAAGTTCCAACCCTCTGGTTTTGCGGCGCTGTTCAAACCAATCGTAACTTTTTCTTTCCACGCTCAACACCGCCTTAGTATTGAAACAGTTGCAGATATAACCCTTATCATATGCCGAGCCGGCAGGAAAATGTCAAAGAATTTCTTTTGTTCCTTTGGCATCTGCTTTTTTCACTTGTTTTATGGAACGCACGCGTCAATTGCCAAAAGCCAATCCATAAGATCGGCGTTTTTAGCCTTCGCTTGCTTTTTACCATTGATTTTACCTTTCAAGTTTTCCCCTCAAGTTCAAGATGTTATGCCATGCTTAGACATGGTTGAAGTACCATGGTGTTTCATGGTTCGCACGCTCTTTTTTTGTTTTTTTCTTCTGCATGGGCTTCTAAGTAAAACTTCGATTAGTTGGTTTATTTAACCTGCGCTAATAGTATATAGAGAGCAACTTATTCTAAATAGCAAAAACTAGCTTTCCAGAACGGACTTAGCCAGCCTAACTTTGTCTTCCAGACACGTCATCAAAGTATTTGTAACCGTAACGTTGATTCCCAACTTTTCAATCCTTTGCTTTTCATCGACGTCCCGGGTGTCAATTACAAATGCATCAACAAAGTCCGCGTAAAGTTTCGCAACGGAAAACGCTGAAACCTCAAAGCCTAAAGCCCGCATAAGTTTATCAGCTGGACCCTTGATGGGGGCGCCGTCAACTATAGGGCTTATCCCGACGATTTTGGCGTTTGTCTTCCTCAATGCATCTCGAATACCTTCAACCGAAAGTATGCTGCCTATGCTAACTATTGGGTTGCTGGGGCAAATCACTATCATCTCAGCGTTCATGATTGAGTCGACCGTCTGCCGCGAAGTTTTGGCTTTTGCCGAGCCAACAAACTCGACTCCTAAGACCTGGTCTTTGGCTTGTCTCTTGACAAAGTACTCTTCGAAATGAATCAGCCCTTCCTCGATTCTTATCCAAGTTTCAAACTTGTCATTTGTCATTGGCACGATATTCGCTTTTAATCCTAGGTGTCGGCTAATTTCTTCAGTAACCTTCGAAAGAGTGAAACCTTTCCGCAGCAAATCTGTTCTGTAAATGTGAGTGGCAAAATCCTTGTCGCCTATGCCAAACCATGTTTCTAAACCCATTTTTCTGAGCGATTCGAGGCATTGGAAAGTGTCGCCTCTAAACCCCCAGCCTTTCTCCTCGTCAACAACGCCCGCTAATGTGTAGGAGACGATGTCAATGTCTGGCGAAATGTGCAAACCGAACATTTCCATGTCGTCGCCAGTGTTCACAATCACCGACAAATCTTCTTCACCAACAACCTTGGTTAAACCAGTAAGAAACCTTGCTGCTCCAACCCCGCCGGCTAAAGCTGTAATCATAAGCGTTCACAACGTTAGTTAATGACTGTGTTTTTCCGACACCCAGTATTCATCAGTCGCGCCTTTTTCTGTGATTACCCGCTCTTTTTTGAAGATTGGTGCTTCACTTTTGTATCTTTCAACGGCTTCTCGGAGAACAGTGAACACTTCCGATCGATGGGAACCTGCCACTGCAACGTAAACTAAATCGTCCCCAACTTTGAATTCACCCAGTAAATGGTGAATTTGAACATTAACTATTCCAGGTTTTTTGGTCAAGTCTTCGCATATTTTGCCGAGGACTTGGTCGGCTTTTTCCTCGTAAGATTCTATCTGAAGTTTCTCGACCTTTTGTCCTTCGAGGGTGTCAGCCCGAACTACCCCGATGAACAACCCTATCGCGCCTGCTTTTGGAAAGTCAGGGTCCCTTCGAATATTGTCGATAGCGTCTTGGACGGTGAAACTTCCTTTCTCATGGACCCCAGAGTTTGCCGACAATACAATGCTTCCTGCTGTTCGTTTGAAAGTTTCTAGATTAACGTTTCTAAAGTATTTTGCCCTAAAGAAGGGCTTTGAAAATAAGGGGTTGTTACGCTTCGGCTTCTGCTACTTCTTCAGAAGGTGCTTCCGCTTCTGGCTCAGCTTTGGCTTCTTTCGGCTTTCCAACAGTTTGAGGTGCCGCTAAAAGTTTAGATTTCCTAATTCCGACGTGCCTAAGGGGTGCAACTTCTTTAGCTTGGTTGTAGATGTCTGAAGCAATTTTCCCTAGAACCATTTCCTGCACGAACTGGTCAAGCGACAACGCTTCGGCTTTTTCATGGATTGTTTTATCCATCATTTTGCGGATTATCTTTTCCTGCGAGGTTTTTATTCTTGAAAGTGTCAGCGCGGAAACGGCGATTCTCAGCTTGTATCCGTCTTTTGTGGTCAGGTTTATCAGTGAATCGACTTTGGTTGTTCTTCTCCTGACTAAGCTGCGCAGGTAATCCCGCGAGTACTCATGACCTTTGAAAAGGGTCTTGGCTGTTTTCGCGTCTATCTCATTAACTTGAAAGAACATTTTCAAATAGTGATGTGAAAAATCGGCTGTTATATCGTACAGTGTGGCTTCAACAACTCTGCCGATCAACTTTTCTGGATCTTCGGCTGGAATGGAGCCTAACTCAACGTTTCCAAAGAAGGATGGTGCAACTACCATGTACCATGCCTTTCCACGCCACTTATCTTTTACATGTCTCGTTTTTGAAGACAAAGTTATTTCTCCGAACGCGCATCAAGATTCTCAGAGAAATATTAAAAGGTTTATGGTTTCTTGTCAATTTTCTCTCTGTTACCCATATACTTCCGCAGGGCGAGTGGTATTTTTATTGTGCCGTCTTCTTGCTGATTGTTTTCAATCAATGCAACAATAGTTCTCCCCGTAGCCACGGCTGTCGAGTTCAAGGTGTGCACAAACCCCTTCGGGGCGGCGCCTTCTTTTTCGCGGTAACGGATTCCTAAGCGTCTTGCTTGGTAATCTGTACAGTTGCTGCAGGATACGACTTCTCTATACCCGTTCTGCGCTGGCATCCACGCCTCAATATCATATTTCTTGGCGGCTACGGTTCCGATATCGCCTGTGCAAACGTTAACGACCCGGTAAGCTAGCTCAAGCTTTTGAAGCAATTCCTCAGCATTTTGGAGCAGTTCATCATGCAGTTTGGCTGAGTCTTCTGGTTTGCAAAAGACGAACTGCTCAATTTTGTTAAATTGGTGAGTGCGAAATATGCCTCTTGTATCTCTGCCGTGGGATCCAGCCTCTTTCCTAAAGCAAGTGCTTATTCCCGCGAGTTTTAAGGGCATCTCCTGCTCTTTGAGAACTTCATTCATGTACATTGCAGCCATCGGATGTTCAGAGGTCGCAATCAAATAGAGGTCTTCATTTTCCACTTTGTAGAGCACGTCGGCGAAATCTCCCATTGCCGTTACCCCCTCATATGCTTCGCGGGTCATCAAGTAAGGTGGGACGATCGCTGTGAAACCTTTCTTAGATAGCTCTTCAATTGCAAGGCTCATCAAAGCCATATCCAGCATGGCAACTTGGTTTTTAAGATAGAAGAATCTGGCTCCTGAAATTTTTCCGGCGCGCTCCATGTCAATCTGATCTAGTGCCAAAGCCAAATCAATGTGGTTTTTTACTGGAAACGTAAAAGTCGGGATAGTTCCCCAAGTTTTAACCTGCACATTGTCTTTGTCGTCCTTTCCAAACGGGACAGTCTCGTCGAGTAGGTTCGGGAGCTGCATTAGATAGCTGTGGGTTTTCTGTTCTTGCTCGGCAACTTGTTTTTCGATTATTCCTATTTTTACGTCAACGTCCTGTGCCCGGTGAACTTCGTCATCAGCTTCTTTCCCAGCTTTTTTCAGCTTCGCAATTTCTGTAGTTATTTGTTTTCGTTCGTGACGCATATCGTTGAGCTTAGTAAGGCTTAGCCGCCACTCTTTGTCAAGGGCAATCAAGTCTTCCAGCATCTGAATGCACTGAGGGTTGCCGCGTTTCGCAAGATTGTTTTTTACCAGTTCTGGGGTCTCTCGGATAAGCTTGATATCTAACATTGCCTTCACTCGCAAATTCCTACCTTAAGGAATTCTGCTATTTAACCTTGCCATGCAGAAAACAAGCCCAAAAGGGATATGATACACGGGGCGAGGTTTGGCGAGAAGGCAAAAGAAATGTTCATCGCCGACCTTCTTGATGTTGATGATTTTTGATTTTTCCAAAAAAGGTGATTGAATAGAACACTTTAATGTACAAAAAAAGCGGTATATCACTTTAGCCCCGAGCAACGGGAAAGGCTTTTCTACAGCCAATCCATAATGAGCATTAACACCCTTCAGGGCTGAGAGTACCTCCTTGCTTACTAAACTAAAAAAGAAAGTTCAAGAAATGCTGACTTCGGAGGCAAAAGCGGCTCATAAAATAGGTTTAACTCCCAACAAAGTAAGCTTGGTTGGGTTCATCCTCGCTTTCGCATCAGCCGTTGCGTATGGATTAGCTCAAAACGCCTATTGGCTCTTACTTTTGGCAACAGCATTCCTTCTGGCTTCAGGTTTTTGTGACACGCTTGACGGAATAATAGCTCGCACTTTCCAGCAAGTTACCGTTTTCGGCGGCTTTTTTGACTCTGTTCTCGACAGGTACGCTGACGCCATAGTTTTTGCCGCAATATTGATCGCCGGGCTCTGCAATCATGCTTGGCCTGCGCCTTGGGGTTCCATTTGGGTTTTGGCGGCTTTAGCGGGTTCTTTGCTGGTGAGCTACAGTAGAGCAAGGGCTGAAGCTGCTGGATTAAAAATGGAGTCGATAGGTCTCGCTGAACGGGCAGAACGCATGCTTATCTTGGCCGCCGTCAGCATAATCGCGTTTTTCTGGTTGCCCGCGTTGGGTTATGGCGTAGCTTTGTTGGCGGTGCTTTCAAACTTTACCGTTATACAAAGAGCCTTGTATGTCTACAAGGAATTAAAGAAAAAAGCAGTTTAGTTATTTAGTATCTTCTTCGGGGGGCTCGTGAATGACGTTCGCTTTCTGCCCGTACATTGACTATTCCGCGGTGGACGGCGCACGATATGCAGTAGTATTTTGTGTCTACCCATGAAGCAAGAAAAGTGCCCTTTTGCCTAAGTTCCTTAGCTAACTGAGGTTCAACAAACGACACACGGCGAGTAGATCTCTTTGCCTTGTCACGTGGCACCTGTGCTCCGCAGTTTGCGCATTGTACAAGGCTTCCGCTTCCTTTGCTTCCTTTTGATCTTCCTCGGCTTTTTCGTTTAGATGGCAATTATTTTTTACCTCTTACTCTTCTATTTTTCACATTATGGTTTAAACTATCTTATATATCTGCTCTTAATTTTAAGAGCGAAGCGACGTTCGCTTCCCGAGTTACCGAAGGAACAATTTTTCCACTCGGAGATGTCATCAAAGTTGTAACTCCAGGACCATGCCCCGCCGTGATGCAGTTCGAGTGAATGACTACGCCTACTGAAACTGCGCCTTGACGGTAGATTCTCCCGAATGAATGGTCTGCGTCAACAATGGCTACCAAGTCGCCAAGTCTTAAGGTTTCCAACCCGTATTGATCAACGACTGCTTTATCGAACAATTGAATGTCATAGTCTCCTGAGTTGACCTGGTTTGCGCCCAAGCCTGAACCCATGATTGCAGCTGGAACAACATGCGTAACAGGCACTACAAGTTTGTCCTCTTTCGGCTGCGGATCACAAGCCGCGAGCAAAACAGGATCCATGTTAAAGATTTTGATTTCGGGGAAATCCAACAGTTTCAAACCGGTGCCGAAAGCTTTCACAATGATCCTGTCTCCGATAACAAGCTTGTCTAAAATGCCTGAGGGAAAATCAACAAGCACATGCTCGATTCCGCCGTGTTTTCCCGTGACTGTTCCTCTGGCGCCTTTGCCGTCACCATTAACTGCAATGGCTTCATTTCCCACGCAAGACAGCACGTTGAACGCTGTGTTAGCAGCTTGGCCCGACCGGGCATCGTTTTCCTTGTTCTCCACGCTGACTCCGGGTTCCACATGGTCTGCTTCCCAACCGCACGCTGGGTCCCCAACTCTTAGATTATAGGTTATGCCGCCTACACCAGGCAGCACAAGCGGTTGCCCCGTTGCGGAGACGTTGTAGATTGATCTGATGGTTGGGCTAGCTATCTCCCCCATTACTGACACTTTTATGAGTTTATCAGCGTTAGTTTTCAGCATAAACAGTTCCCATCGGGCATTATGCCTATCTGTGGAAGTGGCTAATAAAACTTCCAGACGTAAGTTTCGCCCTAAGCAAATCTTAAATTATGCGTCTCTTTATTGTTGCATTGGAAGTATAGCCTCCTAAATTGTCGGAAGTGAAAATTTACATGTCTGAAATCGGATTGAGAACGAAAATGCTGGTGCGCGACATTATGAGTAGTCCTGTTATAACGATGGATGAGAATGCCGCTTCTAACTTGGCTGCCGCCGCTATGGACAAGAACGATTTAGGCTGCGTGATAATCACCAACAAGGCTGGAAAATCAATAGGAATAATCACTGAACGCGACTTGGTGATCAGGGTTCTATCAAAAAACCTTAAGCCGGACAGTGTGAAAGCAAAGGAAATCATGACCACCCCCTTGGTCACCATTGAACCTGACGCAACAATTAGCGAAGCAGCTCGAAGAATGAATCGGCTAGATGTCAGGAGGCTCGGCGTTATCTACAAAGGCAACCTTGTCGGCATCATAACAAGCAAGGACGTCTTAGGCGTGATGCCTGAGCTAATAGAAATAATTCTGGAAAGATCCCGTATCGAAGGCGAGGCCCGCACGGAGGAAGGCGAGGACGTTCCACTCTCAGGATATTGTGATCGCTGCAACATTTACTCTGAAAGCCTCAAGGAACGAAACGGACAAAACATATGCGACGAATGCCGCGTTGAACTGGAAGAAGAAAAATAAGTTCTGACAAATGTACCATTTGTTTTTACAACGAAAATCGGGGCCGTCACGTTTGGGTTTACCCTAATCCATGATGAAGAACATCAACGCCGTAACGTAGCAGGCTTTTAACGGAGCTTGCCCTTTTTCTGGGGACACACGCTACGCCTCTGATTAAACCGTATAAGGATAACGCGGTCATAGTCAAAACGGAAGACTTCGAGTACACGGCAAACCTTAAGACAAAAAGAAAAAGTTTTGAAAAGACTCCGTCAGACTTTCGTGAAAAAACAGTCAAGCCCCCAATTTGGAATTAATCTTAACAAGAGAAAAGTTAAGGGTTTTGCTAAATTCCGCCGATTTCTTACCGTCCACGGGTGACCAAGATAAGCTTTTAACCAAACCATCCGCTATTCAATAAATCGTGAACCAGCTTGATTGTGGATTTCGTTCTGTCAAACGTCAAAGCTTACCTAAACGGGGAAATCGTCGATTGCAGCATAGCTATTGAAGAAGGCAAAATCTTCAAAATCGGTAAAGAAACCCAAATGCCCAGCGCCGACGAAAAAACCAACGTGAAAAGCCACCTAGTTCTTCCCGGTTTGATTGACGCGCATGTGCATCTGCGTGACGAGGGAAAAGCTTACAAAGAAGATTTCCAGACGGGAACTGCTGCCGCAGCTGCAGGAGGCTTCACCACCGTTCTGGATATGCCTAACAACCAACCAGTTACTATGAGCGTTGACACTCTGAAAAACCGCATGGATTTGGCCCAAAGAAGAATCTTGGTTAACGTTGGCTTCTACTCTGAGCTCCCGCATAAGGTTGAGGAAACTCAAGGTATTGTTGCTGAAGGCGCGGTCGGTTTCAAACTATTTTTGGGCAGCCAGGTAGGTGGAGTAAACGTTGACGACGATGAAGGTCTGAAGGAAGCTTTCAATTCAGTTGCGTCTTTGAATGTGCCTGTGGCCGTCCATGCTGAAGACAAAGATCTGCTTACACTCAACGAGAACAAACTAAAGCAAGCCAAAAAAAACAGCGCCGCGGCTTTCCAAAGCGCTCATTCCGAAGCGGTTGAAGCAAAAGCCATCGAACGAATGCTGAAGATAAGTGAGCCAACAGGCGTGCGCCTGCATTTCTGTCACGTCTCGACCAAAGCGGGTTTGGACGCCATTGCTGAGGCGAAGAAGGCAGGTAGAAAATTAACCTGCGAAGTAACTCCAAATCACCTTCTTATGTCAACAGCTGACTTGGTACGTCTTGGGCACCTCTTGATCATGGCGCCGCCGCTTCGCAGCATAGACCAAGTTGAAGCTTTATGGAAGGGTATAGAGGCAGGATTGGTTGATTCTTTGGGGTCCGACCATGCACCTCACACTTTAGAAGAGAAGTTAGCGAGTAACGTTTGGGATGTCAAAGTCGGGGTTCCAGGGTTAGAAACAACTTTGCCCCTTATTCTTACAGCGGTAAGGAAGAACCGATTGTCTTTAAGTCAAGCAATGACGTTTTTGGCAGAGAAACCCGCAGAAATCTTTGGCTTAAGCGACCGCGGTCGATTAGAGCCCGGAACGCGCGCCGACCTAACCGTCGTAGATTTTAGCAGCAAATTTAAGATTGACGCCTCAAAATTCAAGTCTAAAGCAAAGTTTTCTCCATATGACGGGTGGGAAGTGCAGGGCAAACCTCAGAAAACCTTCGTTGACGGTCAATTAGTTTTTGATGAAGGCGAAATAGTGGCGAAAGCGGGCAGTGGCTCTCTTGTTCGGAGAGGCAACACGTGAAGTTCTTAGCTGACAGTATGTTGGGAAAACTTGCACGTTGGCTACGCATATTGGGACAGGACGTAGTCTACAACATTGAACTCGATGACAACGCGCTTCTTGATTTGGCAAAGAAAGAAACACGAGTTTTACTGACCAGAGATTTGGAGCTTTACAGACACGCCGCCGTCACGGGTATCGAAGCTCTTTTTGTCGAAGGCAAATCCGAACCTGAACGCTTGGGGGAAGTAGCCGCAAGGTATGAGTTAACTTTAGAGGCTGATATGGAAAAATCCTTCTGCCCCCTTTGCAATGGCAAGCTTAAGGCTACTTCGAAAGAACAGCTTTTGGATGAACTGCAGAAGACCACATTCACTTACTACGAAAAGTTCTGGAAGTGCCCAAACTGCGGGCAAACCTATTGGCAAGGAGCACACTGGAAACAAATCAATAGAACACTTTGTGAGGCAAAAACGGAACTTGAAAAACTAAAAGAAAAAAGTTGAGACTAAGTTAGCCATTTTAGCGGTATGTCTTGGAAGGTTCCGTCGGGCAATGTCCGCCTAATAGTTATCGGCAGTATTGACGCATCAAGTTCTTTTAACGCTATATCTATCGGGTTAGTATTTTCACTTGCATCCACCAAAATCGGTGCTCCCATTGAGATTTGAAGAGCTCTAGCTCCAACTATTCTTGCTTTCTCGAAGCGAGTAATTTTCGGTGGTCCAACATTTATTTTTTGTTCTGACGTTTTTTAATACTCTCCAGCGCCTGGATATCCTCCGCCCATTCCTCCCATACCGCCTGCGGCTCCTGGCGGTGGTCCCTTCATTTTGCCTGAAGCGATAACGTCGTCAATCTTTAGTATCATACATGCTGCTTCGTTCGCAGATTTGATTATCTGCTTCTTAACTGACAGCGGCTCGAAAATGTTTGCTTTTGACATATCCTGTACTTTTCCACTTAGAACCTCGATGCCAGCCCATGTTTCTCCTTTTTCATGTCTGGTTCTCAGTTCTACAAGTATGTTAATGGGGTCTAAGCCCGCGTTTTCAGCCAACGTTACAGTTATAGCTTCGAGGGCATCTGCGAAAACTCTAACTGCAAGCTGCTCTCTGCCCGAAACCGTTTCGGCATACTTCCTAAGCACTCCCGCCATCTCCATTTCTGGTGCACTTCCTCCAGCAACAATTTTCGGCTCCTGAATCAAGTCTCTGACAACGCAAAGTGCATCGTGGATAGAGCGTTCTGCTTCAGCGGTCATGCGTTGCGTCGCGCCGCGGATCAAAATAGTCACTGCTTTGGGGTTCTTGCAGCCTTCAACAAAAGTCATCTTGTCGTCGCCGATTCTGCGCTCCTCAACCAAAGCAGCGTAGCCAAGGTCTGAGGACGAAAGAGCGTTTATGCTTGAAACTATTTTTCCACCTGTAGCTCTTGCCAACTTTTCCATGTCGGATTTCTTGGCTCTTCTAATGGCGATGATGCCTTTTCTTGAAAGGAAATGCTGCGCCATGTCATCTATGCCTTTTTGGCATATTACAACGTTTGCTCCTGACGCCAAGATTTTGTCTGTCATGCCTCTTAGCATTGTTTCTTCTTCTTTGAGGAAGGCTTCAATCATATCCGGGCTTTCAATATTTATTTTGGAGTCTAACTCGGTTTTCTCAATCTCTAAAGAAGCATCCATCAATGCAATCTTTGCATTTTCCATTCGCTTAGGCATTCCTGATTGAACAATTTCTTTGTCTAAAACTATGCCGTTGATAAGTGTTGTATCGCTGAGAGATTCGCCTGTTTTCTTCTCAACCTTCACGTCGTCAACATCTACCTTGTAAACGTCGCCTTGTTTCTCGGCGACTGCAAGCATTGCCTTAACCGCTATATCCGCCAAGTAATCCTTGTGTTCCGCAACGATTTTGCTTCCCATGGAAGTTGTGGCGGCTTTTATCAGAAAATCCTGTGATTTCAAGTTAACTGGCAGAGCTATTTTCTCAAGAGTTTCAAGGGCTTTTTCAGCTGCCTTCCTGTAGCCGTCAATTATGACTGTTGGGTGAACGTTTTTGTCTATTAGTTCTTCAGCCCTACTAAGAAGCTCGCCCGCGATTATCACTGCGGATGTAGTTCCATCACCTGCTTCATTGTCCTGTGCCTTGGCAACTTCAACAAGCATTTTGGCTGCCGGGTGCTGGACATCCATCTCATCCAAAATTGTGCGGCCGTCACTTGTTATCGTGGTGTCTCCAAAATTGTCAACTAACATTTTATCCATGCCTTTGGGACCTAAAGCGCTCCTAACGCTTTCAGCCACAACTTTAGCGGCAGTTATGTTTCCGTGTTGCGCTTCTCTTCCGCGGGACCTGTTTGAGCCTTCTTTCATAACCAGAACAGGTACTCCGCCAGCTTGAGTTGGAAATGATGACAAATCAAGTAACCTCCATTTATAATGCGAACAACAACAAATATTACTAGCCATATAAGTTTTTCTAGCGTAGGTATGCTGATTAAGCCTAGGCGAGCCATTTTTGCATCATTTTCCCACTTTTCAGGCTTTTCTTGTTTTTTTTAGCCGTGGCTTAGTAAACTGCGACTTTTGCTATTCCTTGAATCTTTAGCAGTTCAGGGATCAATTCTCCTGGGATCTTTTTCTCCACAATCAGGGTAAGTTTTGGCTCGGGGGAAAGTTCCGGGTCATCAACGATTGCCTGTCTTATGCTTAATCCCGCCCTGTTCAGAGTCATGGCCGCGTTGGATAAGATTCCTGGTGATCTTGCATTCACTGGAGTTATCTCTAAGACTCCTAGGTTTAGGTGTTTAGCTATTTCTTTAAGGGAATGTCCAGCTGGACGTATCTCTTCGAAAATCAGTTTGAGTTCACTGTCAGCTTCTATTGTGTGTAGGGTTTCGTTTACTGTTCGTCTGTCGACTCCGGCGGCTCTTGCAACGCGCACAGGGGGGATTTCGATTTGGTTTAAGCATATTTTGTTGTTTTGTACGCTTAATCCGTTTTCTATAAGGACGCGTGCTACTTTAAGGCGTTCGGGGTATTCTTGCAGTTGGTTTTTTATCATGTTCCACATGTTGTTTCGCTTCAGTGTTTTGTTTGTTTGAGTATAAATGTGTTGTTGAATAATTCTCGTTAAGGTACAAATAAGTACACAAAAGTTTTAAATAAAACTTAAACGTACGCTTCACTGCTTTAGAATAAAAAAGGACGAAAACAATATGCCCACGACAATGAAAAAAATATTCCTACAAGAAGAAGACATCCCGAAAAAATGGTACAACATAGTTCCCGACCTGCCCAAGCCGCTTCCACCATTTATTGACCCCGCAACGAAGCAGCCCGGCGTCGGAATTGTCCCAAGAATCTTTCCGAAAGAAATAATCGGTCAAGAAATAAGCCAGGAGCGATGGATCGATGTTCCCGACGAAGTCAGAGAAGTTTACCGTATCTGGCGTCCATCGCCGCTTTTCAGAGCGTTAAATTTGGAAAAAGCCTTGAAGACCCCGGCTAAAATCTACTACAAGTATGAAGGTGTCAGCCCGGCTGGAAGCCACAAACCCAACACCGCAGTCCCCCAAGCGTACTACAACATGAAAGAGGGCACCGAACGCTTGTCCACCGAAACAGGCGCAGGTCAGTGGGGTTCAGCTTTGGCGTTTGCAGCCATGACTTTTGGGCTTAAAGCCACGGTTTACATGGTGCGGGCAAGTTATGACCAAAAGCCTTATCGAAAGATGATGATGAAAGCATTTGGCGCAGAATGCATAGCCAGTCCAAGCAACAAGACGGAAGCGGGAAGAAAAATCCTTGCTGAAGACCCCGACAACAAAGGCAGCCTAGGAATCGCCATCAGCGAAGCAGTTGAAGATGCCCTTGTCAACGAGAAGGAGACTAACTACGCAATCGGAAGCGTGTTCAATCACGTTTGCTTGCATCAGACTGTTGAAGGTTTAGAGGCTAAGAAGCAACTTGAAATGGTGGATGATTACCCAGATGTGGTCTACGGTTGCATAGGAGGCGGTAGCAGCTTTAACGGGTTGATGTGGCCCTTCTACTATGACCAAGTCTCAAAGAAGGCGCCTAAGGAGACAAAGTTCGTCGCGACTGAAGCTACGGCTTGCCCCAAAGTCACTAAGGGATATTATCAGTATGACCACGGCGACACTGCGAAACTAACGCCGCTTGTTCCAATGCACACCATCGGCCACGACTTCATCCCTGCGCCCATACACGCCGGCGGGTTACGATACCACGGAATTTCTCCGGTTATTAGCCTCTTAGTGCAGGAGAAAAAGATGACAACAGAAGCCTTCAACCAACTAGAGGTTTTCGACGCGGCTAAACTATTCATCCAAACCGAAGGCATCATCCCCGCGCCTGAGCCGTCCCACGCGATCAAAGGAGTCGTTGACGAAGCACTTCGGTGCAAGAAGACGGGTGAAGCAAAAACTATTCTGTTCGTACTATGCGGACACGGCTACTTCGACATGGCAGCCTACGATGAATACTTCAGCGGCAACCTCCAACCCTACAATTACCCCGCTGAAAAAGTAGAAGAATCAATGAAGAAACTGCACACGCTTTATCCATGGCTTGACGAAGTCAACAAGAAATACATCAGCTGCGAAACCATCTAGGCTCAAAATCTTCTTTTTCTTTCCACAATTTTTCTTTATTTCAGTATTTTGTGGGCTTATGCCTTGGGTTTAGTAGGATTTTTCTTTGAATCTTCTTCTTTTTCCCTTCCAGCCTTCTCGTCTAAGGCTACAAGCTTGGCTGATAGTTTTTCGTATATTCTTTCTGCGTTGGCTACGAGTGGTGTTAAATCCTTTTGGTCGATTAAAGTTGCCAGTCGTTTGAATTCCTTTGACAATTCTTCCACAGAGCCGTTGAAACGTTTTGCTGCTGCCTCATCAGAATCGATAAGCTCCAAGGCTTCTTCAGGGCAAAATTCTACGCATTGAGGAGTGCCGCCGCATAAGTCGCACACTGTTGCCACGCCTGTGTTACTTTGAATACTTATGCAGCCGTACGGACAAGCTTGAACACACCAATCGCAGCCCTTGCATTTCTTCTCGTCAATCAGCAGCAACCCCGAGCTTTCATCCTGCTCAATTGCTTTTTCGGGACAGACTTTTTTACATTTGGCGTCTTCGCATGCGCGGCACGCAAGAGCAAAGTTAAAAACGGGTGAGAGGCGGACCACTCGGATTCTGGAACGCAACGGACTGCCCTCCATTTTCTCTTGGCTGCAGGCTAGTTCGCAGACTCCGCAGCCTGTACACTTGCTTGGGTCAGCGGATACGAACTTTCTTTTTTTGAAGCTTGCCGACATTTTACGACCAGACCTCTATTAATTGATTTCAATATCTCGTGGTTAAACCGTTAGCGTTGCGTACGGATTAATTGATGGGTTTAACCATTCACGCCTGCTACAAAGGACGAGGTTTGGAAGCTAATAAAAGTATTACACTGGCTGCAACGTTTCTTTTGTTTATCTGAGCTTGCAATAACAAGCAGGAATTATTTTTGGTTTTTAGAATAAAGATAGACATGTTTTTCTTTTTGTTCTAACAACCTAATAACAAATTGATCTGTTCCATTTGTCTGTTCCCGAGAAAAATCTGCCTAAAAAGACCGTTGGTGTCATCGTTAATCCAGTTGCTGGAATGGGCGGCGCTGTCGGACTCAAAGGAACAGATGGCAAAAACATTCTGGCCCGAGCGATATACTTGGGTGCAAAACCGATAGCATCGCAGCGAGCGGAAACCTTCCTCGCCGGATTGGTTCCCGTTAAAGAAAGCCTTCGATTAGTTGTCGGCGCAGGGTGTATGGGTGAAACCGAAGCAAAGAAGCTCGGCTTTACCTATCAAATTACGGGCGAAGTTAGAAAAGAAACCGCACCAGAAGATACTCAAAATGTATCGGCAGGGATGGTGAAGCTGCGGGTTGATTTGCTTGTTTTCTGTGGCGGAGACGGAACAGCTCGCGACCTCCTAAAAGCAGTTGGCATGAACGTTGCAACGCTCGGAGTTCCCACAGGCGTTAAAATGCATAGCGCCTTGTTCGCGGTAACTCCTAAAGCTGCTGCAAGGGTTGCTATCGGGTACTTGTGGGGCGGGTTGCCGCTGCGGGAAGCCGAGGTTATGGATATTGATGAGGAAGCCTTTAGAGAGGGTCATCTTTCCGCGGAGCTATATGGTTACATGCTGAGTCCATTTGAGCCCCATTTGATCCAAGGGAATAAGCTTGAAAGCCCTATAACCGAAAACGAAGTACGTAACCAAGCGGCTATCGCAGTCTACCTTATAGAAGAAATGAAGCCAGATGTCATCTACATTATCGGACCTGGAACCACAACCCGTACAATCGGCGACCTCTTAGATCAGAAAAAAACTCTCCTCGGCGTGGATCTTTTCCAAAACAAGAAAATAACTAGCCGCGACGTAAACGAGAAACAAATACTCGAAGCAATAAAGGGAACAGCTGCGCAGATTATTGTTACGCCGATTGGGGGTCAAGGCTTCATTTTCGGACGAGGAAACCAACAGATAAGCGCCAAAGTAATTTGCCAAGTGGGCTTGGACAACATTGTGGTGGCGGCGACTAAAAGCAAGCTGGATAAGTTAAAGAATTTAAGGGTTGATACCGGCGACTCGGAACTGGATGCGAGGTTCAGGGCACGCCAAATAAGTGTTGTGGCTGATTACGGAACCACAAATAAAATAACGATAGAATAATTATTAAGCTAAAACACCAGTCATTTTGGGCAATTGAAATAAACCGCCCTATAGTTATTCATGTTGGGAGGCTTTCACTTTGATACCTATTAACAAGCCGCTAATCGGTGAAGAAGAGGTTCAGGCAGTAGTAAAGGTTCTGCGTTCGGGTATGTTAATTAGCGGGCTTGGAGCAGGTCCGGAAGTTACGCGGCTGGAGCAGAGTTTCGCTAAATTTTCAGGAGTGAAACATGCCGTGGCAGTTAACACCGGCACAGCTGCTTTGCACTCGGCCATAATGGCTTGCGGCGTAAAACACGGCGACGAAGTTATCCTGCCAAGCTTCACCTTCGTAGCCACAGCAGAAGCAGTTGTTTTAGCAGGCGGCAAAACAGTTTTCGTGGACATCGACGCAAAAACCTATAATCTTTCACCAGGTGCAGTGGAAAATTCGATAACGAAGAAAACCAAGGCTATTCTGCCTGTGGACCTTTATGGTTTTTCAGCGGACATGAAACCTCTCAGAGAAATCGCTGAAAAGCATGGTTTGGCGCTTGTTGAAGATGCCGCGCAAGCCCACGGGGCAACTTATGCTGGAAAACCTGCGGGAAGCTTTGCGGATGCTGCTTGCTGGAGCCTTTACGCAAGCAAAAACATAACCACGGGTGAGGGCGGTTTAGTAACGACGAATAATGATCAGATTGATGAGACTTTGCGGATGATTCGAACTCATGGTGAAAAAGCCAAGTATGCGTCGCTGATTCTTGGCAACAACTATCGTATGTCGGAAATGCAAGCGGCGATAGGTAACGTGCAATTGGAAAAGCTACCTTCTTTTTTGGATAAACGTCGGCGAAACGCCGCTCAACTGACAAAACTTCTGGAGAAAAGCCCCCGGCTCGTTTTGCCTTATGAATCTAAAGATCGACTTCATAGTTGGTATCTGTACACAGCTAGAATTGAGGATGGTTCTGAGGCGGAGCGCAACAGGATTTTGGAGGAACTCAAGAGGAAGGGAATCGGCGCCGAAGCCTACTACGTCAACCCTGTTCATTTGATGCCTTTTTATCGGGAAAACTTTGGAAGGTTCCCGTTGCCAGAAACAGACAAAGCCTCAAAACAAGTTTTCTCATTGCCAATTCACCCTGCAGTAACACCTGAACAAGTTGATTACATAGGAAAAACTCTCCTAAGCCTCCTGTAACCCGCTTAACGCCGGCTCCATTTTCACATAGCACCAGTGGTGAAAACTGTAACAGTTAAATCGAACGTTGCATTATTAAGAGGCTGAAAATTCAGTTCACTTGGATTTTGTTTGAAGGTGTATGATAAGTTGAGTACTGAATCGGCAGATGTTTCGCGGATAAAAGTGAAGTTTGTAATTGAAGGTTTGGGTCATGCTGAAGGCGAATTGGTCAGGTTTTTGGCGCCTAGAACCATAGATTTCCTTGTACGAAAGCTTCCGATTGAAGGCAGAGCCGCCCTGTGGAAAGAAGAGGTTTATTTTGAAATCCCAATGAAGATGGGTGAAGAGAAAGCTAAGCCAACTGTTGAGACCGGCACCATTGCTTTTTGGCCTATGGGCAGCGCGCTATGTGTTTTCTACGGGAAGTCGCAGCCCTACAGCCCTGTGAGTATTCTTGGCAAAATAACCGATAATCTGGATGTCTTCAAACAAATCAAAAGCGGAATAACAATTCGGGTTGAACTTCTAAGCACCTAGAAAGCCAGCGAGCTTTCATTCCACATTTGCAGGAGCCGTTCACATTCTTCTTTGACACATTTATCGTTGCTATTCTCACCTAGAGCCTTTAGAAACTCGACTCGCTTCGCAACCGAACGTTTCTCCGCATTGCCACCATAATAAAGTTCCCCGTCCAAGTATTCCTTCATGCTGTAAGCCTTCTGCACAAACAGGCTCGCCGCATCCACCGTGTTTTCAACGGCAAATTTGTTTGCCCAGATAGCCACTTCCGTTTCGCGAAGTTGGCTTAACCCGTCGATTTCCATTATTTTTCGAATGTATGCCCTAAAAAAATCCAAATAACCCGCAGCCTTGATTAGTTCAAGAACCAGATTGATTTTGTCCTTAAACTCAGCTGATCCTTCAACTATTATGTTGTGTCTGTGCCCTTGGTCGACTAATTCCTTAGCGATTTTTACCTCTTCAGAGGTGTAAACTCTTTCAGGAAAATCCGTCAATGAAAACTAAACTCCCGCGATTCTAATTTAAGAAAATTAAAAGGATAAAAGTTGAAAGTTTTATGCTGCAGGCTTGTAGATTTTGAGGTTGTGGCTTCCGGAGACGAGTTGTACTGCGCCGTTGGTTTCAAGTTGTTCTAAGAAGTCTTTGGCCGTGCTGATTCGGATGTTGTATTTGGTTGCAACTACGTACGGTGTTAGAACACCCATCTTTTTGATTTCGGCGACGATTTTATCATTTTTTGCGTCGGGCGCGACTATGCTGGCGGCTTTTCGTTCTTTCGGTGGCCCAGCTTTTTCTTTCTTCTTATCTTGCGCTTTGGATTCGTCCTGCGTGACCTGCTGCTTCTCCATCTGCTTTATGCCAAGTTTCTTTTTTCCACCCATGAATTTTTTCACCTTAATTTTTTGTTCTCCACATCTAGAATGGCTGGCTTATTTCAACTTTATGTTGCTCTTTCCACTCTTTAAGTGGGACGCCAAGTTTCTTTTCTACTTCTGTTCTGTGGATTGAGTTCATGGTGCAGAATGGAATGATCCGTCCGTCTGGCACGGCGTAGTGGATCAGACAACGTTGTACTCTTTCAAGGTCAAAGTTGTAGGGGTCCATGAAGTGCATCGATGAAAGAAGAATCGACTGCCTCTGCAAATCGCCCAATGAGTCGTAGTCGCCTTTGGTGACGACGCCTAAAACGTATTTTCTTAGGAACCCGAATTTTATGTAACGCATAGAGCTGACTAAGCGCAGTTTGGCTTTGTTTTTGCTGCCTTTCGAGGCTGTTTCGTAAACCTTGTTCATTACTCCGATGAACTTGTCGATGTTGCCGTATTTGGTAATTGGAACTATCTTGCCGTTTTCAATCAGAAGGTAAGTTGCCATGCCACAGTGAGGATGCGCAGTGAACTCCAAATATCGCCTGTCCTTTAATGCACCTACTGCTTTTGAAACTGGCACCACCGTCGGCACAGGGTAAAAATCTGAAACCTTGATTAATCCATTAGTTTGTTCTTCGACTTTCTTCATGAAGTCCGGAATCGTGATGCGCATGCTTTCGCGTTCGTTTTGCGGCAGCCTTCCGCAGAGGCTTACTGGTTGAACGTTGATGCATCTTACAATGTCAAAGTTTCTGGCGGCAAAATTGATTATGTCACCAAGTTGCCCGTCGTTTACACCTTTGACAAGTGTGACGACAAGCACTATGCTGTCCCACCCTGCCTCACGAAGGTTTTCGATTGCCTTCATCTTGATCTCCAAAAGGTCTACGCCGCGTATGAACTTGTAAACTTCAGGAGTTAAACCGTCGAACTGCAAGTAAATGGTGCTGACTCCTGCCTCTTTGAGTTGCTTACAGTATTCTACGCTTTGCGAGAGTCGAAGTCCATTCGTATTAACTTCCACATGGCTGAAACCGAGTTCTTTTGCTTTCCGAACAAAATCGAACAACTCTTTGCGTATTGTGGGTTCTCCGCCTGAAAACTGAAGAGCTGTGGCTGCCACCGGCTTATTGGCTCGAAGGTTCTCAAGCATACCTATGATTTGCTCTTTGGTCGGTTCGTAAACGTAACCTGCTTTTGCCGCGTTAGCGAAGCAGACGGGGCAAGTTAGGTTACACCTGTTTGTGACGTCGATTATTGCAAGTGCCGTGTGACTTTTATGTTCGGGGCAAATGCCGCAGTCATAGGGGCACCCGTTTTTCTTTTCGGTTCTCGGGTTAGCTATGCCGTCGCCATCATAGCGGAATTTTTCTGCCCGCTTGTATTGGTCGTAATCTGACCAATAAAGTTCCTGGAAATGACCGTGTTCGGAGCAATCTTTTTTGATGAAGACTTTCCCGTCGTCTTCGTAAATCGTTGCGTCAATAGCTTTTAGGCATTCAGGGCAGATGCTTTTTGTCGGTTTGATATCTTTCATCTTTTTGCCTTCTAACATCTAAGCGGTTACGAAGTGCTTAAGAGCTAATGTTACGATAATAAGGTTTCCAAACGTTTCCTAAGGTGATTGAGGGGATAAAATGTCGATTAACGAGAACACGCGAATCGCCCTTCGCGAAATGGGCTTGAACGCCTACGAAATCGACGCTTACACGATACTTCTGGAAGTGGGGCAGATGACGGCTATGGAAATCAGCCAGGAAACCAAGGTTCCTTACAGCAAAATGTACGAAGTTTTAAACTCGCTCAAGGCAAAAGGCTGGATAAAAAGTAGCGAAACCCGACCCTTCAAATACTACCCAGTGCCACCGCTCGAAGCAACAAGATCAACCAAACTGCGTCTTGAAGACAAATACTTAATTTGGGAAAACACAGTCGCTGAAACCCTTCAACCCCTCTACGAAAAACGCGAACTCATCGAGCGCCCCGACATGCTGATTCTACGTGGCCAACAAGCGGTTTTAGGCAAGCTTGGAGAGGTACTGAGCAAAGCAACCAAAGAAATCATGATTGCCGCACCTGAATTTGCTAAACCCGTAATAGCGTTGGCTGAACCTCTGCTGGGAAGCGGCCTGAAGAAGACCGTTAATGTCAAGCTTATGGCTGCAGGTAAAAAAGAAGATTGGCTCTTCCTAAAAAATTATAACGCTTTGGGTGAACTGCGTATTCGCGACCATATGTTCGGCGGCGGAATTATCGCTGACGGTAAAGAAGCAATGCTGCTCCTTGGAGAAGACAAGCCCAGCCTCGTCATATGGAGTAATCACGTGGGGCTAGTGGGATTTGCACGCGAGTACTTCCAATTCCTTTGGGATTCCTCCGCAACCGTATAAAAACTTTTGCAGTTCTAATCAAAAACTTTTTTTCCGAAACTCGAGGGCAACAGCTTACGAAAAAAGAAGAAAGGAAGGAACTTTGTTATAAGATAACTATCTTTCCATTACTTTTCTTGCGGCGATTTCAATATCTTCCGCTTTGATGGTTTTTCTTCCTGCGTGCATCGCAAAATCCAGTGATTCCTTTGCAATCTTTACTCCGATTTCTTCGAGAGCCTTTGCGAGTTCCTTTGCTGCTGCTTCACTTACTCTGTCAGCACCCGCTTTTTTACATAAACGGTGCATGGGGGCTACAGCTATTTCTAATTCGGTCATATCGACTTCTCCACAGCCTCTTTTTCATTTTAAAGCAATATTTAGGCTTTGCGGTCCATCGCTTAACCAAAAAACGTCTAACTCTGCCGAAAATAAACTCGAGAACAATATACAATTTCGAACTTGCAGAAAGGAGATACAAGTGCGAGGCAGGCTAAGAGAAAAAGTTGTTTTCAAAAATCTTACGGACGACAAAAAATAATCAGCGATTTTTCGATTATTAAAAGAAAATAGGGAGAATTGCTCCCGTTTTGCTTTTTTGGGTCTAAGTTTTTTCTACTGGCGGCTTTCTCATGCTCCAGATAAATATTATCAGAGCGACAATTAGCAGGATGAAACCTACCCAATAGATGCCTAATCCTACTCCTTGACCTGAATGGGCACGCGCAATTGATGCTCCAACGAGGACTAAAATTATTCCCAAAACATCCAAAATGATTGCAACCATCTGGTTGCTACTTGCATAAAACTGTTTTTCACTCATTCAAAAACCCGTATTTAAAATTTAGACGCTTTTTATATATAAGTTTATTGTCTTTGCATTATTCGGATTATTTTATCTTTTGATTTAATATAAAACTTAAGGCATTAAGCTGAGAAAATTATAAGAATGTTGTATAGCAGAATAAATGCTGAGAAAAAATGAAGCTGATTGACGCACACGTTCACCTCTCAGATGCCGAGTATACCAGTCACATTGAAGAATTGATAGCCGACGCAAAAGCTGCAGGCGTAGCCGCGTTGATTACAAATTCGATGGATTTGAGAACTTGCCAAAATGACCTTAAACTCGCAGAAGAATATCTCGGATTAGTTTATCCTGCCTTGGGGGTCCATCCATGGAATGTAAACGTACTCAGCGAAGGCGAGCTTGAGCAAATCATCGAACTAATCACGAAAAACAAAAACGTCATCAAGGCAGTAGGAGAAATCGGTTTAGACGCAAAGTATGAAACAGTGTGGGAAAAGCAAATGGTGGTTTTCGACAAGATGCTACGACTTGCTGAAACGCTCGAGCTCCCGGTGATTATCCATAGCCGCGGCACAACAGAAAAAATAATAGAAATGCTCCCGTCCTATCGACTTAAACACGTTTTGCTCCACTGGTTTAGTTATCCTTTGACCGCGCTCTCCAAAGCAATGGATAATGGGTACTTTATCACGGAAGGTCCCGCTGCAGTATACTCCCAGGGAATTCGGGACGTCATAGAGAAAGCACAACTAACGCAATTCTTGACCGAGACGGACGGTCCAGTCAAATATTATAAGCGCCCTTTCAACGGAGAATTGACTAAGCCTTCGTTTATTGGCAACGTGGTCGCGGCTGTCTCTGAAATCAAGAAGATGCAGGTCGAGGAGGTTGCGGAGCAAATAATCGAGAACTTTGAAGTTTTCTTCAGCACAAAAATAAACTAGGCGCGCTTAGAATATTCGCATGGCATTTTGGCACTGCTAAACGAGCGCTATTAAGCGTAAACTTAAATTAAACCAATCATCTATTGGGAATTGCTCTTACGCATTCAAGCGTCGGACAACAATAACGTTGATTACATGAGGTATTGAGATTTGGGAAAAGTTAAGACTGACCAGGTTAAACGAACTGGAAAAGAATTGATGCATCGGTTTCCAGAAAAATTCACCACTAACTTTGACGAAAACAAGCACGAAGTTGACGCTTTAACCCAGGGAACAACCACGCGGGTTAGAAATCAAATTGCTGGGTACATAACACGTACATTGGCGCTGGCTAAAGCCAATTCTGGAACGGAACCGATAGAAACTGATGAAGACGAAGAGGAAGATTCCGATTAAAGAATCCCTCTGAAAGTGGGAAACCCCTATGATGGATGATTACAGAAAAGGGTGGGCTCTACGGTACCTTCGCGAAGCAAAAGCCGAGCTAGAAGCAGCACGAAAAATCCCGTATATGGCTCCAGGCTTGGTTTTGGAAGCAATCAGAAAAGCCCGAAACGCCATTTACTACAGCTTAGGCGAACCTGCCTTCATTGAAATCCTCATTCGGGAAGAAGTCCTCAAAAATCCCGCAACTAACGATTCAATTCTGCGTTTTCTAATGGAAATCGAGTCTGTTGTCCAGCAAATGCAGCAGCTCGAAGAAGTTAACGGCGACGCGATGATGAAACAGGCGGATTCAATCGTTGGGATAGCAACCGACATCGTTGAAACTTTAACCGCGGAAAGAGTACAAAGCTTCTAATTTTGCGGTTCACGCGCAAACAATTTTAACGTAAACAACGATTCTATTTTTCAAGCGGAAAGCAATGGTGCTAACTATAAAATTCGTCGGCGCCCTGCGGCACATCACCGGCAAAACCAAGTTGACCATCGATTTTGAAAAAGAGATTTCGGTCAAAGAGCTGCTTGTAAAAATCAGTAAGCAGACTCCGAAGTTGGAAACCTCCTTCGGTGACACACAGGCAGGCGATTTAATGTCTAATGCTTTGATTTTGGTTAACGGCAGGGAAATCGGCGTTCTTGGTGGCTCAGAAACCATGTTATGCGATGGGGATGAAGTTGTTTTTGTTCCCATTGTACACGGCGGTTGAATCATGATTACTTTAACCAGTGATTTTGGGCTGCGGGACCCGTACGTGGCAGAAATGAACGGCGTAATCTTGACCATAGCCCCCAACGCTGTCGTGGTCGACATAACGCATGAAATCGAGAAATTTAATGTTCGAGCCGCTGCTTTCGCCTTGGCTTCTTCTGCACCGTACTTTCCTGACGGTACTGTCCATCTGGCGGTGGTGGATCCAGGCGTGGGTACGGACAGACGCGCCATAGTGATGCAGACGAAAAGGGGCTGCTTTGTCGGACCTGACAACGGCGTCTTGAATTTGGCGGCCCAAAGCCAAGGCGTCCAGCACGTGTACCAGTTGTCTAAACAAAAGTTCATGATGCCTAAGGTTTCTGGTACTTTTCACGGTAGAGACATTTTTGCGCCCGCAGCTGCGTATTTAGAGAAAAACGTTCAACCCGCCGAGTTTGGGCCAGAAATAAGTGACTTGGTAACTCCCGAATTCGCCAAAGTGAAGTTTAGCGGCGGCGTCTTAACCGGCGAGGTTTTAGATGTGGATGGCTTCGGCAACGCAATCACAAACATAACCGAAAAAGAGGTAGTTTGCATAGAAGGCAAAACGGTCAACGTAGAATTAACTCATGCATCATTGAAGATCCGCTTTGGAAAGGCATACGCCGAGGCAACTCTCCATGAGCCCATTCTTTTGATCGGTAGCCACGGTTTTCTCGAGATCGCCTTAAACCAGGCAAGCGCGGCCGAAAAGCTTTTCTTAAAAGCTGGGGACAAAATCAGAGTAGCGGTTGCCTAAAGGGTTTGGACAACTTTTTCAATTACATCTACGGGGTTTTCTAAATCTGCAAGTTTGCTTTTAACGTCAAATTTCTTGCCAAGATACTTTTTCGCGTAAGCCATTACACCACGTTCTGTGGTTGGAAACAGCGGGAACCCCTTCTTGGTCAGGTAATGGTTGACGTAGGTTTTCGCCATGTCCGAAACTGCAATGCTTGGCACACCCTGCAAAGCTGCTTCCCTCGCAATCGTTCCTCCGTAACTGACAACTAAATCCGCATTCGCAACCAGGCTTGCTGAATCCACAAACCCTTCTTTTCTCACGAAGCTTTCGCTTTGACTACCATATCTTTGGATGAAAACAACGTTGCCTATCCTGCCCAGTTTTTCCGCCATCAGTTTTGCAAGGTCTTGCTTGCCTTCCGCGTAGGCGGCTTTGGTTTCAATTTGTCTGATGACTATCAAAGGTTTCTTTATGTCATCGATTTGTCTTGGTTTGAAGTTTTTAATCCATGCGACCTCATCGACTCCTTTGAATGGCATGCGATTTTTGGCGCAGTGTTGCGTGACAAAGCTTTTCGGTAGCGCCTCCGA
Organism: Candidatus Bathyarchaeota archaeon; assembly: GCA_963827165.1. Lineage (GTDB taxonomy): Archaea > Thermoproteota > Bathyarchaeia > Bathyarchaeales > Bathycorpusculaceae > Bathycorpusculum. The sequence continues at coordinate 390,474 of CAWGZR010000005.1, read as the reverse complement.
CACGACAACCGTGTGAGCAAAGGGGATGGTTAGTCTGTTGACGGCTGAGGCGTAAGGTGTGTCGGCGGTTAAGATGATTGGGATTCCTAGGCCGAACGCTGTTCGGCAAAGTTCTACTGATTGATGTGCGATGGCGACGTCCGGCGTTTTATCGTTGAAAAGCTCGGCGAACCCTATTACTCGCTCTGCGCTTTCTTTGAGCCTTGAGGAAAGTGTTGATGGGTCGTATTTGCCTATGACGATGGGTTTTTCTCCGAGAATCTTGGCTAGCGGCAGTGTGTCTGGGTGCTCGCGAGTAGTAAAAACGTACTCATGTCCCGCTTTTCTTAGTCGCTGTCCGATGGCCGACCCATACCTCAAGTGTTTGCCGGTGCAGGCATCGTACCAAATTTTCATTTTTCCATTACCCAGCCTATCCGTGAAGCTATGAATTTGTCACGTTTTTCTTCATATTCCTCTAAAGTCATAATCACTTTTGCTGGAGCGCCACTTAACACCATTTTCGGCGCCACATTCTTGGTAACGACGCTTCCTCCGCCAATCACAGCCTTCTCTCCAACTGTTACATCTGGTAGTATGGTGACTCCTCCACCGATTGCAACGTTGTCTTTGATGATTGGTGGAGTCATGAAAGTGCTTTTTGGATACTTGTCGTTCAAGAGTGAGGTATTAGGCGCAATAAACACGTTGTCGCCTAGTATGCAGCCGTTTGAAATGGTTACGTGCGCTTGAATGTTGCATCTTTTGCCAATTACCACCTCTTTGCCGATGTCACAGAAGCTTCCTATGAGGGTATCGTCGCCGATCTTTACGCCGTCTCCGATCACAACGTAATTCCAAATGGCAACATCTTTGCCTATCTCTACGTTGGCACCGGTAACTATGCCTACGCCTCTCTTTGGATTCAGCATAAACTCTCCATGCGGGCTCCAGATTTAAATAGTTTAAGATAAACATTGAATTTCCAAAGGCGGATGCAAGTATTTGACCAAAGAAACAGTCCTGATTGTTGGATTAGGCGAAATTGGGCACACCCTCTTCGCTTTGCTGAACCAACAGGAAAAGAGCTTCAGCGTTTATGGCTTGGATTTAGACGAGGCGAAAATGCAAAATTTGGGTCAAAGCAGAAGCCGCTTTCCCGGATCGGTAGATACCTTGCATATTTGTTTGCCTTGCGGATCCCAAGAAAAATTCTTAAACGCTGTCGCGGGATACATTAAGGAGTTTAAGCCCTGTCTGTTGATTGTCAACAGCACGGTTCCGCCTGGAACAACCTTGAAGGTTGCAGCGAAATGTACCTGTTCAGTCGCTCATTCACCGTCGCGCGGCGTGCACAAAAATGCAGAGCACATGTTGTGGGAAATGAAACGTTGGACCAAGTATGTCGGCGGCGCAGACGTGGTTGCTGCAGAAGCTGCCCAAGCCCATTTTGAAAAACTCGGGTTAAAAGTGACGGTGCTCAAAAGTTGCACTGAAACAGAACTCGCCAAACTTTTCGAAACAACTTACCGTGCTTGGATGATTGCTTGCTTCCAAGAGATGCACCGCATTTCCAGAGCTTTCGGCGCAGACTTTAACGAAACGGTTGATTTTCTTGAGGATACTCATCGAGTACGGTTTGACAGACCTGTTATGTTTCCGGGGGTAATCGGCGGGCATTGCTTGATTCCGAACACGGAACTGCTGCTGGATGCTTATGACTCGGATTTCCTGCGGTTAATTCTGAAGTCTAATGAGAAGCGCAAGGAAGAGGTAAAAGATGAAGTTGTGAAAGCGGAAGTGGCGAAGGTCGCGGCAAGGGCTGTGGCGTTAGAAAAGGCGCTTGCCGGAGAAAAGAACGAGACCACTGAGCCCAACCAATGCGGCTAAGCCTTTTGCGGCAAGCTTTTTCTGGCGGACTCTTTCTTAGAGTATGACAACATTAATACGAAAAGAGAGATAATAAATGGCGACCGCTCGCGTGAACCCGATGAAGTTAGACGTTGTGCTTTTAACCAAGAATAGCCTAAAACCCTGTTTATTTGAATGCTTAGAGTCCATTTACCGCAACGTACCCGTCAACAAACTCATCGTCGTCGATGGCGGCAGCACAGATGGAACGTTGGAGTTGGTGCGCAAGTACCCGAACGTTGAGGTTATTGAAGACCCGCATGGTTCACGCGCAACCGCTCGGCAGAAGGGAATCGAAGCCGTGGAAACCGACTGGCACGTCCACGTTGACTCAGACGTCATTCTCTGTGAAGAATGGTTCAAGAAAGCTTGGGAAAACGTTGCGGACGACGTGGGTGCCGTCTGGGGTGTTGCAGTTCCAAACGAAAAACACTACTACAACGCCGCCTACGCCATGGCCAAGCTTTATCATACTACCGTCAAGGATCTGATGGTTCGGCAGATGCGGAGCGAGCGCTATATGATGCATGACACATTAATCAGAACGAGCACGGTGCGGGACATTAGGATTCCGCCCGATTTGCACACATGGGAAGACGACTTCATTGGCAAACACATCATAAAAAAAGGGTACGACTTCCGCAAAGTCAAAGAACCCTTCTGCTTCCACAACATCACCCCCGTGCAACGAACAAGTGGCTACTTTACCACAGGTTACTTGCTGAAAGTCTACCATTATGATCGGCTGAACCGGGTGTTCCGCCGGACTCTGACGTCTATTCCTAAGTCAATTTGGATTCTAGCGGTGACTGGCGATTTTCAGGCTTCCAAATCGAACTTCATCAGCAACGTGTTCATCTTAGTAGGTTGGCTAGCAGCTTAAGTTTGCTAGTTTTTTGCGGGTGGGTTTCCAGAAAACTAAATTAAGTCTCTTTATTCTTTAGTGAATAAAAGGCGCCTGCTTTGGGTGAAAAAGTTGACGTTGTCTTTCTGACAAAGAACAGCATGAAGCCATGCCTAAAGGAATGCCTGGACGCCGTCTACGCAAATATACCGGTGGGGCGTCTGCTGGTTGTTGACGGCGGCAGCAACGACGGTACTCTGGAACTCGCCAAGACCTATCCTAACTGCGTAGTAATCGACGATGTCGGCGGGAACAGGGCGACGGCAAGACAGAAAGGCATTGAAGCCGCTCAAACCACATGGCACCTGCATGTAGACTCGGACGTTGTCTTATGCAAAGACTGGTTCAAACAAGCCCAGCAGCACTTGACTCCCAAAATTGGCGGCTTGTGGGGAGTAACAATCCCCGGCGACAAGCACATTTACAACCAGAACAAGTCGATGGCGATGCTTTACCGCAAAGACACGATTGACTGGATCATGGCGCAGAGAAACCTAAAACGGTACCTGACTCACGACACGTTGCTGCGGACAGAAGCCGTTAAAGACATCAAGATACCTGCTGACCTGCACCAGTGGGAAGACCACTACATCGGGCAACATGTCGTCGCCAAAGGTTACGAGTGGATGAAAACCCGTGAACCATGCTGCCTACACTACTTCCATGAAGGCATGACCTGGAAAGAGTTCGTGGAAAACGGCAAACTCGCAAGAAAAGTCAAATCCTACACCAACCGCCAAATACTGCTTCGGGTAGGTTTAGCTATTCCCAAATCAGTTTGGATAATTATGGCGACGGGCGACTTCACAGCGGGCAAACAGCAACTTGAAAACTACATCGGCCTAGCGAAAGGTTGGTACGGCATTTAGACAGTCAAATTCGGAAACGGTTCTTCACGGACTTCCTTCGCATCGGGGTTTTATACAGGTCGATTTCCCCGTATATTTTGCGAAGCCGTCTTCCATTCCTTATTCCTTCAATCAAGCTTCTTAGTATCATCTGGCGAAAGGCGAGGCTGCCTCTGCTTACTGCCGCTCTCCGAAGATTCTGCAGGATAACCCGCACTTTGTCGGCGCTGTTAGTCATGCATAGCAGTGCTATCTGGTTTCTAATGCGGTAATGAGCAAGGTCTATGGATTCGGTTTGCGCGCTAACGCCCATTCTTAGATGTTCTCCCGTGGGAAAATAGGCAATAAAACACATTTGTAGCCTTTGCTCCAAAGTTCAATAGAAATGAAAACATCCTCTAAGTAATACATGAATGCGCCTGGAACAAATATTTCATTTTCATTTTTTACGGCGGACTCTACCGCTTGACACACTGTAGACTGGCATTGCTGCCTTCAACATAGGAAAGGTAAAGGGTTTTTTTGGGGGTAAAGTCTGGTGCTTTCGCTTAGGCGGAAAAGATCCAGGGCTTCATCAAGCATGAACCCCACACTATCAAGCTTGGGCGAACGCCAACCTTTTTACGATGCCTTGCGCGGCCCCTATATCTTTGTGTGCTCAGCATGTATCCGACGACCTCACGCAGATAAGCTCTGATTGGCCAGCACATCGTTGTGGGTTACCGCGACGTATTCTGACTTTCTGTCTCTCCGCCTTGTAGCCAGCATTTACTCCATCAGTCAAACCCCACGTTCTTTGCTGAGCTTAACAAGAGTGACATTGAAAACTTTCCACGATGCTTCGAGTTCTCAGGTATTTTTCAATTACTTCTCTGCTTCCATCGGTGGATCCGTTGTCTATAAGTATAATCTCAAAATTTGGGTAGTCAAGGCGCGGTTATGCTTGTTTAACGATTTTTTGGTGGTTTCAATCACATGCATGCTGTTGTAGTTTAGCCATAGCACTGAAACTTGAGGGTAGGTTGAGTTGGGGCGCTTTTTGGTCGTTTGGCATAATATACGGGCTTATTAGTTGGGGTAACGCCTATAATCCTTGTCCTTTTAGATTTTGCTGATCGCTCTTGAGGAACGCCGTTTTCGTCGCAAATTGCTCCAAACCGATTGTCTTGTATTGGCAAAGTATATCGTCATTCCTTAGATGCTTAACCCTATTATTCGTACCCTTAGAGCAAACACAAACATATACTCCACGAGCCATGAACGTGCCAACTTGGGCAAATAAACAAAAATTTCGAGTTTTGTAAAGCTTTTATAATTCAAGCATTGTATCAAAACACATGCTTCAATTTACCCAGAGCCGATTTCATTTAACTAAAAATGAGGGTAAATTGCACTTACGCTTCGGGGATGCAGTTAAAGGTGCGTTACCTTCTCCTGTACACTTTCCACCGCACCGACAAAACATCTCTACATCGGCTGATGCGCTTTCAAAAAATGAACCCCGACGTAATGTGGTTCCGGTTTTCGGGGTTGCCCAAACAATCAGTCTTCCCATCCCCAAGCTTCCCAATCGGTACCAGGGAAACTTTGATTGGGTAAGCTGCAAATCAAAAATCCTTTTCAAAATCAACGGAAACGCTGAACAGGCATGTTGAATCTTTCCGCCGCCGAAATCAACTAGCGAGCTCTCGCGGGTTTTCTCCAAAAATCGGGTTGAAACTTTACTGCGACTTCACGCCCGTCGGAAAGCTAAATCAGGATTTAGCCATTATAAACTGGTTCTCACAACAAGCGGCAAAAACATCGATTTCGAATATCGCCGTCTACTCTGAATATGACATGTTTGCTAACTCAAACAATCGAGAGACTGTACGGCCCTTACCTTGACTTCGATGCTGGATTCGTCAACTTACCGAGTCGCCGAGCCTGTCTTGGACCTGGACAGACCACCCAGCGGCTCCAAACATTCCGTTCTGCAAATGGCTAAAAAACCAAAATGCAACGCCGAACTATCTACGCGCAGCTTTTTCCCTGGACATTTTCTTTCCCGCAAAGTCTTGCGGAAGCTTTCAGAGCAAAAGATGCCTTCAGCTTTCTGCGAGATGCGCTTGCCCACTGTAATAACTGGCTTGGGGTTTTCGGTGGCGAAGCTGAATTTCCCAATGGTCAACCGCACGTTTGACCCTGCAGGAATTACGCGGTCGCAAATCAGAGCCAATGCGGATTTGGGGGTTTTTCACCCTGTTTACGGAGACTTCGATTTATAGTCTTTGCGGCGTCAGGTAGAAAGGCTTAATCGGTCGGAGCTAGTTAGCAAATTAAAGCGAGAAGTATAGTGGGTGGATGCTTGAGGACTGGAATCTTCGGTGGCGGGCTAACGGGGTTAACGTTGGGATACCTGTTAAGCCGAAAAGGGGTCGATACCGAAGTTTTAGAGAAAGAGGCTGCATTAGGCGGCTTAATGAGAACCCTTAAGGAAGATGGGTTTGCATTTGACTGCGGTGGCTCCCACGTTATATTCTCAAAAAACAAGGAATCTTTGGATTTCATTCTAAATGTTCTCGGCGAAAACAAAGTTCGGCAGAAACGGAACACCAAAGTACTTTACAATGGTTCGTACGTTAAGTATCCGTTTGAGAATGGGCTATCAGATTTGCCTAAGCAGGAAAACTTCGAATGCCTCTACTCCTTTATCGAAAAATTGCTTGCCAAAGAAAAAGCCAAGATCAAAAAACCCCAAAACCTCAAAGAATGGTTCACCTACACGTTTGGCAGCGGAATAGCTGAGAAATACCTCGTTCCATATAATCTGAAAATTTGGAAGCACCCGCTTGAGGACCTAACTTTGGATTGGGTGGAACGCGTTCCCAACCCTCCTGTTGCCGACATCGTGAGATCTTCTCTCGGAATAGAAACAGAGGGTTACACTCACCAGGCACTCTTTTATTATCCCCTTCTGGGCGGCATCCAATCAGTAATCGATTCTCTGGCGAAGCAGGCTGGAAACGCGGTAGCCGGTTTTGAAGTTAAGAAAGTTCGCAAGGAAGGTGACTGCTGGGTTGTGTCCAACGGGAAACAAGAAAAAGTTTACGGCAAAATCATTTCTACGATGCCTATTCAAGCCATAGTCAAATCAATGGATGCTCCAAAAGCCGTGAGGATAGCGGTTGAAGATTTGAAGTATACCTCATTGGTTAGCGTAATGTTAGGCTTGAATGTGGCGAAAATCAACGATTTATCTTGGCTCTACATTCCTGAAGAAACTTCGCTCTCTCACCGTGTAAGCTTTCCTTCAAACTACAGTCCCTTCGTTTCGCCTCATGGGAAATCTTCCGTTCTTGCCGAGATAACCTGCAAAGAAGGCGATGCAACTTGGAAAATGAAGGACGAAGAAATCATTAATCAGGCAATAGACGACCTGCACCGTTTGGGAATAATCGACAAAAAAACCATTTGCTTTGCCAAAGCTAAGCGTTCAACGTATGCTTACGTGTTAAACGATACTTATTATGAGGCAAATCTCAAAATCGTCAAAACATACCTTAATGAGGCGGGAATTGACCTTTTGGGCAGGTTTTCAGAGTTCAAGTATCTGAATATGGATGCTTGCGTTGAAAACGTGATGAACTACGTGAAGGAGAAGTTCAAAAGCACTTGACGGAGAAAACAACGCAAGTAAAATTAAGGTTGGATGTGGATTACCCTTTTCCGTCAAGGTCAAAAAGCTTCTTTTACTTAGCTTTTGGAATCAAAAACAGGAAAAGCAAAGATTACCTGAGAAATGCTCGCATCATCGCCAAAATGATCAACAGGTCGCCTAAAGGTGTTAAGGCTTACTGGTTCTTCACCCCATACACAATCCCTGACAAGAAACTGCTGGAACTGCTCAAACCCGAACGCCACGAAGTTGCCTTGCACGTAGCAACCGATCCATTTCGCGAATGGAAAATCCTCGAAAACGAAACCGACAGAAACGTGCAGTACTACACTATACATGGAACTTCACGAGTGTTTGCTCAACTACTGTGGGGACGCAAAATTGGTGAAAAACAAGCCAAAATACCTTCAGATTTCCCATTGAAGTGTTTTCAGGACGACAAGGACTTCAAGACGTTTAGCTTGGACAGAATACGATTTCAGGTTGGTTTTGACAAATCCAAAGTGGAAGTTGAGGCTTGGATGCGGCAAGGTTTCATAGTGTCGATGCATCCTGAGTGGTTGTTCAAGAAGGGTTCAGACAGAGGTCCTTTCTACGACGTTTTGAAAGCTATATTGGAACCAGAAAATGAATTTGATGCCTTGCAAGTGAGGAAGAACTCTTTCGTGAAGGTAGCGCGTTCAGTAAAGGAATATGAAAAAGACATTAACCCTAACGAAGATTTAATTGAAAAGCTGTATGCGCTGGGTGTTGATGTCTTCACTTTTCTTGAGCGAAAATGGACCTACACAATTCCCAATCCTCCGAGCAACTGGATAAAAGATGAAGACAACGTTGCCTTGCTTGAAATAAAAGAATACGAAAGCTGGTTAGCCGACGTCGGAAAGAAAACTCGTAACATGGTTAAGAAGGCTGAGAAAAGCGGCATAAAAGCATCAGTCACGGAACCAAGCGCGCATCTCGCAGAGGGCATATCGAAAATTAATAACGAAACTCCCATACGGCAAGGGAGAGCTTTCCCGCACTATCTCGAACCCATGGAAACCGTTGCTGGCAACATGTATGCAGGCGCCAAAAACTCCAGTTTTGTAGGAGCCTACCTAAACCAAGAACTCGTGGGCATCATCCAAATAGTATATGGCGACAACATAGCCATAATTTCACAGATACTCTCAATGCAGAAGCGCTGGGACAAGGCAGTTAACAACGCGCTCCTCGCCAAGGCGGTTGAAGTCTGCGCATCAAGAGGGCAGCGATGGCTCATGTACGGACGAATAGGAAACCATCCGTCACTTGACAGATTCAAAGAAAGTAACGGGTTCGTCAAGTATTCGATAACACGTTACTACATTCCTTTGACTCGGAATGGCAGATTTGCGGTTCGATTGGGCTTGCATAGGGAACTTAAAGATGCCTTGCCGCAGAGCGTTAAGGATAGGCTTATTCCTGCCATGAACTGGGTTAGCAGAACCAGAAGCCGACTAAAGTATGGCTCAGTAAAGAATCCTGCACCTATTAACCAGGAATCCGAATCGGAATCGGCCGGAAAAAGTGTTGATTAGAGAAATCTTGATTAGACAAAAACCGATTTGTAGACTGAGAGGGACACGCAACTGGCAAAATTCCTGGTGATTCATCCGAACTTGGACATTTACGGCGGAGGCGAGCGAGTCTGCCACCACGTCATAAAATCTTTGCTGGAACACGGCGAACACGTCGAATTGTTGACTTTCGACTTTGACCCAGTGCGTTACGCACAAATAATGGGTGAAAAATTGCCAGAAGGCACAGTTGTTCACAGCCTCGGAAGAAGAGTAGATGTTAAGCCGCCATTCACCGTCTATAAAAGACGCAGTAGAATAATCAAACTAACAAAGAAAATTAAAGATTTAGAATACGACTGCGCGTTTTCCACTCAAACCATGACCGCTTTTGAAGCGGCGCTCTTCAACGAGGAAAAATGGAACGTTGCCTACGTTCATTTTCCAGAAATACATCACCGCTACATGAATTCGGGGCGAATAAGGAAAATTTACTATTGGCCATACCAGCAGTGGCTTGATAAGGACATCAGCAAACTCGATATGATTTTCTGCAACAGTAACTACACTAAAGGAATGATCGAAAAATATTGGTGCAAAGATGGAATCCCCGAACCCATCGTCGCCTATCCACCCGTCAACTTGGACCCTTACTGGAGCAAAACCCCCTTAAAAGACCGCGTTAAACAGGTAATATACGTTGGGCGCTTTATCCCCCAGAAACGGCACGAGTTGATGAAAAAACTGGCGGTTGACCTGCCCCAACTTCAGTTTCTTAGCGTGGGCGGCTTAAGAGAAACGGAGCAGCACTGGTTTGAATCATTCTCAAAAGACCTTCCGACAAACTACACGCTTAAGCCAAACGTGCCAAACGACGAGTTGGTGAAACTTTACCAGCAATCAAGAGTTTACTGCCACTTGATGGAAGGCGAACACTTCGGGATTACACCGATGGAAGCCCTAGCAAGCGGATGCGCAACCTTAGTTCATAAAAGCGGCGGAACAGGCGAGTTTATTCCAGATGAGTTCCGATGGCAAACATACGATGAACTCAAGGAAAAAGTTACCCGGTGGGTCCAGCCCACGCAGTCTGACGGCGACACTTGGGACAAACTACGTGAAGAGCTATGGGGTAAAATCTCGATTCTTCAACCAAAAGTTTTTCAAGAGAAAATATGGGCCCATGTGCATTGGCTGATGCAGACAGAAAGTAATATCTTGCCAGAGCATAACAGTAGGGCTAATGCTGACTCACCAACCGTTTAAGGCAACTGTTGGCTTGCAGGCTCGAAAAGCCGAAAAATCTGAGGGTTGAATATGAAAGTGCTGTATTTGGCGAATCCTCTGATGAGCGGAACAGGCGGGGACAGAAGAAGCTTTGAAGTTCTCCAGCGAGTTGAGCAGCACGGCACAGACCCTGTCGTTGCCGTAGATGAATTCGTTCTGGAAAAGATGAAACGCGAAGAAAACCCGTTTTCTAAACACCACAAAATCTACAGCATTAAACGTCCAAACGTTATTTATGACCGTTATTTTCGTAGCGCCAGCCGAGCCGCTCTTGATTACTTTTCAATATTTGAAACCGCCAACATAATCGCAAGGATAGCACAGAAAGAAAAGGTTGAACTCATCGTTTCTCACCATGAAAAAACAGATTTCCTGCTTGAAGCATTTTTCGCGGCAAAAAAACTTCATGTTCCATGGACCTGCGTCTTTCAGCTTCCTCTTTTTCCACCGTACGTATCCAGCGTTTGGCGACCAGTTGGAGGAGCACGCAAATTTTACATGTTTGCCCTTTATTCTCGGCTATATGCTCTCGTCGCTCAAGCATTGAGGTCGACTCTGCCGTTGGCTGTCAGCCCATCAATAGAGCTTGAAACGCAAAGTTACCTTGGCACGAAAATCAACATGCATGTTCTGCGTCCAGGCGTAGGCGTGGATAACGAAAAGATACAGAAAGTTGCAGCAGCAAATGAAACGGTAGACGCTTTCTTCTTTTCAAGGCTCGCTCCCGAGAAGGGAATTTACGATTTACCCCCAATAGTTGCAGAAATGGCGAAAGTTAAGCCTGACTTGAAATTTCTGGTCGGTGGCCGTTTCGGTGCCTCTTCATTCCAACGAAATTTTGAAAATATGATTGCTAAAAATCAGCTTGATAAATGCTTGGTGTATAAGGGGTTTCTTGGACAAAAAGAACTGTATGGACTCGTGAAGGCTGCCAAGGTACTGGTGTACCCTAGCAGACATGATGCGTTCCCTTTGGTTGTATTGGAAACGCTAGCTTGCGGCACACCAGTAGTTGCATACGGCATCCCTGCGGTAAAATCCAATTTTCCAGCCGACATAGTGAAACAAATATCAGTCGGGGACTTCAAACAAATGGCTGCTGAAGCAACAGAAATCATTAACAATTCGGACCTTAGGCAGGTGCTTTCTCAGAAAGCGACCGCTTTCACCTCTCAGTATTCATGGGAAAACGCCGCTGCCGCAGAAGTTGAAGCCTACAACAAAGTGTTTGCCAAATTCAAGAATCCGACCGAGACAGCTTAAAGCAACATTGCCGCGAGAACTCGATTTAGCTCTTCCCTGTTTTTGACTCCTCGGAAGATGGCTTTCCCGCTTGTGTAGAGCCGAAAGGAAAAGCCTTCGAACGTCAACTCAAAAATTATCCCGGCGATCTTGTTGTTTACGGTGGCTTTTTTTAGAATATTGGCGATCGCTTCATCTTTTTTTTCGTATTTGAAAAAAACGATGACATCTTTTTCCGCGCCGCATGTTCCTTCCACACGCGCCACGTAGTCTTCAAGAGCCGGCATTAGAGCCCCTCAATCTCCTTCAGGACCTCAACGAAGCGGTCGATTTCTTCGCGTGTGTTGTAAATGTAAAAGCTCGCTCTTGCGGACGAGTGAAGTTTGAGGACCTCTTGATGCAGTGGTTGCGCGCAGTGGTAGCCGCTTCTTATCATTATGCCGTAGTTGTCGTAGATAAGAGCCACGTCATGTGAGGATAAGCCTTCAACACTAAACGATATGATGCCGCATCTCTTCGTGAGGTCGCAAGAGCCGTGGATCGTGACTTTTTTGCATTCCCTCATACGTTCAAACGCGTACTTTGTTAGATCTCTCTCGTGGCTCTGGACGTTATCCATGCCTAAGCCTTCAAGGTACTTCACAGCTTCCCTTAAGCCAATGGCGCCGCAGATGTTGGGGGTGCCTGCTTCAAACTTCCACGGTAACTCATTCAAAGTTATGCTGCAGCCGCCATTGCTGAACTCAACTTCCTTGATCATTTCGCCCCCGCCTTGGAAAGGCGGCATTGCTTCAAGCAAGTGTTTCTTGCCGTAAAACACGCCTATTCCCGTGGGACCCAGCATTTTGTGCCCTGAAAAAGCCAGAAAATCAACATCCAAATCCTGAACGTCAAGACGCAAATGCGGCACAGACTGTGCGCCGTCAACAAGCATTAACGAGCCGTTGTCGTGGGCAGCCTTCGTTATGCGTTTTACATCGTTAATTATGCCTGTGACGTTTGAAACGTGGCTTAAACAGGCGATTTTTGTTTTTTTGCAGAATTTGGCCTCGAAATCTTCGTAATCCAAGGTACCGTCGGGCTTAACGTTTGCGTATTTGATTATGAAACCCTTGAGTTTAGCGGTGATTTCCCAAGGCACAATGTTGCTATGATGCTCCATTAGGGAAACCAGAACCTCGTCGCCTTCGCCAAGGTTACTTAACCCCCATGAGTACGCGACTAGATTGATGGCTTCTGTTGTGCCTCTCACAAAAACAACCTCGGAGGCTTCTTTTGAATTTATGAATTTTGTGATTGTTTCACGTGACTTTTCGTAGAGGTCCGTGGCTTCCAAGGATAACGTGTGGACTGAGCGGTGTATGTTGGCGTTGTGGTTTTCGTAAAAGTCGCTTTCCGCCGCTATTACTTGGCGGGGTTTCTGGGTGGTCGCGGCGTTGTCAAAATAAATTAGGGGATAATTGTTGATCTTGCGTTTCAGTATCGGGAAATCCTGTCGAATCGCTTGTGTATCCACGTTCACTTCTCTGCCTTTTTCTCTTCCTCTACCTTCATCCTCTTAGATAGTGTTTTGGCAAGTTCTTCTTCTTCAAGCGCCTGTTTTTCTTCAAAAGTGTGGTCTGCAGGCAACCAAGTTGGAGCTGTAATGCCTTTTTCTTTGAAGTATTGCCTTATAGCACGTTTCAAGGCGCCGACTGCAAGGACTCCGCAGTGGAATTTGACGCTGGGCAAGCCGCCGATTTCATCAGTGACCCTCTTCCAAGTGATATCTTCCCAAGCCTTCTCCAACGTTAAACACTTTACCATTTCAGTCACAATGCTAGAGGTAGCGATATTTGCTGCACAGCCGTAACTCTCAAACTGCGCTTTCTCAATAACTTGCTTTGCTTCGTCGATTTTTAGGTAGAAGGTTATCATGTCTCCGCAAGCTGGGTTTCCTGCAACAGCTACAACTGTTGCGTCTTCCATTTTTCCCAAGTTCTTGGGGTTTCTGAATAAATCCATAACTTTTGGGTTGTAAGGTAATGGTATACGTGACATACTAATGCACTCCTGTTGAGCCAACTATCCCTCTAATACGATTAACCGCTGTTGGTAAGACTTCTAAAACGTAAGCTATATCCTCTTCTGTATGGCTGCGCGTCACTTTCATAAGGATGCTACCGTGTGCTTCCTCAAATATTCGACCGATGGCGATTAGAACGTGACTTGGCTGGAGAAGTCTTCGGCTGCATGCGCTGCCGCTTGAAACGTAGACCCCTTTGAGGCTGAGTTCGATGGTTAATGCTTCGCCTTCAGCCCGCAGAATGCTTACGTTGGCGTTGTCGGGAGAGCGTTTGTCTCCTTTTGGACCATTAAAGCGCAGGTCATTAAGCTCGGCGAATATGCCATCAACCAGCTTATCACGTAGCATCCGCATTTTTGTTGTTGTTGCTTCAAAGTTTTCGAATGCCAGCTCCGCAGCCTTTGTGAAGCCTACGATTAAGGGGGTGTTTTCTACGCCTGGCCAAAGCTTCTGTGTTCCAATTTGCCCCTCAAGTATACGTTCCATGTTTATGCCTTCTCGAAGGTACATTGCGCCCATGCCTCTTGGACCCTGAATCTTGTAGCTGCTAACTGTAGCCATGTCCACATTGAGATGCTGCACATCAAAGGGTATCCTGCCATAAGCGTCCGAGGCGTCAGTATGAAAGAGTGTGTGGGGATTTTTGGCTTTGACTATGTCAACGGCTTCCTTAATGGGCTGGACTGTTCCAATTTCGTTATTCACAGCCGAAATGCTGACAAGTATGGTTTCGTTGTCGACTGCTTCTTTGAGTTCTTCAAGGTTAATGAAGCCTTCGTGGTTGACGTGGACTTTGGTTGTGCTGAAACCGAATTTCTGCATCATCTCAGCAACCTGCAGCACGTTGATGGGTTCGATTTCGGATATGATGATTTTTTTGCCTTTGGCTTTTTGTGCGAAGCACGTGCCCATGATAGCTAGGTTGTTGGCTTCTGTTTCTCCTGGTGTGAAGGTGATTTCTTCGAGGTTTTTTGCGCCCACGGTTTTGCTGACTTTCTGGAAGCAGTTCATTATGGCTTCAAAGGCTTCCCAGCCTGGCTTGTGGGTAAGTGTCGGGTTGCCGTAGGCTTTCTTGTTAAAATAAGGCAGCATCTCATCTACGATTTCTTGGGGTACAATACTTGAGTTCTCGTTGTCTAAGTAGACTTCGTGTGTTATGCCTTCATGAAGTTTGAGAAGTTCCTTAACGTTTTCAACCATACAGTTTCCTACCTGTCTAAAGGGATTAGATAACTCGTCACTTGCTAGTATCTAGTTCAAATAGAAAAATGTAGCTGAAAAAATATCAGGTGTCCAGCTAACACTATTAAACTAGCGTATTCAATAAACAGTTTGAATGGCGAGTTCAAGTTGAAGATTGCCGAGTTGTCGGTTCCGGAAGAAGTGAAAGAAATTCTGCAGAACATGGGCATCGCTGAGCTTTTCCCGCCTCAGGAAGATACCATACGGGCAGGAGTACTTGACGGCCAAAACATCGTTTTAGCCAGCCCCACCGCTTCGGGCAAAACTTTAATTGCTGAACTCTGCGCGCTCAAACATGTGCTGGAAAAGAACGGCAAAGTAATTTATCTCTCGCCGCTAAGGGCCCTGGCAAGCGAAAAATTCGAAGAATTCGGAAAGTACTCATCAATAAAAAAGGCCAACGGCAAAAAAGTATCGGTCGGCATAAGCACAGGCGATTTCGACACCACCGACAACTGGCTCGAACGCTACGACATAATCGTCACCACAAACGAGAAGGCAGATTCACTTTTAAGGCACCGGACCAAATGGATGAATGAAATCTCACTTGTCGTAGCCGACGAAGTTCACCTCCTTAACGATGCAGGGCGCGGTCCAACACTTGAAATCGTTTTAGCAAGGCTGCTGCAAGTTAACCCTGATATTCAAATTCTAGCGCTTAGCGCCACCATAAACAACGTTGACGAAATAGCCGGTTGGCTAAGCGCCAAGTACATTGTCACGGAATGGCGCCCCGTCAGCCTAAAAGAGGGAGTGCTCCTACACGATGAAATCCAATTCAAAGACGGCGACGCAAAAAAAGTCGAGCGCAAAACCCATGTCCCCACCGTAAATCTCGTCTTAAACACATTGAAGACTGGTGGCCAAGCTTTGGTTTTTGCTTCAACACGTAAAAACGCGGTTTCAGCCGCCAAAACCATTGCTCAGCACACGGGCGATGTTTTATCTAAACCCCTGAAGCGGTCGCTGGAGCATGAAGCCGAAAAAATCCTCTCGACGGGTGAGCGGACCCAAATCAGCGACACCTTAGCTGAGCTTGTTCGATGCGGAACCGCTTTTCACCATGCCGGCTTGGCAGGGGCTCATCGTAAGATAGTTGAGAATTCGTTTAAGGAAGGAAAAATCAAAGTTCTGACAGCAACGCCGACTTTGGCTTTCGGCGTTAACCTTCCCGCACGTACCGTTATCATTCAGGATTATCGGCGTTTTGAGGCAGGTTACGGCAACTATCCCATTAGTGTTTTGGAGTACAAGCAGATGGCGGGCAGGGCTGGGAGACCTAAATATGACAAGGTAGGCGAATCGGTCCTTATCGCCAAAACCTCGGATGAAGCAGACTACCTAATGGAAGGCTACGTTCTGGCTAAAACTGAGCGGATTTGGAGTCGGTTGGCGGTTGAAAAAATCATGAGGGGACACGTGCTGTCGACCGTCGCGTCTGATTTTGCTCATTCGGAGAACGGGATTTACGAGTTTTTCGGCAAAACCTTCTATGCTTATCAGTACGACGTAAAATCCATCAAAAGCATCATCGGAAAAATCCTCAAGTACCTCTACGAAGTGGAAATGATCGGTGTAAACGGAGACGAAATCTACGCCACAATGTTCGGCAAACGAGTAAGCGAACTCTACATTGACCCTGTCTCAGGCGTAGTCATTCGTGAAGCACTTCACAAAAAACCCAAAGAAGCAACAGATTTCAGCCTGCTACACTTGATTTCCCACATGCCTGACATGGGACCTGTCATGCGTCCTTACGCACGGGAAATTGACCCGCTGGCGCTCGAGCTTGAGAAGCATCGCGACGAACTTTTCACGGATGTACCTAATCAATGGGACGACCATTTCGCTTTCGAAGAATTCTTAGGCGAAATTAAAACGGCTTTAGTTATGAAGAGTTGGATTGAAGAGATTAGCGAGGAAAATCTGATTCGGCAATTTAACGTGCAGCCAGGGGACCTTTACAGAACGATTGAGAATGCGAAATGGCTTCTTCATGCGACTGATGAGTTGGCGAGGCTGTTCGGCTGCAAAGAGTTGCGTCCCTTAACAAGTGAACTGGTTGAGCGGGTTTCTAAAGGCATTAAGAAAGAACTTTTGCCCCTTGTTCAGATCGAAGGCATCGGCAGGGTTCGTGGGCGCATTATGTTCGATGCTGGCTATCAAACCATCGACGACGTAAAACGTGCCCCTATCGAGGAATTAAGCAATCTCCCGCTTATGGGTCCCAAGCTGGCCAAAAAAGTTAAGGAGCAAGTCGGTGGCTACGTGAAAAAAGACGAATGGGAAAGTCTGGGGAACGCTCAGGAGTTTAAGCAGAAAGCGCTTGGCGACTTTTAGACTTAGCTTTTCGCGAATTTCTCTGCCTGCTTAACTGCCGTACCAAGATAGTTCTTGGGGTTCAGAGCCGCGTCGATTTCTGCTTCTGAGAGTTTACCGCAAATGAATTTATCCTGCAGTAGAACCCGCTTGAAATCTCTTTTCTCAGCTACGCTTTGAATCGTTAGTTTACGTAGTAACTCATGGGCTTCTTGTCTGTCCACGCTTTTTCTTGCCAACGCCATCATTACGGCTTCCGACATCGCTCGTCCCTGTGTAAGGCTAAGATTCTGCAGCATTCTTTGCTGGTCAACTCGCAAATTCGCAATGACATTACACATTAAGCTGAGCATGTAGTCGAGTAGAATGTTTGATTCTGGAAAGATGAAACGTTCAGCCGAGGATTGGGTTAGGTCACGCTCATGCCAAGTTACCATGTCTTCCAACGATGGTGTAGTGAGGCTTCGTACGATCCGCGATAAGCCGCAGATTCGTTCGCATGTTTCTGGATTTTGTTTGTGCGGCATGGTTGAGCTGCCGACCTGTTTGTTGGCTTCAAACGTCTCTGCAAGTTCGCCGATTTCGGGTCTCTGCAATTCGCGGATTTCAGTAGCAAAATTCTCGAGCGAAGAAGCAACCATCCCGTAAATACAAATCAGTTCGGCGTAGCGGTCTCTTTGGACAATTTGGGTTGAAATCTCAGCCGGACGAAGACCCAGACGTCTCATGACGAGTTCCTGAATCTGCTCGGCATATTCGCCTAAACCCGCTTGGGTGCCTACTGCGCCGCTTATTTTTCCGACTAAAACCCTTTTTTTGCATTCGAGTAACCGTTCAAGGTGTCTATTGACTTCGTAGCCCCAAACCGCAAACTTAAACCCGAGCGTAATCGGTAAGGCGTGCTGCCCGTGGGTTCTGCCAATCATCACTGTTACTTTATATTCGCCCGCCTGTGATTGAAGTACGGTTCTGAAATCTTCGAGCTTTCTTTCGATGAGGTCTATTGCATCTTTTAGTTGTAACGCGTTAGCCGTATCCACAATGTCGTAGCTTGTAGCTCCCAGATGCACGTATGCGCCGCTTGATCCACAAACCTCTGCCAGCGCCCGTACCAACGAGGCGATATCATGCTTTATTTCTTTTTCAATAGCCTTTACCCGTTCAATTCTGACGTATTTTGTGGAAGCCATTGACGCGATTTTTTCGGCGTCTTTTTTTGGGATGTTGCCAACTTCGGCATGTGCTAAAGCCAGTGCAGCCTCAACGTCAAGTAACTTCTGGACACGGGTTTCTTCCTGGAAGATTCTGAGCATTTCTGGCGTGCCGTAGCGGCCAGTATCGATAGGTAAGATTGGCAAGTTGATGTTTCCTCACGTCTGAAGGATACGCGGATTAAAGATTAATGTTTTGTCGGTTCAAGCATGTTCGGATGGGAAACTTGGCTTAGGCTTTATTTTATTGATATTTAATCTGGTCAGTTTTAACTTCAGAACTTCCTGCTTTATTCAGCCGTTTATAAAGAATTCCGGCAACGAGTAGTACTCCTGCATCGGCACGCGCTGGTGTTCGAGTCAAGGGTCAGATTATTGGGGACTTAGGCAGAAAATTAATATTGTACGCTTGTGCATGGACCTTGGAAAAAGTTGGTGTAGAATCATGAGTTTTGGTACTTCTAAAGTATTCGGCACCGTCACGGAAGCCTTCATCTTAGCTCTGATGCTTGTTTCTGTCTTCGCGGTTCTATACATTAACATGGCTATCATGTATAAGGTGGGCGTTGTAGCAATCGTGTTTACAATGATTTTCTTGATGACTATTGCCTCTCAAATTCTGCGGGAACAAAAAGAAACACGCAAACAGCAGCAAGCATAAACCCCCCGTTTTTCGCTTTTCATTTTCAGTGCACCCTCCTCTGTGCCACGCTGTCGTTTGAACGATGCTTTAAAAAGGGTTAAACTTCGTAGTGCCTTCCATGGATAGGAGTGCAAAAGTGAAATGACTCAAAATTTAATGGCTAGGCCTGTGATGGCGCAGCCGCTGTTTTCTCTGGATATGCCCAGTGTAGATGAGCTTTTCCCCGGATTTGCTCCAGGCGACTTCGCGGTCCTTTACGGGTCACCATCAGTTATTTCGATGACTTCTCTACTTTGCATTCGCGCGCAGTTGCCAACGCAGCTTGGCGGCTTAGGAAGCAACGTTGTTTTCATCGACGGCGGAAACACGTTTAGCCTCTACAAGATTGCCCGTTTAGCTCAGCTTCACCAGCTTGACCCGCGGGGAGTTCTCGAACGCATATTTATATCAAGAGCATTCACCGCTTACCAGTTGACCTCCCTTATACTTGACAAGCTTGAAGAAACCGTAAAACAATACAATGCTAAACTCCTTGTGATTTCCGACATCGCTGGGTTCTTCTTAGACAACGATGTCGCAAATGAAGAGGCGCAGAGGGTTTACAGTCAAATCGTCAGTTACCTTTCAAGCTTCGCACGGAAGCACCAAATTGTTGTCGTCGCAACTTACCTCCCCCACTCTGAAAGCCAAAGAAACATTTTACTTCAAGAAATGACCTGTGCCAAGGCGAGTACCGTTTTATCTTTCAGCAAAACCCTGTATACGCGGGAAGTAACGTTGGAGAAGCATCCGTCCTTTATGTTAGGCACTGCTGAACTTCCGTCTGAAAACTTGACTTTAACCGACTTCATGGGCGCTTGACAGGGGACCAATTCAAAACAAAGTTCAAACCGCATGTTGCTGTTGAGGCTATTGAACATGTTTTGTGCAGGCCACTCTGGCAGCTTGAGTTCTAACTTTACGATTTGAGAGGACAGAAAACTACAGTATTCAATTCTGGTTCTTGCGTCTTCGGGTCGCATCGTTTCACGCCTTTTTCTTCTCTGGTGTTGAGTTTAATAATTTTATCCTCAGGACTATATCGTTTCCATCATCGTCACATTCAGCGCTTTGCTCAAGTTTGTCAGCGTTCAAATACTGCTTCTGCATATTGGGAAAGGAGGCGAGGAAATGGCTTCATGGATGGAATACTTCGCTTGGACCATGTTCAGGCTAACGAGGAAGCTGCGGCTAACAGGGATACTTCGCTTAGGCACTTCAAGCGGCATGTTTCTGAATTATTTTAAGGGATTTGAAAAATCTCAGGCAGTGAGAGGTATCTTCGGTGATAAGACCGACGAGGTACTGAAGAATTTACGGGTCGAATTCACCTGGTTCGGTTACATGGGGGTCAACGACAACGACGGACACTTAATGGTCAACAAATCCTACCTAAACAACGGCAACAAAACCGACATCTACCTCGACGTCGTTCATGAACTTTGCCATGTTAAGCAGCATCTAGCGGGGCAAGAGTTGTTCAAGCTTGGATACGATTATGTGGATAGACCGACCGAAGTCGAAGCTTATCGGTACACAGTGCAAGAGGCCAAAAGGCTGGGTTTGAGCAACGAGCGAATCCTTGGTTATTTGCAGATCGAATGGATGAGCAAAGAAGATGTAAAGCAACTAGTCAAAAACATTGGAATTGACCTTTACAGCGAAAAATAGTGAACTAGAAAAGAAAAAATGTTTCTTCCAATATTTTGGAAAAGGGTTAATGCGAGAATAATTTCTCGTATGGTCTCTTTGAAACCGGCATTATCTTTTTGAATTTATGCGCCATGATTTGGTTGGGGTCGGCGCCGAAGTGGCCGCAGTATTCTTTGACGAGGGCTTCGATCGTTTTGAGGTCGCGTTTTCCAGCGTCCAGCGTTTTAGTTCCGTTGACTGGTTCTAAGATTTCTCCACGTTCATAGATGACTCCGCCATGCATTCCTGTTCCGACGAATCTGGCTTTGCATTTTTCGCCTTCTTTAAGGTTCAAGCCTAGGATAACCATTACTCCGCCCGCCATGTACTCTGCTAGGAAGTCGCCTGCAGTTTGCCCGATGACTATTTGTGGAATTTTGGTTTTGTATTCTTTCATGTGGATGCCGACTCTATAACCGACGTAGTCTCGAACAAAGATTTTTCCGCCTCTCATCGAGTTTCCTGTTACGTCTCCGGCGTGTCCATGAATGATGATTTGTCCATCGTTCATTGTGTTGCCTGAACCGTCTTGTCCGTTGCCGTGGATCACGAGTTTGGGTCCGTTCATGAAGGCTCCGAGATCGTTTCCTGGGGTTCCGTAAATGTCGATTTGCATGTTTGTATCAAGGTCGGTGCCAATATACCGTTGGCCGCAGACATTGTGTACTTCGATTCGCTCTACACTCAAGTGGATTGCCTGTCTGAGCAGCGCGTTTAAGTCCCTATAGTGCATTCCTTCAGCGTTGATTTGCAACATATTGCCCTCTTGCTTTATGCAGTCAAGGTATTTTGTGTCGATTTCCACTTTTTCTTTTTGTTCAAGCATATTTTTTTCTACTCTCCGGCCATTTTCACGCCTAAAATTTTCAGTTCCGTTCGGCTTAACCCGACGCCTCTGAGTGCAAGTCGGTTCCCTCGAAGACTTTCAATCGCGTTTATTCCCATGCCGCCCATCATGTCTTTGATCTCAACGCTCCAACTGTTAAGCAGGTTCACGAGTCGTTTTGACGCGATGTCTGGGTTTATTCGTTTGCTGATCCATGGGTCACTTGTCGCGATACCCCACGGGCATTTGCCTGTGTGGCAGCGTTGACAAACGGTGCAGCCCATAGCTATCAAAGCTGCAGTTGCAATGTATACGGCGTCTGCTCCTAGCGCTATGGCTTTGAAAACGTCAGCACTGCTTCTGAAGCCGCCTGCCGCAACTACGGATGCACGGTTACGGATGCCTTCTTCGCGAAGTCGCTGATCTACCTGTGCAATAGCTAATTCAATTGGTATGCCTACGTTGTCTCGGATGATTTTGGGCGCTGCGCCAGTTGCACCTCTCACACCGTCGAGGGCGATGATGTCGGCTCCTGCGCGAACCATGCCGCTTGCGATTGCTGCTGCGTTGTGAACTGCAGCGATTTTGACTGAGATGGGTTTGGTGTAATTTGTAGCTTCTTTCAGAGCGTAGATTAGTTGGCGTAGGTCTTCGATTGAGTATATATCGTGTTGAGGATAGGGTGAAAGTGCATCTGTTCCGGTTGGAATCATGCGTGTTCTTGCAACATGTTCAGTTACTTTTTCTCCCGGTAAATGTCCGCCTATGCCTGGTTTTGCGCCTTGGCCAATCTTAATTTCCACGGCTGCGCCTGCGTTAAGGTATTTGGGGTGAACTCCGAATCGGCCCGACGCAACTTGCACGATGGCGTGGGCTCCGTATTTGTAGAGGCTTTGGTCTAAGCCACCTTCTCCAGTGTTAAAGTATGTGCCGCATTCGGTAGCTGCCCGCGCTAAGGATTCATGGACATTTAGGCTGATGGCACCGTAAGACATAGCTGAGAACATTATTGGGGTGTCGAGGCAGAGTTGCGGGGTAAGCTTTGTTTTGAGGACTGGTTCGCCGTTTTCCATCTCTAACTCGAGTTTGTCTGGTTTGGCGCCAAGGTATGTTCTGATCTCCATGGGTTCACGCAGAGGGTCAATAGAAGGGTTAGTAACTTGGCTGGCGTTTAGTAGCAGTCGATCCCAGTATGTGTAGTATGGTTTATCATTGCCCATGCCTGTTAGGATTACCGCTCCATTTTCAGCTTGCTTTTTCACGTCCCGTATGGCCTCAAAGGTCCAGTTAGCGTTTTCTCGGTTAACGTTAGGGTTCTTTCTAATTGTAATTGCATGTGTGGGGCAGAAGGTTACGCAGCGTTGGCAGTTAACGCAGTTTTCTTCTTTGCTACAGATTGAATCTGTTTCTTCATCGTAAGAGTGGGTATCGTAAGTGCATTGGTTAACGCATACCTTGCAGCGAATGCAACGGTTTTGGTCCCGTTCAACAATATACTCGGGAATCACGTAAGTTTTCATTTTGTTTGTCCTCCTTCTAAAACTTGAACTGTTTGGGCATTACTGTTTTTGAGTCTGCAAACGACTGGTTCTCCGCCTCTTGGCGCCCAGAACTTGTCAAGCTGTGGGGAAACCAACCGCATAGCTGATTCCTCCGATGACAGATAGGTATAGTCTCCGTTTGTGCCCGCGACCAAAGGTCGAAGCTTGATTCTGTCTGTTAACCCGATCATTTCGCCATGGTGCGCCACAACTATACTAAATGGCCCATTCATCAGTAGGCTGCCGTAGGTTTGACGCAGACTTCTTAGGAGCTCTGCTTCTTTGGGTTTCATCTGATCGATTTCATCCCAGAGTGGTGCGGCTAAGATTTGGGCTACAAGTTCAATCGGCATGTTTTGTCTACGCATAAGCAAATCCACCGCGTAGGCGAGCACTTCGGTGTCTGTTTGCATGGTGCATTTGTAACCGTACATTTCCAGGTATCGTCGGTTTATGCCGTACGATGAGAGCTCACCGTTATGGATAACTGTCCAGTCCAGTATGTTGAATGGATGTGCTCCTCCCCACCAGCCGGGGGTGTTTGTTGGGAACCGACTGTGGCATGACCAAAGGTACCCCTGGTAATCCTCAAGGCAGAAGAATTCTGCTACGTCTTCTGGGAAGCCGACGCCTTTGAATACTCCCATATCTTTGCCGCTTGAGAAAACGAACGCCTTCCCTGTTTCTGAGTTAATACGCATAACGGTTTCAATGACGTAGTCTGCTTCAGATTGGTTTTCAGGTCTGATTTTCTTGGGTTGAACGAAGTATCGCCAAACCAGAGGTGGGTTATGAACGTCAGCTGGCTTTGTCTGCATTTCCTCGTCATATATCATGTCAAATTTCGATGCGAGGATGCGCTCGGTTTGTTCTTTTGCGTCTCTGGCTAAGTACATTATGTGAAATGCGTAGTAGTCTCTGAAGTCTGGGTATACGCCGTATACCGCGAAGCCGCCGCCTAAGCCGTTGCCGCGGTCATGCATATTCTTTATCGCCCGCACGGGGTCCTTTGAACTGAAACGTTTGCGTTCTGTGTTCATCATAGCGAAGATGGCGCATCCTGAGAAGTCTTTGTCGTCGCCAAAGGGATTGATTATTTTTTGGTCTTGAAAGTTCATTTTACTGCACGACCTTCATTTTTTTCTGCAGATTAGTTGGGAGGGCTGCCCAGCTGAAGTTGTCTACAAGAAGCTGCTGCTTGAATTTCTTTACGTTTATCGCGTTCTTCATTAAGTAGAAAAGAATTCCTGCCCGTTCAATCGAGTTCACAAGAGTCATACCGACGATAAAGTCGTTTCTGAGAACTAACTTTTTGTATACGTTGCGCTCAAGATCGATTTTGACAAGAATTTCCAGTGTTGGGTCTTCTTTTGGGTTAGCTAAGCCTACGGAAACGACGGGAACTCCGAAGTACTTGAGGCTACTCATGTTTGTGCCACCTGCATAAGTGGCTTTTTTGCCTGCCATATTGTAGCCTGCTACCTTTCCTTCCAAAACCGCTAGAGGCCAAAGAGGCAAAGTTCGGTTCTGGTTAATGATGAAGTCATAAGCCTCCGCGACGTCGCCACTGGCAAACACGTCGGGAACATTTGTCTGCATCATGTTGTCCACCACGATTCCCCTGTTTGTCTTTACAGCGGTTCCGGCAACAAGTTCTGTGCGTGGAATAACGCCGATGGCCATTATGACGAGGTCGCATTGTACCTGCTCGCCTTTAGTTAAGAGAACTCCTCCAACTGCGCCGTCATTGCCTGATTTCCCTAGGATTTTCTGAACCGATTGACCAGTGACAACGTTGACGCCTGCTTTCCGAACAGCAGCTTCCATAATATCTGAGCCCTTAGGGTCCAAGAGTAAGCTGAGGATCTTGTCTTGTAACTCAACCATCGTAACCTTTAAGCCGCGTTTAAGAAGGGCTTCCGTTACGCTTATGCCGATGAGCCCTCCGCCGATTACTACTGCCGTCTTTGCGTTAATCGCCTCAATTTTGGTTGCAATCCGCTGGGCGTCCCCTATGGTTGTGAACGTGAAAACGCCGTCTTTCTCTGAGCCTTCAGTCTTTGGAACGAAAGGTTTGCCGCCTGTCGCAAGAAGCAGCTTTTCAAACTGAACTTTTTCGCCGCTTTCAAGCGTGACAGCTTTTTCGTCGAACTTTATCTCGGCAACTTTTTTTCCTAAGATTACGTCCACTTTATTTTCTTTCCAAAAATCCTCGTTTCGGCAATCAACTTTTTTTAGGTCCGCTTTGCCGCTAACGAAGTCGCTTATCATGGGGCGACTGTAGTGGGAGCATGACTCATCGGTTATCACTGTAAGGGTTCCCGTGGGGTCTACTTCTCGTATGGCTTCAACTGCGCCTATGCCTGCCGCAGAGGCGCCTATTATCACGTATTTTACCATTTAGGGTTTCGCCTCTTTGAAAATTAATGCTTCGTTGGGGCAGTTGGCTACGCATGCGGGTTGCTCGAATCCTTGGCATAGATCGCATTTAGCGACTACGTGACCTTCTTTATCCATTATTATGGCGCCGTATGGGCAAACCATTACGCAAGTCCAACAGCCAATGCATTTCTGCTGGTCATGGGTGACTTCGCCTGTTTTCTGGTCTTTGCGCATTGCACCTGACAAGCATGCGATTACGCATGGTGCGTCTTCGCAGTGTCGGCACTGGATTGCGAATGAGACTGGTTTGTTTCGTTCTACTCTTACTCTGCTTATTGGTTTTGGGCGTTCGCTGTTGTAGGCTTTTACTATGTCTTTTGATTTTGAATGTTGGGTTGTGCAGTATACTTCGCAAAGTCCGCAGCCGATGCAGTTTTCTTGTTTTGCAATTATTCTTTTGACCATAACTTAAACCTCAAATTCTTTTGTTATTAGCGTGGACAAGTGAGCATTAAAATGTGCAGTTCCACGTCGTTCGTGCATAGGACATCGTTTACCATGTTAAGTTGTTTTCTGCGTTCGTTGATTATTTTGCAGGTGTTTACTGCCATTTTTGTCACTCTTGTGTGAAGGGTTAGCCACTAAAATAACATGTATTCTATATAACTTTAATGCTAATCATTTATATGACACTTCATGAACTATGATACATATACGAAACATATATCTGGCGACGTTTATGGCTGAAAAAGACTTAGGCTACAGAAGAGTCCAATGCACAGGGCGAGGGTCATACATAATATCCCTACCTAAAGAATGGGTTCAAGACCTCGAACTAAAACGAGGCAGCGAAATAGCATTCAATATAGAACCAGATTCAACACTGATGCTGGTTCCAAGAAAAATCCAGGAAAAAGAGGGCCGAGGCAACGCAGCTAAACCCAAAGAATACTACATAAGCATTGACCCGAGAGAAACCATACAGTCCACGCTGAGAATGATAAAAGCTCTGTACGCTATTGGCGCCGACATAATAAGAGTCCACATCAAAAACCCGCAGGACACAGTCAAATACAAAAATGAAATAAAAGCTTTAGCCAGAGATAGCTTTCTAGGTTCAGAAATCATCGATGAATCGTCAGATGAAATCACCCTTCAAATCCTAATAAAACATTCAGAGTTCCCGATTGAAAAAGCCGTTAGGAGAATGGCGATTGTGGCGCTTTCCGCAAACAGAGATGCCATCGCCGCCCTCAAAGACCGAAACACCGCATTGTTTGACGGGGTCATCAACGCTCACAACGACGTGAATAGGCTGGGGTTGTATGTTGTCCGCCAACTCAAGTATGGCATAGAACGAAACCTTTACCGAGAACTCGGTTTCAGAACACCCAAAGAGTTCCTTCTATACCGCATAGCTGTAAATGATATTGAAAGCATTGCCCAAAATGCCTTAAACATTATAAATAACTTGGGTTCACTTCAAAAATTGATTGACGACGAAACACTTTTCGTAAAAGATCCAATAGACGAAGAAGTATACAACCAACTGGTTAATTTCAGTTCGTTAGCTCAGCAGTCATACGATGACACGATCAAAGCGCTTTTCAAGAGAGATTACAAGGACGCGGAAAAACTAATTTCGAAATGTGATTCTTTTGCCCCTCTTGAAAATGAATTGGTCATGCTTATGTCAAGCAAGAAGTTGGATCCAAGCGTCGCGTCGGTGCTGCGCCTAATCTTTGACAGTTCAAGACGAATAATGGATTATAGTCGAAACATGGCGGAACTAACGCTAAATCGTACAGTTGAGGAGCAGTGTTCGTCGTTGGTAACAAACAAGGCGCAACCGTGAGCAATTAGAAATCCTCACGAACAAAAATGATAACTTTCAGGAAAATGTGGTGCTCCGGCCGGGATTTGGACCCGGGTCCGCGACTCGAGAGGCCGCTATACTTAGTCCCTTAATAAGAAGTCTTAGTAAGGTTTGACCGGACTATACTACCGGAGCATTCGAACGGAAAGGGTGTTCTTTAAGAAATAAATAGGTTTTTGTGGCTTTCCTTTGCAAACAGTCCGGTTTTTTTGTGCGCTATGTTTCTTCATCCACGTTTAGGAACAGTTTGATCCTTTTCATCATCTCAGCTAGTCCCTTCGCTGTTATAGGCGGTTGATAGGGTATTCGCAAAACTTCCCAACCTTGAGCTTCTAGCAACTCGTCGATTTCGCTGTCCCGCTTCTGTTGTTTGTCGCTTGAATGTACTTGTATTCCGTCTAAGTAAACGATCTTGCGTTTGTTCATCCAGCAGAAATCGGGGATGGTTGATTTGAGGATGATTGGTTTCTGAGTTACCATGCCTGTGGTTAACCCTGCTTTACTTAACTCGTTGAATAGGGCCATTTCTGCTTGGCTTACTGTTGGATGCATGTTAGCTTTATAGCTCAAAGTTGTTTCCCGAAAAGTAGGATTATATGTTACCCTTAATAAATAATATACAGTAAAACGGTTATTTTTTGTGCTGTTGGTTACTAAAAGCAGGCTTGACGGATCGCTCCTGTCAGTTCAAGACGCGAATTAGAAGAAGCACCTGTTTGTCAGGCTTTGGCAATCCGCGTCTCGTTCGACCGTGACCCGCCAAGCATGGGTGTACCTCTTGGATGGCTATTTCTCGCAAGATAATCAATCCCTTGCGCGGTATAAATGGAGTTGTGGTTGTACAATTGATGTAACAAGCGTGCAAGCATCGTTATCATAACTTGTTTTTCAAGTTGCAAATGATTAGAAAATTATCGATCGCTTGTTTCATTGTTCAACTATCGTTCGTTCTGTTTCTTCGAAAACAGCTGGCAAAAGCGTTACGTTGTCTTTTTTCGGTTCTCTACGGTTTAGGTGTTTTTGGTCTTTTTTGTCGCCTGCCCAGTACATACACCAGCCCATGAAGAAAACAAAAATTAGAGCTGGCAGAAGAAGAATTGCCAAAGTGTTTTTGCGTTTGCGCATGAGTTTCTTAGTTGCCAAGTTCGTCCCGCTATTTCGTTGTGCAATTGGCAAGATAAGCTTTGATAACTTGCAATCAAGATTCAAAATTCATTCCTTTGTAGAGATAGATTGCAGCGAACTGAGGAATTATTAATCAAAATTTACGGATGGCAGTTCGGGCTTATTTATTTGTGGAGATCGAAAAAAAGAAGAGCTTAAGGCTGCCGAGCTTGTGGTCTAACTTTCGGGTTTTTTGTGTGCTTCGAAGGATGGATACTCTTTGAGTTTGACAGCCATTTCTGTGAGTTGCTTATTAACCATGTAGTTGACTGTTCCCTCTTCAAAAGTTCCGTCCGCGCGTGTTTCCCCGGCTTTTGTTCCTGTTAGAAACTCTATGCCTTCATCGATCGTTTTGACTGAGTAAATATTGAATTGACCTGCTTTGACTGCTTCAACGACTTCTTCTTTTAGCATCAGATTCTGAACGTTGCTTTCCGGTATCATGACACCCTGCTGCCCCGAGAGTCCCTGCAACTTGCAGACTTCAAAGAAGCCTTCGATTTTTTCGTTTACTCCACCGATGGCTTGAACTTCACCTTTCTGGTTTACTGAGCCTGTGACAGCTATGTTCTGTTTTATCGGAAGCCCAGAGAGCGCTGACAGAATCGAGTATAATTCGGTGCTTGAAGCGCTGTCACCTTCGACGCCTCCATAACTTTGTTCAAAAACAAGTCTTGCTGAAAGGCTCAGCGGTTTGTCTCTTGCGTATTTATCATTTAAGTATCCGCTGAGAATTAAGACGCCTTTGGTATGTATAGGTCCGCCCATTTTGGCTTCTCTTTCAATGTCAATTACTCCTTCTCTGCCAATACCGATGCTTGCTGTTACTCGTGAAGGGTTTCCGAAGGCGAAGTCACCCAGTCCCATAACGGATAAGCCGTTGACTTGCCCAACCCTTTCCTTAACAGTGTCAATTAGGAAGAATCCGCGTTTTATCATTTCCTGGATTTTTTCTTGGATGAGTTTTGAGCGGTAAATTTTTTCTTCTATTGCTTTTTTGATGTATTCTCCAGTTATGAAGTCGGAGTTATCTTGAGTAGCGTAGTAGTTTGCTTCGCGAATTATGTCAGCAACATAGGAAAACTGCGTTGAAAGTTTGTATTGGTCGTCTGCGATTCTTGAGCTGACTCAACGAGTTTTGCGACGCCGGCTCCGTCAAGGTGCTTGAGGTTTTCTTTTTCGCAAAGCGTGCATACCCAAGTGGCGTACTGCATGACTTTGTCTTCTGTCCTATCCATCACTGTGTCAAATTCAGCTTTAATTTTGAAAAGCTCTTTAAAGTCAGGGTCTAACTCGAACATCATTTGGTAGAGGTAAGGGTTTCCAATTAGGATAACTTTGGCGGTCAGCGGAATGGGCTGGGGCTTGAGTGTTTTGATGCTTAGAAAGCCGTAGCGTTCTTCTGGTTCAGCTATGGTCATTTTTCCGTCTTTGAGGTCTCTTTTGAGTCCGTCATACGATAACGGGTTTTGTAGCAAGTCTTCGACTGGGATGATTAGGTATCCTCCGTTGGCCTTGTGAATTGAACCCGCGCGGATCATGCTGAAGTCGGTTGTTAATGCGCCGAATTGCGCTTCTTTCTCTGTTTTTCCTAAAAGATTGGGGTATGTAGGGTTTGACTCCATAATAACTGGGGCACCTTTGGTTTCAGAGTTGTCGATTACAACGTTCACTTCATATTTCTTATATGGGTCTTCCCTCATCCATGGCATCTGAAATGGAAGCTGTTCCTGCTGTTCGCCGCCCTGGCTTCTTCTGATAAATTGTTGCAGGTTTTCGAAGCATGTCATTCTCCACGGCCTTTAAGGTAATCTGTCACTGCTGCTAAACCGTGGTATTTCTCTGTAATTCTTTCCACGAGATTGCCGATGGAGTAAAGCGCAACCTCCTTGTTGAGCTTCTTTAGGGCATCGTGAATTTGTCTTTCCATATCGATGAGTTGACGCATCGTGTTTCGGAATTCCGTTTCCAGCTTTTCCCTTTTCTCTTGAAGTTTATCTTTTGTTTTCTGTGGCAACGCAAGCATCTCTTCTTCGCTTAGAGGTTTGCCGTCTAAAACCGGGATAAGCAGCAAGCCGATCGGTGTAGTTTGGATAACGAAGCCTTCTTGTTGAGCCTTCACGCTGAGTTCTTCAATCAGTTCTTTACGTTTTTCTTCCAGTCCACGGATAGTTGCTTCTCTTTTTGCTGCGTAATCGTCACTTTCAAAAGCTTTCGGAAGCGCAGTCTTGACGTTTTCAATAAAATTCTTCATGTCATCCCGAAATTCTTTGCCTTTTCCCGCAGATAACTGAATGGCTTTAGGCTCGTATTGATTTTCGAAGTTGTTAACGTAGCACCAGTCGGGTGGGACAGCCTGGGTTTTGGCTTGGGCTTCAACGAAGTTTTTAACGGTTGTTTTTCTTCCTGTTCCGGGATAACCTGCAACGTACATGTTGAAGCCGTGATTTTTTATTCCTAGGCCAAATTTTAAGGCTCGTACGGCTCTTTCTTGTCCGATGATCTCAACTAGCGGAGCAAGCTCTTTTGTTGATTCACATTGCATCAGGTCTGGGGGACATATGTTTCTGATTTTTTCAAGCGGTAACTTGTTTGCCATATAATAGTCACTTCATTAATCAGTAAAAACCAGTTGTATTCTATGTGAGGTTTGGTCGGTAATTAAGTTTCTGTCTCAATCATTAGTTCCTCGCTGAGTGGCTGTTGAAAACGATTTTAAGACGGCGCGAGGTCTCAACTCAGACCACTTTTACGAACCTAGTCAAATTACCGCGTTTTCACTGCAAATCAACGTCACCCAAGTTCAAAGTCACCACAAAACCATGGTGCACAAGTTCACTTTTTCGTAAGATAAAGGCGCAGTTTGACAATATTTTGCAAATTCAACCCCGATTGAAGCCCAATCAAAGAGCGAATAAATAGAAATTTTGAACATCCAGGTTCAATTTACTCTTATCAAACCAATTGATGATCTACTATCCACAAATTTCGTGCCTTGCCTGCTATGAAAGTAACTGGTCGACGGCAAACTTTTTTTGTTTTTGGTTGTTTTGATTTTCAAGGAACTTCTTTATGATTTCTTGATTTCTGACTTCGGGATGAAAAAGCGTACCGTAGATTTTTTTTTCTTTGTGTTTTATTACTTGAACGCATAGATCGGATTTACCCCAAACTTCAAAATCGGCGGTGGGTTCGACACAGAAGCTGTGAAGTGAATACGCCTTGAAGTCAGTTGAAAAAAGCGGGTTTTTTTTAAGAGCTTTCACCGGTGTCATCCCAATTTCCAAACAACGAGTTAACTTCATGCCGTAAACTACTCCGATTGTCTGCATACCCGCGCAGATGCCCAGCACCGGTTTCTCTGTTTTTTTGAGCCATTGGAATCTTTCTGGCTGGCTTAAAGTAGCTGTGTCTTTAAGTGGGGTTCCTGAAAGGATGATTACGTCGCATTGGCTTAGGACTTCGTCGTTGACATCCAAATAATGTTTGGCGGTCCAATCGTCGGGGGTTTTAACGGCGGCGGCTATCGGCAGTACGAACTCGTAAAAACCCAAAGAATTCCTTTTGTAGTTCAGATCAACAATCAAAATCATTTCTCAATCAGCCGGGCCTTATTGATTTTGAAAACCCCCGAATTTCCCCTTGCGTCAACGGAATAGTCGAGGATTTCGATTTTCTTCTTGAACAGGGGCGAATCCAAAACCGTGGTTTCGATTTCCCCACCTTCCCCCGAAGGACTGATGCTGTACTTAAGCTGGAGATCAACTAACCGCGCCTATCAGCTGTGCATCGATTTCTTTGCCAAGCCATTTTTCGTCAAGAGGGTAAGCGAAAACCCCTGAAATAACCACCTTGAAACGCTTTTCCAAAAGCTCCTCTAACAGGGCTTTCTGGTCATGCTTCCAAAGCGGATTAAAACACCAAAGACCCTGCTTGTTGCAAATGCGTTGAACCCGCTCCGCCTGATAGACCGACTCGACCGCACCCGTAACTACCCCTTCAATCCGGAATTTTCTCGCAGCTTCGGCGATGGCTTCTTCTAGGTCTGAGAGCTCTTTCTCTTTTTCGCCTTGAGTTGTTTTCGCGATTTGGGGTAAGGCTAAGGCATGGGCTTGGAGGGCAGTGATGTCAATGTTTGGCGTGTGGAACATGTAGCTTTCCTTATTCTCAGAAAGCAACGTGATGAGGCAGGCCACTTCTTCCTTCTCTTGAGCGTAGTGAAGGGCAAGGGTGGAGTCTTTGCCGCCTGAAAACAGAACTCCTAATCGCATAGCTACAACAGAAATAAAACGGGTTAATATGCCTGATTAAGGCAGGCAAAGGTTCCTCGCAGAGGTCATAAGGTGGAGTCTCGGTGAAGCAAATATGGCGAAATTCGCTTAGATTTTTACGTTGCAGATGTTTGGGATTGCTTTGAGCTTCTTTATTATTTCGAGGCTGACATTTTGGTGGAGCACATACACGGAGATTGCGTATCCGCTGTTTCCTATTTGCCTCGAATAGTTGGCTCTTATGTTTATGTCGTTTTCAGCAAGGACCTTGTCGATGTTTGCGAAGACCCCCGGAACATCGCGATGGTGAATGAATAAGGTGTAAACTGGTTTTTCCTCAAGCTCAATGCTTTCGCCAGCGTTAACTGCGTTTAAGAAGTCGCCGCCCAGCAGGAACCCTGAAACTACCCGGGCAATTTCCGTTGAAGTTTCCCTTTGAGCTTCAATGGTTGAGGCTCCTAGGTGGCTGCTTAGAACCACGTTTTCCAATTCAGTTAGTTTGGTGCTGAATTGGGCGTCTTCCACTTTGGGTTCGTCAACGTAGACGTCAAGTGCTGCACCAGCTATTTTTCCCTCTTTCAACGCATTGTACAGTGCCTCTTCGTCTATGTTGTTGCCCCTAGAAGTGTTAACCAAGTAGGCTGTAGGCTTCATTATGGCCAGTTCTTTTTCGCCGATAACCGCTTCCTTTCCACCCGGAGTGTGGACGCTCACGTAATCTGCCTTTGAGAGAACCTCTTCTTTAGTCATGAATTTTATGCCCGATTCAAAACATGGCTTGATGTCGAAACCTATGACTTCCATTTCAAAGCCACGGTGCGCAATTTCTGCCAGCTTCTGCCCGATTCTTCCGCAGCCCAAAATACCCAAAGTTTTGTACGACATTTCGTTGCCTTTGAGCTTCGCTTTTTTCCAAACACCGCCTTTCAGCGAAAGGTGAGCTTGGGGAGTTTTTCTTGAAATGGCAAGCATTAAGCCGATTGTTAACTCTGCCACCGCATTTGTGCTGCCGTAGGGTGCAGATTTGACGACTATCCCGTATTCTGAAGCAGCTGCCACGTCGATGTTATCGAACCCAACGCCTGCCCTTCCGATGATTTTAAGTTTGCCTTTTGCCCCTGCCTCAATGACTTGCCTCGTGACCTTAGTAGCGCTACGCACAATCAAGGCGTCAAAGGCACCTATGTCGGTAACCAGTTTTTCTGTGTCTCTTTTGTGAGTGTCAGTCTCTACACCAGCATTTTGAAGCAGCTGCAGGCCTTCCTTTTCCAAACCATCGTTTAACAACACTTTCATTTTGAGCCAACTCATCCTATGTTTTATAAATTGGTGATTTAAGCTGATTGGCAACCCGCAATATTAAATATTCTCAAAAGTAAACAGTTTGTACTCATCTTTTGCTTGGTGCTTTGTTTTTCAAGGCGGCGACTTGTTCCTTGCTCAACCGTGTCATCGCGATATTGTATTTTGATACTTCGTGGCAGTAAGGACATTTTAGCCGACGTGTGTTTCCACGGTAAAGCGAGATGAAACTGGCTCCTGGAACCCAATGATAATTGAACTGTTTTTTGCATTTTGGGCATGTTAGCCTTGAAACGGTGTGTGGACCGTACCTTGGAAGCAACATGAAAACCACTATGAAAACAATCGCGGTAATTATGACGTAGATTATTAAAAGGTCTACCATGGTTTTCAGTTTTCAAAATGCGTTTGCTTCGCTTATTAATATTTAGCCTTGCTTGTGGGCTTTCACATTAAAATCCGTATGGTTTCTTAGCTTGATGAAAGAAATCGGATGCTACGGCTTTTTTATGTAGCTTAGGGCTTCTTCGATGTTTTGGAAGCCGTATTTGACTCCGCCAAACTCCTTTCTCAATGACGTGACATCTTGTTTAACCTCGGCGGGTTGGCGCTTGCCCTTTATGACGTCGAGCATTAGGTCACATAGGTGTTTAATGTCATTTTCTCTGAAGCCTCTTCGGGTTACATCTTGAAAGCCAATTCTTAACCCTGAAGGATCCCCTTTGCTGCTCTGGTCATCATAGGGCAAGAGGTTTTTGTTGAGGATTATGTTTGCGTCTTCGAGGTCTTGCGCTATCTTGTTGCCACCCCCGAAACCGCGGATGTCAACGGCGATTTGGTGACTTTTGGTGAATCCTTTCTTCTCAGCGAGAACTGCCACTCCGTTCTCAAACAGGTATTGCCCAGCGGTCTGAGCGTTCTTCACTATCTGCTTTGCAAGATCTGAGCCGAAAAGCTTCATTTCTAAAGATGCTATTCCGAGTGCCGGTAACCTTCCTAAATGTGTGTTTGAGGCGGTAAGTGGGAAAATTGCGAACTGGATTTTTTTGACGGCTTTCTCTTGCGCTGGGTTGTTTTGGTTTCCCATTATGACGCCGCCTTGTGGACCTGGGAAGGTTTTGTGGGTTGAAGAAGTGATGAAGTCTGCTCCTTCCCGTAGTGGGTCTTGGAATTGGTTGCCTGCTATTAAGCCTAGAACGTGTGATGCATCGTAGGCTATGTAGGCGCCGACTTCGTCGCATACGGCTCTTAACTCTTTAATAGGGTGCGGGAACAGGAAGAGGCTGCCGCCGAATGTGACGATGCCGGGTTTGGCTGCGCGGATGACGTAAGCTGATTTTTCTGGGTCAATGTTGAATTCGTCTACGTTGTAAACGTGATTTATGTTGTCTAAGCCCAGTATGTTGCCTGCTAAGCCTGTGTAGTCGTGTGAGATGTGGGCTCCGCAGCTTAGAGGCGTGACAACCATTTTGTTGTTTTTTGATGCTAATGACAAGCCTTTGAAAGTGGCTAGGTTCGCGTGGGTTCCTGAAACCAAGCGTACGTCTGCCCAGTCGGCTTTAAAGAGGCTCTTCATCAGGTCTGTTGAGTAATCCTCAATTTGGGACATATACTTCTGTCCCTGATAGTAACGTTTTTTGACGTGGCCTTCCCTGTCGTTGTCTCCTTCGGCGTATCTCTGTGCGAGGTCATGCGAGAAGCACAGCATCTGATTGACTGCTGGAGACTTTAACCCCTCGCTGGCAATCATGTTTATGCATTCTTTTTCGCGGTACTGCTCGTGTTTGCGGCTTGCCTCAATCAAGTTTTCGAATAAGTTTGAGAAGTTGTCCATTTTATGTTCTTCCCACGTGCTTGAATAATCAACGCAATTACGCTTTGCAGTATTTAGCCGTTACTGGAATCATCTGCATATATTCTTATCTAACCCGCTGAGGCCTTAGCCAAAACCCGTCGGTTCTGCAAACCGAAGATCAGATGCATAAAGCAATGCGGCAGTTCTAAGAGAGCGGCGCAGAATACGTCGTCGTCTTCAACTATCAGGGCGACCAGCAAGTGCAAAGCACCAACAGTAGCGTTCCCACTGGTAGTGGCTTATTGCAGGCTTCCCAGTTCGCGGCGATGCAAAAGTTTTGGACACTCGTCGTTGAGAACCCCCAAGAAACCAACAACGTGAAGGTTCAAAACGTCTTGGTTTTGCCCCAGAACTTTGGTGGCGGTTTACGAAGTCAAAGCGACGGCAAATGGGGAATCTGGCAAGCTAACGGCACTTCGCGTCAAGTTTGGAGCACACTGCAGTCAACTCTTCATAAGTACGGTTCAAAACTTTGATGTAATCTACGATGACCAGTCACTGGCGGTTGCAAACCAGTACAAAAATGATGTCTACTGGAACCAAACCGCCTAAAATCTGCTTAATTCCTCTACACCAGATACATTATTATATAAAATATTTCTCCCGAGAGGAATGCAAACCACCAGATGTAGAAAAGTGGTGTTGTTAGTTTGCTGTGAAAACGGTTGGTTTTCCTTGTTTTAAGCGCCCAAAAGCCAGTGATGAGCACAAGTATCTCCAGAGTCATGACAACGATTGCAACGGGGACGTGTACAACCATGAAATAGACGTTCACAAGCCCGCTCATTTGAAGAGTCGACCCGTTTACTGCCCCACCAAAAGTTCTGTAAAGCATATAACCGATTGAAACCGAAAGATCCCAGACGACGGCGGCGAATCCTGAGACGGGGTGAAAACGCTTTTTGCTCTTACCGCTCAAGAAGGCGTGAACAAAAAGAAAAGCCACTGGAATCAAGACGACAGCCACAAATGTGCTTGCAAACGGGACAGCGGTCATATTGTATCCCTGATGTTTTCACTGGGTAGCATGCGCTTACTAATTAAGAATATGGCAGGCTGTTTTCTTTTTAGCTTGGCGTCTGGGTCAATTTTGCGATGACCACTCCGCCAGAAAGGATGCTATTGTTCAGGAACGTTACCTCCTTTCCCGAATCTAAGAGAATGACCGTATATAACGAGGTGATAGCCTTGATTTTACCCTGCTCATTCATGAATGAAGTTACAACACGGTCGCCTACTTGGTAGTGCAACCGGCTTTCTTTCGACGGTTGATATTCATGAACATCGGTTATGATTACTCCGCCTGCAGCGATTGCGCTGTTTGGAATAGTAACCTGGCCGACGTCGGTTCTGATTCTCATGACTAGGGCAGTCATTTCTTCGATTTTCCCAGGGATATTGTTGACTATAACGTCGTCGCCTTCTTTGAATTTGTAAGTTGTAAAAACCAAGAAGCCTGATAATATGCTGCCTACAAACGTGGATATGACTAAGCCTACGGTAACGGATATTATTCCTGCGCTTGCTAAAAGATCGGTTGCGGAAACTTTCAGGATGTTCAAAACTCCGAAAATCATTACCGCAACCGCGATTGCGAGAAGGATGTACTGCACTAACGTTCCAGCTTGAACTCCAAGTCTCTGGACCATTAGCGGCTTGAAACGCTGGATAATTATTATCGCAGTTACCCAAAAAACCACGCTGATAATTATATCGACAGCCTGCTCAAGCAGTTTTGACAAGCTTATGGGTCCAGCGATGAACTGGTGAAAAACGAAGAGAGCGCCTATAGTTACGATTAACATTATTATCAAGTAGATGAAGAGTCTACGCAAAGACGAAGCAACTTTAGCCATGACGATCCTTCATAGCCATATCCATCAGCATATTTCTATAGTTTTCTTAATTAACTTCCAGTTTCCTTGCATGTATCCGACTTTAAACAAACAGGGACACAGGAAAGAGCTGGCGAGCAAATAATCCTCTTATGCTGCGCCTAAATCAATTCCGTTTGAATTACTTCAGCAATTAATATATTGCCTTTGTTGACTTTACTTTATTTCATGTCAGCTCCGAATTG
This sequence comes from Candidatus Bathyarchaeota archaeon, assembly GCA_963827165.1. Classification (GTDB taxonomy): domain Archaea; phylum Thermoproteota; class Bathyarchaeia; order Bathyarchaeales; family Bathycorpusculaceae; genus Bathycorpusculum. Next base: position 352,596 of record CAWGZR010000005.1, on the reverse strand, counting down.
CCCCTGCCCAAAGAAAGATTGCCTTCGGCACGCTAATTGCCAAGAATGTGTGGATCATCACAAGGCGAAAAATGAACTTCCATTTTGCGCAAGGTAACTTTGATGACTAAAGACTCGGATTCTGAAGCGCGAAAGAAAAGAATAAAGATACAGATGAAATTCTGGAACCAAGTCGGCTCTGCTGAACACATCAACGTGCCCAAGCTTGAGGACGCCGTAAGAAAGGAATTCTGCACTACTGATGACAGGATAGTTCAGGGGCAGGTTCGGTTGATGCAGACAGAGGCGAGAGTCAGGGTGCAGGATAAAGTCAAAGTTTGGATTAATCAACCCGAAGATGCTTGAGCACCTGTGGACACATGCCGTCGTGATTGCGGAACAAATTTTTTGGTTGTGAAACAGATTGCTTTCTTAGTTTGGGGTTAGTATCTCTTGCAACTGGAAGCTAGAATATGCTATAAAACGCTATTTTCAGCTAGAAAACGCTAAAAAACGCTAGAAGACGCTATAAAAGGGTAGAAAAGACAATGTAGGTTTAACAGTGTAAAGAAGAGATGTGGGTCGTGGCGGTTTCGGGATTTTCGCAGATTTTTTTCGTTTGTGTTTTGGATTGCTTTTTTGGTTTAGGGCTTGAATTGTCTGCAGGTTGCGTCAACTAAAGTCTACCAAAGTCAACAATAGTCAACAAAAGTCAACTAAAGTCAATAAAAGTCTACTAAAGTCAACTAACGTCAACAAAAGTCAACAAGCGACCACCGTCATTTAACATTAAAGTCAAAGATCCCATTGGCCAACAAGGGTGAGAAAAACGCTAATTCCCTCTCAAGAAGATTCTTTTTCCAGCCAGTTTCTTGAGTGCATCACAGTTTGCCCCGCTACTTTCAAAGCCAACGCATCCTCATATGGGCATGCTTCAACACACCGTGCACATAGGATGCATCTGGATTCTGTTACGTCGCCGCCTTTCTTCTCGTAAACGTCTGTGGCTTGGGTTGGGCAGACTCGTTTACAGACACCGCATTTGGTGCATTTCTCCTCGTTCTTCTCCAACTTGGTAATTGCGATTTGCCTGAACGGGGTGTAAGCACTGAACGCTGCTGTTAGGGCGCCCAAAGGACAGATTCTGCAGAAAAACCGTCTGTATGCTAAAGCTAAAGCTGTTATTGCGATTAGAACTGCGATGTTTATGGATGAAATGTAGCCTCCGCGAATCGCTAGCGGTCCATATATGATCTGGGACACGTAAGAGAGCTTCATGGAGCCTACAGCGCATTCAATCAAAACGCAGAGCGGGCGCATGGGGCAAACCAGGCAGAATGGCTCGTTAAGGAAGCCGACGTTGCCTGCCTCCGTTCCTTCGGGTCCGCCAGGCGTCGTGCCTGGAATCAACTGGTGACCGAAAATCTCGTATGACGCAAACATGACGCTGAGGATGAGGAAAACAGCGATTATGATCCATCTTGATTGCGCTAGCGCTCTGTTTGTTTTCTCAGAAAAAGTCAGGTGCTTGAGCCTAGTTGCCTTACGTACACGTGTCAACACGTCCTGATAGAGGCCGAAGGGACAAAGCCAACCGCAGAAAAATCTGCCTGCAATTATGGCAGCAATCGCGACTAGGCCGATGACTATGCCAATTTTCTCAAGACCAGACGTTGAGTAAACTACATCGTAGCCTCTTGCGTAATTCCAAAATGGGAAAATATATGCTTGAATCTGCCAGATTGGACATGTGACAGTTCGTCCGTTGGGGTAGTAACAAGCTAAGACTGGGAAGGAAATGCCGTCGGGGAACTGATTTCCCAGCAGATTGCCACCTAGCAATAAGCTCCTGGGCGCAATTCCCAGGGGTGAGTAAAGGGGGACATCGAAGGGACCTAAGATTAGGCCCATGAAAAGCGCGAAGACGGCTGCGATTTGAACGAAGAGCCTAAGAGAGCTTATGTTCTTGGTTTTGTCTTTGGTCAACTTGTAGATAAGCAAGATTCCGATGACCACTATTGCAACGTAGATCGGAAGCACTATGTAGCTTGGGGTCGTCCATGTCATGCTTGCCCACCCCGCACCGTTCCTGTACGCTTTCTGACTGCAACCCGAACAACCACGGCAGCACCAAAAGTTGCAATTACCCCGATCGTTACCGCGATCGCGACTGAATGGGCCTTATAGAATGGTAGGTTGGAAGATCCTATTTGGCTCGTGAAATTGAAGTAAATAATGTTTAGGTTTCCAGTTAACCCCGTTAAAGTTACCGTTCCGTTATGCGATACGCTCCAACCGCTGTTCAGAAAGGTGACATTGGAGGCAACAACCCAATCCACATTGGTTCCCGAAAAGGCGCCCACGCCCATGTTAATGACTTGCTGCCCTTTGCCTTGAACTGAAATGTTCAGGAATTCACTTGGAAAACCAAAGGTTACAGTCTGGTAAGAGTTTATCGTGACGCTAGAATTTTCAGTTGAAATTTCAAGGTTATCTAGCGGTTGTGACCCGTTAAGGCGGAGGTTCTTAAAGGTCCAAGTATTATCCGCAAATGTGGCTGACATGTAGCTTCCGTTTGTTGCAAAGCTGATGACACCATTGTAGGCCGGAACTCTGAATTTGGTGGCGGGCCCAAATACTGAGTTGGTCTGTGCCGACGTGTTTGGGCAAACCCACATCAAAGTGAGAATTAATGCAGCTATGGAAATTCCACATGCAAAGCTTTTTCTATAAATGCCGCTTGGCCCTCCCACAAATCCATAATAATAATTTCTTTTGGCTATAAGGCTTTTCAGAATCCATAATTTTTGGCTTTCCCAAACGGGCACTCTTTAGAAACAGAAACTTCAGTATTTCCCATCACGAATAAATGTAGAAGGGTGCTAACAGAATTTAATAACTCGAAGCAAATTCATAATGAACCTTAAAGGCGCCTTCGCATTCCACTTCTTTTAACAAATTACTTCTTAAAGCGATGACCCGCGATTTGATCTTGACATGGGAAAGTCAGCCTCGTAAATATTATGATGCTGAGAAACACAGAAGTCCTTCCCCGATATGCTTGAGAACCAAAAAAGGTCGTTTAGAGCTGTAGCGAATTTTTACGCCAAAAATTAATCCTGGATGTAACCTAAGTAATTTTGGTTTGGGCTCGTTTATAACTTTGAAGCTGCAATTTAGATATAGGTGTTCCTCCTGTCAGCGAGAGCCAAAGCCATCATCCGGTTAAAACTCCGATCTCAAGAGCAATTGGCAACGCTTCTAAAGGCACTTGACCCTGAAGCCAAAGGTAATGTGTCTAGACGCGCTTCGGTGACACTTGAGGCTAATGGCTTGTCTATTGTTTTGGCGGTTGATGCTGAGGACACCGTTGCGTTGCGGGCGACTTTGAACGCTTATTTAAGGTGGATAAGCACAGCACTGAACGTTATTGACGTGGTTAGCGAAGCTTAAACTATGTTGCTACTTGTATTTTGCCTTGAAAATCAGGATTGCAAGCGCTTGGACAAATGCTAAAGAATTAGCGAGTATGATGGGCAAGTCGCCTATGTAAGTCCCGTATACAAACCACAAAAATACGCCACCGCAATAAAGCGTAAACATCCCTGTCGAAATGTCTTTGGTTGACTTGGTTTTCCATACTTTCATCAACTGCGGAACAAGAGCAATCGTAGTGAACGCCGCGGCGACCAAACCGATGACTGTTATGAGGTCCATTATTCTCTTCAGTTTAAAGCTTGCAATGAAAGTATTTAGGTTTCGCCCCAAAAAACAAATTTATCCAACTCTACGAAAAGTTGTTGATGTTACTATACAGTCACAAACGTTCTTAAAACAACTCGGTTCTCTCAACCTTGAGAGCACAACCTGATTCAAACATTTTTTCGTGCTAAAATGGTGAATCGACGATTGAGTTATCGAAGTTTCCAATTCAAAAAACGATCAGCAATTGAGTCAGCGGATTCAGATTCTAATGGTAGACCTGTATCTTCTTCAACGGCCAAAGAGGCTGGGATTGCGGCGGTGGGCCATCAAGGGTTGAATCGGAGGGAATTCTTGAAATTGACCGCTCTAACAGCAGGCGCTGGGTTAACTGCGATTTTCTTATCAGATTCTCTGAAACCTTTGGCTTTTGCATCGACGACAAATCAACTTCTTAATCCTTCAAAACGGCTAATCGCACAAATGGAATCCCCTGGTGCAGCCCGCGCTGGCTTGTCTTCTCTTGATCCTCTTATGATTCCACAATTCGAGAATCAGCTGGTCGGTCCACCGCCTGTTTACCAACCTAACATCGTAACAAATCAAGGTAAAGTTATTCGACATGACTACGCAGTAAGCATGGAAAGCTTTAATCAACAAATCCTTCCCCCCTCCATGAACCTGCTTACTCCGGTTTGGGGTTATGCGGGTTCAGCCACTGATGCAATAACTGGGGCATCATTAGGCTCCATTCAAACCACGCCTGGACCCACTTTTGAAGCCGTGAGAGGTATCCCAATTCAAGTTCAGTGGCAAAACAACATCACATCCTCGTATATGTTTTCAGTCGACCCCACCATCCACTGGGCCAACCCCAGCAACAACTCGATGCCCGCTGCGCCTTTTCCCGCATATCCTCCCGGTTATCCAAACGCACAATCTCTGGTTCCGCTTGTAACTCATCTCCATGGAGGAGAAAACCAATCCTACTCTGATGGAGGACCAAACCAATGGTTCACATCAGACGGAAAGCATGGCCAAACATATTACACGGCTGAAAAGACCTCTTCAAACGCCGCTGTATACTATTATCCTAATTCGCAGCAGCCAACGACCTTGTGGTACCACGATCACGCCTTAGGTGTCACCAGACTAAATGTGCTGTCTGGGCTTGCAGGTTTCTACCTGATAAGAGAACCCGTCGGCGCCGACCAGGTTGCTGCCAAGTTGCCCGCTGGAAAATACGAGATGCCTTTAGTGATTCAAGACAGAACCTTCAACAGCGACGGCTCTTTAAGCTACCCATCGGTCGGTTCAGCAACTGACACGCATCCGTACTGGGTTAACAATTTCATAGGTAACGTGATAATGGTAAACGGCAAAGCATGGCCCAATATGAATGTTGATAGAGGACAATATCGCCTTAGATTCTTAAATGGGTCAAACACACGATTCTATGCCCTCGCTTTCTCAAACGCTATGACCTTCATCCAGATTGGAAGTGACGGCGGTTACATGAGGGCGCCGGTCTCCGTGACCTCATTATCCCTAGCACCTGCTGAACGCGCGGATGTAATAGTTGACTTCTCCAATCTCGCTCCAGGCGAAAAGGTCATCCTTCAAAACACCGCATTGCTTTCACCATCCACAACCGAGGGCGAGGTAATGCAGTTCACAGCCAACGACGCACTAGGAATCGCGCCCTTTAGTATCGGTTCAGCACCAAATCCATTCAATCCCACGCTTGCAGGATCCGCTTTTCCTACGTTACCCAAACCGATAAAGCATCGAACTTTGACGCTTTATGAGATTGCCGATTCAAACGGAACGACTGTTGAAGCCCTTCTTAGACGGGCAAACTTGGGATGCATCAACCTCAGAAATGCCTGAGTTAGGAGCAACCGAGGATTGGGTAATAGTTAACCCAACTATGGACGCTCACCCTATTCACATTCATCTAGTGCAGTTTCAACTTGTCCAGCGACAAACATTGGGTGCGGCGGGATCATATACAGACGAATGGCTAAGAATCAACGGGCTGCCGCCTTTTAATCACCCGACAAAAAACGTTCAATCACTCTCATCCTTCCTAAACACAACCATAAGTCAACCTCAGCCGGAAGAGCAATGCTGGAAAGACACGATTATAGTAAACTCGGGTGAAGTTGTAACCCTCCGAGTGCGATTTGCACAGCAAGACGGGACAGGCTTTCCATTCGACGCAACTGCGGGACCAGGATACGTTTGGCATTGCCATCTCCTGGAGCACGAGGATAACGAGATGATGCGTCCCTACAAAGTGACGACTCCCGCTTCAGATGCTCTTCCCATAGCGGTCGGCTCAGCAGTCACAGGCGCTGCCGTTTTGTCGGCAGCGATTTATTATCAGAGCAGGCGAAAGAAAAAACTTGCAAGCGACCAAACCGGTGACCAATCAGCTCGGTTAACTGATCCAAAGACAACTCGGCTGGAGGAAGTGGCAGATGAAAAAGACCAATATTGATTTCACAGGATTTCCGTGCCTAAACCTCAGTTAAGTTTTTCGAGTCAAAAAGGTTTAAATAAACACTGTCTCATTTCGTATATGCTTTCAATGTAAAAAACGGATGAAAATTTAGCATGTCACAGGAATATCGTTATATACTTCGCATTATGGGTACAGACGTTCCAGGTACCCTTAAGACTTCTTACGCTATCGCACAGATAAAAGGCGTTAGCATGAGCCTTTCAAACGCAATTTTGAAGAAGGCAGAAGTGAATCCTGATCTGCGAGTGGGTTTCCTTACAGAGTCGGACATATCAAAGATTGAGAATGTTATTAAGGAGCCGGCAAAGTACAGCATTCCGATTTGGCTTTTTAACAGGCGAAAAGATTCTGAGTCAGGAAAAGACATGCATCTTTTAAGCGCTGATTTGGTTTTAAGGACAAAACAAGATATTGATGACGCTAAAAACATCAGGTCTTGGCGTGGATACCGCCATGCATACAGCCTTAAAGTCCGTGGTCAACACACGAAAACCACTGGAAGAGCAGGCAAAGCTTTAGGCGTCAAGAAGAAGACACTCTTGCAGAAACCCGGCGGAGCTGCACCTGCCGAAGGAGGCAAATAATTATGGGTGATCCAAAGAAGCAACGTAAAAAGTTCGATACGCCAAGGTTCCGCTGGCGCAAAGACATCCTCCAGGAAGAACTTAAACTCCTGGGTCAGTACGGTCTGCGCAACAAGCATGAACTTTGGCGTCACAAAACAACCTTATCTAAAACCAGAGGCATCGCCCGATCACTTATCAGCAAAACTCCCGAAGAACGAGCAAAAATGGAAAATGAATTGCTAACAAAACTAAAGAAAATCGGAATCCTGCAAGAAACCGCAGTTTTAGACAACGTTTTAGACTTAACTATAGAAGACATTTTGGAGCGTAGACTTCAAACCATAGTTTTCCGAAAAGGCTTAGCTAGAACCGTCTTCCAATCACGCCAATTAATCACGCATGGACACGTAACCATTGACAACCGCCGAGTAACAATACCCGGTTACATGGTTGCAAAACTCGATGAACCCAAAATTATTTATTCACCTGAAAGCGCCGTAGCAAACCAAGCACACCCATTACGCGCGGGCTTAACAGTCGTCGCCAAGCAGGTTGAAATTAGGCAGCCACAACGCGGCAGAAGAGGCGGAAGAGGAGGCGGCAGATTCTGAGCGCCAACAGCAAAAGAAACGACAAATGGGCAATCGTGCACATATTCAGCTCATACAACAACACGCTAATACACATCACTGACATTTCAGGTGCCGAAACAATCGCCCGAACAAGTGGCGGCATGTTCGTCAAAGCAGATCGCATGGAATCATCACCATACGCTGCGATGCGAGCGGCAACTGGCGCAGCTGAAGTAGCCCGAGACAAAGGCATAACCGCTATTCACATCAAAGTCCGAGCCCCTGGAGGCAGCGGACCAAGAACCCCTGGTCCAGGCGCCCAAGCAGCCATTCGTGCATTGGCAAGGTTTGGGTTCCGTATTGAACGCATCGAAGAAGTCACACCAATACCCCATGACGGCACAAGAAGACCCGGCGGCAGAAGAGGAAGAAGAGTCTAAACTCAGTTTCCCTTCTTTATTGACAGAAAAATTGAAATAATGCACCCATATCTCTATTGAACGCAACACATATTACGGTAACTTTATTGGAGTGTCTCAGCAAGTGAAAATGGAAATCCTTGAAAAAAACGATATCAACCTCCGCATAATCATAAGAGATGCGGATGTTCCGCTAATGAACGCTCTGCGTCGCATAGCGCTTGCTGAAGTACCAACAATGGCGATCGAAGAAGTCGTTATGATTGAGAACAGCTCTATTTTGCAGGATGAAATAATCGCTCACAGGTTAGGTCTCACACCCCTAAAAACCGATTTAGATGCTTATAACCTTCCTGAAGAATGTGAATGCCAAAGTGAATTTGGCTGCCCCCAATGTCGAGTGACACTCACGATTGACGCAGAAGCCAAAGAAGGAACCAGAACGGTTTACTCAGGTGAAATCGTATCTGAAAACCCAGAAATTATTCCAGTGTCAGATAAAATACCGATAATCAAGCTTGCCAAAAACCAGAAACTCAAGCTTGAAGCTTATGCACGTTTGGGAAGAGGCAAAGTCCATGCAAAGTGGCAGCCCGTTTCAATGTGCGTATACAAGTACTATCCAAAGATAACTGCCCCCGCAGAAAAATGCGAAGACTGCGCGAAATGCGCCGACGTCTGCCCCAAAAAGGTGCTGGCGGTTAAAGATGACAAAGTTGATGTCAGGGATCTTTTGGCCTGTAACCTCTGCATGGATTGCGTTGAAGCTTGCCCCAAGAAGCCTTCACCACTTAAGATTGAATGGGAAAAGAACGCGTTCATAATGACTATCGAGTCAACAGGTGCGCTTCCTCCAGAACGAATCCTCCAAGAAGCCACAAAAACGTTAGGTAAAGAACTAAATGAAATTGAAGAATTGTTAAAGGCTGAATCGCAATGAAAGAGTCAAAATCAACAAATCCCGAATTAATCCAACTTATCGATTTGCTCAAGAAAGAAAGCAAAGAAAAACAAGCAGCTATCTGGCTAGATATTGCAGAATACCTTTCCAAAACACGCAGTCACCGCATCTCAGTTAATTTGAGCACGATAAACAGGAACACAAAACGCGCTGAAACAGTGGTTGTTCCAGGCAAAATCTTGGGATCCGGCAGCATAAACCACTCGTTAACGATCGCTTCATTTGGTGTTTCTGAGAAAGCCAAAGCAAAACTTGTTGCCGCTAAAGGAAAATACCTTTCCATTCCTGAACTCTTAGAAAAAAATCCCAAGGGTGCAAACATCAAAATCATTCGGTGAGAAATATGCAAACAACAAAAACTCCAGTTACTCTCGTTAACGCTGAAGGATTAATAGTTGGCAGACTTTGCAGTAAAGTTGCCAAACGACTCCTAAATGGAGAAGAGGTTATCATTCTTAACGCCGAGAAAGCCGTTTTCTCAGGCAAAAAGAAAAGCAAAGTTGCAGAAGCCAAACAGTTTCTTGAAGTAGGCGCACCTGAACGTGGTCCATTTCATTATCGTAGACCAGATAAATATCTGCGTAAAACCGTGCGAGGCATGGTTCCGTTCAAGCAGCCTAGAGGTAAAACCGCTTTTAAACGACTCAAAGTTTTCATGGGCGTACCACTGGAACTGAAAGGCAAAGAAATGATTACATTTGAAGAAGCCTCATCTGCCAACCTGAAAGGGCCACATTTTACCCTTGCAGAAATGGCGAAAGAAATAGGCTGGAGCAAAGGTGAATAATTATGCCAGCGAAAAAAGTTTTAGTTGTCAGTGGAAAAAGAAAGACCGCAGTCGCCCGAGCCGTAGTTAAGCAAGGCATAGGGAAAGTGCGGATAAACAGGACACCTGTTGAAATTTTCGAACCCGACGTTGCGAAAGCAAAAATAATGGAGCCGCTGCTTCAGGCAGGCAAAGAAGTCTGGGAACAGCTAGACATGGATGTGCAAACCAGCGGCGGAGGCTACATGGGTCAGGCAGAAGCAGCCAGAGTATCCATTGCAAACGCGCTTTTGAAGTGGACAAAAAGCACTCATCTACGAACCGTCTTTAGCGAATACGATCGCACAATGATTGTCGGTGACAGCAGGGCTAAAGAAACCAAAAAGGTCGGTGGAGCGGGCGCACGGTCCAAGGAACAGAAGAGTTACAGGTAAGGAAAAAATATGATTATTCCCGTTAGATGTTTCACCTGCGGCAAACTGGTCGGCGATCAATGGGACGAGTTCACGCGCCGAATCAAAACAGGCGAAAACGCCAGCGACATCCTTGACAGCCTCGGCATCAAACGATACTGTTGCAGACGCATGCTGCTATCAAACGTTGAAATAATCGATGAAGTTCTGCGGTTCTATGAGGAAGCAGAGAAAAGAAAAGAAGCACGCAACTTCTACTAAACCTCATTTTTAGTTGCTTAGCTTCCTCTTGCTGTTTTATGCACCAATTCTTGTGTTAGTTTTGGATACAAATACTAAAACTTTCTTTGGTCATGTTCGTTTATCTCATCTATCCTTCCAGCCGACTAGACACACCAGAGGCTTCAAATATGGTAGAACAACATCGAAGCCTGCAAACTATTGTTTGTTGATTTTCTCTTTCAACATAAAAATAAAGTTATTTCAACTGCGAAAACTAGCGTTAAGCGGCTGTTGTCTTTCGACCGATTTCCAGATCAGCCTTCTTGGATCAAATTAAAGCATTAACCAACGCTACTATCCCCAGCAGAATTAGTACGGCTGCGCCGCCGATTGATATCCACATTCTTAGCAATGGCGCCTTGTTAAGAAGCCATCCCGTAACGCCTCCCAACAAAAGCATAGGCGAGAGGGCGGTTCCTAAGCCGAACAAAACTGCCAACCCAACGCTTCCCAGTGGAGTAGAAAAAGGCAGAGAATAAACCAGAAGCGCCACAAGTGGCGGGCATAGAATTAACCCTCTGCCCAAGCCTAACGTGAAAGCTTTATAATCAAATCCGAACCTGCCCATTTTGGTTGGCTCCGCCAATTTTTTGGTGTCTTTGGGGGTACATTCGCATGGGGCTCTTGATTTGATGATGATGCTTGTACCTATGGCTATGGACAAAACGCCGAATCCGATGGCTGAGTAAGTTTGGAAAGGCGAAGTAGCTGAGCCAGAAAGGGCAAGCCTGAATAATCCACTAAACAAACCGACTAATGATCCGATCAAAGCGTAAGCCAATATTCTGCCGCTATTAAAAATCGCCGTTATCTTTATGCTTCTGCGGAATCCCGCGCCAACTCCCGCGATGTAACTTGCCAAATAGGGCAGGCATGAGGCAGTGCAAACAGCCAATCCATAGAGTAATCCGCCAGCAAACGCCGCCAGAAATGGGTTAGATACTTCTGGAATCAAAGACATGAAGAGCGCTCAGCAAGTTTTAATGAACCAAATAGTGAAGAGGAGCATTTTTAAACTTTGCATTTATCTGGTGGTCGCATAAAAAGTTTTGGAACCTGCAGTATTGGGCGTGATCGCGTGCGAACAGCCCGTCAGGCTGGCGCTCGTTTCGTTCAATTTTAGAAATAATTGCATTATTCATGTTAAATTGCGCAGTTTGTGTCAAAGCAGATAGCCTCCTTCTTCTGAACACTGGAATTAGTTACAAGTGATAAGCGATCGTTTGGATAGAAAAGAACTTTTTTACATGCTTAAACAATGGTTTATTGCTTTAAGACTGTTAAAAATATGTTTTATAAAACCTACGCCTATTGTAATCTTGCAGGTTGGGAAGCACGCTTTAAATGCGAATGCATTGAAGCAAGGAGTGTGCCAATAAAAACAGCGGAAAATTGGCATGCGCTAAAGACTTTGCTTTAATGGGCTGGGCGTAGCAATGTAGCAGTGGAGCTATGAGTGACGTGGTCAAAACGGTGAAAGACCATGAAGCGACAAGGACATGGCTTCAATGGGCCGTGAAACATCTTAAGGCTTAGACCCAACCTGCTTAATTTTTACTGCAGCAAAATTCAATAATATTTTTTTCACTCAAAGATTTTCTCGCTTGAAAATTTACATCAGTTATACCCTGTTAAAGTATTCTAGTGGTGCATACCAGAAAACAGTAAATGTCCTCTTGCATTCTGAGTTTGGGCACTTAACCTTAATTTTCACGACATCACCATGAAAACTACTTCGGATCGGCTTTGCTGATGAAAACGCCATATGAAATTTATCAGGTGATTCAACTTCAAAAGGTTTGTAACAAAAAGGGCATTCAAGAACAGCCATGGTCAACACCCTCAAGTAATAATACGCTGAGGAGAGGTAAAAACTTGGCGATTATCAAAGCAGAGTCTCAGGCTCCCCGAGTCATTTTTGGTTTATAGCTTTATAAACCTCCGATGCAATAAGAGCTGCCCCTTCACTATTAGGATGGACACCATCCACGAAATAATCCGAATGATTCCCGAAAGCCGCGTATACGTCAATTAACGGCAAATTCGTCTTATGCGCTAAGTCCTCGATTTTAGGAATTATCGTCCCTTTGAAATAGGCGTTGCTTAAGTCCGAGCTGTTGCTGAAAATCGGCGGAGGCGTAACAATCCAGATTTTCGGCTTGCTTTCAAGTTGCTGGAACGCGCAGATGAGTTTTGTGTAGTCTTCTTCGAAGCTTGTGTTCGATGGACGAAGCATCTGTAGATCATCGTTTGTTCCCAGCATTATAACGACAATGTTTGGCTTGAAATCTAAGGCTTTTTGGAATTCAGACTGGTTCATGTAAGGATTCCAAGAATCAAGCAAAACAGTGGTTCCGTTGACGCCGAAGTTACCGACAGTGTATCCCGAGCCAAGCAATGATTGGAGGTCGGAGGGGTATCCCGTTATTGCGGTTATGCTGTCACCGACGCATGCCACTCGAATTGGTGTTACTTCGTTTGCGCTTAGTGGACTCCACGGTTGAAATCTGACGATCAAAGCAAACAAAATAACTATTGAAATTAAGATTGCCAAAAGCTTCAACTTCTTCATTCGTTTACTTTCAACCGAATTCTCGTTTTTAACTACTCGTAACCCTTTATGTTTTATTTGGCTACCGGGTAAAATAGTAAACTACAAATCGTACTTGTTCCTTTAAAAGATATTGCACTTTGCGACAACCCAGATTTGGACTGATTTTAGCAAAAATGAGGAGTTTTGAATCATTGTGTTGAGGATTTATTGGAGGCGATTTCATTCATACTTCACGTTTAGCAATTAACAAGATTCAAGCGGCCATTATTGTCGTGTTGATTTTGATCGCGGCAGGAGATGCCATTGCATATTTCTACGAAAACAACTATTTTGGTTCCCAACCGCATGCGCCTTCGCCTACGCCTGCTGTTCCTTCTGCGCCTCCTAAACCTACGGCTGCCCCTCCGCCAACCGCGTTACCCAGCTCGGTTACTGTTTCAAATTTATTCATTAACCCGATTGAAGCGTGGCCTAACCAAACCATCACCGTTTCAGTTGAAGTAAGGAATCGAGGGAGCGGAAACATCAGCTATCTGTTTCCTTTCTCGGTAAATGGTGCCATAGTGCAAAGCGTTCCCATTCAGATGGCAGGAGGCACTATTTTGAATGTAACTGCCTTGTTGAACGAGAGCGCCGTTGGAAGCTACAATTTGAATGGGGGAGGGCAAGCTAACACGTTTAACGTAGTTCCGACTGGCATGCATACTTTAAATGTTATCATGAACATACCAGGGATCAAATTTAGTTTGGATGGCGTCTCGTATACCGCTGGATTCTCAGGTCTGGTGCCTGTTGGCACCCATACTATTACCGTTCCAGCTTCACAGCAAGTTGAAAGCAGTGAATGGGGATTGGTTACCTATGGCTTTTCAGGATGGAACGGTGGGTCTACTAGCCTTACCCAAGCGTTCGATGTTGAAGGCTTAACTTATGAAGTCGGAAATTATGCGAGGACAGCGCCGACTTCGTGCCCTGAACTTTACGCGTGGAACGGAACCGGTTACAGTTACGCGGCAGACGTTAATGATGGTACGGGCTGGTTAGGTTTTCTCGAGTACTTCAATCCTGACGGCTCAATGGTTTTCTCCTACAATTACCCCTATGATTACATAAAGCTCGATTCAACTCAGCTGCAGCCTCTCAACGGGTTTTATAACATGCAAATCGCTGAAGACACAAACGAAATCTTCTATTTGGACTCGGTTAAACTGCTGGCTGTGGACCACCCCGCTGGTACGGATGTTTTCTCGACCAAAAGCACATTCGTTAATGACCTTTCTGGTCAGGGAACAATCTATTCTTTAAACAACCACTTTTCGACGCCGGTTTCAGCGATCAACGGGGAGGGACAAAACGTTCTTCCGCAAGTCTCTAAGCTGGATGGAGTTTTCACCACGGCCAACAGGTGGACATGGAATAACTTAACGCTTAATCTCGGTAATTTGTCGGGTGCAACGAATATCGACTTGGTGGTTGCGGCGCGTACTGAATGGCCAAGCACCAGCGCAGGAGGCGAGAATTTTATGAGTTACGCCAACAAGCCGGGTGTGATGCCTTCGCCGCCGCCGTACATGCAGGTGATGGCTGCGAACGGAAGCTGGGTAAACGTTCCAGAGAATAGAGAATTTCCTATTCCCGCAACTACTGACCAGACCTTCGACGTGAACTTGACCGGGCTGTTCCCAACTAACAATTTCATGCTCAGAATAAACTATTACCAACTGTTCCAATTCGATTACATCGGTGTAAGCACGTCGCCTCAGCAGGATATGAATGTATACACCCTAACGCCTTCATCAGCTGTCTTGTCTCAGGCATACGGTTCCAACTCAACTTCCAGCGGCGCTTTCACAAAGTACGGCGATGTCACGTCGCTGGAGCAGTCTACTGACAACCAATTCGTGATCGGGCGACAAGGAGACGTAGTTTCAATCCAGTTTCTAGCGGATTTGCCTCCTGTTCCAAAAGGCTGGGTAAGAGACTACTTCGTGGTTGCCAACTGCTGGTTTAAAGGCAACGGGTTACCCTACGTGCCCTTTACTGTTAACCCGCTTCCGTTCCAAACCATGACAAGCTTTCCATACCCATCAAGCGAAACCTACCCGCAAGATTCACAACACCAAACGTACCTGAAAACCTACAACACTCGGATAATAAAGTAGCCCAAACCTTTTTTGGGTCTGTTAAGCTTTGATATTTTGCTGGCGTCTTTTTGGCGCAAAAGTTTTTGTGTCGGCGTCATTGAACAAGTCGTTTTGGTTGCTTTTCTGGTTTGGGGCTTGGATCGGTTGCAACTATTCTCCCAAAACATCTCAAAAAGTCAAAAATAGATCATAAGATAGGACCGCAGATTTGTTAGCGTTGGGTCCGCGTTTTTTGGTAGAGAAATTTTTTGTTTGTGTAATGCATTGCTTTTTTGCATGGGGGCTTAGATTATCTGCAGCATCCGTCCCTAAAAGTCCATTACCGTCCCTTGCCGTCCTTCACCGTCCTTTACCGTCTCCCAAAGTCCTTTAACGTCTACAGAAGTCCATTACCGTTCTTCACAGTCTTCGATTCTGACGGAAGTATTTTGCTGTGATTTTCCATTTGTGTTTTGGGTTGTTTTTTTGTTTGGAAGCTCGAATCATTTGCAGGTTGATACTTTTTTTGACACAATTTGACCTGAATTGACATAAAATGACCTGATTTGACACAAATTGACAATACTTGACAAACAAAGAAGATTTTCAACAGACCGCAAAGCGAAGGCACTCAAGAATATTTCCAGAAAGAGAAAAATGCAGATTCCATTTAGCTTTGTAGAGCAAGCTAAATACCTGTCCTTTTTTTGGTAAGTTGTCAATTACGATTTTTTCTTTTTCATTGGTGCTTTAATGTTTGTTGCATCACCTTTGTCCTTCTCAAAGAAAGTGATTACAACCAAGCCTGCGCCAAAAACAAGGAAAATCCCGCCGAAGACAGTCAAAACTGCCTCATACTGCGGATGATCGCCCAAATAAGCCGCTAATCCCCCGAGCAGGAAGACAACCCCTAAAACCGCTAACGCAGCTCCAAACAATCTCCAGCTTGACTCTCTCATAAACATCATGTCTACCCATTAGACGTTCGGTCAGGGATAAAAAATTATCGCGCAGACGGTAAAGCTAATGCTAAACAGAAATATGTCAGAGCATGAGCCGCATTTCGGTTGTCTGTTTGAACCCGAACCGCTCGTACAGCGGGATTCCGGCTTCCGAAGCATGGAGGCTAATGGTCTTGTAGCCGTGTACTCTGGACCAGTCGATGGCGCACTGGACAATCATGCTTGCAACCCCGGTCCGCCTGAAATCTTCCTCCGTGTACATGGACATAAAATAGGGTGACTCAAGGCGCACGTTGAACGGTCGGGGGGCGTCTTCTCTAAGCCAAATGCATCCGCTTCCAGCGACTGTCCCTTCTTGTGTTTTGGCTATGAACCCCATTAGTTCTCCTTCCGACAGCTTGGCTTTAATCCATGTGCGAGTTGTCTCCTCCATATTCTTAGCGTTTTCACTCAATTCGGGACGTATATCTTTCCACATGCCTAGCCTGTGCCTCACTAGAAGCTCGGAGTCTTCGGTTTTTGCAATGAAGATTTTGAACTCATTCATTTTAGTTCACTCTGAGGATTATCTTTTTCTTCAGGCATTTTCGTTTTTCGGAAAAAATACCAGAATAAACCTATAGAGATCAGGTATAATAGCGCCGCTAAGAAAAATGGCGCAGCTAAGAATCCTATGCCTATAAGGTATGCGCCGACGAATGAACTTAACGCGTTGGGCAATCTCCAAAGTGCAGCGCTTATGCCCGAAGCTGCGCCGCGTTCGTCTTCGGGAACCAACCCCATTATCATCGATTGCGCCAACGGACTTGACATGTTCATCAGAAAAGCTCTTGAAGTGTAAACTACGCTGGCGGCAATGTAATTCGGAGATAACGGCGTTGCAAACATAAAGATGGTTGAGACCCCCTCGGTTATTACTATGGCTTTTATAGCTCCAAATTTTTTCGCAAGTGAAGGAGCTGCAAGCGTGGATACTCCTACTATAATGCTTGACACGCCTAGTATTGGGCCGCTCAAAGAGTCAGGTATGCCGTACTGGGCTTTCATCCAAGCCGTCATCAAGGGAATAATCATGCCCGCTCCCACAGCGATAATGGCGCCAGTTAAGACATATTTGATTAAAACGTTTTTGGATTTTCTCGGAAGCAGTTCGCTTAGCGACGCTTTGGCTTTGGAGGATTTTGACTCGGTGATTTTCAACATTATTAATGTTGAGGAGAGGCTCAGCGCTGCAAGTACGACGTAAAGAAGAACATGGCTTTCTTTATTTGTGAACGCTGCCATCGAGGATGTCGCCAAGATTGCAACCGCGCCTATGCCGAAAGCGGTGCTGTTGGCGAAACCGAACATGGAGAAAACACTATTTCTTTTCGTGTCCTCTGCTTTCGCTGCAAGTAACGCGCTGACGGACGCTGAAGAAGCCGCTTCTGAAACGCCTTCAAAAACAGCCGCCGTTACCAACAACGCTGTATTTGTGGTCAGAGCAAAAACCGCTATTATGAGGCTGGCTATTACGTTGCTTAATATGAGGATTCGTTTTCTGCCGTATTTGTCGGCTGCGATGCCCATGGGAATGCTCGTGGCAAATGTGGATACTCCCATGATTGTGACGATGAGCCCCATAAGGTTGAAGCTTAGACCCTGAACTGTCGTGAGAAAATAGGCTATGTCGGTGTAGAACATCCCATATGCTACTGAAGGCAGCACCGAGGAATAGATTAGGTATTTTGCCTGTGTCGACATTCCTCTGTAGACGCCAAACACTTAGATGACCCGTCAACTGGCTAGCAGTGGTTTCGCCACCCCCGTTTTAAGGTTTCTCACAATCTAATCGCTGATTGATAAATCTCTTTTGAGTCTGGTGAGAGTCACTTGATTATTTCGCCGACTGCCGTTTTTTCGCCGACCTGTGTGACCTTTACTTTTACGCGGTCTCTGGGCTTGGCTTTCGGCACCGTTATGATATAGCCTTGAATTTTCGACATCCCATCCCCGCTTGGGCACAGGTCGGTAATGTTCACTTCTAATTCGTCACCCACCGCGACCGGGGGTTGCCTATCAACATGTTTAATCTTGAATTTTCCCCCTCGCACCCTTCTGTGAACCATAAAGAAACCTTATCTTATTTGAGTAAATAGAATTGGGCGCTTAAGTCTTGCGCAACTTATTCCCCATTTGCCTATCCATTTGCTTTTTATGCGGAAGTATTTGATTTGGTGCAGGGCGAGATTTGAACCTCAATAAGACTACAGAGCTTGGTCCAAACTTGATTTGAGAGATGAGAATGCTACAGTTTTTTAAAGCCTTCCAATGCGTCCTTGAGATCCATTGCAACGTTGAAAGATAAATCATCACTATCATACTCAATTCTTATCAGACCCTTAAGATTTGCAGGCAAGTCAACTTTTCTCTCAACCAACAAAATAACTTGCCTACTGTAGTTCAGATAGGCTGCGTTGATTTCAGAGGTGACATTAGTATTTAAGACGTAAAGTCCACTGTACCTCCTCTCCTGTTCAGCGGCAGCGATATTTATTATTGCACAATCACAATCTTTCATCATTCCAAATTTATTGTTAGGAATTGGCACGGTTGTTTCTTCTTTATCTCCCATTACATAGTCGAAATGCAGAAAATCTAGCATTTTCATCACTTGATTGGAGACCTGAGTTTTGCTATTAGATATGAAGACCCGAGGTTTCAGATCCTCTTTTTGGGGCTCAATTGGCGCTCTTTCATTAATGGGCGCTTCTCGAGTCATTTGGTCATTCGCCATATATGCAGGCGGCACCTCAAAGGTAACCTGTGAACGCGCAAGGTTTTTAATCCTATCAGCATAGCGCTTATTCACAAGCTCATTTATGGACATTAGCTGAAGTTCAACCCCATTATCCATCGCTATTATTTTTCCTTCAGAGGCATCGTTGTCAAAATCGAACGCTACAATTGTGCCCATTTGTGCCCTTCCGTCAACTAACACTTTCACGAAAGCTTCAACCTCGGCCAAGCTGACTGGGCCGGACTGTTTAATCAAAAGAGGTTGACCTCCCTCAGTAAACCCATTTACTCCCCAAGACGGGTCGCCTGGTTTACCATTGAATTTCTTTATTACCCAGGCTTCGAAGTCACGGGGTGAAAAACCACTGAGGCGCTTTTCATTCGGCCCCTTTTTTAAAACAAATACAAACGTAAGTCCAACAACTACTGCAATAACTGCTACGATTCCGACAATAAGCAATAAGGCATTGGAACCTCCAAATATTGATCCTTTCGTTGGGGTTGGCTGTGTTGTAGAGGTTGGTGTTGATGTTTGACAATAGGATATTTGTGAAAAAAGTATAAGTGAAAAAAGAAAACACGTTACAAAAATGGCTACTGACAATTTTTTATTCATGATTTTGCATCCCGTGAAGTGAATACTGGTTAACTCCCGACCCATAGGTAAATGCCTACAGCGAATGGAAAGTTATTGGCATATCGCCTTAAAAAACTATTGAGAAGAAATTCGTGTCTCAAATTGAGCTGTTAATATTCGCCATAAATTTTCGTTTACAAAAATAATTAGAGCCGATAAGGATAGGTCTGATTTTGCGGAAATACGCGTGTTTACAGTTTTAATTATATTGGTGCAGGGGGTGGGATTTGAACCCCCAAGAAGCAGGTGATATCGCCAATTTTACCCTTTCTTCGCAGCCTCTTTCTCTTTTTTTCCTTAAAAAAATCAGGCATATAAACTTGAATTGTTAAAGATCGAGGGTTAAGGCTTTTGTCACTTCAATCCTTGAGCATTAGCGTTCGGCATTGAGAAACGGAAGTAAAGAGAATAAGCAAAACAAATGGCTCGTGTAGCTAAGTCACTTTCAGGTTATAATCCGAATAAATCGAGAAAAGATATGGTAACATTTAGGATCTAAATTATGTTTGACGACTTCAAAGAAAAAACATGCGAAGAGGTTCAAAAAAACAAGGAACTCCATGAGGCTAAGGCGTTTTCGCCTCAAGTCGCCGAGAAGCTGAAGCACGAGGGTATAGATCCAAAAAATTGTACGCTGCAACAATTGTTTCCAGAAGAAGTGGATAATGAAGGCAACGATTTATCCTTGATTTCTGGAGCAGAGTGGGCAGTCTTTGTCAATTATGCGAAGATGCGCAAATACCTAATCGAAAAATATCCTCAGACACAGCAAGAATCAAAACATCTTGGAATAGTTTGGGACGAACCCCCAGAAGAACCACTGCAGATTGACGTGGGTAAAGCGCAAAAAGACCCAAGAAGCCAATTTTTCTTCACAACACTAGTACAGATGAAAGTTATTTATGAAAAGTTGGATGTCTTGAAGGCACAATCTTTAGAATATGAGAAAATCTGTTTGCGCCTCTATCACCATGTAACCTTAAACTGGACTTATGCACCGAACGTTGACAGCTTTAGAAAATGCTTACCTGACAGTGACATATTTGAGATAGTGGAAGCCTACTTTAAAATCTGCAGAAAATACCATGTTCCAACCCTCGAGGAACCATACCAATTCCTATCTGAAGAGCAAAAGCGAAATGTAAAGTTAGAAGGCGACATGCTAAGGCGAACTACAGACTATAGTGACAATGAAATCCATATTTCAATTTTGGAGGCTTTCGCTTGAATGAAGTCTTAGAAAGACGCTTAGAATTTCTAAAGCTTGAAGCTAAAGGCTTCTCGCTCTGCGAAATTGTGAAGTTACTGAGCGAAAAATACCAAACTTCAGAGAGAAATATCTACTATGACGCAGAAACCCGCGATACTTGGCAACCTGTCTTAACCCAAGTCTTCAACTTGGATAAAGCTCGCCTCATGGTGATTAACCGCTATGACTACTTCTACCGGATGGCAAGCCTTCACTTCCAAACGGCAAGCGAAGCTCAGAAACCCGTTTACCTTTCTAAAATGGTGGACATAACTGAACGTCTCTTAGCTTTGCTTGGGTTAGAGACGCTAAAGGAAAAACAGGATCACAAGATAAAATCAGCCAATGCAGCAAACGAGATTGCTGAGCTTAAAGCGTTAATGGAAGCAAAGAAGCACCAATAATCTTAGTTTTAAACCGAATGTTTCATGAATGAAAATAAGACTACCCTTAGAATTCCAGAAGCCTATGCCCCTTTGTGAAGATATTCGTCTTTTAACTGCAGACCAGAACAATCCTAACCGAACCACAGTTAAGCAGCAAGAGCAGATTTGGCATAGTCTGCAAAAGTACGGTTGGGCTTACCCAATAATAACTAACAAGGACGGCGTGTATGCTGATGGCGAGCAACGAGCTGAAGTGTGCAAGCAGCATAGCGAGTTCTACGCGCCCGTTCTGCGCTTACCAGTCAGTGATGTGGATAGAAGGATGCTTAGGCAAATCCTCAACAAGCTAAAAGGCAAACACAACAAAGAGTTGGACAACGTCGAGTACATACGCATACTGCAGATGGGTGAAAAAGATGATTTAAAGGCGCTCCTTGAATCAATAGGTGAGAAATTGCCTGAGGAGTTAGGCGAACGTGACGTCTCGCTCTCTATTCCTGAGACTTATGAAATAATCGTAGAGTGCAAGGATGAAGTTAATCAGAAAAGTATTTTTGAGAAGCTAAAGTTGGAGGGGTATAAGCTACGGATTTTGACGTTGTAAAACATTGGGATCAAGCCGACACTTTTAGAGCGCTAAGTGTTGTAGGCAGCTATACGTTGTCAGATGTTAAGTTGGAGAAGCAGTTCAAAGGCTCTCTTCCTATTGAAGATGATGAGTGGCAAGTTGGCATCATTGTTGGTCGTAGTGGTTCGGGTAAAACAAGCATTGCTAAGCAGCTTTTCCCTGATGCGTACATAAGAGGCTTTGAATACACACATAAATGCGTCTTGGATGATTTTCCCGAGCAGCTTGAGACCGGTGAGATTACGAGAGCTCTTTGCAGTGTGGGTTTTGCTTCTCCACCTGACTGGCTTAAAAGCTATGAGTGTCTTAGCCAAGGGGAAAAGATGCGAGTAGACATAGCCCATGCCCTATGCTTTGATAAACCTTTGATTGTTTTTGATGAGTTTACGAGCGTTGTTGATAGGGAAATAGCTAAAGTAAGCGCATATGCAATCAGCAAGGCTGTCAGACGATCAAAGATGAAGTTCATAGCTGTTACTTGCCATTACGATGTGGTTGATTGGTTAGAGCCAGACTGGGTTTTCTGCACTGACACAATGGAGTTTAGCCGAAAAAAAGAAGTCGGCCGCCCGTTGAACTCAAGGTTTATCGGTGCGGCGCTTCTCTTTGGAAGATGTTTCGACACTATCACTATCTAAACGGCTCATTGGCTTCAACTGCGCGGTGCTACATAGCAGTCTATCAGGATAAGCCAATAGCATTCATCGCTGTAGTTCACACTCGTATGAAGTCAAATTATTATAGAGTAAGCAGATTAGTTGTTTTACCTGATTACCAAGGTATCGGCGTTGGAAAGCTGCTTTTAAGCTTCATAGCTGAGCTCTACACTTCGCAGACAAAAATGCCTTTCTACATAGTCACAAGCAACCCCCAGATTATACGTGGAAACCTCAAGAATTGGAAAATTGCCCGCTTTGGCCATGCAAGCAGAGGAAAAGGAGATACAAAAATAAACAACGGTATAAAAAACAGCTTAAGCAGAAATCGATTGACCGTTTCAATGCGATATCTTCGAGCGGCTAGTATAACAAAAAACGTTTAACTTTTATCGCTGAACTAAACAAAATTCTGTTTAGTACAGTTTAGTTTAAGAGTGAAAAAGCCAAGTTAGGGTAATTGTTGCTTCCGATAGCCAAGTAGTTTTTTATGAGCGTTTTGATTTGATAAAGGTGTGTATCTTCAATAGTTCCCATTTTGTATAGGAATCTCGCCGTGGAATTGCTTAAGCACCGCATTTGAAAAATTAAGGCTACTGAATCAAGATGATTCCGTTTGTATTTGGCTTCTTAAACTAGATATGATTATGAAAAGCGAATACAATCTGGGTTTTTAGTAAAGGGAATAACCATTGTCATTCCTGTTTCTGGGTGAACCGAAATTATGGTTGCGGGAAGGGCGCTCATTTGTTCATTTGCTTGTGTATCTGAAAGAGCGATTTTCCAGAAAAGGGTTAAATCTTTTTAAATCCTTCCAAATTTCTCAAAAATACCGTGACATCAGGTTTTAGTTGTTCTTTACTTGTTGTCTTCCAGTTTTCTAAGAATTTCTTTGTGGCTATTACAAAATTAGCATAACCGCTAAAAACGGTGCCATCTGCAATCCAATGTTCATTTGGGTTTCCAAAATCATCGACTCCTAGCAAGATGTGAATTTTGTAATTTCGACCTTTTGCAATGGCTAAATCTAGCTGTGCGAGCGTAAAATATGGTCGAAATTTACTGAATTCTATTTCTGATGTGCCTTTGACTTCCACATGTAATTCATAGCTAGTGGACTTAGGTCACACCCCTTCGAATGCTTTTTGTTAAAGGTAACAGGCGGGTTTTGTTTTCCATACCAGTAACTTACATATTGCTCGGATAGCTTTCCCGTTACACTCATAATTCACACTTTCTACATCGTCGATTTTGTGAACTTTATGAACCAACTAATGTTTTCCAGCTTGATGCTTCTGCTACCCCGAAGACTCTGGCAACTTCATTAATGTTCACTGTTGCTTCTGTTCCTTGAGGACCAAGCGTTTCGTTGATTAAAGTGAATACTTCTCCTGGAGGAATTTTTTTTCGTTTTGCCAAAATCTAGAAGTGCGCCAAAAATGAATTGTTGTTTTTCTTGAACCATTTCCTGCAAGTTTGCTTCTTGAGTCGAGCAGCGAATTTCTTCTAATCGCTCAAGACAACTCATAATTCCTTCCTTTAATTCATGGGCGGTCATATTTTCAGCCCTAGAAGCATAATAGCGAATGATTGACATAGCCTCAATTGATGTATCTTGGATTTCAAAAAAGGTTTCAAAACGCCTTTGTTGCAAATCTAATGTTGTAGATATTTGAGTTAATTTGTCATTAACCCGTTTTAATTCGACTTTTAAAGAGTCAATATCTGTTTGTATGCTCATTTTTCAGCCTTTCCTCACTTCATTTTAATTTTTAGGTATCAGTATAGTTAAATACTAAGTAACTATAATATAACATTATTGTTAAGGTGAAGTTACTATTGATGTGGTGATTTCACTTACAATGGTAAAAATTGAGGCGAAGTGAAATGGAAGTAGAAAATAACGAAATAGTTGTAACCGTAAAAGCCAAGAATATTCCTGAGCTGATAGCGAAATTAAACAAAGTCCTAGGTGAATACAAAGGAGTTCAGCTCGCCCAACAACAATCAGAAATCAAACAAGAGTTCTCCGAAGAAATAAAAAAACTCTACCCTGACCATGAGGATAACCAACATAGTGCAGCTATGTTAACAGTTCTCTATGAAAAACACCATGGCAAAGCTAATGCGGCTTGGTCAGAACAACTAGCTGAAGAGATGATGAAACGGTTCCCAACGCTTTTTGATGGAAGGAACAAGGGGGATGTAAGTAGAGGCAATGCATTTTCTGGGACCAAACTAGCTAAAAAAGGGCTTATCAAAACAGGCACCGAAACTGAAGATGGCTACGATTACAGAACTTACTGGGTAGAATAAATCAATTTAAAACAAGAGAAATGGATAATATAGGTTATCATGTGAGGGATTAGAATGAAATATACGACTATGTACCGACCATATCATATTCCCACGATTGTAGGGTTAGCAAAAGGCGAAAAAGGAACTTGGCAAGAAACAAAAGAGTTAGAGGACTGGAACAAAGCACTTAACAAAAAAGCATCAGAAGGATACAAAGTAATCAGTAGCGGAGTTGCGGTTTCTGGAGATACCGCAATGTTTTGGGCAATGTTTGAAAGCTTCACTTGACTCATAATACCCAACCCCTCCCTTATTTTTTGTTTAATCTTGAACTATCAAAAATTACTCTAGTTTAATGCACCACCCCATTTTTCCAAGAATAAGGGCTTTTTCTTGTTTGTCGGGTGGGTAACCATATTTTTTGAGTATTTGCTTAACCATCACTCGCAATTTCGCTTATACACTATCTCGCAGAGTCCAGTCGATGGTCACGTTTTTTCTAACCATGTCTACAAGTTCTCTTGCGATAACCTGCAAAGTTTTATCGCCAAGAACCTGCTTAGCGCTTTCGTCGTCGGCTAAAGCATCGTAAAAGGCGATAGAAAAATTAACAATGGAATCCACGGTAGCTCCAGCCGTAAAAGACTGTATATCCCTTCAATATCGGCAGTAAACTCCTGCAAGAAAATACCGTGACCAGTGTGACTGCTGTGACCTGTTGTTTTTAGGTATTAATTTCTTAGTTGGGGGTTTATTTTTTGATAGCAAATTAAGAAGTGTTAAAAGTTAAAGCATTCATCTATAACTAAATCAAGCCAAAAATGGTGTTGCCCTAACATGAAACCAGAGGAATCCGCTCGCAAAAAAATTGATGCGTTGCTTGAAGCTGCAGGATGGTTAGTGCAGGATTACAAGGATTTGAACCTTGGTGCCGGTGTTGGCGTTGCGGTTCGCGAGTTTCCTTTGAGTGGAGCTGGGTTTGCAGATTATTTGTTATTTGTTGAGCGTCATGCCATAGGTGTTGTGGAGGCTAAGTCTGAAGGCACGACTTTAAGTGGGGTTTCGGAGCAGACAGAGAAGTATCTGCATAGTTTGCCCCAGAATATCCCCCATGTTGGCGATGTTTTACCCTTTGCTTATGAAAGCACGGGAGTAGAGACGTTTTTTAGGGATTTGCGTGACCCCGATTGCCGTTCGAGGCATGTTTTTGCTTTTCATAAGCCTGAGACGTTGCATGAGTGGGTGCATGAGGAGAGCACGCTTAGGCAGCGTTTGCGGTCTATGTCGCCTTTGATCAAGGAGGGGTTGCGTGATTGCCAAGTTGAAGCCTTAGAGAACTTGGAGTTGTCGTTAGCTAATTCGCGTCCCAGAGCGTTAATTCAAATGGCTTCTGGCAGTGGCAAAACGTTTACCTCAGTTACCGAAGTTTACCGTTTGATAAAGTTTGGTGGTGCTCGGCGGGTTTTGTTTTTAGTTGACCGCAATACTTTAGCCAAACAGACTTTGCAGGAGTTCCAGCAATATAGGAACGCCTGATGATGGCCGCAAGTTCACCGAGTTGTATAATGTTCAACGGTTAACTTCCCGTAATATTGATTCAGTAAGCAGAGTTTGCATTACAACTATTCAACGGCTCTATGCTATGCTTCGCGGTGAGGATTTTTTGGAGGAAAACGAGGAAGCCTCCTCTTTTGAGTTACCCCAAAAAGACACTAAACCCGTTGACGTAGTGTATAACCCTGAGATTCCTCTTGAAATGTTTGATGTGATAATTACTGATGAGTGCCACCGCTCGATTTACCATCTTGTGGCGTCAAGTGCTTGAGTATTTTGACGCATTCATCATTGGGTTAACGGCGACGCCTTCTAAGCAAACTTTGGGTTTCTTTAACCAGAATTTGTTATGGAGTATGGACATGACCGAGCCGTAGCTGACGGGGTAAATGTTGGCTATGATGTTTACCGCATTAACACAAAGATTACTGGTGGCGGCAGCAAGGTTGAGGCTGGCTTTTATGTTGACAAACGTGATAAGCTAAGCCGCAAAGTACGTTGGGAGCAGTTAGCTGATGATTTAGAGTATGAGGCTAGGGCGCTTGACCGCAGTGTTGTAGCTAAGGATCAGATAAGAACGGTTATCCGCACTTTCAGAGACAAACTGTTTACGGAGATTTTTCCTGGGCGAAAGAAGTTCCTAAAACCTTGGTTTTTGCTAAGGATGACAGCCATGCTGAGGACATTGTTGAGATTATTCGTGAAGAATTTGGCAAAGGAAATGATTTCTGCAAGAAAATTACTTACCGCACCAATAGCGAGAACCCACTGAGGTTTTGATTGCCAGCTTTAGAAACTCGTATAATCCACGGGTTGCGGTTACAGTGGATATGATTTCTACAGGCACAGACATTCGCCCTTTTGAGTGTTTGTTGTTTATGCGTGATATTCATTCAAGCGTCTATTTTGAGCAGATGAAAGGTCGGGGCACAAGAACTATTTCCGATACTGATTTGAAGTCGGTTACGGGGGATGCTGAAGCAAGACCCATTTTGTTATAGTTGATGCGGTGGGTGTTTGTGAGAGCGACAAAACTGATTCCCGCCCGTTAGAGCGTAAGCGAAGTAGTTCCTTTTGATAAGTTGTTGGATTCAGTTGCTATGGGTGTTAGGGATACTGATACTTTGACTTCTTTGGCTGGACGCTTGCCCGTTTTGACCGTGAATTGGATGAGGCTCCACAAAGAGATTGAAAACGAAGCGGTGGAGGAAAACGCTCAAAGAAGTTATCAATGAATTATTAGATGCTGTTGACCCAGATAAGCAACTTGAAAAAGCAAAACAACTCTTCAAAACCGATAACCCAACCCCCTACAATTTAAAAAGGGCGCTGACGAATTGGCTAAGGTTGCGTGTGCTGTTTTTGATATGCCCGAGTTCAGAAACAAAGTCATAGAGATTAAACAGAGCAAATGAGCAAACCATCGACAACGTCAGTAAAGACGAAGTGGTTTCCGCAGGGTCATGATCCAGGCAGTCGTCTGAGAAAGCTCAAATTAACGGTTAAATCTTTCAAAGACTTTATCGAGAAGAACAAAGATGAGTTAACGGCGCTTCAAATTATTTACAGCCAACCCTTTGGAAGAAGGCAATTAACCTATGGCGCCATTAAAGAGTTCGCTGATGCAATCAAGAAGCCACCGTATAACTTGACGCCTGAACTCGTTTGGCTTGCCTATGAACAGTTGGAAAAATCAAAAGTGTTGGGTGCCGGTCCACAGAAACTCTTAACCAACATTGTTTCTCTTGTCCGCTTCGCAGTCGGCTCAGCTAACGTTTTAGAGCCCTTCC
Source organism: Candidatus Bathyarchaeota archaeon (assembly GCA_963827165.1). GTDB lineage: Archaea > Thermoproteota > Bathyarchaeia > Bathyarchaeales > Bathycorpusculaceae > Bathycorpusculum. The sequence continues at coordinate 324,794 of CAWGZR010000005.1, read as the reverse complement.
CAGACGAAGTAGACCGCAACTTTAATGCATGGCTAAACAACCAAAAAAGCCATGGCAAACAATTCACGCCTGAACAGACTGAATGGCTAAACATGATAAAACAACACATAACCACCAGCCTAAACGTTGGAATAGACGCCTTCGAACTATCACCCTTTAACCAGAAAGGCGGAGCAGTCAAAGCCTACCAACTATTCGGAAAAGAACTAAACAAAACACTAGAAGAACTAAACATGGTGCTAACAAAGTGAGTAGGAAAATAGCTAATCTCCTCAGTTGCCTAACGGATGGGCGTCGGTAAACTGTCTCAACAATTGGTAATGTTGTAACGGGAACAACACCTCCAAGCTTGCTCAGAAATTATGGAAATATTATCCATTCTCAAACCAACTGACCTACAATTCTGGGAAATTTATTGTTAAAGATCGAAACAAGCTCTCAAATACTTGGGCTAGAACAGAAGGCTTGTGCCAAAAAAGACAGTCATGGTTTCCTTCTAGGCATCAATCGAGGAAAACTGTTCGCTGCTGAGGTCAGTGACCAGAAATAAATGCGTCGTTGTAGAACCATAATCTTTCTGAATTCATATATTTTATGTGCATTTATCAATATTTCAAAAAAGCATAATTGAATAAAGCTTCGGACAACGGAACGTACCTATCGAAATAAAAGTAATTCGCAAATTATCAATCCCTTTTGCTCCCATTTAATGAGCAAGTTCGTATTGTTCGCAAGTTGAGGAGTTGTTTTCTTTTCTCGATGCAGGCGTAGAATCGCTCTGCAGTGCAAGCGCAACTTAAGCGTTACCGCCAAGCAGTTCTAAAATACGCCTTTGAAGGGAAACTAACAGAAAATGGCGAAAAACACACAAAGAACAGATAGAATCAGCATCAAAAACTGCTAGAATAGGTAACCAAAGCATAAAAGATCAGAAAAAGATAGCCGAAAATATGGTTAAATAACGAGATTCATGATTTTCCCAAGTTGCCTGAAACATGGGTTTGGACAAATATGGTGAAACTTCTAATATTCAGGAGGATGGAATATCCTAAAGGAACTTTTCCATAGCACCGAAGGATTTCCTGTTTTACGAATACAACATAGTTAAGGCTCGTCTTGAAGTAGATTCTATGTAACATGCCAAAATGAAGAGAATCAATTAAACAGTCTAATCTGTTAGCCAAGTGACGATTTCTGTTTTCGAACAGAATGGAACTTTAAATATCGTTGGTCAAGACCGCTGTAACTGGTGAATTCAAAGAAGACTTTGTGTTTAGCACATATTAATTAGTTTGGATCCATTTGCAGTGAAAAATTGCCAAACTATTTGAATTATTTTTATGTTCTCAATTGGTCTACAAATATTAGACTGAAAGAAGTAACTAGGCACTGGTCAAATCATATGTAAACCTGACAATACTTGAAATCAATACCGATCCCTTCCACCACTTGTTGAACAAAAGGAAATAGTGAAAATGTTGAAACGTATTTTTCGTCATTAGATGAAACTGAAGAAACTGTAAGACAAATTGTCATTAGTGAGAATTTCGTCAAAGTATTTTAAAAGACGCTTTTGCAGGGAAACTTGTTCCTCAAGACCCTGCTGATGAGCCTGCTGAGAAGTTGTTAGAACGCATAAAAGCTGAACGTTTCAACAATAGAAATCTAAAAATAATAATCAAGTGGAGTTGTCTCATTATGTCAAATGAATCAGCATCGATAGTTCAGAGAGTTTGGAATTACTGCAATGTTCTTAAGGATGATGGGGTTAGTTATGGCGATTACGTTGAGCAGTTGACTTATTTGCTTTTCTTGAAGATGGCTGATGAGCAAACTAAGCCACCATTCAATAAACATTCAACTATTCCGCAAGGATTTGGATTGGCAAAGCCTAACATCTAAAGACGGAACAGAACTCGAAATCCATTATCGCCACTTGCTTGAAGTCTTTGGGCAAAGAGAAAGGCATGTTAGGCGTTATCTTCCGCAAGGCACAAAACAAAATCCAAGACCCAGCCAAACTCAAACGCCTACTTGAACTCATCAACAATGAAACTTGGATTGGGATGGATATTGATGTTAAAGGCGAAATCTACGAGGGCTTGCTTCAAAAAAACGCTGAAGACATCAAAAGTGGTGCTGGACAATATTTCACTCCTCGATCACTTATTAAAGCTATGGTTGAGGTTATGGAGCCAAAACCAGGCATGACCATTAACGACCCAGCATGCGGAACAGGCGGCTTCATTATTGCAGCCCACGACTATATTTCAAGCTAATTTCAACTTGATTTGGAACAGAAAAGATTCCTCAGATTCAAAACTTTTACCGGAAAAGACATAGTTGACAATGTTGTGCGCTTATGTGTTATGAATCTTGTTTCTTCATGGCATCGATGGCGAAGTTGACCAGCCATGCCCTATTGAAACAGGCGATTCGCTGATTAGCTGACCCCGGCACACGCTACGATATGGTTTTGACTAATCCGCCGTTTGGCAAGAAAAGCAGCGTCACCCTAACCAATGGCGATGGCAAAGCAGACAAAGAAGCCTTAACCTATGAGCGCCAAGACTTCTGGGCAACAACAAGCAACAAACAACTAAACTTCCTCCAACATGTCAAAACACTTCTGAAAATTAACGGCAAAGCAGCTATAGTTGTGCCAGATAATGTGCTCTTTGAAGGCGGAGCAGGCGAAACCGTAAGACGAAAAATCCTCCATGAATGCGACGTCCACACGCTTCTCAGGTTGCCAACTGGCATATTCTATGCTCAAGGAGTAAAAGCCAACGTGCTCTTCTTTGACCGCAAACCAGCCAGCGAAACACCTTGGACACGAAAAACTCTGGATATACGACTTACGCACCAACAAACACTTCACACTCAAAAACAAGCAGTTAGCCTACAAAGACTTGGAAGACTTCATAAAATGCTATAACCCAAAAAACCGCCATGACCGGAAAGAAACAGAACGTTTCAAAGCCTTCACCTACAATGAGCTTATGCAACGAGACAAAGCAAACTTGGATATTTTCTGGCTCAAAGACGAAAGCCTAGAAGACACAGAAAACCTGCCAGCGCCCGAAATCTTAGCAGCAGAAATAGCGGAAAACCTGCAATCAGCGCTGGAACAATTCAACAGCATCATCGAAGAACTAAAAGAAAATAGAACCCGAGCTAACTAATTGGACAATGGCTCACTACAAAGGGATAAGCATAACTCGAATAAAAAGACTCAATATTACAGAGTCGTCTTCTTCCTCTCTTTATTTCTCCCGCTCACTCCATTTCTATCCAACTTTCCATAACGTTCATCAAGTCTCAAGAGCCGATCATATTCAAACTTCTGTACGACGGCCAAATCTAAATAATCTGCTTTCTCCTCCACCTCCTCAAGCGCATGATTAAACGCCCATCGAGTATAATCACGAGGAATCTTGCGGTCCCACTCCAACTGCCCAAACCAATCCTCCAAAAATCGTAATCACGTAAAGTTTCAAACTCTACAGCTAAATCGAACTCATCAGAGGGCTCACGCTCTAACACTTTTCTAACTATATGCCTTATGTTGGAAACTTCCTTAATCGTAGCACCCCATTTTCTAGGCTCCTTAAGATGAATTTAATTCTATTGTACGCAACATCCAGTTTTTCATCTGAAATACACAGATTAAACGGTTTCCCTAACATTATTACTTGAGTGGACACTCCAGCCGCCATAACAGGATAAATAACGTTTATAACCTTTCGCAGCATATCAGGGTCATTAAACATCAAAGCAAACTCTTTTCGAGGATTTTTCACTGAATCAAAAGTTTCCTCGATTCTTGAAGTTAATTTTTTCGAGGTGACCACGAGCACTATTCACGGGCTTTGTCTCTGTGTATGCAACGGATATTTGTCTATTCATCACAGATTCCATAAAACGGTCATTTGTCTTTTAAGCTCTTTTTAACCATCCAGCAACCACACCGTAACCAAATTTGGTTACGCTAAACAGGATAAGGCAATCCCTGCAGTAAACCCTACAAAATGCCAGTTCGACAGCGTACTCGAAGAACTCAAACAAAAGTCAAAACCCAAACAAACGACAACTTGATGGATATGATTTAACGAAGCAATGATTATTCATTTTAAAAGAAATAAAAAGATATTTATGTAAAGTGGTTTTGGTTTTATACCCTTTATAAGTAAATATGTTAGGTACTGCACCGAAATCGAGATGATATCGGAAAACCAAGTAAAGACACCAAGAATTGACCCCGAAATTTTAAAAGCGAAACCTGAAGTCATGAAACTATTTCCAGATAAACTAGGCGCTGCAGAAAAAAAACGCCTTACTACATGACGCAAATACAAAAACGTATTCACAAGCTGGCCAGGCTTCCTATGGATAACATACCAAACGATTTCAACAACTCGTAGAGGAGAAAAAAGAAGAAGAGGCGGGTGTGGGAAAGTGAGACAAAAACAAAATATTGTCATGCCGTTTTTTCTTTTTTCAACGCTAAATTAGATAAACCCCCTTTTCAACACTCAATCACAGTGCGCATATCAAGAAATCAACCTGCAAACTTATCGACAAATACTCTAATCCTAATGTCTGCAAAGCTTATGGAGAACACTTCGAAAGGACTAGTTAAGGCAGAATTGCGTGCACAAGGCTTCATAATTGCAGGGGTGCATACAAACAAATACAACGACCAAGAATGGGCACAAACAGGGCACAATCTTGATTTTGTTGCAGAAACACCGCTCTGGTAAATTAAAGATTGGTGTAGAAGTAAAAAATACTCTACCTATGATTATTGAACAAGAAGAATTAGATGTTAAGCTTGATATGTGTAACTTTTTGGGGCTCAAACCTATTTTTGCCGTTAGATGGCTAAAACCCTACACTGAACTTATCCGCCAAAGGGGCGGTTTCTCATGGATATTCAAAACTCAAATCTACCCACCAGGTTTCGATGAACTGGCCCAGAAGCTGCTTTGGAAAAGATTAAGCATACAGTAGTTAAAGCTAGACTGGCCAGTAAATGTAAGAACTGAACTGCCTGAAAAATCCGTTCTAATATTCCAGAACTGGGTAAAGCCGCCAAACAACCTCACGACCAGCCTAAAACAATCACTTGTTTTCATGAGTATTACTATATTCACAAAATTAAGCGGTAGCGGAATTTTGTGGGACACCTGCCGAAGGATGTAAATCGGTTGACGTTGGGCATTCCGTAATGAGCTTAAAGTTTTAGGGGTTTTAAAAGATAACCCATGGGTATGGTTCAACGAACTAAAAAAGAAGAAAACTCGGTTGAGTCCGAAAAACGTTAACTAAAGTTTTGAAGCAGTTACAAACAAACATTACATTTCAATGCAAAAGCAAGGGATAAAATCGCTATACACAGCTACTGATGCAGGCTTATTATTCTTGCATAAGGGTGCAAAAAGGGAAAACAGCAGCTAACTAGAAAACAATTAGACGACTGCACCTCAATCCTTGCCCAAAACTTTGTCTGGGAAAGAAAAGTAAGGCGGTGGCAATGTCCAATACACGCACGTAAAAAACTGATATAAGGTCGATAATGTTCCAAAGGTGTGACCGTATGCTGCAGGAAATCAGATTGTGATCAAATTAATTTTTGGCGAGAGAGACCTTGGCCACCATTTTTCAAACCTGTTTTAAAAGATAGGTCAATTCGACAATGGATGAAGGAGTAGTTCCCCTTTCTCCATATTAAAAACCGAATCTCCTGAGCCCAAAAAAGCTCAGGATAAACAGATATGATAGAAAAATCAGATATAGAATCTAAACCTAAACTCAACCCAATAGAGCCGCTACGTTATTTTGGAAACGTGTATAAAACAACCCCTTCAGAGAATGAACGAATCAAACGTTTCATTCTTGAACAAACAAACGCACATTTAATCTACCAACACGAAGATTTTGCCTACCTAAAGATTGTTAGAGAGGTGAAAACAGACGAATAAACCATCCAAACATAGGACCGACGAAGCCAATGCCAACAATATGTGCCCTGCAAAATGTATGACTTGTAAAAACAGACCGGATGGTTTACTCAAATGACCACCGATATCTTAACTATCCTCAAAGACTTGTTTGTTAACCGCACAGACTGCTACTGCGTACAACTAAAGCAAGGCTACAGCAAACTACCCCAAATATTAACCAACGAAATATTACGGCAGCATTTAGACGGAAAGACCACGGTGGGCAGCTATCAACTAGACCTCAATAACCTTGTGAAATGGCTCTGCCTTGACTTAGACCCCGAAAAACTATCTGACCCAAAAACTACTGCGCAACAAATCCTAAGCATCCTCCTGCACAAGACCACTGACAAAGAAGGCAATCAAACACCCAGAATATGGCCTAACTGCATAATCCTTGAAGCGTCTCGTTATCCAACCCCTCATACCATATTTGGCTATTATTCCTCATTCCGGTACAGGCAAAAGCAGCACGCTGGCTGGGGCTGCGCATATTAGAGATGGCAAATCTTAACCCAAAACAAATCGAAGTATTTCCCAAACAAGACTCGCTAACTCCGCAAACACCCTATGGAAACTTTGTTAAACTACCCTTTGGAAAGCATCAAGTGGAAAGCAAATGGAGCCGAATGCTCACCTCGACACATTCGAACCCTTACCCATCGAAGAACTCGAAAACAAACATGGCTTAAGCTTCAGCGAAGCCGAAACGCAAAAACTCGAAAACATGGAAACCAAAAAGAGCGTTCAATTAGCCTTTGAAACACCAAAAACATTCAAAAAACTAAGCAGCCAAGACCAAGAAAACACAGTAAATACGCTCACTAAATATTGGAAGGAAGGCTACAGAAACGATTTAACCATGAGCTTCTGCGGTATGTGCATAAAAGAAGGCATAGCCCATCAGTCAGCAAGAGAAATCATCGAAGAACTCTGCAAAAGAACCAACACGCCAAGCCTTGAAACAGCGGAATTTATCTCAACGGTAGACTACCAATTCAACAACCGTGCCAACATTGGAAATCTCAAAGGCAGTTCAGGAATAATGGAAGTCATCGAAGCGATAAACGCTGGAGCCAGAAAACAATGATGAACGCTAGAATAAGTAAAATCGAGCAGCAAGCACAAGAAAAAGACCACTACATCCAAAAGCCGACCGTAATAACAAACGAGTTTATAGCAGAAGAAATCTGGGATAGAAAAAACCCGCCTAAATACCTAAGATACAATTTTGCAACCAAAACCTTTGATGAACAACAACAAATCTCATTGGGCGAAGTCAACAGCAAAGGACAAAACATAATCTACACCCCAGTATTCAACGACTCACTCAAAAAAGGCTTAGTCATAGTTCCAAGCGGATACACTGAGACCAGTTTTCAGGGAATATTTGGGGGAAATCGACAAATTCGCCTTAGAAAGCTATGACCCCCGAGGACAGATGCTTTAGTTAAACTGTTAGCTAGATTTCTGTTGGTTCATGGTGGATAGACCGTTTTGTTTCTGACCAAACATTTGATATAGCAGGCAGCGGAAAATTTGCACCCCTCATACCAATTCGTGGACCAAGCCAAAGCGGAAAAAACAGATTAGCATTCGTTCTTAGATTGCTATGCTACCGCCCCTACTTTGAAATGTCAACAAACAAAATACCCAGCCTCTACAGACCACTGGATCTATGGCAAGGAACTCTAATTCTCGATGAAGCAGACTTCGCCAACACCAACGAACAAAGCGAACTTGTACATTTCCTAAATTGTAGAGCGACTGGGACACCCTTAAGCAGACAAAACCCGACAAACGCAAATCAGACGGATACATTTGCAAATTTCGGCTTAACAATACTAACCCAAAGAAAAGCCTTTGACGACAACGCAACAGAAAGCAGATCAATCCCCTACTACAGCGAAGTCAGTGACAAGAAAATTCCAGTACTCGAAACAGACAGCATGATCAAGGAAGGCTTAGCTCTACAGAATAAGCTGCTATACCTTCGCATGACCTATTATCAACAGGTTGTAATAAACAAAGAAAGCTGGATAGAAGATTTAATCGACCACAGACTAATAGCAAGCCTACTACCTTTGTTAGCACTATCAAAATATGAACCCACACTCAAAACCTCAATCACTGACACAGCAAAAGCAATCCAACGCGCTAAAATAGAAGAAAAAGCAGGCAGCATGGATGGTCTAATTATCAATTACCTATGGGAAAAACAGACGCTGGCTTATTTTCACAATGGCAACCGGGAAAATACTATTTTCTGGATAGCGCCGAAATAGATGAAGAACAAGGAACAGAAGCACTTGAAACCAAACCACTAACCACTAAAACCATAGAGGAACACTTTAGATGGAGCAGCCAATGCATACGAAAAACGTTAAACAGCCTCAACATCGCAGGAAAAGGACTACCTGCATTCATAAAAGTTAAAGGCAAAACCCATGAGTAATCTTTTTAGAAGCGGATAAAATAGAAGCGACTGCGCGAGTTTGTAGTAGATTACCAACCCAACAGCACAAACGGTAAAATATCGGTCACGAAGGTCACACTGGTCACGGCTAACACATGCGAGGCTAATACTGGAGGTCAACAAACAATTGGATAGCCACTGTATTTTGACCGTGACTCCCGTGACTGACGTGACTACAATAAGCTCTAATGATACAGTTGCTGAAACGATTAACCAATTCACTGATTACGCAGGTTCAGATCTTATTCTTCCTGTATGTCCCCTATGCAAATCCAAAAGAGGTCTGGAAAGATGCCAAACGACAAGACAGCTTCGGGTATGAAATTCAACGATGGTACTGCAGAGACTGCGGACGCAGATTTTCAGACCCAAACGACACAGAAAAAGCAAAGCAAGCCGCAGCCAACTTGAAAGAAATTGAAACAGTTGATCGAAGTCATTAAAAAGCACAGACGACATAGTTGACGCAAGCCAAATATGCGTCACGGAGACGAAAAACTTGGAAGCAGAACATCAACCATTTGAAGTTCTGCGGAGAAACCAAACTGGCGACGTCAAAGGAAAAATCATCGAATATGCCTGGTGGCTAAAAAAAGACGGAAAAAGCGAAGCCACAATCATCGGAAGAACAAAACTCCTTCAAGTGCTCAACAAAAGAGGCGCAAACCTTTACGACCCAGAAACTATCAAAGAAACAATCGCTAAACAAACCTGGAGCAACGGCAGAAAAAACAACGCTGTAGATGCCTACTGCTCATTCCTAAAAATGGTCGGAGGCACATGGGAATCCACCGCTATACCAAACAATCCGTAAACTGCCATTCATCCCCAAAGAAACAGAAATCGACCAACTCATAGCTGGCTGCACTCAACGTATGGCAACATTCCTGCAAGTTCTAAAAGAAACTGGTGCAAGATGCGGAGAAATCTGGCAGCTAAAATGGGAGGACATAGACTTCGAAAGCAAAGTTGTCAATATAACAGCCGAAAAACACAGTAACCCACGTGTTGTACACCTGAGTAATAAACTCTTAGAAATGCTCGAAAAGCTCCCAAAAACTACGGAGACAAAATATTTTCACTTACCTAACATGAGAATCGACAACTACGGTAAGCACTTAACCACCAACGAAAAAGAACCGTCATACAAGCTTCAGCAACCCTAGACTGCTAAAAATCCACTTCCATACCTTCCGATACTGGAAAGGAACAATGCTCTATCACGAAACCAAAGACATGCTCTATGTAATGCAACGACTTAGGCCACAAAAACATCAAAAACACACTTTTATACGTCCAACTTGAAGAAGCACTATTCCAAGGCGAAACAAACTACATCTCAAAAGTAGCCAAGACAGAAAAAGAAATCTGCAGCTTAATAGAAGCAGGCTTTGAATACGTCACAGAATTCGACGGCGCAAAAATCTTTAGAAAACGCAAGCTATAACAGAAAAACACCATAACATCGCCAGGACGGACCCCCTATACGTTTTAATTATATGGTGCAGGGGGTGGGATTTGAACCCACGAACGCCTGCGCGATAGGGTCCTAAGCCCTACTCCTTTGACCAGACTTGGAGACCCCTGCAACCGCCGATTCAACGACGTAAACTCTCTTGTACCTAATTAATATGAAGCTTTTCCCCCAAATCACACCCTGAGCAAGTGAACCACTCTAATATTTTTGGCAGGGAAATTTTTTTGTTTGTGTTTTGGAGTGCTTTCTTGGAATGGGGCTTTTTTTGGCTGCAACTGTGAGCTAAAATACGCTATTTTAAGCCATAATAAGCTAGAATAAGCTAGATTAAGCTAAAATAAGCCATAATAATCGCTGGAAAATGTCAACAGAGAAGCCTGTAGAAGTGCAAGCCGATGGTTTTGATTAGCTCGCTGAGATGTGTTTTAGCATTGTTTCGTTTTGAAAAATGTTCCCGCGTTTACTAAAATAACGTTGCCTCTTTTCCCTTTTGACAGACCATATGAAACTTTCAAAAAAAGAATACATCAAATACAGAGTAGCTTTTTTGTTGCATCAACCGTAAGCGTTTTATTCCAATTAAGCAGTTCTTTCACGATAACAACGTCAAGCGCCTTCGTAGCCTAGCCCGGTGGGGCGTTACCTTGGTAAGGTAATGGTCGCGGGTCCAAATCCCGCCGAAGGCTCCAAACTTGCCCCGATTCAATGAATGGTCTTGATTTGAAGTTTTACTGGTGCTGCAGAATTCAGCAACGCCGCTGCAGTTTTCTGTAGCTCTGAGCAAAGAAAGTTCCGACCGCATTTTTGCGTCTTTGGCTTTCAGGCGGCAGCGCAACGAACGTTGATAGTTCGAGTTAAAACTTGATGGATCCCTGAGAAATTCCTGTTCCGTTTTTGAAAGCATAAAAAAATATGCTTTGAGCGATATTTAATCGCCTCTGCAGGTTTTCTTGCGGTAGCCGATGAGAAAAAAGGATTAGCAGGTTCGGTATTCGAGACATTTTTCTTCTGACCTTTTGTTTAGGAACTTTTCACTTTCTTCGCTGATCGCTCCTGAGCCTCGAGCGTGGTCGCGTCAAAAAATTTCCCGGGAAAATTTCGGGCTAAATCGATTACGCTGATACATTGATTGGGGCGGAAAATAAGCAGTGTCATCCCTTGGGGACGACTGAAGGGACGCGAGAACCCTCGATATTTGCTTTCAGTGAAAGATCGCATCGACGGAAGAGCCCTGAACATCTTCGCGTGATCTGCAAACGGCTCAGGGCGAAGTCTGGAAGCCCAAACGGCAGAGTCTAAGCCAGGCTTGCCTGCTCAGTAATCAAGCGAACTCTTTATTAATTCCTTTTTTTAAACTTATAAAATAGCGTCCTTTTTAATACGAAAAAGGTTGTGCAAATAGCAGTTTGTATGTTTTATCTTTTCGGCTTAGTTGGAGGTGAAAAGAGTGAAAACGAAAATATTGTTGATAGTCCTTGCATTGGGTTTGCTTACGCTCCTCGCAGCCGATGCAGTCCACGGACTTGCGGTAACTAACGTTATAACAGTGGGAAATGAACCCGTTCACATAACCTATGATTCAGGCACAAACGAGCTGTTCGTAGTCAACTACGCCGGCAACTCGGTCATGGTCATATCAGGCAGCAGTAGGGCCATAATTGCAAACGTGCCCGTAGGAACTTCACCTGCTGGCGCCGCCTACGATTCCGGCAAAGGCGAGGTATACGTGGCCAACTCTGCAAACAACGACGTAGGGATCATATCAGACAGCACCAACACAGCAACAACAGGCGCCAACGTAGGATCAGATCCATCAGGCTTAGCCTATGACTCCAACTTGGGCGAACTATTCGTAACCAACAGAGACAGCGGTTCCGTTTCAGTTATATCCGACAGCAGCAACGCCGTAGTAGCAACCGTAACCGTAGGAACAGGTCCACTAGGCATAGCTTATGACTCCAATAACCACGAGATCTACGTGGCAAACTACAATTCCGGCAAAGTCTCTGTAATTTCAGACAGCAGCAACACCGTAATCACAACCATAACCGTAGGAACCGAACCCTGGGGCGTAACTTATGATTCTGGCAAAGGCGAAATATATGTCGACAACTATGGCTCCAACTCGATGTCAGTTATTTCCGACAGTAGCAACAAAGTAGTCGCAACCATCTCTGTAGGAACCAATCCCACGGGCTCAGCCTACGACTCCAACTTGGGCGAGATATTCGTAACCAATTACGGGTCCAACTCCGTCTCAGTCATATCCGATATTAGCAACAAAGTAGTCGCAACGGTAACCACGGGAGATCACTCAGGAGGCATAGCCTACGATTCAGCCCAAAGTGAGACATTCGTGGCCAGCTCCAGTACGGACATAGTTTACGTAATACCCGACTCTTCTTCCTCCACATCTGCTTCCTCAACCCCGACCACTTCTACTTCCCCCAGCCCGACTGCCACCCCGAAAATACCTGAATTTAGCACTGCCGCTACACTCATTGTATTAGCAGCAATGACTTTAGTAACCCTTTCAGCGGCGGCATTGACAATTAAAAAATTGAAACGAACTCGATCTATGCTTCCAACTAGCAACATGCCGTGAACCAGTTTGGAGCTTACTTACTTTTTGTTTTTTTCTTTGAGATTTTTATGAGATAGGAACGTCTTGCGAAAAATTTCGATCAAAAACGGATACGATGATGCCTTGCGAGGACAAAGGTCTTCCAGAAACTGGCGCCCGTAGGAAGCGAGAGCTTAAAGATTATTTCTTATTTTTTGTACGTTCTGATGAATAGATTTTTTCACCCAAGCCTTTTTTCCTTTATACCCCCCGAAAATTGAAGGCCTTCTTTCGCTAAGGCTCAGAAAAGCTAGCCTTTTTCTTTAATACCTTTTATGATAGCGTCTATTTCACGGGTGAATGAAACATCATATATCTTCTTGCTATCATTGAAAACATCTAGAAAGATGTCATTAGTGGCCAGATCTTTAACCCATTTGCTATAATAATCGATCCAGTCCTTCTCGGGTACGCCAAACCAAACTCTTTCCAACAGTGCCAGAGTTGAACTGAAAAAGCTAAAAGCCTTTTTTTCAGCTTCACTATATTTGTCCCATTTTTTCGGTTTTCCGTTACCTCTGTAATATATTTCTAAGATTTCTGGGTGGTCAATTAACATGGATGAGGTGGCGGAGAAATCACTCATTAGTTTTTCATAAGTATTGTATTTTGTTGCTTTTCGTTGGAGGTACACCTGAATTGCCACAACGACTAGGGAGATTACTATAGCAATGTCAGTCGCAAGAGTAACTGTCGCTTGTACGTCAGAGGATATTAATGGCATCTCTTTAAACTCAAGCTGGATAAACGATCAAGTCAATATAAACGCTACCTCTTTTGAACATTGTATCTCGGTTCACACCTTCCCTTGACTCAGGAACTAAAAGCTTCAAAGGCCTCCCAAGATTTGGCGACATAGGATAAATCAAATCAAGAAAATGATATTTGTATTTTTTGTGTTCTGACGATAAGGTAAATTCGGGCAAGCCTTTCTCCCTTTCTAACCCCCCCAATTTATTGAAGGCCTTTAGATCCGAGCATTTCTTCAAGAGGTTTCAACGTTCGTTCTTTGAGTTCTTTTATCGCTGGAGAAAAATAATGCCTGACGAATATGCTTGATGGAATTCTCCCGCAGAGCAAGTCCGCTTCTTGAGCAACCAAACCATGCCTGATTATGAAGGTGCCATAAAAGTCTCGGAGCTCGCTGATTCGGGTCGGAATCTTTCGCCTTTGGAGCTTTTTGGTGATGGCTGCATAAGTTACAGGCTGGCCTCCGACGATTTCCCCGATCAAGCTTTCAGGCACTATAGAAATGAAGGCATTCTTTGCGCCGCGTAGGAATTTTTCTTTGTACCGGAAATGCCCCAAGATTCCAATGTCGCGGCTTAGGTACTCCGACAATTTTCCCTTCTGCGAAAGCTCGATTATCAGGTTGAAGCTTTCAATGCCCTCGCTGCATCGTAGCCCTGTCAGGCGCAAAAATTTCAAAAGCAAGTTCTCTGGAGGCGTCAGTATCGGCTTGACTTTGGCGAACCACTCGTCCAGGTTGTTATTTGTGTTGCTGTAGATTCTGACGAAGGCGGCAAGCGCGTCCGGCTGGACTGATTTGATTCCGTAGCTCTTAAGGGCGGCTTCGAATTGCTTGTAGCAACCGACGTATTTCGAGATTATGATCAGACTTTTGATTACTTCTGACCGAGTTGTTGATTGGACAGCGTTGATTTCACCGATTTTGCCAGATTCAAGAATAGGATAATAGCGGTTGGCGTAACACATGACTCTTTTTGCTGTGGTTTTTCGGTACTTTCCGTAGACGTATTTTTTGAAATCGGGCCAATTAAAGGCTCTAAAGCCCATTGGCTCAATGATTTGGGCGCCTTGGTAAGGTAATGGTCGCGGGTCCAAATCCCGCCGAAGGCTCCAAATCTGGTCCTGATCACCGAAGAATCTGATTTAAGACTTGATCGCCGTTACGGAATTCAGTAACGTTGCTGCAATCTTCCATAACGATCGCACACTGACAATAAGAAAAGGCGGTGGAGCCTTTATGAGGTACCTGTTTCAGCTTTGCAATTCAAGTGCGAATCTTAGAACGATACAATGCTAAAACTAACCAGAAAAATGAGACTGCCGCGGATTTGGTCGAGTTAGAAGAAGCTGCTAATTCTTGAAACATAGCTACTGGTTGCATATATTGCAGATGGACCAAACGTGCTTATTTGCATAGTCAATAATATTCAGGTTTTTTTTGTTTTGAACATTAGCAAGTGTTCGTTTGCCATGTATACGAGTTAACTTTGCAAACTTGTCAATTTGACTTCGCAATGTTTTGCCAAAGTTGACAAGACACGTTAATTGACTTTTCAAAAACCTATAAAATAGATTTTGGCTAAAAAGAAATTCGATTTTATACTGGGCGAACGCGAGAGAAAAAAAAATGAAAATACGCACCTTCAGAAAAACATTTCATTCAATAAACTTCAGGAAATTCAAGGATCCGGCTATAATATGTATCGGCATCTTCATCCTTAGCACACTCTGCGTTGCCTCAGGACTCGCGACCTCAACAGGTAAAATGACAAATATATTGACAAACACCAACCCAAACGGATACGCAAAAATCACCTCAAGCAGATCCATTGTACCGATTTCTGCAACATCAAATCCAATATCTACGTCAACACCTGCCTCAACCCAAACGGCGGTTCCAACACCCTCAGGACCCCCCACGCCTCCACCCGCCGTACCACAGCCTCCACCAACAATAACACTTACCGCACCACCTTCAGCAACTTCGTCGCCAATACCAATATCTACGTCAACACCTGCCTCAACCCAAACGGCGGTTCCAACACCCTCAGGACCCCCCACAGCTTCATCTACCGAAATAATCACCCCAACATCAACACCCATCTCAGTAATCACACCAACACCCACAGCAACTCCAACTCCAACCCTACCACCCACAACTTTTGGAAATACAGCGGTTGGAATACTTAACAATTATTTTGGCACCGATAAAGACGCAAGCAGATTCCAACTAACCCAAAGCGGCCAAGTCCAAAGCATATCAACCTACTTCACCACAACAGGCTTTAGCGCCAAAGCAGCAATATACACAGACAACAACGGCGCACCAAACACCCTAATAGCCCAAAGCAGCAGCCAAACAGTCACCACAACAGGATGGAACACATTCACCCTCCCACAAAGCACCCTCACCACAGGATACTACTGGCTATGCATAATCTCAAGCAGCTCATCAGCAACAGGAACAATGAGCTCCACAACCGCAAACACACACGTATGGAAAACAACCACCTACTCAAACGAGTACACATCAACTTTTGGAACCCCAACCGGATACGAAACAACAACCACAAGTATATACGCTACATACATCCCTACATCGACCACAACACCAACTTCCACTCCAACGCCAACAATTGCCCCAACGCCAACACCAACGCCGATACAAACACCGTCTCCTACACCGACACCAACACCTATCTTGGCCCCTGTCGAGAATAGTTTAATTTCAATTAATGATGGGGACTGGTATACTGATTCACAATGGCTTCAGTGCCCGGCACTCAATGTCCAACTTGACACAACCGATACTTGTGGAGGCTCTCCCAGCTGGGAAATTACTGGAAATGCAGTTAACCTCGGAGTTGACTATGGAGGTCTAGGCGTTGCGCCAGGTGACAAAATCGTTTTTAGTTGTTGGATTAAAACTTCCGCTGCTACTCTTGGAGCTGACGTAGGTAATCCTCAAGCTGGAGGCGAAATCGGAATTGACATATATGGTGCTAAGGGAGTGGTATGCCCCATTTATACTCCAAATGGTGTTGGTACTCCTACCAATACAGTAAACGATTATGTCCAGTTTGGAACCAACACCTGGACACAAGTTACCATGAGCTTTACAGTTGCATCGACTTTTCAAGCACAAGCTGGTTATGGTAATGCTTATTCAGGAGGTCAATCCATTACCCCCATAGCAATAATTCCGTGGTTAGTGGTTTGGAGCGATACCCAAGGCTCAAATGAACATGGAACAGCATGGTTTGCCGACCCCCAAGTAACCGTAACTCCACCATAAACAAAAACAAAACGGCCCAAACTTCCGCGCGAGCAGAAATGTTATTCCCAAACAATAGCCCGCCTCGAGCACGCGGGCGTGTCAAAAAATTTCCCAGAAAAATTTCAGGCAAAACACTGATGCAATATACATTTCAAGGGCAAAGGTCTTTCAGAAATCAGCGGGAATAGAGTAGATAAGGTCGATTTAGTTTATTTGATTTTTATTTGTTGTAACGATTAGTCAAAAACCGCAAGACCGTCACAGCCAAGTGAATCGAGACTACCCGCACAATTACCAGTAGCCTAAGATTATCGATGTAGAGCAGCCTTTCCTTTGTGCTCGCTGTTTCTTCGCGAACTAAGGTTGCTGCCAATTGATCTAATATCATTTCCACTTTGTCAAAATCTCTTCACGGTTAAAGGTAGATCGGCTCACGAAAAACAGAATCAAATCAACTACAGATACAATGCCGGCGAAAACAAGAAGGTTTGGGATGCTGAGAGCAAAAATTCCTTCCGCTCCCGCAAAGAACACAACAACAAACGGGATAAACATGAGGCCTGCAATCTGGTTCGCCCCCCGAACGTCATTTACCCGGGATGATGCAATAACTGCTACTTCAATACTGAGAACTGCTGCAAGAGGAGCAAGGATTAACAGCATGACGCCAGCGTTCCAGTTCGGAAAATAATAGTAGCTTAGCCCAGCCTTACGGAGTATGTAATCTGCTGCCGCCATAAAGATTGATGCTCCCATCCATGCGGATAGGATCGGCGGTATGAACGCAGCAATGCTTTTTCCCAGAAGAATCTCGCCATCAGTCGTCGGCGTGGCAAGCAATGGCTCTAATGTTTTCTCGACTTTTTCACCCACTATGCTGTAGGCTGCAATCGTGCTGGGAAGAACAGTTGCCAAAACGACGAAAATGTAAATGATTGATTCGCCACCAATGGCCAGTGTATCGGGGATTCCGTTGGCTGTTTGACTCCTGATAACGAGTGAGAAAGCAACAGCGACGAGAATGGGAAGCCCAACATTGTAGAAGATGATGCTTCTCTTTCTGCCTATCACCTTTAGCTCCTTGCGCGCTATCTTCCACGGCATCCAGCTTGTCATTGTGTATTCTCCCTCACCAGTTTCAAGTAAGCGTCTTCAAGTGAACTGCTGGTAACCGTAACTGTCTCGACCAGTCCTCCCGCTGCAACGACCGCGTTTACCATCTCAGGATTCTCCTCCTCAGGATTCACGACATCGACCGTTAGTTTGTTCCCTTCACTGACCAAGTTCACGACCTGAAGGTTCCTCAACGAATCCAAAATGGCGTTGTTCACCTGTCTAAGCTGGATCACAGTCTTTCTACCGTGGATCGACCGCTCAAGTTCTTCTGGGGTACCCACAGCCATCAGCCGTGTGTTTAAGATGCCGATTCTGTCACAGATTCTCTGTGCTTCGTCAAGATTGTGCGTGTTAAGAAAAATCGTTTTCTTCTGCTTTTTCAACTCGAGAATAAATTCCCGAACTGTCTTAGCTGACTCAGGATCCAGGTTTGCCGTCGGCTCATCCATGAAAAGAATCTCGGGATCATGTATGAGTGCGCGTGCAATTGCGAGTTTTTGCTTCATCCCTTTCGAAAACGTCGCCGCCAAGGCATCTCTTTTCTCCCAGAGTCCCAGCAGCTTAAGGAAGTATTCGTTGCTCTCTTTTCGCTGGGAATCGCTCCGCCTGTACAGTGTCCCGTAGTAGTCCAGGTTCTCATAGGCTGTAAGGGATTCGTATAAACCAACACTGTCAGGAACTAACCCGATGATCTTCCTGATCTTCAGCGCGTCTTCTGGGTTGCCAATCTCGTAATCACCGATTTTGGCTTTGCCGCTTGTCTTGGAAATCAGGCAGCAAAGCATCCTGACTGTGGTGGTTTTTCCTGCCCCATTAGGCCCCAAAAAGCCGAACACTTCGCCTTTGTCCACCCGAAGAGTAAGGTTGTCAACCGCAGTTAGGTCACCGAACTTCCGCGTAAGATTCTCAATGTCAATCATATCGAGGAGCCACGTTTTCCAAGGATATTGAAGTCGGAGCTATCGTTTTAATGCTTGCTCTTTTGGGTGCTGGAACAACTCGTTTTATGCTTGTAGTTCAGGTTTCGACTGCGCTTTGAATTATCGCTTGAGTTCGCTAGCGACTAAGATATGTAATCGTGCGCAGGGACTTTAAAACATGAGAGTACCTTGCGAATTCTTGCAAATCGCCACTTGGGGAAAGAAAAGTGTCGCTAGCTATTTAGACGCAATGAGCGCCTTGCCTCCCAGTGTCTGCCTTAAACACTTCTACCCTTGTTTTGCTTAATTTAGTGTCGATTAAGCTCTTTTAGCAATACTCTCGCTTCAAGCGGTAGTTCGGGTTTGTTTCTTTTGCTTAATATCAAAAACAGTGAACCAATAAGGATTAGAGCGCTATCCCGAAAAACGCTAGACTTATTTTCGGTAAATTCCCGAATTCAAGCAAGAAGGTGAAGCCAACCATGACGATTCCTATTACAACCATCACCGTGTTGCTTCTGGACGCTGTGGAATGAAGTGCAAACTCCTTCTTTCCTGCGTCAGTCACGACATAGTAGCCTTTTTTTTCCTCAATCATGGCTGCGCTCATCAGGTAGTTCCAGTCGTAATGAAAGTGTCCGTCGGATTTGTAGCCCAACGCGGAACTAAGACTTGATTTCACTCCTGGTTCAGCTTTGATTCTACTGTTCGGGGCGGAATAGATGAGGTACAGCAGTTTTGTTCTCGGCGACTGAATTTCAGCGCTTATTCCACGTGGCTTTGACACTTGACTCCACTGCCTCTCTATTCGACGACGATGAAGATAAAGCGAACTGTGAAATTTAGTTTTATTTCCATATTTTCTATGTTACATATCAATTTGCTTATGACTCTAACTGTTAGAGTAACGGCTCTAAATGTCAGCGTTAGAGATCTAAATGGTAGGGCTATATCCCGAATGCAGCTTGTAAGATGCCAGGAATAAAAAAACAAAAATTGGGAGGTAAAAACAAAATGGGTACAAGTTTCGAATACAGCAAAACTTTGTGTGGCGAAGGATCAATACTGCTTCTACTCTTCGTGGTTCCTTACGTAGGCTGGGTATTGAGCATCATCGGTATAATACTGCTTCTTCGAGGCCTAAAGGAACTTGCAAATTACTATCAAGACAAAGAAATCTATCAAAACTCATTAACAGGCGTCAAATTCTACATAATTGCTTTAGTAGCCGCAGGAGTAGCCATTACAGCAATATTAATCGGGGTTGGAACCGCAACTGGCTTTAAGTTTTC
Organism: Candidatus Bathyarchaeota archaeon; assembly: GCA_963827165.1. Classification (GTDB taxonomy): domain Archaea; phylum Thermoproteota; class Bathyarchaeia; order Bathyarchaeales; family Bathycorpusculaceae; genus Bathycorpusculum. Next base: position 304,858 of record CAWGZR010000005.1, on the reverse strand, counting down.
ATCAGGCTTCACGCTAACTGTCGGCTTCGGAGTTGGATTAGCCGTCTTCTTCGGCGCTCTTATAATTGCTTTCATATTCAACGTGCTTGCAGCTACGCACTTAAGACAAACCTTCAATACGCTTGAGCAGAAATCAGGAGAACACTCGTTTGGCACCGCAGCCACCTTACTTTGGTGGGGCTCTATACTGACTATACTGGTTGGTTTCGGCTTCATTCTGATATTTATCGCCTGGATCTATGCAGTCATCGGATTCTTTGCCATGAAGTCACAGCAGATGCAGCAACAATACGCTTCGCAAACATACATGAATGCTCCATCGCCAACTACTCCGCCGGCAAATGCCCAAACTACAGCCTATTGCTCCAACTGCGGCGCACAAATAGAATCACACACAACCAAAAGCTAAACCACGTCAAAAGACAAATCAAAATCCTTTTTCTTTTTTTGTGTTCAGCTTCGGAAAAGATATTTTAGACTAAGCCTGAAGAGTATTGATTAAGTCAGATGTTTTATGAGGTATATCTTTTGAAGAAACATTTTGAAACATTTGACGAGTACATCAATGCTTTTCCCCAAAACATCCAAACTGTTTTACGGGAGCTAAGGCAAGCTATCAGGGAAACCGCTCCAGATGCAAAAGAAGCCATCAGCTACCAAATGCCCGCCTTCAAATTACGCGGTAACTTGGTTTGGTTTGCCGCCTTCAAGGACCACATTGGATTCTACCCACGGGAATCTGCTGTTGAAGCTTTCAAAGAGAAACTGTCTGATTATGAAGTAAGCAAGGGCACTGTTAGGTTTCCGTTGGATAAACCGCTCCCGCTTGACTTGATAAAAGAAATAGTGAGGTTCAGAGTTAAAGAGAACCTGAGCAATGAGCGTTAAGCAGAGGCACAGCGAACAAGACGCTGAAAAACTTATGAACCAAATTGCAGCAACCACGAAACATTTCACAGATTTTCCATGGACCAATCACTCCATAGCGAAAGAGCGAGAGCCTACAGAAGCCCGTAGAAAAACATGTCCGAACCTTAATTTCTTATTCAGCTATTTGATTTTCTCTTTTCATCCTGAAGAAAAATGTTATGGGTGACCGAGCCGCCTTCTTAAATATCTAAACTGCCTTAGTTATTGTGGGGAGGAATGGCTTTGGAAATTCAACATTTGTGTTTCAAAGAGTTCCCTGACCAGTGCGTTGGTTGCCCCGAATACTCTGAGGTACGTGCAGATCAATCAGCTGAGTTTGCGTTGGTTACAGGTTTAGGCACTTTTTATCCGCCGCAATTCGCAGGAAAAATAGTTAAAGAATGCAAAAGATACCGCAAGCGCAAAGTCGAATACGTAACGTAAAACTCACAATCGACCCGTCAAAATCTGAAAGGACCCTTGGCTCTAATCAAAACCAACTGTCGGGAAAAACGGGATTTGCTACTTGATCCGTTAAATATTTTCACATAAAAGTTGAGGGTAGTCCACACAAAAAATTAAAGAAAGAGGGTGTTGGTTGTTGGTTCCTAAATTTTCACATAGGGTCAAGCGTTTGCCCACGTTACGATAAAGCTTGCCCCGTCACTCGATAGGGCGCTTGGCGGCTGCTATTTCAGGGCGGTTTCAACCAATATTTTTGACGCTTCGGCTTTGGTTCGTTGGGTTTGTACCAGAAAACTTGGGAGGCGATTTTGAAAAACCTTCTTATTCTCTGACTGCAAGTATTTTCCATTAGATAGAGGGGATGCGCATTTAACTTCACTGCAAGACGGGAAGCCTCCATTGTAGCCGCCGTACTCGCTTCATCCTTCCTAATTAGACTCGCCCTCTTTCCCCTTAAAGGATACTCAATTGACACAAACGACTTTCTTGCCTGGTTCAACAGGGCAACGGCAGTCGGAATTAGACCATTTTATGGCTCTAACAACTGGTCAGATTATCCCCCCTTCAACGTCTACATTTTCTGGTTTTTCGGCTCAATAGCAAACGGGGCGTCAAGAGTCGGCATCAACGCAGCTTATATCGTCAAGTTGGCACCAAACATCTTTGACCTTGGCACAGCAGCTTTAATCTTCATTTTTGTCCGCAAACAATCAAGTTTTAAACTTGCATTAGCCGCGACGGCTCTTTACGCTTTTAACCCAGCCGTAATCTATGACTCAGCCGTCTGGGGACAGTTCGACGCAATCTACACTTTTTTCCTGGTACTCTCTTTGATGCTTGCACTGCGAAGTAAACCGAAGCTTTCGGCGGCAGCATTCGCCGTTGCGATTTTGACCAAGCCTCAGGGAATCGCTCTTGCGCCGCTGGTTGCGTTTTTGATCTACAAGAAAAACGGGTTAAAAGAGACGATTCTCTCCGTGGTTGCTTTCGCCGTAACGGTTTTCGTAGTTATTCTTCCCTTTGATTGGAGCGGAAGCCCGATCACTTTCCTGACCAACATCTATTTTGTAGCTTACAAGGGGTACGCTTACACTTCAATTAATGCTTTCAACCTGTGGGGTTTGATTTCAGGGATGTGGGTGCCGGACGGGTTCCTCAACATCGTGGGCTGGGCGCTTTTTGGCGTATTTGCTATATTTACTCTGTACCTGCTGAACAAACGCTTCAAGACTTCCAGCGAGTTTATAGCTGTGTATGCCGCGTTTATGCTTCTCTTCGCGTTCTTCATGCTTCCAACAAGGATTCATGAACGGTACATGTTTCCCGCGATAGCAGCGATGGCGTTAATGGTTCCATTCATCAAGAAGGCAAGGCTGATTTACGCGGTTTTAACCGCCACCTTCCTCATCAACATATCCTACGTGCTTTACCAGCTTAATTCGCATCCATACGCTCCGAATCTTACTGGGGACCCAGTGGTTTTGACTGTAAGTGCAATTAATTTATTAATGCTCATATATGCTTCAATAGTTATGTGGGATAAACGCACTTGGCTTAAAGCTGAGCCTGAGCCGCCCAGTCCGCCCGGGGAGAGAGGTGAACCATCGTGAATGTCGAATTCGGATTAAACCTGAACAAAAAAGACGTGTTAACGATCGTTTTGCTCTGCGTGGTTTTCTTCTCAATCGCCGTGGTCAACCTTGGCTACACAGCATACCCCACAACCGTGACTAATTGGACGGCTGGCCAAAGTTTCTATGTTAACCTAGGCGTCCAAACCAATGTTAAATCAGTAATGTTTCTATTACATGTAGGCGCGCTCAACGTCACTGTTTCAACGGGGTCGCCGGGTAATTGGACGTCGGCTGCGAGCAACGCCGATTTTACTTATTCTTCGGGTTCGTGGTCGGAGGATTATTGCAAATGGGATGAAGTAAGTGTTGCCCAAACCACACAATACGTTAAAGTCGACATTGGCTACGTCCCCTCATATTTGGCGACAGCCCTATCCCAAATCGCTGTCATAAACCAAAACAACAGCGTAGCTACAATCCAAACAATCACCAACGCCGGGCAGGGAAACCCGCCGGTAGCCGACCTTATCAACGCCCAAAGCACGGTTCATTACCCTGTAGATTATATGGAAAACACGTATTTCGACGAAATCTACTTTGTTAGAACCGCCGAACAGTACATTCATTTGCATTCGCCATATGAGTGGACTCATCCTCCCCTCGGCAAGCTGATCCAAGCCGGCGGACTCTTGATTTTCGGTTTTAACCCCTTTGGATGGCGAATAATGGGCGTCATCTTCGCCACACTAATGGTCGCCGTCATCTACTTGGCGGGCAAAAAAATGTTCGGAACCTGGATAGGTGGTTTCACAGCAGCCTTCATGTTAACCTTTGACTTCATGCATTTCACCATGGGACGAATGGGGACAGCGGACACCTACGTAGTGTTTTTCTCGTTGGTTTCACAACTGTTCTTCTTAATTTACCTGAAGAACGTTGTTGATAAAGGCTGGAAAACAAGCGTCATCCCGCTATTCTTATGCGTAATGTTCGCGGCGCTAGGCATCTCAACGAAGTGGCTCGTTCTCTTCGGCTTCGTCGGGGCACTCGCAATTCTTCTGGTGCTTCGTTTAAGCGAGGTACGGAAGTTAAAAGGCAAATTCACCGATAAAATCTACGGCGTGCTCGACCATCCGTACTCAACGCTTGTCTGTTTCCTGTTACTTGCCCTAGTAGTTTACCTTATCGTTTACATTCCCGACATGCTTACCGGCAGAACATTTGTAGGCGTCCTCAATTTACAAAACACAATGTACGTTTACCAGTCCACGCTCAAAGCTACCCACCCGTTCTCGTCTCAATGGTATACATGGCCCTTCATGTTTGACCCAGTAAACACAATCTCAAATGCGCTAAGCAAGACCCCCGCGTATCTACAAAATTGGACGCATGTTCCACTTTGGTTGCAATCTGCAGGGCCTTTCCCGAACGGTCTCAAATCAACGATTACTCTCTTGGGTAACCCTACTCTTTGGTGGCTTGGTTTCGCCGTGATTGTAGGGTTAACCGTTTACTATGTTCCGAAATTCTTGATTGGGAAGTTCGACTTCAAAAAGAACCTGCCAGTAGTCTTCATCTTGGTGTACTTCTTTTTCCAGTGGCTGCCATACATCCTCATAACACGAGTCGTCTTCATCTACCACTTCTACAGCAACGTACCCATACTCTGCTTAGGCGTAGCTTTCATCGTGAATAAGTACTGGAGCAACAACTACATGAAAATCGTCGCGGTAGCTTACTTCGCCGCCACCATAGGATTATTCATACTCTTCTACCCCATTATCTCAGGAGTCCCCACGACAACCTCAACAATCAACAGTTTAACGTGGTTCAAAGGCTGGATTTTAGGATGATCCAAAACACCAACGCTCAAATTGAAGTGTTGGTTTCAGTCGTGCTTCCAGCGTACAATGAAGCAAAAGAACTCGAAACTACGGTTGAAAAAGTAAGCCAAACCCTAAAAAAAACAGATTACACCTATGAAATCGTCATCGCCGAAGACGGCAGCACCGATGGAACAGATGAACTTTCCGAGCAGCTGACGAAGAAATACCCGTTTGTTAGGCATATTCACCGGGAAAAAAGGTTGGGAAGAGGAACCGCCCTAAACAACGCGTTTCGTCAGTGCCGCGGCGAAGTTCTCGTTTACATGGATCTAGACCTTGCCACAGACCTAAAATCGCTCAGACCCCTTATTGACGCGATCTCCGTTGAAGGTTACGAAGTTTCCACGGGTTCAAGGATGCTTCCAGAAAGCAAGGTTGAACGTAGCCTGCGAAGAAGCATAAGCTCCAAAAGCTACAACTTCCTGGTCAGGCATATGCTCGGTTCCAAAGTGAAGGACCACCAGTGCGGTTTTAAAGCCTTCAAAAAAGAAGCTGCCCTATCTTTGCTTGGCGAAGTTGAGGCGTCACACTGGTTTTGGGACACAGAAATCTTAGTGAGGGCACAGCGCCACGGTTTTAAGGTTAAGGAGATTCCTGTCGAGTGGACAAGCGGCGTAGGCACGAAAGTAAATTTAGCTAAGGATTCATGGAGCATGTTTTGGCAGGTAACTCATCTCTGGTGGAAACTCAAAACCAAAGGCTAAGTCTGTCGGGTCGCCTTAAGGACAAATGCTCTGGCAACCAGTGATAAGCCGCCAATCAAGATTATTCCAGCCCAAAACACGAACCACTCACTGATTATTGTGATATTAATCAGGTAGGTCAGTATTAGGTAACTTGTTCCGAGCCAGAAAACAAGGTTTTCAATCGTTTCCGCTTTTCTTGGAAGTGGCGAGTAAACCCACACTCTGAGAGTCAAAACCGCGATTTCAATTATGCCTAAGCCCAGGCAAAATTGGAACGCGGCGTTGTAGAGCGCAATGTATGCGGCTGGGTTTTCTGGAGCGGGCAACTGCAGTCCAGTGCCTGGAACGGTGGCTAAGATGAAGTTGTTTAGGAAATGGTTGAAGTTGTTCCAGAGGTTTGTGTGGAGGTTGATGAAGTAGATTACTGCGAGAAGAACTAAGATAAGACCTATGTAGAGGGCTGAAATCAAGTTTTCTTTTTTCTTTTCGGGCAGCGTTTGCATGTTGAACTTGCTTTTGAAGCCCATCTGTTTCCCACCGACTATGCTCGCTCGTCACATATATGTTTCCCTGTGGGCGGCAAGAATGAATGTTTTTAAATAGTTTCAGCGGGTAAAACATCCCTAACGATGGAGAATTAACATGCCTTATTGCCTGAAATGCGGCAGCGAAATTGAGGATAAAATGACTTTCTGTCCTGACTGCGGAGCACAACTAAAAGACGCAGCATCAACCGCGCCCCCAATGTCTAGCCCTTCGACAAACCAAGAGGTTCCCACGCCGACTGTGGAACAACAAAAACCCGAAACTCCTCTCAAAGTTAAAAAGCACGGCAAACCTGACAACGGATTTATCAAATATCTAGTTAGCGGGTTAATCTTAGTTACATTCGGAGTTTCAGCGGCACTCGAAATAACCAATCCATCTTTAGGTGCAGGCGAGTTAGTGGCCATAGCGCTGCTTGCAATCGGCATAATCCTCATCCTCGGCGTAGTCTACTATGCGCTCTCTGGAAGAAAACGCGTCACAGTCAGCCCGTTAGGGGAGCAGATCGAGAAAAAGACAACACCCATGATCTGAAGCGTCAAATCCTTTCAGCGACCAAACACTTGGTAACTATTGGCGATGCAAAAGTTTGCTGATTTGCTTATATGCTTCTCTCCGAAATAATAAATCAAGCAGAAACTAAGTTAGGATTTGAAAATAATGAGTGAAACAGTCCAAATGGCGGCTGAAAGAATAACGCGACTTGAAGTTCAAGGAGCACGAAACGTTGCCATAGCGGCCCTTAAAGCCGTCCAAGCGCTTGCGGAAAACACACAGACAAGAAACAGAGGCGACTTTTTAATTGAGCTCAAAGAAGCCCAAGCTATCCTTTCCGCTTCAAGAGAAACTGAGCCACTGATGAGAAACGCCCTCCGATACGTCATCTTGCAAGCCCAAAATAGCAGCACCGAAAAAGTCGATGCCCTGCGCGAGTTGGTTACGTCAAACGTCGGTTTGTTTTTGCAGAATCTTGAGGCTTCCCGAGAGCGAACAGCGGAAATAGGTGCCAAACGCATCTGCGACGGCATGCTAGTTTTTACCCATTGCCACTCATCAACGGTGACTCGCATGATTGCCAAAGCCAAGGCAGACGGCAAAGAATTCAGCGTAATCTGCACAGAAACCCGACCTGCATACCAAGGAAGGATAACGGCTCGGGAAATGGTTGAGCTTGGCGTTCAAACCATGTTTATCGTGGATTCAGCCGCGCGGTCCTACATGGGAGACGTCGACCTCATAGCTGTTGGTGCTGACGCCATAACTTCCGAGGGCGACGTGGTCAATAAGATTGGCACCAGCAGCATAGCTGTGTTGGCGCAAGAAGCGAGAAAACCGTTTTACGTGGTTTCGGAATTGCTAAAGTTCGACCCAGAAACACTCTTCGGGGCGTACGAGCGGATTGAGCAGCGAAGTCCCCTTGAAGTTTGGAGTGAAGCCCCTGAGAAATTGTCTGTTAGGAACCCAGCTTTCGACGTTACTCCAAGCCGGTTCATTCATGGGATAATCTGCGAAGAAGGTATAGTTGCCCCTCAATCGGTGGTTGAGACGGTAAGTCGAAGTTACCCCTGGATTCTTAAATAATAGGGGCAAATAATCGTTCGTTAAATGTTATTATAATTAGACCTCAATATCTTTTTGAGGATAATTATTGACTGATTATCTTGTGGGAACAGGTGGATGGGGTTATTTTAATGTTGCAAATAAGCCCCGATTGAAAACCTATAGTGAAATATTTAATTTTGTTGAAGTCAACAACACCTTCTACCAGTACCCCTTGATTCAAACCGTTGAAAGATGGAGAAGAACTGTACCAAAAGACTTTACTTTTTCAGTTCGATGCCACCAAGATCTAACTCATAAAATAGGTTTAAGACCAACCGACGAAGCCTACGAAGTATTTTACAAAATGAAGCAATATACCGAAATCCTCCAAACCCCCTATTTGGTGCTCGAAACACCCGCAGGCTATGTAATAGACAGCGAAACAAGAGGTTTTTTTTCTTCGTTAAATTTGAAAGGGATAACGCTTGCTTGGGAATACCGAGCGACGATAACCCCAAGCGTTATCCAGTTAATGCAGGATTTTAACATAGTGCAGAGTGTTGATCTATCTAAGCAAATGCCCCGCTACAAATTGGATGTTACGTATTCGAGGCTTTTCGGTAGGGGAGAACATAACATCTACCAATTCACCGACGATGAACTGCTGGGAATACAACAGCGCACTGAAGAAACGGGTTCAAAGACTTTAATTCTGGCATTTCACGGGTTGAGAATGAACTCTGATGCTTTGAGGTTTCAACAACATTTGGCTACAGGAAAGTTCTTGCCCGCAACTTCTTCTGTTGGTATAGAGTCGGCGAAGACTGTTTTAGCTGAAGATGCAACCTTTCCATCTTCCAAATCAGAACTTATCAAAAAGCAAGGATGGAAAGTCATCGACGTAAAACAAAACAAGACAGCCCACTTATCCGAATTCCTAAGCAGCATCCCAGACAAAAACTATGCTGACCTCAATGAAGTTGTTAAAGAGTTGGGCGTGTACTTTGAGCGAAGATAACATTGTTTTGGGGACTTGCGGATGGAGCTACAAAGAGTGGGAAGGAAACTTCTACAAGATTAAGAGCGGACAGAGCAAACTCCGTGCTTACTCACGAGTTTTCAAGACTGCTGAAATAGATTCAACCTTCTACCGTAATCCCTCTAAAGGAACAGTCATGGGGTGGCTAAAGTATTCACCCAGCGACTTTGTATTCACCGCTAAGTTACCTAAAACGATAACTCATGACAATATGCTTGGTTTAAAGAAAAACGTCAAAGCAGATCTATATGCGTTTCTAGATTTAATGAGACCTCTGCAGTTGGGCGGAAAACTTGCATGTTTACTCATCCAGTTACCTCCAAAGTACACCTATAATCCCCAAAGCCTTGAAGACTTCTTCAAACTGCTTGACCCCACATTTAGGTACGCTGTAGAATTCAGGAATGTTACTTGGTTGCTTCCTGAAACTGCGACTTTTAGACTTTTGGAGAGATATGCGGTAGCCTACACAATTGTCGATGAACCGCTCCTTCCGCCAGAAATCCATTTGACCACTGATTTCGCTTATTTCAGGTGGCATGGTAAAGGCGACGACATTTGGTTCGACTACAAGTACAGCGAAGAAGAACTGGATGCTTGGGCTCCAAAAGTGCAGGAAACCTCAAGCAAAGTCAAAAAAGTCTACGGCTACTTCAACAATCACTATCACGGTTATGCCCCGGAAAACTGTCTCCAACTTATCGAAAAACTGGGGTTAACAACTGAGGCGCAAAAGAAAACGAGGACCAAAAACACCGGAAAACAATCCGAGCTAGGAGCATTCTTTGGCCAATAAGAAACTAATATAGTAAACAAGTAAACAGTTTGATGCATGCGTAGTTAGTTAATTGCTTCAGACAAAGCGCATAATTGCTTGAATGCTTGTAGGCAAATTGAAGCGAAAAGGTGAAAAGTCACAGTTACAATAATCCAGAGCAAAGGTGACGATGAATGAGTGATCAACCAAATATGGCGACTATTCAGCTAAACGGAACTAAGCAGCCATTTATCATAAATCCGAAAAACTTCAGCACGGGAAGCCGAGGTTTTTATGGCCAAGGCAAGATGCAGGTCGGCGACAAGAACTATCAGGTTAACATTCAACTGGTAGAGATCGGTTCGAAACCGAAAGAGAAAGAAGAGAAGAAGAAATAGCTTTCCAACTTTTTATTTTTGGTACAAGTAGCGCATGCCTTTTTCCTTGTGTTTTTGTTTGGAAAAAGCGTTGAGCGTTTAGGATAAGACTGATGCGGTAATTATCGTTACGTTTTGTCGAGGCCTATCGTTTGAGTCTGTTTTTGCTGCTGCAATTTTGTCAACCACATCCATGCCCGATATGACTTTGCCGAATGCCGGATGCTTGAGGTCTAGGAAATTGTTGTTCACTAGATTGATGAAGAATTGGCTGCTGCCCGTGTTAGGACCTGCGTTCGCCATAGATATGGTGCCTCTGTCATTGCGGTTGTTGGCTGTGAATTCATCTTTAATGTCGGGTATCGATGGGTCCCCGTATCCGGTTCCAGTTGGGTCGCCGCCTTGAATCATGAATCCCTTGATGATTCGATGGAAGATTGTGTTGTTGTATGTTCCTTTTTGAACCAGGTTTGTGAAGTTGCCAGTGGTTATTGGCATATCATTTCTTAGTTCTATTGTTATATCGCCCATATTTGTTTGGAGCAGAACTTTTGTTGGCATTATGGTACCTTCCTTATTGAGGTAGATGTTGAGAATGTTATTATGTTTATTGCCAACTATCTTTTTCAGAAGTTTCTATTCTGAGAAAAATATCTGATAAGCCTTAGTGGCCAAGAGCCGCTTCGTGCATGCAGCTGCATGACGCACTGTTTATTGCCAATTTGAATCAACTATATGCCACGAATAAGCTCCCTCAAAGTCGTTTCCCTGGATTTTCTCCAAAGGTTTCTCCGCCGGCAAATCGCTTTCCGAGCCCTCAAATCAAAAAAAAAAATCTACTTAGAACAAGCCCTAAGTGAGGCCATCAACCAGACAGAGGCACCCAAATTTACTACCGAAAACCTCACAAATAATAGATCAAAAAGATCGTGAGCAATAAAAAAAGCGTAAACTGGAAAGCCTTAAATCCCGTCAGCCGCTTGCTTCCATTGACATCTTTCACAGGTGATTTTCACGCAGAAACAATTCAAAATTCTCGCTTTCGCAGGGAGCCTAAGAAAAGCCTCATACAATAAAGCTTTGGTCCGGGCAGCAGTTGAAGAGGCACCTGAAAACATTACGATAGAAGTTTTCGATTTAGAAGGCATACCACTCTTCAACCAAGACCTTGAAAACATTCTGCCCCAAAGAGTAAAAGAGTACAAAGAGAAAATCAGGAATGCAGACGCCCTCTTAATCGCAACACCCGAATACAACTACTCAATCCCGGGCGTTCTAAAAAATGCGATGGATTGGGCTTCCAGACCATACCGAGACAACGCGTTAGCCAATAAACCCGTAGCCATAATGAGCGCGTCAACTGGAAGGTTTGGAGGAGCGAGGGCGCAGTATCACCTTCGCCAATCGTTTGTTAGAGTTAATATGCTGCCATGTAACCAGCCAGAAGTCATGCTTTCTTCAGCTCCCGAGAATGTGGATGCTAGCGGCAAGCTAACCAATCAAGAAACAAGGCTACTAATTAAGCAGCTGATTGAAGCATTGATCGCATGGACTAATCAGCTAAACTGCAAGTCGCAGTAAGATTTCGCTACCCTCTCCCAGTTTTCCCATTGTTTTAGCGAAGCCTTAAAATGGTTAAAGTTCAAGTTAGAGATTGGGCGCTAACATTGAGAGTTATAGCTGACTTGCATATCCACGGTCGATTCAGCAGGGCAACAAGCGAACAAATGAGCATAAAAGAAATCGCGCGTTATTCAAAAATAAAAGGGTTAAACCTGGTGGGCACAGGAGACTTCACTCACCCACAGTGGCTCAAAGAAATCAGCGAAACCCTCATGCAAGAACCCGACACAAGCTTATTCAAGCTCGCGGGCAACCTCGATTCGTCTGTTCGATTCATGCTTACAACCGAGGTCTGCACGATATTCGATTACAAAGGGGAATCCAAAAAAGTACACCACGTCATTTTGACGCCGAGCCTGGAGACAGCAAATCAAATCAATGATCGCCTAAAAAAGTTTGGCGATTTAGCCTCGGACGGCAGACCAATCTTGGATGTTTCCGCACCGCAGCTTGTTGAAGAAATCATGGCCGTCTCAAACGAGAACATGGTTTTTCCTGCGCATGCTTGGACCCCCTGGTTCAGTATCTTCGGCGCCTTCAGCGGTTTCGACACGGTTGAAGACTGCTATCAAGATATGACACGCCACATTCACGCCTTGGAGACAGGACTCAGCAGCGATCCTCCGATGAATTGGCGCATCAGCAGCCTTGACAAGTACGCTTTGGTTTCAAACAGCGACTGCCACAGTTTCTGGCCATGGCGAATCGGAAGAGAAGCCAACGTGTTCGAACTTGAAAAATTCAGCTATCAACAACTCACAGATGCCATAATCAAAAATGACCCTGCACGATTCAAGTTTACAATAGAAGTTGACCCAGCTTACGGCAAATATCATTGGACAGGTCATCGCAACTGTAATGTATCCATGTCACCAAGCGAAGCCATGAAGTTCGGCAACATCTGCCCAGTATGCCGCCGAAAACTCACAAAGGGCGTCGAGCAGCGAGTTGAAGAACTTGCGGATAGACCCGCCGAATTCAAACGAAAAGACGTTCCGGGCTTTATGCGTTTGCTCCCGCTCTCCGAAATAATTGCTGCGGTGATAGGCACAGACTCTCCCTCTACCCAAGCAGTCTGGAAAAACTATAATCTGTTAACTGAAAAATTCGGCGACGAGTACACAACTCTAATAGATGCTCCACTGGAAGACATGGCAAAGCTGGTGGATATACATATAGCCCAAGCCGTAGTCAAAGTCAGGAACGGCGAAGCAAAGGTTACTCCGGGATTTGACGGGGTCTACGGCCAACTTGTCCTTGACGTCGACGCCCCGAAGGCTAAGCCGAAACCGCCTATAGCTATAATCAAGCAGCTAAACATGTCTGATTTCTGGTAAAACACACAAGATCTAACAGATGAAAGATAGAGACAAAACGGTTTAAGTCCTACAAAATAATCCTAGATAAACATCCCACTTTACAAAGGACAGATAACTTTGAAAGATCTTCTAACCAAAATCAACAATGTCGCAACCCAAAAGTTCGGAGCACAATACGCTGAAGCCCGAGCACAAAAAATTAACAAAACAATGCTAACTCTCAAAGAAGAGCGGGTTGAGGCAGCAAAACAGGGCATTGAAAGCGGCGTAGCATTACGTGTGCTTGTAAACGGCGCGTGGGGGTTCGCTTCGGTTGGATCTTTGGATGACATCATTTTGGAGAGCGCTGTTTCAGATGCCTGTAAGATGGCGAAGATGGCGAGTTTACATATTAAAACGCCGATTAAGCTTGTCGAAGCTAAAGTTGTTACCGATATCGTGAGGTCGAAACCGAAAAAGAACCCGACGGACATTCAGATGGAAGACAAAATCAAAACTGCCATGACCGTTAACAAGACAGGTTTAAGCTACGACAAGCGAATAAAAAGTTTCACGATCGATTATATGGATTTAACGGGCACAAGCTATTTTGTTAACAGCGAGGGCTCAAGCATTGAACAGGATAAGCTGTATGTCTGGGCAAGAGTCGCAGGTTCGGCCTTAGACGAAGGGGTCTTCACTTTTAGCCGAGAAGAATTAGGCTCAACCGCAGGCTACGAAGTCTTTGATCAGCAGCCTCCTGAGGAAATAGGCGAAAAAGTCGCCAAACGAGCGATTGAACAGCTATTAGCTAAGTCGCTGAAGGGAGGAAAGTTTCCTGTTGTTTTGGGTCCGAACGTTGTGGGAGTTTTCGTTCATGAAGCGTTTGGGCACCTAGCTGAAGCTGACTTGGCTCTTTCAGGCGGCGTCTTAGCAGATAACTTGGGAAAGAAAATAGGATCTGATCTCGTCACGTTTTACGATGACGGCACAGTCGAAGGCTCTTTTGGCGCATTCAAATACGACGATGAAGGGGTTCAAACCCAGAAAACATTGCTTATAAAAGACGGCGTCGTCACGGGTTTGATGCATAACCGTGAGACCGCCCAAAAATTCGGTGCCAAACCCACGGGCAACGCAAGGGCTGAAGATTTCAGGGTGGAACCAATAATTCGCATGCGATGTACCTACATGCAGCCAAGAGACCAATTGTTTGAAGAGCTAGTTGAAGGCGTCAAACAAGGGTATTACTTCAAGAGTTTCAGAGGCGGACAGGCGAACCTTGACGGCACTTTTCAAGTTGGCATCCAAGAGGGTTACGAAATAGTCAACGGGGAAGTGGGCGCGCTTGTGCGTGATGCGTCAATAAGCGGTAACACACTTGAAACCTTGAATGAGGTTGATGGCGTTGGAAAAGATTTTCTTTTAGATCCAGGCAGGTGTGGTAAAGGTCAAACAGCTTTTATCTGTGATGGTGGACCGCACATAAGATTAAAAGAGGTTGTTGTCGGTGGCAGTTCTTAAAAAAGACGTAATGGTAAGTTTAGCGGAAAACGCCGTAAGCAAAGCTTTGAATAAAGGCGCTATGCAAGCAGAAGCTTACACATATGAGGGGCAAGCAACAAACATCGGCATTGAACTAGGCCAAATCAGCAAAACAAACAGGATAATTGATCGAGGCTTAGGCATTCGGGTAGCCGTCAATAAAGCCGTAGGTTTCGCTTACACGAACGTCATCGACGAAACCACAGCAATTGACAATGTAATCGACAGTGCTTTGAGCTCTGCAAAAGCAAGCCAACCCGACCCTGACTGGAAGGGACTGCCACCAAAGAAGCCTTACGCTAAGCTGGAAAAAACGTTCGACGACAAAGTTGTTGAACTTGAGTCCGAGGAATTGGTTGATGTGGCTTCCACCATGCTGGAGGCAGCTAGTCAAGTTGATAAACGCGTCTTCCCAATTGAGGGCGGAATAGGTTGCGCCTACATTTCTAACGCAATCGCCAACTCAAACGGAATCTCCGGTTTCGACAAGGGAACGGTGGTTGAATGCAGCATCGCAACCTTGGCTAAAGAAGGCAACCTAGTCACGCCCGTCTGTTTTGAATTTAACGCTTCAAGAACCTACGAGATTGATCCCGTTTGGGTCGGTAAGGAAGCAGCGAAACTTGCTGTTTCAGCATTGAAAACCAAGTCAGTTGAAACCAAATCCACCACTCTTATACTTACCCAATTCGCGTTACAGGATCTTTTTGCGTATACCCTGATAAACGCTGTTAGGGCTGATAGTGTGCAGAGGAATCAGTCGCCTTTTAAGGGGAAAATCGGAGAAAAAGTGGCCTCTGAAAACCTCACAATTTACGATGACGGTCTCTTCCCAGGAGGGCTTCGCACTTGGGCTTTCGACGGTGAGGGAGTGCCTCACCAGAAAACAGCTGTCATCGAGAAAGGCATCTTGCGTAATTTCCTGTATGATAATTATTCAGCGAAAAAGGAAGGAAAAGAAAGCACTGGGAATGCTGGGAGAGGCGGGTACCTATCGACTCCTAGCATAGACACCACGAACTTCCATCTGCTGCCGGGAAACAAGACTGGCGATGAAATGCTGAAAGAAGTTGATGATGGATTAATTGTATATTACTTGCAAGGTGCGCACAGTAGCAACCCGGTGAGCGGGGAATTCTCGGTCGTTGCAACGCCTGCTTGGAAAATAAAGAAAGGCGAAATAACCCATTGCAGTAGAGGGGTTATGTTGGCAGGCAACATTTTTGAAGTGCTTAAAAACGTAAGTTTAGTCGGAAGCAACGAGCGGCAGATGGGGCAGTTGATTTCTCCATGGATTCAAGTTGAAAACGTCAAGGTTATTGGCAAGTAGCTTTAGGCCCAGAAACTCTTGGAGTACTCACCTAAAACGCCCTCGTACAGGCTCTGGGTTTGCTCCGCAATTTTTCCCCAGTCGTACCTTTCCAGAACCCTCTTGTAAGCGTTTTCTTTGAGGCGTTGACTATAGGTATTATCAAGAAGTACTTTGTTTATTCCCCAGGCTAACGAGTCAGGGTTGTTCGGGTAAACCTTAACTCCTGTAACGTCATGTTCAATGATTTCAGATAAGCCCCCAGTATCAGACGCCACAACTGGGCTTTTCGCCGCCATAGCTTCCAAGGCTACGATGCCGAAGGGTTCAAAAAGCGAAGGTACTACGGAAACATCAGCGCACTGTTGAAGTTTTAACAAGGTTTGCTCATCTAGAAAGCCTTCAAAGAGAACTTTATGCTCAAGCCCCATGCTTCGCACTATGTTCAGGAGTTGCTCTTTCATGTAGCCGCTGCCAACGATTATGAATTTCGCATTGACTTTAGCCAGAATTTTTGGAACCGCATTGATCAAAATGTGTATGCCTTTTTCGTAGACTAATCTGCCGACGAAAAGTACTATTTTTTCTTCAGGTAAAGCGAATTTGTTCCTGAAATCTTTCAAGTCAACACCGGCGCCGTTTTTGTAGTTCTGGGTGTTTACTCCGTTTGGAACCATTACCAGTTTGTCGTTTGGAAGCCCAAAAGCCCATTTGACATGTGAAATCATGTATTCGCTACAGCACACAACCTTCCACGCTTCATAGGTCAGCCATGCTTCTGTTTCATGAATCATTTTTTCTGTGTTGCTGTGTAACCCGTCTCGTCTACCCATCTCGGTTGAATGCATAGTTACTAGAAGCGGTTTTCGGAAAACATGTTTAAGCCCTATTCCCGCGTTAGCCACAAGCCAATCATGAGCATGGAAAACATCGATTTGTCCACCGATCTTCTTTGTTAAGGCCGCTGTTTCTTTTTGCATGTTAAGGTTCATCAGATAGACCCAAGTGGCAAAGTCAGGCGATGGATTCTTGTATGAGTCAATTCGGTAAACTTCCACGTCGTCAATCACTTCATGCGTCGGTGCATCAGGAAAATCGCACGTTACCACGTAGACTTTTACTCCCTGCTTCGCAAGGTTCTTTGACAAGAAGTAAACATGAGGTGAAATCCCTCCGATGACCCTTGGGGGAAACTCCCAACTAAGCATCATAACCGATAAGTCATCTTTCATTTGCGGTCCAAGCCTCCGGAAACGCTGTTGTAAAGTTCAAGAACCTCTTTCACCCAAGGATCTGGGTCGGTTGAAATCACAGATATTTTTTCTATAGGAACCTTGTAAATTCTTACGATTTCGTCACGCATCCATTCTGATTTGACACTGACTTTTTGTGCCTCATAAAAGCCCAGCCACTCAATACTTTTGATCGCCATGTTATAAGACGTGCTTAATCCTTGGGACCGATGATCCTCTAAACTCTCAACGGAATAAACAAACGGAATCCCTAACCCGTTTTTCAAGGTAACTGCCGCTGGAATAAAATGCCAATCAAAAACGTCAATTAAATCAATTTGTTTTTTAGTTTGATAATAAACGTTGGCGGCGGCTCTTTCGACTTCTTGGTTAAGCGTTAAAAACCAGGTCAAAACTCCAATGTGTGTTCGAACAGGGTTTGACACTCGGATCGTCTGCACTCCACTTGATTCTTTAGTTGAGCCTGTTGCGGAATCGTCGTAGGTTATGACGTTTACTTCGACATTGTTGCTGGATAGCACGTTTGTTAATGCCTTCACGTAATCTGCGAGTTTACCTATAACCCTCGGAGGATACTCCCAAGAAAAAATGATCACACGCATGTTTTCACTACGTGAAAAGCGAGCACACTTTGATTATTCCTCTTCCAGTGAGATAGTACCTTTTCTTTCCTTCATTATCAAAGAAGCTTTCAGCAAAACCTTCAGACTTGTATTGATCAAGGATATTTTCGATTTCTACCGGGTCTTTTTGCATGAGCCTCGCAACTTCTTCTCCTCTTCTCGCCAAATCGGCAGCTGTAGCGCATAAGTTATGCAGTGTTTGCAAGACTTTGTCTGGAAAGGGAAGCTCGTCTCTCATAGATAATCCACCAAACCGAATTAATTATTAGCGCGACATGCCTTATAAACGCGTTTCTCAGAATAGCTTGGTGGCATCCTGCGTTTGCTTGTTCAACGTTGCATAACGTTTTGTCGAGAAATTCATTATGGTTTCTCTCAGTTTTTCACCTTTGTCGTTTGAATCCCTTAGCTTTTTGAACTGCTCCGCTAACTTTTGGTCTTTGAGGGAGTTTTGAATCCAACTCTCGAAATCTCCATTTTCAGTGTGAAACTCGATGGCTTTGGGGTCGATTTCTCTGATTGCTTTGATGAATCCTTTGAGGCCCAAGCCATTTTGCCAATGTAATATTCTTTTCCTATGCCGGTGTAGAAGAGAAACGGCTCGTTCGCCGCTGAAATGTACAGTCTGAGCCTTGCTTCAAAATCGTTTAGCAACGTTTGTGCAACTGCAAAAGCATCCGCTGGCGATTCATAAGGGCTAAAGTACGAGTGCAATTCGCCTGGTCCGCCACCGGCAGTAAACATATAGTAAAGGTGATCGCTTGTTTGGAAGTCACGCCACAACCTGAGCCACTCAGGGTCCTCAGCTTCCAAAATGAGCGGTTCCAGTCGACGCAGACCTGAGTAGTACGCCCATTGCATCACGTTGCCCAACCATCCTGTTTGATCCCTCTGCAAATCCGCCCATGAAACTGTGCCTTGAGCTTCTGGAACATCAATTTCACCTACGGGATTGTCCTTGGCGATGACTTCTGAAGGGGTAGCCATATGCAAGCGATCAAACTTTAGGATTTCGTCGGGGAGATGCTGTAGGAAGCTGTGAATGCCGGTTTCTGGCCAATGGTGTTCGCCGAAGGTTTCGTAGTCAGGAAAAATGTTGATGCATTGACCGGGAGCGCTGGCTAACCAGCCTGCGTATTTATCGGCTGTTAAAGGCCACTCTGGCCACCATCTTGCTGAAAAACGAAAGCCGATGTCATCGGTGAGCTTGTAGTTTCTGAGAAGGACCCGGATTTTTTTTGTACCTTTCGAACTGTAAATGTAGTTGGGGGATTTTTCACCCAGAATCTTTTCGACGCCTTCGGTGAAAATGCCCTTGTACCCCAATGATTCAACCGTTTTTGCGATTGCGTTGTTGTATAGCAATTCGGTGTTTTCGAAAACGTTGGGTGTGTAGCCGAGCAGGATTTTACAGTTTGTTTATGCATCTTTGCCTGTTCAATGAATTCTTCTTTGTCGGGGTAGAGGCTGGCGATTGAGTGATAATAGGTTTGGTTTCGGCAAGTTGCTTAAAGGTTGAGTAGGTCGGGGTCGAACATTTCGCATTGTTCAAGGAAGACTCCTGAGATGCTGAAGGCCACCTTAACTTGTTTGGACTCGTGTTTGTGTTTGTCTATTGAGTCTAAAAGGATCTGGTTCGAGGGGAAATAGCATTTGCGCGCGGCTCGATCGAAAATTTCGCGGTCGCTTTCATTGTCAAAGTAATAATTGAACAGCTCTTTTTTAGCAATGCGGCTAAAGACTTTGCCTTCCCAAAATAGCTTACGTTTGAGCCTATGAGGCTGGTGAACCTCAAAAGTGAACACTATGTCCGTCATTGCACTTCGTCCTAATCAACAAGTATCATAACACATTTACCTAATTTGCCATTTTTCTCCGCCATCACTATGCTGTGAGGGGAAATCCTTTGGTCGCATTGTACGTTAGCTGTTTTGTATCTGCGCCACTTTTCCTGTGTCTGCCCACACTTCAACGGTTAAGCTGCCAACCCCTCCCGGGTAAACCTTGTCGAGGTAAAGCGTTACAGTCCACTGCGGGTAGAGGACCAACCCGTTCTTGGTGTTCGGGTGGAAAACAACCGAAACAGGCTGAGAGAGAATCGTAAAGTCGGAGATAGTGGTACCGTTCGCCGTCCAACTGTAACTTTTCACGGCATCCAACGCCAACTGAACTGCTTGGCTGCCAGAAACATTAACCGTGGTGCTTCCCACTGAGAAAAGATACCAATCATCAATCAAATCTGTCAAGTCGCTGCCAGAAAAAGTTAAACTAACGCATTTAGGAGAAAAATCCACGCCGTTCACCGTATAGAGCATTACAATCTGCGTGGTACCTCCCGACATCGTAACGTTGAGTTTGACATTGCCTTCAGTTACTTGCATGTTCTGCATAGCTCCGCTAACCAATGACAACGTGTCACTCATGTTTTCAAGATAAGAGGCATTCTCATAGGTCGCAAGCCTGCCAAGCAAACCCTTAGCTGCGTCCAACGCGTTATAGGGCTGAGTTTGCGAGTAAATGGGTGAGCCGTTAAGCATGACTATTTGGTACCATGACAACTCGCCGCTTCGGAAACGGAAGTAAACATCCATTTTGCTGTCGCTGCTGCTAAGCGAGTACATCATCGTCTGTTCCAAAATCCCGCCTAGGTCCGACGGCTGATCAACCGTGTTGCTTTCAAGAGTAGCTTGGTAATGTGAAGTTTCGATTTGCGGTACCTGCTGCAGAAAATTGATCGCAGCGGTTGTGGAAGAGGTCCAAGATAGCAACTGATTGTACTTTGATTGTATTTCATTCTGTTTGTTATTTGCTTGATTGACGGCGTTAATCTCCCAAGTTGCCAGGCTCGCCGCCAAAATCAAGGCGATAAGGGAGACTGCGAGAGCTGTTTTTCCATTTAAAAGAAGAAGCGCGTTTTTTTGGCTGAACTTCAGGGGCTTCCTCAACGACTTTCATCGTGCCAACAGCAGCTGAACCGAAAGTCGATAACTTGTAGATGCCGTTCTCCTGCGTCACAAGCTCGCCTAGACTCTCAAGGTGATAAGTCAGATTGGAGCTGGAGACTCCCAGCAAATTAAGCATTTCCGAAAAAGTCAGCGGCTTCTCAGAAAGTACCCGAAGGATTTTTCGACGCGCAGGATGCTTAAGTGAACTGAACATAGTTGAGTAAATCTCTTCCTTAGCATCAGACACATTACCCACCGGCTCAAAATATACAACGTTAACCCCTTAAAACTTTCTAAAAAAGAAAAATAATGTTGGTAAGGCGGCGCGGTACCATAAGGCAAAAGTTTTTCTTTTGAAACTTGTTTTCCTGCAAAACTGTTTTTAAATGCCTTCGGCTATGAGAGTTTATGCATGAATGGGCGCTTGCCGAAGCAGTTTTAGCTTCGGCAAAAGAGATTGCTGAGAAGGAAAATCTCAAGGAAGTTTTAGAAGTCACCATCAGAATCGGAGAACTCCAGCAAGTTGAACGACCCATTCTTCGTTTCGCCCTTTCAGAGCTTAGAACTCCGCTTTTCAAATGCACAAAATTCCACATACTAAAGGCCAAGAGCGAGCTTCGATGCAGAGTTTGCAGCACTTCATGGGGTTTTGATAGCAAAAGCGTGGATAAAGAAACTATTGAAGCTATCCATTTCGTTCCCGAGGTAGCCCACAGCTACATTAAGTGTCCGAAATGCGGTAGCCCTGACTTTGAAATCGCCAGCGGACGTGGCGTTTGGCTCGAGAGCGTAAAAGGAGCCAGATGAGCGTGTCTGACCCGCGAACAAGCGTGATTGATGAGCGTTTACGTCGGATAAGCCGGATTATCGCAGTTTCAAGTGGCAAAGGCGGAGTTGGAAAAAGCATGGTCGCAACAGCACTTGCACTAACACTTGCCCAAAGGGGATGCAAAGTTGGGCTCTTCGACCTTGACTTCACAGGGCCCTCAACCCACATTATCCTCGGCGCCCAAAAAACCCTCCTTAACGAGGAAAAAGGCATAGTTCCCCCAACCGTCTGCGGCATAGAATACATGTCCCTCATTTACTTCGTCGGAGACAAAGCTGCACCCCTCCGCGGAGCCGATGTCTCAAACGCCCTAATCGAGCTCCTCTCAGTCACGCAGTGGGGCACACTGGATTTTTTAATAATTGATATGCCCCCAGGCATCGGCGACGCCGTACTCGATTTGGTCCGACTTGTCAAACGCATAGAGTTCCTAATCGTAACCACACCTTCCATGCTGGCCTTTGAAACCGTGAAAAAGCAGGCCAATCTCCTGTGCGAATTAAAAATGCCCATTATCGGTGTAGTGGAAAACATGAAAATGGGTAAGGCAAACTGCGTTCAAGTGGAAACGCAGAAACTTGGGCTTAAATATCTTGGGGCAATCGCCTTTGACCAGCAGGTTGAAGATGCCATTGGCGAGGGAGCAAAGCTGATGAGCACGGGCGTCGGAAGAGGGGTTTTTGAAGTCGCTGAAAAATTCGTCTTGCCAAGGAAGAGAGAAAAAAAAGATGTGTTGCCTTAAAGCGGTAATATTCGATTATGTCGGTACGCTGGTCAACTGCAAAAACTACACTATGGAATCGTCAAGGCTTAAGTTGTACAGGATGCTTGTGAAGGAAGGCTTCGACATTTCAGAAGAAGAGTTCATGTCTGCTTACATCAATGCGCATGAGAAATACCGAAAAGTACGGTATGAAGAACTAAGAGAAGTAACCAATGCAATCTGGGTAGCCGAAGCTCTATGCAACCTTGGGTTTCAGGTGACGCCGGATGATTCCCGACTGAAAGCTGCTCTGAACGTTTTCTTCCAAGACTTCATAGACACACTGGAGCTAAGAGAAGGCGCAAAAGAACTTCTCAAAAAAACAAAAGCCAACTACAAAATCGGATTAATCACCAATTTCACATTCGCCCCAGTGATCTATAAAAGCCTGCGTCAACTAGGAATAAACCCGTACTTCAACGCAGTTGTGGTTTCAGACGATAATGGCTGGCGCAAACCAAGCCCACGGATTTTTCAAGAAACTCTAAAGAAACTTCATACACAAGCCACTGAGGCAATTTACATCGGTGACAGTCCAATAGAAGATATTAAAGGCTCTAAAGAAGCCGGAATAAAAGTGGTGTTCGTTTCCTCCCAATTCAACTCTTCGGCTGATCTTTCAAATAGTCATCAAAAACCCGATTTCACCTCAGAAGACCTGAAGTGGATCTCTGACAATTTCGATAAAATTACGAGCGCACATGCCTCATGCTGAGTTTAAGAAAAAAAAGAAAGAAATTAGATTTTTTTGGTTTTTATTGCTGTTTCCAGTGCGACTACGCCTGGGAGTTTTTTGCCCATTAGGAACTCAATGAGCGCTCCGCCCGCCGTGCTTATGTAGCTGATTTTTTTGGTTAAACCGTATTCTTGTATGGCTGCGATTGTGTTTCCGCCGCCTGCGAGGCTAAAGGCTTTGCTGTTAGCGATGGCTTCGAAGACGGCTTTGGTTCCGTAGTTGAATTCTTTGTTTTCGTAGACTCCCATTGGTCCTGAGACGACTATGGATTTGGCTTTGGCGATGATTTGTGTGAATTCGTCAACTGTTTTCTTTCCAATGTCAAATATACTGTAATCAGTTGGCAGCTTGCTGACCGGGATTTCTTTGCGTTTGCCATCAATGTCCAAGGCCAGATCTGTGGGAATAATAATTTTGCTGGGGTACTTTGAGATGAGTTCCTTAATGCCTGGAATGAACGTGGTCAGTTCTTTTTTGTTCAAGAAATCCAGAGTTTTCTTGCCTAAGTCAAAGTCTTGAGCTGCGATGAACAACTGTGAGGTGACTCCGCCGACGAGAATGTAGTCTGCGATGGCGTTGTCCAAAACGTACTTTGAGATTTCGAGAGCGTCATCCGCTTTGGCTCCGCCCATTACATAGACGCAGGGGTGCTCGGGTTTCTCAAGCGAACGACTCAGAGACTTGAGTTCGCGCTCCATAATCCTGCCCGCCGCCGAAGGTAAAACTGCGGTGAACCCAACCATTGAAACGTGTCCCCGATGGGCTGCCGCAAACGCGTCATTAATAAAAAGGTCTGCCAGTGGCGCAAGGTTCTGCACCAAATCGGTTTTGCTTGCTTCTTCAGGTGTCATGCTTTTGGTTTCTTTGTCCCAACTGCGAACATTTTCTAAAACGAGGATTTCTCCGCCTTGCAGGTTTCGGATGGCTGCTTTTGCTTTTTCACCGAAAATGTCATCGACGTATTTTACGGGACATTTGAGGATTTTGCCAAGAATTGCTGCGTGTTCTTTGAGGGTCGTGTAGTCTGGATCGTCCTTGCGCCCTTGATGGGCTAAAACCACGGTTTTGGCGCCTTTCTCCGCCAGTTCCTTTAGCGTTGATTCTGCGTGTGCTCTTATTCGCACATCACTTGTGACTTTCTTGGTTGCCGGATCTATTTCTGAGTTAAAGTCTACTCGGACTAGAACAACCTTGTTTTTTACGTCAAAGTCATCGAGTGTTTTGTATTTTGCCATTTTCTTCACTTCTCTTTGTTAGCTGTTACTTGATTTTCAAGACTGAAAAGAAAAGGATAAAGGAAGATTTATCTTTCTTGTTTGCTTAGAGTTTTGCTTTTTTGCCGATCATTTCGATGAACTCAACCATGCGGTTGCTGAAGCCCCATTCGTTGTCATACCATGCGAAGACTTTAACGAAGTTGCTCTTTTCGCCTAGAACCATGGTTAATTGTGCATCGAAGACGGCTGAATAGGTGCTGTGTAACACGTCGGTTGAAACGATTGGGTCTTCCGTGTACTGTAGGATGCCTTTGAGTGAGCCATCTGCGGCCGTTTTCATAGCTGCGTTAATTTCTTCTTTGGTAACTTCTTTGCTCAGTATGGCCGTTAAGTCAACTATAGAGACGTCTGCTGTTGGCACGCGCAACGAGTAGCCGTTCATTTTTCCAGCACAACTTGGCAAAACTAATCCGATTGCTTTTGCAGCACCTGTGCTTGTCGGGATGATGTTGATTGCTGCAGCTCTGGCTCTTCTTGGGTCTTTGTGGACAAGGTCTTGGACTTTTTGGTCGTTTGTGTAGCTGTGGCAGGTTGTCATCAAAGCTCTTTCTAAGCCGAAGCTGTCGGCTAATACTTTGCTGACTGGTGCCAGGCAGTTTGTTGTGCATGAAGCGTTACTTAGAATATTGTGTTTTTCTGGGTCGTATGACTTGTCATTTACACCCAACACAAAGGTTGCATCTGGGTTTTCTGCTGGGGCGCTGATCAGGACTTTTTTGGCTCCGGCTTGGAAATGTTTGCTTGCGCCTTCGCGGTTAGTAAACAAGCCTGTCGATTCCACTGCTAGGTAAACTCCGAGGTCTTTCCACGGTAGTAAGACTGGATCTTTTACGCTGAGGCATTTGAGGGTTTTTCCATTGACAACCATGTCGTTGCCGACAACTTCAACTGTGCCCGGGAAATGTCCGTGGATTGAGTCATATTTGAGGAGATGCGCATTAGTTTTGGCGTCAGCAAGATCGTTGATTGCTACAAAATCAATATCCGCATTACGTTCGAGTGCTGCTCTGTAAAGAAGTCTTCCGATTCTTCCGAATCCGTTAATTCCTACTTTTATTGCCATAATATCACCATTTTCCAGTTTTTGTACAACAAACTTGACACTTATTAGTTTTCCGACATGAAAATCAAACAAGCTGTAAATGGGTAACAAGGTTAACGTCTGAAAAGGAACTAAGCACTCCATTGCATGAATCGCCAAATAACCAGAAGTTCATGCATGAAGCCTTCAAAACGGTTGGCTTCTTTTATCACTTGACGATAAAACTAAAATTAGAAAATGCCGCCTTCCCTAAAATAATGGTTCTCTTCTTTTTTGGGACCAAAACTTCGCACACCTTCTTTCTTAAGCTTACATCTCATTTCCTGAGCGCATTTTTCGGTCAATTCGCCTTTCTTCTCCAAGTAATCGATGATTTCATTCGCCTGCTCTTGCGTGTCGCATCGACGGATAAAATCTTCAGCGGATGGGTTAAAATGCCGCAGTTTATCAGGTGTTTTGGTGGCGGTTTCGAATTCAACTTCTTCAATTTCCTGCTCTGCGCATTCGACTATGTCCGCTTCAGCTTCTTCAGGGTTCTTGCGAAGGGCATCTATCGAGACTTTGGCGTCTCCAGTTTCGAGTTCTTTGAAGAGGTTTGGAAACATCTTTTTTATGGATTCTTTATCTGCGGCCATTAGGCATCAATTTGAAATTTGAAATATAATATGGAATTTAGTTGTTTAAGTTCTTTTTTGAAGAAAAAACAGCTTTTGCCCAAAATTCAATTAGGGATGAAGTTTTGTGTGGGGTTTTCTTTGAGTAGTCTCTCAAGATTTTTGATTGTTAAACCTTTGATTTCGTCTCCAAAGATTTCGCATTTCCTCCTTTCACTTTGCTGCTCGGACGCGCGCACTACGATTTCAAGTCCATGCTTTGTAGGGGTTTCAGCGTGAATGTGAAGCGACGAGAGGGTTCGACCATGTTTGTTGACAGTTGTCCATGCTGTTTTTGAAGCCTTTATCCCTGCGTCTTTTACAAGGTTGATGATTTGATCTGGGTCATCTGAGTAGGCTGCGATGTCTATGTCGCTTCCTCTGCGTATGTTACCTCGCCAAACACTGCCGATTAGTAGGGGGCAGTAAGCATCAAGAAGCTTCATCACCTGCAGGGCTTCCCTTCGCATTTCTATGAGGCGTTCCTTCCTGTTTTCGCCTTCGTTTTCTTCCGCAATCTTGTCGAGCTCAAGCGCGATTTCTAAGTTAGAAGGCAAAAAATGCGTTCCCAAAGTTTGAGCTGCCCGTGTCTTAGCTTGCTTATATTCTTTTTCAGCCCCAAAATAGAGTAGGGTAGCTGCTTCCCTTGCAACCTTGTTTTTTAAGTCGTAAGCCAATTAAGACGCCATGTATCGTTATCAACGTTTCATTATTGTTTCATAGAGGTCGATGGTTTTTTCCGCGATTTTGCTCCAGGTGAACTCGGATAACACTCTTTTTCTGCCATTTTTGCCGAGCAACTTGAGTCTTTCAGGGTTCTCTAGGGCGGTTATCACTCCCCATGCGATGTCGGAGGGGTTGTTTGGGTCAACGTGGAATCCACATTGTTCTTCGCCGCAACATATGACGATTTCGCGCATTCCACTAACGCCTGAGGCTCCAACGACCACCGTTTTTTCCATACTCATGGCTTCGAGCGCGACGATGCCGAAGGGTTCGTAGTAGCTTGGAAAGACTGCTATGTCGCATGCTGCATAATGGATTATTCGTTCTTCTTCTGGGATGAAGTCAAAGCAGAACTTAACGTACTGATCAAGCCGCATTGTCCGCGTGAGGTTCATGAGGTACTCTTGAAGGTCGCCCACGCCTACAATTACCAGTCGTGCGTTCGGCATCTTTGTTAGGATGTGTGGCAGAGCCATTATGAGTTTGTCAACGCCTTTGACGCCTACTAGTCTGCCGAGGAAAAGAATCATCTGCTGGTCATCGCCGATACCGTATTTAGTTCTTACCCGTTTAATATCAGCCGGAGACACGTTTGCAGGATTGTATTTTTGCGGATCAACACCGTTATAGCTCACTTGGATCTTGTCGCGTGGAAAACCAAGCTGAATAAGCTCATCCTTCATTGCAAAAGAAACTGTGACAACCATGTCAGCCATTTTGCCTGCACGCAACTCGATGTTGCTTACAACACTGGAGCCGTTGCCTAAAGTGCGACCTTTCTCGGTTGAATGCACGTGAAAAGCCAGCGGCAAGCCTGTTTCTCTTTTAACGGTGATTCCGCCCATGGCTGAGAGCCAGTCGTGAGCCACAACAATGTCATATTTCATGTTTTCTTTCTTGATAAGTTCGTTGATGAGTTTTGCCGCTGACAAATAGTTGTAAACCATGAGTTTGCCGAAGAAATGCAGGCCTCTGCCCCATTTCTTGATGTCTTCAGCAATCACGTCAGGCAAAGAATCGGATATATCTATGTGGAGCGGACGGTGGATTTCGATTCCGCGCCAAATCTCCCGGGTAGGCAATGAGCCAGCGTCATCATTCATCGTAAAAACCGTTACGTCATGATCATCTAAAACAAATTTCCGTGTTATTTCAGCAGCGTATGTTCCTAATCCACCCACGATTTTAGGAGGGTATTCGTAAACGAAGACAGCAAGTTTCAACCAATGTTCACCATTTACCATTTAGCATTGGGAATCTCCATACTAAAGCTTTACTTAACCCTATCATAGAAGCATAAAACCTGCGAAATGGATGTTTTGAATTGGTTAACGGGGAAAACTTTGATTAGGACAATTGCGAATAGCTGTAATGGCAAGGTGCCTTCAAATGAGTTTATCCCCTTTTAAAAAAGAAATACTGGAAACCCTGTTGCGCAGCGACAAAGCTTTGAAAGCCACGGATGTGGCTAAGGAAAGCGGTAAAGACTTCAAGCCCACTATGATGCATATTTTGGGGCTCATGAAAATGGGATTCGTGAGTACGCCTGAAAAGGGGCTTTACACAATAACTCAGAAAGGAAAGGAAGCTCTCCAGAATCCCCCGATAAGCAAGGAAAAAGCCGAGGCGATTCTGGCTTATGCGCCGCATGACAAGGCGTTCCACTTCTACTTCGACGTCGGCAACTCTCTTAACCTCCATGCTCATAACCTTCGGGATTTCGCCATCAAAGTTGAAAAAGCCCCCTTGGAATCCCTGCAGTTTCACATGAATCGCGGCGACTTCGCAGCATGGATAAACAGTCTCGGTGACACAGACCTTGCCAAGAAAGTTGCCGAGCTAAAGGAGAAAAACTTGGCTGGAGATGTCCTTCGCAGCCAACTGCATGAAATCGTAGAGCAAAGGTACATAGAGCTAGCCACGTTGGCGGGTCAACCAATCTGCCCTGAGTAAACGTGTCCTCCCTTTAGATTCTTTCAACGGCGTACTCGTCCATCCATCTGAGCATTATGACGTTTTGTATTGCTTCGTGCTCGCAATCGAGAACGCCCAGTTATCAAATGAATCAGCGACAAGCGATGGCTTTGAGGCTGGACCGGCACACATTCAAGTTTTCAAAAATCCGCGCTGAGTGGGGAAAAAATGAAATATCCAGATGTAAATATGACAGGTGTGAGGAACCGCTAAGTTGAGTGAAACACGCACCATTTCAGTTAAGTTACCTGAAGAAATCTACCAAGAGATGGCTCTGCGAATTCCGGAAGGAGACAGGAGCAGCTTTGTTCGAGAAGCCATCAGCGAGAAGCTTGAGAAAACCCCAAAGGCAGACAAAGTTTTGGCGTTGGAACAGAAAATGGGAAAGATCGAATCAGAGTTGGGTCAAATAAAGAAGTACCTTGCTGACTTGGAGCTTCTCACTTTTGAGCATGGAAAAACCAATCCGCATAGCTTCTGCCTTGACGAGGTAGATCATAAAATCATGGAGTACCTGATGCACTACAAAAGCGCAACCACGCCGGAGTTAGCGGAATACCTTAAAACAAACAGGTGGCTTGTGCTCAATCGTCTCCGACGAATCCAAAAAAACAGCAAAAAACAAGCTGGAAAATCAGTTATCGAATATTACGCGGGGGAACGGTCGGGTAAGAAGAAGGCATGGTGGATAAACGCAGAGTTAATTCAGGAGTAAGCGGCTAACTTTAAATTTGCTGAGTTGTTTTCGTTTTATGAATGTGGGCTGTGGGCTCGTAGTCTAGCACGGATTAAGGCATCGGCCTCCGGAGCCGAGAATCCTGGGTTCAAATCCCAGCGGGCCCGCCAGTCGCTCTTTCCAAAAGAATTAGCGGTTTGCCTATTTTATTAAACGAATCCCATAATTCAGGCTTGAACGAGATGAAGTGCCGCATTAGTCATGCTAGAGCAGTTCACTTTGTTGCTACGCTTTTCATTCATTAAAAAGGAATTTTAGCGTTTCCTAAGTATGTGTCAAGGAGTCGCAATTACGATGATACTGGCGAAAATTGAATACGCTGGATCCCAGTAAGAGGTGACCTTAGCAACGAGATATTTCGAATTTCTTACTTCTATTTATCCTGAGTTCTCTCTAGAACTCTTCGAATAGCTGCGACGACGCGTTCGGGTCGATCCTCTTGAACAGAATGTGATGCATCATCAAGGGTCTCAGTTTCATGCATCTTTAGAAATCCTTGCCACTTTTTTAATTCTTTAGCTCCGAAACCTGGATCGTTCTTTACCCCCCAGACAATTTGTGTTGGCAGGTCTCCGAGAATCGGGAGTTTTGACTCAATCTTTCCCAGCCACGCATGGGCTTTTCTTATCTGCCCGGGAAAAATATAGGTGGGTTTTCTTGAGTCCACCGTCGGAAATGGGTCAGTATAGGCTTCTCTCAAACTAGGCGTGACCTTTTCCTTGTGGGAAATTCCGTCGGGTAACATCGCTTTTGCGAAGTAGTTTCTGTGTGTTTGAAGCCAGTAGCCTATGGGCCATCCCCCCATTACAAGGGAGAATAGTCTTTGAAGAAATGATGCGGGCCATGCCCAAGTGTTCATCACCACGAGTCCGCGAAGGTTTGATCTGTTCTGAACTGCATAGTTCATACCTATGGGTCCACCCCAATCTTGAACCACAAGGACGATGTTTTTTAATTGCAAATGACGGATTAATTCGAGGACCGCCTCTGATTGTTCTTGGGGCGTAAACCCATATTGGGACGGTGCTTTTGACATCCCGAATCCCGGATAATCCAAAGCGATCAAGCGACATTCTCCTTGCAATTCCTTGATGATATTTCTGTAAATATAGGACCACGTTGGATTTCCGTGGAGAAGCAGAACAGCAGGCCCCTTTCCCTCATCAAGATAATGAATGTAGCCATCGCGATAAGACAACCAGTTATCTTTGAACGGGTATTCTGAACTATCCACTTCAAATGGCCTTTCCATAATAATATTTAATCTTTCAGTCATGATTCCTCAACCTGACACAAACACAGCCCGGCTCAGAAGCAAAGACCCACATTTCTCGAATATCTTCGAGTTTGCTGGTCTTCTTCTTTCCGGTTGCACATTGCAGTGCTATTCCGCAGATCAAAATACGTAAACTTTGACTATAAATGTTCGCATCACAATAAAGATATGATCATCGACGTATTGATTGCTATTCTAAAGTAGATTCGCTTAAACTTTTAGACGCATCCTAGCGACCGCCAAAAATTGTAAAGTCTTTGTCCACAGGTCCTTTTGTAGGTCATTCAATGGAAACTTTTGTGCATGCTTAAATTCCAAAAGCGCAATTTATCAGTTTGATCAAATCATCTTGGAAGATAAGGATAAAGAGCTGCAAATTCAACTTGTAAAGCTTGAGGCGGACGCCAAAGCTTACCGTTTTTTGAGCTTCAGCGCTGCGGGATTTTTTGGTCTTTTGGTAATTAGTTTTCTGATTCTGTCTATTAATGCAAATTCATCGTTTCGAACGAATAGTTTGTTCGGTCTGTCTGTAAGCGTAATTCTTGGTTTAGGCTTTACAGTTTTTTTTGTCATCAAAATGCGTGGTAAACGAAAAGAAATTGAAGAACTTGAAAGAAGAAATGCAGGATTGAAAACTTAGGTTACGTTTGGATTTGCGTCTTTTATGTTTCTTTAGGTTTTCGTCCTAGCCGCACGACAACTATAACAGTCATGACTATGATTATTCCGGCGGTAGTTGTAAGGACGACAAGCACAACTTCCAGAGATGGTCCTATCGTTGGTAACGAAGTTGGTTTATGCGTGGTCGGTACAGGTACGCCGGGAGTACCAGTAGGCATGGGTCTAGTCGTCGGTTCGGGAGAGGCAGTGGGCTGGGGGGACGTCGAGGGCAATGGCGTTGGGACAGGGGTTGAAGTTGGGGTGCTGACAAATGTTGAAGATATGTTATATTCATCCTCAACGTTGCTGAAAGTGTAGGAACTGACGGCGCCGACTGAAGCCCCATTAACCAAAACATCCGCTACAGAGTAACCCGCATTTGCCGATATATTGAACTCTTGACTGCCGCCGTAGTTAACGGTTATACTTCCAGTCGGACTAATTGATCCGCCCAAGCCGGCAGAAGCAAAAATAGTAGGATTGATCGCAAAAGGGGTGCTCACCCCCGAATAGCTACTGTCCGCAGCCTTAATTGTAACGTCTAAACTGGGCGCTGTCAGATTAATTATTCCTGTCCAAACGCCGCTCGAGAAAACTCCGGTAACAGTCGGAGCGATGGTTCCATTTGAAACACTCAAAGCTGGCGTGCCACTGTACCCAGTAACCGTGTTGCCGTATGCGTCAAGGGCAGTGATTGTTATGCTGAAGCCGGAGCCGGCAGTCTGGGTTGCAACGGTGTTAAAGGCAAAATGATCCATGCTAGCGGGATTAACTGTCAAACCTGTAATGTAAGGCACATCGTTTATGGTTCCAGTCACATTCCAGAAACCAGCCTTTTCAGAAGTGTAAACGTTGTTGCTCCATGAGCCTCCCGCCTGAGAGTTTATCCCCCAAGTTGTTGTGGAAGTTACATTCCAAGTGTTGCCGTAAACGTCTGAAGCCGTGGCAAAACAAATGAGTGACTCTCCGGCAGTTATCGATGAATCAGCGGGAGAAATTACCACTTGGGCTACGGCTGTATGAGCAACAGAAATGCCCGTTTCAGTTCCACTAATCGTGCTATTTGTTGTGTCGGTTGCTGTAATCGACTGAGTGCCGGCAGTCTCCAGAGTAACTGTAAAAGCGCCAATACCCAAAGTAAGAGTAGTATTGGAAGGCAAAATCGCTTTGCTGTCACTTGAAGTAATCGAGACCGTTCCAGTATAATTTGCGTCCACGTTTCCATACAGGTCTTTAGCGGTTACTGTTACGGCAGAAGCAACGCCGGCAGTAGCGGGGCTCGTGAAACCCGAAACCACAAAGTGAATGCCTAAGGCAACGGTGACTGTTATGCTGGTCTGGGAACCGGTAAGTGAGTTGCTCACGGTATCAGTAGCTGTTATTGACTGGGTGCCAATCGTTATCAAAGTGACGTTGTCAAAAAAAGTGTGAGTACCGAGATCATCAGATTGGAATGTATAATCGCTGGGCAAGCTTACTCCAGACCCAGAGTCGGAAGAGCTAAAATGAATAGTTCCAGCATATTCTTTGGCTGTATTTCCATAAGCGTCAACTGCGGTAACCGTAACGGTAAACGGAGTGCCTGCGATCTGAGATGTCTCACATGAAACTGCTAAGCGAGCAGCAACACCAGGGTTCACGGTCAACGAAGCAGTTCCGACCACACTTGAAACGGAAGCTTGCACGGTCCATGACCCAGTGGTCTGCGAAGTATAAACACCAGTACTCTGAACCCAAGAACCGCCAGCTCCATTGGTTATGCCCCATGAAGCTGTCTGAGCCCCTAAACTGTTGCTTTCAGCGTCGTAACCCGTAGCGGTGAAAGCTGCAGTTGCTCCGGCAGTAACCGACGTTGGGCCAGAAACCGTAACTGTGGCTAATGCTCCAGCGTCCACCGTTATGCCTGTTTGAGATCCAGCAATAGAGTTAGTAACAGTGTCTGTCGCAGTGATCGATTGTGGGCCAGCCGTTTCTAAAATGATACTAAAAGGACCAGCGCCATTACTGAGGCCAGCATTCACAGGCAAAGCGGCTTCTCCATCGCTTGAAGTAATCTTAACTGTGCCAATATAGCCAGTAGCTACATTTCCATATGCATCAAAAGCTGTAACCGTGACTGTGTGAGCGACACCCGCCGCATCAGGAGTTGGAAACCCCAAAACCAAAAAGCTAGTAGCAGGACCCGAATTCACCGCTAAAGAAGCCGTTCCAGTGACACCAGAAACCAAAGCCGAAACAGTCCAGGCTCCAGCTATATCTGAAGTATACGTGCCAGTACTTTGAACCCAGGAACCGTTGGCACCACTGCTTATGCTCCAAGAAGCTGCCTCAACTCCCAAGCTATTGCTTTCTGCGTCAAAACCGGTAGCGGTGAAAGTTGCATCTGCGCCCGCAATAACAGAAGATGGCCCGGTAATCGAAAGCGTAGCCAAAGCACCTTCAGTCACGGTTAAGGGCGCTGTGCCAGCAAAACCTAAAACCGTTGCTGTAATAGTCCAAGACCCGGTTGTGTAAGAAGTATAAATGTCACTGCTCCAAGAACCAGCGGCGCCCGGCGTAATACTCCAGGCAGCTGTCTGGACGCCTAAACTGTTGCCCTCGGCGTCGTAACCTGAGGCGGAGAAAGTCGCGGTTCCGCCAGCCGTAACCGAAGATGGACCAGAAACAGTAACAGTAGCCAAAGGACCAGCACTTATAGTTACAGAAGCGGTGCCGGTTTGGCCTTTGCCATCATCGACGGTGACAATAATCGTCCCTGCGGTCGTCAAAGTAACCGGGCTACTCCAAACTCCGCTCGTCCAGCCGGAAGTTCCCGTGGTCGTGGGAGCAATTGTTCCCGATGAAGCGCTCAGACCGGCAGGACCGGTGTAATTTGTGACAATGTTCCCATAAGCGTCTTCAGCGGTGACGGTGAGGGTGAAACCAGTCCCAGCGGTCGCTGAAGCTGGGCTACCGACAACAAACTTACTTACTGAACCAACATTCACTGTTATTGACGTGCTTTGTGTTGGCAATGCGCCGTCGGTGACAGTAATTGTTTGAGAGGAGGCACTGTCCAAAGTGAAACCAGAAAATGTGTGAGATCCACTGTCGTTACTAACAAAGGGGTATTCACCCAAGGAAGTGTAAGGCAAAGTAGCTGCTGGATCTGAGGAAGTGAAATAGATTGAGTCAGCATAATTCGCAATCACGTTGTTATAAGCGTCATAAGCTGTCACGGTGACACCTCCAAAACTTGAACCCGCCGTCACTGAACTTGGAACTGAGATGCCAAAGTGATTCAAAGCACCCGGATTAACTTGGATGCCACTTTGTAAACCATTAATCGAACTGTTCGAGGTATCGGTTGCTATAATCGACTGGATACCGGCAGTTACTAGTGTAGCTGAGAAACTTGCTGCTCCAGTATCCGCAGCGGTAAACGTATAATCAGGTGGCAAAACTGCGTCTTTTCCCAAATCCGAAGAAGTGAATGTTACCGTATCTGTGTAGCCCGTCGCCACTGTGCCATCCGAGTTATAAGCTGTAACAGTGAAAGTGAAAGGCAAACCCGCACTCTGAGAAGGACCGCTTGAAACGATCAAGTAAGAAACAGTGCCCTGAGCTCTAGCTTGTATAGCCGCGAATGCGCAAATTGATAACGCAATTAGAACTGTAATTGCTAAGACTTGTAGATTCTTCATGTTTTATCCTCATAATATTTTTTGAAACCTCAGATTTCGCAATTAATCGTAGAACAGCCAACAGCCAAGCCCACAGGCTTCAGGCAGATTCCTACTCTCATACAAGCGCTTCTTCTAAGTTAGCTCTTGCAAATCCACTGGACTTCTAGCATAACTGATAAATATATTTGATGATTAGGAACCGATTCTTCCTATCTATAGATCAATAGCAGAAAAATTTCGGGTAGATCGCATAAAACATCAAGTGACTCAGAATGATTAAAGCCGAAAGAACATGGGAATCCATAAAAAGGATCACCTTAGCGGAAACGTGCTACCAAACGTTTTTCATCTTAATTGTTGGGTTATTCTCTTTACAAATAGGAATAGTAGAGCTGCAATAGCTAATGCGAAGGCAGGGAAAACTGGCATGATGTACCAGTAAATTTTTGTTTGCGCTAAACTGAACACTAAGAGAACGATCGCCATCCAAAGGAAGACAAGCATATCCGGTTTTTTCCGTTTTGCAATGGCTTCGTAAGCGCAGGTTGCCACAGCGAAGGGTAACAGTGCGAGCCAAAGCCAGTTGTCGTTGTGCACTAAATAGTTGAAGTAGAAGAGGCAGCTTGCAAAGTGACCCTCAACAGCGCTCGCAGACCGTTCGACGTCGGCGTAGAGGAAGTACCACTGCCAAAACTGATTTCCAAATCGGGCTGCCATGTAAATAAGCCAGGGAGAAAACAACAGAAGCCCAACACCCCACAAAAGAGTAAAGCTCTTCTTGAAGAGAAACCGCAGGCTCCTCCTCGTCGTAACCAAATAGGCAAAAATAATTAGCGGAATCAACAGGGCAGCAATCTGCTTTGTCATCAGAGCTAAGCCGAAAAACAAGCCGCTTAAAGTTGCATTTCGAATTTGTTTTTCTTTTTCCTCGCTTAAGACGAAGAAATATATGCTTGCCAAAACGAAGCAGGTTAACGGGACGTCGGTCATTGCGTACCTTGCGAAAACGTTGTAGGTTATGAAGGTGCCTAAAACAATCGCTGACAGGAATCCAACGGGACGATTGTAAAGTTTCTTTCCTAAATGGTAGATAAGGACAAGGGACATGGCGCCAAAACCAACAGTCCAAATTCTAGACGCGAAATTGGTCACTCCAAAGACTTGGTAGGCTAAAGACATGAGCCACATCAAGAAGGGCGGTTTCCCAATCATAAAGGATATTGCGCCGTTAGCCCAGGGCGTCAAGTAATCGCCGGTTTTAACCATGTGGTAAGCCCACTGCGAATAGGTTTGTTCATCAGCCGTTTGTAGAACCCCCTTTCCTAAGTTGACGAAGAAAATCGATGAAAACGCAAGAATTGATAAAATGAAAACGGCGTCGGCATGCCTTTGAAGCCATGAGCTTTCTTGCGATGGGAGAACGCTTGGCTTGGTTTTGTTCCGCCGTTGCGTAAAGTAAACATATCGTGCGACCACAAAAATGGCAACAGCTCCAATGGCGCATGCGATCCCGTCAAACACTATTGTCGTTATAGGCATCGGATTGGCGGATGGCGAAGGCTGAGGGGGAACGGTTGAGTTGGTTAAGGCTAAAGCATAGACTTTCCAGTCATCTGAGCCAATATACAAAACGTTGTTTGCGATTGCTGGAGAAGATTCTATGAGGTTTCCCGTTTGGTAACTCCATTCTCTAATTCCTGTGGCCGCGTTGAAGCAGTAGATGTTGTCATCCTGGGAACCCACGTAAACGTTGCCGCCTGCGATTGCTGGGGAAGATGTGATCCAGTACCCTGTTGGACTCTGCCAGATTTTGCTACCCGACGTTGCGTTTAGGCAATAGAGGTTGTTGTCTTCGGAGCCAGCGTATACACAGTCGTATGCGATTGCTGGGGAAGATTCTATCTCATCGGCTGTTTGGAACTTCCAAACCTGTGTGCCGGTGGAGGCGTTCAAGGCGCAAAGGTAGCCATCATATGTGCCGATGTAGACGTAACCGTTCGCGACGGCTGGGGAAGAAGACTCAGAAGTTCTGATTGCATGCGCCCAGATCTTTATTCCGGTCGATGCGTTGAAAGCGTAGATGTGGCCGTCACCGCTGGCTATGTAAACTGTACCGTTTGAAAATGCAGGGGACGAGTTTATCGGGTTTAGGTTTTGCAGTTTCCAAAGCGTGTTGCCATTTGTTGCGTTTAGGGCATAGAGATTATTTTGGGAACTTGCGTAGACTACGCCGTTAGCTATTGTTGGAGAAGATCTTACAGGTCCTCCTCCGATTTGGGACCGCCAAAGAGGCACCCCGTTCATTATGTTTAGGCAGTAGAGGTAGCTGTCGTCAGCTCCGATGTAGATGCTGTAGTTGAAGATTGCTGGGGACGACCAAACTTCAGATTTGATTGGAGACTTCCAGATTAGTTCCCCGTTGGAGGCGTTTAAGCAGTAAACTTGGCTGTCTCTGGAGCCGACGATCAGGCATCCGTATGCAATAGCTGGCGAAGACTGTACCATTCTGTCGGTTGAGTAATTCCATAGAAGTTGAGCAGAATTCGTTGTGGCGTTATTTGCAACGTAGCCGCTGTGGCTTGGGTCTTGGCGGAACATCGCCCATTCGCTGCTAGCCAAGCTCGCATTGGCTGAGGCACCTAAAGCCAACGGCGTGCCAAAGGCTTGAATTAACGTGAGGGACAGCAGAGCAACTAGCAGCCATATGCGTTTTTGCATTGATATCCGTACAAGACACGGCTTCATGAACATATTAAAGTAATTGAATTGGAGCCGTTATCGTTTCGGGTTCCGTTTTTTCCTGTTTTTGTTTTGGGGCAAGAGATGTTGTTAAAAAATGAGACAACAAGTGTTGAAATATCACCCACGCCGAGACATGTAAACTTCCAAAAGCGTGTGCCTGCATGGTTAGCTGTCAAAACTGCGGTAAAGATATTACCACGCCTGAAAGAAAAATGGAGAACGACTGCTTTTGTATAGCGCTTTATTTTTGCGACAAATGCGGTTTCAATTCAAAATAGTGTGTGACATGTTTTATTGGCTGATTTCAAAGCCTCAGCGGTTTAGGTGAAGAGGTTTCTTACGTACTTCGCAATGAGCTGCGGTTGCTCGAACGCCGTTCTGAGTGCTTTTCGAGGGTTTTTTAGGTGATTTCTCAATGACAGTTTCTTGTATTCTTCAAGCGCTTTAGCGGCAATTTCCTTAACTTCTTCAGGAGCGAAATCCGGCGTAGAAATCAGCGGCATCCCCTTTGGCTGGCGAGCCGCAGCAAAAGAATCCCAACCT
This sequence comes from Candidatus Bathyarchaeota archaeon, assembly GCA_963827165.1. GTDB lineage: Archaea > Thermoproteota > Bathyarchaeia > Bathyarchaeales > Bathycorpusculaceae > Bathycorpusculum. The sequence goes on along the minus strand of CAWGZR010000005.1, from coordinate 266,859 downwards.
AAGTTATTCTTTATGTACCCTTTAGATTTGCATTCTTCATATAGCCTTGTACCATACGATGGAGTGGCCATGAAGAGATGCATGCCAACGTCATAATCTCGCTTTAGTTTCAAGGCAAAATCTACTGTTTTCTGCATGTTTTCTTTTTTTTCGCCTGGAAAACCGATGATGTAGAAGGCGCCTGTTTTCAAATCGATGTTCTTGCAGATTTTTGCAACCTCAACCACACGCTTGAGGTCTAAACTCTTGCAGATTATATTGTCCAGTATTTGCTGGTCACCTGACTCTACCCCGAAAAAGACGCTTTTACAACCTGACTTCTTCATTTTCTGAAGCAAACTCAGGTTCAAGCAATCAGCACGCACTCCGTTTGGGGTTTCCCAACCGATCTTAATTTTCTTCGTAATCAACCCGTCGCAGATGGCTTCAAACCTTGCCAAGTCAAGAGTTAAGTTGTCATCTTCAAAGAAAATGTTCTTGACATCGAATTTTTCAACTATGTATTCAATGTGGTTTAAAACGTAGTTTGCGGAGTGGGCTCTGAATCCTTGACCCATGTGTAGGTGAACTGAGCAGAAACAACAGTTAAACGGGCAGCCCCTGCTAGTAACCATCGAGACGGCTCTTTTTCTGAAGCTTCTGTAACCTATCTTGGGATTCAGGTACTTCTCCATATCCACAAGGTCGTAGGCTGGGTACGGAAGCTCATCTAAGTTCTTGATAAAGTCTCTGGAAGAGTTTACTTTAACTTCTCCATCCTGGCGAAAAGCAATCCCCCGAATTTCATTTAAGGCTTTTTTTCCTTCAAAAAACGCTGCGATCTCAGGCATTATGTATTCGCCTTCGCCAGCAACTGCGATGTCAACGCTTTTCGCCTCCTCAAGAAAACCCTTCGGGACAGTGGTGACGTGAGGTCCACCTACAACCGTTAAGATTTCGGAGTTTACTTGTTTCGCTAAATCGCTTACTTTAATTGAATTCTCTATTTGGCAAGTAAACGGTCCTGCTATGCCAACAATATCAGGTTCTCGGCTAGCAATTTCTTGTTTTATCTGTTCAAAAGTCATGCCGACATTTAGGGTTTCGCCGTTTTTTTGGACTAATCCATCCGCCATGAATGCATCTAAAATTTCCGTTTGGTATCCTGTTTTGATAAGCGTCGCGGCTATATACATTAGGCCGAGGGGAAGGTTGCCCGCTGGTGTCTCTGAGCCTGGATAAAACGTCTGTGGAGGATTGACGAGAAGCACTTTCATTAACGGTTACCCAATGGTTATAGATTTGATTTCTTTGGGATATTTAAGTTAACTCATTAACCCTTATGTTATAGAACATTTTCGGAATTATCTGTTTCCTGTTTATTTCTCCATGCATGGAACATAGATGCAAAGGCTTAGTTGGCATGTTATTGCTATGCTACAACCACATAAGTTTATGAGCGGTTGTTCGGCCTCTTATATTGTAAACTTTTGCGCAGTTAAAATGGAGGTGACATTTTTGAGTATGCGTGAGGAAAGAAAAGGCAAAATGACCGTCGCGGAGGCAGGAAGGAAAGGCGGAGAAAAAACCGCTTCAACACATGGCCGCGAATTTTATGAGCAAATCGGTCGAAAAGGCGGCGAAAAGGTTTCTGCAGAGCGTGGACCAGAATTCTACAGTGAGATAGGAAGCAAAGGCGGATCTGAAAGAGCCAAACAGCATGAAGGCACAAGTGAGGCAATGGGTAAAACAAGCCTCGAAGAAGCAGGACATAGAGGCGGTCAAAGAGTCCGAAGGTTAATCCAAGCCGGCAAAGAGCACGAGGAAGAATAAAAGCTCTATTTTTTGAAATTATTTTTTGTTAGTTGTTTTTTAAATTTTGAGTTTTTGACGCGTTTTTTAGGAGGTGACCTGGTTGTCTCGAGAAAAGGGTAAAATGACGGTTGAAGAGGCAGGGCGGAAAGGTGGACTGCGAACATCTGAGACTCATGGAGAAGAATTCTACAGTGAAATAGGCCGTAAAGGCGGCAAAATAGGTGGGCCAAAAGGTGGGCAAAGAGTCCGTAAACTTATAGAGGCAGGAAAAGAACACGAAATAGAATAAACTTGGTCTTCCTGCGTTTATTCTTTAGAAATCCGCAAAAATCAAAACCTGACTGTTTGTTTGAAACAATTTAGCTTGCTGATCTTAGAGAAAAGCTTCTTCCATGTTACTGTGCTAGGGCAGCCACATATCTTTAAGTGTCGTGTCAAGAGATAGAAAACTAAGAAAGCGACCAAGTCGTAAAGAAAAAACGCCGACGCGAGTTTCGGAGGTGACATATTTTGGGCGAAAGCAAAAGGAAGGGAAAGATGACGGTTGAGGAAGCTGGGCGCTTAGGCGGAGAAAGAACGGCCGAAACTCACGGACCTGAATTTTATATTGAGATAGGAAGCAAAGGAGGATCGCAGCGTGCCAAGCAACATGAGGGCTCTCCGGAAGCAATGGGAAAAACAAGTCTTGAAGAAGCAGGGCACAGGGGAGGACAAAAAGTTCGAAGACTAATTCAAGCCGGCAGAGAACATGAAGACGAATAAGCTTGATTGTTTCCGTGCTTTACATTTCAAAACCCGGCTAGTTTCTTTGAACTAGAAGAATCTGAGAACGTTTTGTTGTTGGTAAATCCATTTTGATTTTGCATGGCTCTTCCTGTATTTGGAGGTGAATTATTTTGGCTAAAGAGAAAAGAAGTGGTAAGATGACTGTCGAGGCCGCTGGACGTATGGGCGGAGAGAAAACTGCTGAAACCCATGGGCGCGAATTCTACAGTGAAATAGGTACCAAGGGCGGGCAAAGAGTTCGAAGACTAATTCAGGAAGGAAAGGCTCGTGAAAAAGAGAATGTAAACGGTTAACGTATTCTGCGGGGTAACTCGTTTGAGAATAGGGAGGTGAAAACGACGAGTAAGCAAGATGTCGTACCAAGTAAGCGCATGGGGATAGGTCAAGGCAGAGGAACAAGAAGACAGTATACAAGCACTGGAAAAACGGGTCACGTAAGCCCAGCAATCGTAGAGAAATATCTCGCGGGCATTCATTTTCCCGCTGAAAAGAAGACCCTGGTAGACAAAGCAACTGGCAATGATGCTCCAAAGGAAGTTATGGGAATGCTAAACAAGCTGCCGAATAAAACATACAAGTCGCCTATCGACATAACAAAGGAAATAGGAAAAATCGAGTAACCTAATCAAAACCTGCTTTCTTTAACTGAGTTTTTTTTGTCTTACTACAAGGCTCAGGTACTTACATTTTTGTTTGTATGGTCGGAGACATTTTTTTGACAAATGAGTGATGGATGCGGATGCATTTTGAGGGTTAGAGGCGTGAAAACGAGTACGATGGCGGGGGAAGTAGCTTGGTTAATGGGCGCGAAAAAGTTTCGCATGAAAGAGGCAGTGCGTTTTACTAGGAAATAAGCAGGAAGTGCGGCGAGAAAGTGGCGGAAGAACGAGGCCCCGAACGAATCAGGGAATTAGGGCGGAAAGGTGGATAAAGCAAAGAAGAAAGTGGACGTTCTTCGTGTCTGAAGTTTTGTTTTTGTTGAAGGGCACTATAGAGTTGATGGTTGACAAAATGTTGAAATAGTATCCATATACATTTTGTTTTATGAAGCATATTCTCGTTTTATATTATAGCAGGACAGGCAACACCGAAAAGATGGCCAAAGCCGTCGCTGAAGGAGCAAAAATTAGCGATGACGTGACGGTGGAATTGAACTTTCATGTTGAACCAGAGGACCTGATAACCTTTGACGCAGTTCTCATTGGGACGCCGACTTACCATCATGAAATGGCAGTTGAATTCAAAAACCTCTTCGAAGAAGCGGCCACGAAAGGCATCAGCTTGAAGGGCAAGGTTGGAGCCGCCTTTGGATCCTACGGGTGGACTGGCGAAGCTCCAAAGCTTCTGGTCGAAATCATGAAGTTCAAGTTTGAGATGCAAGTAGGCGAATCGCCGCTGCTAGCAAAATATGTGCCAGACCAAAAGACGCTTGGCGACTGCAAAGATCTAGGGAAAAGAGTTGCCGAAAACTTGATGAGCAAGGCTTAACATTAGGGGAGTAGGGTAGTTTTATGGAAAAACCAAAGGATAATCTTCTTGAATTTTTGAAAAACCAAATTAAAGTGGAAAAAGAAATTGTGGCTTCCCTTGAGAAACCTTTACTTGCCATGAAGAATCCCGCTGTTAAAGGTGTCCTCAAAGGTGTCTCTCTTGATTCTATAAAACATGCCGAACTTTACATGTCGGCTGTAACCCTCCTCACCTCAGCATCCACAGCGTTGACGCAGGATAATTTAGATGAGCAAAGAAAACTTGTTGAAAAACACATAGAAATCGAATCTCAACTAATCAAGAAACTTGAAACAATGATCCCCACCATCGACAACAGCAAAGTTGTTTTTCTCTTAAACTCGATCCTAGCAGACGAACGTAGACACCACGAAATGCTCAAAATGGTTCTGGAAATCATCATCCACGGGGAAACCATAACAGAAGATGACTGGTGGAAACTGCTCTGGGAAAACGCTCCGTTCCACGGTGCCCCTGGCGGAGGATAAAAAAAGAAAATTTTGGGTTTTCTTCTAAGAGTTAATGTTTTCCTGTATGACTTGCCCAGATGAGTTCCAGGTGTCTTCAACTATGTTCTGAAGCTCCTGAAGCACCGAAGCTAACATTTCTCCTTTACAGGTTAAACCGTAAGCTTTAGGTGTCCTTCTGAGGAAGATTAGTTTCTTGCCTTTTAATCCTCGCAGGTACTTGTAGGTTCTTCTTGTGGAAAGCCCGGTTTCCTTAGCAAGTTTCCCAGCTGAAATCCCTTCGCTGACGATTGAATCGTACACTTTGCGTTCAGTGATTGAGAATGTTTCCTTGTCCGGATCCCGCTTCGATTTGAAGAAAAAGATGTAGTCTCTTTCCTCGGGGGTTTCTATCAAGCCGACGGAACGCAGTCTCTTAAGGATCCGAGACGCGATCTTTGGGGAAATCAACGCTTCGATGTCTTCGAAGGTTTTTGGTCCAGAAAGTAATGACTGTAGAAGTATTTCTTCGTAGCATTCTGAGTGTGCAGGAAGCATTTCGGCGAATTCTGGGAAGTTTTCAAGGAGTTCGGTTAGTCTGCCTCCGAAGTTGGTTGCGTAGTATTCTTCCCGTGCTTCTGTAGCAAGCCCCACCGCCATCAACGGCTGCAGGTACTCTTCATTTATTGTGTCTTGGCTGTGAGTATGCCCAGTTTTCTTGAGTTCCTGTTGCAGTTGACTCACTGAATATCTGCCGTTTACGATTGCTTGAAGGATATGAAGTCTTGTCTCATTTTTTAGAACGTTGAAAAGTTCTTTTATGTAATTGGGGTTATCCATTGTTTCGCGAAGTTTTCTTAACTCATTTTTTAGTTTATACACTTGACACCGGTTTATGCATTCTAATGGCGATATTGGAGCGCAGTTTCTGCATTCTGCGTCAAGAGTTTTTAGCATACCCGAGAGGTCTTGCGTGCTGGTTTCCACTTTTCTGGTGGGAGTTAGGACATTGCCCATTTATTTTTTTCTCCTATTCAAATATGTTGACTGTGTGAAATGACAGGGTAAGGCGTAGAAAATTGGATTTGAAAACTGTTTTTTTGCGATTTGATAGCCCATCATGACACGCGTCATAACATATGACAAGCGTCATGTTTAAATAACTTTTCCCCAAAAATAACCCTAATTGGTGCCAAACTTGATACTTCCGTGCGAGGTAGGAGTAAAGACCGTTTTGCCTTCAGTTAAAGCCGCAATGGCCAGAGAAATCGTAACAAACCGCGGGCTAAACGAACAACAAACAGCCGAACTTTTAGGGCTATCCCAATCAGCTGTCAGCAGATACATAAACAAAGAAAGAGGAAACACACTACTAGCATTGGAGAACTCAACTGAGATTTTTTCTCTAATAAATCAGATGGTTGCCGTTTTGATAAAGGAGCCGAATAACAAATCTGAAGTCCTCCGTCTCTTCTGCCAAACATGCCAAACTATCAGGAAAAAAGGGTTAATGTGCCCTCACTGCCAAAAAGAAATGCCAAAGCAGTGGGCCGAAAACTGTTTGTTCTGCCGCTAATTTGGTCCAATCAATATTTATTAAAAACGGTGCCCCCTTGATTTTGAGGGACTAAGATGTCCTACAACGAAGACAAAATTTTAGATACGATCGCAAAGGTAAGCAAAACCGCAGTAAACATAAGCACAATTAAGCTGGTCCACAATATTTTCTACCAAGCAGTGCCGGTTGCTGGAACAGGTTCAGGCACCATAATTGATTCGGCGGGACTAATCTTAACTAACAATCACGTGGTAGGCGGCGCTCAAAAAATCAACGTGACATTGGGCACTAACGAAGTTTTGGAAGGCACAATAGTGGGTTCATGCGTCGTCCACGACATAGCCGTGGTAAAGATCGATGGACAAGGGCGAGACCTTCAAGCTGCCGAGCTTGGTGACTCAGATAAAATAAGAGTTGGGCAGAGAGTATACGCCATAGGTAACCCCTTCGGCTTGGCAGGTGGTCCAAGCGTGACCTCCGGAGTTATCAGCGCCATCAACAGGACAATAGAGTCTGAAAGTGGTTTGATTGAGAACCTTGTTCAAACTGACGCATCAATTAACCCTGGAAACAGTGGCGGACCACTTGTCGACGTTGCAGGCAGCGTGATCGCTATAAACACAGCGATTATCCCGTTTGCACAAGGTATCGGTTTCGCCATCCCCGTTAACTCTGCCAAGATATGTGCTGACGAAATCAAGGTTGGAGGCACCGGCAAAAAACCGTGGCTTGGAATAGTCGGTTTAACACTCACAAGGGAAATCGCGCATTACTACGGGTTCCCAGTAGACCGCGGAGTCTTGGTGACCAGAGTCGCTGAGGGTAGCCCTGCTAAATCCGCTGGATTGGCTGAAGGGGACATCATCTTGGAAATAAGTGGTGCTGAGACACGCAGAATTGAAGATTTGGTGGATGAGATTCACGGGAAAAAAGCTGGCGACGTCGCCAGAATCCTTGCAGTGCGTAGCGGCAGGCAGCATTATTTTGAGTTAACCTTGAGCGAGATGCCATAGCGGCTTTGTTAGAAAAGAGGGTGATTGATTGAGTCAAAACACAATTAAAGAAATCCTGCGGAAATACAAGGTAATCGCAGTTGTCGGCTTATCGAAAGGACTTGGTAAAGACAGCCACAGAGTCAGCGCGTACCTAAAACAGCATGGGTACCAAATCATACCCGTCAACCCATTTGCGGACGAGGTTCTTGGTGAAAAAAGCTACCCCAGCCTACTTGATATCCCACCTGAAATCCAGAAAACCATCGAAATTGTCGATATCTTTAGACCAGCCGTGGATGTGCCCCCGATAATGGAACAAGCCATCGAGCTGAAACAGAAAAACGGCAAACCCGCGGTGGTTTGGATGCAGCTTGGAATAACCAATGAGGAGGCTGCTGAAGCTGGTAGACGCGCGGGTTTGATTGTCGTGATGGATAAATGCTTGATGGTTGAACACCGCCATTTGGCATAGTAAAAAGAAGTCGCAAATTTCTTTTCAAATAAGTCAAAATTCTTTCCAAATCATGACAGATTGGTGGTTCTTTTGGGTTCTGACTATTCCAGGCGGGGGGGACTAATGCCGTAGTTATCCACTTGAAAATTTGGGTTGGAAGCTGGCAAACCACCGATGCTGGTTGAATATATAGAAACCATGCTTTTACCAAAGACGAGGCGCTCGACGCATATTGCGGCGCCGGAAAGGAATCCTATTTACCTTGTCGAGAACGGTTATGAATTACAGGCATCGATGTTTCCTTAATAGCCATAGTAATCGCAAAGAAAACATCAGAAGATGAAAAAACTATCTTTGTTAGTGAAAGCTTCGTTGACTTGTCCCGTAGGTTAAGTGTTTGATTTTGTTTTAGGCATTTGCTGGATGGGCTGACAGGGTCGATTTTTCTACCCGGTGCTTATGAAGATAAATCTGCGTTTACATGATTTGTTCCAACGCTTTCTGAATCTCCACGTAGTTCGGCTCAAGTGCTGGATTGTCTGAGACCCAAACGTACCTGACAATGCCGTTCATATCCAAGATAAATATTGAGCGTTTCGCAACAGTGTACCCTTTCAGCCCCGAGAAATCAAGCAGCTCCAACCCGTAGGCTTTGACGACATTACGATTGTAGTCGCTCAGCACTGGGAAAGGCAACCTGTTTTTTTCCGAGAAAGCTTTGTTGCTGAATGGGTCATTGACGCTTATTCCTATGACTTGCGCTTTTAAGTCAGTAAGCCGGGCCATTGAATCCCGAAACTCGCACATCTCCTTTGTGCAGGTCACGGTGAAGGCTCCAACGAAAAAAGCCAAGACGATTTTTTGTCCCAAAAACTCCTTAAGGCTTCTCTGCTTCAAATTAATGTCAGGAAGCGTAAAATCAGTTGCTTTGTCTCCAACTTTAACTTTGGTATCCATAAAATTCAGGTCCAATATTCTATGGAAATGTGAAGGCGTATAAATGCGTGACGTTTTTTAGTCGAAGGAAAAAGCGCATGGACAGATTTTGTTGAGAACGCATACTTCGCATTTGGGTTTTTTTGCTGTACAGACTTGCCGTCCATGGAAAATCAGCTGGTCAGTGAGTTTCATCCATTTCTCTTTCGGTGTAATTTTCATTAGGTCCTGTTCTATTTTTGCAGCATCGTCATTTTCAGTTAATCCGAGTCGCTGCGAAAGCCTGTGGACATGAGTGTCAACTGCAACACCAGCAACTATCCCGTAAGAGTTGTTTAAGACGATGTTGGCTGTTTTTCTAGCCACCCCGGGCAGCTCCACCAGCTCTTCCATAGTTCTTGGCACCTGTGAATGAAATTTCTCCACTAACATTCGACAGCAATTCTGCAAGTTTCTGGCTTTGTTATGGTAGAAGCCTGTTGAGCGAACGTCTTGCTCTAATTCTTTTATGTCCGCATTCGCATAATCCTCAGGCTTGTGATATTTTTTGAATAGGTTTTTGGTGACGGTGTTGACTTGTAAATCGGTTGTCTGGGCGGATAGCATGGTGGCTACCAGCATTTCAAGTGGGTTGGAGTAGTTAAGAGCCGTTTTTGCGTCGGGATACTGCTTTTCAAGCAGTTCAATTATCTTTGCGACACGTTCTTTGGGGTCAAGGTAAACTTCTGGTTTCTTCATTTTCAAGCCTCTTATATGAGAATCGGCATTATGAAGTTAAGCAGTGGCGGCAATAAAAGATTTTTGACCGCGAAAACATTTATCGTTTTAACATTTGTTTAGTAATAGGTTATAATTCTCTCAATTTGACGAGTTATGATCAGCTGCGCCGGCGCAATGTTTATATGATTTCTGATAATCTGAAAATATGTAAATTCACTTGAAGTGAAAACCATGGTTAATCCTACAAGAGTAACAGTCGCCTTTGACAAAACAACCGCAGACCTGCTGGAAAAAATAAGCAAAGAAGCCGAAGTCTCACAGAGCGAAGTCATGCGGCGCGCCCTCAAATTCTATAACGACAACATGGCTCTAGAAGATCCAGCTGTAAAGAAAAAAATCCACGGCTACATGGACATGCTTCTTGGCGGAGAACACGTAATCCTTGATGTCGACCACTGGCTGATGTTCCTAAACCTGATTAATTCATCGCCTGAAAAAGAGAAGTTCTGGAACGCACATAAAGAGGTAGCCAGAGCTCACTGGGAACAGCTTAAAACAAAGGTTCGTTCACCCGAAGAAATGCTGACCCGCCTTGAAGTCTGCAACTTTTACCGTCTCACAAAAAACGCCCCAAACGATTACACGCTTGTATTGGTTTCCGAGGTTTCAAAAGAGTTCATTAAGATATTTCTCGAAGAGTACTTTTCAGCCATGGGTGTCAAGGCAGAGATAAAAGAAAACCTGACCAAGCTCAGGGTAACCATAAGACCGTCAACACCAAGACTCTAAGGCTTTACTTCTCGAAAAACCTTTTACATCCTAAATTCAATTAGCAATAGGCAGGTGCAAACGACTTGAGTTTAAAACTGAAAGTTGACGGAAAAGAAATACCCCTAAACGAGTTCGTTGAAAAAATTATGAGCGGAACAATAATTGGCGCGGTAACTTCGCTGCGTGGAATAAAGGCTGACTGGGAAAAAATTGAGATAGAAATTAAGAAATAGATCAACCGTTGAAATCGACTGAACTATCAATCTCAGCGAACAATTCCCTTTTCGCCTTGCATATCGGGCAGACATATGGTGGATCCTCGCGGAAAACAACGTAGCCGCATTGCTTGCAATACCAAAGCTTCTTCTTAACTGTCATCTGAGGTTTCGATTCTGCTGATGCTGCCGTCGGCGGTTTCTCTTGCATCCCTAATGATGATGCTGATTTGGTTGTGTCTGCTTGGGTTCCGTAGGCTCTTGCCATCTTTTCAGGAGGTCTGCGCTCAGGGACTTCGGGTAGGTTTTGGCTTTCATACACTTGTTTGTTAACGTAAAGTCGGCAGTAGCAAGCGCCATATTGGGCTACGTCTGGGTCGCGGTAGTCGCATGGACAGATAATGTCGCGGTCATACTCAAAGTTGCCTGAGGTGAGCCTGCACGGGCAAAGTGGGTACCCATATCGTTCCTCGTTTGTTTTCAATCCTTCGAGGAATCCTTGCAGCAAATCGGGTTGAGGAGTAAGGTAGTAACCATAGGTTTTAGCATCTGCTTCGGCTCTCCTGCGTACTTGATCTAGAGTGATCAAGTTTCTAATGCCTCCTTGAGTTTGTCTTTGCGGAAACCCGTAATCACAACCTTGTCATCCACAATCGTGGTTGGGTAGCTTAGCATGCCGCCTTTGCTCTGGATTGTCTCATGAATTTTCTGTTTGTCTTTTTCGTCGGCTAAATCCACATCCACATATTCATATTCGATGTCGTTCTCGTTTAGGTACTGCTTAGTCATCTTGCACCAGACGCATGTGCTCAGTGCGTAGATGAAAACCTTATGTTTATTGTTCTTGCCAGCAACCTTAGAAATATTCATAACAAAACAACTCCTAGAAGAGATTCTTGCGGGACAATATAACTTTTTAGATTTACAAAAATGGGGGGTGGTAGGAGACCTATGATAGTTTAAGGTTTCCGAATGCGTTTTGAACCACTTCTGACAGGGCAGGATGAATATGCATACCTTGAGCGATTGGAGCGTAAGTTCCAGTTTCGGAGACCATCGCGTTAATGATTTCTTGAATTAGAATAGCTGCTTCGGGGCCAATGATGTGTCCGCCGAGGATTTTGCCCGATTCAGCTTCAATAATAACTTTCACAAAGCCTTCAGGAAAGCCCATGGCTGCACCCATTGCTGTATCACGGTAAAACGCTGTTCCGACGAGGATCTTGTGGTTCTTCAATTTTGCTTCTGCTTCTTTTAAGCCGACGGAGGCAACTTGCGGATGGGTAAAGACTGCATGAGGCGCCGCTGAGAAATCCATAGGAACCTTATGGTCATGAATGGAGTTGTGCCAAACTACTCCTGCCTCGTGGTTAGCAACATGCTTGAACATGTGTTTGCCTATGGCGTCGCCGAAAGCCCAAATGTTCTTTTTGCTAGTTTCGAGAAACTCGTTAACTTTGATGTAATTTTTCTCATCGAGCTGGACGCCTGTTTTTTCAGGTTTCAAAACGTCAGCGTTTGACACTCTGCCCGTGGCGATAAGCACTGATTGAGCGCTGAATTCCTTTTGATTTCCATCTTGACGGTTTTGGGCGACAAGCGTTTTGGTTTCTCCTTCTTGTCTGGCCTCTAAAACCTCAATGCCTGTGTATATTTCCATGCGTTTCTGCATCTCCTTTAGAAGCAACTCGCCGATTTCGGGTTCCTCATCTGGCAGCACACGGCTGGGTCTTTGAAGTACAGTGGTTTTTGTTCCAATTCCTGAGAAGAAGTGGCCGTATTCCATGCCGATGTAGCCTCCGCCAACGATCAGTAAGCTTGCGGGCGGCTTTTGCAGTTGAAGTACCGTATCGCTGGTTAAGTAACCGATTTTGTCGATGCCTTTGATTGGCGGCAACCCGTGGCGTGTTCCTGAAACAATGAAGATTTTTGGTGCTGTAATCGTGTGCTGACCGATCTGCATGGTGTAATCGGCGATAAATTCTCCTGTTTCCTTAAACCAAACCATGTTATGCTCAGCTTCCACTGCTAAAGCTTGATGCCCAGAGTCCTCGTTGACAAGTGCATGCATTCTGCCCATGATGTTGCTAAAATCAACCGTATCCACAGTTGCATGGACTCCGAGTTTTCCTGACTCGCGGACTGCGGCGATGAGGTCTGTTGGGTAAATCAGCATTTTAGAGGGTACACAACCCACGTTTATGCATGTGCCTCCCATTTTTCCATGTTCAACCAAGGCGACTCTCAACCCCTGGTCAACAGCCGCTGAAGCAATAAGCATGCCAGATCCTGAGCCAATAACTATAACGTCAAACTTCTCCGTAACAACCCCTCATTACTACAAAAGGAGAAGAGGCAAGGCAAATAAACTTTTCAACAAATTTTGTGATTGGAAAATCTTTTATGCAAGTTATGGATAATTTGATTGAGGGTTTTAATGGCAAAACCAGCTAAACCGACAAAGGCAGAAGAAGAAAAGAAAAAGAAAGCTTATTACAGCAAGAAAGAGAAAAAAGCCAAAGAAGTCAAAAAGTAGCTTTCCCACCAAGTCACCTTGAGGCGTCTTGCCAGGCAGCGCCGAAGCTCTTTAGCTTATCTTTCGTTAGTGGCAACGGTATTTTGGTTCCAACCTGTTTGGGTTAGGGAAAAACCACGTTTTAGTTCTCGACCTGCTTGAAGACATCGGAATTTGTTGTCTTGGCTCTTTATATGAGAAAATTCTTTGCAGTTCGCCTGCTGATCTTATTTCATAAGAATATGACAAGTCAAATCAGTTAAGAAGTGGCTTTTGTGCCGAGAAATTCAGGCAGGGCCTGGGGATCATGGATGGGATCGAAGTTTGACAATTCATCTTTTGTCAATGGCAGAACAATTCGCGACACTAACCCGTTGAGGCTGTATGGGAGTCGTATGAGGCGCATTTCTCCCGAAGTAACCCACTCGTCAATATGCAAGCCCTCGCTCTTCACCCGCTGCGCAAGCTTTAGCCTTTCCTGAACGCTAAGCCCGTAAGCCTGCGGATCTAAAACGTGAAGGTGGAAACCTCTGCCTGAATAAACCGCTTTAACGCTTGAAAAACGGGCGGTCAAAAAATCAAAAAGCCTCACTGCTTCCTTCTGAACCATCTGCAACTCCAACTCGCAGAAACTCAAACCCTGCCCTTTTTTCATCTTGTCTGCCAAGCTACCATGGATTGGGCATGTTATATTTTCTGGGTCAAGGTCAAAGGCGAGTTCCTGCCCTGTCTTGATTTCGCTTTGGTCGTAGACGTTTCGATCGTAGTACACTGCTTCAGGCAAAAACTCCAAAATCTGCCTCCTCACGTCTTCCAGTCCCGCGTACTCATCTATTATTATGGTTGTTGAGGCGTCCTCCCGATACTTTTCTGGGAAAATCTTTGTGTGCCTGCCCATGATAATTGCAAACTTTACCCGCCCGCTCCTGTTGCCAAGCCACTCCGAAACCCGTTGCAGGTCAAATTCGCTGCTGTAGAAATGTTTTCTTTCCTCCAGAGTAGCATATCTCATTCCGACAGGCAAGTAGTATTGAAACATTTAAACCACATAGAATAAGGCGACTGCCCAAAAATGTCTTGCGGAAGACCCCAAAAAACTAATAGTCAAAGTTACAGGGTAAACATCCAGCAGCTAGCCTTTAGCTTGTTTTGGCTCGCTCTGCATTTAACGCCTTCTCTAAACGCACAATTTTTTTTTGCTGTGCCAGTAGGATGGAGATGACCATAGGTTCAAAGATGATGGGCCGCGTCGCGTTGCTTCCAGCTGAAGCGTAGCTACGGCAGGCATCCATTAAAGCCTCAAAGGCTTCTCTATCTTCAATCCTTAACGCCTTTGCAAAACCATTCCACATACGTATTTCATCTTCTATCGCAATTCGGTATGATACAACTGTTTTACCCAAAGTCCACGTCCCCTATGAAAATTGGTTGCTTGTACATTCTCTTGGTTCTCCTTATGGTGAAGGACGGGAGAAGGACTATTTTTGCCTTTTAAAGTACTACTTCAAACGACATTGCGGGCTAGTAGAGAGGTGAGTAAAAGTGATGGCGTTGAAAAGTAGAAAACCTAATATGGCGCGTTTGGCTGATTTTTAGTGGTGAAATTTTTTGCCAATAGACCCTGATTTTCAAACAAAACGCCAAGTTGTTGGCGAACATAATGGACACAAAGTTTGGGGACCTGTAGTGGCCCCGCAGAAACTGGGAATTCATGGAACAACAAGCGCGGTAGATTGGGATAGCTGCGTTGGAGATGGCGTGTGCATCGATGTCTGTCCCGTTTCGCTGTATGATTGGGCTGAATCGCCTGGTCACCCGCTAAGCGAAAAGAAATCTGACCCAGCACGCGAACAGGACTGCATCCAGTGCCTTGCTTGCGAAATGCAGTGCCCGGCTCAAGCCATAAAAATCACTCCGCACTAAGCGGCTCGCCTTTTTTCTTAAATTGGCAAGCATTATATTAGCAGATGCGCCAAATAATGCTGGTGCACCTGAATGATCAGCGAACCAAAAGGCAAAGTCATAACAGTTCTTCCCGTGGATGCTTCAGCAAAAACCACTGATGTTGTTGAAAGCATAATTTCTGGAATATTGGAAGCAGGCGAAGTCGACGTTGTGGGAATAAACGACGGTATTTTTCTTGCGTGTTCAGCCGTAATCATGGCGTCAGAAATCGCCAACGTCCACCTTGAAGACATATTCATCGGAAATCTTACAGCGCCTACACTCGGGAAAGCAGCTGCCATTTCTGTGCATCTTGGACAAAAGCAAATGTGGGATTACGCCAAAGTAGCTGAACAAGAAGAAAAAGGGTTTGAAGATCTTGACGAGCAAACGGTAAGCGTAAGCAGGTCAGCGACATTTGAGCGACTAGTTACAATAAGCCTGCTTCGGCTAGCAAAATTTGAAAAAATCAGGATCGTTGCTGCAGGCGGTTCAATAAACGACGCGGTAACGATTGCCCTACGGCTGACAACGGGGCAGATTTCCAAAGAACGAGTGGGAATCAAACTTGTGCACCTGTATTCAATTAAGATGCGGAATGACCCTTCCAAAAGCATAGCGGCGATCTCGATTTTCCTTCAAAAAGGGTTATCAATGGTTTACTCCAAAAGACAAAGCGACTTGCTTAAGAAAATCGAAAGCGGAAACTAACCCTTCTTTATCAGATTAAAAAGGCGAATTGAGAATTGTGCCAAAAAACTGAAAGAAAAAAGAATGGCAGTTTTTGCTGTCTTATTTTTGAAGGCTGAGGGTCTTGCTGACTCTGTCCCAGTTAACGATGTTCCAGAAGGCTTCGATGAATTTGGGTCGTTCGTTCTTGTAATCAACGTAGTACGCGTGCTCCCAAACGTCCAGAACCATCAGGATTTGGAAAGCAGGGTAAAGATTGACGTTGTGTTTTTCAATCTGCATTATCAGCGGCCTCTCAATGCATGGATGAACCGCTAAGGCGGCCCATCCTGAACCTTCGGTGGTTGCTGCGGCCTTCGTGAATTCCTTCTTGAACTGATCGAAGCTTCCGAACTCCTTGCTAATCATGTCAGCTAATTTTCCGCTAGGTTGTCCTCCTCCGCCTTTTCCGGATGGCGCCATGTTTTCCCAAAAGATCGAGTGCAGAAGATGGCCGCCGACGTTGAAGGATAAATCTTTGAGTAACGCTTTCATGTCGACTTCAGCGTTTTCTTTGCGTGCTTTGTCAAGTTTTTCAAAGTCCGCGTTTGCGCCGTTAACATAAGCTTGATGGTGTTTGTCATGATGCAGTTTAAGCTGGGCTTCGGATATGTACGGTTCAAGCGCGTTGTAATCATATGGCAATTTAGGTAGACTAAACGATTTTATCTTCTCCATAAAACTCACCAAAAATCAAACCAAACCAAAGGATAGAACCACTAATATACTTTACCTTAACCAGCTGTTGCCAGATTTATCCCGAAGTTCCATCTTTTTGCGGTTTCGTTGCAACTTCTTGAGTTCACGGAGTAGAAGTAACGATAGGTAGTGCCAAATATCTTGGGAAATACGATACTTTGAAGATACATTTTGTGAGGACCATTACGACTTAAACGAAATTGGTACGATCAGATTAGCTTATAACTTTCATTTTATTTTAGTATTTGCAGTGATTTTTATGACTAAAACCGAACAGAACCTCAAGGACGCATTCGCAGGCGAATCCCAAGCAAATCGAATGTACCTGGCCTTCGCAAAAAAAGCGGATGAGGAAGGCTTTCCCCAAATTGCTAAACTTTTCAGGGCAGCAGCTGAAGCGGAAACGGTACACGCGCTCAACCATCTGAAGGTGATGGGACATGTGAAATCAACCAGCGACAACCTCGGCACAGCAGTCAGCGGCGAAACCTACGAGTTCAAAAAAATGTATCCTGAATTCATCGCTGAAGCCAAGAAGGAAGGGAACAAAAAAGCTGAAGTAAGCTTTGAATTCGCGAATCAAGTTGAACAAATCCACGCAGCTATGTATCAGAAAGCGCTTGACGCCCTGAAAAACAAGACGCAGCCGCCGAAAGCAGATTATTGGGTGTGTCCAGTTTGCGGAAACACGTTTGAAGGATCCGCGCCTGATAAATGCCCGATCTGCAGTACGCCGAAAGAGAAATTCATGCTCGTAAAGTAGGCGTCGTAACAACCCTTTTTGTTTTTCACTTTTTTCCATTTCTGTCTTTTTTAGAAATTAACACTTTGGCTAACCGCTCCGTTGGTAAGGATTTAGTCAGAAAAGAAATGAAGCGGGGTGGGGGTTAGGCTTTGATTTTTTTGGCAATTTGTTGTCCAAAGTCAAAGCATTTTTTGAGGTCTTCTTCGTCTGGAACGTATTTGACTTCGATTGTTGGCTCGTAGACATCGAAGCCTGCTTTCTTGGCCGTTTCCACCATCCCCCTCACAGCACCACCTCCCCATCCGAAAGAGCCGAAAAACGCCCAGAGCTTGCCCCTAGGCTTCAACCCAGTTATATAGGTAAGAAAGGAGCCCAGCGTAGGAAACATCTGGCTATTTAGGGTTGGGGAACCGACGACTACGGCTTTAGCTTCCAAGATTTCGGTCACGATGTCTGTGTTGTCCGTCGCTCGGAGTTTGAGAAGCTTGACTTCGACTCCTTCGTTTGCCAAACCCTCTTCTATGGCTCTCGCCATCTTATCTGTGCTTCCCCACATCGTATCAAAAACGACCACGACCTTCTGCACTGAAGTGAATGCGCTCCATTGGAGGTACGCGTTGATGATTTTGGAGGGATCTTTCCGCCAGATAACGCCGTGGTCAGGTGCTATGATTTCGATTGGGATGCCCATCTGGACAACTTCCTGAATTTTGCGTGTGATCAGCGGCGCAATAGGCATCAAAATGTTCGCAAAGTAGGTTCGGGCTTCCTCCATGAGTTCCTGCTGGTCAACCTCGTCGTCGAAGCGTTCCGAGGTCGCATAATGTTCCCCGAAAGCGTCGTTTGACATCAAGATTTT
Source organism: Candidatus Bathyarchaeota archaeon (assembly GCA_963827165.1). Lineage (GTDB taxonomy): Archaea > Thermoproteota > Bathyarchaeia > Bathyarchaeales > Bathycorpusculaceae > Bathycorpusculum. The sequence goes on along the minus strand of CAWGZR010000005.1, from coordinate 249,184 downwards.
GTCTTCAACAACGTAAGTGAACATGCTGTCAGGCCAATGTATCATCGGCGTCTCTAAAAACCGCAACGTGTGTTTTCCAAGCTTAAGTTCATCGCCAGTCTTGACAACTTCAACGCTGTTGAATTCGGCGCCGTAATGTTCGACAAGCGCGTCTTTTCCTCTCTGACACGCGACTATTTTGGCGTTCTTCGCTAGCTTGGCGATTTCAGGAAGGCCACCTGAATGATCCATCTCCACGTGATTAACTATTATGTAATCGATTTTTTCAAAACCTGTCAATTCTTCCACGTTCCGTGCAAGTTCTTCCACGAAATTGCATTTCACCGTGTCGATGAGCGCGGTTTTTTCGTCTCTGATAAGATATGCGTTATAGCTGGTGCCGCGACTCGTGGTGTATCCGTGGAAATCACGTATGTTCCAGTCGACCACGCCGACCCAGTTTATATTTTCCTTCAAAACGACGTTTGGCATAATTTTTACTCCTTGGTTACGTTTAGCTTGTAGCTTATTTTTACTCCTGCCTTCTCGAAAAGTATCCCGACGGGGCATGTTTCGAGTGTTAACTTATGTAGGCGCTCAATCCTGTCCATATTCGCATCACTCTTAATGCTGATCTCAAAGGTTTCTTCACTGATGGTTCCAGTTTCCTCCGACTTCACAGCTTCAACCCCAACCCTCGCGCCTTTGAGTATTAAATGCATTTTTTTAGCGACCAAAGCGAGGATCGTGATATAGCAGCCCGCATGACTCATCACACATAGTTCAAGAGAGCTAGGTCCTAACCCGGTTCCAAGGTCAGGCGCAAGATCGACGATTGTGCTGTGGGCCTCGCCGTCATCTAGGATTATTTGGAAACCCTCAATCAATTTAGCGTTTGCATGCATTTTTGTAGTCAAGTTTTACATCTCCGAAAGAGACAGGCAAAAATCAAAGTTTGATAGTTGCCTTCGTTTATATGGATTGTGTTTACAATTCTTTTTCGAGAAAGCTTCCTCGCCCATTTAAAAATTCGAAAATCAATATATGCCTGAGCAATTAGTCTATTAGTGGAATTGCCAAGAGATTTTGGAGGTTTAGGTTTTGAGTTTGATCCCCGATGACAAGAAAGAGTTGCTTAAGGTCGATTTTAATGAGAAGCTGGTTGATCCAGTCAAAATTATCATGTTCACTCAAGAGATTGAATGTCAATATTGCAGCCAAACAAGAGCATTAGTGCAGGAATTGCCGCCTCTCAACAGCAAGATAACCTTGGAGGTTCTTGATTTTGTGGCGGATGCATCCCGAGCCAAAGAACTTGGAATTGACAAGATACCTGCATTGGCTATAATCGGCAAGAAAGACTACGGCGTGAGACTCTACGGCATCCCTTACGGGTACGAGTTGCAAACGTTGATTGAAGCGATAATCACAGTTTCAAAAGGTACAACCGACCTCTCAGAGAATACTAAATCGATTCTTAAAGAAGTCAAATCGCCAGTTCACATCCAAGTCTTTGTAAGCTTAACGTGCCCTCACTGCCCTGCGGCAGCTGCAGTTGCTCACAAATTGGCGGTTGAATGCGAATTGGTGAAGGCAGACGTTATCGACAGCGGCGAGTTTCCCGATTTAGCCATGAAGTACAATGTGATTGGCGTGCCGAAAATCGTTATCAATGAGAAAATTGAGTTTGTCGGGGCGTTCAATGAAGATTTGTTCGCTGAACACGTACTTTTGGGCGCCTTCTGAGGGTGGCGCAGATACCTAAGTGAGCCAAAAACCCGCTGCGGATCTACAAGGAATGAAAATCGAAAAATAGCAGGGGCTTCCACGAAAAAGGAGGAACTATGCAATGCTCTCTCAAAGGCTCATTACGGTTATAAATGCATAACTGGAATTGCCAATCGACCTGGAAACCAACGAACCTTTTCCACGTATCAGCCGATACATGAAACGGGAAGAAATTGAAAAAGCCATAAAAAAAGAGCGCGAACAAAAAGAAAAGCAATCTAAAAGCGTACTCTTGATTGACCTATGCTTTCTTGGAAGCGCCGGCGAATTTTGATGGATTCTTCTCGAAGGTCTTTTTGCATGAATCCGCGCAGAAGTAGAACGTTTTACCTTTGTAGTCGCATTTTAGTTTAGCAGTTTTCTCGTCAACCATCATGCCGCAAACTGGATCTTTAGCCATATCAGTTTTCACCTCCAAAATGTCTAGGTTAGTCATTAACTTTCTTCGATTTAAATTTAGCCAACTTGAGCAGAGCCGAGTTGCTGACCACCGTTAAGCTGCTTATCGCCATTGCCCTCGCCGCGTACATTGGGTTGAGCAGCCCGGCAGCGGCAACTGGTATCATGATAGAGTTGTTGGCGAAAGCCCAGAAGAGGTTTGTATCGATTTTACGCATTGTTTTCTTGGAGTTCGATTCCTAGGGCCACGCCGCGCAGGTCGTCCCGTATGAGCACTATGCCCCCGGTTTCTTTTGCAATGCCGGTTCCGCTGGCGATTGCGATGCCGATGTCGGCGGTTGCCAATGCCGGGTCATCGTTTATTCCGTCGCCTACCATGGCCACCACTTTGCCTTTGGCCTGCAACTCTTTGATGACATTGGCTTTTTGCCAAGGCAGAACATTAGCGAACACTTGCGTTATTCCGAGCTGGTCTGCGATTGCCCGTGCGGTTCGCTCGTTGTCGCCCCGTTAGAATTGCAATTTCCAATCTTTCATTTGCTTCACTGCTTCGGCAGCACTTTCCTTCGGGGTATCCATAGCTGCGATTAATCCGACACTCTTGCCGTCTACAGCCAATATAGCGACGGTTTTTCCCTGCGTTTCCAACAATTCCAAATCAGCTTCTGCCTCGCCGAGGGACACGCCTTTTTCCTGCATTAAGGTGCGATTGCCAAGAAGGACCTTTTTGGTTCCGACACTACACTGAACTCCTCTGCCAGGTAAGGCTTCAAAATTATCTGCCTGGTTGATGCGCGCTTTGTCGGATTCAGGTTTTACAAGTATTGCCTCCGTCAAATGATGCTAGGAACCCTTCTACGCTGAGCCCGCATACTCTAGCACCGACAGTTCGTTAAAACCGTTGTAGGTTTTGATGTCGGTTACACTTGGCTCACCTTTTGTTAAGGTACCCGTTTTGTCGAAGACGACTGTCGTTAGCTTTCTTGCTTTCTCGACGTATTCGCCATTTCGAAGGAGAATGCCGTATTCAGCGCCTTTTCCGACACATTGCAAGAATTGTTGTAGGAGTTGCTATTTCCAGAGCGCACGGACATGAAATCAATATTACAGCCAACAACACCAAGAATGCTGTTGTAAAATTGCCGCTTGTGATAAACCAGTAGGAGAACGAAATGGTTGCGGCGGTCAAGATAATGGGAACAAACCATTTGACGATGCGGTCAGCAAACCTTTGTACTGGAGCGCTTGAAGCCTGCGCTTCTTCAACAAGATGTACAATTTGTGACAGGGCGGTTTCGCCGGCACGCGTCGCCGTAATTGTGAGGAGTCCTGTTTTGTTGATTGTGCCGCCTACCACTTCGTTTCCGACAGTTTTCTCAGCGGGGATGCTTTCACCAGTGAGCAACTCTTCATGGACTGACGAATACCCCGCGGTCATCGTGCCATCGATCAGAATTTTTTCACCCGGTTTAACAACAATTGTGAATTGAAATGTCGGTTTCCTTGCCATCTTTGATGACCCTCGCCATAGTTGGCTGAAGTTCGAGCAGCTTTCTTATCGAAGCGGCGCTTCGACGTCGAATTAGCTCTTCGATGTATCTTCCCAGCAATGCAAACGCCAATATGCCGATTGCGACTTCCATGTAGCCTGAGCCCGGCTGCCCCGCGGAAGGGAGCAAGAAGATGCTTATCACGCCATAAATCCAGCCCGCGAGGACTCCAGCAGTGACCAGCATGCATATCTCTCGTTAGGTTTCGTGAACCTATGGAAAAAATTGACTACTCAGGCTTCAAAAATCAAGATCCAATTGTTTGGGGTGGGCAAATGAATTATTCATTTATTATTGGTCAAAGTCATCGAAAAAAATATTTGACCAACTTTTCACCCTTAATTTATTGAATCAAACTGCCTTTTAGAAAAAGTCAAAATCACGAGTTATGTGCTAGGCAAGTTGTCTTCTAGATGGGCAATTGCTTATTCTAGACGTTTTATTATGTGATACCCAAACTGTGTCTTGACAGGTTCGGAAGTCTGACCTTTTTGGAGCGCAAACGCCGACTTTTCGAATTCTTTAACCATCTTGCCCCTTGTGAAGGTACCAAGGTCTCCGCCGTTCTTTGAAGATGAGCATTGACTGAAGTTTTTGGCTAGTGCGCCGAATTTTTCTCCTTTGTCGAGTTTGCCTTTGATGTTTTTTGCTTCTGTTTCTGTCTTGACAAGTATGTGAGCACAGTGGATTTTGTCTGCCATAATGACACTACTCGACGCTTTTGCCATATAACTGTTACCCGCCAAAAACTGCCATTTTACTCTTGTGCCATCAAAACTTGGCAATTGTAGTTCGCAACAGCTGACTTTGACTGAGCAAATAGGCATAAAAATGTCAAAACGCTTCACACCCTTTTTGCGCCACTTCGAAGTTCGAAGTACACGCCAACATAACCGTTATTACAAAAGCAGCCAATATCCTTTGTTCATGGTAACCTCTATTCCCCTCAAAAACATTGAAGAAGAACAAAAAACTGACCAGGCGACAGTGGAGCAGATTTCAAAAATTATCCGATTTCTCTGGAACATTGAAGATTAGAATTGCAAATAAGACCCGAGAGCAGACATAATCATTTACGACTTTTGCCGGAAAACGAAAAACAAAAATTAACTAAAAGAAGGGGTTTATCTCTCATTCTCTGTTAATTGAGAGATGCACGCGTAATTAAACTTAAGCTGGTTTTACTCGATTACTTGAATTGCGCCTTCAGGACACTGTGCTTCGCATGCTCTGCAGACTAAGCATTCGCTACTTTTGGATGGAGTAGATTTGCCGTCTTTGATTTCGTAGACGCCGACAGGACAAGTGTTTACGCATGTTTCGCAGCCAGTGCATTTAGGGTCAACAACTATTTTTACCATTTTTGTCTACCTCTAATTTTCTTGAAAAGCTCGTGAGTAAAATAAAAGGTTTTAGGTGTTTTAGCGTGATTTTTCACGTAATCTGAGCAAGATTCCGTTAAGAGTTGATTCAGCTTTGTCTCGGTGTTTCTGGTAGTCCCCAATGTCTTTCTTATAAGCTTCTATTGAGATTTCGCCTTTGCTCTGCTGGTCTTCCAAGTTCTTAATGTCTTCTTCAGCTTCCGCGAGGTCTTCTTCTGCGGCGTCAAGTTGCTTGATTAAGTCTGCATAGACACCGCCTGAACTCTTGAGCATTTCCTTTGTCCTCTGCGTGTTCCGCGAAAGATTTTCCAGGCGAGTCTCTATTGCGCTTCGTTGAACCTTGTATTGGCGTCTTGGAATCTTTCCTTTCTGTGCCCTTAAATCCAAAGATCGGAGTTCTTCGTTCAAGCGTTTTTTGTCCTCGTAAGAGTCGGTGAATTCTCTGACGCTGCTCCCAGTGAGCCGTTGGACGGAGGCAGCCGGGGCACCTTTGGGTTCAACAGTTGCTATTTGCTCTTCTTCTAATGGTTCGGTGCTAGGCTTTGAAGCTGGAGTCTTTATCTTTCTGAACGTTGGTTGCCTTTCGCCTGGTTTGCGTTTCTGGTAGACAACAGCGCCTATGCATCCGATGACCGCTACGAATGAAAGCCAAAACGTAGGCATGAAGGAGACCCATATTGGATTGTATGTGTAAGAGAATTGGATGGTGTTGCTCTGCGGCATGACGTAGTTTAGGAAGCTTATTCCGTTTCCTGTTAGGGTCAGGGTATCTTGGAAGACGGTTCTTGTGAGGGTGCTGGATACATCAATCGAGGATAACTGAGGCGTTACAATCTTTGCTCCTTGAGGCGGGTTAATTGTGAAGGTTGCTTGCTGAACGTAATAGTTGATATATGGTAAAAGCTGCAAGTTGCTGAGCGTGTACTGGGATCCTTTGACGGTTGCACTGGGCAGATTGTAGCTGGCTGTTAGGGTAGCGGATTGGCCGCTTGCAACGAGCGTGATTAAAGTGGTATTTTCCTGCAGAGCCCCGTTGACTTTTTGGTTGCTTGCAATTGTGAGCGTCGAACCACTTGCATCTTTTATCGCTACGTTTTTGGCGTTTATAGGTAAGTCCAAAAGAAAAGAATCCATCGAAAGGGTCGAGTTGTCGACGATCCTGTATGTGTCTGAAGCGCTTACTTTGCCTGTTGGATCAATGTTTATTTGGCGATCCAAATTGGTTATGTCAGCCATCTGGATGGTACCGTTGTTAACTTGAAACGCAGCAGTTGCGGGGGAATAAGTGTATGCCGCAAGATTTGGTGTGACATAGTTTTCGGTGTTGACGTTTCCGTCGCTTTTAGTAATGGCTATAAAAGTTGGAGCGGCTGGAAAAACTAGGGTTACGTTGCAGCTGCCAACGTTTTCTGTTAAACCCGGATAAGCAGGAAAACTAAGCGAATAAGTGCCCGAGTCAACTTGTTTGAGCACGCCACTTGAGAGAACAAATGCTACCGTGAAGACGCTTGGTGTTTGCCCGTTAAAGTTGACTTCAGCACCGTAAAACAGGCTTCGGTCACCTAATTGCACCCCAAGGTTAACCTGATAAACATGGGTTGAATCATAAGCCACAGCACTGAGGATGTCAGCGCTGAATTGGGCAGGAAGCGCGATGGTGAAGCCGTCGGTTACTTGCCCCGAAACATAAACTGTGTCTTGAATGATAACTTGTCCACTGTACAAAACTTGAATCTGATGGTTAACCTGCGTGACAGTGTAGCCTGAGGTTTGGGCAAAAGCCATTCCCGACAAAGCAAAAGGCAGGAAAACCATTAACAATGAAACCGTAATCATCAATACTGCATTTATTCGTTTCAATCGAATACACCCGAGTGGAAGTTTGGTTAATGTTGTCTTCCCTTATTTATTTACTTTACAGTAAAGCAGGGTGTATTTAGAACTTGACCCAAGCAATCAGAACCGTGGGGCTTTGGAGCAGCAACTGCCCAAACCGCGGCGCTATCTGTCGTTGTTTTCTGGCTTCTAGATCTTTGTAAACGCTTTAAGCGCCTTTTCGGCTGTGGTTGCGCTGAAAAGCAAATCGTCAATTGTTGCAGTGAAAGTGGCGAGTTTGCTTTCACATTGAATCACTGTGATCACTTTTTTCTTCTTCAGCATGGTTTTCACGGCTAATTTGAGTGGCGTTTTAAAATTGTCTGGCGAAACGGCGTTGGCAACCGCTTCTGCATGCTTCTCGTCAGCGTACTCAAGCGTTATTGTGGCTTCCAATCTTTTCTCCCTTCAACTGTTTGCCAACCAATTCGTTAACATCTTTGATGAATCCGTTAATCTCGTCAAGCGGCACCTGAGCTCCTGCGGCAATATTGTGTCCCCCGCCTTTGCCCTCATGCATTTCCGAAGCCAGCCGCATGACCTCACCCAAGTTTACTCCTTTGCGAATCGCTGCCTCGGTGGTTCTGGAAGAAAATTTAGCTGCCTCCTCCTTCTCGACGTTGGCGAACGCTATAAGGGGTTTTTCGTTGTTAGCCAGGCTTGAAACTATTATGGATGAGACGGTTCCTATGATTTTTTCGTTGATGAAGCTCTCGCCGTAGATGACGTATATGCTGTCGAGTTCGCGCATGCGCTCGGGTTTTTCCGCTACCCAGCTGAGGTATTTGTTGATGTTTTTGCGGTAGTCTTCAAGGATCTTGTTGGCTTCTTCCAGGGCAGCTTTGCGGTCGCCCATGCAGATTGCAATGCCTAGACTTGGTTTGTCCATTCGCCCCGTTGAGTTCAGCAAAACTGCGAATTCCCTTGCGTCGCGCAACGCCGTGTTGGGTTCTTCTTTAGTCAAAACGTAAATGCAGCCGATGAGGTTCTCAACTTCCATGTGCAGCCCCTTAGACAGCAAATGATCGGCAAGCGCAGAGCACAACCTTTTCCTTTCATCATCGTTTAAGTCGCATAGTGCCCGTGGCCTGTCATCTTTCTTAAGCGGGATATTCAGGCTCGCAAGAAAGGCTAAGGCTTTGTCTTCTTCGCCGCTCAAGCCGGGAATAAACGGGTTTGTTGTGGTTGCAAGCATTTTGTAGATCGGTCGGGTTTCCCTGCCGAAGAACGTTAAATCCTTTTCAACCTTTAGCAAGCCGGCAGCGACTCCATCATCAACGATTATCTCATTGAGGCTGCATAGTCTTCTCTGATCGTACTTGTCCTGCATATCACCAAGCGCGCCGACTAAAGCTACAGTGGCTAAATCGACGTTTTTGGGATCTACTGCTTTGGACACGAAGTAAGCGACTCCTGAGCCGCTGACGTCGGATGCGCCGTCGATTCCGAACATATGCGGATTAACTTGAACGAAATTGGTGTTGTTTGAGTTTCCGTTTGGCTGGTGATGGTCAAGGATTAACGTTTTTGAGTTTGGGATCTTCTTGTTTAAGAGGTTAAGATTCCCGCTTCCGAAATCTGTGAAAATCACAAGCTGCGGTTTATCAGCGACTATTTCACCGACGATTTTTTCGTCAAGCTGCTGAGTAATCCTGATTCTAAATTTGGCGTTGAGTCTGAACAAGGTTTTTCCAATTACACCTGCCGCTGCAATTCCGTCGGCATCCAGATGCGAGAAGACATGGATGAAGCCGTCTTTTTTGGCTGTTTCCAAGATTGATTTGGATGCTTCCGCTGCCTGGGCTAAGAAGCGGTCGATTGGTTCTTGCTGCATAGCCATTTGGATTTCACTCTTTGGCTAAAATGCGTGATTACATTTAAAGCTAGGCATTGACCCAAAACCGAAAATAGATCAAAAAATTGGTTGGAGCGTTTAGGTTACGGACGCGATTTTTGCTTCGTACTTCCAGTTTTTGGCTATGACGCCTTCGCGTTTGTAATATCGCGAGAGCTTGTGGATTCTTGCTTCGATGATTTGCATGTTGCGTTTGTTATGCAGGTCCTTCTTGTTTTTGTCGAGGTGAACTGCGAGGCTTTGCGCTTTCTTCATAAGGTTCGTTAAGTCCTCAGGCATAGTTGGAGCCAACCCCGCGCTTTCCAGGACGTCGCTTATGCTTTTGCCTACGACTGGTTTTACGAGGGGAATCGCGTATTGATCCCTAAGAATTGTGCCTATGCTGCTCATTGAATGGCCTTCTTTAGCCAATTTTATTATGAATGATTCCACTTCTTCAGGCTGATATTTGCACCAGCTTGGAGGACGCCTGCTGACTGGGCGAATTGAATGGGATTTTCCTTTTTCCTGCTTTGGCAAACTTTACACCTTAAACTGCACCTAAACCACACTGAGCCAATATTTAAAAGTAATCCCACTCGTGAAAAAAACCGAATTTAAACTATTACGCTACGTGGCAATCTTTGGGTTTTGTACCATTCTGCAAACTTTTCAATTGCTTTGGCCCTGTGCGAGAAACCGTTTTTCTCTTCAATTGTCATTTCGGCAAACGATCTGCGGGATCCCGCTGGCTGAAAGATCGGATCGAAGCCAAACGCGGCCTTTCCAGCTGTTTTTCGTTCAGTTTGGGTTATTTCGCCTATTGATTCGCCGCTGAAGCATTGCGGTTCATGCAGACCTTCGTCTATATAGGCTATAACTGATTGGAATTGCGCGTTTCTATCCTTGACGTTTTCCATCAAACGGAGGATGCCTTTGTTATGGATTGTCTTGTAGGCGTAAGATGCATAGGGTCCGGGAAACCCTTTGAGAGCATTGATGAAGAGCCCAGCATCCTCCACAAATATCGGAAGCCCAGTGCGCCGGTAAGCATTTATGACCGAGGCCTCAGCGATTTCTTGCAAGCTGTCACTTTGGATCTCTTCGCCCTTAACTTTAAGCATCGCCACGGCAAACCCGAAGGTGCCAAGAATGATTTTGGCTTCGTTGAACTTGTGGATGTTGCCTGTAGCAAAAAAGACAACCTTTTCTGTAATCTCACAGCCTTGGTCATTGCTTTCTTTCTTCGACATAGCGCCCACGCCTCTCTATTTCCCTTATTTTCAGATAAACCTTTTCTGCGGCTTCAGTACCCAAAACTGATGAATACCCAGCGAGCACGTTTCTGAAGCATTCCTCCCAAAACTGGTAATGTGTGCTCTGCAACGCCCGTTTCATCAAATGCAAATCTACGCCTCGAGCTTCGACTTCGCTGTTTTTTTCGCCCAGGCCGAAGTCAACGAAGAAAATTTTGCCTTCGGGATTTAGAATCATGTTTGAAGTCGTTAGATCACCGTGGATTAAGCCTTGCCTGTGGAGCTTGGCGATTAATTCTCCAATTGAAACGCAAAGTTCCCGCCGGCTGTCTTCTGAAGCGTTGTTTATCATTTGCTTGATCTGTTTGCCTTCAATGTACTGCATAGTGATTGAGGCTTCTGGGACGTTAACAATGTAGACCAGTGGTGTCGGCACACCAGCGACTTTGGCTTCATGCATCAGCTGCGGCTCATGCACCGTGCGGTACGTTCGAATCTTCATGTCTAACGCTTCTGGGCGATATTCTTTTGGGATTCGCACTTTAATTACGACTTTGAGTCCATGCCACTCAGCTGAATAAAGGCTGGCTTCCGCCCCTTTCTTCATCAGAAATTTCTCAGCTACTGAGTCCATGGCACATCCACCTTATCCACCCGCCATCGAAGCCTCACGAAGCTCTCAGCCAACGGGGTAGTCAACCCATGCGTATAGGCTAAAATTCCTGTCCAAGCAATCATGGCGCCATTGTCGGTAGCGAACTCAAGCGGGACTACTTTGAAAGCTGCGTCATGCTCCTTTGATATAACGCCAAGCATGGATTGCAAACGGTTGTTAGCGGCTACGCCGCCCGTTAGCAAAACTTCTTTTTTCTCCGTGTGGGCCAACGCACGCTCAGTGACCTCAGTAACCATTGAAAACGCATGTTCCTGTAGGCTAAAGCACAAATCCTCAATCTGGCAATCCTTATGCAACATCGCGGTTGCCGCTGTCAATAAGCCGCTGAGAGAAAAATCCATGCCCTTCACAACGTAGGGTAGGGAAACCAATTTTTTGCCTTCGACTGCCAACTGCTCCACAGAGGCGCCAAGTGGCAAACCTTTGCGGTGCCTAAGCCCTGCTTCACGTGCGAAAACATCCAAGCAGTTTCCAAGTGCAATATCAAGTGTTTCGCCGAAAACCCGGTAGCGTCCCGCTTCAAACGCGGTTACCATAGTGTTGCCCCCTGAAGCATAAAGGGTCACTGGATCAGTGGCACCGGTTTTCAATTTTCCAATTTCGATGTGCGCGACTGAGTGGTTGACGCCGACAAGGGGAATCTCGAGGTAGGAAGCTAAGGCGCGGGCGACAGTGGCTCCTGTTCGCAGGCTTGGTCCTAAACCTGGACCCTGAGAAAATGCTATGACTGACAACTCATGCGGCTTGATGCCTGCTGAGGTTAGGGCTTCTTTAACCACTTTGTCGGCGACTTCGGCATGATGGCGTGCAGCTTCCCGAGGGTGAATCCCGCCTTCCGCCGGTATGTAGCTGTCTGACTTGTTGGAAAGTATTTCTCCGTTGAAGGTTGCTACACCGACGCCGAAGTCGTCTGCTGAGGATTCAATCCCTAAACAGTAGCGTCGATTATTTTTCGGCTGTTGAGGCATGTTTTTCATCGGATTCCAACTTTATTGAGGGATACATATTTTTATCTGGATTCAACGCTTATATTCTAATTGCATTATTTGGAATTGATAGTAGATGCCTAAACGTAATGACCTTGAACAGAAAGCACTCCATTATGTAGTTAACACAGGCTATCAAGGCGTGCTCCAATCTGATTTATGGCGTGAACTTGGCGCAAGCAGCCGGGAAGGCTCAAGGGTCTCCATTAAACTTGAAGAAAAAGGGCTGATCCGTCGCGAAAAAGAGCTCCAGGAAGGCAGATGGACCTATCGGCTTTACCCCAAAAGGCTTCCCGCCTCGATCCAAACCATCATTGATTGCCCATGTTTACTTTGCCCGGACAACGCAAGATGCGACCCAACGACGGCTATTTCTCCAAAAAGCTGCCCAAGGCTAACAGACTGGATAATTTCCTTAGGAAAAGAACCCGCTGAAACAGCACCCGCGGTAGCAGAACCCGCACCTGTGCCTGATCCAAGCGTGCAAGACATAGAAGAAGAGGCTGATGACTCCGTTGCCGAAGGCTTGGATCCGAGATAGAAAAAATGAATATTACTATAAAAAAGCAAAAGCAGAAAACTACCGTTCAAGATCCACATACAAGTTGGTTCAAGCTAACGATAAATACCAGTTCATAAAAAGAAACGATGTCGTAGTTGATTTAGGCGCAGCCCCAGGCGGGTGGATTCAAGCCGCCAGGAAAATGACTGGGAGCCACGGTTTTGTTTTAGGCGTTGACCTTAAACCAATTGAACCTTTCACGCAAGAGTACATTCGAACGATAATTGCAGATATGACTGACCCAGACATTGTACAACAGATACTCTCTTTTCTGCCCCGCAAAGCAGACGCCGTGATTTGTGATGCGGCGCCCAACGTTACGGGGATTTGGGAAGTTGACCATGCAAGGCAAATCGACTTAGCCACAAGAGCCCTGGGAATCGCACAATGTCTGTTGCGTCCCTCAGGAAGCTTCTTTGTAAAAGTATTCCAAGGAGACTTGCTTGACGAGTTCATTGAAACAGTAAAAGCAAGTTTCGAAACGGTCAAGATCGTTAAACCTCAGGCAAGCCGCTCTAAAAGCTCAGAAATGTACATTTTGGCCTTATGCCTAAAATAAGCAACAGCAAAGAGAGCAACCTATTTTTCACCCGCGACATAATCTTTGCGTTGGTGAAGATTTGAGGATTATTTCAGCGGATTCGGCGGCTGCGATACTTGACGAACAATACAACCCGCGTTTCCTTATTGCTTCCGCCTCAGTACTCGTGGAACCACCTTACAGGGAGCCATCATACAGGTTGGCTGAACCAATTTTCAGAGAAGTCGAAATCGGCTTTGAAGTTATAGTTCACGAGGCTGAACTTTGCAGAAGCTTGCTCGACAAAATGAAAGCTGACGTCGTCCACTTGGATATGTCACTTGGAGGAGTGTCGATTGAAGAGCTATCTCCTGTTGAACTTGTGAACATACGTGCATCAAGAACTGGGAGGAAAAACATCCTCAAAATACTTCCACAGCTTAGAAAAGTTGCAGCTGAAATCAAACGTGTTCACGGCATCGATATGTTAGCCATCGGCAAAGAAAGCGTCCCTGTGAGAATCGCCGAGTTAACCGCTGGGTCCGAGGCTATTTTGTTTGCTTGCAAGAAAACAGTTGATGAAGGCAAACCCTTGGTGTTGGGGCTACCTGTGATGTGCCAGCCGAGACTACATGATAACCGGGTTTATCTTTACTCTCTCATAGCCGCGGAACATGACGTTAGGAGTTTCGCCGTGGACGCTGAAGATATTTTAAGAAAGGTTAAATTGACAGAGACGCTAAACCCTTGTGCAAGAGGATTTCGCGCTCTACAAATCAAACCAGTGAAATGAGTGAACATTGACCTATGAATCTTGATTATCCTTCTTTTTGGAAAAACGCTTCTTCAAAACGTAAAAGAATCTACCTCGTAATTTTGTTCATCGTCGTCTCCTTCATTGTGACAATTGCCGGAATTTTTGTGCCACTAAGTACTCAAGAATCACAGATGATCTACAACCACGTGAACCAAACCACCACACTGGGACCAGTCCAGCTTGCAGTTTCTATTTTTCTTAATAATTTCCCTCTTTGCTTGGGAATGTTCATCCCCTTGTTCGGAGCTGTTTTCGGCCTATTCGTGATGTTAGACACTGGCATTGCTTTAGGCGCTGAATTCAGGGTAGAAAGTTCCCCTAACTTTCAAGGAGCGACAACTCCAGCCGTGACGCCGTCAACCGCAATTTTGGCGTTAACTCTCATCGCTGTGGTTTTCACAATAGAATACGTTTCCTACTCAACAGGTATGAGCGAAAGCATCTGGCTGTTTCGCAGAATAACACAGCGTACGTGGCGTCGTGAACTTAAGAATTTAGCAATCTTGATTGGAATAGTGGCTATTCTGCTCATAGTCGGCGCGGTGATCGAGACTTTAACTATAAAAGCTGGGTTTTAACCCTCTGTTCTCCCAATTTCTAAGTTGATGTACAAGGAGCCATCCATCCGGCACGCAGGCTAGCAAATAGTGTTTGGTAACTCCAAAAAAATTGTCATCTTGATAAAAATGTCGGGACTTTGCTTTTACTCGAGCCATAGTTGAAAAGATAACCGATATTGACCAAGGTCTAAAAAGAATAGAGAATTAGCCTGCTTCTCGGTTTGCGACTTTTAGATCTAACGCTACAATTCTGGTGACAAACTCCCGTGTTTGTTTTTGGCGTTTCAAAAGAAAACTTAAATTGGCGGAATTCGTACTCCCTCTGAACTGCCAATCAACGTTAAATGTTGCGAAAAAGCGAGAGAAGACTGAAAATGAACTTTGATTTGTCCTTTTGGACGAAGGCTTCAATAAGGCGAAAAAGAATCTACACGTTCTTATTTGTTCTTGTAGCGGCTATTGTGTTAACTGCCATCGGATCTTTGATTCCGATTAGCCATAACACGGCAACACAAATATACGATCAATTAAACCAGACAGTTAGTCAAGAGAAAGCAAGCGGAACAGTGCCTCAGTTCATTTTTCTAAACAATTTCCGGATATGCCTAATCATGTTCATCCCAATCGTTGGACCAACATTCGGCGTTGTATCTTTCGCGTCAACAGGCTACAACTTAGGAGGCATATCTCAAACATTGGGGATTCCCTCGTTCATCTACTTTTTAGCTGAACTTCTAAACCCGATATTTTGGATTGAATTTACAGCCTACTCAATAGCGATATCGGAAAGCATCTGGCTGTTTCGCAGGCTAATGCAGAAGAATTACGGGGAACTCAAAAACGTAGCGATCCTCATAGGTGTTTGTGCTGCCCTACTCGCTGTCGGAGCTATAGTGGAATCAATGCTTCCTTTAATCTAAGGCTAAAAAGTTGCTTCTTTGACAACTAACTCAAGGCTAATGTCAAGCGCCTTTACACTATGGGTAAGTTGCCCCATGCTGATGATGTCAACCTTCGCCGCTGCATAATCCAAGATGTCTTCAGCAGCAATTCCGCCGCTAGCCTCCAGAACCACCTTGCCCAGAAAACCCCCTTTCTCAAGCAAATCCACAGCCTCCCTGACCTGCTTAACCGAAAAGTTATCAAGCAAAATCACGTCAGCCCCCGCACTCGCAACCTTTAGAACATCAGCCCCCTCGGTTACCTCAACTTCGATTTTCTTAGCGAAAGAAACGTTTGCTTTCGCCTTTTTCACTGCCTCTTCAGGGCTCCCAACCACGGCGATGTGATTGTCTTTTATCAATACCATATCATCTAAGTGGAGCCTATGAGGGTCACCACCCCCGATGACAACTGCTTTCTTGTCGAAGTAAAGCAGCCCAGGCGCTGACTTACGCGTCGCAGCAATCTTCGCTTTAAATCCTGCTTTCTTGATTTTCTCGGTCAAAGCATAGGTTGCCGTGGCTATTCCGCTCATCCGAGAAAGCAGGTTTAGCATGGTTCGCTCAGCGGAAAGAATAGTCTGAGCGTTGCCCGAAATTTCTATGAGCACCTGCTTGTTTTTGACAGTTTCTCCGTCAGCCACTTTAGTCTTAACTTTCAACCCCAAATATTCAGCTAAAATAGTTATTTCTTCGATTCCCGCGGCTACGCCGTCGTCTTTCGCAATGACTACTGCGTTCACAGTCAGACTTGGTGGTATAAGCGCCTGTACTGTGACGTCGCCTAACCCAATGTCGTCAGCAAGTAATTGTCTGAGCTTATCTTCGCGGATTTTTCGGGGAACAAACATAACAATTTACTGTTTGCTACTAGCTTAAAACTGCTTACTTTATTTTTGGGTTGAATATGGGCATAGTTAAAATAAATCTTCGCCTTATACGTATCTTCTATGCGGTTGCTGTTTAGTTGTTCAGAGCTTGGTTTAGGCCATGTTTCACGCATCATTCCCTTAGGGAAACGACTCAAGAATAATGGTCACGAAATGTTCTTTTTTTCAGGAGGCAAAGCGTATGATTTGCTGCAGAAGGAGTTTAGCAACGTCTACAAATGTACGCCGATATCTTGGTATGAGAACGCTTATGGCATAATCACTTCCGCATCCCTTGTCAACCTGTTCCTGCCGCTTCCCCTGTTCAACTTTGAAACTAACAGGTTGGAAATCAAGAACTCCAACGCATGGGAAACGATCCATAGGTACTATGACCTAAGGGAAAATATCCATGGGTTGGCGCCAGATATGCTAATTGCAGACGGAGACATAAACGCGCTTAGGCTCGCTCAACGGTGGGGGTTCCCCTCAGTTTACATCGCCAACATGATTAGACCAAGCTACGGCTTCTCTGCTTTCCTCAACCCCGGTGAACGGCTTGTTGAGAGGTACGTTAAGAAATGCTCAAAAATAATCATCCCTGACAACCCTCCGCCTTATACGATTTCCGAGTACAGCGTCGGAAACCTCGATAACATGGGTTTAGACGGCAAAGTTGAGTACGTGGGAAGCTTTGTTGACACAACGCCCATTGAAGGGTCAAAGGAACACATTTTTGTACCCATAAGCGGACCGCCCGGCACACGAGCCAAAATGCTTAGAACCCTTCTTCCAGTCCTCAAAAAAATAAAAACCAAATGCATCGTCAGTTTGGGTACGCCGGGCAAGAAAGTCTCTACCAAAATAGGAAACTGCGAGCTTCACACTTGGCTGTCCGCAGAAGAACGTGCGAAATACATGAGAAACGCAAAATTCGTAATCTTCAGTGGAGGACACGCAACCTGCTTTGAAACAATAAAGTATGCAAAACCGAGCATCTGCATCCCAACTCAACCAGAACAGTTAGGAAACGCTGCCAAGTTGCGAGACATGAACTGCTCAATAATGATTAAAAACAGGAAGCAGCTGGAAAAGGCTGTAGCGAGGATGGCGGTCGAGCAGGAATCTTTTGATAGAAACATGTTGGCGCTCAACAAGTTTTCCAACCGGTTCAAGGGCTTAGATAGGGCGCAGACGATTATCGAAACCCTGCATGATTAACCCCGTCATTGACTTAGAGTTAGGCGTTTGATTTCGCCCATCGGCGACTCTTCCTGAAAAATAATCGCTCTAAACTTGTATATTTTTGTACCTTTTGTCAGCCAGGTGTCAGGGGGGAGCCCAGCTTTGGCGCAACATTGGCAGAGAAACTCTTCTTCACACCAACCCCATTCGACAGGCACTTGGGGCAAAAGCAAACCTTTGCTCAAGCCTTTTTCAACAATCAACCCATCTTCCCCAACCTTGACCTTATCAAGGTATTCTTTTGGGTTGTCAACTTCAATGGGTTCAGGCGGCGTCAGCACGCTTACTTCAAAAACAACGTTGCTTAATTCTTCCAGGTCTATCGGGTCGAATCGCGGATCCTCAGTTGCCGCGTTGATGGCTGAATCGATTAATGCTTCCATAAGAGGGTTTGTGGGGTAAGGGTAGCCGATGCAGCCACGAAGCTGCTTGTTACCGTTCTTGATGCTGTTTATCGTGACGAAAACTCCGCAACGGGCAAACATTTTCTGGGGTGTGTCTTTTGGTGGTTTGACGATGTTGCCGTTCTCAAGATACTCTTTAACTGTGGTCCTCGCAAGGTTGATTAAGAATTTTCCTTCATCTAAGCTTAGGTCAAACGACATGTTTTTTCGCTCCGTTGCATCGGCGGCGCGTAGGCGCCGCTTAGCTTTGTTAAGTCTAGAATTTTGAGGGGAAAGTTAGTTTAGAATTTTATGGATTCTTCTTTGATGCCTTCTTTGGTTATTATGAGGAAGTCTATTCCGTCGCCGCTCATTGAGTCCCGGCTAATTGCTGATTTTATGGCTCGCATCACTAGTTCTTTCGCTTCGTCAGCGTTCATTGTTTCTTTATACGCTTCTTCGATGACTCCTATGGCAATTTCTGTCCCTGTGCCGACAACTGCATATTTGTCAGGTATAAGTGAGCCTAAAACGTCAAGTACGAAGAGTGCTGGTCCATCCTCGTCTAAACCGCCGATGATTGTTTGGGTGAAAAGTGGCGCGTACCGCCGGTTGAACAATACGTTAGCTAAAAGTTTCGCTGCTGCGCGTACAGTGATTTTTCTGCCTGTGTCCATGCCGAAAAGGTTGGCTTGCGCCTCCATTTCCTTGGCTAAAATCTGCATGTCGCCGACGAGTCCTGCGCAGGCTACGGCAATGCGATCTGTTACTTTGAAAACTTTTTTGCCGCCTTTGCTCATGACAAAATAACCGTAAGTTACTCTTTTTTCAGCGGCTAACAATACTCCGCCGTTGAAGATAACGCCTACTGTGGTGGCGCCTGGCATCCAAGCCATTCCGCCCTGCTGAGCCTGCTGGTGCTGTTGATCTTGCTGCATCTGAGGGTACTGCGGAATCTGCGGTATTTCAGGTAGTTGTGGTCCATAACCTTCCATAATTTTCGCCTTTTCCCGTTGATATACACAAGACAAATTATTAAGGTTACTTATATCCATTAATCTCATCCTTCGTCGTGAAGAAAGCCAAGAAAGCGATGAAAAAGTGAGGAGGCAAAGAAATGATTGAAGTTTACACCCAAAAACTTGACGATGTCTGGTTCGGCGTCGCCTGCGATCAAGGGCAAATCGTTGCTACGTCCTTTAACGTAAGCCAACAAATGCTCTTGAGCAACTTGCTGAAGATAATTCCACATAGCGAACCATTCCAGGTTTTCTGTAAGCCCTCAGACTTCGCCAAAGAAACCTTGACTAACCTGAAGAGGATTTGCGACGGAGAAAACGTCAACGCTATTTTCCCATTAGCTTTCGCATCCCTTCCAACATACACTCAAAAAGTATTAAAGGCAACCATGCAAATCCCAATTGGCTTTGTCACATCCTACGGCGAAATCGCCAAAACAGTAGGCGGTAGCCCGAGAGCCGTTGGAAACGTCATGGCTTCAAACCCGTTCGCACCCATCGTTCCCTGCCACAGAGTCGTCAAAACTGACCTATCGCTAGGCGGATACGGCGGAGGCTTAAAGGTTAAAGTTGAGTTCTTAAGCAAGGAGAAAAGAGGCTTTTCAACTTCAAAACAGGTACAGGTGGATAAGGTAGCCTTCACGGTTTTTCCAGCTGAACATGTCCTTAAGAATTTTGTTTAATCGCCGATTTTTGGGAACACAAATCATAAAAGAGTCCGGGCTTAACGTCAAATGGCGATGAGTGGCTTGGTTACCCGGGGTCTTTACGTTGGGAGGTTTCAGCCTTTCCATTTAGGGCATCTTGGCGCTGTGAAGGCGGTGCTCAAAGAAATCGATGAATTAGCCATAGTTATCGGCAGTGCACAATACAGTCACAACCTTAACAACCCGTTTACTGCTGGCGAACGTCTGGTTATGATTAGATACGCCCTGCAAGAGGCCAAGGTGAACCCATCAAAGCTGTGGATTGTTCCAGTCCCAGATGTTCACCTTCACATGCTGTGGGTGAGCGCGGTGGAAGGATACACTCCAAAATTCAACGTTTGCTACTCCAATGAGCCTCTGACGAAGAGGCTTTTCGCGGAGGCAGGCTATCCCATTAAGGAAATACCGTTTTTCGACAGAAAACAGTACATGTCAACGGTTATTAGAGAGAAAATGCTTCAGGCCGATGATAGCTGGGTGGAGCTTGTTCCCAAAAGCGTCGCTGACTTCATCAAGCAAATAGACGGCATCAACAGACTTCGCGATTTGGCAAGAACGGACAAAGGCTGACTATGTAACTATTTTTTCGGGTGAAGCCTTATGGTAAAAGTTCCAAGCCAAAAGGTAAGCGACGATCACAACCAGCAACTCGACAAACACGCCTATGCTGGTGCTTGTTACCGCGAAAAAGTTGTTTGCTGCATGAAGCAGAACCGAAATTAGGTAATAGGGCAACGGGTTCTTTTTGGCGATGCCGTAGGCGGTTATGGATGCGCTTGAAGCATGGAAAATGACGCCTGGAATCCTCGCAATCGGGGGAACACCTAAAAAGACAACGTAGAGGAAAAACTCTGAGATCCCGAAGCCAAGCCCGATTAAGACGCCCAAAGTTACTATTGATCGCTCTGTTTCGCCGTGCCTGTAGAACAGCGGGAAAACTTTGGCTAGTTCTTCAACGAAAGGTGCCAGAAGCGCTGTTGATATGAGGAGGGAGACGTAGGGATAAACGTTTGAGAAGAACAGAGCCATAGGGACGCTTACAAGTATGCCTGAAGCGAAAAAGAACGCTAGTTCTTTTGTACTTGGCTTATGAAGGGGTATGATGCATTGCCGCGGCTGTTCATTTTCCATAAAAAAAAGGCTTCCTAAAAGAAAAAGAAGCTACCAGTTGCTTATCAACATTACTTACCTACCCTAGCGCTAAAATACGGGTTGCGGCCACAATAAATGCAGGTTGTGTACCTAATTGAATTCCACAATAATTCTTTATTCTTATCATCATAAAAACACTGAGAAAGTCGCATATGTAATCGCCAAGGTCATCGGAGCGGAAATAAGAACTCCCGAGCAAACTGATGTGAGCGCCCTTGGAAACTTTGAGCTTGTCGGTTTCGGCTCTGGGGTTTACTTTGGAAAACTTGGTAAACCCATCCTTGAACTCGCAGACAAAATCCCGCAAGCCGCAGGCAAAAAAGCATTTATTTTCTCCACCAGCGGTAGAACGGGAAAAGCAGCTGCAAAATTAGACAAGTCACTTAAGGAAAAACTCGAGGCTAAAGGCTTCATTGTTTTAGGAGAGTTTAACTGCGGGGGCTTTGACACTTATGGGCTTTTCAAAATCGGCGGCGGCACCCAAAAAGGCAGACCAAACGAAGAAGACCTAAAAAAAGCAGAAGCATTTGCGCAAAGTCTCCTCAAGAATGAGCCATCCACTGTATTCATCAAATAAAAGCAGCTATCGTTAGAAGCCAGCCTTTAACGGGTCAGGAGGCTTCATCATTTCTCTCAGCAAAACAGTAGCATAGCACCCTCTCTGAAGCATAAAGCTAAACTCTGCTTCGCAGCCTTTCCCATTCTCACCTTCTGAAACATTGAATTTGAATTCTCTGACAGGGGTCGCTGCAGTACGCAAGCCCCCTTTACCGCCGACGCCTGAGAGTTGGTTGGTTCGGATGTTTTCAAGTTTGATCCTCTCCTCTTCAAGAACGCCTCGCTCAATCTGCCCCATTTCTCCCTCCGACAGCTTTTGGCGTATCCCTATTACAGGCAAAGCAACACGCATTTTCCCATCTTTGACTCGCTCGTTAACCTCTGCCTTATCCTCAGTTGAAACAATTTTTGCCACTTTCGTCAACGGCAAACCCGAACGTTCCACACCCACAACCCAGTCGCCAACTTCAGCCCTGTTCAAAATATGACCGTGGCGAAGTCGCTCACTGAGGAAACGGTTAAACAGATAAGATTGGTGGGCTTGAACAAATAGCTCCTGAAGTTTAACTGGTAACTGCTGGAATGCGCCGACGAAGTCTTCCGGGCTATCTGCTAAGTGGCCAAGCATTAGCCTTTCAAATCGCAGTTGCCGAGGAAAATTCTCCAGAGCCATCTTAAAATCTGCTGTAACTTGAAGTTCCTGGCGTGCTTGCCTTGATGTTGGATGCTCATAAGGGCTGGATTTAGCCAAAAAAAGCATCGCAGCTTCTTTAAAATCACCGTTGACGATTGCTTTTCCAACCAGATGCGTTATTGGTCGGATGGTTCCGAAGCGTTGGTGCCCGAAGAAATTCGGAATGCCGCCTTGAGCGTCGATTTGTTTGATTGTCTGGGTTATGCGGTTTTTAACAGTTGATTTTGGGAGGTCTATGGCTTTGATTTTTATAGTGAAGTTGTTGCCGAGCAAATAGTAGGTTGAAAGCGCTTCACGAAGGTATCCCACTGGGATAACTTGGATGTCTTTGACGTTGACTTTGGAAGCGTCCTCTATTGAGCCGCCATCAATTGTTATGTGTTGAGCCGTAACGGCTTTGGCGTCTTTTATGCCTGCAATCTGGATGTAGCTCTGATCAACGCTAAACTGCTTTGCAATGTTTTTGACGGCGATTAAAGTGTCCCAATTCCGCTTAACCAATACGCATAGCAAAAACCGCTTCCGATCAGAGGTGGAACCCAGAACACTAATGGGAACAGACCTGTCCACCTTCGCTTTAGAACCATCAACAAGCACTTCCTCAACTACAAAATCCTCGACATCTTCGCGAATAACACCGCCAACGCCTAAGCTTTTAGTCAAGTAAACTTCGATGCCGAGCTCTCGGTCAATGGGAGGAATAGCCAAAACTTTTCGCCTAAAGCAGGGAAAGCTTACCAGTTAACTTATCAACCAACCCGTTAGGTGCGGGACCAATTCCCAAACATGTTACTGTCCCCTCAGGGATTTCAGTTAAGCCTTTATCAACAATTAACGCATGAGGCAAACCCAATTCATCCGCAGCCTCCTCCAACTCGCCAAGCTCCTTTTCACCTGGAACCTTAACAGCGATTTTCCGCATCCCTTCGTACATCCACGCTTCCCACCACTTCTTATGTTGTTCGTGAGCTGCCTGAGCCGCGCAAATCGCTGCGTGGCCAGCCTGCGCTGCAATCTTTCCCTTACTCATCTGTAAATCTGTGCGGAAGACAAGCACTTGTTTGTATTCAAATTCACCCATTGCATTTCCCGGCTATAGGTAAACATCCAAGATTTTAAGGGTTTGCAAACAAATAAAGCAGCCCAAAGTACGCAAAAGCCGCTATCATGGAAGGCTTCCCCAACGCTTTAAGCAGCATTTTTCCCTGAAAATCAATTTCATCCACATTGCTAAGGGCTCTGTCTACGCCCAGTTTGCAGCAAACCCGAAGCACTTCATCTAGTTTGTCGTCAGACAGTGAGTTAAGAAATCTTCTGAGCCTAAGCATAACGGAGAAATCGAAACACAACAGGTCAGAACATTGCTTCTGATAAGACCGCAATATCTCAGAGGACACATTGCCTTCCCGCGTGGCTTTGCTGGCTGTTTCTGCAGCGATTTTTGCGCATGTTAACCCGAAAATTACTCCGCCGCCTGTGGTCGGTTTAACCTGAGAAGCGCAGTCGCCGACGGCGAGAAATCCATCAGCATAAGTTTTCTCTATTGGACCGCTCAAGGTTATTGCGTGGTAGTTGACCCGCATTATTTTGGCATGACCCAGCTGTTTGGAAGCCACAGGATGCTTGGTTATTAGCGCTTGAAGGCAGTCTCTGGGGTTTCCCTTGTTAGTAGCCAAACCCAACTTCGCCGTACCGTTCATCCTTGGGATGAGCCAACCGTAAAAGCCAGAGGCATAGGATTTGCCGAAGTAAACTTCCACAGCGTCGAGTTCAATATCGCGGACATCTTCAACTTCGGCTTCAACCGAATAAACCAGTCCCTCAGGCTTCAAAGCCTTCAAACCTGCTTGCCTCAAAAGCCGAGAAGAAATGCCTTCAGCATCTATTGTTATCTTGGCCGAAACCTGCTCTTGCCGTCCGCTACCGCTTTGGATATTTACTCCCTTGACATAGCCGTCACGGATAACAAGGGATTGGACACGTTTATTGAGGACAAAACGTGCTCCAGCTTTCTCGGCTTGTTCAGACAAATATTGGTCGAAAAGTGCCCTATCTAAAGCGGTTGTCACGGGATGCGAAAGGTGAAGTGAAAACTTTGTGCCTTTTGGCGAGTAGAAGTTGGCTGTGCGAAAAGTATTTTCAACTATGCCCTTAGGAAGCGGATAGAGCCCCATGCCTTTTAGGCTTCGGATGCTTAGGTGCCCAGCGCAGTGAGATGGATATCCGATTTTGGGGTGCTCTTCAAAAACAGTGGCTTTGATGCCTGCTCTTGCTAAGTTCAAGGCTGCGTAGGAACCGACAGGTCCACCTCCGATGACAACTGCGTCTGGCGCAGAGTCTGTCTTCTGGATTGTGTACTGGGTCATCGTATCATTGTTATTGTACTAGCTCGATTCGACGTTTTCCACGAGCCAAAGATGAAGTGCGGACTTTGCCAGTAACTTCTAGCTTGAGTAGCATGTTGTTGAAATCTTTGAAGCCTAAGTCTTCGAATTCTCCTTTAATAGCATTGAACAAATCGTCGTCTGTCATGTCGCCTTTTTTCTTCAGTATCTCCAAAGCAACAAAGTAGTCTGGTCGCGTTTTCCAAGTTTTCATTTGAGGCATACAGTTTTCCTTCTACGCAACGGGTGTTTGGGGCTTTTGTACTTGTCGGAACTGTTGATTGAAGCCCTTGTACCATTTTTCCATGTCGGGGCTAATTGAAGGTCCCATCTCTTTCAGGGCATCAAGGAAATCCTTCATTGTAACTTCGCTACATTGTACATCTCGGCGCAAACCATGCATTGCTGCTTCGCGGCATAAAGATTCGATGTCGGCGCCTGAATAGTACTTCGTAAAGGTTGTCAACTGGTTCAAATCAACATCCTTGCAAATTGGCATAGTCTTCGTGTAAAGCATAAAGATTTGCAGGCGGCTCTTTTCATCGGGTTCAGGCACGTAGATTAGGCGGTCAAATCTGCCCGGGCGAAGTACGGCGGGGTCAACCATGTGGGGGCGATTCGTCGCAGCGATGATTATTATGTCTTGCAGGGTTGTTATGCCATCCATTTCTGTTAGTAATTGGCTTATGACTCTTTCGAAGGCTCCGTTGTCAGACATGCCCATGTCACGCCTCGGCGTAAGAGAATCTATTTCATCCAAGAATATAACAGATGGCGCTGCCATTCGAGCTTTGCGGAAGACTTCGCGAATCGCTTTTTCTGATTCGCCAAGCCATTTGCTGAAGACTTCAGGTCCCTTTATGGATATGAAGTTGGCTTCGCTTTCTGTTGCAACTGCTCGAGCAAGCAGTGTTTTGCCGCAGCCAGGTGGACCATAAAGCAGGATGCCTTTGGGTGCCCTTATGCCGAGCCGCGTGAACATTTCAGGGTTCTTGATTGGCCACTCGACGGATTCTTTGAGGTGTTCTTTGACGCTGTCTAAACCGCCTATATCGGTCCAATGCACGGTTGCGACTTCAATGTAGACTTCACGCATCGCGGTAGGCGTAACTTCTTTGTAGGCGCCCAAGAAATCCTCCATCGTGACCTCCATTTTCTCCAGCACCGCGGGTGGAATGCGTTCTTCTTCAAGATTAATCTGTGGCAAGTATCTGCGGAGTGCTTTCATAGCTGTTTCTCTGCTCAAAGCCGACAAGTCAGCGCCCGTGTAGCCATGTGTCATGTCAGCGAGTTTTTTGAGGTCAACGTCTTCTGAGGTTCTTTCGCTTTCAGGTTTTTCGAGGCCGTGAAGCGGCATGCCTCTAGTGTGAATCTGTAATACCTCATATCTTCCGCGTTTGTCGGGTACGCTAATTTCTATTTCCCTGTCGAACCTTCCCGGTCTACGTAGGGCCGGGTCAAGTGCGCCTGGACGGTTAGTTGCGCCGATAACTATGACGTTTCCTCTTCCGCTCAAGCCATCCATCAAGGCAAGAAGTTGCGCGACAACGCGCCTTTCAACTTCGCCTGTGACTTCTTCGCGTTTAGGCGCTATCGCGTCAAGTTCATCAACGAATATTATGCTTGGAGCGTTCTGTTGGGCTTGCTGGAAAATCTCTCTTAGCCTTGCTTCCGATTCGCCGTAGAATTTACTCATGATTTCGGGACCGTTAATAGAGTAGAAGTTTGCTTCCGATTCGTTGGCGACTGCTCGAGCAAGCAGTGTTTTGCCGCAGCCTGGAGGGCCATGAAGCAGAACACCCTTCGGCGGCTCTATGCCTAGCCTCTGGAAAAGCTCAGGGTGTCTTAGCGGTAACTCGACCATTTCGCGGACTCGTTGGATTTCTTCACGTAAGCCGCCTATGTCCTCGTAGGTTGTTCTTGGTAAGCCTTTGCCTTCGGGGGCTGGCTCGTTTAGAATGGTTAAGTGTGTTTCTGTGGTGACTTTTATTATGCCGTGTGGACGGGTTTTTGAAACGGTGAACGGTATGGCGTGCCCCAGCATCATTACTAGGGTGGTATCGCCTTCGACAAGGGTTCGTTCCATGAGGCGGTTGCGCACGAAGTTTGTGAAGTCCTCATCAACATTTAGACGCATGTCAACTGGCGCCAAAGTTAAACTCAAAGCCGTCTTGACTTTTGCAGGACGCACAACAACATATTCATTTATGGCTACGCCGCTGTTCTTGCGAGTGAACCCGTCGATTCGTATGATATCTCGATTTTGGTCTTCGCTGTAAGCTGGCCAAGCGATAGCCGACGTCGTGCGTTTATTGATAATTTCAATTACGTCGCCAGCGCTTATGCCAAGTTTCTGCATTGTTCGCTGGTCTATGCGGGCGATTCCTCTGCCCACGTCTCTTTGTCGTGCATCTCCAACGCGTAGTTGAATTTCACTCAAACAGAATCCTCCAAATAATCTTACGCTTAAAGGTAATGAGTGGAAAAGATCATTTAAACCTATATAAACTTTCAAGCGTAACGTTTGAAACTTTCAGGTGAACATAAGCATGGATTCAAACGGGTTCTTTGCGGGAACCACGCATTGAGCGGTTTATCTGCTGCTTCGGCGCAAGAACATGGTTTGCGCTTGGCTTACTCCTGGCAACTTTCCTAGTTTTTCTTCGAATTCGTCAACGATGCCAGTCTTGTCCTCTGGAAATTTGAGCTGAACAAGAAGAGCTACCAAGCCGAACGCTACTGGTTCCTCACCCCATCCTTCAATGGATGCGAACTCGGGCGTTATTCCTTCAATCGCTTTTTTTAAGGCTTCAAAGCTCGGAACTATATCTTCTGGAAAAATCTTGTAGGTTACTATAACGCTGCCCATGCAAACTCGCCCTTATGGTCCAGTGAAACCGCATTTTGGGCACTTGTAGATGCGTCCGAACTTGCGGCATTTTCCGTCGCGTTTTATTTGGATTTCTCCGCAGTTTGGGCAGAGGAATTTTGTCGATTCACTGCCAGGCGGGATTGGTTTGCCGCAGCTTGTGCAGGTAACCAAGGAAAGTGCTGATTGTCTTTCTGTCATAATGACATCTCTTGCGGTTCTAAATTGTAAGGGTTCCTTATATCTACTATGCTCAACGAATCTGAATAATCGCTAGTTCAACATGGGATTTGTCGGCTTGAAAACAACATGTCCAGCGTTCATTTTTTTCGAATTTCAACGCTCCGATCAGCATTTCGATATTTTCTTCAGATTTTCTGCTATCTTGTTTAATTCTTCCCCAAATCAAGTTTGCAAGTCCAGAAATTAAGGGCCATTCGCAAGTTTATTAAGAAAGTTTTTCGCCTATTTTACTTGTGATAAGTTTTGGGCGTGGACTTCAAAGACCTTGTTCCGAAAACCCCCGTTAAACTCGAGGATTTAAGCGGCAAAATAATTGCCATAGATGCCTACAACGCTATCTACCAGTTCCTCTCAATCATCAGGCAACCCGACGGTACACCGCTAAAAGACAGCGCGGGAAAAATCACCAGCCACCTAAGCGGCTTATTCTACCGCACAAGCAACTTGGTGGAAATGGGGCTGAAGCCGATTTATGTTTTCGATGGAATTCCGCCCACTTTGAAGACGGCTGAGATCGAGAGGCGCAGGCAGGTTAAGGTTCAAGCGGTGGCAAGCTACGAGAAGGCGGCGGCTAAAGGCGACACTGAAAAGATGCTTATGTTTGCTCAGGCGTCGACAAGCATGAAAGACTACATGCAAGAGGATAGCCGCAAGCTTTTGGAGCTCATGGGGTTGCCGTGGATAAGTGCACCAAGCGAAGGGGAAGCTCAAGCTGCGCACATGACACGGAAAGGCGATTCGGATTACTGTGCAAGCCAAGACTATGACAGTTTGCTTTTTGGAGCTCCAAAAATGCTTCGGAACATCACGATTTCCGGCAGGCGAAAACGCGGCAACGTCTACATTGAAGTTGTACCTGAAGTGATGGAACTTGCAAAAACTCTAAGTGAAACAGGATTAACCTATGAGCAACTCATCGACGTCGGTATCCTCATCGGCACAGACTTCAACCCTGACGGCATAAAAGGGCTGGGTCCAAAAACCGCGCTCAAATTGGTGAAGCAATACGGTACGCTGGAAGATGCTCTCCCACACATCAAAAACCCTTCTTTCCCGGTTGAGCCAAACTGCATACGCCAAATCTTCCTGCATCCCGAAGTAACAGACAACTACAAGCTGAAATGGTGCGAGCCAAACGTTGAAGGCGTTGTGGATTTGATGGTGAGACAAAAAGAATTTTCGGAAGATCGTGTCAGAAAATCCTTGGAGAAAATGATGACGGGCAGCAAGAAGCAGAAGGCGAAGGTATCATTGGAGAAATGGTTCGGCTAACCCGACAGTCTCGTGGTCACGCCAAGTGTTAGATGCTTGGCCTATTTTGCTCCAATCGTAGTGAATCCATTAGTCGATCCGCAAAAGTCGTTTGATAGGGTAAATTGAACATGCAGGTTCGAAATGTCCAGTTTTTCGCTCGTGATTGGGCTTGAATCGGGTTTGAATTTGCGAAAGATAGTTAAAATGCGTCTTTATTTGCGATGACGTTGACTAAAAAGGTGTGGGAAATTCTGCGAATTTTTCTTTGTGTTTTGGGTTGCTTTCTTAGTTTGGGGCTTGGAGCATTTGCAACTATGATCTCAAAACGTACCAAAACGTATTAAAACGTATCAAATCATATCAAATAGTCACTGGAAGAAAATATGCCTCTAGATCAAAGATTGATTTTCAAAGCTGGCCATCTTGGTACCGCTGAGTTCATTAGAAGATATAAAAAAGAAAACTAGGCTGTATAAGTGATAAATACCAACACTTAGAGTATTTTCACTTTACAGTAACGCATTTCGCAAGATTTCTTGGCATGTCGGGGTTTAATCCTTTCGCCAGTGCAGTGTAATACGCTAGGAGTTGTAGGGGTAGGGCGAAGGGTATGGGCGAGAGTACTCCTGGAATGCCATTGGGGACTTCGATGTAGTCGTCGGCTAACGATTTGATGTCTTCGTCTCCTTCCTCTGCGATTGCGATTATTTGGGCGCCTCGGGCTTTCATCTCCATGATGTTGCCGATAAGCGTCTTGTGGCAGTCATCTCTGGGGCAGACGAAAACCACTGGAAACCCGTTTTCGACAAGGCTGATTGGGCCGTGTTTGCTTTCGCCAGCTGGGAACGCTATCGACGGGATATAGGCTATTTCCATGAGTTTGAGCCTGCCTTCGAAAGCGGTTGCGGTGCTGATTCCTCTGCCAAGGAAAAAGAAGACTTTGTTATCCTTGTATTTTTGGGCGATCTGCTTAACTTTTTCTTCTTGAGTCCTGACTATTGTTTCTGCGATGTCGGGTAACTTTGCCAAGTTCTCTTCCAAATTGTCGATTTCATCCTGGGAAACTTTGCCTCTCTTCTTCGCTAACCTAAGTGCAAGCTGAGCCAACACAGAAAGCTGAGACGTAAAAGTCTTCGTAGCTGCCACCCCGATTTCTGGACCAGCCTGTGTGCCGATGTAAACGCGGGAAACACGTGTAAGAGAAGAGCCGATGACGTTTGTTAGGCTTAGAATGGTGGCTGCACGTTGTTGGGCACAAGTGACGGCTGCTATGGTGTCAGCTGTTTCGCCTGACTGGCTAACCGCTAAGATAGTGCTGTCGATGCTAACTGACTTGCCATGTTGTTCTACGAATTCTGAAGCGTAAACAGGGTAAGTAGGCAAAAACGCAAGCTTAGAAAACATATAGGAAGCCGCCAGGCAAGCGTGGTAGCTTGTTCCACACGCGACCAAGAAAACTTCGTTAGCGCGATCTAGGAAAGTGGTCAACAAATCCAAATAATGCTCCTGCAGTCGTAGGGTGTTGCGCAACGTTTCAGGTTGCTCATGAATCTCTTTTATCATGAAATGCGGGTAGCCTTGTTTGATAGCCATTTCAGCCGACCACTCGATAGTTATTGGTTCCCGAACGATAGGACTGGAATCCTGGATCTTCTTGATTTCGTAGCCGTGGGCAGACAGAATAACCATTTCGCCGTTGTTTATCATGACTGCCTTGTTTGTCACGGGTAGAAAAGCTGGGATATCAGAAGCGCAGAAAACACCTTTTCCGTTGATACCTAAAACTAAGGGGCTTTCATTTCTGGCGCAGACTATTTTGTCGGGTTCTTTTGTGGAGATTACGGCTAGAGCGTATGATCCTTCTAGGCGCTTGAGGCTTTCTTGGACGGCGTCGACAAAGGAGAGATGTGGATTCTTTTTGATGGTTTGCTCGATTAGATGTGGGATTACTTCTGTGTCTGTTTTGGAAACAAATGTGTGGTCAAGATTCTGCAGTTCCGCCCTTAGTTCCATGAAGTTCTCGATGATTCCGTTGTGCACAACCATTATTTCGCCAGTGCAGTCGGAGTGAGGGTGAGAGTTAACTTTTAAGGGTGCACCATGGGTTGCCCAACGAGTGTGACCGATCCCGATTGCGCCTGGCAAATCATCAAGGTTCAAGATTTTATGAACCTCATCGATTTTTCCTTGATCTTTTTTAAGGTAAATCTTGCCGTCAGAAATTGTCGCTATGCCAACTGAGTCATAGCCTCGATATTCAAGCCGTTTAAGTGAGCTATGTATTAGGGGAGCGGCGTTTCCCTCGTTTAAAACGCATCCAAATATTCCGCACATATCATAAGCCTCGATGAATGTATGACTTTAAGTGCCGAAGTTTCCGTAATAAGCCTTTTTAAGATTTCAGTTTGACTGCTAAAACAAAAGTTGTAGCGGTTTGTGCTGTTTTTCCATGCAAGCGTGCAACCGAAGGCTCAAGTAAGGTCTGTTTTTTTTCACCACTATAAATAAATTTTTTATAGTACTATTATCTTACTCATCAGGATTAAATTATGGGTAAGAAACTTTTGCTCGAAGACAACGGTGACACTCAGCAAATAAAAGAAATCATCATGATAAATGATTCACAAAAACTTAAAATGATCCTCGGCGACCTCAGCTGGAAAATCCTAACAATGCTTTCAAAAAAAGAAATGTACCCCTTAGAAATCGCGAAGCAGCTAGGCATGCACGAACAAAAAATCTATTACCACATAAGAAAGCTTGCAAAAGCAGGTGCTATAACTGTTGAGCGGGAAGAAAAAAAGAAGGGTGCGACAGCGAAATACTATAAAACCGTTTCATCCGCCTTCGGGATTGAGCTTCCCAACGGCTATAAACCCCTTCAGAACATGTGCACTTTAAGTTTGGATAAGCCGCTTCAAGATTTCTTCAAAGAATTCATATGCAACGGTGTCTTCGACGGTAAAATAGTTGTAGGTAGCCCACTACCTCACGGGCCATTCAAAACTAGCGCACGAGACGGACATTACGCGGCGCACTTAGCTCTTTTTCTGGGGCAATTCGCAAAAATGCCTAGTGAATTCGCGGTTAAACTGGACGTTGATGTTAAAGTGGAGAAAGAAGAAAAAAACAACTTGATCCTTGTCGGTGGACCAGGCACAAACCTGCTCACACAAGAAATTAACGAGTACTTACCTATTAAATTCATAATGCAATCATCCGAACAAGGCTTCCTTCTTGGCGGGTTACGTTCAGAAAAAACCTTGCAGGTCTACACTTCGGATGTTTCGGGCTTAATCGCCAAAATCGTTAACCCCTGGGATAAAACAAAACGCGTCGTCATTTTAGCAGGCAACAAAGCCGTCGGAACGAAAGCCTGCGTTTTGGCCTTGACTAATTTCTGGAAGAAAACCCTGCAGAAATACAAGGGGCAGGATCCGTTCGCGGTTGTGATTCAGGGGTTTGATCTGGACGGAGATGGCAAAGTCGATTCAATAGAGGTTAATGAATAATTGAATTCTAACCCAGCGGAAGAAATTGTTTTGGCTTTTGGGCACACCAACATTCAAGCCATTCATCCGTCAACGTTAATGTTTACAAAAGAGAAGCATCTTTCTAAAACGGGTGACTGCATTGTCGCCGTTGGAGCTGACAAAGCTGGACCAGATTTAAGTGACGGATTCAAGGAAAAACTGAAAAAGCCAGGCGCAAAGCTCACGATTTTGATTGAAGCTGAAGGCTCAATAGTGCAGATAAACGCATATGGCTCCCCAAAACTGCTTCTAACCCACCCGACCGACATTGTAATTAGAAAAAGCGACTATATCTCAGACCGAACTACAGCAATCTATGCAGACAAATCGTCAAGCAATCTGTCGAGAGAATTTGTTGAAAAACTCAAAGATCCCAAACAGAAAATAAAAATAACGATGATCGTAAAAGTCTAGACGATTTTGGCGTCTAAAACAATCTGCGACTCATACGGCGCGGTCTCGCGAACGCTTCTGACACAAAGAACCGAATCAACCCTCCTGCCAGCCCTCTCGACGGCTGCGCCAAATCGAAGTTTTTGGTTTTCGGCCGTGTCAGGCGAACGGACAAATCCGTAAAAATGTATTATTCCGCCCTCAGGCTTGATTGCTCGGCATGCCGCGTCGACGAAGTCAATGGCGGTTTCAGGCAGATTCATTATGACCCTGTCAGCTAAGGCTTCAAGTTTTTCTGTCGCGATTTCCCTTGCGTCTCCGAGAATGGGAAAAACTCTGTTTTCAACCCTGTTAACCCTAACATTTACCTTGAGCAGCTCAACGGCTTCTGGGTTAAGATCAACAGCGTAGACCTTCACTTTCGGGTTCTTTTTGCCGATTAGTACGGAGAAGGGTCCTACTCCAGCAAACAAATCTGTAACTGTTTCTCCCTCTTGCACCAGCGAAGCTACGCGCATATGCTCGTGGGAGAGCCGTGGCGAAAAATACGCTTTAGCCACATCGACATGGAATTGACACCCGAATTCCTTGTGAACCGTTTGGGTTTTGCGTTCTCCAGCGACAAAATTGAATTCACGCAGCCGAAACGTGCCACTTATTGCTCCTGCCTTTGCAAGCACTGTTTTGATGTTTTTATGCGTCTCCAAGATTGCCTCGCCGATTGGCCTTTCGAACTCTTCAAGTTCAGTCGGAATTTCAAGAATTGCTATGTCGCCGATTATATCTAATGCTTGAGGGAGGCTACTCAGTAAATGTGGTGGCAGCTTTCCTTCAAGAGTTTGCATGAGCGTTCCTGCCGTTGCTTGTTTTTGGGTAAAAACTCGGGTTTCCAAATGATAATCGGGCACTTCAGCTTTCAGCGTCTCCAGTTCATCGTCATTTGGCTGTTTGTTAAAAGGGATGCATAGGTTGGTTTCTTCCCGTTGTATCTCCAATGACTTGTCTAAAAGCCCAAGCTTGATAGCTAACGCTATGATTTTTTCGCCTTCTTTCTTTGAAACCTTAACGCAAAATGCTTCTTTAGACATGGAATCAACTGCTTTTTTCTATTCTGTAGATACTGTTCACCTTTTGAATGATGAATTTAACGTTCAAGATTTTTTCCATAAGCCAAATGTTCGAATCAATATGCTCTGAAATTGTTCGTACTAACAGAATTGATTTACCCTGCGCTAACGCCATGTAGGGAATGAGCATATCAGCCAAGAAAACATCTGCGGTCGGTCGAGCCGATAATTCTGCGACGAGTTTTTCAGCGGCTTCTCTTCCCACATCTTCTGCCATTTTGCGCAATTGCCCTATTGCGTCAGCTCCTACTATTAGTCCTGTGTCGGTTTTACCCCACAGAACAATAGAGCTTCCCTTTTGGAAGCGATTCGACTCGTCATTTATCACTTGAATTTCAGCAGCATAACCGTTTTGAGAGAGGTAATATTCCGCTGCTTTTGATTGTCTTTGAGCAACCTGCCGGTCAGTCAGAAAGGTGCAGACGGAAACGCCGCCCACACTTTTTAGGTTGCCAAAGTCTTCAAAGAATACTGGTTTTAGGTTTTTATTGGGTTTAACGGTTACCGCGACTTCACCCATACCCTTCGGGTAGTAGCCGTATTTCTGAACAGTTAAGTCGACTTCGGCTCCCATTTGCTCCAGTGTTGGCAAAAGCACGTTTCGCATGTAGTTGATGGTTGGCGCATGAGTGGTGTCGGTTCCTCCTTTGGCAACGTGAAGGTGCACGGGGTTGTCAGCGAATAAGCAGATCGGCATCACCGCCAAAAGCAGCATAGGAATGCTTCCAGCCGTCGCTATTTCCGCTTCGATGTTGCCGCCTATTATTTGCTGAGGTGTGAAACAGAGTTCCCTGGAACCCAAAGAAGCCCCCTGCACTTTAGCGCTACATAGTTTGGCCGCTGTTAGCACGGCTTCGAGATGCTGAGGTTTTAAGCCAGGTTGCGGGCGGCTTTGCCTAATGTTGAAAATATGAAGCGGCCGGTTTGTAATAGCTGATAATGCTACCGAGAGGCGAAGTATCGTTCCGCTGCCGCTTTTTTGGCTCCCATCAATTTCAATCATGCCCGTTTCTTTCCAGGATTTAGTTTGATTTGAGGTTGCAAACAATTAATAAGCTTCTTGGGATTATTTAGGAGTTTAAAGGGGAGCCTTAAGGTTGAGCACTGACAAGGAAAAGCTAAATGAGTTGGCAGGCAAAGTGGAAGAGCTTACCATTAAGTTGGCCAAGGTTTCTGAAGAGTTGAAATCCGTTTCCGCGTCGCTGAAGTCTCTCGCAACTGGACAAATCAACCCACCGGTGCAACCGACTATCCAAACGGTTCAAGCCCCCGCCACGCCAGCTACTGGACAAAAGCTGCGAACACTGGATGATATTCGCATGTCTTTTCCCGAAGAACTAGAAAGCCTACTAGGTTTTGAAGAAAAAGGCGACTACATAATAATTAAACTAATGGGTTTCCTTGGTTCTGAGAAATTTGCAAAAATTGCCTCCGCAGTTCGAGGTATGGGCGGAGAATACATCAGCGCTGGAAAAGAGTCGCATTTTAGAGTTCCCAAGAAAAAAACATGAGTTAACTCAATCTAGTTAATCCCCTCGTTTTTCAAGGATTAAAAAAAGTAACTTTAAAATTTTTGTATTCACCCAAAAACTTCTCGAATGCAACTTCAACGTCGGAAACCTTAGCCCCACTTGGTCCCCTCCTGCAGAAATCCATCAAAGCATGGACATCAGTTTCTTCGCCTTCAAAAACTGCTTCCACACGGCCATCATCCAAGTTGCGCACCCAACCCCCTACCCCGCGGTTCTCAGCCATCTGCTTTGTTTTCTGCCTAAAGAAAACCCCTTGAACCAAACCGCTAACAAAGATGTGCGCCCGAACTTTAGTCATGAATCTTTCTCAAAATACACCAGTTCACCCTAATTAAAAAACTAACCAAGGAAAAAAAGAAAAAGTTGTTTTTTACCACGCTTTGATTTTTTCGCCGACTGTATATAAGAAAAGGCTTGCCGATGCTGGACCTATGTGCTTGAATTTACTTGTTAAGTCTTTGACGGCTGCATCGTAATTGTTGGATTTGTCTAAACTGTCCAGGTAGGCTTGGAAAGATTTGTAGTGTTCTTTTATGGCTTTGAATCCTTGTGCGTTGTATATGATTGCTTCGACTTTGGATCGGTTTCGCACGATGCCTTCGTCCTTGAGTAGACTTTCAACGTCTGATGCTGTGAAGCATGAGACCTTGTTTATGTCAAAATTTGCAAAAGCTTTTCGGGTGGTTGACCATTTGTTGTCGATGACATGCCAGTTTAAGCCTTCCTGAAAAATCACTCGACTCATGTTCTCAAAATATGCGTTGTCGTTTTCTGGGCGTTGTTCTCTGCACCACCAATCCGGCATCTGCCAATGTTCTTGCTGCGTCAAAATCAACTCCTACGTCTATTTCCATTCCCAGATTGCAATGTTGATTTCTGTCCACATTGGGTCCGTAGCTTCAAAAGTGACAAGAGTAATGGTTTCGTTAAGCCAACCTAGTTTTTCGGACATCGTCATGAAAGTCCAAAGACCTACAGCTGTCGGGTTCTTGCCCATCTCCATCTTCATCATGCTAACTCCTTTCACTATGCCCATATCGCCCGTCATTGTCATGAGCATTCCCTGGTCTTTCGACCATCCGATGCCCTTAGGAGGCATCATGCTCTTGCCTGTCACATTTAGGTTGCAGTCTACGCCTTTCGCTTTGCCCATGCCCATCATTTTAGCCGTAAAAGTAAAGATTGAAGTAACACCGTCCATTCCAACGGACTTAATGAAGCCTGCGCCACTTTTGGCTTTGCCTTCCCATAGTTTTTCGCCAATCGCCATTTTTTTTCACCTCACACTAAGAGAAAGAATTTTCCTTTAAATTTAAGCAGATGTTGTTGCATTCCTACAGTCACAACCCCTAAATTGTGTTCACTTTCAGCCACCCCTCCACCTCCGTAAACAGTCGCTTCAGTGCTTACCTTAAAAGAGTTCCAGGCAGAATGGCTGATGGTGACTGTGTCATGTTCAAAGAAAGTAACGGGAAGTTGATGATTTACGCTTCAAGCGCTTCTCCCCAACGGAAACGGTTGGAATCGGTTAGAGATGCCACACAGCAAACGGCCAAACGCTTAAACCTAAACTTCGAAATGGTCAAGCTCCACGGGTCTGCAACACCGATCTACGTTTACTATGAAGACGACGGCGACGACGTGCCTATTCCGCTTTATTGTGATGAAGGGAAAATGTCTGGTTTAGACGAAATAAGCTCAAAATTAAGAAGCATGATGTTTGTTTTGTCTTTCCACCCTAAGCATGCTGCGCTGCGGCAGATGAGAAAAGAAATTCTTAAACTTTCCTAAAACAGATACCTTGGTTTTGTAGTGCGACTTCGTAGACTTGATTTACGTCGAAGTTTATTCCTAAGCTATCACATTCTTGCTCAGTTAGGAACAGTACGATTTTTGGGGTGGCAAGCTGGGTTTTCTGCGGAAGGAAAGGCATTTGCTGCTGTAGTGCTTGCATGATATCCTGCGCCATTTTAGCCTCGTCCGATTGCGGTCGCAGCACGTATGGGTTGAGTTCCCGCTCTTCAAGCAGTTCAATCCGTTTTCCAAGGTTACCGTCTAAGTCACGGTTCGACTCGATTTTGTTAACTCTAACGCGGAACATTCAGATCACTTCTAAAGAGCAAATACCTTAGTCACCCATTTAATTGTTTACACCAACTGCAGCGCCGTTTGAACGGCAAGATATCTTTCTGCGCCGAAACCCCGATGTGTGCCCAAAAACTTCGAAAACTCATCGGAAGGTTTGGGGTTAGTAGCTTTTCGCGAGGTTGATGAATTGATTAATGTCATCTCCAATTGCCCGTTAGCCTAAGTTTTTTTATGGAACAAACTTTTCAAAACAAGTTTCGCCGTCAAATTTTCAGCCTAAATCCTCAAAGCCTCAGCGAAGCGCTCAACAAAATCAGCCAACCTAATGCCTGCTTCTATCCGGCCACATAAAACAACAGATTCTCTGCCCATTTGGTTGCAACCCGACTTTCCTAAAAACTGCGTTCCAAGCCCACTCTTAACGGTTGCAGAGGATCTTCCTATCGTTTTTGTCAATAATTAGCAAGTGAGTGTAAAATTCATCTATCAATCGATTTAACTTTCTTGGAAGGCTATTAGAAGCGGTTGCAAAAAAATATTTTTGCTTCCTGCTGTTGCGGTGTCAGGGCGAAGGATTTTCTGCTTTTTTCTTGATTTCTCTAATTTGCTTGTCAATCATTTCGAGTTTTTTCTGCATCATTTTGAAAGTTTCGTAAGCGTGTTTTCGCTCAAGTTCCAGTTGTTTGAGGTTTTCTTCGCCAGACGTCTCTTTTAAGAAAGCAGCAAGGGGAGATGGCAGGTTCGGCATAACAGTTACAGTTTCCATGTTGAGGACGTCCCTGGCGAATTCTCGGAAAAGGCTACCGATGTTATTGAAGATTTCCGTTTCTTTCACGATTGCTCGTCTTAAAATAAGTTCTCCTGACTCAGTGATTTTGTAAACTTTTATCTTGCGGTTTTTATTGAGCTGCCATTCTCCTTTGATGTACGCTGATTTCTCTAGGTCACGCAAGATCGGGTAAACACCTCCGGCAGTGGGCTGCCAAAAGCCTTTTGTTCGGCTATTGATTTCCTTCATGATTTCGTAGCCGTGGAAAGGTTTTTTGTTCAGAAGGATTAGGACTCCCATACGAATGTAGCCTTTCTGCGCTTCTTTCATCCAGTTTTCTGTAGTTTTTTCTTCTTTTTCCATTGCCATGGCGTTTCAAATCTATATTGTATTTGGGTAATACTTATATTTTACCGCAATATATTGCACTGAATAATATCCAACATCGAGGTTTCAAAATGTCAACTGACTCGATAATCGAAGTAAAAGAACTGACTAAAAAGTTTGGCGAATTCACTGCCGTAGACAAAATCACATTCAACGTCAAAAAAGGCGAAATCTTTGGTTTACTCGGACCCAACGGCGCGGGCAAAAGCACAACCCTGCGGATGCTATCGACATTAGCCAAGCCCACTGGAGGAACAGCCATCATTGGCGGCTATGACATAGCTAAACAAGACACTGAAGTCCGAAAGCTCATCGGCATAGTCTCCGAAAAAATGATAATGTACAACCGCCTAACCGCTCGAGAAAACTTATGGTTTTTCGGTAACCTCTTCAACATTCCAAAAACGGAATTAACCAAACGCATAGATGACCTGCTTGCACTCGTACAGTTGACCCAGTGGAAGAACTCGCAAGTCGGCACTTTTTCGACCGGTATGCGGCAGAGAATGAACGTAGTCAGAGCGTTACTTAACTTACCTCAGGTGTTATTTTTGGATGAGCCAACCCTTGGATTAGATCCTCAGTCATCGGTTGAAATCCGAGAATTCGTCAGAAAACTGAATAGGGAAAACGGGACTACAGTTGTGTTAACAACCCACATGATGGTTGATGCTGACCTGTTGTGTGACCGCATCGCCATTGTAGACCACGGGAAAATTGTGGCATTAGACACGTCGCCGAACTTGAAAAAAATCATAAACGGAGCGGATACAACCATAATAAAACTGAATATACCTAATCTTTCCCCGGACCTCTTAGCAAAAGTTCAGGCGCTTGAATGCGCGGATTCTGTTACTCAAGAGAGCCCAAATGAAATAAAAGTTTTGGTTCATGGAAACGAGGCTTTTGACAACATAATCGACGCCATACGGAAAAACGGTGGAAAAATAAGTTCCATGGAGAATTTGCAGCCGACTCTTGAAGACGTTTTCCTTCACATTACGGGTCATCAGGTGCGAGACAGCGCAACTGAAAAAATACCCATGGAACAAAGGCGGTTTGGTCAACCAGCACAAGGTAGGATCAGGTGATAGACATGGGTGCAAAAAATATTCTTTCACATTCTTGCCGAATTGCTTGGAAAGATTTAACTGAACTTTTCAGGAACAGACTCGGCTTAGTTCTACTTATAGTGATGCCGCTGTTCATGATGGTTATGGTTGGCTTTATTTATCCTTCCAGCAGCAGCGCGCCAAACAGCATGCCTTTTGCAGTGGTGAATCAAGATTCAGGTTTTAACAATAGCACTGTTCCAAGCCAAGCTTTCATAAACGGCTTTAATATCATGAACAATGAGACTCACTTCCTTACGCTGTCCAGTAGCTCAAGTATAGCGGATATAAACAGCGAGATTCAAAAGGGGACAATAGATGGCGCCGTAGTTATACCAAGTAATTTCTCGGCAAGCGTCATGAATGGAGAACAGGGAACGCTGATTGTGATAACCGACCAGTCTAATCCCACCGTATCATCAGAACTGCGGGCAGCCGTTTCAGATGAAATCAGCAATTTAGGCACACAACTCGCACAGTTAAGAGTTCAAAGCCTCTCTTCAAACCTTACAGCGAATAATTCTCTTGCCATCGTTCAGCCTTACACTGTTCCGGCCCCTGCAAACTTTAGCTACTTTAGTTTCATCGCACCAGGCATGGTTATGTTGACGGTAATGATGAGCGTCATGACAGGGTTGCCAGTCGCGATATCGCAAGAGAGAGAGGTCGGTACTATGGATGGCATGATGGTTGCTCCAATCAACCGGTTATCTATCATCTTGGGAAAAGCTTTAGGACAGACTGGTCGTGGGTTAATTCAAGGGGTCATTGTAATGGCTTTGGCTCTGGGAATATTTGGCGTTGTGATCCATGGAAGCATGCTTCTGGTGGTTGCTTTGCTGCTGCTAGGGTATTCTCGTTCGTGGGTTTAGGCATCGTTTTGACGTCGCTGGCTAAGGACCAAGAGACCGCGCAGATGATGATGATGACGCTGATGTTTCCAATGATGTTTCTGAGCGGAGTGATGTTCCCACTACAGCAGATGCCCTGGTACATGCAAGACATAGCGAAATTCCTACCGTTAACGTACGCTGCTGATGCCATGCGAAAAGTGATGGTGCTAGGCGCAGGAGTACCAGCAATCTCAACTGACTTGATAATCTTAATAGCGTTCGGTGCGGTCATGATTGCAATCGCGGTTCCGCTGTTCAGACGCATGATGACACGGTAAGTGGAGGAACATACACGAGTACACTATGCAACAAATGCCCATTTTTCGGGTTTGCCCCCCTCATAAGACGTAAGAATGCGCGCAAAAGATGCCGCATCGAACCTCAAAGGCAGCTGCGAATCTACGAGTGCAAAGACTACCCAAAACGGGAGCTACGCCGCTAAAAACGCGGCTTTTCTCCGGAATTTTTTAAGGCTTTTTTGTGTTGTCGCCGTTACGGTTTTATATTCTGTAGCTGTAAAGACAGCGAAGAAGAGATTGAGTCATGTCTGATACTGGAGTTACCGTTAAGAAAAGTCAGGATTTCTCTGAATGGTATGTGGAAGTCATCTTGAAAGCTGGATTTGCAGATTATGCGCCTGTCAAAGGATGCATGATAATCCGCGAGGATGCATATGCAGTTTGGGAGAAAATCCAGGAAACATTCAACCAAAGAATCAAAGCCACGGGTCACCGTAACGTGTACTTTCCACTCTTTATCCCTGAAAGCTTGCTAAAGAAAGAGGCTGAGCACTTTGAAGGTTTTACCCCTGAGGTAGCTTGGATAAGCCAGGGTGGAGAAAGCGAGCTTGAAGAGAAAGTAGCTATCAGACCCACAAGCGAGACAATAATGTACGCCACATTTTCCAAATGGATCAGGAGTTGGCGAGACTTACCCATAAAGATCAACCAGTGGTGCAACATCGTTCGGTGGGAAACAAAATCCACGCGGCTTTTTCTGCGC
This sequence comes from Candidatus Bathyarchaeota archaeon, assembly GCA_963827165.1. Taxonomy (GTDB): domain Archaea; phylum Thermoproteota; class Bathyarchaeia; order Bathyarchaeales; family Bathycorpusculaceae; genus Bathycorpusculum. Next base: position 207,846 of record CAWGZR010000005.1, on the reverse strand, counting down.
ACAAGAGAGTTCCTTTGGCAGGAAGGCCACACCGCCCACGCCACCAAAGAGGAAGCCGAATCAGAAGTCAGGTACGCATTAGACGAATACAAGAACATCATTGAGAACTACCTCGCCATCCCAGTCATCACCGGTGTCAAAAGCGAAAGCGAAAAATTTGCAGGTGCAGTTTACACAACATCGCTAGAAGCGATGATGCCTGACGGCAAAGCCTTGCAGATGGGAACCAGCCACAACCTTGGACAGAACTTTGCCAAAGTCTTCGACGTCAAATACATCGGCGAGGACAAAATGGATCATCAAGTTTGGCAAACCAGCTGGGGCATAAGCACACGGCTCATCGGCGCGATGGTTATGGTTCACGGCGACGACAAAGGCTTAGTCATCCCCCCTAAAGTGGCACCAACCCATGTCGTCATAGTGCCCATTTTATTCAAAATCGCTGAAGCAGCCACAATCGTTGCCAAAGCAAAAGAAATTGCTGAGACTCTTCGAGCCAAGGGCTTTAGCGTCATCTTGGACGACCGTCAAGAGTACACGCCCGGCTGGAAATTCAACCAGTGGGAACTCAAAGGAGTCCCTGTCAGAATCGAGATTGGTCCCCGAGACCTAAAACAAGGACAAGTCGTAATGGTAAGACGAGACAACGGACAAAAAACTCCGGTTAAAGAAGCTGACATTCCATCAGCCACAGAGAAACTTCTGCAGGAAATACAAGAAAACCTATATGCGAAAGCCAAAGCCCAAATGGAGCAACAAACCAGCACAGTACATAGCTACGACGAGTTCAAGAAGGTGCTCTGTGACAAAGGAGGCTTCTTGAAAGCAGCTTGGTGCGGCAGCGCCGAATGTGAAACCAAAATCAAAGATGAGACGGGTGCAACGATCAGGGTTTTACCCTTCGAGAAAGAAGAACCGAAAGACAATTGCATATACTGCGGGCAAAAAGCTAAGGATACTGTGTACTTTGCACGGTCATATTGACCCGGACTCCTCTGATCAGGTGCGCATACCTCAACCTATCTTGTTTTTTTGTGTCAATATTAGTGTTATGCAAACAACGACATTGCGAGGACCAATCTTGAGACAATCTGTTGAAAATTGTTGCCTCTTGCTTCTAAATGGGTGTGGCTCCTCATGACTCCGCATTGTCGGTAGGGAAGATTTATTTTTTCCATCTTGTAAGTGTCTGGGGTACAGGTAACGAAAATTGGGTGTCAAAGTAACGAGCAGAGCCTCAAACATTGAATACGCCATTCGTGACGTCATAGAGCACACTACACAGCTCGTAAAAGACGGCAGAAAAATTTATTACTTGAACATCGGCGACCCCGCAGCATTCGATTTCAAAACGCCGCAAAACGTTAAGGACGCCCTTTGCGCTGCTGTCCAGAAAGACGATAATTATTATTCCCCTTCAGAAGGAAGACTAGACCTTAGAGAAGCCATAGTTCGAAAAGAGAAAAAAGTCAACAACGTACACATAACGGCGGATAAAGTGCTCATTACAGAAGGGATTTCGGAAGGAATTCAGATGATTCTAGGCGCCTTAGTTGAAAAAGGCGACGAAATCCTTTTCCCAGGTCCAACCTACCCGCCTTACATCTCCTATACAAGATTCTTCGACGGGACACCTGTCTCATATGAAACTACCGAGGAGACAGGTTGGCATCCAAACATCGATGATTTAAGAAGCAAAATCAACAAGAAAACTCGCGCCATAGTAATGATTAACCCCAACAACCCGACGGGTTCAGTTTACGACAGGAAAACGATAAAGGAAATCCTGGACATCGCGGGCGAACATGACTTACCCGTAGTCTGCGACGAAATCTATGATCAGTTGACATACGAGAAAAAATTCTACAGTGCAGCTTACCTTTCTAAGGACGTGCCAGTAATCGGATTAAACGGGTTCTCCAAAGTTTACCAGATGACTGGGCTGCGACTTGGCTACATGTACTTTAAAGGGGAAGGCGAAAAACTTCAGACACTCAAGGAAGGCGTCGAGAAGGAATGCCGAATCCGCATTTGCGCCAACACACCGGTGCAGATAGCCGCAAACGCAGCACTTAACGGGCCGCAGGAAATGGTTAAGGATATCGTTGACCGCCTTAGGCAGCGACGGGACTACTCGTGGAAACGCCTAAACGAAATCGAAGGCATAAGCACAACCAAACCCGAAGGCGCCTTTTACATCTTCCCGAAGATCCACGATATAGGTACAACGTGGAAAACCGACATGGACTTCGTCGTCAGCCTCCTAAAAGAAACCGGCGTGCTCATCGTAAACGGCTCCGGCTTCGACCCAGTCTACGGCAAAGGCCACGCGAGAATAGTTTTCCTTCCGCCAATAGCGGAACTAGAAGAAGCATTCAACGCGCTCGAAGCGTTCATGAAGAAAAGCAAAAATAAGAAACCCTAGGCAAACAATGCCGTGTAGTTTTGCCCGATTTTCAATAGCATGAAAGCAGACGAATTAGGAATGAATCGGTTTACACCATTTTCTTACGCCTGCCCCAGTCATCTGACTTGGGAAACAATTTAGGTTGAGCTTGATTTAGGCTCCACAACAAAAAAAGAAAAATTACAAATCCGCTCGACCGAACACAAAATCAAAACTGTTACTAACCCACAAAATTTCCTCATTGCAAAATACTTTGATTATACCAATAGGCAGTTTTGTACTTATTTATTGCCCCTAAAATCTTAGAGTTTTTACGCTCATTGCGGTCAAAGCTTAAAAAACCAACTATCTGTGAAGGAGAAAGTTTATGAAAAACGCAACTTGAATATCATTACAACATTCGGTGACGTTACATGAAGAAAGTGTTTATTGCAGGGCCTATTCTGGGCATGGAAAACCATCAGGAGTACAGGCCGAAAATCACCGAAATCTTGACAAAAGCAGGGTTTGAAGTTATTGATCCGTGGAAAAGAGAGAAAATTCTCTATCAGGGAGATGAGAGGTGCTGGTGGGACAAGGTTCCCACGTTTGATTTTATCCAGCGGGATCTGGACGACGCGGATCGATGCGACATAATGGTCGTTTACCTGCCGATTCTTTCCGCCGGAGCCTGCATGGAAATGTTCTACGCGAAACGCAAAGGCAAAAGAATCATCGTGGTTTCCGAAATCGGCTGCCTAAGCCCATGGATAATAGCGCACTCTGACAAAGTGGTCAAGAGTTTTGAGCAATTGGAAGAAGCCCTCAAAAAGACTCCATAGCATTCGCCACCTTTGGGTTCCTAGAACTCATTGTTGTAGCTCCTTTGCAACAACATAACGTTATTAGTTTTCCAGCGTGATTTTCATGTAAAGCTCGCGGCGAGGTGATTTTGTGTCGAAAAACCGTTCAAGGAAAGAATCTAACATAACCATTCCGGAGCCTGAAATGACAGAGCATAAGAAATTCAAATGTCCTTTAGACCAGATGATCTACGATAACCGAGAAGACTATGAAACCCATTGCAAAGAGGAGCACGATGTTCTTTAAAAAAATAAAAATGCCAGCTTAATTTCCCTCTACTTTAGGTTTAAGAGAACTGGTGTTTTATCCGTTGATTGGGTGCTTATCTTACGGCTTCATCAATTTTTGAGTCACGTCATGTTTTCGTGACTTCCATGAAAAACTCCAGGCATTCTTTTTTAGTAGGCGATTCAATGCCTATGCTGCCATAAGCTCCTATGTCGATTCTGTACTTTCTTCTGTCTCCAATATCTTCCCCTTGACTCATAATTATCTTCTCTCCCTTCTTCTATTAACTCTATTCGGATAACAGATTATTTACGTAATAATGTAAACGACTTATACGATTAATGGTATTTTACCGTTAAGGCGGAAAACCTCTTTGGGGCTAAAAACGACAAAAACCGTGTTTCGCATATATCGTCCCATCTTCGGAATCAATCCTGCCGCGTCAGTTCCAAGCTTACACGTCAAAGCGTACTCAAACAAACCCAGCCGCTCAACGTCAATCACATCTCGGGTAAGCCGAGTTCGTTCAAGCACTTCCTCGACTTCACCAGCCGTCGCCCCCAAAATAATTAGCCTATCCAAAAAAGAATCTTGCCACAGACGCATTTTTTCTATTTGAGCTGTCGATAATTCTGCTTGTAGTCGCTCATCTCCATCTGCGCTTGTTAAGTCAATTACCTTGACTGATATTGGCGAATTCTCATGCAATCCGTATGCTTCCTCAATTTTTTTCAAATCCAGTTTCTTCCCATCTGCAAGTTGAGCCTGCAAGTAGGGTAGTGCGATAGTTGCGAGGGTTATTTTTGGTTCAAAAATTCCGACGTCGACAGCAAGCTCGTTTTTGGCCGCATCAAATTTTGTGATGAATCCCTTGAAGATGGAGGATTTTTCGGCTTTTTTTATGCTTATGGGGCAGGTGCCTATTTCCTTGTTGATGTAGTTTGTTGCGATGACTTCGTCTTCCCCTGAAAGAGAAACTTTGATCCACTTGTTAACGGGAGCGCCTAAAACTTTAAAGTCTAACTCCAAGTTTTCGAACTCGGCTTTTAGCAGGTCTTCTACCTGTTTCAGTTGTTTTGGATTACGTGCTTTCGCGAGCAAAGTTAAGTCGGTCATCGTTAATTCTCCAAGGACGCTGTTATTTCCTCATGAAGCCTTCTAACTCTTTCTGCGGCTTCTTTGTGCCCTGCTGCTCGAAGACGTTTAATTTCCACGTTTATGGGAACGCGTTTGCCTTTTGAGTTGTCAATCAGTTTGTCAGCATATGAAACGATTTTCTCCTCCAAACTCACGGGTGCATAAACGTCTTTTTCCCATCCGAATTCGACTGCTTCTTCTATTGTGAATCCCCCGCCAACGTGGGTCCTAATTATCCCAATAACAGCCGCTGGAAGACCCTCTGCTTGAGCTATTTGGGCGCCGATCATTCCGTGGTCAACTGCGTTTGTTTTTGAACGTCCGATATCATGCAAAAGAGCTCCTGTCTCAACTACTTGCAGATCCAACTTTAAGCCTTTATTTTTGAGTTGGTTTGCTATCTCTAAAGATAAGTCTGCAACTGCTTTGCAGTGGCTGATGACTTGGGGTGAACAGTTGTTTTTTCGAAGAAGTTCAATTGCTTGCTCCCTTGTAGGAAGCGACTCACTCACCGAGTTCCTTCCTTAGCGTCTCAACTTTCTCTGAAAGCTTATTTATCATTAGTTCATTTGCAAAATGCACAAGAGGTTTGCCGCAGCCTGAGCAGTGGAAAACCACTTCGACAGCTTCTTCAAAAGGAACCCGTTTGCATTCGGGACTGCCGCAGTAATAGAAGTCATGGTTCTTTTCGTATTCTAATCTTACGCTGAGTTTTTCAAGCACGCGCCTTTTCTGGCTTAATATAAAACCTTCAAGCTGGTCGGGTTGTAGCTTCCAGTGGAAAATGAACCAGCCAGTTTTGGGATCGCGTGTTCTTCTTAGGCTCACAAGAGAATGATCGTAGAGTTTGTAGAGGATTTTGCGTACTGTGTTGAGGCGGATGCCTATTTTGTTGGCAATTTCATCATCAGTTATCTCGTCTACGCCTTTGAGGTACTCAATAAGTTTGACAGCGTCTTCCTCTCCCAATGCTACCGCAACTTTCATCAAGGTTGCATCATCAATAGTCGATAACATAGCCTAGTGTTCCCTTACACACAATAATGAAACTTTCTATAATAAAACTGTTCTTGCCCATTTAAAGTTATTCACCATCATTTTTGATCTCTTTTCCCCTCGCTTTTGGAACAATCCTCATTTTGGCTTTCTCAAAATCCACAGTTAACTCTTCACCTGAAAAGAAACGATCGAGAAAGATAGCGAGAGCAGCGCACTCAGAATGCGGCTGATTCCCAATCGAGACATTGAAATCTGATACTTCGCTTGAATAGAAGTCGCCTGGAACCTTCTGGCTACCAACAATAATCAAGATGTCTCTGCCTAAGCTCTTAATCCTGCTCAACACATCGCTTGCCTGAATGTTTTCCCCATAAGCTGTTAAGTGAACTATTGCGCCGCCTTTAGCTTTCCAGTCGCGGACAGCTTTTTTCCAAGGAGTTCCCATTTCGAACTGAAACGTTCCGCCCCAATGTTCAGTTATCTTTCGCACTGTTTCTTCTATATTTGGATCTCTCACGTCTGAAAGAATGAAGCCAGAAGCACACAGAGCTCTTGATGTTAAGGCTACATGAGTGGTTAATCGCACATCTCGTTGCGGTCTATGACCCCACCTTAACACGACAACTTGAGGTGTGCTACTTGGGTTTTGGGTTGGTTTCGAATCTGCCATTTAATTCTTCCACTTTTCTTCTCACATGATCCGCTATCTCAGGGGTAGCCTCGAAGACCACTTCAACTGAATCATTAGTGAACTTTTCATTTCTAACGTCTGTTTTCCCGTGAACCCACGATATAAAAGGCATTGTCTTGTCGCTTAACGGTACAGAAAACTGAGCTTGAACGTAGTTTTCAAGCATTTTCAGTATTCTCGCCCTCAACAAATCAAGGTTTGTTTGGCACTTTGCAGAGAGAAGAATTGGGTTCCTGGTTTTGTCTTTAAGGGCGTCGAGTTTTTGGGTTCTTTCTTCCTCACTGATCAAGTCGATCTTGTTCAAGGCGGTTATGGTTGGAATTCCCGATGCACCCAAACGGTCGATTGTTTCTAGGCACACGTTGTATTTTTTCTCTATTTTGTCCATTGGCTCGCTTAAGTCCAGAAGCAGAATTATTAGGTCTGAAAAGATTGTTTCTTCCAAAGTAGAGTGGAACGCTTCAATTAAAGACAAGGGTAAACGGTCAATGAAGCCAACCGTATCTGTGAGGAGAAACTTGCGATTAGAAAACTCCATTATCCTAGTTGTTGTTGATAGGGTAGTGAACAACGCTTTGTCGACTACGGTGGTTGCTTCCGTTAAGGCATTGAACAAAGAGCTTTTCCCAGATTTGGTGTACCCTGCTAGTGAAATAGTCAAAAAGCCCAGCTCCGTTCGCCTTTCTCGATGCAAGACTCTTTTTTCCCTGATTCTAGTCAGTTTCTTGCTGATTGTTTGAACCTGCCGTTTTATTGCGTCGCTGTAGACGTCTGCTTCATAGGCTCCAAGACCCATAAAGCCCGGTTGCTCGCTGCCTTTGGCTAACCTAACTTTTTCCTTCGAATGTTTAAGTTCATTTCGCAAGGTTGCCAGTTGAATCTGAAGTTGGGCTTCCGTTGTTGTTGCTCTTCTAGTGAAGATTTCAAGAATTAGCTGAAAGCGGTCAATGACTTCTATATGAGTGGCTTTTGCCAAATTGTATGTTTGACGAGTTTTCAGTTGATTATCAAAAATAACCTTGCCCGCGCCGGTTTCCTGCACCATCTGCGCAAGCTCTTCAACCTTTCCAGCACCTATCTGATAGCGCGAGTCGGGCAATCGCGTCTGTTCCATTTCAGCAACTACGAAGTACCCTGCGGATTCCGCCAATCTTTTGAGTTCAGGTAAACTTGATTCTTCACGGTTCAGGCGACGCTGAACTATGACGGCTTTCGTTTAGTAGCCGCCTCCGCGTCTTTCTCATCTATCTCGATAAGGTCGCCCAACGTTAACTCTTGGTTGGCGGATTTGGGAATCTGATTGGCTTTTTCTTCTGAGATCGGGATAAGCAGCTTGATTTTTAACATGTGCTCAAGCTTTGAGGCCAACTGGTTGTTCGGCTCCATCTTGCCCGTTTCAAGGTTTCTTAAAACTGACGCTTTCTCGTTGATTTTTTTACCCAGTTCGTCATGGGTTAACCCCAGTTTCTCACGAGCAACCCTAATTTTATTCGCGTAGTCTTGAGTTAGTTCCTGAGTTATCTGTACGCTGACAACCGCGGGTTTCTTCTGCATCACGGCCATTGGCACCAGAGTTTTCTTCTGAGTGGGCTTTGGAAGGGCTACTTCTTCTTGGTGGACTATTTTTCCATGTTTTGCGCATTCTACGCAAACGGTCAGCCGTGCGCCTTCAATTATCGCAGTTACCGGTTCTGTATGGATTTTGTGTCCGCAGACCTCGCATCTCAATGTAAACTTTTCACCTTTCACACTGTTTATTATCTTGTTATGTTTATACTTGTCGAAAGCCCCAAAAACATGTTGACGGTGAAAACTTGGAGAACGAGCTTGCGAAAATAAGAGCCATCGCCGACTACCAATTTGGAAAAGGCGTAGGCACAAAGCTGTTTCCAGAAAATGTACAGACCGAACATTCTCCAAAAACCGGAAGAATCCGATTCATCAACTTGGGCGGGAACAGACTCGCGACCCTTCGACCCACCGACGGCTTGCTTTCACTAAGCGTCAAAGCTGCCCAATTCATTGCTGAAAACGTTGTCTTTGCCCATTGTTTTGTAACCGTGAAAAATGATGTCTCAAAATATATTGCTGAGGGCGGAGATGTTTTCGCAGTGCACGTAACTGAGGTAGATCCTGAGATCCGCGCGAGTGACGAAGCAATTGTCGTCGATGAAAACGGGACAGTTTTGGCCGTCGGGAAGGCTATGCTTTCAAGCGTGGAAATGAAGGCGTTCAAGAGCGGGGTAGCTGTTAAGGTGCGCCATGGCGCACTTAAGAATTGATTTCTTAAGGCGAATCGTCCATCTGAGCTTAGTGCATGTTTTATTTGCATTGAGGAAATGGCGACTGCAACTGGGATTTCGTCTTTAGTGTGGGTCCAGCCGTGGGTTGTTTGGTTGGTCGTCAATGTCAACTAAAGCTGGCGTCGTGTTGACCGTTAAGGCTTGCATTCCGATTCCGTTTGATCAATCCCAAAAACCATTTTTGGACAAAAACAAACGGAAAAAGCTTAGGGAAAGTTAAGGTTTATATCAAGTTCTATTGCAGATACTTCTGGGAAGTGAAGACCAGTGAATAAGCGGATGAATCCAAGAGAGCAAAGACGTATGATGCAGAGAATGGGTATGAACATGGATACTGTTCCGGATGTCCAGCAAGTTATAATCAGAACAAATACAAAAGACATTGTTATCGATGAACCTCAAGTAGCAATTTTAGAAGTTCAGGGTCAAAAAATGTATCAGGTTATCGGCGGCGAGGTTTCAGAGCAAGCTCCATCTCAACGTCAATCAGCAAAAGCAACGCAGCCAACTTTTTCTGAAGAGGATGTGCGGCTAGTGGCGGATCAAACTGGCAAAAGCTTGGATAAGGCCAAAGAAGCGCTTGAGGAATGCCAAGGCGATTTGGCAAAGGCAATACTGCTACTTCAATCGTAACTGTTAGTTATTTATATCTTTGATGACCACATAATATCTTCAAGGGGTTTGGGAGTGCTTCAAAACGTCGATGTAGCGGTTGTCGGCCACTTATGCATCGACACGATTTTACTGCCCAGCAGAACCGCCCCATTTACTATTCTAGGCGGCGCTGCAACCTACACTTCACTTTCCGCCAAACGCTTGGATGCGACTACATCAGTAATCTCAAAAGTCGGCGGCAACTTCCCAGAAGCCTACCTTTGGTGGCTAAGGCAGGAAGGCATCGATCTTTCAGCTGTTATCAAAAAAACTGATGAGTCTTCAACGAGCTTTGAGCTAGCTTACACCAAAGATTTGTCTGAGAGAACCCTGAGTTTAAAGGGCAAAGGCGCTCCAATAGAGTTGGCGGATTTGCCTGAGTATCTAAAAGCTAAATCGGTTCATGTTGCGCCTATCGCCAACGAAGTATCTTTCGAAGTAATCGAGCGTCTCAAGCAATGTACAAGCGTTTTGTCGCTGGATCCGCAGGGTCTGCTTCGAAGCTTCGATAAAGCTGGAAACGTAACTGAAAGCGCTTCGGTTGACAAACGAATACTTAGTTTAATCAACATTTACAAGTCTTCTCAAGCGGAAATCTTTGCCTTAACAGATCAATCCGATCTCAAGGCTGCGTTGAAGGTTGTTCACGATTTCGGTGTTGGAACTGTGATTGTCACGTTGGGCGCTAAGGGCTCAGTGCTCTCCGTTGAAGGCGCGCAATTCAATATTGCCGCTTGCCCTTCACAGGTTCTTGTCGACCCGACTGGTGCAGGAGACGTTTTTATCGGTGCTTTCCTGACTGAGTACCTTCGACAGAAAGAGTCAATATGGTGTGCCTGTGTTGGATCTGCCGCTGCCTCGTTTGTTGTGGAAGGAATTGGTCCCACCTACTTTGGGAAGACGGAAGAAATTTACCAGAGAGCCAAGGTTTTGTATGAAAAGGAACTTAAGCAATAGCGTGCATTACTGAATAAAAATAGTGAACTGAGGCGTTGACTGTGGGTCGCATCGAAAAAGGAGTAAAATGTAGCGTTTCAGGTTGCAGCAGAGAGGCTGCCCGCTCCATCACAACTGACAAAGTCAAGGCTGCCGGCTTAAGTGTTAGCAGCCAGGAAAAACGCGTTTTCATCTGCAAAGAGCATTATAAAGAGTATAAGAAGAAGACTAAAAAGGATAAGACGCTTGATAGGTTGCGTTGGGGTCACTAAAAGAAGTGAGTTGCCATGCGAATACTTCAGTTGCATTCTAACTTTATTGTTTTTAAACCTGTCCAAAAAGAAATCGCTATTGCCGAAGAAGCGGAGATAAAAGAAAATCGCTTTGAAGAAGTCGTAGTGCTTTTCACTGCCGTAGAAGAAGGCGATAACGGTTCCACGGCGCAGAAAGCCATAGATGATGTCCGCGGCTTTTTAGGGAAACAGAAAACCAATCGAATACTCATTTACCCATTCGCTCATTTGAGCAGCAATCTCAGCAACCCAAGCCAAGCGCTCAAAATCATAAAGGATATGGAAGCTTACGCGAATGAGAAAGGAATCGAGACTTATCGGGCTCCATTCGGGTGGAACAAGCAGTTCACCATCTCCATAAAGGGTCACCCGCTTGCTGAACAGGCACGCAGCTACGGACCCGTTGTAGCTGAAGCAGCGGGTAAATCAGAAGTTGTCTGCAAAAAAGAGGAGGAGCCAGTTTCCGCAGCATTGAAAGCTGAAGAGAAGATGAAGTCATTTTGGAATGTCCTGATGCCTGATGGCTCCTTGGTGCCTATTGAAGAGTTCAAGTTCAAAGGACACGTTAATTTACAAAAGTTTTCTCAGTACGAGATTAAGAAAGCGCGAGCAGTCACCGTGATGCCTCCGCACGTTACATTGATGAAAAGATTAGAGATAGCTGATTACGAACCAGGAAGCGACCCTGGAAACATCAGATGGTATCCGAAGGGACGCATGATTAAGTCGCTACTTGAACAGTACGTTACCACACGAGTGGCTGCTTACGGAGGCATGGAAGTTGAAACCCCGATCATGTACGACTTCAACCATCCGAGCCTAGCCAGCTACCTTAACCGATTCCCAGCCCGCCAATACACCCTTAAATCCGAAGACAAAGAACTCTTCCTGCGGTTTGCAGCATGCTTCGGGCAATTCCTCATGGCACACGACGCACAAATAAGTTACAAGCAACTGCCCATCAAGCTTTACGAGTTGACGCGATACAGTTTTAGACGAGAAAAAAGCGGCGAAGTCGTCGGTTTAAAACGCCTTAGAGCCTTTACAATGCCTGATTGCCACGCCTTATGCGCTGATTTGGATCAAGCCAAGAAAGAGTTCATGGTTCGCTTTAACCTAAGCATTGATGTTCTAAACGACATCGGGCTTGTAAAAGATGATTACGAAGTCGCGATGCGCTTCACACGTTCCTTCTACGATGAGCACAGAGAGTTCATAACTGAAATCGTGAAGGCTTTTGGCAAACCCATGTTGGCTGAAGTATGGAACGAGCGGTTCTTCTACTTCGTCCTCAAATGGGACCTAAACTTCGTCGACAACCAAGACAAAGCCGCCGCTCTTAGCACCGACCAAATCGACGTTGAAAACGCCAAACGCTACGAAATAACCTACGTCGACGAGAAAGGCGAAAAACAGTACCCGCTGATTCTGCATTGCAGTCCAAGCGGCGCCATCGAACGGGACATTTACGCGCTTTTGGAGAAGGCTTACCGTGAACAAATGGCTGGCAAAGCGCCAATGCTGCCTCTATGGCTTTCGCCGACTCAGGTTCGGCTTATCCCAATTTCTGACAAATACCTGGATAAGGTAGAGGAGCTCGCGGGACAAATCACGTCGCACTGCATACGCGTGGACATAGATGACAGCGCGTCTACCTTGCAGAAAAAGATCCGTGAAGGCGAGCAGGAGTGGGTGCCCTACATCGTTGTGGTGGGTGAGAAAGAGATTGAGTCAGGTAACTTATCCGTTCGGGAACGCGGGCTCAAGGGTCAGCAGCAGACAATGACTGTTGAAGAGTTAATCGCTAAGGTATCTGAGAAAATCGCTTGTAAACCATTCAAGCCTTTGCCTTTGCCGTTGTACCTTTCCAAGCGGCCACAATTCCATGGTTGACAAACGAAATATACGTATCATCTGCATAAACTATATCAAACAACCGAATAATATGAAACATTGAACGTGAAGTCAAATGAGCACCGAACCAGAAGTTTACATTGATGGTCAGTACTACCCTAAGTCACAGGCCAAAATCTCGGTCTTTGACCACGGATTTCTCTACGGTGACGGGGTTTTCGAGGGAATCCGCGAGTACAACAGCGTTGTCTTCAAGTTAAAAGAGCATGTGGATCGCCTCTATCATTCAGCACATGCCATAACTCTGGACATACCGCTAACAAAAGAAGAAATGTCAAAAGCCGTCGTTGAAACCCTTAGAAGAAACAAGATGAAGAACTCTTACATCCGTTTAGTCGTCAGCAGAGGCGTTGGAGACTTAGGCTTAGATCCACGTAAATGCCCTAAACCAACCATTATAATCATAACGGACACAATCTCTATCCGAGCAGGCAATGCTAAAGAAAAAGGCATAACAACAATGTTTTCTTGGGTTAGACGGAACACTGTGGATTCAACCTCAGCCGAAATAAAGTCACTCAACTACCTCAACAGCGTCCTTGCAAAGATCGAAGCTAATGCATGCGGCGTGGACGAAGCTCTCTGCCTTGACAGCAACGGCTGCGTAGCTGAAGGCGTTGGCGAAAACGTCTTCATCGTTAAAAACGGTGAATTGTTGACTCCGCCAACTTCGGTAGGGGCCCTTGCAGGCATCACCGCTGACGTTGTGAGTCATCTCGCCGCCGAACTCGGCATAAAACTATCAGTCACCAACCTGACGCCATTCATGGTCTTCAGCGCAGACGAGGCCTTCTTCACAGGAACCGCGATGGAGATGGTGCCCATCCGGGAGGTCAACAAACGACAAATCGGCACAGGCAAACCCGGACCCATAACAAAGAAGCTGATAGCTGAGTTCCAAAAAGTCATCGAAGACCCAACCCAAGGCGTACAAGTCTAAAATCCCATTTTTCGTTAGTTTTCTTTTAATTCTTCAGTTAGATTTTGACCTATTTGATTACCTTGAATGACAAGCAGGTTATCCTTTGTGCGCGTTTTTAGGTTGTTTTCTTGGTCTAAAGCATGAATCTTGCTTAGGCAAGAATGCCAAAAAAAACGGAAGAGCTCCGCGGATTCTACAAGAGTGCGCAAAGATGAGAAATAGCGATTGAAGGCTCATTAGGGTTTTGCGGCGGCGCTTGGTTTTGCTGGTCTTGCTGAGGCTTCTTTTCTCTTAGCACAGGCACAACAAATTCAACGATTGCAATCAACATGATTATTACAATTATTGCTGGTAAACCCCACTGGTTATCATGGATAAATATTGTCACCCACCCAAACCATGGAATACGCATAATCACCTTGCCGACCACATAGCTTGCCGGTACTCCGGGCGGGTTGTTGCTGTCCCACGTGTCGAATCCTGACGTCGGTGTTTGAGGCCAAGGATTTTTGTCCCCGTTCCCGTCACCTTTTGTAATGAAGTATAGTGTGCCGTTAATTGTTTCGGCACGTACGATGCGGTGTACAATTAATGTGCCGTAGTCGCCGGGTTCATGGAAGACAATGATGTCGCTGTTTGGGTAGTTCGTGTTTAGGTCTTTGGGGTTAACTCCTTGAATAATTATGATGTCGCCTACGCTTAAGGTTCGATCAAACGGTGTCTCAATGTTTAGCCAGAAGTTGTAGTCGGCTGCGTCATAGGGTACACTCATGCTGCCGCTGACAACCGTTAATGCTGGGTCGGGAGTATTCAAAGCTGCCCGTAAGCCGAAAAACAAGCCAAAAACTATTGCGACGATCAAAACGACTGCAACCACAGTTTTGAAATACTCATTCTTCCAAATATTTCGTGCAGCCGTCAAACGGTTACCTCTTAGCATAAACTTTAGTAAAGTTATACGTGAAAGGCGACGGTTAAGGATTACGGAAATTTGTGGATGATGCCGAAAGCTAGGTCGGGTTGTCGTTGGCGGCTTAGGTCAGCAGTTTTGCGGTAATCAACATTTGATCAAATGGTCAAGGAAGCCCTCCCCCTCCACAAGTAGGCACAACTCAGCCATCAGAACAGTCAAGTTGGATGCAAGTACTCCATGTAGTTATGGCGGATTAGCCGCGGTGATAGTAGTTACAGTTGTTCTAAAAGTAACAATGAAACATGAAAGGCTAACGTGAGGAAAGAAACTAACCCATAATTATGCAGCCAAATGCTATTTAGAAAGTAAAATGACTTCGAAAAATCTTTTCATATTTTACCAGTAAACTTTAATGCTATCGCGAGCGAAGGTTAAATGAACAAATATTCGATTTTTTAGCGGCGAGTGAAATGGCGAAGGTTATTTGGGATGTTACAATGTCGCTTGACGGGTTTATCGCTGATCCGAAAGATAATCCTGGCAGGATTTTTGACTGGTACTTTAATGGTGATACCCCCAGTGCCTTTAGCACCGAAACTTTGAAATTCAAACTTTCACGTGAAGACGCAAAATATTTTGATGAAGGGGCAAGAACTTTGGGTGCAATGGTTGCAGGCAGGCGAACCTATGATGTTTCGCAGGCATGGTAAGGAAGCTTCTTTCTTCCAGTCCCTTTCTTTGTGCTTACATATAGGCCTCCGATTACGGTGCCGAAAGGGGCAACCAAGTTTACCTTCGTTACTGACGGAATCGAGAGTGCAATCAAGCAGGCAAAAGCGGTGGCAGGCAGAAAGAAGGTGGGTTTAATGGGTGCTAACGCCGCCAAGCAGTGTATCGAAGCAGGGCTTCTTGATGAAATTAATGTACACATTTCGCCTTTTCTTTTAGGTGATGGAGTGCGACTATTCTATCATGAAGGCGCCAACATAGTTGAACTTAAGACAACCAGAATAATTGAGTCTTCTTCGGGAGTAATCCATATGCACTATCGCGTAGTTAAGTAGACGCGGCTCCCAAATTGTTGTTATGATGAAACGAGTTGGGTTGAACCTGGTTGGCAACCGCAAGACGAATTGAGAGATTATGCCTTTTTGTCCTGTTTGACTATGTAGATTTCTTTGTTTCGGACTCTAAGTGCAACGTTGAATTTTCTATTGGGTATCTTGTTATATAATTTGACTCTGAATGAAAACGGTGCGTACAGGGATCTTACTGTTTTGCCTTCCACTTCAACCTTGAACATTTCCTCTGGGCTTTCAATAATCTGCTTGAAAACTGCGTCATACTCCGGAATCTTGACTCGTTTTCTTCCTTCAGGTATTTCTTTTACTGGAGTAGCTTTTGCTATTATTTTTTTGTGAATATTTTTTTCCAGATTTGACATTTGATTCACAAAATACTATTGTAATCCACACTATATAACACTATTGCACTAACAACACTAAAATAATAATGGTTATGATATTTTATTTTAACGTCACATTAATACTAGTCATTAAAACTAGACATCATTTTCCTGTTGGGAAAATCCAGTCTGCCCAGCTACGCAAATCCCAAGAAAGTACAAGAGACGGCTCTACATAACAATGAAGATTGCATTTTATGCAACCACGCATTGCTTCCCAATCGAAAGCAGAAATCGCCGCTTTAATGCTGTTCTCAAAAACAGAAATCCCTGTCTCATACTGATTATGAACATAACAAGGTAGAACCAAACGACCATCTGTGCCAATATTGACGACCGACCAGGGTTTGCAGTTCCAGTTTCTTTCTTTAGCTATCACTTTTAAGTAACTTGTTGTGTTCATGATGGGATAACCTTTTCTCTTTAGTAAAATTAGCTGTTGAGCGACTTTTTTGAGTTCGTCAGTTTCTGGTGCTGTAGCATCGGTGCTTCTGTATTCATGGGCGACCGATAACACTATTTTTACACCTAAATCTTTCGCAAGCTTCACTATGTCTTCAACATCATGAAAATTGTCAGCCATTACCGTCATATTGATGGCTATTGACACTTTGTCCTTTGCTGCAGTTATGCCCTCTACCGCTCTTTTGAAACAACCATCAACTCCTCTGATCAAGTCATGAGTTTTCTCCGTGCCGTCTAAGGAAACAACGACCTTGCCGCTGATGTATGGGGCTATTTCATCTATCCTTGATTTGAGAAGCGTTCCATTCGTTATGATGCTCGTGTGTAGAGGTAGGGAACTGGAATAGGCTAGGATTTCAGGCAAGTCTTTTCTGAGGAGCGGCTCTCCGCCTTCGAGCCCGACTGCGCAGACGCCTGAGTAGTAAAGTTGTCTAAGAATTTCTTTTTCCTTTTGGGTGCTTAGATCTTCGCTGGATCGTCTCCAGAAAGGGCACATTTTACACTTTAGATTACATTTATAAGTTAACTTATGCCCGCCAAACAAAGGCGCTTTCGCTCCAAATGAGTTCAAAATTAACCCACGGTATAGTCTCAGACCAATCCGCAAGGTTTCTTGATAGTTGTGTGCCCTGTTTTTCAAGATTTCAACCTTAACTAAATCTCTATCATGTAGAGTCTGACGGATTAATTGCTTTGAAAAAAGGAAAGTAAGACAAGGTATTTAGGGATATCTAGATAGCTTTTTTCGTAAGTGTTTTTACTTGTCTTAACTAAATGGGTGAAAAGAAGAAATGTGCCCTGGAAAATTAATGCCCAATTGATAAATTTCCATTTAATCACTGCTTCCGGTTGACCGCGTTGTTTTTGATCTGATTACTATTTAGGACGATGCTTGAAAGCCGAAATTCGCAACTGGGAAGTTATGTTTTTTCCTTGATTCTTTCGTTGTTTTACAAAGCGAGCTGGTTTTGCAGAACGTTAAGAGTCGCGGTTTTTCCAAGGCGCACCTGTCTTTCACCTTTAAAAGTCGAAACTGAAGCGTTCCTAATCTGCACGGTGTCCCCAACTGCAAGATTATCTGCTTGTTCATTCCAGAGGCAAAGCTTGATTTTTCCCGTTTCATCAGCTATCAACGCATTGGTCACTCTGGCGCTGTTTCCATAGCGCGTTTGAACTATCGAGGGCTTTTGAGTTTCAAGAACCTTCGCTTCCAAATTGACTTTCTTCATTCCATGCCGGAGGTTTTGAACCATCAGGGAGGTTTTTGGTGATTCATTTTGTTTGTTCATTTGGCGGCGTATCTTGTCGGTGTCCATCCAAGTTTCGAAGCTGATGTTTTTTCTAAGTAGAATTTCCTGAGCAAGCCTAAACTGAACTATTACTTTGGTGCTTTTTGTAATCAGAAAGATGGCTTCATCTTTTACACTGCCGCGGTATTCAACAGTCAAGTTTTGGCAGCTTGATTTTCCCTTTTCTTTCGCTTCAACCATGGCGCGATGAAGTTCTTGCAGGTAGACGCCTTCTTTTACGGATAGAAACGCGAGATACTCCATTATTGTTGTTTTTTTCTGATTCAAATCTTTAAACTCCCTAAATGTTTTGCCAGAAACTATATTGCGAGCAAGTTCGAGGCAGGGTTTACCCTTCTAAATACTCCCCACAACAAGATGTTATGTGCTGTTTTAGTATATAGGCTAGTTACCTGTTAACCGATTTTTTCTCCATTCATTTTCCGTTTTCAAGATCGTCATGGGCTATTATGGGCATGAGTAACTGATGCTTATTTGTTCAATAATGAAGCTTCTCAGGTGATGGCTGTAATCACCTTAAATCAAATACCCTAGTTTATTGAATTCCAATGCCCAATCTTGTGGATCTTCTGCTCGGCTTCTCCACGTTAAAAAAGGACAGAAACATTCAATGAATTACCCGACAAATTCAAGCATGTTTTTATCTAATGCCTCATTTAGGCTCCAAAACAAGAGAGCAGGAACATTCATGAAGAGTATTGCATTGGTCGCACATGACAACAAGAAAAGAGACATCGTTGAATGGTGCGACTTCAATAAGGGAACGCTATCTCACTATTGTCTCTACGCTACGGGAACCACGGGTCAGCAGATAATTGACAAAACAGGATTGCAGATAAAACTGCTCAAAAGCGGACCTTACGGCGGAGACATGGAGCTTGGAGCCTTGATTGCCAACGACAAACTGGATATTCTCATATTCTTTTGGGATCCTCTGGAATCTCAGCCTCATGATGTTGATGTTAAAGCGGTTCTTAGACTGGCGGTGTTGTACAATGTTCCGACAGCCTGCAACAGAGCGACAGCAGACATGATAATTTCCAGCCCACTGTTTAACACTTGTCGCGCCGAAACTTCTCAGTAAGGAACCATTCATATCAACCGTAAACTCGAGTAAAAAGAAAAAAGAGGGCAAACCCCTATATGCTAGATATCGAGCATTTATGAGCAGCGATTCGATATGAACCCTGAAAACTATAAAACAAAAAGGAAAGGGCAACCCAAATCAAGAAACTCTGCTGGTCGAGCTAAAAGACGCGCATTAATCAAACCATGGACTGTAACCGCTAGTCCGAAGCTGCGTCAAATCTACGCTACAAAAACCGAATGGGCAACGAAGATAATGCCTAAACTAAAAGAGTAAACACTTTACCTTTTAATTTAGAGAATAAATCATTTTTAGTTTCAGCGAAGTACCTTAAAGTACTATTATTTTTGAGCTTTGAAAGCTGAGGAAATCTTTGTCTTTTGTTATTAGCGTTTCATTGTTTGCAATGGCTATGCCCGCTATTAGCACGTCAAGCTCATTCACCATCTTGCCTTTTTCAACTAGCTTTTTATGTGCATTTACCGCTTCGTTCACAATAGAATCCTCTAAGTCGTAGATTAGAAATTGGCTGATCAACCCTGAAACCAATTCTGCGTCTTTCTTAACTGCTCCTCGCAATATTTCATACTTGTTGATAACTGTAATTGCAATTTGTTCTTTTTCGGCGTAGGCTTCTATCAAGTCCAGGGCGGATTTCTTTTTTCTTAATGCATCAATGATTATAGATGAATCGAGAATTACCATTGCATCACTCGATCAAGATTTTTCGTTGGAAAGCATGTTTTCTGCTTTTCTCTATTTCAGCAGTTATTTTCTCGGCGCTATCTTCACTTAAGGCTTCATGCGAATTCAAGAAATCAAGGATTCTTTTTGGATCGCCTTTATTCTCACATTTCTCAATTAGAGTCTTAAGTAGCTCTGTAAACGACATTCCGTTTTTAATTCGTGACAGCTCAAAATAGACTTCATCAGATATCGATATCACTCTGACCAACTGTAATACCTCAATTACACATGTATACATACATGCATATATGTACTTACTTAAGACCGGGGACTGAGTCTTTTGGCTCTTAAAAGGTTAAGGTGGGCCGAGCCGGACTTGAACCGGCGACCTTTGGCGTGTAAAGCCAACGTCCTAACCAGGCTAGACGACCGGCCCGCACAGTTTGCTTATTCAAGGCTTGATTTAAGCTGTTTGGCTTAAGGAAATGCGTTGGGTAATATTAGAATTTACCTTGCCGAGGCATGGAGGATTCAATTCTGTTTGTTCCCCTTGTAAAATGTAACCAAGAAAACGCCAACGAAAATCAAAACCGCGCCAACAATCACTGAAGGGTAAAGCGTTTCGCTAACGAACATTACGGCGAAAACTGCCGTTATCAATGGTTCGGCAAAGAGAAAAGTGCTGGCTTTAGCCCCAGCTTTCTTGAGCACGTAGAACCAGATGAAGTAGCCGAGAAGTGAACAGGTCACAGATAGGTAAAGTATATCCAGCCATTCAATCGCGTTCATTGTCAAAAGCAAGCTGAAGGAGTTTTGAGCCAAGGAAAAAGGAATCAAGCAGAGACCGCCAAGAAGGCTGACGTATGAGACAACGAGGAAAGCGTCATATTTCTGCATAATTTTCTGCCCAAGCAAACTGTAGGCTGCCCACAAAAGAAGGCTCCAGCGACCAGAAACCTAAACGTTGCAACGGCAACAGGAGTTAATCCTGCATCCAAAAGTTGCTTCACAACCATAAACGAGCTCTCTTGAAAATAATCAGCAAAACCATTAAGAAAGCCTGAAAAGGACTGATCGACTGGGAAGCCATGTGTCAAAATACTGTCAATCTGCTTTTAAGCGTTAAACCCGCCCTCCAGTAGTTTTGACATGGAAAGGCAGGTTAGCTTCCTTCGAATTGAGGCTTGTTTATATATCAAGCTCCGTTTAGGTTTTTTAGGTGATTAATTTTGGTCTCTGAAAGACTCTTGGATTTTTTGAACAAAGCTATAGCCCGCGAGCTTCAAGTAAGCATCCAATATATGTGGCAGCATATTCAAGTTACGGGGTTGGATGGCGTGGTTGTCGAAGATATCTTCCGCAAGATAGCTATCGCTGAAATGAAGCATGCCGAGCGTCTTGCTGAACGGCTTGACTACCTCAACGGTGTCCCCACCGCTAAGCCCGACCCAATCTTCGTCGGCAGCAGCTTAATCGAGATGCTTATGCAGGACCAGCGCGATGAGGAAGACGCTATCGAACTCTACAAGCAAGCAATCCAGCTAGCACATCAAGAAGGCGACTACACAACAAGGCGGCTGCTTGAGGAAATTCTTGCGGATGAGGAAACACACATCAACACTTTCGGGAAACTGCTTGTCGGCATGACCGAGCCATTCACGCAACCAGGAACATCAGAAATAGGCTAACCAGAAAAAACTGATAAGCCTAAAACAAAACTTCCGTATAGGACATCTAAATGTCTTCAACCCAGCGAGGCCTTTTGGTCAACTTAAGCAAAGAAGAACGACAAGCATTTTTGGTTTTTGTTGTTCTTCAAGCTGAGCATCATTCAGGGTTTCACTTTTCGCCGATTTTAATGGTCCAGAAAGCTTAAGCAATACACATATATGAATGCGGACTGATGGGTGTTGTTCGTTGGGTGTCAAATTTGGCTGATTCTGTGTTTTTGAGATGCCCAGTTTGCGGAATCCAAATAGAATCAGAGAATTTGGCAACAAAGATCGAAGCGGCATGCGAAAGTTTCGGAGGCAAAAAACACTGTTTCTGCAGCGAAAACTGCCAACGACACTTTTTAGAAGATCGCCGAATTGCCTACTTCTCCATGGAAATTGGTATTTCAAGTAAAATGCCGACGTATAGCGGCGGCTTAGGCGTTTTGGCCGGGGACATAGTGAAATCCAGCGCAGACCTACGACTCCAGATGATTGCCATCACACTCGCAAGCAGGAAGGGCTACTTCAGGCAAAAAATCACTGAGCAGGGGGAGCAACTTGAGTTTCCCGACGAGTGGGACCCAGCCAAAACATTAACTAGAATGCCCAACGTTGTAACCTTAACCCTCGAAGGGCGCCCGGTAAAAGTGCAAGCTTGGCTTCATGAGTACCAGAGTGTCACCGGCGGAATGGTTCCAATTCTGTTTTTGGACACGGATATGGAAGAAAACTCTCCTGAAGACCGAAGGATCACTGATACATTATACGGTGGCGACAAAAGCTACAGATTAAAACAGGAGATCGTTCTCGGCATTGGCGGAACTAAACTTCTGAGGAACTTGCCCTTCAAAATCCGAAAGTACCATATGAACGAAGGTCACTCCAGTCTCTTGACGCTTGAGTTGCTGAAAGAGAATGGCATGGACGCAGAAAAAGTCCAAAACCTTTGCGTTTTCACAACACATAGCCCAGTAGAAGCAGCTTTTGATCAATTTTCCTATGAACTTGTCCAACAGATGCTTGGCAAAGAATACCCGCTGGCTGAAATGAAGCAGTATGCGGGACCAGAAAACCTCAACATGGCTTTTCTAGCATTAAACTTAAGCAAATACATCAACGGTGTCTCCCTGGCGCACGTTGATTACTCCAGAAAGCTTTTTCCAGGTCGCTACATCCGAGCAGTCACGAACGGGGTTCACTCGGCTACATGGACGAACCTTTATTTCAGGCAACTTTTCGACAAGTACATTCCAGGCTGGACTAACGAACCCATACTTCTTGCTAAAGCCAGCGAGATTCCTAACCGGGAAGTTTGGGATGCCCACTCAAAAGCAAAAACGGACCTGCTGAACTTCGTTGAAAAAGCCAACGGGGTAACGCTGGATCCTCAAGCATTGACAATAGGTTTCGCTAGAAGAGCCACTGGATACAAACGTTCAACCCTCATCTTCTCCGATTTACATAGGTTAACGGACATCAATCGAAAAGAAAAAATCCAGATGATATTCGCGGGAAAAGCGCACCCAAGGGACACCGACGGTAAGGGACTTATAAGACAAATCCACGACTACGCACGAACACTTAAAGATCAAGTCCGGATAGTTTACCTTGAAAACTATGACATGGACATCGCGGCTAAACTCACTTCAGGTGTTGACGTCTGGCTCAACACGCCCTTGCCGCCTTTTGAGGCTTCTGGAACCAGCGGGATGAAAGCCGCACACAACGGTGTCGTAAATTTCAGTGTCCTAGACGGTTGGTGGATGGAAGGTTGCATAGAAGGCGTGACCGGTTGGGCAATAGGTCCACACCCAAGAGAATTGTTGGCTGAAAATGAAAGAAGAGAAATAGAGCTCCAAGACCTCTACAGCAAACTCGAATATCTAATCATTCCAACATTCTACAGGCAGAAAGACGCCTGGATAAATCTTATGAAAAACTCCATCGCAAAAATTGCATACTACTTCCAGACGCAGTGGGTTGTGCGAAGGTACATCACAGAAGCCTACCTAATCTAAACCCAAAAGAACCGAACAAAAAACAAAAAGGAAAACTGCTTAACGCAGTTTCATTAACACCATTTCCGCGGCTAGGACCATGGGTTCCCATGTTTCGCATAGTGGCGGCGCATAAGCTGTGTCTGCTTTCGCAAGTTCCCGAACGCTCATGTTTTTCTGTATCGCGAAGCTGAGGGCGTTTATGCGTTGTGTTACTTCTTCGCCGCCGATTATTTGGGCTCCGATTATGCGTTCGGACTCTTTCTCAACGATCAGCTTGACTTTGATGGGTTTTGCCGTAGGGTAGTAGTCGGCTTTTGTTTTGCTGCTAATCGTGCCTGTGATTACCTCGATTCTGTTTCGGGCAGCCGCTGTTTCGCTTATGCCTGTTGAACCCGCTTCTACGTCGAAGAGTCGGGTAACAGCGGACGCTAGGACGCCTGTGAACTGCGCGTAGCCGCCGCCTGCGTTTGCACCCGCAACTTTGCCTTCCCGAACCGCGATAGTGCCGAGTTGAGCGCAAGTTGCCTTGTGTGTAATGATGTTTGGGGCTTCGGCGCAGTCGCCTACAGCGTAAACGTCTTTCACGTCAGTTTCCATTCGCGAGTTCGTTTTGATCGCTCGTGTCTCGCCCAAGGGTATGCCTGCGTCCACGGCTAGTTTCGTGTTGGCTCTCACGCCAAAAGAGCTGACGAAGAGGTCCGCTTCAATTTTTTCGCCTCCAGCCATAACAGCTGTGACTTTGTCTTCGCCGAGAAACTCTTCAACAGGCTTGCTTGTTAGAATGCGCATGCCCTTCTCCTGAAGATGTGCCGCAACCAGCTGCGCCATGTCCGCGTCAAGCAACTGAGGCAAAATCTGAGGCAACATCTCAACCACCGTAACCTGCAACCCACGCTCTATCAACGCAACGCCGAGTTCCAACCCGATTAAGCCAGCGCCCATGATAACCGCGGATTTCGCACCTGCCTTAACTGCAGCATCGATTTTTTCGCCGTCTTCTATGCCACGAAGACTCAGCACTCCCTGCTTTTCTCTGCCCTTAATAGGCGGAGTAAAAGAGTCCGCGCCGGTGGAGATGACAAGGCTGTCGTACTGTAGAACTTCGGTTGGTCCTTCTTTGGTTTGGATGGTGACAGTTTTTTCTTTAGTGTTAATTGCTGTGGCTTTTGTTAGGTTTCGCAGGTTCAGCTTTAGCATCTGGAAATATGCTGGTGGATAAACAACTAAGTCGTTGAAGTTGGGGATTTGGCCGCCGATTACGAAGGGTAAGCCGCAGCGTGAGTACCCAGCGGTTTTCTCCTGCGTTATAAGGGTGATTTCTGCTGTACGGTCTTTTTTGCGTGCGGCTGAGGCTGCTTCTACGCCTGCGGCGTTGGCGCCGATTACAATTACGCGTCTTGGCATTTGCTTGCCCTTTCCTATTTGGATTTGGCTTGGTTCTGATGCCACTCGACGGCTTTGTTAAAGTCCATGAGGTTTGCGAGTTCTGCCTGCAGGTTTGAGGGTTTGATGACGAGTAACCAGCCTTTGCCGTATGGGTCTTCGTTTAGGGTTTCGGGTTTGGATTGGACTTCATCGTTGACTTCCAGGATGGTTCCGCTTGCCGCCGCTACAAGGTCAGAGACGGCTTTGACCGATTCCAATGTCCCGTAGGGTTCATCCTGCTTAACCTGCGTGCCCACGCTTGGCAACTCGGCATAAACGATTTCCCTAAGCGACTTCTGCGCGTAATCCGTGATTCCCATTCGGATTTTGTCGCCTTCAACTTTTATCCACTCAAAATCTTTGGAGAAATAAAGCCCTTCAGGCACTTCATACGAATCAACTTTAACCATGCATATCAAACCTTCTAAAGACTAACCCGTATCCATTTTGGGTTTTCAAGCTAAAAAAGCTTTCATACAAAGCTGAATCAGCGCTTTTTTGGGTGCTTTTGCCTTGGCATTTTTTGGAAAATTTAAGTTTATGCTTCGGAGTTTTTTCAGTGAAGTCTTAGCGTTTTTGTGTTGTGTTTTGGCTTGGTTTTTTAGTTTGGGGCTTGATTTGTTTGCATCAATCATCCTCAAAAAGGCAATGGAGAAGCCTGTAGAAAGATGGGCGGACAGTTGATTTTTCACGCGGAAATTTTTTTCTTTGTGGTTTGGGTTGCTTTTTTGATTTTGGGCTTGGATTGGTTACAGGTTCAGTCTTTAATAGTCTGTGATAGTCGTTAATAGTCAATAGTAGTCTGTAATAGTCAACAAAAGTCAATAGCAAAAAAGTTAAAGAAACTTAGAGATGGCAAAGCGGAGTCCCAAAAAAAGGCGTGACTCCGAAACTATTTTTGAAAATTAAACAGGAGATACTAGCGTTCGCGTTTGCCCGCGATCCAATCTTCCGTCCATTGCCTCGCTTGCGAGTCAGGAACCTGAACTGGAGGGTGCTTAAACGCGTAGGAAGACATGCTGATGAGGGTGCCGGAGATTTTGCGGTCAAGTGCGATTTTTGCAGCGCGGATGAGGTCGATAACTACGCCTGCGCTGTTGGGTGAATCTTCAACTTCAAGTTTTGCGCTGATGGTTATGGGGCGGTTGCCGAACGCTCGGGTTTTAAGTGAGATATAGCAGATTTTCTTGTTTTTCAAGAACGGCACATAATCGCTGGGTCCAATGCGTGTTGGCAGGTTATAGGGAACGAGACTGGTGACGGCTTCGGTTTTGCTGATGCGCTTTGATGTGAGGCGGTTTTCAACAGTCATGTTTTGGAAGTCTGTGTCGCCACCAAGGTTAAGTTGATAGGTCTCATCGACAATCGTTCCTCGATCTAAACACAACCGCACAAGGGTGCGATGCAAGATTGTGGCGCCAACTTGACTCTTAATATCGTCGCCAAGGACTGGTAAGCCTGCACTCTCAAATTTCTTAGGCCACTCCCCGCTCTTGTCTGAACCGATGAATTCAGGCATACAATTCACCATGGCGCATCCCGCGTCTATGGCGCATTGAGCGTAGAATCGGACAGCGTCGTGGCTTCCAACTGGAAGATAATTGACGAGAACCTGTGTTTTGGCGTCTTTGAGGATTTTAACGATGCTTTCTTTTGAGGTTTTGCTGTCATCATAAACATTGAAGGTTTCACGCATGTGAGGTGCTGCGCCATCAAGAATGATGCCTGGCGAAACTTTTACGCCCAGGTTTGGGACGTCGCTGAATTTTTCGCATACGTTAGGTTTAATCCAAATAGCTTCGGAGAGGTCTTTGCCGATTTTGTCTTTGTTAACTTCGAAGGCGGCGACGAAGTGTATGTCGCGGATATGATAGCCGCCATAATTGACATGCATCAAACCAGGCACAGTGGTGTCTTCTTTAGCATCCTTATAATACTGGGTACCCTGAACCAGGGCACAAGCGCTGTTACCAACCCCGACAAGAGCTACACGAATTTCAGGCATCCAAACGTAACCATCCAAGATTCATCTAAGTTAGTTTAGGCTTAATGATCACCTACGCTATAACTTTTTCTAAACGTCATGAGGTCAATCTGGAAAAGCAGACAACTAGTTTGCGCTTGTAGCTTTGGCGGTGGCTATGATGAAGGAGTCCAGGTTGCGGCAAATGTTAAATCACTTGTTTAGCCATATGCCATAAGCCATCATCCTCTACAGGGAGACTTTCAACCCCTGTAGGGAGCCCTTCTCGTCTTAGTCAATAAATGAGACTGTGTAAAAACTAATTTTAGTTTCAGAAAATTGCTGGTTTTATTTAAAAATGGATGACTTAAAGAACTATTTAAAACGTATTTGACGCAATTTTCTAAACTCATTTTGAGTTTTCACACAGTCTCAAATCTTGACTTGGTTCAGTCAAGGTTTCTTAACGAGTATGCTTTAATCTTGCTGGCGTGTGCTTTTTGGTGTTGGTGGCGGCATGGCGAAGCTAAAAGAAGTTGCACTTATGGCGGCTGCTGTTTTTCTATTGGCTGCGTTCTGCTTTTCTTCGGCGAAGGCGACTACTGGAGCGTATAGCTATGCGTTGCCTGGTTATACTGCGACCTATGACATAGTCAAGATGCCGTCGCCCGACCCCGGAGCAATTAACCCTATGCCTATAATATCGTGGTATATGGGCCTCCTCCCTACCTCATCTTAATTTCCTTCAACGAGCAAACGCAGGGCGGCAATAGCACCCAGCAGATGAACATGACCCAGCCTACTAACTCGTATTCATTGTCGATTGGCTGTACAAGCTATCCCACCCAAATCACGATGCAGTTTGTTTACAACGGGGCAACGGTGACGCCTTCTCCTTTCCCGTCGCCGACCTCTTATCCCATCTCTGGCCCTGCGCCAGGAGTGTCTGTTCCAGAATTCACCTTGGCGCTTGTTTCGCATCCTTATGATGTGCCCGCGACTTCACCTATTTACACTACGAACCCATATACGGGAGCGCAAGAGCAAGTAAGTTCTGGCTCAGCAGGCTATAATGTTCAAAACTCAACTATTCAACTGTCAATTCGAAATCAACACGTTGCTTACTCAGATGGATCAATGGCTTTCATCACTTTTTATAATATTAGGGTGAAAGGTCATTTTTCGCAAAACTGGACAGAAATATCATTCTTGGACGAAAATCCAAGTATCAAAACAGTATCAACCCCCGACGCCGTACTAGTTGTTGAATCAAGCTCAGATTACACCGTTGTGCAAATTCCCGCAAATACTTTCCCTGACGACAGCAAGGTAGATTTTCAGGTTCAAGCAATTTTAGGTTGCTACAATACAAGGTGGGTTTGGGACACGCGTACAATCTTTAATATGTACGAACAATGGTACGTTGGTAATACTGATTGTGGAAGTTATCTGTCTAGCTTTGTTGCCGAATCGACAAGCGACTGGAGCAACACGCAAACTTTGAACTTGACAGACGGCTCAGTCTACGGCTCAACTCAGGTAACCTCAGCATTGTCGCCATCTCCCACTTCTGCCATGCTCGAAAACCCCTCCCAAAACTTGCCGTCGACACCCAACCAAGCATACGCCAGTTTATCAACATCCCAATTCAACCTTGGCTGGGTAGAGGTTGTCGCATCCGCAACACTGGTTATGGTGGTTGCTTTGTTGGTTGCCCTCATTGCTTACATGCATAGAAAAATTAGGGTTCTCGAGACAAAACCAAACGACAAAGGCAACGATTAGCTTTTAAAGATCTTATTTTGGGCAGTTTTGTGGTCAACCTTTCAAACTCCTTGGCACTGCCTGTAGCGAATGTGGATTTTTGTTTTTCAGCGGTTGTGCTGTTGCGGAGGCGTCTGCAAGCGGGCATGGCGTATTTGGATTTTACCTTTTCGGCTTTATGCCACTCCATTCTCGTTCCGTAATCCTTTTAATGTTGAGAATTAAGCAAAAGAGTTCAGAGGATGGCGACTTTGGTAAATAACAAATACGTCAGATATTTCGTGAATAGGAAATTCGCTGTTGATGCTGTTACCATGGCGGTTTTTTGGGTGATCGTTTACACGCCTGTGTTCCTGTATACTTCGAAGTCGATTGAAGCCGCGTTGATCGGTTTGGGCTCCTCCGTCGTATTGGAGATTGTTTTCGGCGGGGTATACGGAAAGTTCAACGATTGGGTCAGAAAAAAAGCAGGCGTAAAAGACTAAGGCAAAAACAGTTTGAAACCATTTTCAAAAAGTGTTTTGTTAACAAATCATGCGGTACCTAACTTTTCTCTTGGCCTGCTTAGCTTGAAATGTTCGGATTACGGTAATATTAAAAGGGAACCGCCTACACACTAGCTAACCAACTAAGATGAGTGTTATGAGCACACCTCAAGTAAGTATTTCTTATTCGCCGTTTAAAGAAATAATTGTCATGGAGAAAACCTTCTTCAACACCCCCGAAGACATTGCACGATTCACCTCCGTCATTGCAGGCGGCAAACTAGCGGGTCTCTACTGGGTTGAAGGTGTGGTATTCCTGTATTTCCCCCTTCCAGCTTCGACAACAGCGGTTGCCAGGGAGTTGCTGGAGAACCGCAAGGTATACTGGACTTTTGTCGGGTACTCGCTTATGCCAAAGTACGCGCAAACAATTGAAACCAAAGAGAAAATGATTGTCCCAGTAGTCGACATATCAACCGATCCCGTTCTAAAACAGGTTGCCCAATGGCTGAAAGAGCAGAAGCCGTAAGCCTTCGTGAAGGCTTATTTTTGCCTCAGATAACCTTTGAGGGCAAGGTTTTTTCGGGCAGCGGCGAAGGAAGAAAATTCATTGCTTTACCATGGGTCACGCGGCAGATAGAGGAAAAACTCTGTTTTACCCCTTACTTGGGAACCCTAAACATCCGCCTGACGAAAGAGAGCGCGCTTCGAAAGAAAATGCTTGAGAAAGCCACAAAATTCGAGATTCTGCCCGAGAATAATTATTGCACTGGAATTTTGTTTGAAGCATGTGTAAAAGGATTGGGTTGCGCGGTGATTCAGCCGCAAATACCTAGCTACCCAAACGACGTTTTGGAGGTTGTGGCTGCTTCAAAGTTGAGGGAACGTTTCAAGTTGGAAGATGGCAGTCAAGTCAGCGTCGATGTCATTGTGTGACTGCGTTGCAGTTCTTTTTTACGAATGCGATGCGTTCGTCTGCAGCGTCGTACTTCTTTAGGTATTCGCCGTATGTCACCAGCGCCTTCATCGCTCGGGCAGCAGCCTCAGGCGAAGAGTATGCTGGAACGCTTAGTCTGTCGAACCTTGAGCGGGTGTAGAGCGCCATTTCTGTTTCGCCAATATCGCACATTACGATGGGTTTGTTGTATCTTCCGGAGATCATGACGATGCCATCAATATACTTCTCACGCAGTCCAGGCATATGATGGAGCCCGAGCAAGATTATGCCATTGATTTCTGGATCCCGAAATATAACGTCCGCTGAGATTACGAATTGGTCGTCGGTCACCGAGCCGGTAAGGTCGACGGGGTTTGATGTCGCGGAGATCTTGAGGATTTGGTTTTGGTCTTTGAGCTGCTGGAACTCTTGAAGTATGTCGGGGGTGAATTTGTTAACGGTTAAGCCTAAAGCCTCACATTCATCCACTGTCATGACGCCAGGTCCACCTGCGTCGGTCAATATGCCGATGTTTCGTCCGACGGCTGGAGGCTGCATTGCAAGGGCTTTTCCCATGCCGAAGAATTCGTCCATGTCTCTTGCCCTTATGACTCCGCTCTGCTCGAAAGCAGCATCGTAGACCTTGTCTGATCCGGCTATGGCGCCCGTGTGGGACGCTGCGGCTCGAGCACCTGCGGAGCTCCGGCCAGTTTTGATGACGACAACGGGTTTTTTGAGAGTCACTTTTTTGGCTATTTCCAGGAAATCTCGCCCATTCTTAACGTCCTCCAAGTACATGAGTGTCACATGGGTTTCTTTGTCGTATAGAAGGTAGTGGAGGATGTCTGATTCGTCTACGTCGCATTTGTTGCCGAAGCTTACGAATTTGCTTACACCCATCTGGCGACCTGTCAAGAAGTCTAGAGCGGCTGATCCGAAGGCGCCGCTTTGGGTAATCATCGCGATGTTCCCGGGCATTGGTCTTGGGGTAGCTACAACCTCATCACCGGTTGTGAGGGTTTTTGTTTCAGGTAGGAAAAGGGTATCGATTCCCGTTTTTGAGTAGTAAACTCCGAGGCAGTTAGGTCCTAAGACGCGTATTCCGCCTTTCTTAGCGACAGTCACAACTTGCTCTTCAAGTGCTACGTTCCCAACTTCCTTAAAACCAGCGCTAATTATGACGCAGGCTTTGACTTTTTTCGCGCAGGCTTCTTCCATTACGCTCGGCACAATTGTCGCCGGAACGATAATGACGATTAAATCCACTTCTCCAGGAACTTCGCTTAGGCTTTTGAAACATTTGAAGCCCAAAATCGAGTCTTCGTTTGGGTTAACCGGAAAAAGTTCACCTTTGAAAACGCCACGTTGTTTCGCTGTTGAAAAGTTCTTGAATATGACGTGGCCTGCTTTGTCAACTTTTTTAGTGGCTCCAATAACCGCTACTGTCCGCGGATTAAAGAAAGCATCTAACTTCTTCAATGCTTCTTCCATGTCACTTGTCACCTTGTATGGCTATGAGCCTTCAAAGTCTTGTTTTTATCTGTTACTCTTCAAAAATCACGATTCTAATACAAGATTATTTGTCCTTATCTATTAATCTTCTTAACATGGTTTTTTCGCACTATGACAAGAGGCTTATGCTTAATTTCAGACAACATCTCCCAGCTTACACCACTAACATCCACCTGAAACCGCGAGGCCATATCCCAAACCGTCGCTCCTGAACCCGCACCCCTCGCTCTGTCAGCTATATTAGTTATCGTTAACGCTTGGCTTGCTTGAAGACTGCATCCAGCGACAGATAAGGGCGTTGAACTTTTCTTGAACTTGAGAACTCTGCCCAAAACGTATGTTGCGGCGCCGCCGAAGGATTTTATTCCTTTCAGAGGTTTTGGTCTGGGAGTAAAAAAGAAATTTCTAAACCTGTAAGTCTTGTCGGTATCAGCAACTATCACGCAGACATGCACATTCAAATTCTTAAGTATCTTCTCACGGATTTCTTGAGCGACTTCACAAGCGTTTTCCAGAGGCAACGATACGTACGAGAATGGAAGGTTAGATCCGTCAATGCCTCCTTCTGAGCCGAACATAAGTGCCTGCAAAACGCCCGCTTGCTCCAACACCAACTGCTTGTGCCGACTTCCTGACTCAAGTGGATAATTCCTGAGTCTAAACAGTAATCGTCCTCCAAAATGGCAGATCATTCCAACAGGGTAACCCCACGCAATCCGCATCCAAAAACGCGCAAGAACACAGGCGGCTGAAGTCGGTTTTATGAGGCTTTCATCAGCTATGTTGCCTTTTGCTGTTGACACCGCTTTTTCAGAGACGACCACGAAATCTCCGTTTTCGAGTTTCCCGTCTAAGGCGTCAATTATATTTGAGACGTAGTCTTCTTTTGGTTTCCAGTAGCTGGTACAGACCGCTAGCGCAGAGTATTTCGCCATCGATTTAGGTACTTTCACAGATGCTGTTTCCAGCTTAACCCTAATAAAATGTCTCATCTTAACCCTTCAAAAACCCGGCCGTCAACTTCTCAAATTCCATTGTAAAGTTCGTAAGTAGCCCGCTATCATTTTTTGCCCCTAACGTAGGAAAATTTTAAAACTTAATAAAACAAGAAAACAGCCTTGTTGCGACAAGATAAGGCAGTTATGGAAAAATGGTTCATTACGGAAAATATGTAATTTACATGATGCATGATTACCCGTTTGTTTACGAGTTGTTAGGAAAGACAGCGGGTTCTCTTATAAGAAATAGTGCTCAGGGATCCCGGAAAACTGAGGAATTGATAGGTGTTATCTCCAATCTTTTTGCGCCGCTAAAGCCGTTGGGCTGGAGTATTAGCCTGCAGCAGGTTCCTGCAGAAATTGTTACTTTGCTGTCGATACTTCGGAAGAGAAACGTACAGTCGATGATGGAGATCGGTACCCGCAACGGGGGAACCCTGTTCCTGTTCAGTTGGACATTGCTGCCTGACGCGAAAATGATAAGTTTAGATTTGCCAAGTGAACAATCAATAAAACGCGGGTACGACAGGTTCAAAACCTCTTACTTAGCTAATTTCATCCAGAAAGGTCAAGTATTGACCCTTTTGAGAGGCGACTCCCACAGCCCTGCAAACCTCGCGAAAGCAAAGTTCTCTCTTAAGGGAGAAAAGCTGGATTTTCTTTTCATCGACGGCGACCACACGTATGAAGGAGTCAAAAAGGACTTTGAAATGTACAGCCCACTGGTTCGCAGAGGCGGATTAATCGGTTTTCACGACATCTGCGGTCACCACTTGGGAGTGAGCGAAGTGGACCGATACTGGGCTGAAATAAAAAACAAGTACAACCACACCGAAATAATCGCTGACCCAAAGCAAAAATGGGCAGGCATAGGACTACTCCACATTTAAAGAAGCCGTCGCTTAGTGCAAGTTGGTTGATTTTCTAAAAAATTGAGTAGGGATAGCGCAGGTTGTTTTCGTAGAGTTTGCCTTTTATTGGGATTGCTTGTCCGCAAACAGGGCAACGCATGTCAGGCGTGAGTTTCCACTGGGTTATGTCAAAGCCCTCGCGTCGGATTATGGTTTCGTTGCAGTTTGGGCAAAAAGTGTTCTCAGATGGGTGGCCTGGGATGTTTCCTATGTAGACGTAGTTTAAGCCGGCGTGTTTGGCAACCACATAGGCTTTCTCCATATCTTTGACATCTGTAGCCGGAATCGTTGTCAACTTGTAGTCAGGGTGAAAACGTAGCAGATGAAACGGCGTGTCTGCTCCCAAATAATCTTTAATCCAGGTTGCCATGTCCATGATTTTAGCCATTGAATCGCCTATTTTTGGCACAACCAGATTTGTGATTTCTATATGGACGCCGCCGAGTTTGAGTTCTTTTAGGCGTTTCGTAGATGTGCTCGACGTTTGGCACAGCCATAACTGACTTGTAGAAGTCTGGGTCGCCGCCGCCCTTGAAATCAACTGTTGCCGCATCCAAGTATGGCGAGATTGTTCGAACTGCCTCGGGCGTCATGTAGCCATTGGTGACGAACGTGTTGAATAAGCCTGCTTGATGCGCGAGCTTCGCGGTGTCGTAGGCGTACTCCATGAAGATGGTTGGCTCCGTGTAGGTGTAGCTGATTCCTTGGCATTGGCTGTCCAACGCGGATTTAACTACATCCTCAGGCGGAAACGGTCTGCCTGCAACTTCTTTGTCCTGGCTTATCATCCAGTTGTCGCAGAATTGGCAACGGAAATTGCAGCCCGCAGCAGCAACCGACAGAACTAGTGCGCCGGGGTTAAAGTGCGACAGGGGCTTCTTGCCAATTGGGTCCACGCCGGCTGACACTGCTTTAGCGTAGTTAAGCGTGTAAAGGGTGCCGCCTTGGTTTTTTCTAACAAGACAGAATCCCGATGAGTCAGGGCTTATAAGGCAACGCCTCGCGCACAGGCAACATTTCACTTTGCCTTCATCTTGCTTCTCGTAAAGCATGGCTTCATGAAGCGACATTTCTCCCACTTATCCTCAAACACTAGAAGCTTGTTTTCTTTAAAAGCATTAACTACAAGAGCTCGCTACGGAGCCTTTCCAAAGTGACATGCAAAAACACCTTTATAGTTATGTAGCTATGTCGTTATATGGTGTTAAGATTTGAGCAAATATGCCACAATCTCCGTTCCAGTTGAGGTCAAAAAGCGTCTGGAGGAAATAAAAGGGGCGAAGGAATGGGGGGAATTCCTCCTTGAGATGTGCACTGAGAGGCAGCGACTTAAAGGTAAGAAAGCCTTCGAAGAACTTAGGCAACTTCTCACCGAAGACGATCTAAAAGCCATACATGAGTCGAGCAAGGAATTTAGGGAGAATTTCAAGTTACGGTCAATCTCTTAGACACGGACATAGTTATCGACAAACTGAAAAAAGACAATTATGCTCCAGCATTAATTTCTTCGATAACTATTATTGAAGTACTGAGAGGTATAGAGGATAAAAAGAGACTTCAAATAAGGCAGTTGCTCGAGGAAAGTTTTTCGGTTCTAAACTTAGACAACAGCATAATTGAAGCCTATTGCCAAATTTATCGTAAATTAAAAGAAAAGGGCAACTTGTTACCTGACGCCGACCTAATAATTGCCGCTACAGCCATGGCGCACAACTTGATTCTGGAGACCAAAGATGCGCATTTTCTTAGGCTAAAAGCTCTTGGTTTAAGGCTAAAATAAGAATTAAGAAAGGCGTTAGAGCATTTTGTTGTAGAAGCAGCTGTATTCTCCCGTGTGGCAGGCGGGTCCTGTCTGTTCGACCACGTAGAGTAGCGAGTCATAGTCGCAGTCGGTTGAGACGGAGATGACTTTTTGAGTGTGCCCCGAGGTTTCGCCTTTCACCCAGAGTTCGTTACGTGAGCGACTCCAGTATGTTGCTTTGCAGGTTTTGATTGTGAGTTCGACGGCCGCTCTGTTTGCATAAGCTTGCATGAGAACTTCTTTGGTTTTTGCGTCCTGTACCACAACTGGGATAAGGCCGTTGCCTTTTTTGAAATCCAATTTGTCAAGTAGTTCTTGATTTGTTGTCATTGTCTAATTATCACCCCCGCTTTACGCAGGTAATCTTTCACGATTGGAACTGGGTATTGGTTGTAGTGGAAGATGGAAGCTGCCAATGCGGCGTCTGCTTTGCCCTCGGTGAGGACTTCTAGGAGGTGCTGTGGTGTTCCTGCTCCGCCGCTTGCGATGATTGGGACATTGACGCGCTCTGAGATGGAACGGGTTAACTCAATGTCGTAGCCGTCTTTCGTACCGTCCCGATCCATCGAAGTCACGAGAAACTCGCCCGCCCCAAGCCTCTCAGCCTGCAATGCCCATGCCAACGCGTCGATTCCAGTGGGTCTCCTGCCGCCATAAGTAACCACCTCAAACCAAACTTTTCCATCTACCGTGGCTACCATGATTTTGCCGTCGCTTGCCGTGTGGTTCCTTTTTGCATCAATGGCGCAAACTACGCATTGCCTGCCAAAAACGTCGGCTAACTCGGTTATCAATTTAGGGTTTTCGACTGCGGCAGTGTTGACTGAAACTTTATCGGCGCCACTGCATAAAACAAGCCTTGCATCTGAGACGTTTCGTATCCCGCCGCCAACGGTGAAGGGAATGCTGATTGCTTTTGCGACGCCTTCAACAACCCCACGTAAAATGTCGCGTTTTTCCGAGGATGCGGTTATATCCAGAAAAACCAGTTCGTCGGCCCCATCGTCACTGTATCGTTTAGCCATTTCAACCGGGTCGCCCGCTCGCTTAGGGTTGACGAAGTTGATGCATTTCACCACTTTCCCATGGTCAACGTCAAGGCAAGGTATGATTCGTTTGGCTAACGGCATTTTTAGGCTCCTATTTTTTGTATGGCTTCTCTTAGTGTGAATCTGCATTCATAAAGGGCTTTTCCGATGACGGTGCCTTCAACCCCGATGTCTTTGAGAGCTGCCAAATCTCCTATGCTACCGATTCCGCCTGCCGCAACGATTTTGGCGTTTGGGTAAAGGGTGGCTTGACTTAGAGTTTGCAGGTCTGGACCAGTAAGCATGCCGTCTTGGGCTATCGAAGTTATTAGAAAGTTCCGAACCCCCAGGGTGGTGTATTTCTCAAGTGCTTCATCCACGGTCATGGCCGTGTCTGTTTTCCAGCCTTCAACCAATATGCGCCCATCTTTGTTGTCCAGAGCAACGATAACTGAGTCCATCCCAAATTTTCTTTGGATTTTGCTTATGGCTGAAGGGTCACTAAAAGCCAAAGCACCTAGTATAACTTGAGTTATGCCTGTTTGAAAAAGCTTTTCAGCTGTTTCATAGCTGCGTATCCCGCCGCCAACCTGGATGGGTAACTTGACATCTTTAGCTATCTCGGCAATGACGCCGTGGTTGTTCCCAAGTCCGAAAGCTGCGTCCAAATCGATAATGTGCAATTTGCCCGCACCTTCATCTTGCCAACGCTTCGCGGCTTCAACTGGTTTTCCGAATTCTGTGTCATAGAACTTGGCGGTTTTCGCTTCGCCCCGCGTAAGGCGAACTATTTTTCCACTCATCAAATCTATAGCTGGAATCAACTTCATTATTGTTCACCTGACCACCGTTTTAGCAAAATTTTTGAGGATTTGTAAGCCGAGGTCGCCTGATTTTTCTGGGTGGAACTGAGTCCCATAGATGTTTTTGCAGGCCACCGCTGAAGTGAACTTTGTGCCGTACTCGGTCTGCGATACCACTATGTTTTTGTCAACAGGAACTGGGTAGAGCGAGTGCACAAAGTAAACGTAGGCGCCTTCTGCTATGCCATCGAAAAGCTCATTTTGCTTCACGAAGTTGAGTGTGTTCCAACCCATATGCGGAACCTTAACTGTGCTTGGCAACTGAACTGTTTTGCCTTTGAAGAGCGTTAAGCCTTTTCCAGGTCCTTCTTCGCTGGCTTCAAAGAAAAGTTGCAGGCCAAGGCAAATGCCGATTAGCGGCGTACCCGCTTCGATCTTGTTTCTAAGCGTTTCCTTGACTGATTCCAGCTTCTTCGCTGCTGGCGAAAACGCTCCAACTCCCGGCAAAGCGAGAGCATCAGCATCGGCTAAATCCTTAGCTGAAGTGCCGATCACCGCATCTAACCCTGCCTTTTCCAGAGCCGTTTTCAGGCTAAGCAGGTTGCCGACGCCATAATCGAAGATTACTGCTTTCGCCACGCCTAGATGACTCCTTTTGAACTGGGTACGCCTTTGCGTCTCGGATCTCTCGCGACCGCTTGACGAAGGGATAGGGCGAGGGCTTTGGTGGCGGCTTCTGCTTTGTGGTGGTCATTGCTACCGTATTCGACGTAGACGTGAACGTTTGATCCAAGTGAGGTGGCGAAAGATTCGAAGAAGTGAACGATGTCTTCTGTGGGCATGTTCTCGACTTTTTTGCCTTTGAGTTTGAGGTCAATCTTGAAGTAGGGACGTTTCACAAGGTCTACAGCTGCAAACGCCAATGAGCAATCCATCGGCGCCGCTGCGTTGCCGAAGCGTGTGATGCCTTCCCTTGTGCCTAACGCTTTGTTTAGCGCTTCACCAAGACCAATGGCTAAGTCTTCGACGCAGTGATGAACCAAATCGCCTTTAACAGAAGCCGTGATGTCGATTAGGCTGTGGGTTGCAAGGGAAGTCAACATATGGTCGAGGAAAGGTACGCAGGTGGCTACACTTGCTTTTCCTTCGCCGTCGAGGTTCACTTTTACTTGAACTTCGGTTTCTTTGGTTTTGCGGTAAACTTCTTCTGTCCTCATCTTTAATCACTTTGAATTTTTTTTAAGGCGCGAATTAATTTAGCGTTCATTTCGGGCAAGCCAACGGTTACGCGGAAGCAGTTTTCGTATTGCAGGATTTTGCCCCACTTCTTTAGCATTATTCCTTGTTTGAGAAGTTTCTCGTTTACTTCGTCAGCGGGTTTTTGCGTATTGACTAAGAGAAAGTCGGCTTGTGAATCGAAGGTTTGCACTCCTTTTATTTCGTTCAGTGACTTTATCAGCCTTCCCCGTTCCTCCTTGAGTTCACTTACGGATTTCTTCATCAAATCAATATTGTCCAGCATTTTGCCGCCCATCCGCAGCGTAAAACCGCTAACTGGATAGGGCAACGGCGCTTTTTCTTTCAAGATCTTCGCCAACTCGGGATTTGCAACGGCGTAACCAAGCCGGAGCGCTGCTAATCCGAAGGCTTTGGAGAATGTTCGCAGAATTATCATGTTCTGGAATTCCCGTATCCGTGGCACAAACGAGTAATCAGCAAACTCAACATAAGCTTCGTCTAAGATGACTATGCCTTGAAAGGCTTTGGCTAAAGTCTCAATTTCTTCAATTTTGAATTGAGTTGAAGTCGGGTTGTTAGGTGAGCAAAGGTACAGTAACCTAGTTTTATCGCTGAACTGGGCTAGGAGCCCTTTAACATCAAGTTGCAGGTTGCTCAAAAGCGGCACCGCCACGTAGTCACCACCCTGACGCTTAACACATAGCCTTGGGATGCTGAACGTTGGTGCAAAAGAAAGTGTAACTTCTTCCTTCTCCACAAACAACCTTACCAAGCGATCTATTAATTCGTCCCCTCCGTTGCCAACAACAAGAAAGTTCTCTGGGACTCCAATGTAACGTGTAAGCTTTTCAAGAAACTTGGGTACTTCATCCTCGGGGTAAAGGCGCAAGTCCAATTCGTCCGCTAACTCCTTGACTAATTCCGTCTGCCTTGCTCTGTCAACGAACAGGCTCTCGTTAAAATTCAGCTTCACAATTTCCGCTGGGGAGACCCCTATTTGCTTCGCTACCGTTTCAGGCGTGGCTCCCGCAGAATAACAATTCATTTCTTGAAGCCTCTCAATTTTATCTTTTAGCCATTTCCGATACGATGCACTCATTTTTGAAACCTTGCCTCTATCGCTTTGAAGTGATTAGGAAGATTTTCCGCTTCCGCCATAACCTTTACGCTGTCTTTTACCCGCTCCAAGCCTGTCCTCGAGCTCTCAACTATACTTACTCGCCGCATAAAGTCCATAACAGATAAGCCTGAAAACGACTGAGCGAAGCCTCCTGTTGGCAGAACATGGTTGGTTCCGCTGGCGTAATCGCTTAGGGCAACTGGGCTGTACGGTCCTAAAAGTATTAGGCCTGCGGTGAGTTTCTCAGCGATTTCTTTGGGCTTGGCAACCATCACTTCTAAGTGTTCGGGAGCAAACTGATTAACTAAGCCGATTGCCTCGTTCATGGTTTTGCAGACTATTATGAAGCCGTATTTGGCTAGTGCCTCTTGGATTTTGTCGCTCCTTTCAGCTGAAGCGGCAACCGTTACCAGATTCTGTTGAACTTGTGAAGCTACCTTCTCTGAAGTCGTTATTAGTCC
The DNA here is from genome assembly GCA_963827165.1 of Candidatus Bathyarchaeota archaeon. Classification (GTDB taxonomy): domain Archaea; phylum Thermoproteota; class Bathyarchaeia; order Bathyarchaeales; family Bathycorpusculaceae; genus Bathycorpusculum. The sequence continues at coordinate 168,430 of CAWGZR010000005.1, read as the reverse complement.
AGCGACGCTGTCTCCGCCATGCTCAGCTTGAGAAACCATATCAAAAGCGACGAAACGCGCGTCAGCCGACTCATCAGCCAAAACCAGCACTTCACTTGGACCGGCAGGCATGTCAATCGCAACATCTGTTGAAACCAGCACCTTCGCCACTGTTACGTATCTGCTGCCTGGACCGACAATTTTTCGTACAGATTTTATGGTTTTTGTCCCGTAAGCTAAAGCTGCTATAGCTTGAGCTCCTCCAACCTTGTAAATCTCATCAACTCCGCAGATATCTGCGGCTACCAGAACGAGCGGGTTTACTTTGCCTCTTGTGTCTGATGGTGAGCAAACGACTATCCTTGGAACCCCTGCTACTTTGGCTGGAACCGCTGTCATCACAAGGGTGCTTGGGTAAGCGGCTTGTCCTCCTGGAATATAGCAGCCTACGCTTTCGATTGGGCGCATAACTGTCTGAACACATATTCCATCGCTTGAAGTGTTGATCTCGGTTTTGGTGAGCAGTTGCTTTTGGAAGGCATTGACTCTTTCTTTCATGAATTGTAGAGCGCATAATTGTTCTTTGCTGGTTTTCGTATAAGCCTCCTTAATTTCTTCTTTTCTGACTACGAGGGTCTTTTTTGTTAATGAACACTTATCAAAGTCGCTTATGCACGCAAGCAAGCCTTCATCGCCGTTTTCTCTTACTCGTGTTATAACATTTTGCACTTTGTCTTGGAACTCGCGTGAGGCTTTTGCATCTGCAGTTTGTCGTTTAGACCAATCGATTGGTAACGATTCTGATTTCCAGATTCTCACTGGGTTTTGTTCTTGCACAGGTTCTCCTCTCGTTTAACTATCTCATCTAACGCCAGCACTTGCCTGGGCTCATAAACTACTAAGCCTTGGGCTAGTTTACGGATTTTTGGCAAGAGCTCTATTAAGCAGTCTTTCTCGATAACCGTGTTGACGCTGACCCAAGCCTCGTCCGCCAACGGAGAGATGGTTGGGTTCTTAAGCGCCGGCAACTCGGTTAGCAACTTTTGTAGGTTTGACTTTTTGACGTTAACGAATATGTGGATTCTCTTCGATCCATCTACGACTCCTTTGAGCAACGCTAATATGTCGTGGATTTTTTCGCGTTTCTCAGGGTCTTCCATCGCTTTCTTGTTCGCGATAAGAATTGCCGAAGACTTCAGGACGGTATCTATGATTTTTAGGTTGTTTGCTTCAATGGTTGTTCCTGTTTCCGTTACATCCATAATGGCGTCGGAGTTTTCCGGCGGTTTCGCCTCGGTAGCACCGAAGGACAAGAATATTTTGGCTCTTGAATTGTCGCCTTTTTTCCACCAAGGCGTGACAAGCATGGGGTCTGCGTCGCCGAAACGCTTCTTATATTGGGCTGTACTCTTTAGATACTCCGAAGCGATGTTAAGGTATTCTGTGCTGATTCGGAAGTTTTTGCCTTGGCTCCAGATGGATTCCATGAATTCGCCCATCGTTTCGTTTTTGCATGTTTTTGGGACAGCTATTACAAGCCTGATTTTTCCGTACTCTAAGTTCTGTAGGACTTCAACGTCTGCACGGTTTTCTTTTACCCAATCTTCACCTGTTATGCCGAGGTCTTGTAAGCCTTCGCTGACAAAAACGGGGATTTCTTGGGGTCTAAGAACTTTAAGTTCTATTTGGGGGTCGTTTATGCTTGGGCGGTATGTCCTTTCTGTTCCGCCGATTTTGAAGCCTGATTTGGAAAAGAATTCCGCGGTAGCTTTTTCTAGGGAGCCCTTTGGTATTGCAAATTTTATTTTATCCATAATCTGTCACCTAAATTTTTAGAGAAACTTCTAAGGGTTTTTTGTTTTGCTAAAACGGTATTTGCGGGGAATGCGCCTAATTTCAAATAGCCATTTGATTTAGAACCTAGGCATCTTTGATTGCCTTTAATGAACGCAATCGCCTTGTATGAACGCAATCCCTCATCGTATACCACTGAAAGACACCTGAACGTCTGTCTTCCTAATAAATCGTGCCCCAATATTTAACTTGTCAAAAAGGCAAAAACCGCTAAACAGACGGCTGCTTACGCTTCTTTAACTCGAAAACCAGCGGCGGCATCGAATTTCGCGTTTCCAACTCGACGCTAAGCAATCCTTCAAGTATGCCTCTCCAAATTTCACATTCGTTTATAAAAGGCGTCTTTAGCAGCAAGAACTTATCCTTAAGATAAAAATCTCCAAAACCCTGGGCTTTCAGCCTTTCAAAGACTTTTTCCCAATTTGTTTGTTCACTTGATTCCACCCCAAGCGTTGACCCGATAGAAACGCTTAGGGCATCACCCATTTTTCTCCCAATTTCACGCCATTGCTCTTTAGGGATTTGCTGAGTGAGGAGGTTGAATAATTCAACGTTAACAAGTGCCATGCGACTTATTCCACAGTAGTATTCGCCTGGGAAGCGCCAGTCGTAAATCATCATGGCTTTGTAGATGTCAAGCATTTTGGAAATGAGCGGCTTGATTCCTGCCTCTTTACCATCTGCGATTAATGATTCAATGAATTCCCGTTCGTCTTTTTCAAGGATAATTGTTGTTCTTTTTGCTTCTTCATTTTTGGGTTTGGGCAAAGAATGGAGGATTCGGCTGTTTTCCTGCATACAGGCTATTTCGATGAGCATATTTAATATGGCTTATGTATTTTGGAAAAGGATTCAAAATCAGTTTTGCCCTCCAAGTCGATGAATAGTTAAATAAAACAGGTGCAGTTTCTAGAGGCTTGCCGATGAAGAATCCAAATCGCTGATTGAATGATGCACCCTAGGGTATCTGAGGCAAACTTAGACGGTTATGAGTTTCTTTCTGATGAGGAACGCCATTAGGGCTATACCTGCTATGAAGAGGACCAAGCCAGCGCCTATTGCGGGGAAATAGTCTATCTTCAGTTTAGTCAGAGCTAGAGTGAAATATGTGGGACCAACGAAGATAAGCAGCATTGAAAATACAACTAACGTTATTCTCCAGAACTTACTGTATATGCCCGTTACTTTCACGTTTTCGTTTTCAATCATGCGACGCTCAACCTACTGTTCTTCTGGTGCATTGTTTTCTACCAAACCTTCTTTTATCTCTTTTCCTAAAGATTTCATTAAGAACTTGAAAACAAGAAACCCAGCCTCACGATCGGCCCTAAAACCCGTGGTTGTCCCAAGCAGGCCGACGCCGTCAAGTTTGCGCTCCTTAGCCATCGCCAATGTAAGCCCTGTGGCTCCTACGATTCTGCCTTTACTGTAAATGACCGCACCTTTCTCCATGAACTCCCTTGCGAGCCTCGGCGAGGTTGCGGCGATGTAAACCTGCGCTTTCTCTTCTGTTATCGGTATGCCACCCATTGTTACGATAAAGCGGCAGCCTAAAGATTCGACGAAATCAATCACTTCTTCACATACCTCATAATGAGCGACGACGTCATCGAAGGAAGGCTGAATTTCCCCGGTCATTATGACTAAGTTGTTCTTCTCCATAGGCGCATAATAAAACTCATACCGCGGCAAGTGAGCGATGCCCTTGGAAGTTACGGAGACATAATCCGGAAAACTAGGCGAATAGAGCTCGGCGAAAGGCTTGGCGCTGAAGAACTTTATGAGCAAATGAGCCGCGATCCTGCCGACGTTTCCAAAGCCCGGCAACCCTTGAACGAAAATAGGGTTCTCCAACGTTGGCTCAGACAACTTACGTAACTGCGCCTTATCCATTCTGCAAACACCAATGCACCATACAGTAAAAGACCACACTAAAATGCTTTTGCAAGCAACGAAAAAGAAACTATTAATATTTGATGAATCACGTAATAGAATACTAAAACCAAAAATTGTCGCATCGCATAGCGGGGTGGGGTAGCCAGGATTAACCCGCTGGGCTCATAACCCAGAGATCAGTAGTTCAAATCTACTCCCCGCTACCAACAAAAATCTGGTTTTCTAAAGCCTCTTTTATCTGTCTCTACGATCACAGAGAAGGAGTATTTGTGTGCCGTTCTGAGTGCAGTTGTCCGCCTGTTGCCCAATTGCCTTTTGGCGCTTCATAAATGACGATGTGCACTGCTTCTTTGGGGATTCCTAAATCTTCGAAAACTTTGGTTATTCCCTCAACTGTCTTCTTCTTGTTCTCGGGGGTCATTCCCTCCCAAACAGAAACTTGAACTATTGGCATTTCATTTTTACCTCCATTAACTCTTTGTTGTTTCGCCTAAATTAACCTATTATTGAAACAGTTTGCTTTCTTATCTTGATATGTTAAACTATGTTTTTCGAGTTAAGGCTCTGAATTCGCTCCTTTATTTTTGTGGGTTGTCAGATTGTGTCAAAACATGTCATTTTGTGTCAATTCGTGTCAAATTGCGTAAAAATAAGTATTGACCTGCAACTGATTCAAGCTTCTCCACAAGAAAGCAACCCAAAACACAAACAACAATTTCTGCGAAAAAACATAAGACACAACTAAACTTGCACTTGCTTTTCCAGAGTTGGCTGGCAATGTCTTTCAAGAATTTGCAGAGGATTATGGAGATTTAAGGGAGATTATGGGCGATTTTAAGAGATTTTGGGACGCAACCTGCCGCCAAATCAAGACCCAAATAAGAAAATCAACTCAAGACAAGCCCTAATATTTCCTGTAAAAAGCAGGGCAAGTGTTTACATTAAAAAGCCAAGGTAAAAATGAGCCGAAAAGCATCAGCAGGTTCCTTTCGAATGCTTCTTAGAATCTTCTCGGATCAGTTTCTATGTCAACGATAGCTGGTTTGGTGGCTGCTAATGCTTTGTCAACGGCTGCTCCTAGTTCGCCCGGTTCAGAAACCCTTATGCCGACGCCTCCTGCATGCTCAGCGAAGTCGGCAAAGTTGATGTCGAATAGGTCGGTTTGCCAGCTTTCGTATCCCTCAACTTTCTGCTCCTGCATGATCATTCCCAGCCGCTTATTGTTGATCACGAAAACTTTGATTGGCAACGCATACTTGAGCGCGGTTATGAAATCTCCTAGAACCATGGTCAAGCCGCCGTCGCCCGTCAAACAAACGATCTGCTTACCCGGGTAAGCCAACGCAGCAGCTAACGCTCCGGGCAACCCGAAACCCATAGTCGCCAAAGTCCCACTCATCACCATCTTCTGCGAGCGACGCATCCTGAAATTGCGGCCAAACCACCAGCAGTTCTCCCCAACATCCAGAGAAATTACCGCGTCATCCGCGAGTTTGTCGTTTAAGACCTTGATTATGTATGGGAGTCTAATCGGCTTCATGCTGGAGTCGGCTTCTCTCTCTATCTGACTGAGCCACTGTTGCTTCAGGCGGGCAATCTCTTCGAGGTAAGCTGGGTTCTTTTTCTCCTGCACTTTCCCAGTTAACTTCGGAATAAGCACTGCGCTGTTTCCAAGCAAAGCCGCCTCAACTGGGTATCTGCGCGCAATCATAAGCGGGTTAATGTCAATTTGCAAGGTGCGTTTCTTGGGCACATGGGTTAAATCTGAAAACGATGAGCCGACGGCTATTAGCAAATCAGCTTTGGTCATAAGCTCCGCAGCCGCAGTTGAACCGATATCGCCGTGGCAGCCGACATGCATCAAGTCGTATTCGTCTACGACGCCTTTAGCCCTAAACGTGGTCATGATAGGCGCGGAAATCTTCGAGGCCAACTTTAGCAATTTGGTGCCTTGACCTCTCGCGCCAAAACCCGCCAGAATCACGGGACGGCTCGCTTGGTTAACAAGGTTGGCTGCCTTCTCAATCAACCATTCTTCTTGTCCATAGGCAAGGTTAGGCATTCTTCCTTCAAACAGCAAAATGTCGGCTTCGTAGGGAAGTTTCTGCACGTCGTTTGGGATCCCGATGTGGGCGACACCCTGGTTTAGGAGGGCATGCTTAATTGCCAGAGTGGCTAACATTGTGGTTTGGTCTTCGGACATTAGGATTTTGTTGAAGACGCATATGGGTTCAAAGTAAGCGTACTGGTCAATTTCCTGTATTGAGCCTGGACCGATCATTTGCCTAGCCACTAAACCGGTTAGGGCTAACACTGGCGAGTGATCAAGTTTTGCGTCGTACAAGCCCGTCGCGAGGTTAGTTGCGCCTGGACCAGAAATGCCTAAGCAAGCGGCTATGTGGCCAGTCAGTTTCCCATAGGCTGAAGCCATGAATGCTGCGGTTTGTTCATGCCGAACCTGAATGTACTTCACTTTTCCGTTTGTTCTGCGGATGGCATCGACTACGCCTAAAGTTGAAGTGCCTGGGATACCGAAAACATATTGGACACCCCATTCTGCAATCTGATTTATAAGAATCTGTGATACTGTATGCTCGGCCTTTTTCTCCGTTTTTTCTTCAACTTGCTCTGTCAACAAGACAAAAGATGATTTAGGCGCTCCGCAGACTGGGCAAACCCACTCTTTAGGCAAATCACTAAATTTCTTTCCTTCTTTTACTTCATCGTAAATATAGTTGCAAACCGTGCACCGGAACCGACCCAAAAACACACCTCAAAACATATCTAAAACAAATAAATTGACCTCATCCTTATCAGCTTATTGGCAAGGGCAAAAAGCAATCGAACAATTCATAAACCGCCCTAAACTTTATTCTCCTAAAGAGATGCAGTGTTATGGACACTTGGGATATCATAATAATCGGCGCCGGCTCAGCAGGGCTATCTGCTGGGATCTATGCTATTAGAAGCGGACTTAAAACCCTTATTTTAGATGAGAAACTGTCAGGCGGAACAATCGCCGACGCATCCACCGTTGTTAATTACCCTGGGTTCGCCGAAATAAGCGGCGGGGAACTTGCGGAGAAAATGACTTCTCACTGCAGAAAAGTCGGTGCCACCATCCACGAGCTAGAACCCGTAACCGAACTCGACCTTAAGGGCGAAGAGAAAACAATCAAAACCGCCGCATCAACCTACAAAACAAAAGCAATCATATATTCCACGGGTTCTCATTACAGGGAAATCGGAGTTAAAGGAGAGAAGGAATTCAGAGGCAAAGGCGTCAGCTACTGCGGCGTTTGCGATGGACCCTTCTTCAAAGGCAAACGAGTACTGGTAGTAGGCGGCGGAAATACCGCTTGCATAACGACGCTTTATCTTTCAGGCTTAGCCGCCCAAGTAACGGTAATTCATAGGCGTCAAGCTTTTAGGGCAGAAGAAAGCCTGGTCTCAGATATATCGACCAAGAACAACGTTACTGTTCTGTGGAACACTGAGGTTCAAGAAGTCAAGGGCGATAAACAAGTCAGAACCGTAATTTTACTCGATAACATGACCGGGAAAACAAGCGAGCTTTCAGTAGATGCAGTTTTTGTTCAGATCGGCGAAGCACCAAACAGCCAACTCGCTAAAGCAGCTGGGGTCGAGACAGATGCGCATGGGTACATCAAAGTCGACGTGAAACAACAGACGAACCTTCCAGGCGTGTTCGCTGCTGGAGACGTCACAGACCAGCCGATCAAGCAAGTCGGAACAGCTGTTGGTCAAGGCATCACCGCAGCCCTTGAAGCGTTCAGCTTCATTAGACAACCTTACTACCGAAAATAGAAAGAGACCAGCATTTTCCACAAATGAGAGCACCTCGTTGTCTAAATGGCTGCAGACGACGCCAACTGAATTTAGCTTTTTGATAATGGCTTCCAAGCATCAATGAGTCGCAACTTTTCAAAAAGAAGGTTCGGAAGACGGAAATCGCGCCAAATAATATATTGAATATTACAGAAAATTCAGGGAAAGGATTATATCATTCTAAAACCCTTTCCATGCGTTTAATCAGCTTTAAACTTACAGTTTAAAGTAGCAGCGGTATGTAAAGAGGTTTCAGAATGAGTGAAAAATGTCTCGCTGTAGTGGAAATCGATCAGGACTTGTGCTGTAGATGTTACGTTTGCCAGTCAATTTGCCCTTATGATGCAATAAAACGCGACTCAGCTGGGAAAGTGGAAGTCAGCAGCCAAGACTGCGAAGTTTGCGGTATATGCTACAGCGCTTGCCCAAGTTCAGCTATCAAATCACAATATTATACCTACGATAACCTGTCCAACTATGTTAAACAGGCGCTTGAAAAAACCAAAAACGTTGACACCCTTGTCTTGATGTGCAGAGGAAACTCACCGTCAACAGGCGAAGTTCAGGACATCTTTAAGGCGCAAGGATTGAAAGTCGGAAATTACATTTCACTTCGTTTGCCGTGCGCCGGCAGAGTTCCGACTGACTTTGTCTTTGAAGCACTAAACTTGGGCGTAAAAAACATCGTTTCGGTTCAATGTGAAGACGCGTTCTGTCGAAATAAAGAGGGCGCAAAAATCAATGCGCGACGACTCGTTTTAGCCAAAGACGTTTTGAACCAGTTAGGCTACGACGAAGACGCGGTTAGGATCGTAAAGTTTTCTCGAAAAGCAGTTTACGACGTACAGGAATGCGTCGGCTGTGACAAATGCATCTTCATCTGTCCCTACAAAGCGATAACATTCGAATCATTCGCCACTCCAAAGGTGGATGAGGAGAAATGTGTTGGCTGCGGTGCATGCCAGCTTGTTTGTCCACATCACGCAATTCAGGTGAAAGGCTTCGAATTTGAAAACGTAGTGGATCGATACGCTGATTCTCTTGCAAAGTTGAAATCTAAAAACCAGAGTCCAGCAGTTCTAGCATTCGTTTGTCAATGGTCAAACTTCTCATCTTTAGACAACCCTAACAGCGTCTTTGCAGGCAAAAACGTGCTAACTCTCGAAGTCCCCTGCTTCAAGTCTTTAGACCCAGTCCACATAGTCAACGCTTTGAACTGCGGTTTCGACGGCGTAATGGCGGTAGTGTGCTCCGCACAAGATTGCAAACTTCAAGAAGGCAGAGCCACTGCAGAGCGTAACCTAGCTGCATTATTCACGGTGCTGAAAAAGAACAACCTGCTTGAACGATTCACAATTTATGAAGAGTCACCCAGATGCGCTGACGAGTTCACCCAGAAACTGGATGAATTCTACAAAAAGATCTCTGCGTTACCAAAATGTGAAATAACCGTGGAGGCGAAAGCAAAACGTACAAAATAGTGTCTAAAAAAGAACTTGCACCGAAAATAAAACTCTTCGAAGTTGAAGCCCCAGATGTTGCGGCTAAATCGCAAGCGGGCCAATTCTTAATCGTTATAAACGGCAAAGAAGGCGAACGGGTACCTCTGACAATCGCAGGATACGACACCGTGAAAGGAACCGTATCATTCGCTTTCCATGAAGTCGGCAAAACAACCAAAGCACTTGGCTTACTAAACCAAGGCGAAAGCATCGACAACGTTACAGGTCCACTTGGCAACCCATCTGAAGTCAAAAACTACGGCAAAGTTCTCTGTGTCGGCGGAAGTGTAATGATTGCACCTTTGCTATTGCAGGCTAAAGCCATGAAAGAAGCTGGCAACAATGTAACCACGATTCTTGGCGCAAGAACAAAGGAGTTCATTATGATGGAGGATGAAGCGAAACGCTACAGCGACAAAGTGTACATTGCAACAGACGACGGATCAGTCGGTTCCAAAGGGTTAGAATTCCTCAAAGATTTACTTATGAAAGAAAAGTTTGACCGATGCGTAGTTATGGGCCCGGTGATCCTCATGAAGGACGTTAGTGAAATCACTAAACCCTATAGCATACCAACTATCGTAACTTTAACACCTATAATGATTGACGGCATGGGCATGTGCGGTGTTTGCAGAGTTACAGTCGGCGGCAAAATGTTGTTCGGCTGTGTTGATGGACCAGAATTTGACGGTCACAAAACCGATTTTGACGAGTTGATTCTAAGGCAGCGAACTATGTTGCCTGAAGAAAGGTTAAGTTCAGTACTGTGGGAAATGCGTGGAGGTTGTAAGTGTGGCAGAAGTTAAGCCTAAACCAAAGTTAAACAAGAAAGCCGTTGAAATGGCTAAACAAGAGCCTAAAGTTAGAGCTAAAAACTTCAGTGAAGTTGCTTTAGGATACAATGAAACAGAAGCGCAAGAAGAAGCAAGCCGATGCCTGCAATGTCCTAAACCACAATGCATGACCGGTTGTCCAGTAGAAGTTCCAATTCCCGGCTTCATAAAACTGCTCAGAGAAAAAAAATACGACCAAGCAATAGCATTGATAAAGACCAAAAACGCGTTGCCAGCAGTTTGCGGACGCGTTTGCCCCCAAGAAGTACAATGCCAAAGCAAATGTGTAATCGGAAAAATGGGCGATCCACTCAGCATCGGACGTCTCGAACGGTTCCTAGCCGACTGGGAAAGAGACAATGGCTATGCACTTCCACCAAAAACGGCACCAACAGGCAAAAAAGTTGCAATAGTAGGTGCAGGTCCAGCCGGCTTAACAGCGGCAGCTGACCTTGTAAAGCTTGGCCACGAAATCACAATGTTCGAAGCTCTACATGTCGGCGGCGGAGTGTTATCGTACGGCATTCCAGAGTTCCGTTTACCCAAAGCAATAGTGCAAAACGAAGTAACCTACATCCAAAAACTCGGAGTTGACCTACGCCTAGGCAACCTCGTAGGCAGAATCCACACAATACCTGAACTCATGAAAAACGGTTACGACGCAGTATTCATCGGCAGCGGAGCAGGCTTGCCACAGTTCACAGGTTGCGGCGGAGAAAACCTCGGCGGAATCTACTCAGCTAACGAGTTCCTAATACGCGTTAACCTTATGAAGGCATTCCAATTCCCAGACTACGACACACCAATACGCATTGGTAAACACGTGGTCGTCATTGGCGGCGGAAACGTAGCTATGGACTGCGCAAGAAGTAGCATGCGCCTCGGCGCTGATGTTTGCTTACTATATAGACGTTCACGTGCTGAGTTGCCCGCGAGACATGAAGAAGTCGAGAACGCTGAAGAAGAAGGCTTGGTATGCAAGTTTCTCGGCGCACCAGTAGAATTCTATGGCGATGAAAGCGGCTGGGTCAAAAGCATGAAATGTATAGCGATGGAGCTAACCGAACCTGACGCAAAAGGCAGGCGAGGTGTACGAGAAGTTCCGGGCTCAGAGTTCACAATGGACGTTGACACAGTAATCATTGCCATTGGACAAACACCAAACCCAATCATCCAGCGAACCACAGACGGTTTACAAAGCGACCCTCGACACGGAACAATATGCGTTAACGAAGTCGGCAAAACCAGCTTAGACGGAGTCTACGCGGGCGGAGACGTTGCCACCGGAGCCGCAACAGTAATCAGCGCAATGGGCGCAGGCAAACGCGCGGCAAGAGCAATGCACGAATATCTTATGAACAAAAAATAAACCAAAAAGCAGCAATTGCCTCTTTTGCGGCAACGACATTTTTTGTTTTTAATCAACTTGTTTTTGTTTATGTTTGAACCTGAGTTTTGCAAGGGTCCGTAACGAGAGCTACCCAGATAATTGTTCCAACTACGCCCAATCCTCCAAGAATTAATGCTAATATTTGATAATTGTAGAGGTCAAGGGCGAAGGCGGCGGTGAAAGAAGCCACGAGCATGCCTAGGTTCATGAAGGTGGTGTTAAGCGACATCATGGTTGCTCGGAATCTGGGAAGCTGCTCTATCACTAGGCTGCCGCCCGCGGTGAATGACATTCCAGCAAACCAAAACCGGAGGGCAGTCAAAGCCCAGGACAAGTTAAAGGTAGGCATGAAAGTAAAAGCCAATGTAAACGAAGCCGCGAGAAAGCAAGTTAACGTTCCTAGAGTCTTTCGACCTATCCGATTGACAAACATACCTGCAACTACCCCACCGCCCGCCGAAAGAACATTACATACCAACATTACGATGGAACTCAATGCGATAGTAATTGCAAATTGAGACCTGAAATACGAAACGGCATAGAAGCCTATTGATCCTTCAGCCATGCTGAACATCGTGACAAACAGAGCTGCGACTGCCGACCTGTTTGTGACAGCCTGTTTGCAACCTTCCCAAAACGGTTCTTTTCGAATAATTAAGTCGTGGTTTGATTTATTCGGAACGGCAATAAAAGATAAGACTAAACCTGCCAAAGCAACTGGCAACGCAAACAGAATCATGGTCCCGCGCCAACCACTGATGTCTGCAATTACGCCTATTACGGGGGTTCCGACGATGTAAGCAAACGCAGTGGATGCAACAATCCAGCCGATTGCTCGGCCTCTTTTTTCCAGCGGATAGAAATCCCCGATTAATGAGTAAGCCATTGAAGTAGCGAATGCTATTCCCGCTCCCACTGCGATGTTGGTGGCTAATAACAAACCAAACGTAGGGGCCAGAAAGAAGCCTACCGTTGCTAAGCTGGTACAAGCTGATCCAAACATCAAAAGTATTTTGTGGTTGAAACGCACGCTTATGACAGATAACATTAGCCCCGCGGCAATACCCGACACGGAACCCACGGCGGCCACAAGACCTGCGGTTCCCACTTGAACATTAAACGTGTGGGCGATGTTTATCAGAAGAAGCTCAAATGTGACTGTCACAAGCCACGAAGAGAAGACTGCCAATCCCAAAGCGGGAAGAAAAAACATTCTGCGGACAGTTTTTTCTTTTTTGGTAGTCATGCTTGCTCATTGAATATGTGTGATTATAAAGATTGCTAATTTTACCCGTGCCTAAACGGAATGAAGAACGGATTTGTTTTTCCTTGAAGTAAAACGGGCAAAATGCATTAAGGTAATATAGCATCAAAACGAAAATGTCCTAAGGTCTGATTCATGAAGAAAATAAAGGGTTCAGGCAGTTACTTGAGAAATCAGGTTAGAAAGTACTTGGCGAAGGCGGCTTTTTGCCTTTTCTTGTTCAGTCTAATAGTCCTCATAACAGGTTCAAGCTTTTTCTTAGGTTTGAACTTGTACATTTTTGAGGCGGCTGCATTGCTTATTTCTCTGGTACCGCTTGCCCTCTTCTATTATTACCTTCGCAAGTACCGAATTTACAACGGCGGCTGGGAAGGCGAAAAACAAGTAACTAAACTGTTGAGCAGCAAGCTAAACGACGATTATTTTTTGTTAAACGACCTGCATCTGCGCACGGGCGGCGGCGACATTGATCACATCGTTTTGGGTCCAAACGGCGTCTTCGTTTTGGAGACCAAAAACTGGAGCGGCGAGATAACTTGCCGCGGTGACGAGTGGCAAAGGGCGGGTAGACCCAATTTTAAAAGTAGCCCAAGCCTGCAGGTGAAGCGGAACGCCTACAAAATAAAACAAATAATTGACTCTTCTCCCTCTTTAAATTTGAACGGGGTCTGGGTTGAAGGCATAGTAGTTTTCACAAACAGCCATTCAACGCTGCGATTGAACAATCCTACTGTTCCAATCCTCAAACTTACACAGCTGCTAAATCACATAATCTCACAAAGAAGTTCCAGCGGCTTATCTCAGAGGCAGCTGGAAGAGATCGGAAAAGAAATTCTAAGACAAAAAGGCTAATGTTGGCTCGTTGTTGTTGGAGGCGTTATTTTGAGCCAAGCTTTTCTTTTTACGCAGGCAAACGATGTGAGACTCGTAACTAGGAGTGTACCCAGTGTAAGGTAGTTGGCGATGTTTGTTGATGGATGAGTGATTTCGAAGGCGACTATGGCAATTACGATGTAGAGGCTGACAGCGCCTGTGACGAATTGCAGTACATGGAAGACTTTCCGTATTCGGCAAGCCTGCGATTTTATCTTGTTCAGGGTTGATTCGACTCTTTTTGAAACGTCTGGAAGGTCGTCTAAAACCAAAGTTAACCCTGTCAAAAGAAAGAATCTTCCCGTGTTAACTGCTAGGCTTGAGGAGTTCACGAGGAAAAGCATTACTAAGGAAACTGAAGTGAACGCGACGACGTAGATGGCGGATGTGAACAGGACAAAGAAGCCGTAGACGTAGTGGTGGAATAGGAAGCGTCCCGTGTGTAGAGCTCGCCCGATGGCAGCGCTTGGGAAAATGTTGATGAGTGCAGCAATAATCGCTATGACGAAAATGTTGCCGCTGATCAGCATTGGATAGTAGGGTCTCCACCATGGCCATGCAAAGTAGAAACCATATAGAATTCCCGCCAACGTCGTTACCGTCATGAGCGCGTTCAGAATCAGGGTTAAGCTGAATACTTTTTTTGTCATTACCCAAACGGCTTGGCGCTTAGTCAAATCCCAGAAACTACCCCTTTTTTCTTCCCTGCGCAAAGTTTACTTTTATGGATACTTGCAACATCCCTTTATTAAAATTAACGTATGTTAAGTGGCAAAAGTTACTTAACTGTTCCCTAAATAATCTAAATTGCCCCCGTTTGTCTACGTGGCTGGGTAGTTAGGTTCTTCTTTGGTTTTGGCCTAAAATCTATAGGTGTTCAAGCCAGAATTGACCTGAAGGCGCGTAGTAATACGGGAACCACGTGGTTAGGGGCTTGTCGGATTCTTAGTTACACTTTCCCGTATCCGTAACCCTCGGCGGTCATCACAACCCTTAATCGGGTAGCGGTTCGGCATTTTGCAGATGGCTTTGTTGAGGATGCTTCGTTTATCGGTCTAAGCTGAAGGTTTTTTCGCGTGCAAGCTTCTCAGGCACCTGATCCAGAATCATCTTCTCCGCAGGCTTATTCGTCAACAAAACGGGCGGCAACATCTTGGCAAGTTCCAGAGCCGCCGTCAACTTGCTGCTTTTCTCAGCGTAGATTTCAAAGAGCACGCCATCTTTACGTACCGCGTCCCCGAGTTTCGCATGAAGAATCATTCCTGCCCCTTTCTCCTTGGGCGCTCCGGCTTCCCGCGCAATCCGCACAATATTGTCCGTGCTCAGCCAAATCACCTTACCCGCGCGTTCAGACTTCACCTCAGCATACTCCGGGCCAACAGGGATATCGTCTGGCATGACCTTCGGGTTTCCACCTTGGGCATCGATGATTTGCCTCATTTTCGCCGCTGCTTTTCCAGAGTCAATCATGTCCTCCGCCTTGGCTCGTCCGTTTTCTGCGCCAACCATCTCAAAAAGCATCCCTGCAAGGCTAACTGCTTTGTCGCGCAGGTCAGGGGGACCCTCGCCAAGAAGAGTCGACAAGGCTTCTCTGGCCTCCAATGCGGGTCCGATGCCGCAGCCAAGCGGCTGATCCCCAAAAGTCAGCGCGCACTGAATGTTTAAACCAAGACGTTTGCCTAAATCCACAAAATCCGAAGCCAACGTGTACGCTTCAGTCCGCGTCTTAATTTTCGCGCCTAAGCCGGTTGGAATATCTATAGCGACATGCGTGGCTCCCATGGCTTTCTTTTTGCTAAGAATCGAAGGCAAAAGCATTGGATCAATTCCCAGCGGATACTCCACTTGAATGAAGAGGTCGTCGGCTGGCGCAAGCTCCAAAGCCCCGCCCCAAACCAAGCACCCGCCAGTCTTTGCCACCACCCCCTTAATCTCATCAATACTTAGGTTTACGGGGCAAAGAGTTTCCACTCTGTCTGCGGTTCCTGCAGGGGAAGTGATTGCACGTGAAGAAGTTTTAGGAATAGTGTATCCAGCAGCTGCAACTATGGGGACAACTAGCATGGATGTTTTGTCCCCGGGGATTCCTCCGACGCTGTGCTTATCAAGGATTGGACCTTCGCCGAAACTCATGGTTTTTCCCGTTGCAACCATAGCTCTCGACAAGGCTTCGTTCTCGCTTGCACTTAACCCGTAAATGCTAAGAGCGGTTAAGAAAGCCGACACTTCAGAAGCACTCAAGTGGCGTTCAACTACATCCTTGACAATCGTGATGATGTCGTTCTCGCGCAATCGTTCCCCATGTAACTTTGCTCTCACGTTGAAAAGTGACTCGGGAAGCGGCGCTATCTGGACCGAAACTGTTTCGTCCTCCTTTACGCCGAGCGCTTTAACGGTTTCGTCATAGAGCCCGATGCGTTTGGGCGAGAAGAACGCTGCGATGTTCGCTATGGCAATCATTTCTTGGCTGCCGTATTTTATTCGTATTCTGTCGGCACTGTGCACGCCCAAAGAGCTGGCTGCTTCTTCGCTGAGGATGGCGATTCTGCTTCCGCCCGTCATAATCGGTAAGATTTCAACCCTTAACTCCAATGCAAATCACTCTGTAACTGAGTAGATTTAGGAATAGTTAAAGATTACAAAACGTCAGAAAATCGTCAAAACATTCCACTACGGTTTCATCAGGAAAAGTCTGTTGTTTTGGTTAGCGGTTTTTTCGAAGCCTAACTATCACAGCAACAGACAACACAGAAAGAAGCAAAGGCACAATAACCGACCAAGATAGCTCTGGAATGAATGAGGTCGGAGTTGGAGAAGATGCAGTTTCAGATATGGTTACTGTTTGTGTGTTGCTCCAGTCGCTTGATGTTACATAAGCAATGGCAGGTAAGTAGTTGTCACCCATAGCAAAAAAGGTGTTAGTGGAAAGGAAGTATGTTGAATTAACACCTAACATTGCCTCTACCTGAATATCCACTTGTCCACCAACGGGGTAGCTGTTAGCAGGAATTGATACTGTCGTATAAGTGGTGTTTGATTGGGGAAGAATTGGGTGGTTCCCAGTATTTTCACCCCAAATATAGGGTACCTCATATTGTTGAAAGTTATTTATGTTATAATCCCCTGTATGTGGTAGAAGCTGTATTGTTGGGTAAAGCTCTGTCCAAGAGGAGTTAGCAAAGTGTCCTTTAACTCTGACATTGTAGTATATTGAGAATGTTGAACCGTTAGAGTAACTATAGAGTTGATTTGCAATCGATAACTCTATGGTGCTTTGGTTTTGGGTTGTGGTAGTATTTGCTCCTGTGTATGGGTCGGTTGTAATCACATTAATGAAATTTGAATTAAACTTAACCGTGAATTGCGGAACAGTCGGAGCAGGTATAGACGATATTGGAGTCGCAGTTTGAGCACTTACAGATTTATCTGTCAATAGACCTACACTTGAGATAACCACTAATAGAATAAGAATTAAAACAAGACTCTTACCTAAACTTCCCATAATACCTCATAGAACTGGTTAAGATAAAAGGATATTCGTAAAATTTTCTTGACTGACTTTAGTCAAAGTTTCTTGACGGAGCCTTCTTTCAGTTGCTTCTCTGATTTCTGCAGATTAGTCATGGAAGGGTTTCTTTAACTATGTCCGAACAAGTATAGTTAAAGATTTTAAGGTTAAACCAGTTAAAACTAGCAGAGAGGAACACCGTGAAGTATCTTGACTTTATCGATCCTACTTATGAACCCAAAGAAACCGATTTAACATGTACATTTTACGTTGAACCTGAGGGCATAAGCCTGCAAGAAGCCGCGGGTGGAGTAGCCGCTGAGAGCTCGATAGGCACATGGACAGAGCTCACAACTGAGAAACCCTACGTTAAGCGCTTGGCAGCCCACGTCTTCAGCATTGAAGCTAACGTAATAAAAATAGCCTATCCCATAGAACTTTTTGAACCTGTCAACATGCCCAACATCCTGAGCAGTGTAGCAGGAAACGTCTTCGGGCTAAAAGCTCTAAAAAACCTTCGCCTCCTCGACATCCAATTCCCAAAAGCCTTACTGGACAGCTTCAAAGGACCCGCCTTCGGCATAGCAGGAATCCGCAGTCTCCTAAAAGTTCCCGAACGCCCATTGGTCGGCACAATAATCAAGCCTAAACTCGGATTAAACACCCGAGACCACGCGAAGGTGGCTTATGACGCTTGGAGCGGCGGCTGCGACATTGTGAAAGATGACGAAAACCTAAGCAGCCAATCTTTCAACCCATTCGAAGAGCGCTTAGCACACACCTTAGACAAATGTGACAAGGCTCAGCAGGAGACTGGGGAACGTAAAGTTTACATGATAAACGTCACAGCTGAGACAAATTTGATGCTGAAGCGGGCGGAAGCTGTGGTTGCTCAAGGCGGCGAATACGTGATGGTGGACATCTTAACCACGGGGTGGTCAGCTCTGCAGACGCTCAGAGATCAAAACCTTAAACTAGTCATTCATGCGCATAGGGCAGGACACGCGGCTTTCACCAAGAACCAGTTGCACGGCATCGCCATGCGCCCCATAGCAATCGTGGCACGGGTCATCGGAGTCGATCAACTCCACGTGGGCACCGTCGTCGGCAAAATGAGTGAAACCAAGGCTGAAGTCCTTGAAAACATCGATGCGTGCAAAAACCAACTGGGCAACCTAAAAACCGTCCTACCTGTAGCTTCAGGCGGATTGTATCCAACACTGGTTCCCGCGCTACTTGAAACATTCGGCAACGACGTGGTGATCCAAGCTGGTGGAGGAATCCACGGTCACCCTGACGGAACAACGGCAGGGGCTAAGGCGATGCGACAAGCTGTTGACGCAGTCTTAAAAAAAGAAACGTTGGAAGAGTACGCTAAGTCTAATATGGAACTGAAAATGGCCTTGAAACACTGGAAAACTTGATAAAACAAGTTTATCTTTTGCTTATGGATAGGCTGCTTTGCGATTCCAACTAAATTCAGGTGAAACCCTTTGACCTCCGTTAATGATGAGTTAGTTTAAACTATTGCGGATTCAGAGAAGGCTTATTTTCTTGCTATTATCATAGCCCGCAAATCCATCGCTATCATGAAAACGAACGGCAAGGACAGGAAAAGCGCCGAGAAAACTGCGCTGTTGAAGACTTGTGCGTACCTATTCGCGAGCAATGTTTTAGGATTTGAAAGGTCCCAACCGAACCATTTAGCCGCGTCAAACAACGCCGAAGCCGTCAACGTCAACGCCAAGCCGATTAGGAACTGGATGAAAATCCGCCGTTGCTTCCCAAAGATGAGGCTAGAGATAACTGTTGAGAGTACAAACATCCACGCGAAAGAACAGATGAAAACGGCAAGACCGATGTTGGAGTTGAACGTCATTTCCAAATATGGGACGGCCTTGAGGCCTGATGCGAAGGTGGTTAAAGCGGTTTTTGTAAAGATCTGGTAGGTCAACATTAGGACCCAAGCTACCGCCAGAAGCATTGAGGTAACCAAGACTCTTCTAGCCAACCAAACCGCCGGAAGGATGAATGAAAAGCATGTTTTATTAATATTTACAGTACCGACTAAGCGATTTTACCCTGCAAACGGGTTCGTTTTTTAGGCTGTTTAGTGAAATTAAGATGAATGTGTTTTTTGGGGGATTTTTGACCAGGTGACAACCTGCTGTTTTGACAACTTGATTTAACTGCTTTAAGCCTTCAAGAAAGGAAGGGCTTGCCCTCCGAAAAGGACTGAGTCTCTTGCTGCGACTGATTGGATAGGGCCATTGTCGTAAATTTGGACCACGGTTTGGAGCTGCCAGTCCCCATACCCTTTTGAGACTGTGTAAAAACTATCTTCAAGTTCAGAAAATTGTGTCCTTTGTAGCGATTTGGTAGCGATTCAAGACGGAATTTTAAAATATAAGCGGCAATTTCCTAAAATAAATTTGAGTTTTTCACACTCTCTAACGAGGCAAAACTTTAATTCATTCAACGAGGTTTACGACGTCATCAAAAAGTCCATGATGTTTTTTCAGCTCGTCTAATGTGCTCTCCTACGTTTCCTTTCTCCATTTTTAGGAGTTCAGCGAGTTGTTACGGTTTCCGCTTTGCGAAAGCAGCGATCATACTAGAGGGCGGATAGCGTATTGACTCATATATTGGTAGATAAATTATATTTACTATAGCTGATATAACTGATGTGGTCTCAATGACTACAATATCAGTAACAGAGGACGTTAAAGAAAAACTTTTGAAGGTTGCATCCGAACTTCAAATCAAGTTGGGACACCGAGTTGACCTAAATGACGCCCTTCGTTTCCTGGTGGATCAACGGGAGAAAAACTCTCGGTTGCTTGAAGAAGCATGCAGCCCAACCAGAGGAGTTACAGAGGCTCTCGAAGAATTAGAGAAAGAACGGAAGCTTGACGATGCAAGACTTGAAAGGAAAATTAGCAATAGACACAAGCGCATTAATTGAACTAATATACTGCGATAGTTTGGGACAGAAACTCAAAAAAGCGCTCGAAACTAATTTAATTGAAGCCCACACTACGGAGTTAGCCATAACAGAGCTGCGATACATCCTCTGCAGAAAACTTGGATTGCAGGAATCATGCGAAAGAGTAAACAAACTCGTTAATTCAGGATATTTTATGGTTGAGGAGACCTCACGATTAATCGATGAAGCGGCCAAAATCAAATGCAAAAGGGCCATTTCGCTACCGGACTGCTTCACTTTGGCATTGACTCATAAAATTACCGGCGGCGCTCTTTTTGCCCGACAAGAGCAAGAATTGGTAGAGGAAATGGGGAAAAAACCATTTGACACCCCCTTAGTTTTCCTGGAAGAGATAAAACTGAGTTGTTGAACTGTTTGTGGACCGGGCGGAACCGATATCGAGCAACCGCCGTTTATACTGCCTAGTTTTCCTTTCTTTTTCCAGTGTGTCTCAATGAATCTGAGAAACTTCCGTGATGGGGCTGCCCGGATTTGAAACGAAGTCTATATAGCTCAAGGGCAACTCTCTTTACTTATCGAGGCATGCAAATTATTTCCCTGATTTTCTGGCCGTACAATTTTAGATCCTTCATCATTTGCGGATAGCTAAAAAATTCAGTGCTTCCTTGGGCTTCGATTATCACTGCCGTGTCCACTCCCCACCCTTTGCTATAACTTTTGCCGCCTGTACCTGCGATGGCTATTATTTTCTCACCTGGCGCGATGTAGCCTTGGTCCACTGCAGACATGGTTATCTGCACGGCGACTTTCATGCCTTCGCATATTCTCCTGTAAGCGAGCACGGCTTCCGGAGGGAACGGGACAGCGTCCTCATTGGTGTAAATTACTTTGTGTCCTGCCTTCTCAACTTCTTGCCATATTTCTTTAGAAAAGCGGTCACACCCATTACAGGCATTGCATGTGGCCATTACCAACTTGATATCGGTATCCTTGAAGGTTTTCAGTGCTTTTGACGCTGTTTCTCCTCTTATTGAAGCGATAATAATTGTTTTTACCCCTCTTTCCACTGCTCTCTCTTTGGCCAATTCAAGGGTTTCATCCGAATTTTCTTTGCCCGCGACGTCAAAATAGGTTATTTCACTTTTGATGCTATTCGATTTAGTTTTGGTTTTTTTGTGACTTATTTCTTGCATGTAAATCAAGCCTGTTAAGCCATAAGCGTCGCCTTTGACTTCTCCAGACAATTGATCGTCTTTTGGTTTCTTCGATAATTCTGCAAGATATCTTGAATGTTCCTTGTCGGTCGCTTGCCTTATTATTCTTCCGTTTTCGAAGCGATTTATTGTAAACATTTTCAGTTTTTCTCCCAATTTACTTAAGCTATTAGCTTTACTTACGAAAGCATATAAATCTAAGCTGAAGCTAGATAAAGCAAGTAACCCTGGTGAAATCATGGGCAAAACCGTCCTAGCCACAAACTGCCCCTACGAGCAAGCAATACAGCTAGTGGGCAACCGATGGAGCCTGCAAATAATAAAGGAACTCCACCTACGCAAACAGCCCCTAAGATTCAACGAGTTCATGAAAGCCCTCAAACCCATCAGTTCAAAGACGCTGTCTTCAAAACTAAAGGAATTAGCAGCCTGCGGCATCATAAACAAACAAGTCATCGCAGAAACACCCGTCCTAATAAAATACTCATTAACATCAAAGGGTCAAGAATTAACTCCAATCCTCGACAGCATGGCACAATGGACTATAAAATGGCGCGGCAACAAAGAGCCCCAACCTCTTGATTGAGTCATCGACGCATCGTTTTTTCCCACAACAACCGCCGCTTCAGTACAAACTCAAACCGTTCAAAATCAGGTCAAAATCGTGCAACCTCAACATGCGAAAAGTTCAATTGGCGATAAGTTTTCCATGCAAAAAGTTCACAACTTCCAAAGCAATCAACGCGGCTTTTAACCCGATTCCATTTTCAAGCCCAACCCAGCCTTATTTTACAACAAAAAAACGCGAAAATTGAACTTTGAGGTTCAATTTCCATGCAGCGCAAGTTATATTTCTTTAGAATCCACCTTCAGAAAACGTCTCGAAGGTCTTTGTAAGGTAGTCGTTATTCATTCATCGAACGGCAACCGAAAAAGGCAATCTTTGTCAGCAAGGCAACTATTTGCGGCTGGATTTGAACCTAAAATTTGGTGCGGTTGTGGTGCGGTCGCCGGGATTTGAACCCGGGATCATTAGCTTGGAAGGCTTACATACCGCTTATGGTTATATGCGGTTTAATGTCCTAAACCAGACTAGACGACGGCCGCGCTGGAATAGCTCATAGCTCAAGCGTAATTTAAGTTTTCTGTGCTTCAATCTCTGTTCGGTCAAAAAATGGCGATTTCGCTCGATTCGAAGATTTGGGATTTCCCGCAACTCTTTCGGAGAAATAATGAAAAAGGCTGCTTTTCCATTTTGAAATCTCTAATGTTGACGGAATGGTATATCTTTGTGCGTTGACGGTTAGTATGCTGGATTGGTCGCAACCATGAGTATGGGAAAGGGAACAAGTAAAGTTCCAACTAGCCGAATTAAATGCCTCACCAAAGATGCAAAGCAAATGGTCAATGGACCATACTATTGCCCAAAATGCAGAAAAGAATTATTGCAAATTCTAGCAGACTTAAAAAATAAAAAGGTTTATGCTTGCTGCAAATGCGGACTTGAGTGGCCGCTGGTTTACGCGCCTGTTTTCCAGCCGATAGATTACTACAACAAGTTCCGGGATGCTTGGAAAAAGCAAAGCTACGGAATAATAAAGCAGAAATAATATAGTTCCGAGGGTCGCAAGCGTTAGCAGGAAAAACAGAGTAACTAATAAGCGAGATTCAATGTAAAATGATTAGGGCGACGGCTTGAGCGAAGAAAGACTTGAATTCACTCGTCAGCTTAACATTCTGGGAAATCTTGCACTGCTCGTATGGGTTTTCTTAGCGTTCTTCGCTGTGCTCATCTACGCTCCACTCTATAGTCTGCTCTATTTGATTGTGGTTGTCATTGTAATCTACGTCATTCTGCGTAGGCTCGGGTGCAGTAGCTGTTACAGATGTAAAGCTTGCACGAGTGGCTTCGGAAGGTTGGCGGGGGCGTTCTTCGGAAGAGGATCCGTTAAGAAAGAAAGCGTTGGAAACCGCGTTGGATTAGTAGGTTTCATATATTTTCTACTGCTTCCGCTTCCGGCGACAGCATTGGTTTTTTCAATGTTGCAAACCCTGACTGGTCTGAAGGTTTTGGTTCTGTTTTGCCTTTTTGCGATAGCTGCCTATAGCTTTGCGACTTGGTATATGCGTTCAACAGTTCGTCGCTGAATAGCATTTGGGAATAGTTTTAAAAATGCATCAAGGGTCATTTAAGGGATGTTGATGAATGAATGAGTAAGTCCCTGCTTCGACGCAAACCGTGGAGCCTGTTAACGGTCTTTACTGTCTTATTTCTCGCTTGTTTCCCGGTCCTTCAGCCTTTTGTGGTGGCTAATGCTCAAACTCAGAGTCAACCTCAATACTATAACCGCTCGTTTTGCTGGAACTATGGCGGCGAAACCTGGAGTTGGAACCTGACTATCCCCCAAGAGCTGTATTCAGCTTACGTTGCTATTCCAGATTCGGTGAGGTCGCAAATTCAACTTGCAAGTTTCGGGTACTTCACCACTACTCAAGATCCCTACATGGAAAGCTTGGCCACAAAGATAAATGAAACTGCAACCCAAGCTGGATACAGTTCGCTTCAGGAAGTGAACTTTGCCTTAGCTTTCGTTCAAAGCATACCCTACGCGACGGATCTGAACAGCACCGGGTATCAAGATTACCCGAGGTTCCCGGTTGAGACCTTAATCGACAATATCGGCGATTGCAAGAGCCACTCCATTCTCTTTGCAACTTTGACGTTGATGTTAGGTTTTGACGTAGTTTTCATTAATCCTCCAGACCACTTGGCAGTCGGGGTACTGGGGAACAATCTTGGAGGTACTTACTGGACGTATAATAACCAAAACTACTATTACTGCGAAACAACCGGGGAAGGATTCACAGTCGGCCAATTGCCCTCACAGTTCAACGGTGTAGGTGCATATGTCTACCCGATTGATACAAGCCTACAGTACGTTGTAAATCTTCAAGCCCTTTCACTTGCAGCGCCGAATCCTTCTTTTGCTCCATATAATCCCGACACACCACAAGCCACGCCGTCTGTTGGTCCAAATGAAACCATGGAGCCTTTGCCCTCAGTGGCTGGACCAACGATCGAACCGGTTGCACCTATTTCTTTAAACTTGATTTCCCGAGACCCCCTATTTTTCGTTCTTATGATAGTCGCAATCGGAATCTCGATAGCGGTAGTGGTTAGACCACTAAGATTCGGAGTAAAAACGGATCCTTCTCAAATCTTTATGCCAGCTGAGGTTAGCTCTGCGCCCGTACAAGCGGATACGAGCAAAGCCAAATTCTGTGTTCACTGTGGTTCAGCCAACAAATCGTTTGCGTTGTACTGTGAGAACTGCGGCAAAAAAATAGGTGAAGCATAAGGGGCTTTTACATTTTTTTAGATTTAGGCGCTGTTTCTTTATTTAGCGTGTCAAATGTTTCCTCAATAAACTTATCGATTGCTTTGTAGGCGTAAAGGGCTATTGCGGCTTCTAAAACTATTATGAGCGATAGGAAGGCCGCGAGTGACTTGGTTAAGTTAACAAAATTTTGTGCAACTGGTATATTCACGTTCCCGTTGACCGAGGCTAAGAAGCTCCAAAAAGAAGTTTTGCCCGTATTCACGAAGGTGGTTAAGTCTGAAGCCATCCACAAACATAACCCAACCAGAACCGCGGCTAAGACGCAGCCGACTATGGTTATGTTTTTCCAGTCCGGGCTGAGGCGTGAAGAGCAAGAGACTTTTGTCCCTGATTCATTGGCGACAAAAGACAAGTCCACAGTTTTTTTGGCTGTGGTAGGCAGCATTCCCCAAAGTGACCCTTGTTTGACGGCGAGGTGTTTAGGCGAATCTTCAGAAACTATTTTGCACCCTTTCCGCATAAGCAAAGCTTTTACGCCTTCGTATGCCTCTTTGAGTTCTAATTTGAATGTTCGCTCAAGCAACCAACGCACCATTCCAGGGATGTGAATTAGTTGTTTCTTTTTAACCTAAAAAGCTTGTCTAATGCCGGGGTCGCGCCTTAAAACCCCTGATTTGCCTGCGCCCTTCGGCCCGCTGCCTTTCTAGATTCTTGATTCTTGCATACAGTTTTGAGACTTTGGTTTTTGATGGCACCTTAGATCTCGGAATATGAACGGGGACAGGGGTGAATGGCTTGTTTATCTCTAGTTTTTTCTGCCTTGTTTTCTTGAATGGGACATTGAGTACTTTCTTAAAGACGGCGTAACCTTCTTTGAGGTTTACTTCTTGCACTTCCCACCCAGCATTTAACCAAGCCTTAGCGTGGGCGCTAGACGAGGTGTTACTCCACCACATAGAATCCTTGTAAGCGCTCATCGGAAGGTTTGAGCCGATTAAACCATCTATTCTTGCAAACGAAAGCTTTACCAAACTCGTGAAGGCTGCTCTAAACTTCAGGTGGCGTTCAAGCCCCTCGTACTTGGAGGCTGAACGCGGCGCAACTATACGTCTCGCGCAATGAAGGCATAACATTGCGTTGGGATCGCCTGTTGCAACATCGGGTACCATACAATCGCGGCAATACATTTTCTGGCAACGTTGACACTTACGCATGTAAGTTGTCCTTAGAACTCTGCCGCAGATTCCACATTCATCCTTCACGACAAATCAAACCATCACTTGAGCGAGGCAAAATCGCCTGAAGAACATTTGTTTTCTTTGGCATATTAATTTTCAGTTTGTTTGCGCTGTGTTTTCGCCTGAAGAATTCTTCGCGGCACCTCTTTTGGTCAACTGCCGCAGGTTGCGAACGGTGCCTTTGACTTCATTCAACACTTGTCTTATGAGTTCTCTTGCTTGACTGTCGATAGCTAACAAAAACACTACGTAAATTGCAAATCCAGCTATTGCCTTAGCTATAGTAGAAAACAGTGTTGTCGTGGTCGGAAGCAGATACAGGATGACTGTGGCTAGGGCGGCGGCTAAAACGTATTTGCCAATGCTTTTCCATGCGACAGGTATGCCGATTGAATGACGCATGTACATGTATAATACGGTGAAGGTTGAAAGTTGAGCCGCGATGAGTATTGCCACAACATACAATGTAGCCTGCACTGAACCAGCTATTGGCAGTATTGTTAAAGCAAGAAATGTGAGCGGGATTGCGATTGCTGCATTAAGATAGGGAAGTGCGAATACGACAAAGATCTTGCTTTTGATTAGGCGTCGCAGCGCGATTTTGCCTTCAGCGTCGAACACCTCTACACCCATGACACAGTTGGAGTAAAACGAGGTGACTAATCCGAATAGGGTGTAAATTGAGAGCGCTACGAGAACTGGCCAAGCAATCCCATAATTAACTTTTAAAACGGTTAAGAACGAGTAGGACATAACCATCACTATTGCTGCTATAGGGATGCCCAGCATCATAACTGTCCTGAAAGATGTGCCAACTTGCTCTTTGGAGCAGCTTTTCGACAGCAGCCTTGGGTAGAGCGCAATAGACAAAGATATTGAGTAGCCAATTATGGCAGTGAAGCTTCCGGCAGCTTGATAGTATGCTCTGGTGTTGGGTCCGCCGTAGAAGAAAAGCAGAATGTACACGAAGGATGAAAGCTGGTTGCCGATGGCGTTGAAGGCAATCACTGTGGAGCCTTTGAACCATTCTCTGAGGTAGCTCCAATTTGTTTTCTCCTTAAAGGCGTCGCGTAAAAGCCAAACGTAGTAACCCACTTGAACGAAACAGGATAGAACCAATGCCAACATTGCGCCGAGAAACAGCTGGTGGAAACCCAAAATCAAAACCAAGGCAACACTTACTTTGACTATTTCCTCGATAAGTAAGCCGTAGCCGAGCGCTTGGGGTTTTTTGGGCTGCAGTAACCCTTCGCAGAGGGTTATCATGTAGAAAGTGACGATGTAGGGTCCAGCAAGAAAGAAGATGGGCAGGTAGGACATGGTTCCGATTTTCACGGCGATGGCGTCCTTGTATATTAGGTAGATTAGGGGGAAGTAAGCTCCCAAGAAAATGAGTGATATGACTAACTGAGCCATGATTCCTGTTCTTACGGCGCCTGTTCTGCCCCTTGCCACGAATCGTTCCGCCCAGAACGGGAAGACACCGCTGAAAAGCGTGAAGTAGGCAACATAATCAAAAATGCTCGTCCAAATGCCGTATTGGTTAGGATAATTAGTACTCATGTTTCTGGTAAGCAGAAGAGTGAAAATGAGACCAGTAACTACACTGAAAATCTGAACCGCATAGATAACGTATCCACTATATTGGAACCTGATGTCTTTGGTTTCAGTCAAATGCCCGTTTTCCTGTCTGCCGAAATCAGTTTATACTGAATTATTAGAACATCTAGTTATATAATTCCCCAAAGTTCTTCCAAGAAAAAATCTAAAAAATGGAAAAAGCAAAATTTGGCAGGTTAAAGTTACCCTTTAACCACTGCGATCGGGACAAGCCTCGCAACCTTCGTTGCTATTCCCACTTTGTCGCTGACGTCGGCTACGATGTCCACGTTTTTGTAGGCTGGGTCTGCTTCTTCGGCTAAAACCGAGGTGCTCGCCGCGCGAACCACGATTCCACGCTTCTCCAAACCCGATTTTATGTCTCCGCCCCAAAACTGCCGCTTCGCCGATGATCGGCTCATCATCCTCCCCGCGCCATGCGCGGTTGAACCGAAAGTCAAATCCATTGCTTTCTGCGAGCCCACCAAAACCCAGCTGCTAGTGCCCATGCTGCCGGGGATAAGAACGGGTTGTCCTTCGCTGCGGTAGTCGTCTGGGACGTCTGGGTGCCCTGCTGGGAAGGCGCGTGTGGCTCCTTTGCGGTGAACCCAAACTTTCTTTTGGACGCCGTCAATGTCGTGTGTTTCTGCTTTGGCAACGTTGTGGCAAACGTCGTAGACTAGCTTTAAGCCGAATTTTTCTGAGTTTTCATGGAAGACTTCCTGGAAGCTTTGGCGGACCCAATGCATGATTGCATGGCGGTTGCAGAAGGCGTAGTTGACCGCGCATGCCATGGCTTGAACGTAGTCTTGGGCTTCGCTGCTGTTTCCGGGGGCGCAGGCTAATTCGCGATCTGGCAAAGTGATCTTGTATTTTGTGATTGCATGCTCCATTACTCGCAGATAATCCGAGCAGACCTGATGTCCGTAGCCTCTTGACCCGCAGTGAATCATAACCGTAACCTGCCCTTCCTCGGTGATCCCAAAAGCCTTCGCCTTTTTCGCATTGATGATTTTATCTACTTTTTGAATTTCTAGGAAATGGTTGCCTGAACCCAGGGTGCCGATTTGCGTTAACCCTCGGCTTTTGGCTGTTTGGGACACTTTTTCGGGATTTGCGTTTGGCATTCGCCCGCTCTCTTCACAGTGGTCAGCGTCTTCAGGCCACCCAAAGCCCCGTTTAATAAGCCACTCAACTCCTTCAACCGCGAGGTGGTCTAGTTCGTTTGTGGATATTGAAAGGTCTTTTCGGCGGCTCCCAAGCCCAGATGGAACATTGCGGAAAATACTTTCTGCTAAAGGCGCCAGTTTGGGTCGAATATCCTTTTCGGTCAGTGTTGTTGCCAAGAGGCGCACGCCGCAGTTTATGTCGTAACCGACTCCACCAGGGCTTATGACACCATCTTGGTAGTCTGTCGCCGCGACTCCCCCGATTGGGAAGCCGTAGCCTTCATGTCCATCAGGCAACGTTACTGCATGCTTGTAGATTCCAGGCAGGTGAGTAACGTTTGAGCATTGCCAAAGGGTTCTGTCAGTTTTCATTTTCTCTAATAGAGCTTCGTTAGCAAAAACTATGCCGGGAACACGCATTCCAGGCTTGTATTTTGGAATGCGCCATGAATAATCATTTATTTTCTCCAGAGGAACTTGTTCCGGTGCCCTTCTGCTGTCGTTTTCACCCAAAATCATTCACCAGACTCAAAAAGGGGGCTGCTCAAATAAAACAGTTGTGACTTGAGCCTGTCAATAAAGAGATTCAACCCGAGTTTTTACGAGAATCTTAAGCTACGTATGATATGTTAATTGATGTAATTGGTGAATGACGATGGCTGAAATAACCGATGATTACACGAGACAGATGCTTGCAAAACTAAATGCTACTATATGTAATCCTCAAAGACGGGCCGAATCGGAACGGTGAAGACGCCAAAAGAATCGTTTGGGAACATGGGCGGAGAAATTTTGCTCTTCGAAGGGATGGAGTGTTGCCGATTCTTGTCCGGTTTCAAATGATGTGGACATTTCGGGTTTTGGAATTTTTGACTCCTCAGCCGAGGAGACCAAAAGTTGATGGATGAAGACCCAGGTGTAAAGGCAGGAGTTTTCGTTTATGAAATTTATGTTTGCTGAGGTTTTCCGGGTGACAGTTTACCTTGATTCTGGCATTCTTTGGTTGTGGTTTGTTTTGCGTAGTCGACAAATCCTTGGATAGTATTCCTCAGAGCTGTCACCGAGTAGATCGGATGTCTGCCCAGGTAATCGGCTAGTCGATGCATTACTTTGTCTTCCCAAAGAATTCTCTTACATATTTGATCAAAGCCTTGTTGTTCCTGCACTCCTTCCTTTGCAATTCTTCCCCAGAGCTGAAGTTGAGCTTTGTAATCTATCAGCCGCTCAACCGCGTCCGAGGCTTTGCCGAAATGACTGTAATACAAAAATGATGGTTTTAGGCTGATTAACTTATCCAGAGAAGCCAACGCGATGTCTAAGCGGAAAGGCGGGGGCGTCGTAGGGATAACAGAGTCAAACTCGGGAAAGTAAGTGCCAGCTGCATCTCCTGGAAACACACCGTCGTTCAATGTTTCATAGAAGCTGAGGTTGTGGGAAGCGTGACCTAAGGTTTCATAAACCTGCAGTTTTGCGCCGGCATCTAAATCAAAAGAGCCTTCAAAAACTGGTATTATACGTTCTTTCGGGACGGGCTCTGGTTTACCGAAGATTTCGCTTACGTACCCCAGAACTGACTGTGCGGATTCCCATAGCCGTTGAGGATCAACCAGATGCGGCATTCCTCTTGGGTGCACGATTACTTTTGCGTTAGGCAGAAACTTTAGCAGTGTTCCAGCGCCTCCGCCATGATCCAAATGAACATGGGTTATCGCCACATAATCAACGTCCTCAAATTTTACGTCAAGTTCTTTCAATCCTTCAAGAAGCATAGACACTGAAGAGGTGGGTCCCGACTCGACTAGGCTGACTTTCGCGCCGACCAAAACGTAGCTACAGATAAGATTTTTGAACCCGCCTGTTTCCAAATCAATTTGGTACAAGCTTCTGCCGATCGCTGTTGTATGCAAATCTTCACCTTGCCACCTTTGATAGGCGCCGTGTTGGCATAAACGTTTCCGTGAAAGCCAAAAATAGCACATAAAACTTAATTATTGCTCACCCTCTATGCAAGTGGGTAAGTGGGGGCAAAAAGAAATTTGAAAGCTGTCATGTTTGGAGCGCCAGGCGCAGGAAAAGGCACCTACGTAAGCAGGCTTCAACAAAAGCTCGGTGTTGAAACAATCGCGACAGGCGACATTTTTCGTGAATTGATCAAGCAGGACTCGGAACTGGGGCGAAAAGTCAAGGGTTACGTTGAAAAGGGGCTTTTGGTTCCTGACGAAATTGTGTTAGAAGTTCTAAAGCTACGTTTAGCAAAGATTCCTTTAGGGAAAGGCTTCATTTTGGACGGTTTCCCACGCACACTTGAACAGGCCAAAGCCCTTGAAGCCATAGCCAAAATTGATGTCGTATTGATGCTTGACGTGCCCGACTGGCTTATCATAGAACGACTGTCCAGCCGAAGGATATGTCGAGATTGCGGGACAGTTTACAATGTCCGCTTTCTGAAGCCGAAGGCTGAGGGAGTCTGTGACAAATGCGAAGGTCCACTATACCAGCGTTCGGACGATACCCCTGAGGTCATTAAGAAAAGGCTGCAGGTTTATCATGAACAGGCAAAACCACTCTTAATGTACTTTGAACAGAAAAAAGTGCCCTTAGTAGTCTCAAAAACCACCGCTCTTGACCAGCCGCCAGAGCCAGTTGTTGACAAAATGGTTGAGGAACTGAAAAAACGACATTTCATCTAAATATCCAAAATAAACTCTAAAACAGCGCTTTCTTTTTCTCTGATTATCATCATTCTATGGTAGGTTATAGCTTTAACGCCTACTTTTTGCGGGTGCTTTTGGGCGTCATATTTTTCCCCCCATATTTTTGCCTTGAAGCGGAAGGTTTCCTCAGTTTCTTTCCAATCAGATATTTCAAATTTTGAGTAGAGCATTCCTTCAGTTTCAAATTTTACAAGTAAGACTTCTAGCCAATTGTAAAGTAGTGCATACTGGTCTTCTGCTTCCACCTCTAAACTTTCTTGTGATGTTTGAGCAATTTTGTCTGTGTCCGTCATAACTTCAAACATTGCTAAAGCAGAATTAGCATATGCTTCCTCCATCGTTTTTCCGAAAGCGCGAATGTAGACGTCCGCGGTGTGTTCTAAGAACTCGAATTTTCCAGCAAATTTTTGAGCAGGTTCCATTTTTTAGCCCTACCCTAATCAATGAGGCTGAACTGCTAAAAACACTTTCTATATGTGCGATAGGTCACTTTTCAAGTTCAAGAAAACTTATAATTCCTGCCTTAATCAAATTAGCACAGACCTTCTCAGACACTTTTTCATGACGCGCTTTAACCGCTTCCTCCGGCTTTGACAAGTCGTATTTAATCAAATCTCGACAATAGACCGTTCCGTGCTGCTTTTCAAATTGCTTGTACAGCTTGTTTGCGTAAGCGTAAGCTTTAGCTTGCTTTTCAGGGCTAACCTCATTGGATCCATATTTGATTCCCACAGCCATTATGCTGCCCGTTAATGCGCCGCACACGGACCCGCAGCGTCCTATGCCTCCCCCGAATCCTGCGGCAATTTTCGGGATTAAATCATTTTTAGAGTTGGGTTCAATCTGGTTGTAAAGGGTTAGTAAAACGGTTTGGGCGCAGTTGTAGCCGCTTTGATAAGTTTTAGTGGCTATTTCAACGACAAGTTTCTCTGGTGATGATATTTTTTTTTACCTCCTAGAAGTATCTGGATGTTCTTTGAATAGCGGCAACGGCGAGTTTCGCTGAGTTCTCAATGTCCTTTATGCTAAGCATGCCCACGGGGCTATGAATGTACCTTGTCGCTATCGAAATGTTTCCGCTAGGGATTCCTTGCCTTGTTAAGGAAATGCGCGCAGCGTCCGTTGAACCCATGAGTCCTGTTTCTATCTGAAAGGGGATTTTCTCTTCCTCAGCCGAATCCAGAAGCCAACGTAGAACCTTTGGATGAGTAATCAAGCCGGAATCGGAAATTGTTACTGCGGGACCTTTGCCCATCTTGACGCTTGTGTCATATTCCCTTACACCCGGGACATCGCCGGCTATTGTGACATCGAGAGCTATCGCCACATCGGGATCAATCTGGAAAGCTGCCGCACCTGCGCCTCGCAAGCCTACCTCTTCCTGAACCGTTCCCACGGCATAGATTGTGTAGTCGGTTTTTTCGATAAGTTTGAGGGTTTCAATCATAGCCGCGCAGCCTGCTCGATTATCGAAAGCTTTGCCCACCGCCACATCTCTACCCAACTTCGTGTATTTGATGTTGAAACCTATAGGGTCACCCACCGCAATACCCATGGCTAAAGCATCATCCCGGCTTTCTGCACCTACATCGATAAAGAGTTCATCTGACGTAATGATTTTTTTTCGTTCTTCCTCCTTTTGGATGTGGGGTGGTTTAGAGCCAATTATGCCTGGGAAAGAGGTTTTTCTCGAAAAAACCGTGACCATTTGAGCAGGCAGGATGCGGTCGTCTATTCCTCCCATTTTTGCGAATTGTAAAAAGCCGTCTTTAGTGATTGTTTTCACCATCAACCCAATTTCATCCATATGGGCTGCTAGCATTATTTTAGTCGATTTTTCTTTGCCTTTTTTAATACCTATGACATTTTCAAGTTTATCGACAACAATCTCGTCAACGTAAGGGGTCATGAGCCTAATCATCAACTCACGAACCTCGCCTTCTCTACCCGTAACGCCACATGCGTTTGCAAGATTCTCAATATTCTCATTTAACGACAACACGTAACCCTCGTTCAAACTTTACTTGACTACATCTTTGAAGACTAAGTTATTAAAAAATTACGGTTCAACCCTTAATTCAGCTTTGTCTCGATCCGATTTCCAAAAAAATAAGTCACCTCACAACAAAAATAAACTCAAAAACTATCAAGAATGCATAATATGACAACTTTTAAATGCTCAAAACAGCATAAAATTCTATCTACTAAGGGGTAAGTACAAATTGGCGGAACAGCAACAACAACCGGCTCCAAGAAAAATTGGAATTTTCAAATGTGGAAATATCGGGACATCACCTTGTCTCGAGCTTCTATTGGATGAATTAGCCGATCGAAGAGACATCAAGGTTCGAACCGTAACAACAGGTTCAAAAATGGGCGCTGACGACGTCGAAGAAGCCTTGCCTAAAATCTTCGAGTTTTATCCTGAAGTTATGGTAATAATATCGCCTAACACAGCGTTGCCAGGTCCCACTAAAGCTCGAGATGCAGTCGCAAGCAGAAAGATACCTGGAATAGTCATAACTGATTCTCCCGGCAAACGCATCAAAGGCGACATCGAAAAACAAGGCTTAGGCTACATCATTATCACTGGGGACCCGCTCATTGGAGCAAGAAAAGAGTTCCTAGATCCTATTGAAATGGCAATTTTTAATTCAAACATAAGCAAAGTCCTCGCCATAACAGGTGTCTACCGGATCGTGTATCAGGAGATCGACAAAGTGATTTACGCAGTTGAAGCTGGTTTGCCTCCTATTTTGCCCAAGATAGTCATCGATATCGCAACCATCCGGGATCAGATTTTCTTCAACAATCCTTACGCAAAAGCTAAAGCAATCGCTGCCTACGGAATGGCTGAAAAAGTCGCTGACATCAATACGTTAGCCTGCTTCATAGAAAAGGAGCATGAAAAATACATCCCATTGGTGGCATCCGCCCACGAAGTAGCTCAGGCAGCTGCCAGACTAGCTGAGGAAGCGCGTGAGATCGAAAAATACACCGATGAATTATTGAGAAAGCCTCATGCGAAGGATGGC
The DNA here is from genome assembly GCA_963827165.1 of Candidatus Bathyarchaeota archaeon. Taxonomy (GTDB): domain Archaea; phylum Thermoproteota; class Bathyarchaeia; order Bathyarchaeales; family Bathycorpusculaceae; genus Bathycorpusculum. The sequence goes on along the minus strand of CAWGZR010000005.1, from coordinate 134,225 downwards.
AAACTAAAATACAAGACTAAACTGATGGCTCAACCAACCTTTGATGAAGAGAGTTACAGCCAAAATAATTCTTGAATGTTTTTTAAACTCTTTTTTATTCTTTTTCTATTGTTTTGTTCGCAGAATATGCTGTATAGGCAGTATATGCCGATATATCGTTTGTTGCCTACTTGTATATACCATATATAACTTTACATGGCGTATTTCGATTAAGTATATATCAGCCTTTGTAGTTCTCACAGAAGCAGAGGTTAACAAAAATGGAAACTCTCGAATTAAAACCTTTAGAAAAAAAGAAACTCAACGTCTTACTGCTGGAAAAAGAATACAATGAGCAGTTCTGGGTCACCGAGCCGCAAGCAAACTCGAACTCAGCCAAAGCCTTGCTCAAGCCTTCCATAGGTTTCTACAAGTTTCTCGAAAACCTTGTAAGCAAAGTCAATGTGGATTTCGTCACAGATGAATTAGGTAATCGATCCAACGCAGACTTTGATGGTAGCATAACCACGGACATTTTGCGCAAAAGCAGCATTCCTTATTTCGCCGTTGACATTGACGCAACCGCAAAAGACTATATCGGAGACGTAATCGCTAAAAAAATAAACTCACTAAATGATTTGTTAAGAGCTTTGGACAATCTGCCCAAACAGAAAGACGATTCAATGGAAAAAGAATACTTGATCGCTCTTGGCCAAAGTCTCCAATTTGAGATAGAAGAACATCAAAAAGAAGTTAATTTCTCGATTAGAGAAAGCTGGATAACAATGGGCATTCTAAATCACGCAAGAGAGGTCAAAGGAAAAGAAGAAATGACCTGCCTACACATCTGTAGTCCCGAGCACATGACTGGAGTAAAGCAGATGCTCGAATCGATGAACGCGAAAGTTGAAACTGCAAAGCTTTCGAAGAAAGTTATCGCAGCAAGCACGGAAGTACCATCCACTCATGAGATGGAAAACTGGTTGGAATCAATCCAGATCCAAGTTAAGCCAACAATGGGCAAAGGAACGGAAGAAGCACCTTACTTACTATTTTATATTGACACCGACGCCAAAGCTAGCCCATTCGACATCTGCATGGCATACGACGTCGGCTACGACGCAGTCATCCCATACGAAAACGTGAATCCTGAAGATGCAAGAAACATCACTCAAGACGCATTGCTCTCAAGAGGGCCCAAAGGCGTTAAACACACAGCCTTCATGATCGGCGGAAAAAACGCTGAACGAAGCGAAGAAGTCTTTCAGGCAGTCAAGGACTCAATGTTCCCACCATTCAAAACAAGCATCATAATTGACCCGGCCGGCGCTTATACCACAGCCGCAGCGATGGTTGCGAAAGCAGAAAACGCACTAATAACAAACAAACTTGGAGAACTAAAAGACAAGACATGCGCCATCATGGGAACCGGTGCAGTCGGACAAATAGCAGCTGTCCTTCTCGCTAAGATGGGTTGCAAAGTAATGATTGCCAGCCTGAACCCGAAACGTGCAGACGGTAAAGAACATGCAGAAGGTATAGGGAAACTTTTGGCAAAAGACCACGGCGTACAAGTTCAAGGAGTATTCGCACCGACACCTGCGTCAAAAATCGAGATTATACAGAAATCTGATGTAATTATGTGCGCAGGCGTCAAAGGAGTCCGCATCATCGACAAAGAGATGCTCAAAGACGTCAAACACATGAAGTTGCTGCTTGACATAAACGCAGTTCCACCCTTCGGCGTAGAAGGCATCGAACTCAAAGACGACATGAAAGAAATGCTACCTGGAATATTCGTTATCGGCGCTCTAAGCGTAGGCGACTTAAAGCACAAAGTTGAGAAAGAAATGCTGCGGGATGCACGAAGCAACGGCAAAGAAGTATACAACTTCAACGTAGCATTACCGATGGCAAGAAAGATGCTGGAAAAAGATCTGCTACCCTCAAAGCTGGCTATGACGTTGAATTATCAATCGACAAAGAAACCCGCATAGGGTTTTCCTTTTTCACGTTTATTTTTTTTTACGTCGAAACTTTGAACGCGTGATTCACCGTAACTTCAGCGATGTTTGCTGCATAGAAAGCAATTCTCTTTATGTCTTCTCTAATAGAACAAACTGCGCAGATTAGCTCGGGTCTTTTGTTGCTTATGAAAGTTGTATTTGCGATTTCTTGATCCAATTTTTCAATTCTCTTGGTCTGCTTCATTATTTCAACTGAAAAATCAGCGTCGTGTTGAAAGAAAGCGTTGACGGCTTTAATGTACAAGTCGACTACCTCCATTCCTTCATCGACCATAAGCTCCAACAAGTTGGCTGGAATTTTCTCTCCCATTCCATCTATCATTATGATGTGTTTGGCTATGTCTGCGACGTAATCTGCGGCATGCTCGATTAGCACCGAAAGATACTGGTAGTCCATGCAATCGAGCGGGTCCAAGCGAAGTTCATTTGCCAAAACTGGACTTTGAGCTGCGCCCCGTAATATTCTTAGGATAAGGAAGTGAAATTGATCCACGTCATCGTCGAGTGAAAGAACAGATTTTGCAAGTGAAACGTCGTTTGTTTTCAAGGCATTGAAGACATCTTCACACATGGAATAGGATATCAGATGCATTCTTTGCACTGCCTGGTCAAGTGAAGCTTTTGATTCGTCAGTTAGAGTTTGGAGGTAAACTCCTTTTGAATCCGACTCCATAATTCTCATGTAAAGTCGGCCTGCGATGTACCGTATGGCTTTTCTCTGGGTAACGGAGAGGATTTTTTCCGCTATGAGCGTGATTCCAGCGTATCCGTTCAAAAATGACCCAATGATCTTCTGGGTTATTAATGCTTCATCATCGTTGTGTCCAATCTTAATCGTTGTCTCTTTCGGTGGCGACTTTTTCTCTGCTCCCGGATAAACGACCAGTGAACGGTCACGTTGGATAGCGTACGAAACTACGTCTCCCTTGTTTAATTCATTTAGGTTCATCCAGTTTTTTGGGAGCGAAATCACCATTGAGGATCTGCCCAAAGACATTATTCTGCGTTCCATTCTAATCCACCAAGATGTTTACGACTCTAAGGAATTTAATACATCACATATTTAATATATACCGTATTAACGAGTGGTATTCGGCTCTATGACCTCAGCTAGCTGCTGGAGGTAAAATAGAAATTCAAGAAAGTGGTTAGAAAGCACTGCTTATTCTTTCGGATGCTTCAACTATGCGCTCTTTAGGTTGGGTGAAAGTCATCCTTACATAGCCTTCTCCGCATTTTCCAAAGCCGATCCCAGGCGTCACAGCAACTCCCGCGTCGAGCAGTTTGGTGGCGAACTTGATCGAGTCGCCTTTGCAGTTTGCCCAGACGTAGAATGTTGCTTTGGGTTTGTCGCATTTGTATCCGATTTTGCACAGGGTTTCCACGAGAAGGTTTCGACGTTCTTGAAGGATTTGGTTGTTTTTCCTCAGGAATTCTGGTGGTTCCTTATCTTTGTAAGCTGCTAAGGCTTTTACTGCTACTTTCTGAGTGTACACTGGCGGTCCAGAATCAATCTGTGACTTAACTTTAGCCAAGCCGCAAATGAGCTGCTTGTTCCCTACCGCGAAGCCGATCCGGTCACCAGTCATGTTGAAAGTTTTCGAGAGCGAGTGGAACTCAATAGCCACTTCCATGGCGCCGTCAACTTCTAAGATGCTTGGCGCGCGGTACCCGTCGTAGGTTATTTCCGAGTAGGCGTTGTCGTAGCAGAGAATTATGTTATTGTCTTTAGCGAAGTCCACTGCTTTCTCCAAAGATTTCTTATCGGTGGTTGCTGCCGTCGGGTTGTTCGGGTAGTTGATGAACATCATTTTGGCTCCATTGGGGTCGACGGCTTCAAAATCGGGTTGGAAACCGTTCTCTTCAATAAGAGGCATTAGCTCGACCTTGCCATCGCAAAGAATTGTACTTCCATTAGCGTATACTGGGTAACTGGGGTCAGGCACCAAAACGTGTTCGCCTGGGTTGATGAACGCTCGGGCTACATTTGCTATTCCTTCCTTCGAGCCTAAGAGAGCTACCACTTGGTCTTGTGCCAAATCAACATTGAACCTTTTCTTGTACCATTCTGTGACTGCCTCACGGAAATCTGGCTCTCCTTGGCTGAAAGAATAGTTGTGGTTCCTGGGGTTAGCTGCCTCCTCTTTGAGCGCTTCAATAACGAATTTTGGCGGTGGCAAATCAGGGTCACCAATGCTCAGCGAGATCAAATCAACACCCAGAGCTTTCTTCTCCTTGATCTTTTTCTCAATTTCAGCGAACAAGTACGGCGGCAACCGCTTAATTCTCTTAGCATACTCAAACGTCATGTCTACGCCTCACAAAACAGCCTTCCCTCAAAGACTTTATCTGCGGGACCGCTCAAGAATAGTTTTCCCGAAATAACCTCAACCTTCAAAGAGCCCCCCAAAAGATGCACAGTAACCTTATTTCCGACTTTTCCAAGTCTGTTTGCGGCAGCCACTGACGCGCAAGTTCCAGTTCCGCAAGCTAAGGTTTCTCCACAGCCGCGTTCCCAAACTCGAATTTTCAGTTGAGTTCTATTTAGGACTTGGACGAAGTCGACGTTGGTTCTTTTGGGAAAATCATTATGGTTCTCGATTTTTGGTCCCATTTGGTCTACGGGAAAATCATCCACATTATCGACGAATAAGACACAGTGGGGATTACCCATTGAAAGGCAAGTGACTTTGAAGGCTTTGCCGTTTACATCAAGGTTTTCATCTACCCAGGTTCCTTGACCGACCATGGGTAGCGAACTCCTTTCCCAGTTCGGCTCTCCCATATCAACCTTAACTGTCTGTACTACTCCTCCATTGATTGTTAACCAGACATGTTTGAATCCTGAGAGGGTTTCAATGGTAAAATCTTTTTTATTGGCAATGCAGTTTTCGTAGCAGTACTTGGCAAAGCATCTTATTCCGTTGCCGCACATTTCTGCTTCGGAACCGTCAGCGTTGAAAATCCTCATCCTGGCGTCAACCGTTTTGGAAGCGGAAACAAGTAGGAGGCCATCTGCACCGACTGAGAAGCGGCGTTCACAAAGAATCTTTGCCAACTTGGCTGCTTTTGAGCTGTTGATTTTTTCATTTCTGCTGTCGATTACTATGTAGTCGTTACCTAAGCCATGCATTTTCCAGAAATGTGTCAAGATGACTCTTCCATATGTTGGTTAACGGTTAAGTTGTCGAGTTGCTCGCGTTCCCGTATGACCGCGGGTTTGCCTTGCCTAATCATGACTTCCGCCGCTCTCGGTCTCGCGTTGTACTGTGAACTCATGCTGAAACCGTAGGCGCCGACGTTCAGTACCGCCAGCACGTCCCCTTCTTCCACGGTTGGCAATTCGCGGTCTTTGGCTAATATGTCGCCTGACTCACATATTGGACCGACTACATCATAGGTTTCCTTATTTGACTCGTCTAGTTTGCTTGAAACTAGGATTGGCTGGTAGGAGCCGTACATTGTTGGGCGAATTAAGGTGTTGAAGCCTGCGTCTACGCCGACGAACTTCTTTGAAGGCGTCGTCTTCACTGTGTTAACTGTTGTTAGAAGTATGCTTGCATCGCAAACTAAGTATCTGCCTGGCTCAACGCATAAGAATGGTTTGCCTAAACCGTACTCTGCAACCTTGTTTTTGAAGAGCGACACTACTTTGCTTGAGAAGGTGGCCAAATCGAAATCTTTGTCTTCCGGCTTGTAAGGAACCCCAAAGCCGCCTCCGATATCGATGAATTCGAAGCTTATGCCTACTTCTTCATGAACACGTTTAGCTATGCTTAGCAGCTTATCGACAGCCTGCACGTAGGGTTCTATTTCTAAGATGCCCGAGCCAATATGCATGTGAATGCCAAAGCGCTCCACACGTGCTCTTTTTGCAATCGCGTAAGCTTGAATGGCCTCTTCTTCCCAGAGTCCGAATTTAGAGTCTGGACCAGCGGTTACACAATGGGTGTGATGTCCTGCGCCGACTTCCGGGTTAACCCGAACCGACAAAACCTGCGGAACTCCAATTTTAAATAGCCTTTCGAGTTCGGAGAGTGAGTCGATGTTTACTGTTATATTGGCGTCCGCAAGCATTTTCAATTCGTCGTTTCGAACGCTGGTTCCTGTGAACATGATACGATCCGGCGTGTATCCGGTTACTAAGCCCATGAAGACTTCGCCTGGGCTAACAGTGTCTAAGTATGCACCTTGAGACCTCAAAACCTTAAGGACGGTTAGGTTAGAGTTGGCTTTTGCTGCGTAGTAGACCCTTAGATACTTGTAGTTGCTAACTAAGGCGTCGACGAGCCGATTATAATTGTCTCTGATGCGTTTCTCACTTACCACATATAGTGGTGTATCGAATTTCTGTGCTAACTCTTTAACTGAAACGCCCTCAAAGAATAAGCTTCCTTTTCGGTTTTCCAATGGCTCACGAAATCTTTTTGCCTTGACCATCCTTCACACCCGATTTACGCATCAATACCTTCCAGAGGCTTTACGCTAAGCCTTTAGCAACATAGAGCTCAGCGCTTAAGATTCCTGCACCTGCTCCCCCGCGCACCGTGTTGTGCCCCAGACACATGTACTTGAAAGTCATTATCGGATCCTTGCGTATCCTACCGACAACAACGCTCATTCCGTAACCTGTGTCACGGTCGAACCTCGGTTGAGGCCTGTTCTTTTCGTGCCGCACAACGATCGGCTGCTTTGGCGCTGAGGGCAACTTGAGTTTTTGGGGCTCGCCCTTAAAGGCGCTAAATGCCGCCTCAATTTCTTCTACTGAGGGATCACATTCGGTCTTTATGAAGACTGATTCTAAATGTCCATCTTTCACATTAACGCGGTTGCAGCTTGCGCTAAGTTTGAAATCGGCATTCTGCACTGCTTTGCCATCAAATGTGCCAAGTATCTTTAGCGCTTCCGCTTCCATTTTTTCTTCTTCACCTGAAATGAAGGGAACCACATTGTCAATTATGTCAAGTGAAGCCACCCCTGGGTATCCTGCGCCGCTGAGAGCTTGCATCGTTGAAACAATTATTTGGTTTAAGCCGAATTTTGTTAAGGGTTTTAGGGTGATCGCAAGCTGGATGGTACTGCAGTTTGGATCAGTCGATATGAATCCTTTCCAGCCTCGCATCCTCTGTTGAACCTTAATTAAATCTGCGTGATCTGAGTTAATTTCCGGGATGAGCAGCGGAACATCTTTCTCCATTCTGTGGGCACTTGCCTTGCTGAATACCGGGTAAAGCGCCGCAAACTGCGATTCAACTGGACCGGCCAAATCGCCTGGCAATGAAGAAAACACTAAGTCAACATCACCTGCCTTCTCAACGGACTCAACGTCAGCATTTGCTACCGGCATCTCCGCTATTTCTTTAGGCAAATTCGTCTCCATGACCCAGTTGCAGGCTTCACCGTATTTCTTGCCTGCCGACCGCTCCGAAGCAGCAAGCACTTCAATTTGGAACCACGGGTGTCCCTGCAGTAGCTGAATGAACCTTTGCCCTACGGCTCCCGTTGCGCCTAGGACGGCTACCTTACGCTTATACGACATTTTCTATTGCTTCCTTCGCCCTTGTGATTTCTTTTTCTTCGATAAAAACATTAATGGTTGCTTTGCTGGTTGTGACTTCTATAATGTTGATTCCTGCCTGGCTTAGAGCGTTTGAGATTTTTGCGATGCCGCCTGGTGAATCTATGAAGTCTGGGTCGCTGATTTGGATCATGCCAACATTTTCCCTATGGCTTACGGCCTTGAAATCCCTTATCTCATGCAGTCTGTTTAGGGTTTGCGCTACGTTGTCGCTCGTGGTGAAGACCGTCACCGATTTTCTTCCCGAACTGATGCCGTAAACTGGCTTATCGTTTAGCACTGAAAAGACATCCCTAATGTTTTGAGCGTTGACTTCGCAGACAATGCTCACAGCGATTAAGTCCTTTTGCGTTAAGGTTTCAGCTGAATTAAGATTGAAGAACCCTGTAATTTCAGTACCGCCCCTTGCGAGCTCACCGGAGTTGAAATCGACAATCCTTAGCTTTTGGTTAGGCAGTTTGTATTTGAGGGATCCTGCCTTAACGATTCTTGCGCCGCCCTGAGCTAAGTCAAACATTTCATGTATTTCCAACTTATCTATGTACCTTGCAACAGGAACTATCTTTGGATCTGCAGATAGAACTCCGCTTGTTTCTTTCACAAGGATAATTTCATCAGCCAATACGCTTCTTGCAAGCAGAATTGCTGTCGTGTCGCTTCCGCCTCTCCCAAGAGTTGTGACTCTACCGTAAGGATCCTTTCCGAGAAAGCCACACACTACCGGAATGACCTTGCCTAAGAGTGGAGTTAGGAACTGAGCGGTCAAAGATTCGGTTTTTTGCATGTCAGGTTTTGCATTACGGAAGTTTGAGTCGGTGATTATTGGCCAATTATCGTATGCAGGGTCGAACACTTCAGCCTCTAGTCCTTGAGCCTTAAGCGCAGCGCAAAAAATTCGGGCGCTTGTCCGTTCACCCGTAGATATTATCTCTGCCCATTCAGCATCGTTTACCCCTATCTGAGAGACTGTTTGGGTAAGGCTGTCAGTGGTTTTACCCATAGCCGAAACCACAACAACCACCTCTTCAAAACATGCATCTGTCAACAGCTCGGCTGCCCGCTGAATTTTTTCGCCAGAAGATAAATCTGCCCCTCCGAACTTTACAACAACTCTGACCAAGCTGCTTCACCTTTAAGATAAGCCTAATACGTCAGCCATGCTGTAGACCTTTGGTTCAGTTTGTCTGCTTAACCATTCCGCTGCGTAAATGGCGCCTTGCGCTAACACATTTCGCGAAAACGCCGTATGCTCGATTCGGAGCATTTCATAAGGTCCAGCGACGATTAAATCATGAATTCCTGGCACTCCGCCTGCCCGTAACGCTGTTATTTCAAGTTCTCCAGCTTGACGTGGGCTCATGCCTTCTCGTCCATAAACAACCTTGCTATAGCCACGGGCGTTTGCAATGATTTCGCCAAGTTTTTTGGCGGTGCCGCTTGGTGCATCCTTCTTGCCAGTGTGGTGGATTTCGGTTATGCTGAAGTCGTAGCCTTCTGGAAACGCTTTCAAATATTCCGCGAGTTTGAAGAGAATGTTGACGCCCACAGAATAGTTCGGTGAAAAAACTGCTGGAATCCTGCCCGTTATCGCATTTACCACATGGCGATTCTGTTCTGGCGTGAACCCTGTGGTGCCTAGGATTACACGTTTTCGAAGGTCAGCCACGATCGGAATGTTAACCACTTCGGCGGCTGGCGAAGTGAAACTGATGTATGTGTCGGCGTCCTGAACTGCCTCTTTCAACTTGTCAGAGCTCATAATCTGCGTTTCAGAATTGAAAAAGCCCAATGTTCTTAGAGTTTTACCGATGCTCGGATTATTTGGCGCTTCAATGGCTCCAACTATCAGGTGACCTCGGGATACTGCTTCATTTATGATGGCGTTGCCCATTCTGCCTGCGGCGCCTGCTACGCAGAGCTTAAGCATAGAATAGTCCCTCTAAGTAACGTTCATTGTATAATCGTTCTTTCAAGTCTACATCAAAGTAGTCTGTAATGGGCTTGAGCACTTCAGGGGTGTTCTCTAAAACTTTTCTAGCGTTTGTCAAGACCACTTCCAAGCCGTTGCGAGTCATTTTCCCCAGCGGCTGCCTGCATGGGCCAGAAGGCATCCCTAACACATTCATCAACGTTTTGAAAGCTAAGGGATTGCGGGCTTTGCATGAGACGTCGCCGTAAGGCGTTGGTTCCTGCGTTTTGACGGTAACCATGTCAAATAGCGGTTGGAGTGCTTGCGCGATTGCGCTGGCAGCTTCCTCGTTTCCGTCTATCAAGTAATGAACCATATCTGCGACGGAGCTTGGCGCAACGTTAGACACGACTGAAATGACGCCGCTTGCCGAAATGTCTGGCGAAATCATCATGTTGTACGTTTTGTCGTCGTCGCCTGAAAGGATGTCAAAGTCGTCGCCGCAGAACTTCCTCGTTAACTCAGCGTTTTTCAAATCGCAGGTTGCTTCCTTAACGCAGCTGACGTTTGGGTACTGTTGGTGAAGTATGGCGAGGTCCTGAGGGTAAAGTTGGGTTCCAGTTCTGCCAGGAATAATATACGGGATAATTTGAACGTCTGGAAACTGCTTGGCAATCGGTTCAATATACTCCCTTCGTATTTCCAGAGAACTTGGACCATTATAATATGGGTCTACAAGCAGAACACAGTTTACGCCTGTGCGCTTTGCATGTTCGGTGCCTTCGATGGCTTCTTGGGTCGAGTTGCTTCCGGTTCCAGCGATGGTCAAACCCTTTGGGTTTGTGTACTCATGTATTTTTTCGATTACCCGATTGTGCTCACTCCAATCCAAAGTAGGGCTTTCGCCAGTTGTGCCGACGGCAAGTATTCCTTTTGCACCTTGTTCTATTTGGAAATCCACTAGTTGGCTGAGTCCCTCATAGTCGACTTGAATATCGGGAGTCATTGGAGTAATCAATGCTGTATAACACCCACTAAATCTTACCATTCCGAATTCCTCATTTTGACTGAAATAATCAGTTTATGATGATATTTAAGCGTTACGTTTTCATTATGTTCATTACTAAAAGCGTAACAATTTCGACCGAGCCTGCCTGTTATAAAATGCCCTTTCAGTGTTTGAAAACTCAATAAACCATTGGCGCAACATGATACGCAGCGTAAATGCCTACGTATCCATCGTAAAGCCGTGCCAAATATGCAACCGCCTCTTCAATGGTGACGGCTGAAGGAATAACTAACCTGAAATTGTCAGCCCGCACGATTTCGTTAATCTTCCCGGTTTCCCTTTTTGTTATCTTCATTCGCAGAACGTTTCGACCCGAAAGAAAAACCGCGATTTCTCCACGCAATAGCTCTCCTTTTCTGACATCTATTGTTTTTCTACCTGTCTTTAGCCATTCGAATGGTTCTTTCTTTGTTCGGAAAACCGGCAAGAGAGCACCAAAATTGAATAAAGCGGCCGGTGAAAATAAAGGTTAAGTTGAAATCCGAATAAAAATGAAGTTAAAAAAATGATGGAGCGGAGAAGACGAAGCTTAACCTTTGCCTTTCTCTTCTTTACCGAAGTACTTGGTCCATTTTAGTTTGCGTGCGTCCCGTTTGAATAGCAAAGAGCTTTTCTTGCATTTGCCCGAATCGAACCATAGGATTGACCCGTCGTTTTTTACGAACATCATGCCTGTGCCAGCTGGGAAATCAGCGCCACAGAACGAACATTTACGGTTTTTCGGCATGGAAATTTTCTCCTAAACAATTTACCTGGTGATTTTCTTTGCTTCTCTTTCTGTTTCTCTCAGCATCAGAATATCTTGCACTCTCACTGGTCCTTTAACGTTGCGTGTTATGATTCTGCCCTTGTCTTTACCTTCCATGATGCGCACTCGAACCTGAGTGATTTCGCCGGTAACGCCGGTTCGGCCTATGATTTGGATAACTTCAGACGGAATAAGTTCTTCAGCCGATTCTTTGCTCATTACTGAGATCCTCGTTTAACCTGGTCAATCCGAGTGATGATTTCTTTGATTAATCCTGTGGCTTCGCCTTCCCTGAGTATGCATGCTGCAGCGCATGGGACGTCGATGCCTAGCGCGTTGCCTAGCTTGAGTTTTTCGGGGACGAAAACGTATGGAATTTTTCTTTCGTCGCAGAGAAGCGGTAGATGCGCTACTACTTCCGGTGGGTCAACATCTTCGGCTATTATAACAAGTTTTGCTTGGGATCGTTCAACAGCTTTTGTTGCTTCGTTTGTTCCTTTCCTAACTACTCCTGTTTTGGAAGCAATAGATAGGGCTTCATAGGCTGCATCTACGATTTCTTTCGGTACTTCATATTTTACATAAAACGGTTTAGACATTTTTTCTTAGCCTCACCCTTTTAAGGCACAATTTTATCCGCACTTCTTCTTTAAGAAGCTTTCGACTGGAAAATGCGCAGAATTAGCGTACCCCTTATAAACACTTTAGAAAGCTTTAAATAAACATCTACGGTCACCATCATGTTTTCGAGAGGGGAATTGCGCAGTTGCAAAAATTAGGTAGAGTGCGGGCGTTAACTCCATCTAAAAACATTATTGTAAAGACGGAAAAAGCTCCCAAGATCGGCACAGAAGTTGTTGATGAAAACCTCAAAGTGATCGGTAAAGTATTTGATATCATCGGTCCGGTGTCCGCTCCTTATGCAGTCGTTAAGCCGGTAGTGAGTGAACCGGTTAACCTATTGAATAAGCCAGTATACTTGCTCTTCTCGAAGACAAAGAGGAGCCTAAATGAATGATTGGCGACACCAAGATACATGAAGAGCCCGACCAATCTGCAAAAACAGAGCCTCCAAAGACCCAGCCATGCCCTGAATGCGGCAGCACCCGTCTGATGCGCGACTATGAGCAAGCTGAAATAGTGTGCATGGATTGCGGCTTCGTCGTGCAGCAGAAAATAGCTGACCGAGGACCTGAATGGAGGGCGTTTGACGATGAGCAGAGGTCGAAAAGAACCAGGGTTGGAGCACCCCTAACCTATACCATCCATGATAAGGGTTTGTCTACAACCATTGATTGGCATGACCGAGACATTTACGGTAAAAGCCTCTCACCAGGCCAGAAAGCGCAGGTTTATCGTCTCAGAAAATGGCAAAGACGCATCAGAGTTTCGGATGCGACAGAGAGAAACTTGGCGTTTGCCCTCTCTGAAATAACCAAGATTTCAAATAACTTGAATCTGCCAAAAAACATTCTTGAAACAGCCTCAGTGATCTACCGAAAAGCGGTTAAAGAACGTCTGATTCGAGGTAGGTCAATTCAAGGTGTCACTTCGGCAGCACTTTACTTAGCCTGCAGACAATGTGCGTTGCCCCGCACCTTGGATGAAATCGCTCAAGCGTCAAATGTGAACAAGAAAGAAGTTGGAAGAAGCTACCGTTTCCTAATAAGAGAACTAGACTATTCGATTCCGCCGTTGAGACCAAGTCAATACATAACAAAGTTTTCCAACCAATTGACTATGCAAGGCAAAGTTGAAGAAATCGCACATAAAATTCTCGCTGCAGCAAAAGAACTTAAACTCACATCAGGTAGAGGCCCAACAGGTATAGCAGCGGCAGCAAGTTACGTAGCATCCGTTTTGACAGGGGAAAGGAAAACCCAAAGGGAAATCGCTGAAATCGCACAGGTAACTGAGGTCACTATTAGAAACAGATACAAAGAACTCGTTGAACGGTTGATGTTCCAAATAAGCATCTAACCGTATCATCTCATTTTAGATCTGCTACGGTGGGGTTGTGGGCTGTGGCGAAGTCTAACAGAAAAACAGTGCAAGACCCGAAAATGGACGAGTTGGTTTGCAAGCTTAGAGAAATACAGATTGGACTCAAGAACAGCCTAGCTGATTTGCAGCAAAAGCTTGAGGCGTTTGATTCTGAGCCTGAACTATTAACAAATCTTGAGAAGGCTAAACGTGACGCCGAAGAAAGAGCCAGCAGTCTCGAAGACGAAGTAAAACAGCTCCGAGACGAGCTCAAAGGCCTACGAGACTTTTTAGGCTCAAACGACGAGAAAAACTAATCTTCTCGAATTATCTTCGATTGACACAGTTATTTTTTTAAGCAGCCTGCTAGCTTACCTATGCATATGCCCTATAAGTTTACCTTCGATCTGTCAAAGGTCCCGCTTTTCTTCTTCACCGAAATTGCAACGGTAAGCTACCAGAAGGGCATGCATAAAACATTGATTAAGCGACTTCAAGAAATAATCTTGAGATTCAGAATCCAAGAAGCAACTGGACTAAACCTTTCTGACTCTTTAGTTTTGCTGCAAGACTTGATTGATTTGCAAGCTGTGAACTTGATTGAGCGCGGAAAATTCTTGCAGACCAAGAAAAGGGCTCTGTTTCTTTCTCACTGCAGCAGAAAGTATTTGGATGGTCGCTGCAAAGCAGTTTTTGACTCAAATATTCCATCTTATTCATGTGCTCATTGTTCAGAAGACTGCCTCGTCAACCAGTCTGACCGCTTAGCTCGACAAAAAGGCTACGACGTTTACGTGGTGCCTGGCGGTTCCTGCGTTCCTAATATCCTTAAGAATACACGATACGAAGGGGTGGTTGGAATTGCTTGTGGAGAGGAAATGAAAATGTTGCGTCCGCTTTTAGATAGTATGCATGTCGCTGGGCAAGCTATTCCATTGCTCAAGAATGGGTGTTCAAACACGATTTTTAACATGGAAAGCCTCGCCAAGGTTCTGTAGCTGCAGAGTAGGACTTGTGCGGATCAACTCATTTTACTTTTCAGAAACACTTTACGATTGGGGCAAGACTTTTAGACACTGAAAGAGAGGGGTTTTTTGCACCAAACTCACGCTCGAGTTTGTATAGTTGGCAAGGGGATATTTTTTTAAGTTTGGCTCCTTATTCATCTTGATTTATGCCCTATAAATTCACTTTCGACATTTCTAAGGCTCCCCAACACTTTTTCGTGGAGCTAGCAGTTATCGGTAATCAAATGGGTATGCAGAAAGTCCTTGAGAAGACCCTCCAGGGATTAATCAGGAAATTCAAAATTCAGGAAGTCACAGGACTGAACATCCAAGATGCAGCATTGTTGATTCAAGACCTCGTCAAAATGCAAACTTTGAATTTAGTCCAGAAAGAAGAATTCTCGCGGACCAAGAAAAGAGCCTTGCTTCTTCCGCACTGTAGCCGAAAATACATGGATAGTCGATGCCAAGCAACCTTTGATCCAAACTTGACCTCTTTCATTTGCGCTCACTGCTCATCCGACTGCTACGTAAATAAAGCGGAACACTTAGCGAAGGAAAAAGGATATGACGTTTACGTCCTGTCTGGCGGCTCTTGTATGCCCAAAATTTTGAAGCAAAACAGATACGAAGGGGTGGTGGGCGTTGCTTGTGGTCCAGAGGTGGTGATGTCAGGAGAAAAGCTAAGTAGCTTAGGTGTCGCTTGGCAATCTGTTCCCTTGCTGAAGAACGGTTGCGCGAACACGATTTTTAATCTCGAAAGCCTTGTAAAAGTGCTTTAATCTGAAAGCCTGAGATCTTACATGTAACCTTTGATTTTAACAAAGCCTAACGATTTTAGCCTCCCCAATAATGCCGGATGTAAATTACCTTGAAAAGGACACAGATTAAGTCTCTCGGATCGGGCTTATGAGGGTATTTCTGCAAAGAAAAATCTGAAGGATCTATAATTCCCTTTAACTAAAACTAAGAGATTTCCATTGTCCCGAAACTGAGGTTCGTTAGAACAGAAACTTCTTACCGCGCCACGAGTTTCGAGAACTTTTAGCCGTGGTTAATGCAAACGCTGTCTGGGCAGATGAGACTGAGCGCTTTATCCTGATAATTGGCGGCTCGGCTAATCTGCAAAAATGGAACTAAAGAAAGTTGAACGATTACTTTACTATTTCTCGTTTCTTCCAGCGCAGGTTCTTACCTTTGCATTTTCTGCATTTAACCGCAGTTTCAGCGTTTCTTGCGCCGCAGTCTCTGCAGATTTTCATGTAAAGCCTGTGCTTTTGTGCGATGGCTTTCTTGACGGGATCTAATATCGGCATTTTATTGTTAACCTTCTATTTTGGCTAACTCTTTGATGCTTAGGTATCAAATATACCTTTTTGTCTTAGCCTACGTTTTGTCGGGTGGAGATTGCTATTTAATTTCTTCGATTGTAACGTATGATCGGGTATCTTCTATTCCATCTATGCCGTAAAGTTTCTTGAGGACATCGTCCAAATTATCACGTTCAACAATGATTAATGCGTCTACCTCTCCAGCTATGCGGAAAGCTCTGGAAACCGCAAGTTCCCGGATCTGGTCATAAACATGTATCCGCCTGATCGGCGAAACCTTTAGAAGAATAAAAGCGGGGGTTGTCGAAATCCCCAGTGCGTTGAGGCCTTTGTCGGTGACGTCGATAAAGCCCCTGCCCGTGCGGATGTAACCGCGGCTTTTAAGCTTACGCAGATGCACGTTTAACGCTTGCCTGCTTACGCCTAATTGGCTCGATAACTCGTCCTGTTTTACTCTTAATGTGTAAGTGTTTGTGGATTTTCCTTTTTCGTAGAGGGTCTTTAGAAGTTGAATTGAACGTTTAGTTAGTGGTTCCAATTTGGTCACTTATGTGATGTTTGTTAAGTTAAATCTTTACAATAGTGTGAAGTTACTTAAGAATTTGATGCTTGAAACTGATCAGGGAAGATACAGCCTCGAAAAAATTAAGAATCAATCAGTGATCAAAAACAAGCAAACAGGCGCTTGAAAAATCTAATTTGCAAATTTTCAGCAATAACTCAAAGCTTGCACCACAACCTATTTATTTTCAAAGAAATCTTTACTCAAGCCACTTAAAAAGTAAACTAGGAGTGAAGCGAAGGCGTGCCCGAAGTCAACGCGGTCTTAATTGGGAAAAAGCCGATAATGAACTATGTCCTTGCATGCCTCACGTTCTTCCATGGCGGCGCTAAAGAAGTGAGCATCAAAGCACGGGGGAGATCCATCAGCCGGGCAATAGATGTTGCCGAGGTTGTTAGGCACAGGTTTCTTCCCGAGGTAAAGATCAAATGTATCGGAATCGGGACGGATCAGATGCTTCCACAGGAAGAAGGGAACTCGACGACTAACGTGAGCACAATTGAAATAACGTTGATTAGGTAGGTACGCATTAGCGAAACTCCTTATTTGCAGGAAAACAGACAAGCAATGAAAACCGAACTATGCAGTTTCTGCTTGAAAAGCGGAATGTTATGTCAGAAGTGTTCAGCTAAAGTTAAAGCAGGCGAGATCAGCGAGGTAGACCTCAAAATCGCGCGTTTGCTTTTGTCGCTTGAAGACAAGTATCCTAGCCTGCAAAACGTCTGCTTCTACAAGGCAGTTGATGTAGATAAAACCTTAGCCATCATCGTCGGTCACGGCGATGTTCCTAAACTCTTGGGATATAGTGGAAAAATCGTGAAGACCATAGGCGATGAGACAGGTAGAAACATTAAGGTTCTGGAAAACGGTGTTGATGACCGCAAATTTCTTGAAGACCTGTTCATTCCTTTCAGCATATTAACAATCAACACGATTTGGCTTCCAGATGGCACAACTGAGACCCGGGTGATTCTTAAGCGCAAACGTGGCGCGCAGATGCCTTATGACGTTAAAGCTTTAAAGGAAATTGCCAGTAAAGTACGTAAAATGTCCTTACGCGTTGAAATCGCGGATTAAGGGTGTTGGCGATCGGCATGGATTTAGACTCTGTTGGCGACTGGTATAGAACACATTATACATGTAATGTGAATCCTGAAAACGACGGGGGCGAGGTGACGCTTTTCGGTTGGGTACAGGAAATACGTGACCTTGGCGGTATACGTTTTATCATAATGCAGGACCGCGAAGGAACCATTCAAGTCACTATCCCTAAAAAAAGGATCCTGCCTGAAGTTCTCGCCAAATCGGATCTTCTGCAGAAAAGATTCAGTTTAGCCGTGAAGGGGACGGTCAAAAAAACAACTATGACCCCCCGTGGAGTCGAAGTTATTCCAAACGCTATTAAGATCTTGAGTGCTGCCACGGAACAGTTGCCCATTGACATTACTGGAAAAACACCTGCCAACATTGAAACGCGATTAGACGCTCGAGCGCTTGATCTTACTATGGAGAAGAGCTTAGCTGCCTTCAAAATTCAACACGTAGCTCTCGAAGCGATTCGAAGTTACCTTTTTGAGAAGGGTTTTTTGGAAGTTCACACGCCACGCATCATTGGTTCGGCGACGGAGGGTGGTGCGGAGCTTTTTTGTGTTGACTATTTTGGGCAAAAAGCGTATCTTGCGCAGAGCCCGCAACTTTACAAAGAAGAGTTAACGATGAGTTTTGAGAAGGTTTTCGAGGTAGGTCCGTTTTTCAGGGCAGAGGAATCTCATACTCGTAGGCATCTGAGTGAGTTCACATCTGTTGATGTTGAGGCGGCTTTTGCTGACGCCAAAGAAGTCATGGCGTTGCTTGAGCAAGTTATTCATCATGCATGTGTTAAGGTTCGAGAGAAATGTAAATCAGAGCTTTCCACTCTAAAATACCGATTTGAAGTACCTGAAGTACCGTTTAAACGCTTAACCTACGACCAAGTCCTAGATGACCTCAAAGGGCAGGGCGTTACAATTCCATGGGGCGAAGACATCCCCACAGAAGCCTTCCGCACAATAGGCAAACTCTACCCCTACTTCTACTTCATAACCGACTGGCCAACCCACGCAAAAGCCTTCTACATCAAACCGCGCGCAGACAAACCCGAGGTTTGTGAAGGCTTCGATTTGATGTGGCGCTACATAGAGCTTGTGTCAGGCGGCACACGAATCTCCAGCAAGGAGCAACTGATGGCGCGGATGAGCGAGAAAGGCTTGAACCCTGAATCGTTTAAGCATCATTTACAAGCGTTTGATTACGGCATGCCACCGCACGCAGGATGGGCTATCGGGCTTGAACGGTTAACCATGATCATGACTGGTAAAAAGAACATAAGAGAAGTCACGTTATATCCCCGCGACAGGGTAAGATTAACGCCTTAGTTTGGCAGAAACCCATTTCCGTGACGTTTTTATTGGCATAAATGATAGCCCTTCATTTTTCCGCGAAAAAATTTTGGGTTTGTTTTGGGTTGGTTTTTCGGTTTGGTGCTTGATTTGATTGCAACTAGTCTCCCAAAACATCTTAAAACATCTCGAAACATCCCAAAACATCTCAAAAAGTCTAAAAAATACAAAATAAGACCGCTGACTTGTGAGAGGTGGTTCCGTATTTTTTGGCGCGGCAAATTTCGTTGTTTGAGTTTTGAGCTGCTTTCTTGATTCGGGGATTGAATTCATTGTAGGTTGCGTCTAAAAAAGACAATATTATATGCATTCATACAATATTATACGCTTCCAGACAGTATTATGCACTTTCAGACAATTATAGACAATCCTAAAATTACATGGGCGAATCCAGAGGCTAACTCATTTATTGGGAAAGATTTTTTTCTTTGTGTTTTGGGTTTCTTTTTTGCGGCAGGACTCAAATCTTCTGCAGCATCCGTCCCTAAAAGTCTACTAAAGTTAACTGTCGTGAACAAAAGTCATAATATGTTAAAAAAATTCAAAAAAAGTGAATAAAAGTCAACAGAAAACCACAAGGGGTTAGTCAATGGCCTGTTTTGCGTTTCAGCGCCTTGACTGTTGATAAAGCTTCTCTATGTATTCGTTGACGGATTCGCCGCGTTTTTTCGCCACTCGCTTCACAGCGTCATTTACGCCCGTTGAATACTGAACTGCTTTCTTAGGCTTATCCACAACCGAACCATGCATACCAACATTCAATGCTACCCTGCGCAAAACCAGTTTCCTTAACGTATCCTGCTTGGGCTCAATTTTACATTCAATCGGCAACCTTATAGCGAACTCGGCAACATCAAACGAAGCGAAGGGCATTCTCAGCTCTACATCATGATAACCCGTAACTTTCAAGTCACGTTCAAGATTGCTCAAATGAATGTTAATCACATCATTAAACATTGTTTTTAAGACCTTTTCACTGCCCTCCTTGCAATACTCGGCAACGTAGCGTTGGTACCCCCCAAAAAGTTCATCCGCGCCCTGCCCAGCCAACATAACTTGAAATCCCGCTTCAACCGCCTCCTCCGCTGCCCAGAAAAACGGCAACCCAATACTGGCCTTAACTGGATCAGCCTCCTCAATCAATTCCACCACTTTAGGCAGAGTTTTCTCCACATCCGAATCCTTGAATAGATGCATCTGAAGCGGCAGGTTCAGCTGTTCTGACGCAGCGAAGGCTTCTTCGATTTCCGCCTCGTTTTCCATGCTAACATGGAACAGGTTAACTTTCAACCCGCGTTTGCTTGCCAAGTAAGCAACAAGGCTGCTGTCTAAGCCGCCTGAAAACGCAACAGCGACCTCTTTTAAATCCTGTGTTCGACGCTTGATTGATTCTTCAATTAGGATCTGAAGCTTTTGAGCTGCATCATCCAAGGTTATGAGTTTTGGTTCAGAAAAGCTCAGGTTTTTGATCGGTTTAAACTGGAAGCCTTCGCGGTTTATGAAGCATAGGTTTCCGGGCGGAAAAGAAACTGGGTTTTCTACTCCAAGTTTCCACAGTGCATTTCGATTTGTGGCGACAGCTGCTACTTCTTGGTTTTCGCCGTAATAAAGCGGTTGAACTCCTATTGGGTCTCTACCCGTAGCAATCCAGCCGTCTTTTAGCATAAGAAACGAGTAGTCCCCGTCGGCCTTTTCGATTAATGTTTGCAGGATGGTTTCGCAGTGCTGTGGTTCTTTGGAAAGCTGCTGCAAAACGGCGGTTTTTGGTATTGACGAATACACTTTGCCTTGAAAGACAAGCGATGCCTCTTTCAACTGCAGAAACTCGTAGCCTTTTGCTGCTGGTTTTGATGAAGCGTAACCAACCGCGGTTGAAGATTCAGGGCTTTGCCTGAATAGTAGATCAAGGTTCTTGTCAATTACGATTTTTCGGGGGGAAACCATCCCGAAATGAAAGGATTGCTCATTGAACTCTTTGAGCACTTCAACCACATGATCAACTGCGTTATTTCCACGCTTACTTAACACTGCAACCGTCACTTTCATACTCAATCGCCCCACAACACATACACTCTAAACTGTAATGCTAAACATTAATTCCTTATGCTTTGCTTAATCTGAGCCTATGCCCTGTACCATCGTCGACCGCTTTCTCCTTTCATGGGTGTCGTCCTTTTTTTTTCCCTCTTCGGCGAGAATTTTTTTGTGAAGGGTTATTTTTTGAAGCAAAACCACTATTTTCATTTAATTTTGTATCTTTATCAATTGAGTAATAGCGCTTATTTGCTTTAAATCACGATAAAAAAATTAGGCAAATTACTTATACCAAATCTGTGAAAAATAACGTGCCCTGAGAAGCCCATATTTATTTTATTTCTTCTCAGGATAAATAAATTCAGGAGAAAAAAGAAAAATGTTGAAAAACAAAATCGCAGCTATAACAATTTGTGTATTCTTTGTGCTTTCTATGACGGGTTCAATGATTTTAGTACCAAACGTAAATGCGCATTCACCACCATGGAACATTCCAACATACGCTTACATTGAAGTAAATCCTAACCCTGCCGGCGTTGGTCAAACAGTTAACGTTGGCTTTTGGCTCGGTTTGCCGACACCAACAGCCAGCGGCGTTTATGGCGATCGATGGACTGGATTGGCAGTAACGGTAAAGTTACCTGATGGAACCACTACAAAACTTGGAACCTTTACAGCCGACGACACTGGAGGAACACATACAGATTATACACCTAGTCAAGCTGGCAACTACACTTTCCAGATGAGCTTTCCGGGACAGACGTTGGCAGGAACAAATCTTATTTCCACAACAACTGCCGCAACAAAGGCATTCATCGGAGATTATTATGAACCAAGCACCAGCTTAGCATACACTCTTGTAGTGCAACAAGGGCCAGTACCAATGATACCCCAAACTCCGCTTCCAACAAACTATTGGAGTCGTCCAATAGAATCAGTGAACAACGAATGGTATACAATTAGCGGGAACTGGCTTGGTTTAGGTACATCCACATTTGCCAACACAGGCGAGTACAATATTACCGGAAACTATAATCCATACACTACTGCGCCAACATCCGCTCACATCCTATGGACAAAACCTGAGTCTTTCGGAGGCTTAGTGGGCGGAGAATTCGGAGGATCCGACACGAGCAATTTCTACTCGACATCCCAGTATGAACCCAAATTCGCACCTGTAATAATAAGCGGTATTCTCTACTACACCGAGTACCCGAACTCTAACCAAGACCCAGCAGGCATTACCGCAGTAAACTTACAAACTGGACAAACACTATGGACCGACACGGGTCTTAATTATACCGTGCCACAACTACAACAGGGTTTGCTTGAAACCTCGGGAGGCTTAACAACATCAGGAGCAGTTCCTTACACAACGACACTTAGATGCGGTCAAATATACGATTATGTTTCACCCAATCAGTACGGAAGCTTAGCTTACCTTTGGGTCCAAGAGCCAACAATACCCCCCAACACCGGCGCAACATATGGAATGCTAGATGCCATGACTGGACAGCCTATACTTACTGTTGTCAATGCGCCTGCCGCATCTGGACTTGCGCCATTAACGCTGGTTGAAGATCAAAGTGGAGACTTGATTGGCTACTATGTAAACGCTACTAATCCAAATGCACCCACCTTGAATATGTGGAATTCGACACAAGCAATTCTGTACCCTAATGGCCAAGCTCCAGGCTACCAAAACTGGTCTTGGAGACCTGTGCTGGGATCCACCATTCAATTCTCAGCTGGGATAATGTGGACTGTGCCACTACCCACGACTCTTAACGGCGTTCCTTTACCATCTGCGTCGGCTTTGCCTGGAACTCTAGCGATTTCATCAATCAATAGTGGAATTATACTGATGACAGATGCAGGATACACAGGAGAACAATTCTTCCAATCTGGCTTCCAAATCGAGGCAGGCTACAACGCAAATACCGGAGCACAACTATGGATAACTAATAGGACAGAAACCCCGTTTTCAAGGATATCTATCGCGGCAGTCGGAGATTCGACCTATGCTGTAGTTAACGAGGAGACGTCAACACTTGTTGGTTACAGTTTGACTACAGGAACCAGCCTATGGACGACAAGTCTGGCCGGCGCCAATCCTTACGACAGCATCGGCGGCTATCAAGCAGTTCTCGCCAACGGAGTACTTTACTTGTGGGGATTCGGAGGAGACGTATGGGCCATTAACATGGCCACAGGCGCGATCGCGTGGCAGACAAATACTAACACACTATCAGGTCCTGCTGGGTCTAACACACCCTATGGAGTCTGGCCTCTTTGGACATTCACCTGCGGATCACTCGCTGATGGAATGCTATTCGTTCCAGAAGGTCACATGTACAGTCCACCGTTATTCCATGGAGCTAGCGAACTTGCCATAAACACTACCACTGGAAAACTGGCATGGAGCATATTGGGCTTCGACATTACGAGTGCCCCAGCAATTTCAGACGGTGTAATGACAACGATAAACGACTATGACAACCAAATATACGGTTTCGGCATGGGACCAAGTAAAACAACCGTTACAGCACCAGATGTTGGCATAACAACTTCCACTCAAATAACCGTAACAGGATCAGTGACCGACATCTCCGCAGGCTCACAGCAAAATGCAGTCGCAGCCAACTTTCCTAATGGCTTACCATGTGTTTCTGATGCAAGCATGACACCGTTTATGGAGGCAGTTTACGAGCAGCAGCCAATGCCGAGCAACATAACAGGAGTCCCAGTCAATTTCTACGTATTGGACTCCAATAACAACTACCGATCAATTGGCTCAACGACAACAAACAGCTTAGGCGACTACTCATTTACGTGGAAACCTGACATTGCAGGTAACTACACTGTATACGCAACCTTTGCTGGCACACAATCATACTATGGATCAACTGCTTCCACAGGATTCTACGCCGCCTCACCAGCAGCAACATCTGCACCAACAGCAACACCACTCACAGGTATAGCTACGCAAAACGCCGTTATGTACATAGGAATTGCAACAATAATTGTAATAATCGTGGGAATCGCCATACTCGCAATGATACTGCTTAGAAGAAAACCATAAATAGAGTAGCAAAACAAAAAATCCATCTCCTTTTTTTTAGTATCAACTCAACTTCTAACGGTAAAGAAACTGCTAAGACATAACGGTGCGAATGTACGAATTAACGTCAAATGATTTAATTCTGCTAGTAGGACTTCAGGCTGGACAAAATGTGACGAGATAACAATGAAAGCGTTACAAGCATTTTTAGAAAGAATCAAAATGTTTCTCAAATGCTGAGCGATTCATGGTTCGAAATTATTCCCTGACAGCAGTAGCATATCTATAAGCTTTTATACGTATGTTGCTGAGATGTTAAATACACATACTACAAGTATTGATATCTAACAACCTTTAAAAGTAAGTAACCATACTGTATCTATTGAGAGTGTCAAATAAGGTGTTAGCGAATGAGCGAATCAAAGAATAAACCAGTATCAAACAAAAGTATTGAAGGCTGGTTAAACGAATTCTCAAACCCCAGTACACGAAGAATGTACAAGAACAGAATTCAAAACTTTTTTGCTGCTACTGGATTAAGTGAAGAGAAACTTAGAGAAATGGAACCAGACGATATTAAGAGCGCAATCATGAATTATAGAAGAGAAGCCTTAGCAAAGGGTGAAAAACAGAACAGCGTCTTAGCTGTTATTATTGCCGTTAGGTCTTATTTAGCTCAAATAAATAAAAGCGTGAAGTTTAGAAGAGGCATGTTAGGGAAAGTTGAAGCTGATAACGAGTCTCACGTTTTTACTAATGGAGACCTTAAGCAGTTATTCCAAGTAGGAGACACTCAAGAAAAAGCAATCATAGCCACAGCTTCAAGCTTAGGATGGGAAATATCAAGTTTCTTAGAATTAGAGAGAGAAAGAGTATATCGATTAATTGAACATGCTAAAGCAAATGATGAGAAGTTTATTTTCTTTGAAGATACCAGAAGCAAAACAAGCGAAGCAAGATTAGCGGTCTTTAATCCCCTTGCAATCGAATGGTTATCTAAATACCTTGAAACAAGAAAAGACGATAACCCTAAACTATTCCCTTTTACCCCAGATGGTATTCAGAAAATGCTTTCTCGGTTAGCTGTTAATAGCGGTCTTAAAACTACTGGTGGTCTAAGATTCCACAATATAAGAAAATGGCTGATGTCTCGGTTAAGCAGATGTGGCTTTAACGAGTTTCAAATCAAGTTCATTCTCGGTAAGGCTATAGGAGTCTCTGATAGAACTTACTTACAGACGCTCAAAGTTGAGATAGAAGAGAAGTACCCTACAGTCTACAATGATTATCTAAACATAGACTTTCAAGCTGCTTCTGGCATTAGCAAGGAACAGGTTAAGAAACTTAGTGAATTAGAGAAAAAGTACAACAACTTAGAATACGCTTTCAATTCCTTACTAACTGCATTCAAGGAAAGAGGATTATTAGCTAAAGACTACAGCTTAGAAGAAATAATACACGATCAAGAAGAGAGAGACAAACAAGCAGAAGACATACTAAAAGAAGAGTAACCTTTCAAGTAACTAAACTGTTACTAACAATCATTATTTTCCATGCTTTAACTAACTGTACTTATAGCTGCGCTCCTTCCGTCTTACAGACTTCACTCGCTTGCAAGGATACTAATAGTTAAGTACAGTTTTAACTCATATTCAATAAGGTTTAGCTTATACGCTAAGTTTCTTGGATGGTAGGTTCTCGCTATTAAGAGACTGGTCTCGCTGGTCTCCATGTATGGTCTTTTCAAGGGGTCTACATCCATGCATCAAATCAATATCAATACTGCTTATCTCAATACCTCAGAGTAACCCTACCAGTATCAAACAAAACAGAAATATGCTTCATTAATGCTTGAAACGGCTAATCCAGTATAGTATACTGGATACTATAAAAAATAAAAAATAACAAATCTGTTTTTCTCTTACTTCTGTCCTTTGCTTACGACTCTTATTATACTGTGCTGTCACGGTACATTAAGACTGAACCATAACGCTTTTTATGTGAGCCGAGAAAGGGGTTAATATCTAACCAATCAAGGAGTAATTGTTTGTATGCCAATGCTCTATTACTTCTTGATTGTGTAGAGAATGCATTGGCGAGAAAGTCTAATGAACAAGTAAGGTCACTCGGAAGAGTTTAAAGTGGCTAAATGGCTCGTTCACCTTCATTAAGGCTTCAGGATACTAAGAACGGGATACGACCTCAACCTCAAGTAATTAGCCGAGTAATAATATTCGTAAGGTGTTTCCCTATCTCTTAAGATTGAAAACACTTTTAACTTATCTTATTATTTCCCTGTAGAAGTAAGGTGTTTCAGGCTCGCTAAATCATCAATAAAAAAATAACAGTTAGTAATTAGAAAGTCCGTGACGGTCTAATAAGAATAGGCTTATTATCATTCTCTTATTGTACATAGACAGCAAGGTTACATTAAGAGACCGAATAACGTTGCCCTTTTTGCATTGGTTGATCTGCATCTTAATGAGATGAAACAATAAGGTTTGTTATCTCTAATAGTATTTCCTTATTATACAGTGACAGCACGGTAGAATAAGAGTTACAGTCATGGGGAGAGGCTACAAATATTTCTTTAGGATGTATGGTCTATTCTATATGAAGTAACCATAATCTTTATATCTATAAACAGACCTACCTATATTGGGGAAGAGTAAGACCGTGAGTAAACCAACTAAATGCGTCTGTGGAAGTACCCATATCGTAAAGATGGGTTTTAGGGTTACGAGAAAGGGAAAAACTCAGAGGTATCAATGCCAAGATTGTGGCAGAGTGTTAAACCCTACAGAATAGAGGGCTTATGAGGTAGAACAACTTTGAAAGCATCACAAAAGGAAACAAGTAAAAAACCTCTTTATGTTCCAGATTTCCAAATAGACAAGATAGATCTTAAAGACGAGACATATCAAAGCAGATTAGACTACAACCCTAAGAGATTAGAGAACTTAGCCAAAAGCATCGAATCAGAAGGACAGCTTTATCCTATCCTTTTATTGAAGACAGGAGACAAATATCAACTACTGGATGGATTCTGTAGAACTAAAGGCACTAAAGAATACTCAGAGAAACAGACCTTAGAAGCTAAAATCTACGAAGGGTTAAGCAAAGAAGAAGCTCATAAGATAGCTCGTGCTGCTAATCACAAACGTACTCCACTTACAGAAGAAGAGTTTGCTGTTTCTGTAAACGATAGCGAATTACCAGCAGTGGAGAAAGCAGCCCTATTAGATATGAACGAGCAAGACGTTCATCATTACGAATATGAAGGGAAATTAGTTGGAAACAAACAATATGCTTCTTATGTTTCTGTAAAACCCGAGTCTAAAAAAAACCCATTTGAACGTATGGGATTCAAGATTTCACCCGAACAAAGAATGATGGAGAAAGCAAGAAAGTTCGCCGAAAAATCACATAGATTATCACTACAACAAAAAGCCTTCTTGGTTTACATCAACTATTTTGAAAATTATTATAAACATGATACAAAGGAAGCAGCTTACATATTTACTATACCAAACAAAGAAGGATTAAAACAATCAGATTTCATTGAGGTTATAGGACTTCTCGAAGTAAAAGCCAAAAATGATGGTTATGCTCGTAACTTTAGTCACTCTCTTAATACTGCAATAAACACATTGGTATTGAACCTTTTAATACGCAGAGAAAATCTACATAGCTTTGAATCGCATGAAGCCAAATACAAATATTACTTAACAGACCTTGGAAAGAAATTAGTAGAAAATAACTTAGCTGATTGGAAACCTCTATTATTAGCTCATACTGATTATTCTAAAATATTTGGTACAGAAAAATATGTATCAAACGACATCAATGACAATACAGAAAAATTCTATCCAATAGAATATCTAACAGAAGAAGAAGCTACTGCTCGTATCACAGATTACATTAAAAATATCAAAGTTTCCCATCCAGACCAGCAAGAAAAAATAGATACTATTAACCCCGAGAATTATGCAACAGACCCAATAGCTAAACTTGCTAATATCTGCCATAAAATAGATGTTCTTGTTCATAGCCCAATCAAAGAAGAAGCTATTGAGCTTATCCAGAAGAGTGAAGAGAAAAGAATACGAGCATTAAAACTACAATTAATTCAACTATTAGAGATTCCAATCAAAAATAGTATGGTTAGAAACACGGTTCTTCCACCATCATTTGAAGAAGAAAACAAAGCAATAGAAAAACTCGATTCTGTACTCCTAATAGAAACCAGTAAAACAATATTTCCAGAAATACATCAACAATTGACTACCGACTTCTCAAATAAGAAATTATCACTAAAAAAAGCTTTCAATAAGATTCATCCCTTATTGTTTAAAAAATATGGGAAGTTTAGGAGTGGTTGGGAACCATTCCGCGAAGAAGAAAATAAACTATTATCTCTCAAAGAAACTGAAACCTTAGAACGCTTCGCTTGGTACATTAAAGGAAGAAAGAAACTCTAATTGTACGGTCTTAGCACGGTAGAATAAGAAGCTGAAAGAACAATCAATACTCTTTTTATAGTGAATCCAAGTTTTCTACAGCTAAAAAAATCAAGTTTAGGGTATAGTGAAGTACCATGAAGTATTAATATACCTTTCTATGAATCAATAGATTAGGGGTAGCTAACTTGGAAAAATGTCAATGTGGCAGTCTTCACATCGTTAAGGCTGGTAAGCAGATTACCAGACAGGGAAAGAAACAACGGTTTCTCTGTTGTGAGTGTGGAAGAATACTATTAGGGGATATTGTTTAATGGGTGTTAAGAAACATAAATTTCTGTTCAATGTTCAATGCCCAACATGTAGGGAGATACACAAAGTAGAGTTTGATATTAATTTACCAGATAACTTAGTCCCTGACAAAGATACACTTGATAATTGGGATTTAGACAAAGCAAAGATTGAGACTGTAGCAAAGAGAGCAGCAAGTGTTTAGTGATTAGAGTGAATAAAGAAGCTGCTTGTTTAGAATGTGATAATCCTATCCCAAAGGGTAGGCGAAAGTATTGTTCATTCTCATGTGCGAATAAGGTAGAGCGCGAACAGTGTCGAAAGTCAGCAAAGAAGTTTAGAACCGAGAAGAGATTAGAGTACAATGCTACCCTTAGAGAATGTTATCATAGACTCGGAATAGGACAGCTAAGGAAAGAAATCTACAGACACCCAGAAAGGTTCTTTGTTGGTTTGGTGTTTTAAGATGGTGAGTGAAATCTTAGCTAATCTTTCTCATGAAATTATAACTCGTAAGTGTCCTTGTGGAGCAGAATTTGAAACGTACATGAAAGATAATCTCTGGTGTTCCCCAGACTGTAAACAGAAGTACAAACTACACAAACACCATGCTAAGGGCGTTTATGGAGGCTGGTCTTACTAATGGCAAACTTGGGTTCTTTAGCCGTAATTAAACGGAAATGTATTCAATGCGGTAAACTTTACGAGCCAGAGTTAGAGACAGACCTTTTCTGTTCAATAGGTTGTTATTTAGAATTTGAAAGGGAAGCAGAGTCTATCAATGAAGCCTATTCATGGCATATTGAAACAACCAATAATAACAGACCAGTCTGGGTACGAAACGAAGTATATCCAGAAATGAGACAATGGAGTAGGGAACAATGACTCACACAATTAAGAAAAGAGCTTTTCCAGAGAAAAGTTGTTCTTCTACGTGTCCAGTGAGACGAGAAAGAATGAAGAACATAGCAAAGTTAGAGGGAGATATAGCTCTATTAACTAAATTCGATTTACCAGCACCAAAAGCAAAGAGCGAATTGGATATGAAACGTCATTTTCAAAATCAGTGTGATTCGGGGTTATGTCACCAATGAAATCTAACTCAAATCATGGAGGGTATAGCTACAAACGGCATGTAGTCGGTCAAACACTTTCGCCAGCACAACTTAGAGAATTAAGAGGCTGTAAAGGGGATAGCTCCACGAATCTAAACAAGCATAACAAAGAGATTGCTGTGCGTGTAGGCTCTGAGGGTTAATGTGTTACAGTTCTCATATCACGAAAAAGCAAGAGAACAAGGAAGTAATTAAAATGGATAATGAACAATTAAAAACGAAAAAACGAGAGATTCTAAAAGAAATAGAATCTCTCCAAAATAGTGTAGGAAACCCGAGCGTTATCTATCCCTCGGTAGAGGCACAGAAGACAGCTATAAAAAGACTAAACGACCTGATAGCAGAGTATCAATTAATGCCACGCACCGAGTTTTTAGTAGCAACAATGCCAGTTGGGATTGCTATAAGTCTTAGTGATGGAAATGCTCGATACAGTCTAAGATATAATGGAAATGGTCGCTTCGATTTCTACGAAGGCAGCATATACAAAAGCTCAGATATAGAATGGTCAGAGGACTACTCAACAGCTAAAGTAAAAGTCGGAACTATGAACTCGGATACTCAAGGCGAGACAGTTGATTACATCTACATACTAAAGATTGTACCGATACATGACCCAATGATAAGAAAATTGTTTAACGTAACGCAACCAGTTACAGCACAAAAACCAAAGCAACCAGAAGCTAAAAAGAAATATCCAAGAGATTACGGGATGGAAGAGTTCGGTTTTGTTAGAGATACTACTACTGGTGGTTGGATAAACAAAGCTGTAGTAGAATCTTACGAGCGAGCAGAACGAAAGAGCATAGAGCCTAAAAAAGACTCCAAGAAGAGAAAAGGATTGTTTAGTCATGACAAAAAAAACTCCCGAAGAAGTTAAGGAAGAGATTCTAACCAAAATTGGCTTAAGTAAAAAGAATCTCGATTTCTATAAGAAACTCTATGCAGACGGGAATCTTTTAAACGTTCCAGATAAAACTAAACCAGAATCCTAAGTTTTTTTAAATAAACCCCAATAGGAGATATTTTTATTGCCATTAGACAGAGCAATTATACAAAAGAATTACAGAAACCGAAAGAAGGCTAAAGAGGGAAACTTAGCAAAAGCTATAGAAAGTGATACCCTTCTCAGTCTCAGCATAACAGAATTTTTTACTAAGATTACAGAGCTAATTCCTACCGCTAAACAAATAGAGGTCTTACAGGGATTAGAAAACCCAGAGTTAACTAACGTTCTTATCTCAGCTGGCAGACAGACAGGCAAAGTCGTTATGTTGTGCAGTAGCAGCTATTTACTTAACGCTCAAAAATAAGATTCAAGTATGTTTAGTCTCTGCTAAAGAGAACTACGTTTACCAACACATAACAGACATCTTTAGCTCTAACCCAGAGCTTAGGCAGTATGTAAGTTGGGAAGGAGTAGCCAACATTATCCCTAAAGACGGTTACTCTTTAAAGAACGGTAGCAAGGTGCAGCTATTATCCTCTTCCGAGAAGGGTATTCGTGGAGCAAGTGCGAGCATTCTTTTCTTAGATGAGGCTGAATTAATGCCTTCTTAAACACTATCTACTGCTTATGGGAATCTTAGCGGTAAAAAGATTAAGCTGGTAGTCTTAGGTACTCCAAGCTCTCCGTATTCTAAGTTTAATGAGATACTCAAAAACCCTAAGAAATATAATTTTACTCTTTTCAAGTGGAGCTAAATAGACTGTGATTGGCACAGTCAAGAAGAATTAACCAACAAAAAAACGATAATGACGGAAGATGAATGGAAAAGGGATGTACTCGGGGAAATATCCGAGAGCAGCATTAAGTTACTATGGGACACAGAGCAAATTAACAAAGCTATTAGAGAACAGGTACTAAGCGAAGGTGGCATTAGATGGGCAGGTGTAGACGGTGGTGGAACTGGACACACTGACCGAGACCAATTAGCCTTAACAATCGGTGAGAAGAACGGTAAGTATAAGCTTAAAGTTCTCTTCCGTAAGACATGGGGATTTGAAGAGATTAACGGTGCTGTTGCAGAAATAGCAGAGTTTCTAAAGCTCTATAAAGTACAGCTTGTTAAGGTTGATAGTCTGCCTATCATGTGGTCTGACCTCATATCGGAAGCTTACGGTAAGAGCAAAGTTTTCTCTGTCAATTCACGGTATTACAAAGAGGTCATGCAAGAACAACTTAGCCACACGATAGAGAGTCAGGGTTTAGAGATACCAGCGGAATATAACGACTTAATTCAAGAAATGAAGTCCTATAAGAAACAAAGCAATCCCCATTATGACAACCTTGTAGACTCTCTTTTATTGCTAAACTTCTGGGATGAACAGCTATTTCCTATTAAACCAGCAACAGGGGCAAGGATAGTTATCCACGATATGAACAGTGGTGAAACATGGAGTAATTTTGGTAAGCACTCTAACACTGGTCCTATTGCTAATAGAAATTTTGTTATCACCAACCGCATTAACCAAAATAAAAAAGAGCTATTTTCAAGGAGTTAGGCATTAACTGAATTTTAGATTCATAAATCGTATAAGTTTAATGTGAAAATTAATTCTAAAGCGGTAGAACAATGAATAGAACATTAGTGAAATGCCCACGATGTAAAAACATGGTGAAGCCAATAAGAAAAAGCAATAGACAGTCAATGTGGCAAAAAGCGTTCGTTCCTTTTGCTGGCTACTATGGTGCTTTTGTTTGGTCGTGTCCCATGTGCGATTTTAGGCTTCCAAAAGACGAAAGCAACGACAGAAATCGTGAATTCGAATGGATAAATGAAAAATGAGAGAAAAAGATTGTGGGATTAACAGTTAAGTATAGTGATGATACAGAAACCTCTTACAATTTAGCCAATGAATCATTACCAGACAAAACTAAAGAAGAACTACGGGAAGTAATAACAGAGCTTGTTAAAGGTAAGCATGGGCGCATAACTTTTGGTAAAACTAATTATGGTAAAAACCATTCAATAAATCCCTAAGTCTTTAATCACTAACCGAGTATCTCGTTCTGGTAGTACTGCTATTTTTCATTGATAATAAAAGAGTTTGATTGATTCTTTAACGTAGCATTCAATCTCTTTCCAGCCAAGTAACTTACAAGCCATGTAACGATGATACCCTTCCATTAGTTTGTACTCCCCATTTTGGAGATGCAGAACCTCTATTGGTTTTTGTAAACCATTTTTGGATATGTCTTTGGCAAGGGCTTTAACTCTTTTCATGTGACACGGATCTGCTTGTTGTTTTTGCAAAATATCTTCATATAACTTAATAGAATCAAGGGTAAACCTGATTGTTTTATCTTTATCCAGTTCTTTCATGAGCCTTCTTTTAGCCGACTTATGTTCTTAAGTTTGATCAAACTTAGAGATAAGTCTTAAATCTGAAAAGCGTAGAATAAAAGAAATTAGGCGTCACTCACTTAAATTAATGGGCTTTCGTTTTCTCATATAAATTAGAAAGAAAAATAATGATAGCCAACAAGAATGTGATAACAACAAGAGCTATTAATAAAAGAGATGCGTAAGAAGCGCTGCTAATAGACGAAGAGGTTGATATTGGAGTTGGAGTTAGCGTTGAAGTTGAGGATGTTGGGGTTGGGGTAGGGCTTAAAGGAATATCCGCAGGTATGGTTACTGTTTGCATTGCAGCTCCAACTGCCTGTTTGACCAACAAATGAATAGGTCCAGTAATCCCCAATATATGGTGGAGTAGATAGTATATGCCACTAAATTCTGCGGTAATATATCCAATCAATTGCTTGAACTTGGATATCGGTTTGAGTATCAACAGGAATAGTTATTCCCCCATTTTGACCAGTCGCCACAGGGATTGATATGTTGGTATAATCGGAATCTATGGACTGTGTTGGGTAACTTTCAGGACTGTAGAGGACTGTCCAAGCGGATGTTTGGTCGTCCATTATTTGGATGTTGTAATAGAGGTTAATGGTATTTCCCGATGAATCAACATAGGAAGTAAAGGGTTGATTTTTAATTGTCACTTCTACATTATTATATTCAGCGGTGTAGCCGATTTGAGCAACAATCTGTCCTGAACTTTGGTTTAACGAATAAGTTGTAGGCACAGTGTAAGGAGGACCGACAAGCTGTACAGTGAATGTTGGAACGGAGGGCGTAGGTATAGGAATAGGAACAGGTGAAGGCGAAGGCGTAGGTATTTGAGCAAATGCTGGTTTAGCCATCATTAGACTTGATACGGCTAAGAGAACAATAAAGAGCAATGAGAAACTCGTGCTGATTCTACTCATAATTAGTTTTAGGTAGGATTGGCGATAAAAGAGTTCTTGTAAAGATTTCTTGACACAAAAAGCGTGCGCTGCTATTACCGAGCACATTCAAGGTTAAGACGTACTCAGTAAAAGGACAATTAAGCTAAATTTCTTAGTTCTGATATGCCAAGGTTTAGGGCATTTCCGAGGTAGGGTATTCAGTTAGATTAATATGCTTTCTGAATACTAATGGTTAAAAGTAAAGGTGAATGTAAGACGAAATTAGATAAGATTGAAATTAATATCAATACTCCTAATAGTCTTACGTTAAAATATACTAGATCGCTTGCCGTGAGGATACTGCCTGAATGCCCTATATAAAAAAAATCGAGTTGAAAGGCTTCAAATCTTTTGGGCCGCAGACTATCAAGATATCCCTAGACAAAGGATTCACGGCACTTACGGGTCCGAACGGTAGCGGAAAATCCAACATCATGGACGCCGTACTCTTCTCCCTTGGCGAATTAAGCACCAGAAGGCTACGTGCTGAAAACGCTTCAAACCTGATTTTTCATGGTTCAGATAAAGCTGGCCAAGAGAAAGCGAAGATGGCTAAGGTTGTCCTTCAATTTGATAATTCAGACGGCACAATGCCAGTGGATACCACCACTGTGACTATTTCTAGAGAGGTTTTCAAGAATGGTCAGAGCGTTTACCGACTGAATGGACGAAGAATGTCAAGAACTTACATAACAGAAACCCTCTCGATGAGCTCTATTAGCAGCATGAGCCAAAACATCATCCCACAGGGTACCCTGACAAGACTGACGGAAATCAACTCTTTGGAACGTCGAAAAATAATCGAAGATCTCGTCGGGATCGGTCAATATGACTCGGAGAAGGCTGAGGCGGAAGAGAAACTCCGTGCAGCAGACATCTCCATCCGCACTGCCATGGGAAGAATCGACGAAGTGCAGAAACGCCTTGACGATCTGGAACGAGAGCGCAACCAACTCTTGCGCTACAATTTCATCCAAGCGGAAACAAAGAAGTTTCAAGCAATTAAAATTTCAAGCGACATCACCCAAGTAAACGTCAAATTAACTGAAGCTAAAGGCCAATCCGAGAAGGTTCAGGCAAGGGTCGATAAGTTGAAAGAGCAGCGGGATGTTCGCAGGGGCAAACGCCATGATATTGAGGGCGAATGGCGGAAACTCAGCGGGGAAAACCTTGAGGAGGGCGGCTCACAAGTTCTTAGAGTGCAGATAACTATAGGTGATTTAAAGTCCAAATTAACCGAGTTGAACACAAAAATCAATTCTGGGCAAAGCAGCCTCGAAAGTCTCAAGCGAGTAAGAGAAAACAACGTAGCGCAGCAGGAAAACCTGCGAAATGAAATACGTGAGAACCGCCTCAAAATCAGAGGGTTCCGAAGCGAACTTGTAAAACTCCAAACTACGTTAACTCAAAGAGCCTCAGAACATGAGGTGTTAGCCAAACAAACCGCTGAGCTTTGGGGCGGACTTGACAGCAACAACGAGCAAATACGTGCGAAACAGG
The DNA here is from genome assembly GCA_963827165.1 of Candidatus Bathyarchaeota archaeon. Classification (GTDB taxonomy): domain Archaea; phylum Thermoproteota; class Bathyarchaeia; order Bathyarchaeales; family Bathycorpusculaceae; genus Bathycorpusculum. The sequence goes on along the minus strand of CAWGZR010000005.1, from coordinate 98,836 downwards.
CTTTAATCGAAAACCACGTTAAGCGCATGGCGTTCCTGCGTTCGGAATACAGCAAAGAAAAGGCTGCGCTTCGCCTGTCCACCGGGAGAATCAAAAGTTTAGTCGTGCGTAAAGAAAGATTCCAAGCGAGCTTAGCGGAGATTGAAAAGTCGCTCTCCGAGCTTGAACAAGTTCAGAAGGACCAAAGAATCCAGCTTAAGAACCTAGAAGCTTCGATTGAACGCAAGAAAACTCAGAAAGAAACTGTTGGAAAAGAAATCGCTGAAGCCGAAAAAATTGCCAGTTCAGCCAAAGATGCTGTGATTGAGTTTGCAACACAGAGGGATCTTGCTGCAACTATTGCTGCTGAAGAAAAAGCCCTTAGAAGCATCGAGGAAATGGGCAACGTAGGGGCAATCAACGGAATCCGAGGCAGGCTTCGTAATCTCATCAAGATCGATAGGAATTACAAGAAGGCGATTGAGGCGGCGGCGACTGGTTGGCTTGATGCCTTGGTTGTTGCGAACCTTGATTCAGCCTTTACCTGCACTGAAACTCTTAGGCGCATGAAACTGGGCAGAATCAAAATTATCCCGCTTCAGGGCGCCATAAGCCTCAAGAACAAGTCGGTGCCAAATCGCGAAGGCGTAGTCGGTTCGCTCTCCAGCTTTATGAAGTACGACAGCAGCTATGAGTTGGCTGTAAACTATGTTTTCGGAGATACCTTGGTTGTTTCGAACGATAAGGTGGCTTTTGCGCTTTCAAACGAAGGCTGGCGCGCAGTCACAGTCAACGGCGACCTATACGAGTCCGGCGCCTTCGAAAGCGGATACTACCGTGCGCCGATAGACTTCTCAACAATTATTCCAAGCGAAAACGCTCTCAAAAGCCTCGATGAAGCCGTTAACGCACTGCAGACGCACCTTACTCAAAGGGGTGTGGACATCACGGGTCTTGAAGAGGAGGTCGAACGATCAAAAATTGAGATGACGCGACTACAAGAAGGCATTGCAACGTTGGATCGGGAAATCGTTCGAATCAAACGTGGAGTCAAAAGAACTCAGTTTAACATTCACCACACAGAAAAATACGGCGGTAAACTTGAGCGTGAAGCAGCATCGTACAAGGGACGCATGGAAGTTTACCGAAACGAACGCAACAGGATGCGAAGAGAAGACGAGAAGCTTCGCGGCGAAATCGCCAACTTAAGGCTCAAAACTGATGTGAAGAATATTCAGGCGCTTGAGGTTGAACGGGAAAAACTCGGGGAAGAAGCGAACAAGCTTAAACAAAACAGTGGGTCAATGCAAACTGAGATTTCAACTTATCAGTCACAATTCGACAGGGTTCTTCGCAACGGTTACAGAAACATCAAAATCCAAATTGTTAAGGTTGAGCAGCAGCAGAGAAAAACGGAAAAAGAAGTAGCCGACGCCGCATTGGAGCGTGATGCCGCCAAAAAGGAGCTTGATGCGCTGGAGAAAACCCGCGTTGAATTATCGAAAGCGGTGTTTTCTTCAAGAGAAGAATCCAAGAAATTCACTGCACAAATAGATGCCATAGATGCTGAACTTAGGATGCTCGACACAGAATATGAGGTGGCGGACCGACTGCGCAATCAACTTCAAGTCAGCACAGAAACCAACCAACTTCGTCTGCAACAACTTCAGAGTCAACTTCGCCAATATGGCTACGAGCAGCCCCAGGAAACCAATCAGAAGCAGGTTGAAGAGGCAGAAACCACTATCCGAATGATGCAGTTTGAGATAGAACGAATCGGCGCCATAAACCAGCTTGCTCTGTCCCACTACACCGACCAGCTTTCCCGTTACCGAGAGCTTTCGGTGCGTCTAAACGAGTTGGAGCGGGAAAAACAAGCCATCGTGCAGTTTATGGATGAAATTGAAGCTAAGAAACGCAAGGTTTTCATGGATGCCTTCGAAAAAATCAACACCAGCCTCAAAGTTTACTTTTCCAAACTCACTGGCGGAGGAGAAGCAACGATTAAGCTTGAAAACCCAGAAGAACCATTCTCTGGAGGTATAGACATGATTGTGCAATTCCCGAACAAGCCTTCGATTGTCGTCAGCGGAGCAAGCGGCGGCGAACGATCAATCACGGCGGTTGCCTTCATTTTCTCGCTTAAAGATTTCACGCCTGCATCATTCTACATTCTTGACGAGGTCGACGCACACTTAGACGCCTACCACACAACGAAGCTTGCAGAGTTGCTTCTTGAGGAAGCAGCGAAGATGCAATTCATTGTCATTACTCTTAGACCTGAAATGGTTAACAAGGCACAGAAAGTCTACGGTGTCTACGAGCGAAACGGAGTTTCCAACGTTGTCACAGCAAAGTTCCCACCGGAGGTTGCCAGTTAAATGGCGATTGCGTCTTCCCCGCCAATGAGAAGACCGTTCTATCTGCGGCCACCTTGGAACATACTATTCGAAATAAGCAAACTTGAAAAACTCACGCCGTGGAACGTTAACATCGCCTATCTGTTGCGATCGTTTCTCACCGAAATGGAACGGACAAACAAGACGGATTTTCGCGCATCAGGTGTCGCGCTGGATTCTTCTGCCCTGATTTACCTAATGAAATCCAAGCTGCTTCTTACCTTGCAAGAGCCACCCGCTCCGCCGCCAACAGGTCCCCAAGATTACGTTCCGCCGCCTCTGTTCCTACCGCTTAGACATGAATTAACTTCCACAACTATTCAGCATTTGCTTGAAGTCTTAGATGATGTGCTAAAAGGCGAGAGATTGCTTAACTTGAATCATGTAATTGAGCAGCACCCGATTTTGCCGTCGGTTACGGATTTGCTTCCCCAATTTGACAAGTTTATAGCTGAAATCGAAGTGCAAATTGAGAATTTATATTCTGTTTTACGGGAGAAACTTGGCGGTTCAGGAATAATTGATTTTTCAACCCTCTCCAAAGGGATGACACGGATTGAGGCATTGAGAACTTTTATTTACTTGCTGTTTTTAGCTCAGGATGGCTTGGTAAGTTTGTGGCAGAATGAGGAAACTGAAGAATTATACATTGCTGTGGGGAAATTAAACGTTGGAAAAACAGAAGGAACAACCGGCTGAACTAACCTCAGTTGAGGAGCAGGCCCTTGATGCAGGGCGAAAAGCCCACTGCATAGTGCTAATAGAAGCTGCCCTCTTTGTCGCAGGGCGCCCATTGGATTTGAACAAGCTTTGCCAAGTCATAGGTAGCCGCTCAAAAAAGAAAGCCCAAAAATACGCAGATGCTCTAATGAAGGAATATCAGGCAAGAAATACGGCGCTTGAGATATTAGCTTTGAAAGATGAACGCTACGTTTTGCAAGTCAAAGCAGAATTTACTCACTTAATCCAGAAGCTTGTCAACCGTCCATTGCTTTCTTCAGGTCCGCTTAAAACGCTTTCTTACATTGCAATTAGGCAGCCTATCAGCCAGAAACGAGTCATCGACGTCAGGGGGCAACATGCTTACGGCCACATTAAAGAGTTGAAGGAGAGCCACTTGATCATGGCTGAAAAAAGCGGGCGCTCAATGCTATTAAAAACCACTGCTGACTTCGCCGACTACTTCGGCTTGCCCAATGACATAACAGAAATGAAAAGAAATCTGCGGAAGATTTTTGGTGAGTCACTAAAAGATGAAAAGGACCTGCCGTAATGGAGCGTTCTAACTGAGTTAGCTTCTCTTGAAACGGATACGTTTATATGGAAATCTAATGTTTTAGTGAATGCTCGAATTAGATATTCGTTAGGAAATGTGAAATAATGTCTGTTTGGCATGGCACTTTACGCAAACGCAAACTTTCAGGCGGCAAAAAAAGAGCTTACCGCGTCAAGAAAAAATATGAGGCAGGCGGGTACCCAGCTGAAACAATTCTCGGCGAACCCAAAAGGAAAACCACGCGAGGTCTTGGCGGCAATACCAAAGTCAAAGTTCTAAGCGACAAGTTCGCTTCAGTAACCGACCCTAAAACGGGTAAAACCCAGAAAACGGGCATCACACGTGTGGTCCGCAACGCTGCAAACGTCGATTATAACCGCAGAGGCGTCATAACTAAAGGCGCGGAAATCGAAACCGCCTTGGGCTTAGCAAAAGTTACCAGTCGCCCAGGAAACGACGGCATAATCAACGCAGTGCTTATCGCAAGCAAAGAAAAAGCTTAACCTTTCTTAGGCATGTTGTTTGCCTGAACATTCTTTATTCTTACAAGCTGCTTTGCGATTTTCTGCATTATCTTTTCTTTTGACTCTTTCTTTTCAACCAGCAACATTCCCGTCTTAACCCAGGGCCTCTTAGGAAAATGCGCCTCGAGTCTGATCTCATTCTTCAAGCCAAGCCGATCAACAGCCAACTTTACCTCATCGATTTTCGGCGACTGAACCGCCAAACTTTTGGGAACACGGCGCCCATCCTTTCTGGTGCGGGTGGCGTCGAAGTAGATTGGCCAAATTATTGCTTTATCGAGTTTTTTCATGTTAGTTCATCTCTATTTATGAGCGTAATACGCAATTAATTTCTGGTTTACTTGGTCGATTCGGGTGAATCCGAAACGCTCAAACTGTATGATTGCGTCTGGCTTTAACATTTTGCAGGCGCTTTCAGCAAACCCTTCGGTTACTGAAGCATCAGGCATTACGATTTGGCACTGAAACTCCGCGTCTTTGGGAATCCATTGGATGAGCTGAGCCTTAATTTTCCTCACGTCTTCATATGACTCGCTTGCAAACGATGCCATCACCAAAGCTGCAGTCTTCGCTTCGACTTTAACGTTGAAGAGCTCCATCAACCTCACAACTTTGCCTGGCTCCAACGCCTCGATATCCTTGGTCGAAATCCAGAACTCTGCGGTTTGCCCTTCCCCTTCAGGAGTCACTGTATATTCTCTGAAGCCGCGTTCCGGATGCTCAGGATGTAAAGGCAGCTTAGCCTGAAAACTCCGCGGCAAATTCAAGACTTTTAGCTCAAAAGGCGCAGGAACGAAGAAGTATCGATTGCTTGTTGCGTCAAGGATTTTGCGGTTGTACGAGTATAAGTTCTCCCAACTCAAGGTCACATCGTTCGATTTTGTTCCCACGTCAATCATCATTTTTTTGATGGCTTCCGAGGTTATGCCTCTTTTTCTCAAAGCCGCGAAAGTACCTAGACGGGGGTCGTCAAAACCTGTGTAGATTCCTTCTTTAACTCCTTGAATGATTTTGGATTTACTTAGAAAAGCGCCTGTGATTTTGAGTCTGCCGTAATGTATCGCTTCCGGATAAGTCCAGCCCAGATACTCGTACATATATTTTTGACGAACCATATTCGTATAGTGTTCTTTACCTCGAATGATGTGTGTCATGCCCATCAGGTGGTCGTCTAAACCCGCTGCCAAATTGTAGAGCGGCCAAACAATGTACTTGCTGCCGACCCGCGGATGCGGATACTTTTTTGTATCAATGATCCTTAGGGCGGGCCAATCTCTGACTGCTGGATTCGGATGCTCAATGTCAGTTTTAATCCGCACCACCGCTTGCCCCTCGGTGTAGCCGCCGCTTAGCATGCGTTTCCATCGTTCCAGCTGCTCATTCGCGGGTACGATCCTGCATGGACAGGGTTGTTTCAACAAGGTTTTTTTGCGGAACTCTTCAGCGGGGCATTCGCAGACGTAGGCGTTGCCGCCCCCAATCAGCTTCTCAGTGAATTCGTAGTAGATGGGGAGTCGATCGCTTTGGATATATTCCTCGTCGACTTTGCAGCCGAGCCACGCCAAATCTTGCCTAATGCTGTCATAAAAAATAAGCGACGGCCTCTTCACTTTCGGGTCTGTATCCTCGAACCGCAGGATAAATTTACCCCCGTAGATGCGGGCGTATTCATGACTTAGGAGGATAGCTCTGGCGGAACCCAAATGAAGTACGCAGTCGGGGTTCGGAGAGAAACGGGTAACTATCAGCTTGTACTTGTCGGCGTTTGGCAGGGGGCTGAGATGTTTTTCCTCCGGCTTCTCTTTCTTTTGAGTTTCGGGCCAATTCTTCTCAACAATAGCCTTCTGCTCCTCCAAGGGGAGGATGTTGATTTCGTTTACAACGATGTTGATTAAACCTGAAAGCTCCTTCACTTTTGACCGCAGGTCCGCTCTTTCGCCAAGAATTTTGCCTACTAAAGCTCCTGCTTGAGCTTTCCCATCATGAGAAACAGCGTTCAACAACGCAGCTTTCCGAATAAGCTCTCTAAGTTCAATATCATTTTCTATTGCCAAACCAATTACACTCACAAACTACTTGCTTCTTTTAATCAGGAATTCAGCGAACGCTTTTAATTTTTCCTTAGCTTGAGGTGTCGGCAGCAGCTTCTCAGTTTCAACCCAGCTTTCCTCAACCATTCGTTCCGCAGTAAGTTTGACGTGTTCTATGGCTTTGTACTTTTGCATCAAGGCGATGGCTTCGTCACGTAGCGCCCGATCGGAAGTATGCATGTTGAGAATTTCTATAAGACGCTTCCTGTCGGCGCTATTTGCCTTTTCAAGCGTGAATATAACCATCAAGCTCCGTTTGCCCTCTGTGATGTCTTGCCCAACACCGCCCTTATTTTTCGCAAAATCAACGCCAGTCAAATCCAAAATGTCATCCTGCATTTGAAAGGCAACCCCAATGCTTTCCGCTAGTCGTCCAAGCTTATCAACCAGGGGCTTATCTGCGCCTGCGAGCACTGCGGCCATTTTCGCCGCCATCCGTGCAAGGGTGCCTGTTTTGTAAGCGCACATTTGCAGGTAATCTTCTTCGCGCAACTGGTCAGCGTTGGCTATTCCTCTGTGCCAGGCGATATCCATGGCTTGTCCCAGACTGAGGTTAATCATTTCTTGAACATAAACTTCGTAGACATCCCGCTGCTTCTCGGGTGCAATTTTTGTTCTCTGCATCATCAGCGGCAGAAGAGGAAGATAGTACATGGCGTTTCCAGCATTAACCGCAATGTCCATTTGGAAGATTTTGTAGGTGCATGGTTTACCCCTTCTAAGTTCCGATGCGTCCTCGATGTCATCAATCACCAATGTTCCGTTATGGATGACTTCTGGAATAATCGAAAAGTCCAAGCAGAAATCTGAGTTATCACCAAGTGCCTCACATATCAGCAAAAAAAGCGCTGGACGCCACCTTTTTCCGCCCCGATCCAGCATATCCCAAATCGGTTCCGCAATTGCCTTGTTAAGAGGTTCTATGTTGTAGCTGTACATTGGTTGGTCAACTTTAAAAAGAACCGAATCTTTCGTGAATTTTCTAGGGATGTATTTTTCGATGGCTTTGTCGATTAAGGGTGCCTTTTCTTCAAGAAACTTTTCAATATTCAAAAGGTGCGGGTCTCCTCTGCGCGTAATTTGTCGTATCGAAATCTCGAATGTTCAGCCACTCTGTTGTCTTTCCCGTTACCACCACTGGCACCTTTGCGAGAGACTCAAGGTTTTTGGCGCCGACCAGAAACATAACGTTACGCAGTTCATCGATCAAGCATGATAGCACTTCTTCAGTTTCTTTGATTCCTTTTGTGGCGGCTTCAAGCACCGGTTGGGATAAACTGGCTAAACTTGCATTTAACGCGATTGACTTTGCTATGTCTAAGCCGTTTCGAACTCCGCCTGAAGCTATTACTGGAATCTTTACGGTTTGAGTTGTTTCAATCAGGCTTATTGCCGTGGGGATTCCCCAGTCCCAGAAATCTTTATCCATCGTTTTTCCATTAGCCGAACGGTAATATTCAACTGCTGCGAAACTTGTCCCACCGACTCCACCAACGTCGATGGCTTTCACGCCCGCCGCCTCCAACGCTTTTGCGTCTTCCGCAGAAATTCCGCAGCCCGTCTCCTTAACGATGACGGGTACATTTAGACCAGCAGCAATTTCACCGATTTTTGAGAGGACATCTTTGAAATTAGTTTGTCCTTCGGGTTGAATCGCTTCCTGCAACGGGTTCATATGAATTGCCAATGCATCCGCCTCTATCATTTCTACAGCTTTCTTCGCTTCCTTTAAGCCGTATCCGTGCGCGAGTTGAACTCCTCCGATATTTGCGATCAAGAAGGCTGTCGGCGCTTTTTTGCGTGCTATCGCGTATGTGCCTTCGAGCTTCTTGTTTTCGATAGCTGCTCTTTGGCTTCCAACTCCCATGCCTAGATGGAGCTTTTCGACTGTTTGCGCGATTGAATCGTTAATTTTTATGGCTTCCCGCGTTCCACCAGTCATCGCTCCGACGATTATCGGAGCTGAAAGTTTTTTGTCGAAAAATAATGTTGATAAACTTATTTTTTCCCGGTCAAGCTCCGGAAGGGCTCGGTGGATTAGTTGGATGTCTTCGAAACCTGAGGTGGCTTTCTTGGCTTGCGCTTTTTGTTCTAGGCAAATCCTTATATGATCTGCCTTGCGATTCTCCGTTTCTTCAACCATAACGTTACTTCTCGATTTCGGTGCCTAAAACACTTTGGTCTGTTAGGGCTCTGTAAATAGATAATCCCTTCGTAGCTCCCGTAACCGTGACATGAACACCCTGCTCAATAGCCGGTATAAGCTCGGCTATTTTGCCCGCCATTCCGCCTGTAACGTCTGTGCCCGCTGACTTGCCTAGTTTAGGTTGAATCTGCTTAAGCTCAGCCAACGTCAAATGCTTATACGGCTTTGCATCAGGGTTAGTCTTCGGGTCAGCGTCAAACAAGCCGTCGGTGTCGGCGCCTATGACAATTTTTTGAGCCTTATATTTGATTGCCAAGTAAGCAACCAACTGGTCGCCTGAAATAACTGTGAAACCCAGTTTTTCATCCAACACTGCATCCCCGTACATAACTGGTGTAAACGTCATTTTAGCCATTGCCTGAAGCACTGAATCGTCAAAGAACTTGATTTTCCCGTTTTCACTTATGAAGCAAGATGATGGCGCGATGCTTATCGCTGGAATTTCATGCCAAATAAGTGCATCCATAACCAGCCCGTTTAAAACCGTCATTACATGATGTGTTTCAGCGAAACCAAGTTTTTGAGTTGGGTCCTCTTTGTACCCATCTTTTATGCCGTACTTCGCCGCCGTTGGGTGTCCGAAACTTCCGCCGCCGTGAACAATTATCAGGTTGTCAAGATCTGCCCGCTTGATTTCCTCAGCTAAGCGGTTTATGATTTCTGTTTTAGCGGCTAATTCTCCTGTCTTATCGGTGATGGCTGATCCGCCGATTTTTAGGATTACTGGTTTCGTGTCGTTCAATTTTCATCAACCTTTACATGAAATATCAAATCACTCATTGAAAAGGATTACCGAGAACAAAAAAAGACAACAATTTTTTAAAGGCGAAAAAAACTGCTATCTCAAATTTTGGCTGTTCCACTCGGCAGAAAAACTTAAAGATTCATTTCTTAGCCTTTAATTTCGAAATGCCTCTTCTAGCGGCATACCCCAAAATAACAGTTACCCATACAATAGCAAGTCCAATCGCAATCGCGGTGACTATTAGATTCAGATTTATTAGGTTGCCAACTTGATAAGCGAATGTTTGAGAGTATTGAATCGGCGAAGGCGTGGGTGGTTCTGGGGGTGGCTGAGTCGGGGGTTGTGTTGGGGTTTGGGTTGCTTGTGGATCAGGCGTAACGGTCGGTGTATAGTTGGGGATAGGTGGCGCTGAAGTGCTGGGCTGAGTCAAGAAGGGGGCAAATCGTATTGTACCAAGGTGGTAATCATCTTTTGAGTCGTAGATTGTCTGGTTGATAGTTGCTGGGTCGGAAATTCCCCACCAATTGTTCTGTGCATCAATACTTACTGCCGCGGCGGTTATACTGTTTTGTGTGTTACCAACAATGTTGTTGTCGCTAATTATGCCCGCCTGAGGGTTGTGGATTCCGATTTGGTTGTTGGTAATTGTGTTGGAAGTTATGGTTCCACCTCCGTTGATTCCATAGCGAGAGTTGCCGTCGATCAGGTTGTTGGTGATTGTCACAGATGCTCCAGTGAAAATATCTAAGCCGTCGGTTCCTTTCGAGAACGTGTTGCCCTGAACACTTAGCCCACCCGCTGATTTAACATTGATTCCAGCTAAGCAGTTCGAAAACACGTTGTTTGAAACGGTGAAGGGGGCGGTGGAGGAGTCATCGATTCCTGTTAGCCATCCCTCGCCGTTGAATTGGTTGCTTGATATTTGAGGAGTTCCCGAAGTTACTTTTATTCCGTTGCTATTGTTGCCGTACTGAGCGGCGAAAGTGTTGCCACTTATAACCGGGGCTCCTGAAGTAACTTGTATGCCGATGTTGGTTTGGCCGGAGAAGGCTCCCTCAAACTGGTTGTTGGTTATCAAGGGTGTTCCGCCGAAGACGCTTATGAAAGTGAGAATGAAGCCGGAACTTTGAACATTGTAATTTATGATGTTGTTTGAGATTTGAGGTGAACCGCTGCTAACGCTGATGGGCGGCTCAAATGGGGTGACATAATTGAAAACACAGCTGTCTATTTCTGGCGATGCGCCCTCGATGTTAACGCTTACCGAGTTTAAAACGGCGTTTTGGATGATTGACCCCGAGTTGTTTTCGCTATTCCATGGTGTGCTTCCTTGGCTAAAATATATCGGTTCACTTGGGGTGATTTGTGAAGTTTGATTTGCGTTCGATTCGAAAATGATCCGATTGTTTGCTTGGCCTTGGGCAGTTAACGCTCCATTAATGAACAAATAGTTCATTCCCAAGTTGACCGTAACTCCTGGGTCAATTGTTAAAGTCGCGTTGCTGTTTACTGTTACTGTCGCGTTAAAATTAATTGGGCTCTGCGCAACGGTCCATTCAGTGTTGGAATTTATGGTTACGCTTCCAGTGGGCTGATATTGTGAATGAGCGTTTTGGACAAGTAGCCCGCTGATCGAAATCGTCAAGATTAAGAGGATGCAGGCGAGGCGTTTCATGCTAACCCTGCATGCGCTATAGGCTCTTAAAATATAAATTACTTTTGCAGGAAACACTGCTGATCAATGCTTCCAGGCTGTTTTTTTGGTTTTGTTTCATTAAAACTTAAAAGGCGATTCGTAGACAACATAGGCTATGGGGAAGCCTGCTTCGAACCTTGTCCAAGGTTTAGTCAGGTTCACGAACAAAAGCTTGGTCAAAAACCTAATTGTCATTACGCTATGTGTTATGTTCGTTTTCGTTATGCTTTTCTACCCTTACGACTATTATGTGTCTGCCAACGGTAACTCGAACTCTTCTTTTCAAGTTGGTATACACTATGTTTACGAACAGGACAACCTAGGTGACGTCTACGGGCAAGTCGCGCAGATCCACAATGTCGGCTTCAAAGTTATACGTGTCAACTTCCCGCCATACTTCGACGATAATAACGACCAGAAAACAGATATGCTCTTCCAAGCCACGAATTATTATGGATTGGCAGTGGCTGTTGTAATTCCAAACGATGAATCCATTGCAAACGTAAACTTATACCTCAACCGATGGGGCGGCAACCTGACATACATCCAAATCATGAATGAACCTGAAACCTCATCAAGCTGGACCGCAGGCGCCCTCTTCACCGATGACGAAATCATATCCCACTTCGACAGCGTCTACGCGGCAGTCGAAGCCCATCACTTATCAGCAAAGCTTTACACGAACTTCGGAATCGGCTACGTGGTAAGAAGTAACCTTCCGGTCGAATTCAGCCAAAAACTCAATTTCGTGGGCTTAGACGTCTACATGAATTCATTCCTAGTGCTCTCTCCGCTTTTCATCCAAAACCTGCAGCAAATCACCCATAAGAACGTGGTGATAACTGAGTTTGGCATGTCGACAAGTGACAGCGCCGCCCAAACCAACTATATCATCAGCGGCTTGAACCTTTTCAAAAGCATGGGGCTTAAAGGATGCTGGATCGTGTACTGGAACAGCGCCTACGATAACTACGGGATTCGGGGAACCCCAACAGAAACAGCTGTAGCTAATTGGATTGCAGAAAATGCGAAGTGAAAGCAAAATGTTTGACCGCTTCAAGAACATGCGTTTGTGGGAGAAACTTCTCGTTCAAGGTTTGGTGACAGTCGTAATTCTGATCGTGTTTCAGGCTTGGCTAGTTGGCTCGCAAACCGGCTTCTTAAGCTACATGCCGCCTCTGGGCTTCGCATTCTTCCTTGCCATCAGTTATTTTGCTCAGCCGCTGGTCCTTGGCGCGGTGAACATTGCGTTAATCAACAGCCTGCACAAAACTAAAGGTTGGCAAGTGGGTATCTGGCTCAACGGGCTGCTTCTGGTCTTGGCGTTTTCCGCTCTCAACCTCGTATTGCAGGTCACTTTCAACATAGTGTTTCTGCCGGTCATCGCAATAATCGACCTGCTGCTCGCGTTTCCTTTTGGCTGCCTTGGAAGATTCAGCAACGGCGGATGGAACAAACCTATCGACTAAAAAACTCGGAAAGCTTATTCTTTGGACAACTTTGAGCCCTGAGAAAAAGGTAACTGTTGGTTGACGCAGGTGGCCAAGCGATAAGTTTAACTCCCTTTCCTTCGACGGTTCAAGTAATTCTGTACGTGGTTCTTGATGTGGTGGTTCAGCTATTGCCACCGCATTACAGCCCAATCAGCCAAGAAGAAAGCGACCTTGCAGTAGGGGAATTCGGCTTCATAATGACCATAAACTTCCTCAACCGCGGAGTGCTCTCACTCTTGTTCATTTTTGCTTTCCTCAAAACACTCGATTACCATGGGGTTGCACGGAATCAATTTCGAACAGGAACATACCTGCTTGGCATATGGGCTGTTGGAGCACTACTTTTGGCGGCATTCCCAACTGATGTCCCAGCAACGCCCGTATCGTGGCATGGCACGATTCATCTTGTCGTCGCAATTATCGCCTTCATCGGTGGAGCCTTCGGAACAGTTGCCATCTCGCAGAAACTGGGGCAAAACCAAAAGTTTAACGGATTAGAACGTATCGCGCAACAGCTGGCGATGATTGTAGTGGTTCTTTGGGCGATTGAGTTTGGGTTGCCTTTCCTACTGCCTCATCTAAACTCCAGAATTGGCGGGATCACCGAACGGCTTTTCCTTGGTTCCATTCTTCTCTGGATAGGCGTAATATCCGCATTCTTCGTAACCCATCTAAGCCGGATAAAAAACGATATGTCTCTCTAAAGACTGTCTGGGTTCGACCGATACTATTTTGAAAATGTCTGAAGAAATTTGTTAAGCCTAAGAAACAGGGTTAACCGTTTGCAATGCGCTTATGCAGTCGTTTTCAATTTGGATTTTTTCGCCCGTTTTGATTTTTGAGATTTCAATTTTGTCTACGCATGGGATTTCGCTAATTATGACGCCGACTGCAACCACAGTTTCGCATTCCCTATTTATAATGCCCGCTGGTGCCGTGCCGTTCTTCTTCATGCGATACAGCGTGTAGGAGCCGACCGTTGAGCCTTTGCCTGTTGGGAACACCAACATTTTGCCTTTGACGCTTTGACCCTGCAGCTCATGCCCTTTCTCGATTACGACTCCCGTTGTTGGGTCGACGCCGCCGTAGAAAGAGATAGGCTGACTAGAGACGAGTGCTTCGCCTTCGGCTTTGCCTTTGTAGATTATTCTGCCCTTCAACTGCTCCATTTCCCGGTCACCGCCGCCTGAACGCATTCTTCTATGCTCCCCATCTTGGTTTTCATGAGGTTCTGTCTCGAGTAAAAGCATCCCTTTGCTGACGTTGTCGCCAGCGATTTGAACCTGCCTTTGAGAGGAGCTACAGCCATGCATGTGTCGCATGCGAATTTGCCACCCGCCGCCTCTATGATTTGGGTGTAGCCGCGCTTGTCTGCGAGCTGCTTTGCCGTTCGGGAAGTTGCAACCCAAAACTCAGTGCCCCCAGCAACCTTCTTGCATTCGACCAACTCTGCGACTTTGGCAATTTCGTTAATTGAGCAATGTGGACAGCCGACGCAGACGAGTTCGATGTCGCTTACCTGATCATTGATGTTGTCGTAAGCGTTTTTGATGTCAGTTTGCTCGATTGTCACCTTCGAGTTTGGAATCGTTTGTTGTTCTGACGCGGGCGTTATGCCTTTGATGTAAAACATGGGCTTAGCGCCATAAGTCACAACGGAGGCGCAGAAAGATTTAAGCTCGTCAAGATCCGCGGTTTTTATGCCTGTGATATAGGGAATTTTGTTTTCTGCCATCTTACCGACCGCGTAACCTAGTGCGCCCCAGTCTGAAAGCTTCGTAAATTCCGCTTTGACCTCTACGTGGACGTCGGGAACGCGGTTCTCATCCATATGTAGCCCATAGCACGGTGTTTTGCCGACGAATGCCGCAGCCAACGCAGATGGTCCGCCTTCTTTGTTCGTTTTCGCTCCGATTACGGAGTTGGCGAACGTGACGGCTGAGCTTTCAGACCAGGCAATGTGTTCGCCGAAAAGAGGCAGGTTGCCGATGAGGTAGGGTGTGCAGGTGCAGCTGACGAGTATCCCCATTTTCTCGAAGGCTTTTATGATAAGGTTTTGTTTTTCAGCAAATTCTGGGCTAATGCCCAGGTTGCGCCAGTTTTCCAAATCCATCCCCGCCGGGTTGAGTGTTGTGAGCACACGGACTTTGCCGTCTTTTGCCAATTCGTCAAGAAATTCCAGTCCGGCGTCGCCGAGGTTGTTGTATGAGACTCCTGACACTTGGACGCTGCCAATTTTGATGAGGCTTTTTGCGCCGTAAATTTCGCCCAACGCAACGAGAATCTCCATGCTTTTCCGTACCGAGTAGCCTTCGGCGCCGTCGAGCATTTTCTGTTCTTGCTTAGTTAAATACATATTTATCCCCGGTACTTGTTCAAGTTTACTTCGACGTATTCTTCTTTCTTGAATCCTTTGCCCGTTGCAACAAGCGGGATGGTTGCATCTAACCCTGCCTTGGCTGTGGTTGCTTTCTTGCCTTCACTCAGGTCGCCTGAAGGGTCAAGTGAAGAGCCCGGCTGGTTTGACAATATAACCGAGTTCTTGTCCGCCTGGAATCTTGTCGCGATCGCCCACTCCACCTCGTTGGAGTCATAAATGTTAATATCATCGTCGACGATCACCACGTGTTTGAGCGATTTATGCCCTTCAAAGGCGGCGGCAATCGCTTTTTTGCCATCATCAGCATTTTGTTTCTTTATCTGAACGACAGCGTGGAGCCAACTGCATCCGCCGGGCGTGATATAGACATCTCTACATTGGCAAACCTTGTTAACTTCATTGTAAATCGTGGGTTCCTTGGGCATGCCCATAAGGAACTTGTGCTCGTTTTTACCTGCGAGAATTGTCTGGTAAATCGGGTTTTTTCGGTGCGTGATGCATTTGATTTCTATAATTGGCTGCTGACGAACGCGGTCGACAACACCCGTTAAATCCAGAAATGGTCCTTCAGTAGTTTTCTCTTTGGTGATTCTGCCTTCAAGAACAAACTCGCAGTCCGCAGGCACCTCTAAATTGACTGTTTTGCACTTCGCCAACTTGGTCTTCTCCAGAGCGTTTGCCATTCCCAGTTCATCCACGCCTTTTGGCAGCGACGTAGCAGCTGACAACAAAACGGCAGTCGAGTTCCCGATGCAGATTGCTATGTCGAGTTCGCCGCCTGACTTTTTGAGTGCTGTATCGGTTCCGCGGTCTTCGACGATGCGGGCGACGAAGTGGTTTTTATCTTTAAGCATGAGACGGTGAAAACACATGTTTCTTCCTAACTGAGGATCCTCAATTATAGTTGTGGCTGAGGCGATGTATTTTCCCCCATCTTTTTCGGTGTAACGCATTATTGGAAGCTTGGTTAAGTCAACGTTTGACTCTACCACTTCTTGGCATTCACCATTGCTGACCGTTTGCGGCGGCTCGGGATGTTCGATGGCTCTAGATAATTTAGGAAGCAATCTGTCTTTTTGAATGCCAAGCGACATTGCAATAAGCTCTTTGGATGAAACAAGCCCTGCAACGACAGGGTACGGTGACTCCTTAATGTTCTCAAAATAAACGGGCTTCTCGCCCAGCGCATTTATAACACCTGCTAATTCGTATTCTGTGGATACGGGCTTTCGGATTTTGGTTAATTGACCGTTATCTTCTAGTTGTTCAATGAAGGCTCGCAAGCCCAATTCGGTTCGCCTCTTTTCAAAATAACATTTCCCAGTCTTAATAAAAGAATCGCTGAATCGTTGTCAATTGCAAAAATGAAAGTTCCGGCTTTTACGGCATCAACTCAGCATCAATTTAAACAGATGTATCAATCATCTTAATGCTCCTTAATCGCCTGAATAACTGCTTTGCAAATAACTACATTAATATTTGATGGGCTGCCTTAGCTTAAGAAAGGGTTTCCTTACTTTTAGACGAGGAAAAAAATTGAAGATTCGTGTCTTAGGTGCAGCAAGAGAAGTCGGCGGCTCCTGCATTGCAGTTACAACTGACCGCTATAAGATCGCTTTAGATTACGGCATAAAACTCGACAATGTAACCGATGAGTATCCCAAAAACTTTGCCGCAATAATTATCAGCCACGCCCACCTGGACCATTCAGGAAGCCTGCTTCGTCTATCTAAATCCAGAAACAACCAAGTGATAGTAGGCTCAAGAATTACTCGGGACATTACTGTTGAATTGCTAAAAGACATGATAAAAGTTCAAGAACTCAACGGTGAAGCAACAGGATACTATAACGAAACAGCAGAGAAGCTAAAAGAGTATTGGGCTTCCCCGGAATCCCTAGCTTTACAGGATATGAAGGTAGATATGTATCCTGCTGGGCATGTCGCCGGCGCCTGCATGACAGGCATCAACGTCGACGGAAAATCTCTCCTGTACACTGGGGACTTTTGTCTGCATAATACTGAAATCCTCGAAGGCTGCAACGTCAATGTCCTTCCGAAAGAGCCGGATGTTCTTATTTCAGAGTCAACATATGGCGGAAAAAATAGGCAGCCGCGTGGGGAACTTATCGACCAATTGTTTTCTGAGATTAAAACCACTTTAAGGCACAGAGGCAACGTCTTGATTCCCACTTTTGCGTTCCACCGAAGTCAAGAGATGGCTAAACGAATAGATCAAGCAATTGAAAACGGAACATTGCCCAACTATAACGTATATATGCTTTCCAAGTTGGCAAATAGAATAACAAAAATTTTCAACGCTAACAAAGACGTTTTTGAGCAAGGGACCAAGCAACGAACAAAACCGTTTGAGTATAAGCATGTGCGAGAGATTGATAGAACAACAGAGATTGAGGAACCGTCTATAGTGGTGTGTACTCCGGGTTTTGGCCATGCAGGCGCCAGCCTTGCCCTGCTTAATGAATGGGCAGAAATTGAGGAGAATACTGTGATTGTCACTTCAGGTTATTTGCCTTCCGACAGCCCCTTGAAACTGGCTAAAGACAAGGGTTATGTTAAGATTGATGGTGAGAGATATTCGGTTAAGGCGAAGATTGTTCAGATTGAACTTTCTGGTCATGCAGATCAAGGGGAACTTGTAGAATTGGTAAAACAGCTCAAGCCAAAGCGAACAGTTCTAGTGCATGGTGACCTCAAGCAGGCAGAAGCTCTTTATCAGCAAATTTCAGGGCTAACAGATGTTTGTATCCCAGAAAAGGCTGAAGTCATAAATTTATAGAATTTTAGGCTATGTTAAGGAAGTAAAGAATTCATAAAAGAATGGCATTTACATCGGCTGGTTATTGGTTACTGCTTTGGCGATGAACGGCAGGCTTTTGCTTTGTCCCAGTAGTATTGAAACAAGTCTTTGGTCCAATTCACAAACATTTGGTCTCTTCCAAAGAAACCAAGGTAATCCATCCTTCCATTAATCAACGGGAAGCAAACTCCAGCATCTTTCTCAGTGCAAAAAATTAATCCCGGTATCTCAGTTAGCATTCTCTTTTCAATGAAGGGCTCCTCTCCGATAACAGGCTTGTAGTTGGGCAGCAAGCTTTCATTGAAAATGAAACGGAATTTGACGCCTCTTGAAATTCCCTTTACCATTTCCGTCCCTATTGATTCTAACGCTTTGTCGCCTAAGCCCCAAACGTACTTTTCCGCTTCGCCGACTACGTGGGCAGCCATGTTGATGTTCTCGATTGTGTCCATACCGAGAGAGGCGCCTGATAGTTCGCCAATTCGATTCACGTAGGGGGTACGGCAAACGCCAAATATCCTGGGTCAAAAAGTAATCCCTGTGCTGAAATATGAACTCGACTGGTTTCAAAAACTGGAGAGTTAACTTGCCATATTCTGTCATGGCATAGTTTCCGTCAGGGAGTTTCTGAATCAATTTATCTTCGCTTAAGCGCTGTAACTGCCTAAAACCCTCAGTGGCGGTCAAATCCAGTTTTCTTGCAAGCTAATTCATTTTAGACGGCTTGTTTTTTAGCTCTCGAAGATTGCTGAGTCTGCTGTCGCTTAAAAGGTCAAACAGGAGCCGTTCTATCCCTCCATTTCATCTTCAGCCCCCAGTTATACACAACTATGCATACTAAGACATATTCGTCAAATAAAATTGATGGCTCTTCCCACCCACCTGTGCCGGTTTTTTCGCAAAAGATCACGGATCAGCCCTTTTGAGCACCAAGACATAGAATTCTACCATGTGCTCCTTTCGGAAAATCAGGTCTTGAATTAAAGGAAAAGTGGTTGACTGGGCGAATTTCCCGCTTCAATCTCTTTGCTTAATAGACGTTTGCGCCAATCCTTGTGCTTAGCACTTCAAGCCCTAAGCTTTTGATAGCGCTCAAAACTTTGCCTTGCAACTCTTTCCCAGGAGTCAATGCCACCATGCATCCGCCTCCTCCTCCCCCTGTAAGCTTTGCCCCAAAAGCCCCCTGTTTATGAGCTAATTCAACAAGCATATCAAGTTCTTTGCTGGAAACGCCGATTTCTTGGAGAAGACGGTGGTTTTCATTCATGAGTTCGCCGACTTTTTTTAGATCGTATCCCTCGAGGGCTCTTCGCCCAGCAACAGCTATATTTTCAGCCTGTTTAAAAATCGGGTCGTATTTGGCTGGGTTTTTGTCTTTGCGTTCAGCGACGCCTTCAACCATGGCTTTGGTGTTTGCGACTTTGCCTGTGCTCCCGATGACAATTTCGATTGGTCTCCGCAAATGCAGTTTTTCAATCTTGTCTTGTCCACCAGCCGCGTCTTTTTTAAACCACATCAAGCCTCCGTAGGTTGCCGCCGTGTTGTCGATGCCCGACGGGTTGCCTGCGTAAGCTTTCTCCGCCTCATAAGCTATCTTATTGATTTTTTCATCAGAAATTTGCATTCCCAGTTCCTGCGCTATGGCTCGTGCTATGGCGACGCTGCTTGCCGCGGAAGCACCGAGTCCACTGAAGCCTGGAAGTGACCCACCGACCCAAATGTCAAACCCGATTTTGGGATCGATACCCATGGTTCTTAACATTCTCTCTATGGATTCGATTTGTTGAAGACGTTTTTCTTCGCTATATCCTTTGGCGGTTTTTCTTTCGTCTTTGATGTTTAAGCCTTTTGCGGCTTTTTTGACTTCGGCGTCTGTTGTTGCGTCAATTGCGGAGACGATGCCGGGTGCACCGTGGACAACAAAATGTTCGCCGAACAAAATCACTTTCCCGTAACCTGACCCTTTACCCATACACTTTACACCTTAAACGGTAGCTATAATGTCAATAATAATAAAAACATTCTTTTGCTAAAACGCAGCTTCAAAAAGCCGCCAATTCACTTGAATTCTGCGGTTTGTTCAAGATGAAGCTTGAAATGCTTTAAGCTTAGGCATGGGTTTGGAAACAGAAACTGGGATTTTTTAAAGAGCCTTTCCTAAAGAGAAGTAAAAAACAGAGGCTTTTTAAATGTGGAATCCCAAAACTTAAACTGGTTAAAATTATGCCAACTATAAAAAACACGAAAAATAAAGTAGAAGAAGAAGCAAAAAAAGTTGCAGTTGACGCCAAGAAAGCAGGCGGAAAAGTTGCTCAGGAATCAAAGAAGGTCGCTGTAGACGCTAAAAAAGTCGGCGAAAAAGCGGCTAAAGAAACCAAGAAAGCAGCTTCAAAAGTAAAAAGCAAATTATAGGCAAGCCAACTACTTTAATCTCTTTTTTCCTTTTTTTGGAAAATCAAAATCTAAACTATATTTTGAAAAATACCGTTAAAGAGATTGCCTTGTTTTAATGGAGGTAAAAGTAGCGTTAGGTGGCCAAGCCATGTGTTAGCGGGGGACAGGCAAAAACTTTTGGGCAAAGATGCCTTGTCGCCTCGTTATCAGCCAGACCGCCCAACTGTTGTTGGCAATCCCTTGCTTTTCCTTTCTCGCTCAACACACGTTACGTGAGATTAAGATATAAGATGATGTTGTTGCACTTTGATGTTACAACCGCTTGGTTATGAAGACCTCTGTATCGCTTGCTCTATATGCCTTCGGCAGACAGCGATGACGTTTTATTCAGATTTTAAGTGAGTGCAAATCTGGAACCTGAATATAGATTTCAGTTGCAGAATCTTTTTTCATCTATCAGTATTAGACATTGAAGGGAACACGTTCAAAATGGGACTTTGAGGATTTCTGTGCATGAGTGAAGAAATAGACGCTTTGATCGCGAGAAAAGAAGCGGAGCTTTCCCCTCTTCTCTCAAGCATGGACGAACTCAAAGTTGAGTTTACGAAAGAAACCGTGATTTTCGCGACTGAATGGTACAGAAAGACTGCGAAGGATTACATTACCAAATCTCCCGAAGTCACATTAGGGTTGACTGAAGAAGGAATTGGTTCCATGAAAGCTGATGTTAACTCTTTGGTTAAGGGCGCAAATAGAACGGTTCATGAGGAATTCGATAATCCCGATTTGTGGTGGCATTTGAAGCCGTGTCTACACGAATCTATTGAACGGTATAAGCAGGTAGCTGACAAGTTTCCTGAGGTTTTGGATCGGGCAGTGCGTCGCGTATTGGGCCAATTGGGGGTTGTGCTGGAGAAGTTTGGTTTCCGGGTTACAACCAGCGGCTATACAGGGACTTACTGTGAATTTTGGTTTGAACGCCCAGAGGGTAGCAACCAAATCAAACCATGTTACCCGCATCTGTTGAATTGGGGAGAAGCAATGCAGGATACGATCCGTCAGTATGATGTTCAGTATATAGCGGCAAATGATATTTACGTCGAGATTCAGCAGCTTAAAAGCGACAGGAAAAAACTGGAAGCCCTCAGCAGATGGAACTCAATTTAAAAAGTATTTACGCTATTTTTTAAAGCTTACAGCTGCGTAGCCTACGACACTAGAGTGGTCGCCTGTTATGTCGCCACTGTTATGGTAGTTCAGCAGTTGAGCTTTGGCGCAAATGCCATTTGCGTAAGTGATTAGGGCCGTTATGGGCGCGTAGCCACATGCCGTGATGTTTTGAGACTCAACTGTTTCGTAGAAACATTTTGCATCCAGATCTGTTATGGCTTTGAGTGCTGCTTTGTCTTTTTCAGCCGCCTTCTTTACGGGTTCATAATGAGTCATATCTGAAGAAGCGATGACCACGGTGTTGGTTGCGTCCAAAGCTTCCTCAAGTGCGCTTCCAACTTCGGTGGCCGAATCGTAATCCTGCATCAGAAAGCAGATGGGAACAATCTTGAACGCGTCTCCATAAAGAAACTGAAGGAATGGCAACTGCACTTCGATCGAGTGTTCATAGCGGTGGGCGACATCGTCGATGTCTATTAGGCCGGTCTCAGCTCTTATCTGATCTGCTAAAGCGGTGTCTATTTCTACGCTGCCGAGGGGGGTCTGCCATGCGCCTTCTCTCATCATACTCAAAGCGGTACCGTAACCGGTGTGGTTTGGTCCCATAAGCACAACTGTGTCTGGTTTGCCGTCTTCGGCTAACTCGTAAAAAGCGGAAGCCGCAACGGGACCCGAATACATGTATCCTGCGTGGGGGCAAATTAACCCGACGATGTTTCGCGGGTGAGAATTAAGGTTTATTTCCGGAAGTTTTTGTGGGCCTATCTTGTGGAGGAAACAACTTTTAATTTGTGCTCTGAGCTCTTCGGCGTCGGCTTCGTAAAACTGTCCTGCGACGGTAGGACGCCGAAGGGTCGGCAACTTCTTTAGGGTTCCTCCTCCTCTTCGCGTGTCACTTTGGCTTCAAAGTCATCGATGGTTACCGGCGGGTCTTTGTCGGGGCCAAGCTCGCCTCTTTCCCGTAGAATTTGCCTCGCTAAAAGCCAGAATATGACTGCCAACGCTCGTCTTCCTTTGTTGTTGGTTGGGATCACCAAGTCAACGCCTGCAAACTCATTGTCTGTACTGCATAGGGCGACGATCGGAATGCCGACATTGCTTGCTTCCTTAACTGCCTGCGCGTCTGCTCTGGGGTCTGAGACAACTATGACTTCAGGGTCGATTCTGCCTGGATACTGTGGGTTAGAAAGCTGCCCTGGGATGAATCTGCCGATGAGCGGTGTTGCGCCTGTAAGTTTGCAGAACATTTTGATTGGTTCTTGAGCGTACAGCCTTGTTGCTGCCACTGAGATTTTTGCATGTTCGTAACGTGACAAGAATTTCGCGGTTACTCTTATTCGGTCGTCTGTTTTTTTAACGTCAAGCACAAATAAACCGTCTGGGCGGACACGGTAAATGAATGGTTCCATGTCTAAGGTTTTCATTCGAGTGCCGATGTGGATGCCTGCTGACAACAACGTGTCGCGGGGCAAAAGAAGTTCTTCGCCTGATGCTGCTTCAGCGGCTGGGGCAGCTTGTGCTGTTTCTTCTTCTGGCGGAACCTCTTCGGTTTCAGCTTCAGTGTGCTCGGCTTGCTGCTCTTCTGGGGCAGGTTCCTCTATGTTTTCCTCTTCGTTTTCTACCTGTTCATTATCTTTTACTTCGTCTTCAGACATACTTTTCACTTCTGTTAGCGTATTTTTAAATCAGCCATTTTGGCTCTATGCCCGAGGAAATCCTCGATGCGTATCAGTTCGTTCAGCTTGGCTATGCGTGCGCCTTCAACTACTCCTGTCTTGATGAGTGGGCACTTGTATGCCACAGCTAAATGAGCAATGTGCCAATCGCATGTGTCTCCTGAACGATGGGACACTACGGGGTCGTACCCGTGCCGTTGTGCTGTCTCGATTGTTAGAGCTGCATCGCTGAGAGTGCCAATCTGGTTGACTTTTATGATGATCGCGTTTCCAGCGTTAATCTTAATTCCATTATTTAACCTTTCAGTATTAGTTGTGAACAAATCGTCGCCACAGACGAGGCAGTTTTTGGCTTTACGGGTCAATTCTGCGAAGCTTTCGTAATCTTCCTCGTGAAATGGGTCTTCAACATAGGCGATGTGGTACTTTTCGATTAATTCAAGGAGAAACTCTAGCTGCTCGGCTGTCTCCAGCTTCTTTCCCTCGCTCTGGTAAACGTATTTTTCCTCTTTAGGTTTCCAAAGTGAAGAAGCCGCCACATCTATGCCGAAGCTGCATTCAAAATCAAGTTCGTTACCAACTTCTTCGCAGGCTTTGGCAATCACTTCAAATGCGTCAGTCGTGTCGATGTTAGCTATCCAGGCGCCCTCGTCGCTTTTGCCCCCGTTAAAAGTCGTGCTTTTCTTCTTGAGTGAGTCGCCGATTTTACGGTGAATCTGGGTGTTCGCCGTCTGCGCCTCAACAAAGGTTTCAGCTCCACGCGGCAACGCTAGGTACTCCTGGATGTCTGGAGCTTTGCCCCGAGCATGTTGACCGCCGCTTATGCAGTTGCCAAGTGGGTAGGGCAGCGTAGTTGCAGCGTTGCCTCCTAGAAACTGAAAGAGCAAAAGCCCATGGCTGTTCGCGGCGGCTTCAGCATTGGCTAATGAGATGGCGAATGCTGTGTTTCCGCCGATGTTCTTGAAATCCGTTGAACCATCCACTTCGTGTAGGGTGCTATCGATTTCCTCTTGAAAATCAGCGTTCAACCCTGCGAGTTCAGGAGCGATCAAATCGTCAACTTTCTTTATGGCTGCGTCGACTCCGCCTTGCGGGTAATATTCCACTTCGGCTTTTCCGCGGCTTTTCCCAGCGGGAGCGGCAGCTCTACCGAAGCCGCCAGTTGTGATTACGTCAACCTCAATGGTTTCTTCTCCACGGTTGTTGAAAACTTTTCTGGCAATGAGGTCTTCAATAATGGATGACAAGGCTTTAAACCTCAAATGGGTACAATTTTGTTGCCAGCTTATTTTAGGTTTCGGAAAAGCCTAATTTTGACCTGGGGTAGTCGCAGAATGGTACCCCCCGTCAAAGTTTCTTGAGCATGGTCAAAAATACTTTTTTTGAACCAATAAATATAATAATTTGTGTCTTGATTTTTGCATTAAAATCTGCGCTATGGCATTAGCCTTGACCGCACGGTCAGAACCGCTCCGTAGGACGCTGATAATGCCTACTCAAAAGAAGAAAGGTAGGCACATATGAAAATGATAGAATTCGCGTTGTTAGCGGCTGGCGCATTAGTCGGCGTTTTTCTCCGTTACTCAATGGTTGCTTCATCGAAAACTGTCGGCGGTTTGCCCATAAACGTTTTAGCAGTCAACGTTATCGGCAGCTTTATTCTGGGGTTGTTCTCCGTTCTGGCAGTTGCTTTAAACTTGGATTCAAACTACTCCTTGCTTGTTGCTACAGGGTTCTGCGGGGCCTTCACAACAATGTCCTCGTTCGCGTTAGAAACCAGCAACCTCATGGATAACAACCGCTTTATCCTAGTGGCGCTGAACATATTAGCCAACGTCGGTTTGTCCTTGGGCGCCGTTTTAGGTGGAAAAGCAATCGGCAACGAATTGATGGAGCGGATAGTTAGGTGAGGCTCAAAATGTGGATCTTAACTATAAGGTTCAAACGAAACGACATGCTCGGCGGCAAACGGCTTGAACCACTCGTCATGGATTTTTTGGTCAAGGCAGGAGTCAGCGGCGCCACAGTTTGGACGGGTGTAGACGGGTTCGGCAAAAGAGGCAAATCAACGCTCAAACTTGAAGGCATCACGGTCAACATGCCTGTAATAATCGAAGTTATTGATCAGCAATCGAAGCTTGAACCGCTTCTCCCAGAACTAAAACTTATAGTCGGGGACAACGGGCTAGTAACGGTACAAGACATCTAC
Source organism: Candidatus Bathyarchaeota archaeon (assembly GCA_963827165.1). Taxonomy (GTDB): domain Archaea; phylum Thermoproteota; class Bathyarchaeia; order Bathyarchaeales; family Bathycorpusculaceae; genus Bathycorpusculum. Next base: position 73,779 of record CAWGZR010000005.1, on the reverse strand, counting down.
GTTCTATGACCATGAGTTCAGCAGCGCTGAATCACCCTGAAGGATGGCGGGATTGGAAAGGCGACAAAAAAGTTGCTCAAAATATCTAAAATCAGCTTACTGCTGTTATGAAAACCACGTTTTTCCTTGTCTTTGTTGAGACAGCAACTCTCCCGCCGTATTTAGACGCCGGTCGATCTGCTTCCCGATGACTCATGTGGCATCTCACGCCCATCGTTTTTTTGTCAGGCGAAACCCATACTACGCATCCTAAGGTTTGGCATTCTGGACACCTTATTGCATCACCGATATTAACCATAAATTCGAGTCTCCGCCACCATTGTTTTGCGAGAACTTTCCCGCAGTTTCTCTTCCAGAGCCCATGCTCCAACCAAAAAATACATGTGTTTTTTTACCCCTTCTCGTTTTTTCTCTTGAAAAAGAATCAGTGACTCGAACTGGATTAACCCAGAGAACAAAAGAGACTCTTCACCCACATAAGGGAACCCACGCTTATAAACGCGCAGAAAGGTATCCGGGCTATATGTGAACGAGGCGAAAAATGTCCGAGCCGTTAAGACTTGCTTAGAAGTCTGTCAAAAAGGGCTTTACTTTTCGCAATTTCTTCAATAGGGGTGTCGTGTACAAGCTCTAAGGTTATTGGGCCATCATAGCCATAGCCCCGCAGTTTGGTCAGGAAGGACAGCAGTTCGGGTTTGGGTTCGGTAAATGGTTCATGCGCTTTATTGGCCATGTGAATGTTGCAGATGCGGCAGCCATATTTCTCTAAAAGAGGATCAGTCTGTTTTGTTTCGAGTGCGTGGCAAAAATCAAAAGTTATTCCCATTTCTTCATCACCGATGATGGATAGGACTTCTTCAAGCTGCTCAACGTTTTTGCCAAAACCAGTCGACGTGTAAGAAAGGTTTTCCAAAGCCAACTTGACACCCAGCTTTTTCGCAAAAGGCTTGATTTCATCGTTGAAAATTTCGTTCAAGCACCTTTCCCTGACGTTGCGAGGCAGCTTCTTTGAAACGTTTGAGTGTATGGTCATGAGAGAAACGCCAAGAGCGCGAGCGCATTCAAGCGAGATTTTCCCGTAATAAACGGCTTGGTGGACTTCGATGGGGTCTTTCACGTGCAGAATAGCCGCGTGAAGTGTGAGGCAATTCAAGCCGGAAGCAGCCAGCGCTTTCTGTTCTCGATAGACGTCCCTGTCATGCTCTTTCTTTATGGCTTTCATGTTGAATTCGATGTTTTCAAACCCGAGCTGCTTAACAGCAGCGAAGTTCCCGTTGAGGCTTAATTTGCTGAAGATTCCGTTAGACAGACTTAGCTTCACGTGTATCAACCTTTCATGCCTGTACGGTTTGCAGTTTTATAGAAACAGCTTTAAAGATAAACAAGTCGGTCAACACCTTTTTACAATGCTAAGATGTCAGAGAAAAGCAAATTTGCTTTTTTCAAGACCCGATTTTTTGGCGCGTCGTAACGTCGGATTTTTTTTAAATGATTTTAATCTTCTTCATTCATTTTCTTGACTTTTGAGCCCATAAAAGGAAAAATAATATATGTAACCTGTTAAACTCTGACTATTGGTTGAGGGCGTCTGGTTAAAAAAACCGACGGTGGATAACTGCAATTCCCCATTTCCACTTTTCTTCCTTAATTGCCCAGCGCCCCAACCAAGGTGAATCATAATAAAATGATTTGAAATTCTTTGCCTGGCTTGCGTTTAAAACCTTATTTATCGGCAAATTTTTGCGCAACGGTTATTTTTCAGGGTCTTTCACTAATATGTAACGGTGAGTCGAAACGGTTGACGTTAAAGTTCGCTTCTTCACTAACCTCAGAGAAATCGTGAACAAAAGAGAAGAAACATTAACTTTCCCAGCTGGCAGAAAGGTGACGGTTGACTCCGTTCTTAAAATGCTTTCAGAAAAATATGGCGCCGCCTTCACTGATTATGTTTACGATGGCAAATCTGGGCAGCCTAAAGCTTTTTTGCAATTTCTGGTTAACGGAAACAGTACCTCAACGATGAACGGGCTGCAAACAGAGCTTCAGAATGGGGATACGTTGGCTATTTTGCCCCCAGTAGGCGGCGGCTAAAAAAATAATCAGAAACAAAAAAGTTGGATAGTAGTAAACCCTAAAAAGTGCAAGTGACGTAATTACAAAGTTATCTTTCCAGAACTTGAGGGCAACCATTATGCCGCCTGCAGTGGTTAAAACCGTTAAAGATTTAATTTATTGGCAATACGCGAAAATCATCGCTGATTCAGCAGGCATGGGAAAGACCGATTACGGGTTTGTTTTGAACAAGTTTAAGCAGCTAAAGTTAGGCACCATTGCCTGGAATGAAATCCGCGAGTACGTCAAAGAGCGACAAAACGGGGACCAGTGCGTTTTCTGTGGAGCCACAGCCAATCTGACCCTAGAGCACCTGCTGCCCCGAAAGTTCAACGGTCCAGACACGGAGAAGAATCTTGTTTGGATATGCAAAAACTGCAACTCGAAAAAAGGCACGAAAAAGTTCTACGAGTACTTTGCCACGCAAGCAGGGGTTGAAGCAGCCAAATACAATGTACCGCGCGTGGCTGAAGGCAAATACCTCAAATTCGCCTATGAAACGCTCAAAGAAAAAAGCTTCTTAGGCACAACAGGTCCCCAATTGAAAAGTGCGGTCTGCCCAAAATGCGACATGAAACCATTGTGCATAAGGCAAGATTCGGAAGGGGAATTGTCGCCTTTCTGCATTGATGGTATGTTAACCATTCGTTTCAAACAAAAGACAACTTAACCAAACATTTCAGGCTCGACCTTTTTTGAAATTTTTCTCGATGCATTTTGGCTTTAAATCAAAAAATCGGCACAAAAATGGCTGGTGTTTACATGACGCCTGCCCAGAAGGGTACTTTTTTGCGCATCATATTAATGTATTCTTTCAACACATCCTGTTCTTCCGCAGTTAAGTCATCCGCGTGGGTCGTTAACAATGCCTGTGCATCCTTCTCAGGAACCTTAACATACAGCACATCTCTCTCGAACACGTGTCTGCCCGCGATAGGTTTATCCATAGAAATTGCGACCTGCATGCCCACTTTAGCTTCAGCTATTGCTTTTCCTTGATCCTGAATCTGGTCAACCTCGCCCAAGTCGCTGCCGTCTTCTTTGCGTATTAGTCCATATTTCGGTTTTAGTCTTCCGCCTAAAACTTCAATGCCCACAACTAAAGGTTTAGCCCTGTGGAAAATGCAGTTTGGCAAAACTGTTACTTTTCCCGGCTTCACAAGCGCATCAAATTCGGCCTCACTCTTGGTTTCACGCTTGTTCTTCGCCCATTGCAAATATGCGTCGATTAAGTTGTAGATTATGGGTTGGTTGAAAATTGGGATGCCGTTTGCTGCTGCTTCTTGCTCGGCGTCAGGCAACGTTTTAACGCCAAAAGCTAACACGGCGCCAACCAAAGGTTCACGCGTCTTCACGACCGATGCCTCGATAACGTCACGTTTGCTGATGTCGCCCACATCAGCGATTCGCACTTGGACGTTGTTTGCCTTAAGGATCTCAGCCATTGCTTCGAGAGAACCCAAAGTGTCAGCTTTGACGATAACGCCTTCAATCTCTTTGGAGATTCTGATTCTGCCGATTTCTTCAGTTATGAGTTTGGAGTACTTTGCTGGGTCTTCACCCGCAGGGACGGCGAAAAGGGGTGCACCAGCTAAAGCGCCCTCCAAATCGGGAGCAACAATTTTAATCCCTGCGCTGGCAAAAACACAATCGACAGAAGTGAATTTATCCCGTGGATCCCTCATCTCGTCAAGAGGTTTAGGCACCAAAATAGCACGTACACGAGCAGAAATTGCTCCGTTGCGCCCACCTACAACAATCAAGTCATCCTTATGCAGAGTGCCGTCGTAAATGATAGTGTTCAACGTTAAGCCTAAACCTGGTTCTTCCTTGACTTCGAGAACCGAGCCTTTAGCCGCCCCTTCGGTTGTTTGAAGCCGCTTCTTTAGGAACTGCTGGCTCAACCCGACCAAAACCATAACGAGTTCGGATAGGCCTTCACCCGTTTTGGCGCTTGTCGGCACTAAAGCCACATTGATTGTGAAGTCGCGGATGTGGTCGAAGCGGTCAGTTTTGAAGCTTTCCCGACTAAACTCTCCCATGACAGTGTAGAGGCGGTTGTCGAGAGCTTCACGGACAAAACTTGATTGGGAAGCGTAAGACTGCAAAAACGGCATACCCTGGTGCGGCGTCCAGCCTGGGATACGGTCAATCTTGTTAACGGCGACGAGGAACGGGGTTTTGCGTGCCTTCAAGATTTCTATGCATTCGTAGGTTTGTGCCTCAAAGCCCCGCAGCGCATCTACAACGAGGATGGCGATGTCAGCGACACTTCCACCCCTGCGGCGCAGATTTGTAAAAGCTTCATGTCCAGGTGTATCCACAATGAGCAAACCGGGAATTTCTATGCCTGTTTTAAAATTAGACAGATAAGGACCGATAAGCTGTTTGAGAGTTTCAACAGGGAAAAAGCTGGCACCTATGTGCTGTGTCATTCCCCCAGCTTCGCGGGCTTGAACGCTGGTTTTCCGAAGTTCATCTAGAAGTGAGGTTTTGCCCGCGTCTACATGTCCTAAGACGCATACGATGGGTTGGCGTGTAGGCATAGTTTTTCGCTTCCTAACAAATTGTACATGTGACTAATGTTTTTATGGTTTATAAATGAATAGCGGCATCATTCCGAACCATTCATCGCAAAATGGCGAACGCTGGAAAAACCAAGATAGCCCGAAAAGTCGAGTGTAGATTTCAAAGAGTTTTTGATAGCGCTATTCTGAAGGTCTAACCAGAAGCATGAACAAGCCGATGGCAAGCAGGATTACGCTTAAAACCCCGAAGAACAGGCTGAACGCGCCAAGCTCGCTTGTGCTTGTAGCTGTCAAATAAAGCAGCACTCCGCCTATTACTATTACGATTAAGCCGAAGAATTTTTCGGCAAGCGATACCCAGAATGTGTCGCCTTCTTCACTCATAGATGATGCGCCCTGTCTCTCCGTGTTAATGGCTACATTAAACAAGAGGGGTATTTTAAATTATTTGTTGTTTCTCACCCTTTAAGTCTCTGCCAAAGGCGGCTGAAGAAAAGGCAATCCGCTTCAAACCTGTCCTCAGGCTGCGCTGCCAAAGCTTGTTCTTGCCGTAGCACAGTCACATAAAGATAAATTTTCAACTTGATTTTTATTGGATGGTGTTTTTTGATGGAAAAAAGAGAAATGTTGGTTGAAATCAAAGAGAAAACCGACGCCGTGATTATCAAAGAGTTTAGTTCAGAGGGCGCAATTATAGAGTATAATTCCAGTGGCGAAGCTAAAGGCGAGAAATATCGAGCTAGCCACATGGAAACCACCGACGTCAAGATGAAGATGGATGGGACAAACGAGTGGGAAAGCCGCTCAATCGAGATGACTAAGGAAGGTGACGTTGTTATGATTTCGGGCAAGGGCACTGGTAAAGCAAACAACTTCAGCGGCGAAGTGACTTACATGACGAATTCGCCAAGGCTCAGCTGGCTCAACAACACTAAGGGGCACATCGAAGGCTCAACCGACATTAAGGGCAACGAAGCAACCATAAAGGTGTGGGCGGAAAAGAAAGAAGAGGCAACCAACGCAGCCATGATGTAAACACTTAATTCTTCAGTTTTGTCGGCAGATACTCATCAACAATATAGGTTAATCCATAACGGCTGAAAGCTTCCTGCTCAGCCTTTCTTTTTATCTTCAAAAACAACTTTATTTCTTTTTGCCAGATAGGGTCATTCTGGTAGCGTGGGTCTTTCTGCAACTCATAAAGGCGTTTTATGTCTACTTCATCCAGCGGATCCGTCGGTAGCTTGTACTCGATTATGTCGCTCGCCCAAACACCACTCCAAACTGCATCAGGCGTGTTGAGTTCTCTTAGGTGGGCTGCGTTGGCTGAACCCGAAATAATGACCTGTGCAATGTGCATCCCCCATGGGTCACCGTCGGTTAAAATGTAAACGGGCAAATTCAGTTCATCGTGTAATCGCCTAATGAAGCTGCGGGTTTGTCTAGGTGCTTGTCCGCCGCATGAAATTAGCAGCGCCTTGTGTTTATTATGAACGTTTTCTTCAATGAATCTTGTGAATAGGGCGCCTTTCTCTATGGCTATGACTTTGTTGGCGTTCGTTTTTATTAACTCGGACGAGGTTAAGGCTGGGCCGATCAAGACGCCGTCGGGGTGGCTAGTTAAATTCAGGGTTTTGCCCTCATAGCCTGGGACAGTATAGCCTATATCTAAGTCGCCGAAGATTGCGCTGCGTTCTTCTGGGAAAATGTGAAAGTCTTCCCGTGCGAACCCTGTTAGCGTTTCCAGGTCGGTGATTATGTTGTTGGATTCCTGCTGGTCCGTGAAAGTCATTTCGTAAGCCTGCGCGGAGTAGTAGACATCTCTTAAGGTGCTAGTTTTGCGCTGCGAGGTAAGTTCGTTGCTGAACATGGCTGCCCAGGCCAGCTGAGTGAACGGTTTAATGTGCCTTATGTTTCTTGCGCTTCGACTGACGTTTTTTTCGCCAAGAATGTATTGACGCAGAGTCGCATCATACATTATGTTGTCGGTCCCGCGGCTTGGCATATCAATAGTTGGAAAAACACCTTCGTCTAGCTGACTGTACATTTTGCTGCCGAACTTTTTCAAGCCGGCGAGAACTTCGTTTCTTCTCTCAATAATCTTAGCTTTCTTCTGCGCCATACTTTTGTACACTCTTTAACAGTTTATCTATGTCTGGAACCCGTTCTTGCCCAGCTAACGTCGCGGAGAACTGGGCGATTTTAGGCAGGTACTTGCCGAAGATTCCAAGCCTCTTCTTCTCCATATGAACGTGTTCTTGACGTGAAAGGAAATGCTGCAGTTGTCGAGCAACTTCGCGGATCGCGTTTGCTTCTTCGCGACGCACTTCGGGGCGATCAGCGATAAATTCTTTGCCAACAGTCTTGTATGGCACTTTTGTGCTACATATATGAATGACGATGGCGATGGGCATGTCTGGAGCAACTTTGTAGCGGCGCCAATTCATGGCTGAGATCACGCGGTAAGAAACGTCGCTTGCTTCATCGTACAGCAACGGGATTTTGTTGGCGAAACGGTAAATCACAAAGCTGCCTCGCTTCGGCACTCCGCCACCGTAAGCGATTGCCATTTCAACGATGAAAGGATGGCCTGCATAAGTGGATGGTTTGCGTTGGTGCACGACAAGGTACTCGGGGCTCAACTCTTTTTGAACGCCTGTTTTAAGCAATTCCTCGCCTAAGGGTGAAAGGCAACTGGCGTCCGGAGGCAGGAAATCCTTGTATTTTTTTAGGTTCTGCATTAAGCGAACAATTTCTTCATGGGACAACCGTTTAGGATTCTTAGTGCTTGATTGTGCATCTTTCCCGCATTGTGGGCAGACTGGTTTATTGTCAACTAATTTTATCTGGTCAGTTGGAATTTTGCCATGTTGCGAGCATGTGAACGTGATTAAGTCGCTGAAGATCAGGAATTTGAGTGCGGTGACGGCGCCGACTCTGTGAAAGTGTCCTGTCAAGAAGTCAGTCATGTTATTGAAAGGGGTGACCATTATGAGCCGCTGTAGTAATTCAACGTCTACGCCGTAGGGATGCGGCAAGGTTTCTTTGGGTGGCTCTGGCATTTCGGTGGTTGCTCGCGTGAATTTGTAGAGCCTGCCTTTAGGATCGACAAAAGTCAGATTCGCGTAGGGGTTCACCATAGCTGTTTGCTTGAAGTAATCGAGGATTTTAGGCATCGCCCTTAGGTAGTCGCCTTCAAGAGAGAACTCAACGATAGTTCCACGCCAATTGTCCTTGTTGATTAGGACTTTGCGATCTAGAATTATTGGGCGATTCCTTTGAATATCAATCATTAACTTAAAACTATAAATCTTCGCCTGCCCCGTGGAGGAAGTTACGAAGGCTGGCTGATGAGTAGTGACTTGACCGTAAAGAACAGCCATTTTCCCGCCTAAACCGAACGTTCCCCGCGTCTGCTTCAGTTTATACTTGCTTCCAAAGAGCACCTGTCCAAAAGCAGACGGGATGAAGCGTGGTTGAATTCCACTACCGTTATCCTCTACGCGCAGCTTGTAGATTTGAGTATCTTTGGAGGCTTCACCCTCGAAAGAGAGGCGCACGTAAATTTCGGGTGGTATTTTTTGGCTTTCGGCGGCATCCAAAGAGTTTTCGACTAACTCTCGGATTGCGGCGAATATGGCTCTGGATGGGTTTGTGAAGCCAGCGATGTCTCTGTTCCTGTAAAAGAAGTCACTGGCTGAAATTTCATCGAAGGTTGCTTGAGCCACTTGCTGCCAACACCGCTTTTTCCCTGTTTTCTCCCTGTCGAGTGCTTAGTATATTTGTTGCTTGTTTTTTAAGTTAACTGCATACCGAGGAAAAAATTTTGGTTTTGGCAAATGTGGAGTCGGTTGCAAATGATTGTTTTTGCTTTAAAAATGTAAAATTAGCTGGGATATTGCAAGATAAGCATTTGATTTTACTTTGTTCTTTGGCTCCTAATTTGGAGCTATCTTTTGCCAATCGCCTTAGGCGGTATGTGAACGAAGAACCGAACAAACAATTGCTTGAGCTATTTCTTGGCTATTGGTTCTGGCTTTGTTGTTTTGGTGTAATAATATTCGCCTATACCTTTTTGGAACTTGTCCATTTGCGAGTCTTCTTTGTTGACTCTGGGACGCATTGTGACTGAGTCTCGTCGGAAGGTTATGTCCATTTCTTTGAGGAAAGTGTTCATGCCTTTCCTGAGGCTGGTCGGAGGATTTGCTGTGCCCTTAACGCCGGGTTCACCGTTGAAAACCATTAGACGATCGGCGATGAAGTCCTGGGTTACAACGTCGTGTTCAACCACAAAGGCTGGGATGCCGTGAGCTTCAACAACCCGTCGAAGAGTCTTAGCCATGTTCAAGCGTTCTTCAACGTCTAAGTATGCGCTTGGCTCATCAAGAAGGTACAGGTCAGCTTTGCGGCTGAGGCAGGCAGCAATCGCGACTTTTTGAAGCTCTCCACCGCTTAGTTCCATTACGTTTTTGTCCATTAGAACCTGAAGTCTTAGCGGTTGGGATACCTCGGTTTTGTACCAGCTTGAAGTGAAGTTTTCTTTGGCAACGCTCATGAGCAATTCTGCAACAGTTCCAGCATAATCCGGGGCAATATACTGAGGTTTGTAGCTTACAGTTAACTCCCCAAGCTTTTTCTTATTATCCGTTTCCTCAATGCCAGCAAGAATCTTTACAAACGTGGTTTTTCCAATCCCGTTAGGACCCAAAATGCCAACGATTTCGCCGACTTTGATTTCGCCGGGCTCAATGAAGAGCTTAAATTCGTTGAACGACTTTTCCATGTGGTCCCACTTCAAAATTGGTTCACCAATGTTTGAGCCTGCGGTCGGCGGCTTCTCATGGAAAACAATTGCTTCCTTTCGGAACATTATGTTCTCGTCAGGGATGTATCCTTGGAGGTAAATGTTTATGCCTGTTCGTGTACCGTGAACGTGTGAAACGACGCCGTAGACACTTGGTTCGCCATAGAATAAGCAGATTTGGTCCGACAAGTAGTCGATTATGGCTAAGTCATGTTCAGCAACGATAATGGTTTTCTGCTGTTCCTTGAGGCTGCGAATAGCCCTTGCGACGACGAGCCTCTGCTTAACGTCAAGGTAGCTTGATGGCTCATCAAAAAGGTAAACGTCAGCGTCGCGGCTGAGGGCAGCGGCGACGGCAACACGTTGAAGTTCCCCACCACTAAGAACATCTAAAGGTCTGTCCCACACTTTTTTGAGCTCAAGCTCCTCAGCGATGGCGTCTAACTGTTTTCTTTCATCAACCTTTTCCAGCAAATCGCCCACTTTCCCAGCGACCGCCTTCGGAATTTTATCAACGTACTGGGGTTTGCTGCTCACTTTGAGTTTTTTCTCACTCATTTTCTGAAAGTAATCTTGAAGGCTTGAACCCCGATAATACTGGATTATTTCCGGCCAATCAGGCGGATCATTGAACTTTCCCAAGTTCGGTTTTATCTCACCAGAGAAAACCTTAAGCGTCGTGGTTTTGCCTATGCCGTTCTGTCCCAGTAAACCCAGCACCGTGCCGGGTGATGGCATTGGTAACCGGAAAAGTTTGAAGCTGTTTTCGGTGAACCGGTGGCTGCAATCCTTCTCTAACTCGTCGGGCAAGTTGACAACAGTGATGGCTTTGAAGGGACATTTCTTAACACAGATCCCGCAGCCACTGCAGAGAGATTCGGATATGACCGCTTTGTTTCCTTCTACCCTAATGGCTTCCACTCTGCTGCGAACCATCGGGCAGTAGCTGACGCAGACTTGGTTGCATTTTTTAACTTTGCATTTGTCCTGATTAAGCACAGCAATTCGGGTCATAGCTAAACTCTCAACTATGAAGGTAACAACTAAGTTATAAATTTAAAAAAGCGGAGTTGAAATTTTGTACGTATTCTTTAACATGGAGAACACCGAAGATGCCCTACACTTTTAGGACATTTTCTCGTCGACCGTAATTAATTTGGATTTGGTTTTCAGAACGGAAAGATACGAGGCATCGTAAATTGACACGTCAACTTCTCTTGCTATCGCCAATTATCGCAAGTGTCTTTTCAGTTAAGCTTTTAGCGAATGATCGCTAAATTTCAAGTCGTGTTAAGGTTCCTTGCATTCACAAAATGACTTTGGAGTTCTTCGCAAAGAATATCGGATAAAAAACGATCATGGAAAAAGTGTCTGTCCTTTTTTTTAATAACGGCAAAACCAAAACAATGGAAAGCTTAGTCTAAAGAAAAGATATAGTGAAAACTAGTTGGTCATTGGTTTACCATTCTTCTTCTTCCCATTCTTCGTCTTCGCCTTCTTCCCATTCATCTTCTTCTTCGAATATCATATCTCTTTTTCACCTCCAAATACACGTATAATCTACCCTACCCTTGCGGAACTTTAAAGATTTAGATTCGTCAACTGTCGTTAATCCTGCATGATGAATTAGGGCTAAAACATGTTTCGTGAACAGATTTTTCCACATAAACTTTCCAGTCCTTTCAAACAACGGAACACTAATGCAGGCTGTAGTGGTGAAAATTGGGCAAAGCGAAAACTTGGACACTTGAGTCTCAGACCTTGTAACCCGACTGACCTCGTAAAAAACCCGCTTTCTTTGAACAAAATGAATAAATTTCCGTAGACCCACATTGAGATCGGGATGATGTGAGGCGACGGCTTCGAGCTCTACGCTGTGAGAAATCGTCAAAATAACGCTGACCCAAAATTAACATAAACCCTTCACGTAATTGGTTAGCTTTTTACATGAAGAGCCGCAATTTGTATCTTGAAGAATCAATTCAACATGCGATACCTTGTGTCGATTTCTTCATCGAAGTATTTGGCGCCTAATTGAAGCGTCTAATCGGACTAGGGGTACACGTTGCATTCACAGACAAACGCAGTGCCCTGAAAAGAGTTTTTCATCTCTTTGGTTCATCAGACACTCCCGTTTGGGAATCTAGAAAACCTACAGGTACTGGTGCGAAAAAAGAAAATATCCGGCGGGGAAGCCAAAGGCAGAAATAACCTGTCCCCATTTTCAATTCTGGGAACGTTATGATCAGTAACTTCAACCTTGTTGCTACGACAGCAAGAGGTAACGAGAGGCCGATGTGCAACGAGCTGTTTTACTTGCTCAAAGATGAGTTAGGCGACCCTGACCCGCAGGCAGCTAAGACTAAAATCCGTGGCTTAATCGTGGCTAAAACCACACTAGATCCCTTCACCGCCATAGAAAAGCTACGCGACATCCTTAAGGAGCGTCCATACGAGTTCCGTTACTCCCTGCGAATCGTTCCCATCGAACGGGTTATACCAACCGACTTGGCAGAAATCAAACATGTAACACAAGAGTTAGCCGCCAGAATCGGCGAACAAGAATCCTTCAGGGTCACTGTTGAGAAACGCTTCACCGCGTTGCACTCCAAAGAAATCATTGAAGCTGCGGCTTCAGACATTAAACGCAAAGCAGACATGAACAACCCCAACCGCATCCTTCAGATCGAGGTTCTGGGCGCCCTCACGGGAATTTCACTGCTTAAACCCAGCGATGTCCTGTCCGTTATGAAAGAGAAAATGCTGTAGTCTTAGAGTTGAGTTGCAAGCAGGGCTGCACGTTCAACGACGAGGCCAACAACTGCTGCTTCCAAGTCGCCGCCGCTAATCACCGATTTGACCTCTTCATCTTTGATTTGGAAAGATGACTTAATTTTCTCAAGCTTAACCCTGGTTATTTCCAACACGGTTTCATCGGGCTTAACTTTGATGCATGCGCTAATTTTCTGCAGCGACGCTTGAATTTCAACGAGGTTTTCCCCAATTATTGTGACAGCCATGTTTTGAGTTTGGGGTTTTATGCCGCATCGTTGGATGGCTCGCTGTATTTGTCGTTGGGCAGAAGCGTAAAGCATGGTTTCGACAGCTAAGCTTTTGGCAACGTTGGTTTTGTTGTGGAAAGCTTGCAGTGCATTGAGGACAGCGAAATACAGGTGTTTCCGGGTCGCGATCAGGTCAGCGTCATAGAATTGCAGGTCAACAGAGCGGGTTTTCTTTCGGCATTCCTTGAGGAAGGCTTCTGCATCCGAGAATTTCACGGCTCTAAACCCAGTTATTTCAGCGTAGGCCCCAAATTCTTTTATTTGATGCAGCATTATTTGATCTTTCCATCGTTTTGGAGGAGTTTCTCAGCCAACTGCTTTGGATACCCCGAGCGCACAAGATTGGAGACTTCTCTGCTTATAGCGCGTTCGCCACTGATTTTGCGCCTTATTTTAATCAGGGTTTCTCGGGCTTCCCAAGGAAAAACGATCCAGTGGCTTGTCTCCTTCTCGAAATAATCGGGTGTAGTTACTGTTCCTGGTTTGCAGTAGATGGTGGCAATCTTTATTTCTTTGGCACATTGATCTTCCAAATGCTTCTTGGCAAGCTGCAAGCTTTTACCGCCGTCAGAAACATCATCAACCAGCAGAACTTTCTTGCCCGTTAGTTGGATATGGAGGCACTGTTTTAGGATGGGTTCCCGCTGAGTTTGGCCTATCCCAATGTAATATTCTATGGTGATTATAGCGAAATCCCGCGTCTCCAGAAGATCGACCAAAATTCGTGAGGGCACCAAACCGCCCCGGGCGATGCCAACTATGATATCGGGAACGTAGCCGTCGCTTCGGATTTTAGCTGCTTGGTTCAGCAGCATATCGTAGATTTGGCTCCAAGTCGGAACCTCATAAACGGTTAGGGCAGCCATACCTTACGCCTCATTCTAAAGTGAACATAATTTGCAGGCTTTCGTAGTTAAATTTACCGTTCCCCAAGAAACCAACTCACCCTATTCAACATCAAAAAACTGCAGCAACCAAGCCCTCCCATGCAAACCCAACATTCTATAAAAAAATAAGAGCTTTATTGATTTCAATTCCATTTTATGGCTGAATGTTTAACCTTAATCAATTTTTGCTACCTGCTAATAATTTATAAGCAAGTTGCACGTTATACATGTTTTCTGAAGGAAGGCGTCTTTAGATATGTTTCACGATTCGCAATATGGTTTAAAAGCATAAGACGCTAACTTTTGGTTTAATAACAAAATGTAAAGGAAAGGTGTTAAGAAAAAATGGCAAAAAACGAGGACGATAAAATCAAGCACATCTTGACAGACCCCAAACTGTCCGCCGTCAAAACCATGCTTGAAAAAGACCACGCAATCGACTGCCTGTTCCTTCTCTATGCGGGACGCGGCAAATGGAAAGAAGCCAAAGACTTCATGCGCAAAAACAAACTTACACTAAGCGACGGAACATTTAGGGCAAGAATGATCGAAATCGAATCGCTAGGGCTAGCCAAAAGCGAACGAATCGACCCACTCAAGAAATACTACCTAAAAACGGAACTCGGCGAAAAAGTAGCCAAACTGCTGCTCGGATTCTTCGACGAACTAGAATCCTAACCCGAAAACTCCAAAAGTTTTTTGAAATCGCCCAATATCTTTTTCACAAACTCAACATCCAGCGGTCAGCAGGGCCAGCCAACTGGGTAAATTTTACTTTGAAGTTCGACTTGGTGTAGTTGTGCTCGACACATCTATAATATTGTGTATTAAGTCATAATATTTATTAGCTTTGTTCGTGGAACGTATATTTAACCCAAGGAGGGTACAAAAACAAATGAATTTCAGGAAATTTAGGAAAAGCGCAAAAGCACTAAGCCCCGTAATAGCAACAATCATACTAATCGCTGTAACCGTAGCAGTCAGCGTCGTCGTCGCAGCATGGATGGGAGCATTAACTATCGGATTCATGGGAAACTCTGAACAAGCAAAAGTAACCAACGCTGTCTTAACTAACACATATAACAGTCCAACCAACCTCACAGGCGGCACAACTTCTGCAGGTATCGTAACCATTCAAAACACAGGCTCCGCAACAGTAACCATATCTTCAGTAACTATAGATGGAAATACCGCAAAAATAGCCGAAGGATATCTCAGTGGCACCACCGCTACAAGCCTTTTATCTAAAGGACAGCTACCAATTGCTAAAGGCACTTCAGTAGACGTTTACATAACTTTGCCTGCAACCGCGACTTCATTCGTTAACAGCGCGCAGTACACGATAGCATTGATGACTTCAAAAGGCAACACGATCACAACTTCAGCTTCATACAACGGACCTTAAGCAAACAAGTTTGATTTGAAATTTCGGGGGTAAGGTGAAATTTGCATCACCACCTTTTTCCTTTTCTCTTTCGTTTCCTCTTGGAGGGTAAAAAAGTATGGTAACTCAAATACAAGAATACAATTCCGCACAAGCAATAGCCGACGCCCTGGATAAGGAGCTGTCCGAAACAAAAAGCGTTTTGGGCGAGTATCTGCGACGGCTGGATGAAATCCGCACGTTAGCTGAAAAATCAAAGAAAGTCCGCGAAGTTGTCATGAAACTAGCAGGCAAAAAAGCATCAACGGAGAACCCCAGCGAAATCACAGTCGGCACCCTAAACATCGTGTTAGACGCCAACGCGTTCCACGAGTTAACTGCAATAGAGGCAGTAGTTCGCAGTTATCAAGAGAGGCTACTTGTTTTGCAGAAGGTTCGCGAAGCTCTCAAATGGCTTGACCAACTCGGAGACACAGAAGGCCTCAAATACCTTGTGCTGCAGGACGAAGGCATCCCAGAGCGAATACTATTCAAGATAACTTAAATTGGAGGCTGGCAGCAAAGGTGATCGAAGCCTCGACAAAACCGCTGCAGACAATTTTAGGCGAATTTAAAAACATTAGCCCGGAGCTAACCCAAGCTGCCATTTTTACAAAAGACGGAGAAATCCTAGCCGGCGACGAAGAATTTGTCGCTGCAGAACGAGCCAAAAGAATGGTTCAAGCATACGACGAAATCGCAACCCGAGCCACTTTCATGGGTGGCGTAGAAAACCTGACCATCCTCGGCGTAAGCACACAGATTGGCATCACATCTACACACAGCCGTTACTTAGCAATCGTTTCATCACGGGCGGCAGACGAAAAAATGATCAAAGCCTTAGCCTGCGTTATCGTGCCAACCTTCATAAAACTATTAGATCAAACATCTCCTGCAGAATCCGACAGCCAAGTAATTGATCCTGGCCAACCTGAAGTTAACTCGGATAAAGCGGTCGTTCAGTTGCCTCAGGAACCCGCGCCTGCTGAGCAGATTTCTGTTGTGCCCACGGTTTCTTCCGAACGTGTTTTTCCCAAGCCGCCTGTTAACCAGTTTATGGTGGAGAAGATCGGAGGGTTGTTGGTTGCTTCAGATGTGGTGCGTGTTGATGCTGACGTTGTCGGCAAATGGAGTGATCTCTACGGCGATACCCAGATTTTGCTGGTGAACATTGAAACCTTAGAGGGTAAATCTGCGATGTGCAAGTTTAGGCCCATTAGAGAGGCAGACGGCAAAGCTAAGGGGATTATTCAGATTCCCGAAAGGATCCTGCAGACTTTGCGAACAGGCGATGGCAAACTTGTGATGGTAAAACCTGTCATACCCGTGGTGCTGGAGGAGCAAAGTTGACAAAGAACGCAATTGCCAACCACACGGAAACAGCATTGACCGATGTTGTCGCCGTAACAACTGCGGACAGTGAAGATCCCGCTTTTGCAAGTTTAGGCGCCAGCCTAGTTGAAATACGCAAGCTGGACGGGGTTTTAGGCTACATAATAAGAAGCAACGTTTCAGCCGTGCTAGATTTGGCGGAAGACGATAAAATTAGTCAGTACGCGCTTTTTTCTTATCAACTGGATCAATCCAGTGTGGAAATTGCAAAACAAATTAGCGTTGCTGAAATTGAAAGTGCTTTAGTTGAAGGTAGCAGCCTCAAAGTGCTTTTTATGAAGATTGGTGAAAACAAGATAAGCGTGTTCATGGAGAAAAACGCGAATCACTCAGCCATAATTAAAAGGGTTTTAATCTGACCAGAGTTGCAAAACGGGCTTAGCTTGTAAAGTTTTTAAGTTACCCATTCCACCCTATTGCCTCCCTCAAAGTAGTGAACATATAAAAACTCATTCAAACATTAGTTACTTTGGAAACTACAAGCCTTCAAAGTCTATAACATAAAACAACTGGATTTTGGCAACCTTTGCTTTTCGCTAAATCCTTACTTGAAAACTTGTAGCTTAGTTTTTAATCGAAAAGGAGCTGAAAGTTTTGCAGAGTTCCCGAACTGTATCGAGTTGCTTGTTTCTGATTTTTATGGGATCAATGGATTGTTTAACTACGGTTGTCGGCGCTTTGTTTTTTGGCACTCAGGAGTTAAATCCATTCCTTGCAGGGTTAGTGAGCTCTAACCTGTCAGGTTTCGTAATTGTAAAGTTAACAGTTACCGTTGTGGTGGGACTGATTTTTGTTTTGGCGAGGAAGATCTTAATGCGGGTATTTGATCCTAGCTCGAACTCGTTCAAAATTGCCCTGAAAACCTTAAGAATCGCATACTTCACTATCGTATTGTTCACCGCCGTTGTTGTTGTAAACAACATTCTTGTCTTACTGCATTTGATTGTCTAAATCTCGGGCTTGACATTATCGTTTGGGAAGGGCTTTTAGGCAAGCTCGCGTAGCACTAAAATGTGAACTGTGTTGCCACGACAATTTATCCTGTTCTCGCGTCTGGGAAAAACCGATGCCTTTTTTCATGATCTTCATGACGCTGGACGCTTAGACATCGCGCACGAATGCATAGTTGCCAGCCTCTTCCTTTCCCACGGCCTGCGTAGAGACGTGACCTTCCACACTATATTGAACGGCCCCCCGAACCCTCCGCTGCATATAAAAATCGACGGCGAAAAACTATACGACGTTCGCACAGACGTGGATACATGGCAGCAAATTCTCAGAAAAACCATCGCAGGCAAACCCCACCCAGGCATCAGCACCGACAAAACAAGTTTCGAAGCACTGCTCAAATCCGAAGCCCCGGCGCATCAAGTTTATGTCTTGGAAGAGGGGGGAAAAAACGTCGCTGACATGGAACTCGCTGATGACGCAGTTTTTGTACTTGGCGACCATGTTGGGTTACCCAGAAACGTGGAGCGCTTTGCGCTTAGGTTTGGCGAAAAAATCAGTTTAGGCAAACAACCTTACTTGGCAGCTTCATGCATAACGATAATCAATTATCTACTGGATTGCAAAGGCTAAACCTTGCTTTTGAAATGTTCCCAGCCCCGGGCTTCAACAGTACCTTTGACCCCATCAACATCTAAGAGCATCTGAGTATCCCTTGTAGCCTTTCCAATGGGCAATAGGCATCCTCCGACTTCTTCGACTGCGGCTTCAGCTTCAACCCACTTGTCAGGTTTGACGGTTGTGACCAACTCATATTCTTCGCCACCGTAGAGCGCCAGCTCCAAAGGGTCAAGATGGTTGAATTCCGCAAACCGCCTCACCTCGTCAGAGACGGGAACGGTGTTAACTATGAAGCCAACATTGCTCATTTTGGCGATTTCATGCAGGCTCCAAGCCAAGCCGTCGCTTGAATCAATCGATGCTGACACGGCACCTGAGCGGCTAAGAGCTAACCCCTCTTTTAAGCGGGCTTTAGGCATGCACACTGCCCCAACCAAAACCTCGCGCAGATGAGGGGACGCTGAACAATTATTCATCAGCAGACGCAACCCTGCAGCTGATTTGCCGAAGAACCCTGTGACTGCCAACACGTCGCCTGGCTTAGCACCGTTGCGAAGCATCAAACTCGTTTTCTCTGCCGAACCGTATAAACTAATAGAAACTATGAGGTCTGAGGCTTCACCCGTGTCCCCGCCGACAATGTACGCTCCATATTCCCTTGCGCCAGCGTTTAGACCCCGTGCGATTTCTTCAATATCCTTTTGCATGAGTCCTTTGGGTAGGCCAAGAGCTACAAGGGCGGCTTTAGGTTGGACTCCTTTGGATGCAAAGTCGCTGATGTTCATCACGACCGCTTTGCGTGAAGCTTGCCAAAGGCTCATGTTGGGAGGCACGTCGGTTTTGCCTACCATCATGTCAGTTTTAAGTACTGCCACCTGCTTTTCGTCTAGGCTGACGGCGGACACGTCGTCGCCAAAGGGCACGGGCATGTTAGGCATTATTTCGAGGTGGCGGGCTATGATGTCAATTATTCTTCTCTCGCCGATATTTACATTTTCTCGGACTAGTTTTTTTCCTGTTTTTTTGTCAGCCAAATCGATAGTCCTCGGATTCAAAACTGTAAGTCAAGATAAGCTGTCTAATGCTTTTAAAATTGGCGCTAGCCCGTTCTTGTGGTTGGGTTGCATCAAAACAGACCTCTTCCTGTTGGTTTTTTCCGTACCCCTGCCACCGTTTTCTTGATGCTCCAAACAGGCGGTAAATCTAGACTCCACAGTAGACGAGAAAACAACGCATCGTGGAGAAGCGCATGTGCGTGAATAGAACCTACCCTCGGTTCAACATGGAAATCGAAGTACGCTATAGCATGTTGAATTAATGCTTTTTAACACACAAATCCAACAATAAAACATTTAAAAACTTGGGTTTCACTGATTAGCAAACATAAACGGTGTGCCTCGATGGCTCAGCCTAGTAGAGCGGCTGCCTCGTAAGCAGCAGGCCGCGGGACCGAAGCCCGCTCGAGGCTCCACTTATATTTCAAAAAAACTTGGCCAAAAGAAGAAAAAAGGAAGCCAATTTCGTGTTCTGGCGGACTCGGAATTGGCTTTGAAGATTCCTTTTCATTTTGTTTTCGGCTCTTTTGTCATCTCCTCCTGTTTTCTTTTGTGTTCGATCTGGGTAGGCTGGATTAAGGTGGATTTTCCCTGATGAATTTTCGGTATTTCGTATTATAATAAACGAAGGCTGCCGCCAACGAACTTGCGCAAAGCACAAATATGGGCAAACTTGTTTCCACGATCATTTTTTCTCACCTATATATGCGGAAAGTACAGGATTTCTCCTTTTGGAGCGGTTTTCTTTGGGGATGTTTTTTCCATTTTTTCCACCATTCTTTTTTGATGTTATTGGGTCGCGAATCGATATAAGGCTGTTTGAGATTTGTTCATATTTATTATGAAATGTTGAACAAACATCTTAACTGCAGCAAACAAAGCGAGTCAAAAAAAAGACTTCGACATTATGTGAATCGATGATTGTCGAGTTTCTTATTTGATGATTGTTTTTCGCAAAGGTCAAGTTGACTATGCAGATTTAGACGCCAATTCTTGTGACTGCGTGCTATCTATAGGCTATGAAATGACTTGTTCTATACTCGGTGGGCCTTTCAGGTTCGAGCGGGCAATTCATATGATTGACCGTGTGCGGGATAGATTCTCTTTGCCTTCATGGCTCGGACATGTTGTCAATCCCTTAAGGCACTGCCTCCTTTTGGCGAGCTATTTTCAGGCGGCAGGTCTCCCGTGAAAGCGGTGCCTTCATCTAGAACGAGGGAAACATGATCGACGCTATGTCCCATAGTAGAGATAATTTCGCCCTCAATGCCTAAAGTTTTGAGGAAAACTCGATATCACTAAAGGCTAGCACAATGTTGCCTTCATTCTTTATCTCGTGAAACACCAAAGGCGGTCTGATGAATTTCTTCTGGTCATTCATATTCTCGATTTGGCTTTCCATAACCACAAGTTTTGCGCCTTTGTCCTTCAATTCCTGGGCGATTCCGCTATGGTCGATGTGGTAATGGGTAATCAGAACGTGCGTGATATCTTTCACTGATAAATTTGCCTCAGCTAGACTCCACTTGAGCTCTTGCATTCCACCTGGCCAACCAACGTCTACTAGCATCTTTGCCTTTGGCGTAATTAACAGGTAGCATACCCAACATTAATTATACTCAATAGACCACAGCCGGCAGATATGTGTAAGATTGAATAATAAGTCTCTGAAAAATGGTTTGGATGTTGCTTTTGGGTGCTTTGTGTATTTGTGTTGTGCAATTATGCATGATGTGCCGTCGGCTGATAAGTTTATTAAATATTGCTATATTCGATAGGATACAACATGGGAGGCGAGTGACGTGCAGCTTTTCCATGGGCATGAGCAAAAACTCAAATGCCCTTACAAAGGATGCGAAAAACTATTTGACAAGCCGACCGTCATAACCGACACAAGCACCATTCCGCGGCAAACTCATTTCGCCTGCCCCTACTGCATGAGCAAACTCGACATCAGAACCGAAAAAAACAAGGTCATTGAAGTCAAACCAACCGAGTACCCAACGGTCTTCGACAGCCCAGCCAAATGCGCCCACTACAGCAGCCTACTCCACGCCCCGGGAGAAACCATGCTAACACAAGACGAATGCCTAATCTGCCCCAAAGTACTCCAATGCAACATACGCAAAAAATAGTAAACTACAATCTTAAGTTAGAAGAACTTGAAGAGGATTTATTTTCTGTTACCTCCACGTGTTCTATCACAATAACAGCACCTATGATTATTCGATGATCCGCGTTGCCAGTTATTGAGACTCCCATTTGGTCTCTTAGCGTCACCCATTTTTTGTGGACTGCGGCAACGGATTGACCGGCGACTTCAAATTGGTATTCGTGTTCAGTGAAGTCTCCATAGATACGCATGAATTCCTGACCGTTTTTTTCAACCCAGAATTCTTCGCCGACCAGCTTAGCTATCTTACGCTTCATGGTTCCAAGTTCTTCGCCGTCGGAGCCGTAGAGGGTGAATTCATGGCGGAAGCTCAGGGTCTTGCCCTGCAGATGCATGAGTTCGATGTTGTGAATATCTTTGACTTGAAATTTGGGTGGGATCTGGATGAGGTTGGCGTCAGCTTCGGCTAGCTTGTTGCCTTGCAGGTCCATGAAGTCGTAGTGTTCGTGGGCGGAGAGGATTTTTTTCTGCATTATGAAATCGTTTTGGTCAAGCAAGCTCATACAAGGTCATTGTTAGGTATGTGGTGGCCTGCGGCTAAAAAACCTTCGTAACCTTGTCCAATCGACCTGAGAATTTTTCTGTAATCCTTAAAAATAATACGCATTCAAAAGTAACAACATCGCTTTGAAAACTCCCAGAAAATACAAAATCGAAGAAGGCACAAAACTCGCAGTGACCGATACGGGAAAGGGAATTCTTCTGGAGCCTAAAAAAACAATACGGATAAGGTAGGTCCATGCCCTGACGCTTTCACAGTTGATAAGACAGATAAGTTGCGCTACAAGATCAGGCATAAAGAAGAAAAGGAATAGGGCGGTTTTCTTCAAATTCATAATTTTTTTGAGGCGTTAGGGGCTAATCGTAAATTTTTAAATTTGTGAGGATCATAGACAATCACATATCTTTATTTCTGAATAAAAATAACTGATTGTTGGCAACTGACCGTTGCCAAATGAATGGGTAATCGTAACAAAAAGGAGGTATAGAGAATCATTTCATCTATTCCGCCAAATAGCGGTTTTAGTCATCAGGAGCGTTGGCAAAAAGGGAAAGAGCTTAGTTCAAAGATTCCTTGGTGGAGCCACCGTGAATGGAAACGCCCCAGTAATATCGAAGACCCCGTCAACCTAATTCAAGAAAATGACAAAGGACGATTGCAGTTCTTGCTACCTATCAAATATAGCCGCATGGCGGCTTCAGCTTTTGCTTATCTTAAGGGTTCAGCCGTTGTAATGGCAGCTGACCTTACAGTTACACCCGTCACCGGAATCGAAACAATGTTGTGCGGCGACGCGCACGTATCCAATTTCGGGATCTTTGCTTCGCCGGAGCGCAAACTAATTTTTGACATAAATGACTTTGATGAATGTTTCCCTGGTCCGTGGGAGTGGGACCTCAAACGGTTAGCAGTCAGCGCAGTTGTTGCGGGGCTGGACAACGGGTTTAAACCTGAAGATTGCCGCGAATTAGCGAGGTACACTTCTAGAAAGTATCGTAAGGCAATAACCAACTTTGCCAATATGCTAACTCTGGAATTGTGGTATTACCATGTGGATGCTAAGAAGTTTTTAGAAACGTTTCAGAACTCCAAAAAAGCGTCGAAAATTCTGACAAAAACCATTAAGAAAGCCCGCAGTAGAACGGAGCAACAATCACTTGAGCAGTTCACTGAAGTCGTGGGTTCTCAACGACAATTTATCAATAATCCACCCCTTATGGTTCCCTTAACAGACAATCCTGAAAGTAAAATTCAGGTATCAAGAAACGACCTGGAAAAAGCTTGGCTTGAGTACGTCACCAGCGTTGAAATAAATCGTCGCGAGCTGCTGTATCGTTATCATCTTGTTGATGCCGCGCTAAGAGTTGTGGGTGTGGGCAGCGTGGGAACCAGGTGCTTCGTAGCTTTGTTGGAAGCTAACTCAACAGATGACGAAATTGTTTTGCAGCAAAAGGAAGCGGGGTCTTCTGTGTTGGAACGATATCTTGGTCCCGGGGAATTTGCCAATCATGCGGACCGTGTGGTGACTGGGCAGCGGTTAATGCAGTCGGCAAGCGACGCTTTTTTGGGGTGGAGCCGCGGTTTTGCTTCTTCCGGACGTGATTATTATTGGCGCCAACTAAGAGATATGAAAGGGTCCGTTGATGTTTCCGTGTTGAATGTTACAGGTTTTAAGGATTATCTTTTGTGCTGTAGTAACTGTTTGGCGCTTGGTCATGCCCGTTCTGGAGATGCCGCTGGGATTTCAGGGTATCTGGATGGGGGTAAATCGTTCGATGAGGCGATTGCAGACTTTAGCGTTTCCTACGCAGAACAAGTCGAGCATGATTATCAAGCTATGCTGGACGCCATCAAGGCTGGTCGCATTGTTGCTCAGAAGTCGTCCGATTAAAATCAATCAATCCCGATGGAGCGCCATCCGCCCGAGCCATCAGACAAATCGCAACAACAACCCTTTAGCCTCAAACCAAAAATGTAATCCAAAAAACCATGTACCCAACCTGAAAAATCGGAAACCTACAGTTTCCGAAGCTAAAAGTTTATATTTCCGTTGACTTTTTGCTTATTTCCGATATAATAAAAACAAGTTCTATTAAGATGGTGTAACATATGGCGTATTTAACAACAACCAATTCAGGACAGCCAGTCCTCATTCTAAAAGAAGGAACACAAAGAAGCAGGGGCAAAGAAGCCCAAAGAAACAACATCATGGCGGCACGCGTCATAGGCGAAGTGCTCAAAACCACCCTTGGCCCAAGAGGCATGGATAAAATGCTCATCGACAGCCTGGGAGACATAACAATAACAAACGACGGCGCCGCAATCCTCAAGGAAATCGACGTTGAACACCCCGCAGCCAAAATGATGGTTGAAATCGCAAAAACCCAAGACGACATGGTCGGCGACGGAACAACAACTGCAGTGGTTCTTGCAAGTGAACTCCTCAAAAGAGCTGAGGAACTCCTTGACCAAAACATCCACCCAATAATATTGGTCAGCGGCTACCGAAAAGCCAGCCAGAAAGCTATCGAAGTCATAAACAAACTTGCCACTCCACTGGACGTCAACGACAAAGCCACCCTACTCAAGGTTTCCTTAACAAGCATGAGCAGCAAGGCCGTCGGCAGCGCACGCGAGCATTTGGCGGAAATAAGCATCGAAGCCGTCAAACAGATTGCTGAGCAACGGGGAGACAAAACCATTGCGGACATCGATAATATCCAACTCATAAAGAAAACAGGTAAAAGCCTTCTTGAAACCCAACTTATCCAAGGCATAATCATCGACAAAGAAGTCGTAAACCCTGGAATGCCTAAGAGTAAGGAAAACGCAAAGATCGCTTTGCTGGATGCAGCGCTTGAAATCGAGAAAACCGAGATAAGCGCGGAAATCCGAATAAAAGACCCGTCTCAGATGAAGGCTTTCCTAAATCAGGAAGACGACATGCTGCAGAAGATGGTTACCAAAGTTAAGGCTTCAGGCGCAGACGTGGTGTTCTGCCAGAAAGGCATCGACGACATGGTTCAGCATTTCCTATCCAAAGTCGGCATAATGGCGGCGCGACGCGTAAAAGAATCCGACATGGAGAAACTCTCAAGAGCAACAGGTGCACGCATAATCAGCGATCTAGACGACCTTAAAGCTGCAGATCTTGGCTTCGCAGGATCAGTTACAGAACGCAAAATCGGCGACGACAAAATGATCTTCGTCGAAAAATGCAAAGATGCGCATAGCGTTGCAATACTTATCCGCGCAGGGCTTGAACGCCTCGTTGACGAAGCAGAAAGAGCCATGATTGACTCGTTATCAGTGGTTTCTGACGTTATTGAAAACAATAAGATTGTTCCAGGCGGCGGCGCAGTTGAAGTCGAAATCGCTAAGGAACTACGCAAATACGCGACCAAAGTCGGCGGACGAGAACAACTAGCCGTTGAAGCATTTGCAGACGCCGTTGAAGTCATCCCACGCACACTCGCCGAAAACGCAGGTTTAGAACCCATAGACATCCTCGTTGAACTTCGCCAAAAACACGACACAGCGGACGGCAAAAACTTTGGCATCAATGTCTTCACAGGCAAATTGCAAGACAGCATCGCAAACGGAGTCATCGAGCCAATCGTTGTTAAAGAACAAGCTATCAAATCAGCAGCGGAATCAGCAGCCATGATACTGCGCATCGACGACGTGATAACAGCTAAATCGCCCAAAGGCGGAGCAGGCGGCCCAGGCGGAATGGGCGGTCCCCAAGGCGAAGAATAAACAAACAACTAACCTTTCTTTTTATTTTTTTTAGAACCCTAAATTTCCTGCATGCGCGCTGTGTTTTTAAGGCTGGTTCTTAAGCTTCATTCTGAAGCGTACGGCTGTGACCAGAAAAAGCAGTGCGGCGGCAATGGTGGTTATGATCCAGAGCCAGAATGACTCTTGAATCGAAGAGCCCAAGATCAGGTGCGGAACCAAAATGCCGATTTCAGCAATCAATACGCCTACAAATATGAAGCCGAATATAACAAAGCTCGGCAACAAAGTTTTGCCAAACCACATGTAGCCTTTCATTTTTGCTTTTTCTTTGATAACGTAGTTGCTGTACTCGTCTTTGACCACTAATTCAAGATCTACGAGTTTCTGAAGATTCCTGTAAGCCACGCTGGGGCTGCTTAGGTTGGCTCCACGCATGACGTCCCTTGGTCCAACGGGCTTGCCTACTTTAACAAGATACATGTAAGTCTGGAAAGTTGACGCATTAAGCTCCTCATTTTGCTGCAAGCCAATGACACCCTAAAACCATTTAGGGCGGTGCACCTTAAAAACCCAAACTAAAAACCACCTAAAATTTCCTTTCTCACAGCACAGCAATCGAAAACCTATTCAACCTCCGTTGGATACAGTAAAGTTAGGATACTGAGTTTTTGGTGAAGTCAAAATGGAAGCAGAAAGCAAAAAGATCGACGTTTTGATTATCGGAGGCGGACCCGCAGGGTTGACCGCCGCAATTTACACTTCGTGGCTGGGGTTGAAAACCGTTGTTTTGGAGGCAGGCGTCGTCGGCGGCAGGGCATGGTTGGCGCCTAAAATCGAGAATTTTCCCGGCTTCGAATTCGGCGTTAAAGGCAGCGAATTAGCGGAGAAAATGCGTTTGCAGGCTCTGCGTTTTCAAGCGGAGATCGCGGAAGGCGAGGAAGTTGTGGCGTTGGAGCTGAAGGGCGAATTCAAACGGGTCATATCCCGAAAACAAAGCTACGAGGCGTCTGCAGTGATTATCGCAACTGGGACTCAACGCAGAAAACTGCTTGTGGCAGGCGAAACCGATTTTGTCGGACGTGGCGTCAGCTTCTGTGTAACCTGTGATGGTCCATTCTTTAGGAACGCGACGGTGGCAGTGGTGGGCAACGGCGAAGAAGCAGCTATCGACGCCCTATTCATGTCAGATTTGGCAAGCCAGGTTCTGCTTGTGAGTGAGCAGCAACAACTAAATTTTGAAGGTGCCCTCATGGATAGGCTCAGAAGCAGAGCGAACATTGAAGTCATCATGGGGCAAGTTGTAAGAATCGTGGGCGAGCAGGTGGTTAAATCTGTGAAAATTCTAGAGTTCAATTCAAAACGCGAGTTGGAGCGGGCCGTTAAAGGCGTTTTTGTTTCTTTAGGCGGAGTACCTATGACATCCATAGTTAAAAACGCTGGAGTAGCCACCGACCCATCAGGCTGCTTAACTGTTGATCGACAACAGAAAACAAATGTCGAAGGTGTGTTCGCTGCTGGAGACTGTACATGCGGCGGGATGCAGGTGGTCACGGCGGCTGGGGAAGGCGCAATGGCTGCGATGCGTGCTTCAGCCTACGTTAGAAAAGCCAAGGCATAGAGACAGAGACGCCACTTCGTAGGAGAACAAATCTCCTCAATAAGAGGCGTAACCGAAACAATCACCATGCCCGCAACCGCCGTCAAAGAATACCCAATGATGTAAAAGCATCCCCACTCGTTTTCTTTTTTTCATAAGTCCATAACCAACATATGCTCTGTGCGCCTGAACTTGGCGGCTTCTTGCCTCTTGCTATTCAATTATTCATTTTTGAGTAATTTTAGGGGGATCCCCTTGCTTTGGTGTGCTCGAAAGAGCTGAGATTTGGGGCTTAAATCGTGGAATCTGGCGAATTTGGGAATATTGGTTTTGCCTTTTAGTTTTTGAATTACTCATTTTTGCATGCGGGTGTTGGGGCAACAGAGGTGTATAACGGGGTAATATGAGCGTGAGAGCGGCTCTAGATGCGGCCGTTCGATCTTCAGTTAGCCTGAAGAAGAAAGTGGTTGCCGGGGCGGATCGTAGTGTTTCAACTATTTCACTTAAATTCGGTTTACTATGACCCTTAAGATAAATTCTGCTTTTCCGGTTTCTCCAAGTCGGATTCCCCTGGTTTTTTGTTTCTATTTTTATGCAGAGATTGTTGCGTTATTTCCTGCCTCTACGCTTGGTTACAAGTTCGCGTCCAGTTTTTGTAAGAGCGAAAATCCAATCAAATGCAGTTCACTTTCACACTTATTGCAGCGAACCATTAGTTCCTCTAAACTCTGATTACTGACCTTTGCTTCTAGAATTGAATAACCCACTTCGGTACAGTCATCTGGAGATATCGCGTTTCCACATCCTGGACACCAAAGGTCTCCGCTTCCACCAATTTTGGTCAAATCCAACACATACACCTGTATTTGCTTCATCCTCCAAATCTCCCTTCTCTGTTTTCAAGTTTTCAACTTCTTCTAACGGTGGAGATTATTAATCGATTTTCCAGATTTGCACTCAAATCTTACCCAAATTGCAGCCCGACTAAACTTTCATCCTTGTCAACAATATTTTGGCCCTGAAAATGAAGGCACCGTGATTTTGGTAATTTTTATTAGAGATTTTCTTAAATTATAAGAATGCAGCATTGGTAAATAGAGTTCCTAAGTGGATTGAGCGATGGATAGATAGACTCCCAAATACATGGAACAACCGGTATAGTTCCAAAAGAGAAATCAAATATCCCCTATATTTCCAATCATGCTTTTCATAGACGCTTTTTTCTGCGTCTTGATCGTGAAACCGCTTAAAAACGGTAATGTCTCTATCTATACCTGCGCGTAGACTGTGGCTAAGGTTTTTATGACCCCGCTGAAATTAATGTAGCCAGCAACGCGCGGGGCTGTCGGCTAGCTTGGTCTAGGCTTGTAGACTTGGGCTCTATAGACTCCGGTTCAAATCCGGGCAGCCCCACCAACAAACTTTTTGAGTGGTTCCTTTTTTCTCTGCGAATACTTAAGTATTTATTTGCATCATTTTAATACGGGATAAGATGTGCCGACGACCTTAACAACTAGAGTAGAAAATGATCTCGCCAAAATCATAGACGAAGTTGCCAAAAAAGAAGGAATGGACAAATCTACTGTCATACGAAGGTTCCTTATGAAAGCAGCGAAGGACTGGCTAATTGAAAAGAACTTACAGGAATATGAAGAAGGCAAAATAACGCTCTGGCAGGCGGCTAGAAAATGCGGCTTGTCAGTTTGGGAAATGATGGATGAGGCAAAAAGAAAAGAAGTTCACGTTCCTTATACGCTGGCAGAATTTAAGGAAGATTTGAAAGGCCTACGGAAGGCTTCCTAGTGCCAGGCGCCGTCTCCAACTCAACCCCCCTCATTTACCTAGCTAAAATAGGCAAGCTAGACCTTTTGAAAGTACTCTTTGGAGAAATCCTGATTCCAAAAGAAGTTTGGAACGAGGTAGTTGAAAAAGGAAAATCGCTCGGACGAAAAGACGCCTACATCGTTGAAAACGCGGTTGCCCGGGGCTGGATTAAAGTTGTGGCTGCTGACACTTTCGAGATACCAATAGAGTTGGACAAGGGAGAGGAAGAAGCTTTGTCCCTTGCAAAGCAGCTAAACTTGGACATAGTTCTCATAGATGAAGTGTCCGCTCGTTCTGCGGCACGTTTACTCGGCTTAACACCTCGGGGAACCATTTTCGTTTTGCTTATGGCTCTTAAGCAAAGGAAAATCGAATTTGACGGATTTCTGCAGGCTCTTGACGAGTTGATAGAGGAAGGCTTCAGGCTAAAAGAAGAAGTGTACGTCCAAGCAATCAAAGAAGCAACAAAACTAACGAAGAAAGAATAGCCTAGACTTATCTTGAGGCTTAAATTTTTTTTGTCTATTTTCCACCTACTAAGGATGACGTTAGTCAAAAAAAAAAATAAAAAAAAAGAAAAAGGTGGTTTTGGGATTTAGGTTGTTTTAGTTGCTTACGGTCGTTTTCTGAGCATTATGGCTGCAAGTGCGACGATGCCTACGATGATGACAATGATTATCGCAACGCCGATGTACATGACTGCGTTTTGAGTAGCTAAGCCGCTGACCGTTGTTGGTGCTGGTACTGCTGTTGTCGGAGGTGAAGCTGCGTTGAAGCCTGTTGACGCTGAGGATCCATAGTATGATCCTGTTCCGGCGAAGGTGGCGATGACGGTGAAGTTGCCTGTGATGTCAGGTGTCCATGTCAAGGCGAAGTTGCCTCTGGCGTCGGTCGTTGTCGTGCCGATGTTTCTGTTGTTGTTGTTGCTGTCTATAACGGAGATTGTTACAGGTACCCCTGTTACGTTGGTTGGCATTGGCTGCTGCTCGTAAACTGCCTCCATGAACTGGCTCATGCTAGCGTCGGAAACACATGGTAATCCGTTCGGAAAGTTTGCTGCAACTGCTGTCTGCTGCGATCCTGCGGAGATGTCAGTCACAGAACCTGTTATCGTCACTGGTGTAGAAGTTGTCACTCCAACCAAAGGTGCTGTTACTGTCGTTTGGCTGGGTCCTTTGCCGAAGGCGTAGATTTGGTTGTCGTATGCGTTGGGTAGTGTAAGGATTCCGTCTGCTATTGCCGTGGTGGGACCGTTTGAAATTGGAAAGTTAAGAATGCTCCAGTTTAGGTTGCCTGTGGTGGCGTTTATACAGTATAACTGACCTCCGGGGAACAATGGTGGACTGTACTCATGCCCGCCAAATACGAAGAGGTCTCCGCCTGCGACTAGTGCCATGCTCCAAAGAGGAAAGACATTGTATGGTGTTGCGTATGTGCCGCTTCCTGTATTCCAAGTCCATAAACGAGCGCCTGTTGTAGCATTTACAGCGTAGACGTAGCCGCCTAAGTCGGCGACATAAACGATGCCGTATGCCATTAGTGGATAGGCTTGGTAGTTGCCCCATTCGTCGCCTGTGCTGTTTAGATAAACTGGTCCCCATAACTGTTTTCCAGTGCTGCTGCTGAAGCCGCTTATTGACATCATTTCAAAGTTTGGCATAATATATTCGCCACTGTTAAAGCAAGGCCATTCGCCAAGTCTTGTGTCGGGTACTTGCGTCCTGTTAACAATCCATAGTTGCGCGCCTGTTGTTAAGCTGTAGCCTGCTTCGATGTCCCAGCCTGGTTGCCAACTAGTTAAGCCGCCTGAATAAGTACCTGATATCCCGGGAACAGCGAACAATACAATGTCATTGCCAGTAATGTCTTGGCTATAAGTGGTGTAACCGAGGGCAGGGGAGAGTGCCACCGCTGTTCCATTTGGTTCAGTGATTGTCGTTGCTACAGCTGCTGCCCACATGATTCCTGATGACCAAGGAATGCTTGTTCCTTGTCCCGGTCTCCATTGCCATTGTATCGCTGTGAGTCCTGGTATGTATCCGGTGGGGTATTCAATTGCTTCTGTAGCATTCCAACATTGTAGCATTGCGCCGCCTTTGGGAGTAGTTACGGGTTGGCCTTGGATTATTTGTGTGCCAGCGGTACTGTTGATGTAGTAAGCGATTAGATTTCCGGATGAATCGAGCATGAACTGGGGACCGTTAGGTGCGCCTGTAATGCTCAATATCCAGTCTCCTGTCATTGCATCGAACATCGACCACGTGTTGCCGTTGTTGCCCCACAAGTATGCGAGGCCGCCGTACTGATTGGGTGAGACGTAATCTAGTACTTGACCCATCCTCAAGTTTATTGTCGTGTAATTTTGGGTCCATAATGTTTGTCCGGTGTATAAGTCTACGGCTACCCAGCCTTCGAGGCTTGTTGAACTTCCAGGATACAGGTTGTAGTAGAGTACGCCGTTTATGATGATTGGCGGTGTAAATTTAGGTTCGTATTGCGGTGTCGAATAATAATTGGTGTATTGGTCTGAACCTGCAACTCCATAGTTTCCTCCGATTAATCCGCCTATAGCGTATGGTTTTGTCCACATTATGTGGGCAGTCGCTGGAGCCGTTGTATACGGGTCGAAGTTTTCGCTGGCGTTGAAGGCATTGTTAAGTCTGGATGCGAGCCCAGTTGAAAGCCAGTTGCCGCTTATGCCGTTCCAGCCGGTGTTCATTGCGAATACGGGAGTTTGCCAGTAGTTTGTTGGTAAAGGGGTTGATGGATAACTCGGTATCGGGTTTTGTTGAACGGTTAAGTATACTGGGCTGCTGGTGCAAGGTTCAAAATATGTACCGATTGCTGCTGGATCGGATGTCCCTGTTGGTGCTGGATTGGAACCTGTAATTGTTTGGCCTGGAAAGCTAAAGACAAAGGTATAGTTGCCTGCTGTGGAGGGCACGTAGGTAGTGTAGGTTCCTCCGGTATCGTCAGCGATGAAAGGTCCCAAGACTTCTGTGGTTCCACCCGGCTTTGTAACTGTAACCTTAAGATTCTGCCACCTATCTCCGTAAGCTCCGTTAGCCGTAGGTGTCGGTTTATCGACCCAGAAGTTCAAGTGTACTGTTTGCCCTACTCCGACCGGGCTAGGTCCAACGCTTATGAAGCCAAAAGTTGCTATGTCAAGTCCTACTGTTGCTCTAACGTTCGGTATTAGTGTTAGCGAAGCTGTCATTGAAAGTATTAAGAATATCGAAATCATAATGGATGTAATTTTGTTTTCTGTTATTTTCAATTTTCTTTTCTTCTCCTATCGATTTATTTTTTTGGGTTGAAGAAGCATTCACACGTGCTTCATACCCATAGCTCTCCAGCTTGCCCTGTTATGATTTAAATAACTTATGCATTGTTGAGGAAAACTTGACAAAAACGACTTTTCAAATTCAAGAGTTTGGGTACTAAATCCAGTTTTCTTTGAAAAAACGGGACGATGCCCCATAGGAATCTTTGCTGCTTTGTAAATCTAATTACTTAAACTCTGGTTAGAATTCAAGGTAAAAGTACGAGTTTTCATAATTAGACTTCGTGAAGCTCCTTCCGCTTTTGCTGAGGCGTATACTCGATTCCGACTATAGCTATTAGAGCTATATTGATTTGTTTTTCCACCTTACCCCTTATCCGCCCGTCAGGTATGTCTCGTTGGTGTATGCCGAATCGTAAGCTAGCTTTAAGCTTAATGGTGAGTGACTATCACAGGAAAAAGACTTTTCACACAGTCTGTGTCGGGGTTCAAACCACAAAGAGCTAAAGGAGCAAGAATAACAAAATACTTTAAAAACAGTCAATGGAGCATTTCTACGCGGGAGTAGGTCGGACCAGATTCAGACCAGCGACCTTCTGCACGTCAAACAGCCGCCAGGAATTCTGGGTGACTACATTTCCGTTTTTTGTAGTCACCTATTTGATGATTTTTTTGAGGGCACGGTATTCTTTTAGCATGAGCTCCAACGTTGGGCGTATGTTGTTTTCTTTTTCGTATGCTTGTAGGGCGGCGTAGTATTGGGCTCGATTTTTTAATTCGATGTTCAAGGGTGGCAGATTATGTTTTAGTAATATGTTGTTTAGCAATAGTCGCCCGACTCTCCCGTTGCCATCTTGGAAGGGGTGAATGACTTCAAATTGGTTATGAACTACAGCAGCCAAAACAAGAGGCGGGCACTTTGTTTTGTTTTTGTTATACCATCGCACTAACTCTTTAAGCAATGGCTCAATATGTTGCGACGGAGCTCCCGGATGAACAATATTGCCCAAGGCATCCGCGACCACCACTTCTACACCTTTTTCGCGGAAATCTCCTGCAAAATGTTTTGAATTCTTGAAGACTGTGAGATGGAGTTCTTGGATAAGCTTTAAAGAGATGTGCTCGTTTGTTGATCGTATATAGTCAACTGCATCTGCCACCCCGAAGGTTTCAGCGATATCTTCTTTGCCTTTATCTTGAGGCCAACCTTTGTTTTCCAGAATATTTTTCACTTCGTTGACGTCTACGCGAGAACCTTCTATGGCGTTTGTGTCGTAAGTGAAGGTTTCCTTGAACTTGGTCCAATCAGACTCTGAAAGATGGCGCACGCGCAGCTCCCCACGCACCTCCAGCGTTGCAAGTTCCTTTAACTCAATGGGCGATAGAACAGTAAAGAAAGGGCTGTTTATCGCCTTTGCTTTCTTGACTCTTTGTTTAAGTTCTGCTTCAGCGCTTTTCTTACGCAACAGAAGAGCTTCATTGGTCAAGTCTCTACCGAGAAAAACACGAACTTTCTTAACGCTGTCGGCATCCCTGAAGGAATGGGCAAGGTAATATTTTTTTGAACCGTTTTTTTCCCTAATTTCAATGTGCACAAATTATAATTGGTGACTACATTATTTATATTTAACGTCTGAGGTGACTACAAATCAAATGGTGAAAAAGCCAAAAAACAGAGGTAGAGTGGTCTGAACAAAGATTTGTATGGCGAGCCGGACCGGGCTTACCCCAAAACGAGACTGTGTAAAAACCATTTTCAATTTCAGAAAATTGCTGTTTTAATGATGATTTGGGCGAAGTGTGAGTTGTTTTTTTCATATAAGGCGCAATTTCTAAAACTGAATTTGAGTTTTCACACACTCTCAAATGGGTTTAGGGACGGGCAGCCCCACCAACCCAGCCAAGAAAAGGTACTGATTTTTTCTCTTTTTTTAGGCTCTTAGATTTTACTGAGAATCAGAAGGTTGAAGAACCTCGTTGTGTGGACTGTGTTTTTTGGTGTGGGCGCTGCTCTGAGCCCGCTTTGAAGGGTAAGAAGTCGATTAATCAGCTATCTTCAAGCAGCGTTTGCTCTAAGTTTCAGCCCAGAGGAGGCAGCCCTAAATGAGCTTTGTCGCTGATTCGTTTAAGCCTCCGTGTCTTCTTGGATATTATCCTTGCATAAGTAATCTTCAGTCGAAAGACTGCGCTGTCATGGATACTTGTTCCAAGGACTTGTTTTTCTGCAAGTTCGCAAAGTTGGCGTTTGCTGATGGAACTGATATTTCGTGTAAGCGGTACAGTTTTGCTAATCGGCATTGTACGCATGGCGGCGGTTCTTGTTCTGGGCGGGGAGTTCTTGAGCGTAGACGTTTTGGAGGCAGGTACCGATGATTCAAAATGGCGACGGTTCAATAAGGGACAGAATTAGATCGGATGTTTTGCAAGAAGTTCAGCGCGTCCTACTAACATATGAAGAAAGGATTGCGGTTCTGGAAAAAGAAAATCGGCTACTTTGGGAAGAAAATAGAAAACTTTGCATTTCGTTAGATGACCTAACGCTTTCTGTTGATGCTTTCGAGGAGGAGATCAAAGCGAAAATAAATGACTCCTTATCCAACCGGCTGGAGGCTTGATTTTTGGTTGAAAATCAAAGTACAAAAGTTGGTGCTGAAAATGCTCAAAGTACAACTAGACATCAAGCCACAGGTAGCGTGCAGTTTGACAGCGATAAAGTCCGCACATGGGTTCTTCCTTTGATGAAGCGCATTTATGCAGGTGATTACCCCACTCAAGCTGGCAGAATCTTGGGTTTAAGCCGTTCCCACGTATGGTACTACATCGGCAAGCTACAAAAAGCAGGCCTAATCTACCAGGAGAAACGCAGCAGCGCAACCTTTTATGCCCTTACAACCGAGGGCTCAAATCTTCTCAAGTCATGTGAGGGCAGAGTTTTTCCTGGCGAGTTGCACCGGCTGGACAAGTGCCAAGTGTCTTTTAAGATTTTGGCAGAGGGGCGTTATCCTGATGGGAAGTTTAAGGCTGTGGAGATGCAGAATTGGACGGCTCTTTTGGGTTTGGAGCAGGGTGTTAAGGTTAGGCATACTTCAAAGAGTTGGATTGTTCATGTGCCGGTGATTCGAGGTAAGAACCCGGCGGAAGTTTACGGCTTAGCCATGAACCTGAGTAATCGCATTGCGGTGGCTTTAGCTAAGAAATACGGAGTTATCTTAGCTGAGGGAGCATTTTGTGGCGGCGAAATGGCTGTTGAGGATCCTATCGCGAAACTGTTTGGCAGATACTTCAGTGTTAGAGCGGGGCGTCGCAAGATTGATCACAGCTGGGGCGAAGGCGAGCTTGAGAACATCGGCAAAGATGCGGCGATTGATTATATGCAGATGCCTGAGAAAGTCAAGCGGATCGATAAGAAATTGGATCGGCTTGAGATTAAATTTGAGCAGCTAATTGAAGCCCTTGGGCGAGTAGATGATGAGGCTGACCCGCAAAAGCTGGCTGAAGGACAGAGAAAACTTGGGGAGTACACCGTTTGACTTCGGTTATTTCTGCGCTAATGGCTGTTAAAACCTGTTCAAAAGACATTTCAGCAGTATGCTTAGGGCATGGGAAAAGTCCATGCTTTTCAGGACCCGCTTTTCTGCCACTGTTTGGTCCTGATTACCTACTGTCATTTTTGCCCTGTGTTGATGGAGAAAAATTCTTGGAGTGAGCGTTCTGTCATGGAAACCGCTGAAAAACCTGTTCAAAATAACAAAAAGAAGCGCAGTCAAAGCGATAAAATTGGTCGCTTGAAGTATAACCAGCAACTCCTCAAGCAGACGTTGGCAGAGGTTGAAGAGGTCAAGCTGATGTTACGCACGATTTTCGCTGGCCTGAAGGGTTCTTTCAATTTTGAGCAATCACTAATCGAGCGAGTTGTGTGTTCTGATGAGGTAGACCGTGAGATTTTGCAGGGACTCTTTGAGGTTGGTTCTTCAGGGCTGCTGCCGAAGGATTTGGCTGTTAAGCTTCAAAGGTTTAAGGTTAACAGGCATCAGGTCAGCAGGAGAATTCTAAGAATGAATAAACGCTTAGAGAAAGAATTCGGCGAGCATGTTGTGGAAAAGCGCGGTTGGCATTGGGCACTAACCAGCTTTGCAGTGGAAATTTGGAGCGAAACAGAAAAGAAAATTGCTTGAACACAAAAAACCGTCGCCCGCCGCTACAATTATCTCATACATCTTGTTAGTTAGGTAAAACTACGCAAATTTTCTTGTGACGATCAATTAAAGCTAAAATGAATTTCTCGGTTTACTTTGTAATATCACTTAATAGGTTATTGGTTATTTTAGGGGCGGAATAATTAAGGAGTACTTGTCTTCTATTAAAGACGGCGTTTTCAGCTATGTATCAAGAGTTTGTTTTCTTCGTTCCGATTTCGCTGCCTAAGAAGGTTACTTAGCGTTTTCCCCGACTTCATTGCTAAGGTTGCAAATAAAAGGATTGGGAGTTTAAAGAACAAAAGAGTTATCGGCATATTTTGCTTCAAAAGTAACATAACCGAACATTTAGGGTAGAATATAAAGAAAAAAAAGGCTAATTGTCCTATATACGGTTTTTACCGCTATGTTACATAAACGGCGTCTAAATGAAAGTTTACGCTATCTGTATAGTCATAGCCGGTAACTTGAATGTAGTTGAAAGCGCTAGAATATGTGCATACATCAATATGTGTTCCGGAATTCGACCCAACAAGGATACTTCCTGCCTGAATCCATGTTGACCCATCAACGGACACGTATATAATCAGGTCGCTATAGTAGCCGGGTGAAACATAACCATCAACCACAATTGTTCCGCCAGTACTTGTAACTAAATTTCCACCTATGCTTCCGCCATCGCCAGGATTTCCTCCATAAATTACTGCATCTTGACTGTTAGGTGCGCCTATGATATAGTTTGCATTTGTAACTGATCCTTGTCCAATCGGTATGGGATTTCCGTAGAGGCTTGATATAAACGTCGCCGGTGTCATTGACCACTGGTAATTAGAGCCGCTTACAACAACATTAGTAGTAACACCATTTATCGCAGCACCTGTAGATACAAATGTCCAATAGTAGTAATTGCTTTCACCTGTGCCAATTGTTGTTGTAAAAGTTGGGGCGTTAGTCACTTGGTTGGCATTGTTCCAGCCTTCAACACAACTTGCTGGCGAATAACTCTCTTGGCTATTATAGATAGGATTCACTAGAATTGTCACTCCGGGAGAACTGAAGCTATGTGTTTGTGGATTGTTAGTTGTAGTGTCAGTTAGACTGAAGACAACAGTGCTACTGCCAGATGTGGTGAAGGAGAAACTATAGGAGTGCCCCACTGTATAAGACATTGGCGCTGGATACCATGTATAACTAGATCCACCTAATGGAGTATCTTGGACACCCCAATTTACGGTCCCGTTCTGATTAAAGAATATACAAAACTGGAACCAGTTGAAATTTGAGCTGGATGTACCATAAGCCACGTTCATGGGCTCATAAATAATTGCATCACCAGAACTCCAGCCTTGGAATGAATCGGCAACAGCTGTAAATGAACCACTCATGTATGAAGGCGTCGTCCATTGATCAATTATCCACCAACGATTTCCCCAAGTCATTGGCTGCGCACTAAGAATTGTTGAATCAGCTAACGTAATGTTGTTTGCTTTTAAATTGGTCGAAGAAGGGTCTATGTTTGCTGACTGAGTTGAATTCCCGATTCCAGGCATATAAATTGGTGTGGTTAAGGTTCCATTTGAAGAAGCCGCAGTAATTTGTGGTCCACCTGAGTTCGTTTCTGTCTCTGCCTTTGCAATTGGCGTCAATATTGCATAACTGCATGATATTGCGAGAATTGCAATCAAAATTGTTGACGTTAAGAGTAGTTTAAATTTTTTATTCATCTTCATAATCCCCAACATATCACATATCACAACTCTTAATATGCGATGTGGATATAGACTCTATACAGTATTGTCAGTTAGTTTTTGCTTAATCATTAATCGACTAGGTCACGCTTTTTTTTGACTGGACAATATTGTGTCCAGAAAACTGGACTAATTGTTCATTTACTTTTTATTTGGTCTACAAAAGAGGTATTAAATAGAGTATTGGACATTGATGAACAAGAAACTAGGAGAGGGCGAAAATGGAAGATGAAAAACAGGTAGAGCATGACAGGCAACGTGCAGAGGTATTTGACGCACTTGGGCATCCAACACGTATACTGATTCTGAAGGTTCTAAGCGAAGGTGCTTTAGGGTTTGCTGAATTGAAGAAAAAGACAGCCATTGAAAGTAGCGGACACCTGCAACATCACCTAACTAAACTTAACGGCTTGATAAAAACTGATGAATATGGCAAATATTGCTTATCTGACGAAGGAAAAGATGCTCTGTTAACTGTGCAAACCGTAGAGAACGCATCACCAAAAAGTAGCGGACGAGAAAAAGCACATAGACGCTTCTTTGGCGGTAAGTTAGGCTTGAAACCAGTTGCCTTTATGCTGATAGCTCTTTTGATTGCGAGCTCGGCGATTGCATTATTTGAGTACAATCAAACAACCTCAATTCAGAAAGAATTTGACCAAGTTAACGGGAAAGACGCAGCAGCATACTATAGTAGATTTGGAGTAGTTCCCATTACAGATACTAATTCTTCATTTAGACCGCCAGTTTCAATGTACCAAGCACTCCTAATAGGCTTAGAAGCTGATGACTGGAACAAAACGTCACTTCAAGGCATGACATTGTACATTAATCTCATGCCCTGGTCCATTGTGACCAACGACACCGTTCACAGTGAATCACTGCCGATTAAGGTTAATCCATCAACAGGCGACTTGACAAATCCTCCAGAAAACTATTCACATGTCACCGGTAATGGTGTAATTTACATTTATGTCTGGCAAATAGATATGCAAAAATCTGGCATACTAAGTATGCCACCTATGGATTTTATCTTAATTGATGCGGCAACAGGGCAGGTAGTCCAGAATCCACCGCTCTATTAAATATTTTGTTAGAAATCAAAACAATCGAGACTATTATCATAATAGGATACTCAAGAAAAGTTTATTCGCGAACAAGCTTTCTTTGATAAGCTTTAAGGAGACTCTTTGTCTGTCCAAGTTTGAAGGCGTAAAAAGAGCTCTTCGAAGAATAATTTCGTGTATTCGCTTCCTGATCTTTTCTTGCACTTTGTAGCTTCTTGGTCACTTTTTTTGGAGTATGCGGTTTGAGAGGGCTATGGTTACATCGTGTTTTCGCATTTTGCGAGGTCTCTCACTATTTTTTGGGTTGTTAATATTTAACGATTGTTGTTAAGACGTAACAACAGCCTTTTTCTCGGAAAGTCAAATGCTAAATTTTATGACACTGCGATGGACAAAAACCGACAATTCAGGTCCAGAGGCACCATTATTACCTAGATGCAATCGCGCGCTAACGTCGCTTTTGAGCTTGCCTACAATAAGCAACAGTAAAGCGTAAACATACCCAAAAGCGCCAACGTTGCACAAACCTAAACATCAATTATCGTATAAGAGGATTGTGCCCTAAATAACTAAAAAAATGAAGGTAAGGTAGTCTCAGCCGCGTAGAAGCGCTTTTTGAAAGGTTTTCGGTTTTTCGATGCTTAATTAATACAGCAACAGAGAACACAACAACACAACGAATTGCACGGCCCCTAAACATTGAGCCACTGCTTTATCATTAAGAAGGGTTGTCGAGGGATATTCCAGTATATCACCTGTTGATATCTTCCAGCGGTCGGATAACCTGAATCCGCATATATGATATCAAGTCTTGACCCATATTTAGCAAGGGACTGCTGCACTGAGCTGCAAACCTGCTTCGAGTTTACGTCTGGTCCCCATATACCCCAAATAGTGTCAATTTTGCTTGTCGTGTCGTGCCCCGCGCTTGAAATGCTGAACCCATAGTTAGCAGGCAAAACCAATGCGACTTGCACAGTGACGTTATTGGTTTCTTTAGGGTTCTGTACGACATTTTCCCAGAATCTCTGAATTGCGGCAAACTGCTCGTCCCGTAAAAGCCCTAATGTACTATTGCAATTTGGCGCATAGTTGAATAACACCGCATACTCAGCGCCATCCTCATATGCCTGTTTTAGCTCGCCGTATATTTGATCGCCCGTTTGAAGTGTAAGCGGCGACTGGCATGAAGGCTCAATCATAACGCCCCAATTTTTACCCTGCATGTCAGCAGCACCCCGCACTAAAGCTAAGGCTTGTGTGTCGGCGTTTGTCCCAAATTGTTCAGCAAATACGGTGTTATAACCTGCTAGGTAATCATACCAGTAGAGCCCATAATCAGAGGTGAAAAGATTAACGTCTGTTTGATTGCCAATACCAGACAACGTCGACTTTAAATTGCTCACGTATAAGTTAGCAGCATCGGTGTAATTGAGCAGAGGGTCTTGATTCAGGACTTGCTGGTAGGGTTCAAACTGCGAAATGTTACCCTGGTTAGTTACAACTTGCCCGTTTTCGTTTAGAACTTTGCCGTTTGGCTCGTAGATTAGTGTCGTAAAAGCTGTATAAGTAATGGTGCCGTTAGGGTAATAAGTTGTAATGACAGGTGTTAGAAACGGGCTTACAGTTGACTGGTTGGTGAACCGTACTATTGATACTATGCCCGATGTAGAGTAGGAAAGTTGGGGTTGAGTTTGGTTTTGGGGAATTTCATCGACTTCGCCATATGCTCCACTTATAATCAAATCGTCGGAAGTTACAGCAATTCCGGTATCAAGCATTTTTCCTCCAGGCTCATCACAATAATAGACACCCAGAAAGTTGCTGCCCCACGTAGCCTGAGCATGGCTGATGAATGAGGGCACATTTACGGTGGGACTGGTGTTGGTGAAGTACGCTATAATCTTCAACCCAGCCTGAACAGCATAGCTGCATACCTGATTTAGGTCGGTAAGATTATCCATCAAGGGTCCAGACTGCACTACAAACAGATTAGTGCAATTCTTTATGCTGTCGATTAATTGGTCGGCCCCGGCAACCGAACTGCCGCAGTATGTGACGCCAAGATAGAAGGGCTTCTTAGCCCCAACAAGAGAGGGAGAAGGCAGTTTATTTTCTGAAGCCGCAAGCAATGATATTGTAATGACCGCTATTACCATAAGTGATAAGGCTATTATCAGTCTATTTTTCATGCATGTCCTTCTGCTTTTGCGAAGCAAACTTAAATTGAGTTGCTAAATGTTAGGGGAGTAATTAACTGTATATGTTGGAGCGTCGTGAGGACGGGCGCTAAAACGGTTTGCAGCATTTTTGTTTTTGGGAGCTAAATTTATTTCCTATCCCTGACTTCAGAACTCCTTTGTCGACCTCTGGGATTACTGAACACACGCAATTTTTTTCTTGAAGACCTGACAAGCAAACGGTTGGTTTATAGTGTCTTACGAAAGTCTCTTATACAACCAATCCATAACAACCGCGAGGAATTTGAAAGTGAGACAAGGAAAAAGAATAGTTGGAATAATTGCAGTCATGCTCTTGAGCTTGATGGTGGCAAATGTTTTTTTGCAGCCCATACATGGAGCTGTGGTTAACTCAATAGGCGGATCGTTTATACCATCACAGATAAATTCGACGCAAATATCTAGTGCGTCACCTCAGACATCTGGACCTTATGGGTGTATAATTGGCCAGCCTGAAACCACCGTGACCGCAGTATACGCTGATGTAGCACTCGACGCGATAGGAATGGGTTCGAATTCTTTTAATAACTGGATGGGGTTAGGCGCTGTATATGACACTGGGTCTGGCTCCAGCACGGTGGAATACAACGTTGCGGAAGTCGGAATTCAAGTTGATTATAACAACGGCTGGGGAACCCCTTTCCTTTACTTGACAACTTGGTGGGGCGGTTACCAGGTCAACGTCGAACATCAAGATTACTCTCCATCAGGGTTAGCGCTTGGTCAAACCATCGAAGTGGCTGCTGCACAAGATAACTCAAATTGGACGGCATGGTACAACTTCAATCCTGGCAATGCTAATACATGGCATATGTT
Source organism: Candidatus Bathyarchaeota archaeon (assembly GCA_963827165.1). Lineage (GTDB taxonomy): Archaea > Thermoproteota > Bathyarchaeia > Bathyarchaeales > Bathycorpusculaceae > Bathycorpusculum. The sequence continues at coordinate 31,760 of CAWGZR010000005.1, read as the reverse complement.
CGCTTCTCGAATTTGCGGCTTCAGTTCGACGACATTCGTCTACTCATCATGCGAGTCAACAATCGCATCTGGGATACAAAATAACATCTTCGGACAATGGAGCAATGTACAATATCAGCAGAACAACGGACCCTGTTACACTGTCTATTTCGAAAACACCCCCTATTTAAATCCCTATGCGAACAGCTTCAACCACTTTGCACCTGAAGACTACCTGAATAATGACGCCTGGTTTGGCGAGTACACTGCAACCGGGTAATTGAGTTCTTTTTGAACTTCAATTTTTCTTTTTTTTCATTCAAGCAAGCTATTTTAGGTTCTGAAATCCCTGAAATCTTGCGCGCAAATATTTGCTCAATTCTCTGCACTTTTGAAGCATCGTTTGTTTAGTTGCCTTCTGAGGGGAATGATGTAACCACGCGCCCATAGCTAATCCGCGCGGGAAGGTCGATTTATCATTTGATAGGGAGATTATGCTTTAAAAACCAAAAACAAAGACTTTAGATAAACCGCATTGGCAAAAGCATTAATATCTCTTGATAGCAGATAAGCAAGTGCTATGAAGAAAGCTGAAGCCTTAACAGTTTTACATGAACTAAAGGATGCATTCCAAGAATCCCTACCTGTGGATGCTATCTCTCTTGACCGTTTCCCCCCCCCCCCAAAGCGAGGATTTTGTGATACGGTTAAAGTGCGACATAAGTTCTGACTCAAGGTTAACCATTATCTCAGTTATTAGCAAGTACAACTTGATAATGAAACAAGAAAACAATCCAGTAGTAATTTACACACCCTAAAGCCATGGTTAATCCGCTTGTGCCAAAAAATAGCTCATTTTTCAATTAATACAAGAATAAATACAAAATGCTAAAAAGCCGTTACTTGACGTTAAAAAAAGCTTTTAATAGACTGTTTTAGCTAAAAATCGGCTTGATGCGAATAGAGATGCAATAGATAGTTTTTTATGTTAGATGTTATATCTTTTGCGCAAAAACTCTTGGCGGGGGAGCAGTTGCTCCAGGCTATTCTGAGTTCGCCCCCTTCATCCAAAAGTTGTGGTGAGCGGCTTTCTAGTATGACACATAAACGAGGACTTAGACGTTCGTCTAAATCATACGAACTACGCCAGCAATGGCACGATGCACAAGGCTTTGTTAGCGGAGAGGCTTTTCGTGACAGGTTAATCAGCGAAACCGTTTGCTTAACAACAATCGATAAGGTTGTGCAGCATTTGGCAGCAACCTTTGAGCAAGCTGCTCCCGAAGCGGTGCCCGAAGTTGAGCCTGGTTTAGTTCTTCATGACCCACTTGGTCAAGGCGCCTTTCAAACCCTACAAGCATTCGGAGGAATTTCAACTGGAACCAAATGAAGAAACTGAACAGCAAGAGATTTGTCCGGATGCAAACAAAAACCCCGTTTGTCCCTACATCACAGCAATACACACAAACACCGCTCAAGTTAACCGAATAGAAAAGGCGCTTGTGGGCGAGGATTTGCAGTCAGGTCTTGTTGCCAAAGTTCAGCAGCTAGAAGTAACTCAAAAAATCCTCATAGCCATAGGAAGCACCAGCCTAGTCGGCTTGGTCAGTCTTGCAGTTATTCTGATTGAAAAGTTGGTTATCCGATAGATGTCAATAGTTATTCCTGCCGCTGAAACGGTAAAGATCAGCGACGTTAAGACGGATGGGCAGAACCCAAATAAGATGAGCAAAGACCAGCTCGAACGCCTTAAAACTTCTATCAAGAAATGGGGCTTCATCGTTCCCATCATAACCAACAAGGATCTCTTAATCGCTGATGGAGAACAACGCTACACAGCCGCTAAAGCCTTGGGCATGGTTGAAGTCTCAGTTATACGCCTACCAGTAGAAGATGTTGACCGCAGATTACTCAGACAAGTCTTAAACAAGCTCAGAGGCAAGCATGACCCTGAACTTGACAGGGCTGAGTATGAACGCATTATCGAAGCGGGAAAGGAAGAAGAACTCAAGTACTTAGTTATGGTTTCCGATGAGAAACTCAAGAACCTTCTAAGCGAAGAAAAAGGCATAACGCTTGCTGCGACTTTTGAGGTTGTACTTGAATGCGAAGATGAGGTTCACCAACAAGCCATCTTCAACAAACTAACAGGTGAGGGGTACAAGTGCCGTCTTTTGACTTTATGAGAACCTGGAATAAGCCAAACAGTTTTCGAGCGCAATCAGTCATCGGCAGCTTCACACTCGTTGATTGCAAGATGGAGAAGCACTTCACTGGACAAATTCCGATTGAGGATAATACTTGGCAGATCGGCGTCATAGTAGGTCGTAGCGGGACTGGTAAAACGAGCATAGCCAAAACTCTCTTCGCTGACAGCTACATCAAAGATTTTGCCTATACCCATGAATCTATTCTCGACGATTTTCCTGAAGGACAACAGGTAAACGAGATAACAAAGAACCTCTGCAGCGTTGGTTTTGCTTCACCCCCTGATTGGCTCAAAAGCTACGATGCCCTCAGTCAAGGAGAGAAAATGCGAGTAGACATCGCAAGAGCTCTCAGTCTATGAACAGCCACAAATCGTATTTGACGAGTTTACAAGCGTCGTAGACCGTGAGATTGCTAAAGTTAGTGCCTATGCCATAAGCAAAGCCGTCCGAAGAACAAACAAGAAATTCATTGCCGTTACGTGCCACTATGATGTTATCGATTGGCTTGATCCCGATTGGGTTTTCTGCACGGACACAATGGAGTTTAGCCGAAAAAAAGAAGCAGGCCGCCCGTTGAGCTCCAAGTTTATCGGTGCGGCGGTTCCATGTGGCAGATGTTTCGGCAATATCATTATCTAAACAGCAAACTCGGCGCCGGAGTCAGATGCTACGCAGCGATGTACAACCAAAAACCCATTGCTTTTATCGCTGTGGCACACGTGCGTATGAAAGCAAATTATTATCGGGTTAGCCGTCTTGTGGTTCTCCCTGACTATCAAGGGATAGGTGTTGGTAAGCGTCTGCTGAACTTTATCGCAGAGCTCTACACATCCCAGACCAGACTGCCGTTCTATCTAATTACGAGTAACCCACAGCTGGTCCGTGGAGACCTTGGTAACTGGATCATCAAGCGTGTTGGGCATGGCAGCCATGGCAGAGGCGACACAAGAATAAACCGGGAACTCGTCCGCTCAAACAGTAGAGGACGCTTAACCGTCTCTTTAAAATATGTTCCAAAAAAAGTTAAGTGAAACTTAAAAAAACTGATTCTTATGCTCGAAGAAACGCTTGAAAGATACCTCTTTGAGTTAAAGCTCGAAGGAGACGGCTTAAACGATCGTGAAATAGTAAAGGAAGTATGCGCCAAATTCGGCGTCTCCAAAGTCACTGGCTACCACGACTTGAAGACAAAGTCAACTTGGCAGCCGCTTATTCAAAGTCTCTCGCGTGCGTTGCTAAAAGCTCAGAACCGTCATGAGCAGTTGTACCGTAAAGCCAGCTTCATGTACTCACAAGCGAAAAGCGACAGAGCTCGAATTGCTGCTCTAAATCTCATGCGTCAAATCAACATGGAGCAGACCGAGCTTAGCGGCGCTAAACCAACTGAGCAACAGACGCAGAATGAACCAGACCAGATTATATGGGTTGATCCGGAGGACCTTAAACGACAATATACCCCATCCGATACAAAGCCCACCCAGGACAACTTAGCTTCCACTTCCACCCCGCAAGGTTCCGAGTGCTCAACTGTGGAAGGCGCTGGGGCAAAACCGTCTGCGGCGCCAACGAATTCATAAGGCAAATGTGGCAGCAAGGCAAAGGCAGAGAAAAAACAGGCATAGTCGGCTTCGCGGTTGCACCCACATATTGGCATACCCAGCGGCAATGGAGCGAATTCTTCAACTACTGCCCAAGTGAGCTAATTGAGGAAATCCACCGAGCCGACCGTCACGTCATACTGTCGGGCAATCGGCATATTTGGTTCAAGAGCGCCGACAACCCCGATTCGCTTCGTAGCCAAGGCGTAAAGGTTCTTTGGGTAGACGAGGGCGCACAAATTGCAGAGGAAGCCTGGACACTTGCTCTTAGGCCTGCTTTGATGGATGAGAAAGGCATCGCCTTTTTCACAGGCACACCGAGAGGGCACAACTGGTATTTCCAGCTATGGACTCGCGGGCAAGACCCTAAACAGCCAGATTACAAGAGCTGGAGCTTCCCAAGTGCAAGCAACCCATATTTGGATCCAGCCGAAATCGCCTCGTTTGCCCGAGATATGCCTGAATTGGCTTATCGCCAAGAGGTCCTGGCACAATTCTTAGAAGATGTCGGCAGTGTCTTCCGAGGAGTGGATCGCATTGTTGAAGGCGACTTTGAACTTCCTCAACCAAAAAAGAAGTACGTCATGGGCGGCGACCTTGCAAAACTCGAAGATTTCACAGTTCTAATAGTCTTAGATATTGACGGTCACTTGGTTGCCTTTGACAGGTTCAATGAGTTGGATTGGGTGTTTCAAAGAAAACGTATCGTTCAACTGGCCCAGAACTATGATGCCCGTTTGCTAATTGACAGCACCGGAGTCGGTGACCCAATTGAAGATGAGCTTTGCCGAGAGAAAGTGCATGTGGGCGGCTACAAATTTACTAATGCCACAAAAAAAGACCTCATAGAAAACCTAAGCATAATGATTGAAAACCACCAGCTCACAATTCCAGCAATTCCTGTTTTGATTAACGAGCTTAAGCTGTACGGCTACAAAACCACTCGAAGCGGCAACGTCCAATATGGAGCACCTGAAGGCTACCACGACGACGCAGTTATCGCTCTCGCATTAGCCGCTTGGCAACTAAAACGCTCACCCTCACCATCATCAGGCGTCGGAATTGCATTCCCGAACAGACATTAAGGATGTACTCAGTAAATGGTAAACTTCAGAGCCGCTTTTGGACAGGTCACAAGCAAAATCCTCCCTGCCCCACGAAATAACTCGTTGCCAAATCCCATGCGCAATGTGGCAGAAGATACGGCGAAGCAACAAATTGAGCAAGAGATCCCATTTAGGTCCACTCGGGATGCGGTTCTGCAAGAGTACCTGAGTAGGTACACTTTGAAAAGTGCTGGAATAGGCTTTGTCACTCCGCCTTACAGCAGCTTGTATGATAGAATTTGGGGAATCACACCGGTTGATGATCTGCCGAAACTGCAAGCCCTCTACGAGTACAACCCATACATTGCTGCAGCAGTGGACGTCCGCGTTAACTTGACTGTTAGCAATTGGCTTGAGCTGGAAGGCGGCAACTCTACATTCAACGATTATTTGAGCGAGTGGCTGGATTCCCATAACGTTCCATCTGTTGCCCGTATTCAAGAAAACAATGCTTTGGTTAACGGCTTTAGCGTCACTGAGCTTTGCCGAGATGAAGATAACCAGCGGGTCGAGTGGCTAAAGCCTCTGGATCCTCTTTATGTCCGGATTCGCCGAGACGCTTACATGAACGTTTTCGGCTACATTCAGTTGCTCTCTGTGCCTCCTGCAATTTTTGAGCCCCAAGACATCTTGCGTACTTTGCACAATCAAGGTTCGGGCAGGTACAACAGCGCTTATGGCGTTAGCCTGCTAAGAAGCACCTTGCTGATTCAGGCGCTTACCGATGATTTCCAGCATGACATGGCAACCATCATGAAGATTTACACCAAACCCATCCTTGCGTATCAATGTGGGACAGAAAAGGCCGAGTGGTCTGACACTAAACTGCAGGCATTTATCGATGGCATGGCTGAACGCCAGCAAGGAACTGACCTCGCGTTCAAACACGACGTAACTCCAATACCTATTGACAGCATGACTCGCGGCTTGCGGGTTGAATGGTGGCTAAACTACCTGCTAACTCAACGTAACGCACAGTTAGGCGTTCCCAAGTTGTTTTTAGGAGAAATTGAAAACGCAAACAGATCAACCGCTGACATAGTTATGCAGGAATTCGTCACCCGCCTTCGCATGCGACAGGAACACATAAAGTACACTTACGAAACGGAGTTGTTCCCAGCTATCCTGCAAGGTGACTTTCCGGGATCGCTCATAACCTCGGATAAGATTCCAAAGATAAAGTGGCGACCAATCTGGGAGCCCGCAGCAGACGTTTTGGTTGACCAACAAATTGCACTCTTCCAAGCAGGCCTAACCGGAGATCTAGAAGCCCGAGCAAAACTTGGGTTGCCTGAAGAAGTCTGGGGTAACCTGGCAACTATGCGTCAAAGTTACGACCAAGCAATGCCCGACGACGCCGTCAGCAAAAGCGGTGCATCGCAGCTTTCTCCACAACTAAAGGCTTCTCAAAGACAGATCAGCATGAACGGGAAAAGCTATGTTATCTCAGAAATTCCAAGACAATGACATGCAGGATGCAGTCAACGCTTTTCTTGCGTTTAAGGCTTTCAAGGCAGCCGTCGTTAATCCCGCAATCCGCTACACTGTTTGGCGCTATGTAACTGAAGGCCTAAAACCAAGCCCTAATCTTTGCCAGAACTGCCAGAACCATAATACTGATGTCTACGAGCTGAAGGATCCGGACGAGTTGAAGGATATGTTTCCTTATGGAGAATGGCTTGATGAGGACACTTTTGCGGTGAATCTGCATCCAAATTGTGTTTGCCTTGTAGTTCGTGACCATGACGTTTACTGGTAACTAAAGAGAGAGAACAATGAGCGCTTCTAAACCCAACATTCATCTAGACTACAATGTGCCCGTCACTTTCAAGAGAAGCCCTGACGGCAAAGTCCTGCTCATTCAAGGCACAGCCATCGACGACACAGTTAACGCGAATAGTTGGCAGGTCCCCGCTGAAGAACTGCCGTATTTTGTGACTAACAGCCAAAACGCTCAGATACGTGTTGATCATGGCGACCGAGTGGAAGACATCAAAGGCGTCATCAACATTTTGCACTTGCCTCAGGCCTCGGTTGACGGTAGAATCGTTGTACCTTTTGAAGGTGAAGTGAGCGGCGATGAGGAACTGCTCGCGAAAATCGAGCGAGAATACGTTAACAGCGTTAGCCCACGAATTCTTGGAGAAGCTTACTGCAGCTTATGTGGATCACGCTCAAGAGACGACCAAATGAATTTGGTGCACATTTGCCGGGGTGCTTGGGAAATCATGCGCCATCCACGCCTTGTCGAGTTGAGCATTGTCTCAATAGGTGCATATGAGCACGCCAAGTTTAAGCCCGTTGGCTTTGCGGCTGCCATGAAAGTGGACCAACAAGAAGTCATCAGAAAAGCGCTATTGGCACAGGAAAAAGTTCCATGTGGGCTATGTGCAAGCGCTTTGACCCTTAGTTGTTTAAGTTGTAATTCCCAGGAACACTCCCACAAGGGAGCTAACCAAAAAAACGAAAAGAAAAATTCGGAGGAGAGAAAATTGTCAACAAATCAACCCTTAGATGCAGAAGCCATAAAGGCAATGATGGAAAAGCACGTAAACAACCTATCAGAAGCATGCAACAAAGCCTCAGCCGAAGCAGTAACAAAAGCAGTCGAAGCCGCAAGAGAAGCAGTCAAACTGGAAACCGCCGCGATCGCAGCTAAAGTCGACGAAACCATAAAACTAGCACTAAAGCAACGTACGCCCGGGAAAGGAGTCGCAGGAATCCTAAACGAACACTTGGAACCACAGAAGGCTCAGCCAGGAATGGTGGCAGTGCCACCCTACTTCAAAGAGCTTGCAGCAGCCGCACAAAAGAAACGAACCTTTGACGCCCAGGTAACACAAGGAGGCATGCAGTAAAATGTCATTCGAAAATTCAGGCCCTCTCGTACAACAGCCGTCTTCAACCGATCTCTCGTTTATCGCAGGCACAGGCGGCGTCACAGCAGGACAGTTCGTCTACATTAGCGGACCCGGCACGGTTTCCCCAACCACAGGAGCACAAGAATGGGTCGGCATCGTTAAAGTCGGCGCAGCAGCAGGCAAAATCTGCACAGTAATGACTGGCAAAGTAAAAGCCAGAATCACAGCCAGCGGCACAATCAACCCAGGCGACTTAGTAATCTCAGCTGCAGGCGGAGTAGGAGTAACCAACAACACGCCAACAACCAAACACTGCCTATGCGACACAGGCGCATCTAACGGCGGACAAGCAATAGTCATTCCCTAAACTCCAATCTTTCAAGTTTGGACTCGTCAAGTCGAGAAATTCTAAATAAAAAATAAAGGAGAAATCAAGAAATGAGTTTTGCACCAGATCAAGTAACAATGGATGATAGCCCAGCCATTCAATATCCAGAGCTACACCAAAAAATCCTGCAGATGGCAACCAACGCCATGATATTTGCCAAGCTCTTTGTTCCAGACCCAATTATCAAAGGACGCACTCGAACCTATGTGAAAGAAGCAGGCAACGTCGCAATCGGCATTCAACGCAAAGGCATCTCAGCACCCGCAGTATTAGACTTCACCCCATTAACAAGTGTGAGCATCACCCCGGATACTTACGGCGAAGAGGTTGAAATCCCAATAGAAATGATCACTGACTTCGAACTCGGAGTGGTCGACACTCAAATGATGCGTCTGGCCTTCCGCACGATGTATCAAATAGAGCTAGACAGTTGGACCGCTATAGATGGCGCGGGGGCAGCGAACGGCAACTCTTTTGCAGGCACGGGAAACACAATCAGCGTCACAGGCTCAACAATAACTGTCAGCGGCGGCGTAGGCCTTGAAGACCTAAACAAAATGAACCGACTCATAAAACAGCACAACTTCATAATGAAATACATTGCAATCAACCCGATCCAAGAAGAATCGCTGCGTAACTTGCCTTACCCCAACTTATTCCGCGAAGTCACCAACCCTCTCACCAATGAAGTTGAACAAAAACTCGGCATATGGACACTGCTCGTCAGCAATCTTGTTCCAGCTGGCACAGTTTACGGCATCAGCGACGGCCAAAACCCAAACAACAACTACGCACCCATGGGTTTCATGGTAACCAAACAAGAAATCACAACCGACATCGACATCCAGAAACGGCTACGAAAAATTATCCCGTTCACAAGCTACCGCAAGACACCCTACGTCGCAAACGGCTTCTGTATATGCAAATCTACGGGCTATGCAACCAGTTAAACGATTATTTGTTTGCTCCAGTTTTTTAAGTCTGGAACCGTAAAGCCGGCTTCAAATTAACAAATTCACGGAGACTTTTCATGTCAACTTATCCAGCTTTCACTTCGCTAGAGGAAGTTATCGGCTTTCTAAATGCGACGGGACCTGATGGAAACAGCAATTATCTTGTTTACGGGCTTTCTGTTTCAAGCAACAGCGTCCAAGCATACGTTGATCACGCGAACACTTACATTGGCAGCTTCGCGCCCAGTGTAACATCGACGGATCCGCGTTACCCGTTCGCGCAGTTAGCCGCACTTGACCTTGCATGCATGGCCGTTTTAGTTGCGGCAAGTGGCGGAATGCTTTTGGGCGCGGCAGATTACAAGCTCGGCGACTTGTTTGTAACTAAAGGCACCATTGGAAAATTCTCATTTGAAAGCGCAGTGCAAAGCTTCCAAGACAGTTTTACTCGAAATATGGCGAATCTTTCAACTGGAGCAGTAAGTGCTCAAGCCCGCCTAGGAAATGAAGTCCCACATTACAAAGAACGGTGGCGTTAGGAATGGCAAAGCGAAAACTGAGGCTTCTGCTTATTCCCGTTGCTATAGCGCTTTTCGTGGTAGGTTGGATTCTTTATTATTTCGGCAGAAGGCGGAGAAAAAATTAGATGTCAACTAATCAGGCCTTGGCAGTTTCAGAGTTGCTAAAGGAGAATTGGGGGCTATCAAATCCGGTGGCCGCCGCGAATATTATGTGGCCATCGACGCGGTTAGATGCTATTGGGATTACTCAGGGAAAAGGACAATTACAGATAGCCGTCTACAACGCGAGCCCAAGCAAGCAAGTTGACGCACTTAGTCGCGAATGTTACCTCGTCACGGAAAAACTTGTTGTCGACATAATTGTTGTTAACGCCAGTCAAAGCTCGACTGATTTAGCCGCTGCAGAATCAACCTTGGAGGCCTTGCAGGCTGAGGTTAATCGCATTATACACCTGCAAGATCCAAATTATGCGGTAACCGGAGAGCCGATTCATAGTAACGCAACTGAAGTTACCCGCGTTATGATCAATGTTGACGCCGTTTACTTCAGCATTTCAAGTTAATAGGCAGGTGAATTGAATGGCAGAATCAAAAAGGGCGGCAAACCAGAAATTTAAGACGAAATTTAGCTCTTGGACTGTGACTTACAAAAACGGTGCTCAGGTCCTTGTAGAGCACAGAGTGACAAAAATAGCTTGAGCCGCATTCAGGTGAAAAAGACATGAGCATTTCTATTAAGGTTAGTTTGACGAATTTTGATGCCAAAAGGAATTGCTTGAACTGCCTTTGTGAACAGTACCCAGAAGCTGTTGCCGTTGGAATGCTAAACGTGGCCCAGGATATTTTGGCTACAGCAAATACGCTAGTTCCAGTCAGAACAGGCTATTTGAAAAGCACCATAGCAATCGAACAGCCAAGCAAATTTCAAATTAAAGTCAAAGCCACAGCTCCATATGCCTATTATGTGGAGTTCGGAACAAAGAAAATGTCTGCACGGCTATTCCTAACAAACTCAGTCAATCAGCATCTTAGCGAGTTAGCACCTGAGATTGAGCAGCAAATCATGGATTTACTTCAAGGTTAACGGTTTTAAGTAACCATTGTAATCGAGGTGAAAAATTTGAGTTTAGCAACTACGCCAGTTCTAAGCCGAAATGCCGTTGTCCAGGTGGGCGGCGCGGCAATCGGCTTTCTAACTGACTTCACTATGGATGTTAAAGCAGAAATGATAAAGGAATACGTTTGCGCTTCAGGTGGTTCTCCATCGCCAGCTTTCACGGCAAGCGGTAACCAATCCTACACGTTCAAAGCTTCGGCTCTTTACGTTCCAGCAAACTATGCAGCACTGCTAACAGATGTTCTCAACGGCACTTTGGTGACGGTTATTTGGGGTCCACAAGGAACGTCTACAGGATCCGGAACTCCAAAAATCACTTTGAGCAACGTTGTCTTAACAGCTTACAATGTGAAAAACGGGCAGAAAGGCACCATTGCAAACGACATCAGCGGTGAAGCACAAAGTGTGGCCACAAGCACTTTCTAGTGCCTTTTCCTTCTCTTTGTTTTTTCAATTTTCTTATCCAAAAATTAGAAATTATTAATGAGGTGATTTGATGAGTGAAGAAAAATTTGACAGTGAAGGTTTCGAGAAACTTAAGGCCGCATTCAACGAGTACGAGGCTGAGCAGAAAGAGCGTTTCAAAAACTTTAGCGTAGGCCTGCTTAAGAGTAGTAAGGTTCCGCAGGAGGCTAATGTGCCTGGCGCCGGCTGGGTCAAATTCGTATTACTTACACATAACGAGCTGAGCGATTTGGCGAAGTTTTACAAGGATGATCAGCGCGAATTTGAATTGCAGGCACTTCTAAAAATGATGAAGCCCTGCTACCCAGACTTAACAGAGAAGGATCTGCGTGATGCGCCTTGGGATTTGGTGCGTGCCCTGGAGAAGGCTTTGCTTAATGAGGGTTTTTTACCGCGTCAGGTGAGGCGGTCAATGACTGGATCTACTGGAGCAGCGAAGCCCAGCGGATCGCCGCCGTCGTCAACCTCTACCACTACACCCTAGAGTACGCGGCAAGCTTGACTAATTTTCAACTTGAATTTTTGATCCAATCCGCGATTTGGTATCGTAAATTATCAGAAGGATAGCCCTCGATAATTTGACACAAATGAGGCATGGATAAATTTGCTAATGAGGACTAATTTTTTAGTCAAGAGAACTTAAATTCAAATGATAATAAGTAAAAGCCTATGACTTCAGAATTAGCTCGGCTGTTTAAGATCTTGAAAGACAGCACAAGACAAAGAACTATCCTTTTGCTTCACGAAAGAGGTGACATTGGCTACACGGAGCTAATGAAGGAATTAGGGATCAGCAGTACCGGAAAGATGAACTATCACTTGAAAGTTCTTAACGGTCTTTTGTCAAAGACCAGTGATAACAAGTATTCATTGACTGATAAGGGTCTTATTGCCGCTAAGCTTTTAGTCGAATTTCCAGAAGGCGTAAGCCGAGCAGAGAGTGAAATGCTAGTGATAAGTCAATTCTGGTTTAGAGTAGCGCTGCTTGGGGTCGGTGCAGCCCTTGTTTTTTCCATACTTTACTCGTTTGGATTAGTTAGTTTTGGAAATTTGCTTATAGGTATCATCGGTTTATTTCTCGCCATCATTTTAGCCTACACTTCTTATAAGATGCGGGAAGTAAGAGCTAAATGGTCTCCAAAAAGCCAGATGGTTGGTGCCGAGATTTCCTATGTTTTCCTCGGAGCTACAATAGGAGTGCCATTCGGCTTTTTTGGAGGCGGGCTAATTATGGTGGGACTTGTGGAGATTTTTGGGCGAGTTAGAACGTCATTAAGTTATCCTACCTTTTGGACTTTTGCGTTTTGGATTCTTAACCCGATTTTTGGTGCCGTTGTCGGCGCAATATTGGGATATCTTGTTTACAAAAAAAGCAAGTACTCTAAAATAACCTATTATAACCCGTTTTTAAGCTAAACCCAATCTTGCTTTTGACGTCACAGCATGCTTCTATTGCGTGTAAAGATGGCTGCACTCTTTGTTAATAGAATATCATATTGAACAAAAAAGTTTGTGATTTATTATGAGTGGAGTTCCTGCAGAAATAGACATTATCGCGACTGATGATGCTTCGGATGTTTTCCAAGAGGTCAGCAGCAACTTTTCCGATATGAGCAGCAATGTCAGCGAAGCTTCCGACTCAATGAGCACCGATGTGTCAAGTAGCATGCAGAATACTGCGGGCAGCGTCACCACTATGACGACTACTGTGCAGGCTGATACTGTTCAGATGCAGGATTCTTTCAATCAAGCGGCAGATTCTGCTCAGGTAAGCATGAATCAAGTTATAGTCAGCACCCAACAGGCGGGAGAAGCGACTGAGGATTCAAGCAGCAGCTTTAGCAAAAATGCAATGCAGATGAACACGATGGCCATGAGCGGCGCCATGCTCTATATGAGCGTAAACAACATTGAGAACGCTCAGACTTCACTTGCGAAGGCAAATTTGACTGAGGAGAAAGCCGCGAATTCCGTGACTTTAGCTCAGCAAGCATACAATAAAGCAGTTGCCGAATATGGTCCCACAAGCTTGCAAGCACAGGATGCACAGAATAAACTTGCTTTAGCTGAGCAGACTCAAAGCGTGGATCAAGAAAGGGTTTCAGAGGCTCAACGTAATTATAATAGTACTCTTGTGATGTCGGCTCTTACGGTTATTCCCAGTGTCGTCGGTATTATGACGACGTTGAACAGTCTTCGTGAAGCTGGGACGCTTGGCACGATAGCTAGTACAGCTGCGACGGATGCTCAGTCAGCTGCACAGTGGATCCAGGTTGGCGCAACAGAGGCAGCAACGGGTGCTATGGGATTGTTTGATGCAGTCTGCGATGCTAACCCGATTATGCTAGTTGTGCTGGCAGTTACAGCTTTAGCTGCGCTATTTTATGAGGCTTATGAGCACTGCAAACCCTTCCGCGACGTCATCAATGACTTAGGGCACGTGATCGGCGGAGCCCTTCTTAGTGCTTTCAATGATTTGAAGAGCGCAGGAGACGCCCTGTGGAATGCTCTTAACTGGGCTTACACAACGATTCTTTTGCCGGTAGCTAACTTTTTCAAAGAAATTCTTGTTGCAGACTTGCAAGTTGCGTTGATTCCGGTGAAGGCTTTTGAAACGGCGATTAATGCTGTTGCGAACGCTGTGAAACCTCTTAGCGGATTGATTGGCGACTTGGGTTCAGCCCTTAGCCACCTATGTTTTGCGCACGCTGCTCCAGCTGCGGAAGAATTCAACAAGCAGGTTACGCAGAGTATCGCGCTTAGCGATCAACTTGCTCATAAAACCAACACTCTTGGCAGCAGCCTTCAGGGTCTAGCTGGCAACGTTAATGTCAAGGGCGGTTCTGGAACAAGCAACGTGAATATCTCTTCTCCAAACATCACAATTAACGGCGGCATTACAGGTTCAGCTTCGCTCAAGCAAACACGAGATGCAGTCAGCAAGGGCATTTGCGACGCTATGTACAAGAAAGGACTAATGAATAAGGTGCTGTAGATGAGCTGGCAGATAACGCAAGGATCCACGACGGTTACTTTGCCCTTGGCGCCACAAACAGTAACCGATGAAGCACCAACCGTTGACGACACAACAATTACCGTTCCCGAGCAAGAACCTGTTTTGGTTTCTATCGGCAGCGACATCCGCCAGTTAACTTTGGAGGGCGTTCTTAACGTATCAGGCCAGAACATGGCTTACCTGGATACTACTTATGTTACGCCTCTGCTTGGTTTTCGAGGCTTAGTTTGCACATTATCAACGCCCAGATCCAGCCTCAACAGCACCTGGAAGCTGGATAAAGCAACATTCATTCAAACAAAAGATTACGCAAACAATCCAATACTAAAATTTACTTTGATCTTTAAGCATGCAGCATCCTACGTGAATCTCTAATGGTTTTTACAATCCAATACTATAACGGTACTAGTTGGGTTACGGTACCGAATGCCTTGTTCAGCCAGATTATTGACGAATTGAACGGCCAGCTTGAGCTTGATTTTATTATTCCTAACACATCGGCGAACTTGACCTTTGTACAGAGTAACCAGCAAGTGCAGCTGCTGTGGGGAAGCACCATTATTTTCAGCGGCTTACTTATGGCCTACACAGCAACTTTTACGCAGATAACCTGCACAGTGTACAATAACACTTTTGAAGTCATGGAGAAACGCCAAATCACCGGCGCATACAATAACGTAGCTGCAAACACGGTTTTAGCTGCGATCTGCGCTGCGTCCGGCATGACTGCTGGCTCTTGCCCAACAACATCCGTTAGTATACAGTTTAATTCAACGGATTGCTTAACGGCTGCTCAAAACTTAGCCGCTCTTCTTAACCAGAACGTTTACAATTCGGGTTCAACAGTTATTATCGGTGTTAAAGGCAATCAAACACCAACCGCAATAACGGTTGATACACAAAGCCAGGTTAATTTTGATCGAAGCAAAACAGCCTATTCAGGAGTAGTTATCCGCGGAGTAAGCCCCACCGGACAAGTAATCATTGGCACTGCGGGTAGCGTCGGAGCAGGCAACAACACAATTACATTAACAAATAATGCTGTTACCAGCCAGGCGTCTTTGAATGCGTTGGCAGCCGCGTATCTGCAGAGTTTAGCAGAAACTAACAGCGGTTGCCCGCTTGAAGCTGACATTTCTCAAACAGCCGCTTTGAACAGTGGAGATTTGGTCACTATCTCAAATGGTGCCGAACTTGGCTTAAGCGGTAATTATGCGATTTACCGCATCACCAAGAACTTGACGAAAAGCACTTTAGAAATTGTCACTCCTGCAGGTGCTTTCCTCGCATTGATCAATGCGACTTCTTCAATTAACGGCGCTGTAGCCAAGCTGGCTAATGCTTCCGCTGCTTTGCAGACCATGCCGGATGGCAGCGACCCTAATACGTCGGGCATGTATGTGACATTAGCCGATAATTTTGGTGACGTAGCTTCGTTGATGCTTGGCAATAATCCGTTGTTGCCTGTGCCTTCTTCTGGGTTTCCAGCTTCGTTTTTAACCTTCAACAGCAGCTATCTTACCTATATTATTCCGTCGGTTGCAAACCAAAACGGCTCCGCGGCAACTGCGACGATAACTCCGCAATCTGGACCGCCCTATACTGCGCCAATGATTGGCTTAGGAACGTACAAGTACCCGTTCCTCTGGGTTGACCAGGTCTTCTGTTACACTGATTTCTTGAATTGCCTGGAGTCTTCAGCCATAACTTTGCTGTGCCCGCTAAACACAGGAACTATTGGGAGCGCTACGGTTGGTTCAAGCGGACAGGTTTTACAAAGTCAAGGTTCAGGCGCTCCGCCTAAATGGATCACTATAACAACAACATTAGGGCAGTTGCCGCTGGGAACAAGCGGTTACTTTTTGGAAGGCCAAGGTAGCTCAGCACCAATATACGCACAGGTTACTTTCTCACTTCTTGGCGGAACAATATCAACTGCTCAGCTTGGATCGGCTGTTACTCCTGCTACTCTTAGCGGTTCAGGCGCTATCGCGTCTGGCTGGACAATACTTTACGGCCAGATTTCAAATTACATGTCAATGCCCATACAATTTTCACAGTTAACTGGCTTAACCTCGGCGGATCCAGTTTTCGATAGTGTTAATTGTACGAATACTTCTGCAGCCATAAAGATCTCGCCATCCTCTAATCCTTCAGCTCCTTATTTGGTGATGGTTGGCAACTACGCGATTAGCTCCGTTGCCTACAACATTCTAAACACCTATGCATACCCTTTCTATGTAACAGGCACATCTAACCCCATCATGTACATCAATGGAAACCTAACTGTAAATGGCACGATAACTGGGGCGTTTTCTGGCAATGTTATGGGTAACTGTTCTGGTTCTTCAGGGTCATGCACTGGCAATGCAGCTACAGCTACGAATGCAACCGAACTGAACGGGCAGTTGGCAAGTTATTACGCTGCGGCTTCTTCGTTGCCAAATCAAGCATTGAACACAACCAGCGATGCAGTGTTCGACAGTGTCTTATGCACGAACGCGTCTGCAGCAATCAAAATTGGAGTGTATGGCGGAGCCACTTACTTAGCAATGAATGGCAACTACACCATCGGTTCAACCGTCTACAACGTTCTTAATACCTATGGAAACCCGCTCTACATAACCGGCACAGCAAACCCTGTAGTCTACATAAACGGCAACCTAACCGTTACTGGCACAATATCGGGAAGCATTGCCTGGAGCGGCGGAACAGTGGCAAACGCCGTAACTGCGCCTCAAGTCTATGCGAATGGTGCCAACGGTGCTGGTTTTAACGGTTGGAATATTTGCTACTACATTAGCAACGGCAGTCATGGTGCTCTGTATAATTCGACTGGAACTAACCTGTTTGGATTGCACAGCAACGGTCAATGCTATTGGGCACATGGTTCAAGTTACACAATGATTTTAGACACTGCCGGAGACCTAACCACTTATGGCTGGATAGTATCTTCAGGTTACCATCAAATTGGAACCAGAGGAGGAGGCGCAAACAATTCAGGTTATCCGCAAATATTCTGCCGCACCGATTCTGTTTCAGGGTGCACTATTCAGTTTGGCGCATCAGGGCAAAGGCTAGATGTTGTGGATTATGCTTGGACTGTAGACCTCTTGCTATTGGACCAGTCGGGCAACATGACGGTTTCCAACAGCGTAACGGCGACTGGCTACGGTCGTCTCGGGAGCGTTGGATTTGAAAACAGTTGGGGTTCGATATGGTCGGACTGCTCGACGTCCATGTCGATAATAGCTATTGACTCGACTACGAACGGCATGATGATAGTTGGCTCCTACATAGGCAGCACACGTAAGATCGGCATGTGGGACTTCGTCCAGATAAACGGCGGCATGAACGTTACAGGTCAATGCGAAGCTAGTAATTTTTGGGTTAGCGGTTCCTGGCTTAACTCATCAAGCACGTTATACCTTGGCGGTGCTTCTGGCGCAGCTGTCACGATGTACATGAATGGCAACGTTAACCCGATCAGTGACAATGCTTATGGTCTTGGCAGTGGTTCAAACAGATGGGCTGGAATTTCTTGCGTAACAGCTTACGTCGCTGGCTCCGTTGAAATTCTTGGCACAAGTTACAGCAACGCCATATTCGGAAACGGTTTTTTTGGAACAGGAAACGGCGGCATCCAATGGTATGACGGCGCCTTTAACATCATGACTAACGGCAACTGGTTTTATTACAGGGGCTCATGGGGCGGAGGAGTAGTATTCTCTATAGATTCAATTGGGGATGTTTCTTGCGGTGGTCTAAGCTGCGGTGCCATCAACGTGGGCGGAAACATACTTCCAAAATCGGGCGGATCATACTATTGCGGTTCATACAGCTACCCATGGCAAATAGTGGACACTCAATACCTCTACTGCAACGTCATAAACAGCTTAACCGCAGGGATAACCATCTATGGTGGCGCCGGATCATGCGGAACATCAAGCTCTTACTGGAACTACGTATACTCAGCCTACATCTACTATATCCATGCACCCTCAGCGTTCAATGAGTTATTGCATGACGAATTCAATGAAAAAATAAACTTTGACTTAATCCGCAACATCAAACTTAAAGGCGACACAATTGACCCAGACTGCATAAAGCACCTCAAAAACAAAGACGGGTTCTATGAATCATCCACGATGGATGGCTGGCATTTATGCGTCCAACAATTAATAGTCAAAAAACTTGACGAGCAAGAAATCATCAACGATGAGCTCAGAGAAGAGTTAGACAAAGCGAGAATGGAAATAGATCATTTACGTTTACGCCTCGATGAATTAACCCAAAAATTAGGAGGTGATTGATTTGGCAGCACCATCAACACCGTCAACTCCTTCCCTAGTCAGTGTTACAGTTCAGCAAGTCTCAAATGGCTTCATCGTTACTCAACAAACTCTAGGTCAACCTTTCATGCCACCGGTTCAGCAAGTATTCAACGATTTCCCAGACACCATCGCAGCACTGGCAACGATATTTGGAGTGCCAGCAATTACAGCCGCTTCCTTGAACGCGACCATGGCGGCAGCAGCGACTGCAACGACAGCTTCTCCAACAACATCAGCCCCTGTCTCCAGTTAGTTTCTTTTTGTTTTTCATTTTAAGTAAATTAAATCGCTTAATTGAGGTGAGAATAATTTGAAGCTTAATCCAGCTGAAAGAATAAATCTGCTTAATGTGATTCCGAAAGAAGGAACCGCGTCCACATTGAAAATTATCCGTGATTTGCAGACGGCGCTTGGTTTTACAGAAGAGGAACACCGCGAATTCATTGTCGAGTACAAATTGCCCAACGGCAGCAAATACGAAGATCTAAACAAAGAGAAACTCTCGGTGCTGAAAGATGTTGTAGTCGGCGAGAAAGCCCATGACATAATTGTTGAAGCGCTCAAAACTGCGAGTGAACAGAAAAAACTGCATATTAGCATGCTCGGCTTGTACGAGCGCTTTGTTGAGGGCAAGAAGTCTGCTGAGGATCTAAAGGATGAGGCGACTGGAGATGCTATGAAGAAAGCCAATGCAGAGGTAGCAGTTCCTGCCCAGGGTAGCAGCTAAAATCCAATTTTTGACCACGTCCCTTTGCTGAAGCCTCGGATGGTTCAGTAGTTCGTTTTTTTTCATGGTAACCCGTTTTTGGGTAAGGAGGTGAATGTAAAATGGTGAGTTCTATAAATCTGAGTCAGAAAGCTGAGACTGCACTTGTTGAGGTTAGCGCAGGTTTGGTTGCTGCAGGCACTGCAGGTATGACCGCGGTGAGTTCAATGCCAGTTCAATATCAGGCTCTGGGTGCATCGGTGTGCGGCGGCTTGATCACTATAGGCGGCTCCATGATTGCGGTATGGCATAAATTCGTCAACGTATTCCAAACGCAAGTATCTTCGCAAACACAAAGCCAAACAGCAACAACTCCAACATAAATTTCTTTTCTTCCCTTCTTTTTTTGATTAAAAATAGTTATTTTTGTATCTGTTTTTCGACATATTAAATTATAGGTTAGCGGAAGCTAATTTTGCTTTCATGGTTTTCCATCTTCATCTTCTAACAAGCATAGACTACTCAGGCATCGGATTAACTGTTATTGGCGTTATCTCTATCGTTAAAGCAGCGAAGAAATGATAGTCGGCAACCTATAACTGATACAGTAACAAACATCGTTAACGGCATTAACGTTGTCAAGCAGAATGCGCCACAAGCAGCACAAGAAGCAAAAACTGCTGCAGGAACTTAGTTTTCCGTTTCTTTTCCTTTCTTAATCATTTTTTCTATTTTTTAGAATTTAATTTATTGTTTTAGCGGAAGAGATATTAACTGAGTGAAAGTTAAGCAAAAAGCGTGCTAACTTGATTTTTGTCGATTTCGACCTTTTTCGCCTTACTCCGATTTATCCTCTTTTTCTGTCAGTTAAGATTTTTAGTGCTTGCAGAATCAATATAGTCCCCGAGTTTTCTTTGACAAGTCCGATAAGACGTGTCCGACCAATATGTTGGTCACTTATTATACCTTCTTTCTGCAGAATCTGCAATTCAGCATTGACTTGCGGGTATTTACCATTGACTCCAACAATTAGCTGCATTATGTTTACTGAGCCATTCTCGGCTAAGTACTTGATTATTTTTCGCCTGCAAGCTGAAGACAAAATTTCCTCTAAATTCAACCTCTCCACCTTCGGGGCTTTCTTTTGTTTACCTTTTAATTTATAAAACCAAATGTCGAACCGACGGTTTGAAACAGTGGAGGGGTGAGTGAAAGTGAAGCGGTTTACTTTCACTTGTTTTCCCATGAAAAAGTTCACTTTCAGTTATCTCCCTGTTACGGTAACTGGGTTACCCACTTACCGTAACCGTTCTACATGCTTTAAATCTAAAACTGCAGAAACTTAGCTTGGAATACAAGATGGAAACAAGCAAAGAAAACTATTGGAACCTAACCAAAGATTTCAACAAGACGACCGAAATCGAGCTATTCTCCGATTCAAACCCCCACAACTTTCAAATCAAACACTTATGAGCGATTGGAAAAAAATATGTAATTTAAAGGTGAATGCTAATAGAGTTAGAGATGATTTTGGCTTCTTCATGCCGGCGCAGGATTTTGAGGGTTTTGTACAAATTGGGACGGGTAAACGTCATGATGCTTGTGCGCAAGGTCAACAGCACGTATAGCCAAGTCAATCCTAACTTGCACATTTTAGAAAAAGAAGGAATAGTTACAGAGGAGCGCTTAGGACATAAGCGCATAATCAAACTAAATAGGGAAAATAACAAAACAGAAGTATTGCTTCAAGTACTCAAAATATTCGAAAAATTTAGAGATAAAGAAAAAACTTGTAGAGGGAGCCAATTACATTGAATTGATGGCTTTCCCCATATAAGGAGCCCCAGGTTAATTTGCTCCAAAACATAGTTGATATTTTGCTGAAACTAAATAGTATCGTTTTTCGAGTTGTAGATTGATTGGTTTATTGCTGAAGTGTCAGTTGCCCTTGCCCGCGTTAAGTAAATTTTACACGGAAATTTTATAAGTATCTTTAACCCAAAAAATTGTATGACTTGCGTAGATAAAATTTTCCTGGTAATCTTTATCCTTATTTGTGCCTTACCAGCAATCAATTCGGCTAATGCAATTAGTGTAAATAGCACAATAAAGGTGGGAATGTTCCCCGAAGGTCTTGCTTACGACTATGGCAAAAGCGAAATATTTGTAGCAAATTGGCTTTCTGACTCAGTTTCAGTAATCTCCGACAACAATAATAGCATAATTACAAACATAACGGTTGGATCCAATCCAGATGGCATAACCTACGATTCTCACAAGGGAGAGATATTCGTGACCAATTATGCATCGGGTCAGGTTTCAGGCACAGTCTCAGTTATATCTGATAGTAATAACACGGTGATTGCAACAATCCCAGTGGGCGCTTTTCCGTGTTCTATTGCTTATGATTCTGATAAGAGTGAGCTGTTTGTTGCCAATTATGGATCTGGCACTATTTCAATCATATCAGATGAGACTAATACTATTGTTTCAAGCATAACAGTAGGGTCTAAGCCAACCTGCGTTGCTTATGATTCGGGGAAAGGAGAGATATTTGTGGCAAACTATGCCTCGGTTTTCAATTACACTTCCTCTCGAGGTTTACCTGGCTTTATCTCAGTTATATCGGACAGCAATAACGCCGTCATTGCCAACTTTACGGTGGGAGATTATTCGACATCGCCCTATTACTTGACCTATGATGATAATACACGCGAAATTTTTGTAACAACCTCTAACGCTTATTCTCCTGAAGGCGGTTCGCACACAGTCTTTGTCATTTCGGACAGTAGCAATACTATGGTTGCAAACATAACCGTTGGATTCAACCCAAATGGCATAAGCTACGGTTCTGGCGAGTTATTTGTAGCCAATTACGCTGATAGCACGCTCTCGGTTGTTTCCGATCGCAGTAACAATGTGGTTGCAAACATAACGGTGGGGTCCAACCCGATTAATACAATCTACGATTCAGGAAAAGACAAGATATTCGTAACAAATTCGGGGGAGAATACCATTTCAGTAATATCGAATCCCTCTATCACGTCCGTGTCGCCCAGCCCAATAGTGCCTGAATTGAGTATTCCGGTTCTCGCTTTATTAGCGTTTACGGTGGTAATTGTAACATTCGGTATTACAGTGTTGGCACTAAAAAGTAGGCATGAAAGTCGATTTTTGAGTAGGCATGTGGCAAGTTAATATCTTTATTGCTTTTGATTATTTAGCGTTGCCTTGTTCTATAAGAAAATCAGTGGTATAAGTTTTAGAAAGCTGGGGACCAATATCTTGGTTAGGAATCGCTTCTCATGAATAGAGAGCATACCTAAAATTTACTTAACGGTACCTAAATAAATGTTATAAGGAAAAGTATTTTTGCTATGCAGAAGAGTTAGAAAAATAACCCAAAACCAAAGGATAAAGATAGTGGCGCAAACGTTTGGGTTGACTAAGAGGCTTATTTTCACTATTCCAAGTTGCTGAGATATGTGAATTGCCAAATGCTAACTCATTAAAGGAAAGCATCTTTACGTCAGTAAAACAAGGGTTGTCAAATCATTGTAAAAAAGAGGGAGAGAAATTTTGGTTCATAAAGGTTTACTCGTATGCTTGTAGGTACATGTAGTTGAAAGATGTCGATATGTAAGCATTGGATGCTTCTACCCCAAATGTCAAGCCAACGACTGCTCCGCTAGCGAGGTTACTTGAACTGATGTCGTACTTAGCTGCTATTGTGGAGATTATATTGTTCAAACCGATCGTGTAATAGTTGGATTGTTGCCACATTATATCTTGATGAACTCGATATTGTACCCAGTACCAGTAATTTCCAGCACCATCGGTGTTAGTTGTGGCAACAATGCCGTCATTGCTAATCTGGCCGCTTCCCCATTCACCTAGGAAGATTTGGATTTCCATGTTGTTGTATTTGAGACTTCCCACACCTGTTTCGAACTCGCACCATAAGTCGATGTATGCATGTGCCCAGTTATTACAGACCACTGGATTAATTAGTCCTGCCTGAACGATTACTTGCATCTGTTGGTTCAACAGTACCGGGTTGAAGGGTTCACCGTTCGGATTGTCTCCCCATATGGGCTTGTATCCTTGGATAAATTCGGCGTTATTCCAGTAGCTATTTGACAAACTTCTCATGTCCAAAGTTGTAGATGCATAGGAGTTTGATGGAGCACTGCCGCTATAGCTGCCTTCTGATGGGTAAGTTTCAAATAAGCTACTCCAAGCATTGGCGTTGCATAAGTAAGGGTCATTGCTTACTGTTTGCCAGCTTGCCGCTTTTACACTTGATAATGTCAGCATTGGAGTAATGACCATTATTGCCGCGATAGTCAATGCGATTAATTTGAGTTTTTTATTCAATTTTTCACCTCCTCTTTGAGTATTAGACCCATTTCATCGGAAGTGAGAATTATCGAAGACGAACGGTTACTGTAACAACAAACGGTGTAGTTACTATAACATGGAACTGTAGAGTTATGGTAACTTGATAGTTTAAAACAAAGGGTTAATTCGGAAGATGGCATACTCTGGACTAAAAGCAAACTAGCGGTTATGCGCTCAGTTTATAGGTGGACAAGCGCTGCCACCTGGTTCCACTGCATAAAATCCATTTTCATCCTTTTTAATGGAAGGTGAAATTGAGAATGAAAACTACAAATAAAATTATAGCTGTTCTCGGCGTAATCGTTACAATCTTGGGAATTACTGCTTCTGTTGCATCTGGCATAGTCTAATCAGGCATCGGATTAACCGTTGTTGGCGTTATCTCTATTGTTAAAGGCAGCGAAGAACTCATAAACGGCAGCCTTACCGACGCAGTAACAGACATTGTTAACGGCATCAACGCTGTCAAGCAGAATGCACCACAAGCAGCACAAGAAGCAAAAACTGCAACTTAGAATTTTCTTCAATTCTTCTTTCTTTTTTTTAGATTATTTTTTATTTGCGCTAAAATAATATTGTAGACTTTTCGGCAATTTTATTGAGAATTAGCGAGAGCTTTCTTTGGTCTTTGTGCTCAAGCCTCACGTGATTACTTGTCTGTTCAAACATAAATACGTATTTCGCTAGGGCGTAATCGGTTTAAACTACCCTTTTGGGTATAAACGTGAGTTATTCCATCGCTTACATTGTAGAGTGTTTGGTCGGATTTACACCACGTCTAGTAGCGCAATGTTGATTGAGGTACGATTCGTACCCGAATCGAGTCCGAATCGTGAAAACGCTCTTTAACGATTACAAATTTACCGTTAAGTAGGAGCGCAGTGAGAGCGCGATGATATCAAATTCTCGCAAAAAAGACAAGTCTAAGGTGAAAGAAGTGAAAAAAATTAAAAAAATTGAATTAAGTTTAGTTTTAATGGCTTTGATGTTGCTAAGCGGACTAATGATACCCTGTACACTTTTTGCTCTTGGTCAAACAGTTGAACAAGGAACCGCTATAATACCCGCAACTGATCTGAATGCAGTTTTAGGAACACCTGAAACTAACATTAGGTTTGCTTTATGGAACGGGAGTAGTTGGTATGAGTTACCTTTCACTAACCAAGCAAGCGCCCAAAAACTATGCACCTATGCAGATCTAGATTCTAATCAGACGTATGTTACTTCCACTATAACGACCACTCCGAAGAATATTACCTCAAGCGACGTCTTTTCAGTTGCAGTTCCAGCTATAAACGGCGTAAACGCTTCTTCTAGTCAATGGTGGACAATGGCACTTGCCCTAAGACTTTTCGATCGTGAAGCAATACAACTGACTGATGGCTCAGGTTACTCACCAACAATATTTGTTTACTACGAACCGACAGGATCATGTATACCTCCAGATTACAACCCAGACACTTCTGCGTCAGTAGCCCCTCCTCTCAATCAAACTCAGCCAAATCAAACACCAGCCACAACGGGTGCAACCGTCGCAACCGGCTCGACCACTAACTTTGCTGTACTTAGCTGCTCAGCGCCACAGATTGCCGAGGAAATCTCCTCTTCAATGGCTTCTCCTGAAACAGCAGAATCAGTATATAGCCTTCAAAATATAATTAGCCAACAATTCAAAAATACTCAAAACAACTGGCAGAGTACGAATCCATTCTTTTTACCTGCGTCAGGTGCGTATAGCTCAGTTATACTTGTAGCACAATGGGCAAACTGTGGTGATCCGTATGAGCGAATTCTAACTGTCGATGTCGACAACCAACAAGTCTACGATTCTGGAGCAATTTACTATAATAGCACCGTAGAAGTGAACATTTCAGGTAACTTCAATTCATGGGAAGATATATCTGAGGGTCAATATTTAACCAACACTGCGCAGGCTCAACTTTACACGCTTCAGGGCTATGGCTTCTGGGAAGTTAGCCTCTCGATTTATGTAGTCTATACCGCTGGTTCCTCCATGTACAATATAAATGCACAGGAATACTGGGCTCAATACTATTCCATGCCAGCCGACTCCAGCAACATAGTTTACTTCCCTACAACACTTCCAAACGGTCTCGTTTATCAAAGCGGCGGTGACGTAGTCAATATTGGCGCTATATCACCCAACGGCCAATCTGCTACTTTATACCTCTACGTACAATACGGTCCTTATGATAATGAATATTCTCTAGTAGACCAATGGAATCTTCCCAGCGGTAACTCTGGTACCGAGTATTGGGAATCATGTGATATAACCGGCTATTGCGTAGGCGATCCAAACGTTGGTATAGGCCTTGAAATCTATTCTTCTGGCAACTGGGGCGTACAGGGATGTATAACCACGATAGACAGACCTTGCGTAGCACCCGATACATCGGAGTATTGGACGGACACAAATTCGGTTCATCCTGGTTGCATAGACTCAGGTAGCTTATATTACACGATCAATAACGACAATTACTTCGCTGGAACTTATTCAACCGAAACCGATCCGACAGGATGCAGTATGAATAATGGACCATGGGACCCAGTTTTTGCCACAGGTATCTCTGTTGTTACTTCACCATCACAAAGCTATCCATTCGAGGTTGCAAGTTTAGAAACACAAGTATCTATTTGGGACGGCTCTACATGCTTAGGAGATGTTTTCACAGGTAATCCTACAAATATGGCGGGCACTTCCGGAGGAGTCTATGTGTGGTCACAGGCCATAGCTCTAAACGAGGGTGCAGAGCTCATGAGCCTATCCGCATTGCTCGCAGGAATATTTTGTCCTGTAGCAAGTGCTGGATTAGGTGCAGGTGCAGCTTTATTACAATACATGTCAACGAATTCAGGTAATCCTACTACGGGGTTAAATAACAATGGCGCTTATCAATCATACGGAAATCCTAACCAAAGTTATGCACCCTTCACCATGCTTATGAAAAGTACCCCTGACCTAGCCGGTGCAGCAACCTTGTATACTATCAAGATTTCAGCAACCATTGACTTTTACTGTCCATTATACGGAGTTTGGCTAACGCAACAAACCGTAAACAATAGCTTCCAATACTACGTCTCTTAAAGAGACGTACACCTTTTTTTCTTTGTATTAACTTAAAGTTAGCACATCGCAGAACAATATGGTCATCATATATACTAAATAAACAATCAATGAAAAAGCTAAAAAAACTACCTCGTAAAGTATAATAAAGAAAGCCATGATATTGAGAGGGAATGACTGCTTGCGCCATAAAAAGTTCTTTGCTATTTTTTTAATTATGTTTTTGATAATTGTTTCAGTTGAAATATATGCGTTTTCTTATATCAAAATAGATAATTTGAACATTGTGAACCCTAAAGATGCTTTGAATCTTCCGGGTGGGGCTTGGTTCAATGGATCATTCACTTTTTCCAGCAACGGTGCAAAGTGGTTGATTCTCTTTCAATTAACTAACCGCACATCAGCATCAGGCGAGGGGGTTTCCTGGATATACATTTTCAAAATCGCGCAAAACACGAGTTTTGGAATCATAAATCTAAATATAGTTCCAGAAAAAGTTAATCTTTCGGCAACTCCCGACTACGACGCTGTTCATGAAGAGAGTCCGTTCTTCACGACAGGTGGCCCAGGTCGGAATTCGTATACTTCACCGTTTAACAATTACACCTTTGTTACTCTAGGTTACCAGGTAAGTTCAGGGGTATATAACGTTGATTTTGCTTTCACTTTCAGGGTTTATGAAACAACTCTTCTAGGGGTAGTCCCTTTGAATCAAGCAACTATTAACTTTAGCGGCCAAATAACAATTCCTGCCTATTGATAATCCTCAATGTAAGCAAAAACTAACTATTACAATCTTCCTGGCGTTAGGAGGGCCAGCCATTTTACAACGTCAGTAATAATCAAATGTTGGCAGTGTATTTGGAAAAATCAGGTAAATATTGGTGATGTGTGGCGAATGCCTGTAAATACATCGAACTCAAACTGGGATTTACAGGCGAAATAATACTCAAATTCAGTGGAATTCAAGAACTGACAATGCGATTAGGCACTTATAAAACATTCAAAATTGACATATCGACTGATAACTTGACGATCACTATGAATCAACCTACTTACAAAGCAGCTATTTTGCATTAGCGGCAACTACACTCTACGACCGAGTGAAACCACTTATATGTAACAAAATACTTGTCGATTAATCGAATCCTACTTGACACAATATGGAACTGATACACAACAAAGCGCCCGAAAATTCATAGGCTAACACCATAACATCCACCATAAGCACGGAAGAAATTCTGATACAGCGTATAGAGGAATAAATATCACTTTATTCATATAATGGACAAGAAAAGGAACTAAACAGACCTTTAACTGTCTCAACATCCTTTTCTTAAATTCTTTTCTTTCGAAACAGCGTATTTCAGATTGCAATCTCTTATAAGCGATCTATTCGTCAGGATTTCTACTCTTCCCTCTCTAGTTTGCTTACTACTGTAAAAGTTAGCCTTTATAGAACTTGCTAGAGTCTGGTTCACGAATGATCACCTTTGAATTTGAGGTCATTGCTTGTTTGGAGTACCGTTATAGCCTCTTCGCCTATCGAACTAAGTTTGTAGAATTTTGAGTTTCC
This sequence comes from Candidatus Bathyarchaeota archaeon, assembly GCA_963827165.1. Taxonomy (GTDB): domain Archaea; phylum Thermoproteota; class Bathyarchaeia; order Bathyarchaeales; family Bathycorpusculaceae; genus Bathycorpusculum. The sequence goes on along the minus strand of CAWGZR010000005.1, from coordinate 3,444 downwards.
GAAAGGTGAACTTTTAATTATATTTTCTTTCATTAGACTGCGGAGGTGTTTTTGAACAGTCCACCAATCCAAGCCTACTTCTCTTGCTATTTGGCTACAATTCTTAGGCTCGGATAGCAATGTAACCAAAATCTTTTTTCTTGACTTGGCGCCTCTAGAGACGCTCAGCAGGACTAAAACCGCAGTTTCATAACTGCCTTTTTCAGGCTTGCTCATACCCACCCCTCACCGAGTGTACTTTGAAAAAATTCAAGCTATCCTGGCACTTGGTAGTTGCGAGAACAGAATGACGAGTTGTCCTGACTAAGTCAGCCTTTTTCATATCCTCACACTCAAGTCTTACTTATAGTCACGTGGTAGTTATTTCTACACTTCAGAACAACTGTCTAAAATTTAGAACAAAAAATTTAATGGCATTTGGTCTTGAGAGAATAATCAAAAGACCGTGTCGCTTAGAAACGAAATAATCTCAAAAAATCTTGTTATTTGATAATCGTTCTAATAAATAGAGCAAGTGGTACTTTGTTAATTATCTGTAACTTAACATGCCAATTTGGCAGTTAGCAATTTGACTTCCTTAGTCTGCGCCTTTTTAAAAACAACAGCGTTAAAGCAGTAACTCCAACGGCAACGATAAAACCTATGGCAAGAAGCCACACATAATTTTGGCTTGAAAGAAAAGGTTGCTGAGTCGAATATGGACCTGGCAGCACTGGAGAAGGCGAGCTTGAAACAGGTTGCTGAGCTGGAATCAGATAATAGGCTACTCCAACAATTGCAAGAGAGACCAATACTGCAAAGATTACTGCTATAAATAATTTCATTTTTGGCTTGACATACATTATTGAACATGCTCTGAAGCTTTAGAACTTTTAACTATTTAGAACTATTTAATACTATATTTCAGCATCTTTGTTCTACACGTTAGAACATTAATAATTTTAGGAAAAGACCTTTAGGTTATAATGCGAGAATTATTTTATTGCATGGATGTGCATTAGGTTGAGAGGTGAAGAATCAACCGACAGTCTACATGGAACAACCCTTGAGATTTACCGCTTTATGCTTAAAATCGGTAAGCCTGTTGGAGTAAGAGAAGTTCAAAGAGCCCTCAACCTAAGTAGCCCCTCAATAGCCGTCTACCACTTATCTAAGCTGGAAGACGCCTGTCTAGTAAGACGAGAAGGAAGCAATTATGCAATTAACAAAATACTTTTAGAGAATAGCATAAGAATCAGCGGTTTCCTAATTCCAAAATACCTGTTCTACTCCATACTCGCTGTTGCATTCCTAATAGTTGAACTTACTATTCTCAGACCGCCTAATCTCACGCGTGACTATTTTTTCTTCACTATTGCAACAGCTGTGCTTGCGTACATTTTTTGTTACGAAACAGCCAAGATATGGATCAAAGGCGCACTTTAACAAAAAACTATGTGCACTATACCTGCTTAAAAACTATTTTTCAGTGGTAACTCAACCAAGTTTCTAATATTTAATTCATTTTTCTGAGCGCTAAATGAATGATTTTTTGTTCTAAACCTTTAGTACAATCGTTCGGAAATGTAGCATTAAGTAAATCGGTTGCACAGCAGAAGGGAAGAGGAAAAAAGAATGAAAAAAACATTAGTAAGAATAATCGTTGTATGCATCGCAATTACATTGTTGTGTATTATCGCACCGAACGCACATGCGTCACAGGGCTCAACTAATTCAACAAGTCCCCTTACTTGGCCCACAATAAATACATCTGAAATCCCGGTAATTGCTTCGCCCTCCAGTGGAGTAACACCACCTAACAGTATAAATTCACCTAACAGCACAATTCCTAACCCCAACGATTGGAACGCAACTCCTTTGCCTAATGCAAATGATAACGGTAGCGTCAATCCCTTGACTACGTACACTCCTTGGCTCGCACTAGATCTTTGGTCAAATCCGAACGGTCAAGACATGCCCGCATCTATGAGTGGAGCATTTACTGCAGTATCAAATACAATCGGAAATCTTGTAGGCAACGACGTTGTTTTTTACTTGCCACTTAACGTAGCCTATGGCACATCACCTAGCAGTTTCGTATGGTTCCAGTTCGCAGTCCAGTTTGGTGCTAACGGTGCAATCAATTGGTACCTCTACTCTTTTCCTAATGGGAACATTAATGATCCAACACAAACTACCGTAGGAATTTCTTACATAATTGGGCATTCATATAGCTTTTCATTTACGACAAGTGGCAGCAACACTGTGATTTTTAACATTCAAGACACCACCCTTAACTCTACTCCTTGGACGTACCCAACTCTCGTTCCAGGCGTTTCTATCCTCTACTGGCCAAATGGGTGCTTTTCTCCACGACGCAGTTGAAGGAGACACCACTTATGCAACTCTGACAAATGTTCCAACCTTTTCGACCACATTGGGAACTGCAGAAAGCACTTACTACTATGCGCCGAGTCAAAACATAAACAACCATGAAACAATAGATCAAGGTGTTGGCAGCAATGTTGCTATTGTCAGCTCTGTTTACTATTGGGCCATGGTTCCTGAAACGTACTCATCCAGCTACATCGGGTATATTTGGTGGTACGGGTGCATCCATTTCAAATCCTTCCGCCTATCAGGGGTTCCAGATACTCAATGCCAGGTATTTACACCAAATTCCGGCAGCGGCGAAGAAATAGAGGTGGCGTTGTCTACAAGTTCTGGCGGAAATCTTTACGTTGACGGCTATTCAGATACTGGCTATAACAGTCTTTTGTATGCCTATGTTTACACTGGCTCAAGTTGGGTTCAAGTTGGTAGTGCACTAACCGTTTGTCCTTCTGGAGAATTTCATATATGGATAGGCACATACGGACGGATCTTTCACTGAGGTAGCAGTTGTCGGCTATGATAATCCTAATCCCGTCGATCTAAGTTTGGATGCTGTGGCTTTGTTCACATAGTCGGTAAATAACCTAATATTCTTATTTTTTTTGTTTGATAACTTTTTTAGGTTGGTCGAGTTATGACGGCAGTTGCAATTGTTCACTTTCACTGCCCCCTCCACTGCTCTAAAAGTTCGTTTCAACGTTTACTTTTTAAGCGATTTCACTCAAAAAAGGTGAGCCCCCAAGGGAGCGCCTATGAAAACGAAATTAGATTGTCTGGAGGCTTAGCAAGCATGGGTAAGACTGTTGAATCTTTCAGGCTGGCTCTGGAGGGAGAGATTAACCGTTGGAGCGGCTTCACTAGAGCCTTACGAAAGCCTGACAAAGAAGCTTTTGATGAGCTGATGGATATGTGCAGAAGTTACGCTTCAGAAAGTAGCTGCGCCACTAACCCAGTCGTCTTTGAGCCAATGGTGATGTCTATTCTTCTTTTTCAGCGGAAACGCATAATGCAACTGAAGAGGGAATTGGAAGCAATTAAACCGGAAAAAGTCAACCCTTCAGAAAGCAATGA